>NZ_CP196860.1:2915000-4193757 GCF_056632175.1 Xenorhabdus sp. SGI 60 | reverse complement strand
GCGAGTCTCCAGCTCCGGGGGTTCAATAGCAACGGTCAATCCCCAACCAAAACGGGATTTTAACCGATCTTCGACGCCGTTTATCTCTTTTGGATAGCGATCTGATGTCAGAATAATCTGTTGATTACCTTCTAACAGAGCATTGAACGTGTGAAAGAATTCTTCCTGGGATCGCTCTTTATTGGCAAAAAACTGAATATCATCGATCAGTAGAGCATCCACTGAGCGATAGTAACGTTTAAATTCCTCTATGGCATTGTTTTGTAATGCTTTTACCATATCCTGAACGAAGCGTTCAGAGTGCATGTAAACCACTTTTGCATTGGCTTTGCGTGCCATAATGCTATTGCCGACAGCATGCAAAAGGTGAGTTTTGCCCAGTCCGGTTCCACCATAAAGGAACAGAGGATTGTATGCTCCACCAGGATTATCAGCTACTTGTCTGGCGGCAGCTCTGGCGAGTTGGTTGGATTTACCTTCAACAAAGTTATCGAATGTATGCTTGGGATTAACATTGGAACGATAAGATAACTCTGGCTGGGCTTTTGCGTTGTCCCAGCTTGGGCGTACTGATGAACTGGACGGTACAGCAGCCACCGGCATATCGGCAATGATTTTCTGAGATGGAGACTGGTTTGGTGAAACAGGCTTATTCCCTACTTCAAAACGCAGTAAAGGTACTTCAGGACCACAGAAATCATTTAATAACAAATTGATATTATTAATATATTTCTCCCTCACCCAATCCAACACAAAACGGTTGGGGGCATAGAGAGCCAAAGTGTTATCACTCAGTTCTGCCTGAAGGGGTCGTATCCACATACTGAATTCTGTGGCAGGTAACTCATCCTGCAATCGGGCAAGACATTGCTGCCAAAGCGAAAGTGACACGGCGAACTCCCCTAAAACAAGACTAATAAAAGAAACCGGAATAAAAGATACGTTATATAGGGCACAAGGTGTTATTCCTCTCTGTTTCTCAGGTGACGAGGAACAGAGCACGTACCTTGTGGCGATTTTTAACATCATCGCTCCCCAAAGATCCACATAATCTGTATATAGAGAGACGGGGATCGGGATCAACGATCATAACGCAAAAGACGACACAAATCCTCATTCTTTTACACAGCTTTGACGCTTTTTATCCACAGGGAGATCACCACGCTTCTGGTACTTGCAGAATATAAAGGCCCGTAAGAGATACTGTAGTGTAATCATGGCATATAGCAAACTTCATTTAGCTATCGTTTGAAATTCAATATGCCGATAGTGTTATGATCGCGCATTAAGAATGCAACGATAGGTGTATGATCCTTGCGCTTTATTGCACAGTCCGTATAATCTTGCACCCTGCGTGTTATGCCAACGATTTTTTCCAGTTAGGTCTGGTGAGGATTTGGGGTTAGCGCTTCGGGTAGCAAAAGTCTGACCTGTCTGTGATTGATTGAAGTAAAAAATCCGACAGGGAGGCGGTCAGGCTCGCGTCATCTTAGATTGACGAGGGGGAGTACATTTTATTACAATCCTGCCTCTTTATTATATATTGATGTTGCGACTGAGGCATCGGTGTCTACTTTATTCTCACTGGTCGCCAACGCATTTGCTGAATCAGTAACAAATTTTAAGCTAGGTAGAAATCGCTATGAAACGCACTTTTCAACCATCCGTACTGAAGCGTAACCGTTCTCACGGCTTCCGCGCTCGTATGGCCACTAAAAATGGTCGTCAGGTTCTGGCTCGCCGTCGTGCGAAAGGCCGTACTCGTCTGACTGTTTCTAAGTAATAAAGCTAACCAACCAAGTGGTTAAGCTCGCTTTTCCGAGGGAGTTACGTTTGTTAACTCCCGAGCATTTCACATATGTTTTCCAGCAGCCACAACGGGCAAGCTCCGCAGAGATAACTCTTCTTGGGCGCTTGAATGAGCTGGGGCATCCCCGCATCGGTCTAACCATCGCCAAAAAAAATGTTAAACGCGCCCATGAGCGTAATCGTATCAAGCGACTGGCTCGTGAAAGTTTTCGTTTAAACCAGCATAAATTGCCTCCAATGGATTTTGTGGTTTTGGTGAGGAAAGGGGTCTCTGAGCTTGATAACCGTGAGCTAACGGAAGCTTTGGGCAAATTATGGCGTCGTCACTGTCGCTTGGCTCGCGCCTCCTGATTGCTTTAATTAGGGGCTACCAGTTAGTGATTAGTCCACTTCTGGGGCCTCGTTGTCGTTTCAATCCTACCTGTTCCCACTATGGCATAGAGGCATTGCGCAGGTTTGGGATGATAAAAGGCAGTTGGTTAACAGTGAAACGCGTATTAAAATGCCACCCTTTACACGAAGGTGGTGATGATCCTGTCCCACCTAAAAAAAACGACGATAACAGAGAACATTAACGATGGATTCGCAACGCAATCTTCTTCTCATCGCTCTGCTGTTTGTTTCGTTCTTGGTCTGGCAGGCGTGGGAAAATGATAAAAACCCACAACCAACGGCCCAGATCACGCAGCAAGCAAATACTACGCTGAGTAGCGAAGCAAGCAGTGGGCAAGGTAAACTGATCACCGTGAAAACGGATGTGCTTTCATTGCACATTAATACCCGTGGCGGTGATATCGAGGAGGCTGATCTGCTGGCCTATCCTGATACTCTCGGTTCCAAAACTCCGTTCAAATTGCTGGAAACAACCCCTGAATTCACTTATCAGGCTCAAAGTGGATTAACGGGTATCAATGGTCCCGATAATCAAACTGAACGCCCGCTTTATCATGCCACTCAGAATAGTTTTGTTTTAGCTGAGGGTCAGAATGACTTGCGTATTCCAATGACTTATACCGCGCCGGACGGCGTTGTTTATGTCAAAACCTTCGTTTTAAAACGGGGCGACTATGCAGTTTCTGTTGATTACAACGTCAATAACGTCACCGATAAACCATTACAGATGGCGTTTTTCGGTCAGTTGAAGCAGAGCGTTGAGCTGCCAAAACATCGTGATACTGGCAGCAGCAACTTTGCTCTGCATACTTATCGTGGTGCTGCTTACTCTTCTGATGAAGAAAAATACGAAAAATACAAATTTGATGATATTGAAAGCAAAGCGCTTTCCGTGACCACAAAAGGCGGCTGGGTAGCAATGCTCCAGCAATATTTCGCCACTGCGTGGGTTCCGGGAGAAGGCAAAACCAGTACTTTCTATACCAAAGACCTGAAAAACCAAAAAATGGCGATCATCGGGTACAAAGGGGAAGACATCAATATTGCGCCGAACAGCCAGCAGAATATCTCTTCTACCCTGTGGGTTGGCCCTGAAATTCAGGACAAAATGGCGGCAGTTGCACCTCATCTGGATCTGACCGTGGATTACGGTTGGTTGTGGTTTATTTCTCAGCCGTTATTCAAGTTGCTGAAATTCCTGCATGAGTTCATCGGTAACTGGGGCTTCTCCATTATTGCGATTACCTTTATCGTGCGCGGTATCATGTATCCGCTGACCAAGGCGCAATACACCTCAATGGCGAAAATGCGGCTGTTGCAGCCAAAAATCACGGCAATGCGTGAGCGTTTTGGTGATGATCGCCAGCGCATGAGCCAGGAAATGATGGCGCTGTATAAGACAGAAAAAGTGAACCCGCTGGGTGGCTGTTTACCTCTGGTGATTCAGATGCCAATCTTCTTGGCATTGTATTACATGTTGATGGGTTCTGTTGAGTTGCGCCATGCCCCATTCATTGGTTGGATTAAGGACTTGTCTGCTCAAGATCCTTACTACATCCTGCCATTGCTGATGGGTGTGACCATGTTTGTTATCCAGAAACTGTCACCGACTACCGTGACTGATCCAATGCAGCAGAAAATCATGACCTATATGCCTGTTATGTTCACGGTTTTCTTCCTGTGGTTCCCATCTGGTCTGGTGCTGTACTACATCGTCAGTAACCTGGTTACCATTATCCAGCAGCAAGTTATTTTCCGCAGTCTGGAAAAACGTGGTTTGCATACCCGCGAGAAAAAGTAGCTGGTTTTTTAAAATAGCTGTTTTTTAAAAATATAAGTGGAAGGCGGTCATTGGCCGCCTTTATTATTTTAGTTTTGAAAGATAACAAACCTAGGTCGAAAGAGAGAATTTCATGAATACCACCGATACGATAGTCGCTCAGGCCACTCCTCCGGGACGAGGCGGTGTAGGCATTCTGCGTATTTCTGGCCCTAAGGCTGCGGAAGTTGCTGAGGTGGTATTGGGCAAACTCCCAAAACCGCGTTATGCCGATTACCTGCCCTTCCGTGATACGGATGGCTCTGTACTTGATCAAGGTATTGCACTTTACTTCCCCGGCCCTAACTCATTTACGGGGGAAGATGTTCTGGAGCTTCAAGGGCACGGTGGGCCGGTTATTCTGGATTTGCTGTTAAAGCGTATTCTGGCGATTTCCGGTGTACGTATTGCCAACCCTGGTGAATTCTCTGAACGAGCTTTTCTCAATGATAAACTTGACCTGGCACAGGCAGAAGCCATTGCGGATTTGATCGACGCCAGCTCTGAACAGGCCGCACGTTCCGCGATGAACTCTCTGCAAGGTGCATTCTCTAGCCAAGTCCATGAAATGGTAGAAACGCTGACTAACTTGCGGATCTACGTTGAAGCCGCGATTGATTTTCCCGATGAAGAAATTGATTTCCTTTCCGATGGCAAGATAGAAGCCAAGTTGGATGAAGTGATCGCAGAACTGGAGCACGTTCGTTCACAGGCGCGTCAAGGCAGTTTGTTGCGCGAAGGCATGAAAGTCGTCATTGCAGGGCGTCCGAATGCGGGTAAGTCCAGTTTGCTTAATGCACTGGCAGGCCGTGAAGCTGCAATTGTGACAGATATTGCAGGGACAACGCGCGATGTTTTGCGTGAACATATCCATATTGATGGAATGCCGTTGCATGTGATTGATACGGCAGGATTGCGCGAAGCCAGTGATGAAGTGGAGCGTATTGGTATTGAGCGGGCATGGCAGGAAATTGAGCAAGCGGATCGGGTACTGTTTATGGTTGACAGTACGACAACCGATGCCGTTGAGCCTGCACAAATCTGGCCGGAATTTATGGTTAAGCTGCCAGAATCGCTGCCTGTTACCGTCATTCGTAATAAGACAGATATGACGGGGGAAGAAACGGGCGTTGCAGAAACCAGTGGCTATACATTAATTCGCCTTTCTGCCCGTGATGGGGAAGGTATCGGTTTTCTGCGCGATCACCTAAAAGAAACCATGGGATTCAACAGCAATACAGAAGGCGGCTTCCTTGCCCGTCGTCGTCATTTGCAGGCATTGAATACCGCGGCAGAACATTTGCAGGAAGGCCATCAACAGTTGGTTTTCGCCCGTTCAGGGGAACTGTTAGCAGAAGAACTGCGTTTGGCACAGCAAGCATTGAGTGAAATCACCGGTGAATTTACCTCTGATGATTTACTTGGGCGGATTTTTTCCAGTTTTTGTATTGGGAAGTGAAATTGCAATAAAGTCCATAAATTAAAGTCAATGCCAATCATTAATCGCACAAATTGGCAGCGAGAGAGAACGTTATGTAAGGGGAGGTAGGGAGAAAAATTTGGGGGAGACCTGGGTGGTTTGGGGTCTTGGGCGGATCCAAGAAATGTCAAAGGTATTTGGGGGGGGGGGGTTTTGTGGGAGGGGTGGGGGTGAGGGGGTTGTATTTGGTGTATGGGGAAGGGCTAAAGGGGTTAAGTAAATATTATAATAGAAAAAACCAAAAAATTTTTTTAAGAGGATCTTTTCCCCATGTATTTTTGGTGTAGGGGATTATTCCCTTGGGTTTTTTTTTTGTGGGGGTTTTTCCTTTTTTTAGAACGGGTAATGATGCGAGACCCTTTAGAGAATTTTTTTTTTTTTCTTATAGAGTGAAAAATTTGTTTTTTTAGTCATCCTCCTGGATGTTCTTGGTCCCCCTCTTTCTCTTCTCTCTTTAAAAAAAGAAATAGTTTTTACGAATATTAAACAGATGTTAAACAAATGGCCCTTGGTTTACTTTTTTAAAGGAAAATAACATTCAGTTAAAAGGGGAATTTAACTTTGAAGTCAACCAACCTATATTTTGTTTTGTATATTTTAAAAATTTTGTGCTGTTGGATTTACCTCAACATAAAATCGAGTTCTAGTGTGACCATTGAGGCCATATCCGCAGGTTTAGAGCCAACTGAATTGGCGTTATTGATAGCATCGAGTGCGGCATTATCCAGTATGCTATTGCCGGAGGAATTAACGACCTTGGCGGCGGTTAATGTGCCGTCAGCTAGCAGGGTAAAGTTAACTGTGACTATACCTTGTTGTTTCATCCTCTTTGCTTTGCGGGGATAGCGTTTATGGCGTTCGATCTCTTGCCGCAACCTTGCATGGTAATTATCCACCTCACTACTTCCTTGTCCTACTAAAGGCTGTGTCGTTGCTGCTCGGCTCATACTGCCTTCGGAATTAGCCTGATCGCTACCGTGAGTTGCCTGCTCTGTCTGATTGTCTTTCTGTACCTGCGGTGATGGGGTGGGTTTCTTTTCTGCCACTTCTTGCGGTTTTTCTTTCTGCTGCTTTTGGCGTTTCTTAGGTTTATTGGTTTCTGGCGGTTTTGCTATCTTATTTTCAGGGTGAACTGCTTTATCCAGCACAATTTCCGGTTTTGTTGGTGATTCCGGTGCAGTTAAAAGTGGGGAGGGAGGAGCAACAGGCTCCAGCTGATCCTCCCACGATGGGGCGGCAACCATCGTAATGGAAAGCCCCGTAGCAGAAGAATTGTTGTTGATATGATGGGCGGCGTCATCATACGAAGTATGCCGGTTGAACAGCCATATCAGACTGGTATGGAATAAAATGGCAATTAGGATACCAAGCAGCACTCTCCTTCTGGGCATCAATGGAAAACAAGCAGCTGGATTGTCTAATATGGCTGTGTTGGTCATACGATCCTCTAATCAAGTCTCTAAAACTGGCTGGTCAGGCTGAGTTTAAAGGTTCTGCCCGGTGCTGGAATCATCGAGCGCGTTAGCGGATCGAGATAGTAGCGGTTGGTAAGGTTTGTGCCAGTCAACTCCATGGAGATAGCTGGAGTGATTTGATAGCTAATATAGGCATCAACCGTAAATACCGGATTCCAGCGCATTGGGTTATTGGATTGTCCCTCATAAATATCGGGCAAGGCACTCATCAGCCATTTTTCATCTTTGTTTTCTGCTTTGCTGTGATAGAGCATTCGGCTGCCTAGCTCCAATTTTTCATCAAACAGGCGGCCGCCGACGGACAGGTTAGCTGAGTATTTAGGTTGGATAGAGGTGCGCAAAAAACCGCCAGGGAAACCGCCGTCAATACATTCAGGTATACCATAACGATTCTGGGAATCCAGTCTCATGGCCGAGTTACTGTCACAGACCTTATTTTTCATGTTGTAAACTAGCCCCATATCGGCAAAGAAACTGCCGTTGTCATAACGTGCCTGTAGTTCTAAACCAGCCAGTTTCTGTTTGTCCAATTGGGAGAATTGATAGGTACTGTCCCTGTCGAACACATTCTCAATGAGGGTGTTGTAATAGGAAAGTTTGATATCGGCATGGCGTTCAGCTTCGACTAATTGGCTGAAATCGTAGACTAAACCAACTTCCGTGGTTTTGGCGCGCTCAGGCTTAAATTTATGGCCTATTTGGTTGGTTGGAGAGCCTGAAAAACCGACGGTATCTTCAAAAATACTGGGCATTCTTACCGCTTCGGCATAACGGGCGTAGATACGGAAATCGTCGGTGACATAGGCTGTAGCAGAGAAAGTAGGTGCCCAAGCGTGATCCTTACGTTTTGGGGCAGGTTCCCAGGGATCGTTAACATCGGAGCCTGATATGCCATCAGCGTCAACTTTCTTACCGTATTCATATTTATAGACTTCTTTGCCGCTTATTGGGTCGATAACCCTTTCATTCATATCCAGTTGACCATTGAAATAGGGGTTATTGCTTTTATTGAGCTTGCCATTGCTAGGATCGTAATTCCAAGTGAATTTTTCTCTAACCATCTTACGCGTTAGGCCATCACGGGATTTGGGATTCCCTGTTTTAATTTTAACGTATTCTTTTCGTTCTTCTTTACTCAGTTGCGAGAGTTTTGTTTCTTTTGCTTTATCCGAGTTTCTTTTTCGGTCATTGTTCGAAAATAACTCATTTCATGTCCAATTATTTCCTGTTTTTTCTGATAACGGCTATCTCTTGCGGCACGTCGTTCATTAAGCAAATCATCTTGAGACCAGTAGGAGACGCGTTTGGCACCGGCTTTCAGCTCCAGCCATGAAGTCGGCCGCCAGTCAAAGTTAAAGGCGAGATTGATTTCCTGACGCTGTCCTTTACGTGAAGGTGACTGGAAGAAGTACATATTTGTGGAATTGTAGTCATCATTGGAATTGAGGCGTTCCCGTTGGAAATTCCCCATTAAGGTCAAATCAAGACGGGGGTGTAGGGTAAATTTATTGGAGAGATCGATGCCCCAACGGTTGTTTTGGGAATGGGTAATGGCGGTATTGATCAACGTGCCATCAATATTGGGGTTTCTGGGCTTGGTGCCGCTTTCCCAATACCAGTCTCTATCGACGGGTGAGCGAGGATATCCCCCTCCGGTGTTGGTATTGCTGGTGGTACGGGTTGCCCACAGATTCATATCGAAATCAACATAAGGGTTATCTGTGGGCTGCCATTTATAACTCAGGTTAGCGGCTTGCTGGTGGACATTAGCCAGTGGCCATTGAGGAACTTTATTTTCTTCGGGTATAACCCAGCCTAAGCGTGAAGGCATAATATCGCCAAATTCCATGCGCGTATTGCGAAGACCTAAGAGCAGAGTCTGATCATCGGTGAAACGCCAACTGTTTTTAATTAATACAGAACGCATTTCACTGGAAGTATTGGGAACTTCATTACCGGGGCGATAGATACGGGCAGCAAATGGCAGATAGGGGTCCAGTGTTGTGCGGACATTCTTCATGAGTTCCCTGTCGTTTTCCGTAATGGGTTCATCATAACGATGGGCGCCACCTTTACCGGCAAAATAGTTCCCCTGACGACGGTATGCATAGGCCAGCATTAGGTCAAAATATTCCTGCCGTGTTCCTAATGCGAGACGGAAGGCATTATCTTTGAAGCCAAACAGTTTATTGTCTTTCGATGAATGAGGCGTAATTTGTAATTCCGGATCGGTTTCAATCTTATTTTGGATAAAATCGGGAATATCGCGGTAGTCCTGCCCCAATTGTAGGGACGGTGTGCGCTCTCTCACTGAGTTACTACTGGTTTCCAGTTTAGTATTGATACCAAAAGTTTCCCCTTTCGGCACTACATCATCAATGGTCAATGTTTTGATAGATACTGCACCACCGATTGATCCTTTAGTTCTACGGTTCAGAGAAGGGCCTTTTTCGATTTCAATGCTACTGATTAGATTTGGATCGATGTAATTACGGTTATTGGCTCCATGATAACCACGCCCGACAGTAATCGCCTGTTCTGTACCATCAATGGTGACGGGAATTCGCCCTTGTCCCTGAACGCCACGGATATTGATATCCAGAGCGCCACTATTGCGGGCATCACCGCTATATACACCGACCGCACCTTTAATTAAATCGGCGGGAGATGAGCCTTTGTAGCGTTCTATCTCCTTTTTGCCGATATAAATATTGGAGATATCCTTGTCATAGACCGCATTATAACCTGCTTCATCTTTATCGCTGTTATCCGTAACTTGAATCTTACCCAGATCCGTCTTGCTGTTTGGAGTTGTGACCGTAGGTTTGGATTCGGCAAACAGAGGCGGGGCGGCTAGTGATAATGCCAGTGACAATGCCATTGTGATGGGGGTGAATTGTGTTTTTACTCGGTATCCCATTGATATCCCTCGTCTCGATTTGTCGGTTATCATCAAAAATAAAAAATCATCAGATTTGAATTAAAAATACTTTTCCAGCCTTACCAGCACTTCGTTTTTGTTATAGCTGTACAGCCAGTTCACATTGCTGTGATTGCGTCGATGGCGGAAAGTGAAAGAAGGTGTCATGCCCCATATTTCAGCGGCGGGCATTTTAATGACAGCACTGTAAATCTGCTCATTATCTTGGCGTGTGGTATTCAACATCGGGCTGAAAGCGCCAAAATGACGTTTTTTCAGCGTGGCAGACAGTGATCCATTGATACCGGGATAGAGTTGTCCGGCAATTCCCGTCCGAATTCCCCATTGCTGGTAGCGATCCACGGTATACTGGTTGTTGTCGCGATAAACCCAATCGCCGCCGCCAAACAGGACTACGTCTTTGCTAATGGAATGGAACAGGGTGAAGTAGGCTGAGGTAAAGCTGCCATCTTTCCGGCGGAAACTTGGCTGATGACGTAGCTGTTTGTGCTCAAATTCAATATTCATGGCTGTTTTGGACGTGAACGCCCATCGCCATTCTGTTTTGGCACCTACCGCCCGATAATAGGGTTCACCTGCTCGTTGTTTATATTCAAATAAGGAGCCAAAAGAGAAATCATGACTTTTGCTTTTATAGCTGTATCCACCCACCAGTTGAAATGTATTTTCGTTCTCATCGTGGTCATCACGATAGTTTTCGCCATAAATTAGTCCACGACCAAAAATACCGTGATGACCGCTAAGTTGATAGCGTCGACTTAATGTTGCGTCATAAGACATGCCCCATGCTTTGATAGCTTTGGGTATTTGTCGCTTTTTGGAGCATTTACCCCCCAAGTATTGCTGACAGGTGGGTTCCTGATTGGGGGACATATTTACATTATCATTATAAGCGTAACCAGCCGAAAAAGAGCCGCGCCAACTGTTTCTCAGATCTACCGCTTCCAGATAACTGTTAATATTTTTCAACACGACTTCTGGTAGTTTTTGTGCTTTATACAATCCAGTAAACAGTTGTTCAGCTTCCCGATTTTTATGATCCTCAAAATAGACGCGAGCCAGTTCCAGTTCGATACGGGGAAAATCAGACTGTTGATTCAGAACTTGTTGATAATGATAAGCGGCGAGATCGAAATCCCCCTCTAGACGTGCCAGTCCACCCTGAGCAAAATTGACCAACATGACATCATGTTCCGGCAATTTTTGATAAGCGGCGAGAAAGCGCCTGACATCTGACCATTGTCGATGGTTAATGGCCAGAAATAGTGCTTGGCCGATATCATTAATATTGTTTTCGACCTGAAACGTTTGCCCATTAATGACAATCAGTGAAGCATTATTTTCAACAAAAATAGGGTCTGACGTAATCAGATTGGTTTCATTTTCTTGTTGATTATGCTGTACTTCTTGCCAGATTTTTCGTGGAGTATCTTCATCGGCATAAACGGGTAGGGAGAGGCATAGCGCCACCAGTGCCGTTGATAATATTGGCATTATTTTATTGTTAGACATCGGGAAACCAGATCACAAAACTCACGTTTTTAGCAATAAAAAAACAGAGAACAGCCCAAGATGGCACTGTTCTCTGAAAAATTAACGATTACTGTTTAGAACCACCAAAAGCGGTATCTTTGGAACTGTCACCTTCAAATGTGGCATATCCGGCCAGACTGGAAGCACTGTCACCAAAGAAGTGACCTTGTGTTCTCCCTCAAGACCGCCAGTTGTAGCAGAACCCATAAACTGAGCATCAGCGCCGATATCAGCACTAATATCTATTGTCATTGCGGTATTTTCCATGGAACCGACCAGCGTTTTCTCACCGAAGTCTGCGGTAAATGTACCGGCCAGCGCATTGTCACCACTGTACTGGTTGATACCTGTTACCGTATAAGTTGCTGTGCCGTCGGTTGGAATATTGGTGGTGATATCCTTGCCAGCATAATAAACGGTATGGGTATTATCCCCAGCTTTACCCGTTTGAGACCATTCACCAAAGTAAATATCGGCATTAGCAACTTTACTGAAATGGAATACCCCCATACCGCCGTGAGAGCCGGGTGCACCTGCCATTGAGATATTGTGAATCCCATTGCTGTCAGCAGGTGCCATGCGAGTCAAACCGGCAAAGCCTGTGATTTGACCGCCATAAACGGAACTGACACCAATGCCGGGTTCACCGCTTTTGCTACCGTGTGAGCCTGAACCTGCTTGGGTTGCCCCAACCTTAATATGTGGTGTAGTTTCTTGCTGGCTTTGACCAAACCCTACTGCTGCCTGAGCCTGTGCCATCAATCCCAATGTGCCTAAAGCGGCGATTAATACGTTGAACTTTTTCATCATTATCCTCGTTTGGAATGGGGGATCCCTCGTTACCCAATCTTAAAAACGGCCTGATCTATTGCGCGAGAAAAACCTACACCGTTCAAATGATAATGTAAATGATAATTATTAGTATTTGTTTCGCTAATAATGGGGTTTATTAGTCAATATCTTTTTTTATTTTATTGATTTTTATTTTGTTTTTTACATTATTGGACAAGGTTTAATCTACTCACTTTTTTGTTGAAAATGTGAGGTTGGTAGATTTTATTTACTGAGGTTATTTTGTTATTAACAAGTTAATTAGCATTAAAAAAGTTTCTAATGTAATTAAATTAATAGGGTTATATAACTATTCATATAATTAAATAAAGTTAATGCAGTTATGTATATTTTATATGGGGAAATATTCATCCCCTGTTGTGGAAAATAATGAGTTATGGTGAAATTTGAGCGCAAAGAACCAATCAAATAAATGTTTACCCATATCTTTATTTTCTGTATTGCAGGAAGCCGCTATTTAAAAGAATAAAGGGTATATCAGTTTTCATATATCTATCTGGCTGAAAAAAGCCTAATTGGAGAGGCATTATGGAAGCAAAAATCATTATTCAATCTGCTGAAGAAAGGACAGATCTTGGTGATGAGGTAGAGGAGCTTATTGATAACAATTGGCCTCTATTTATGAATTATGATGCAGTCGCTGAACAACATTGGCATAAATTATATGAGCCTGGTTTTAGTCACTTTCAAAAACTTGCCATTCTGCAACAGGGGAAAGAAGAGCGTCTTATTGGCTTACTGAACTCAATTCCTTTTCCTTGGGAAAATCATTCGTTAGATCAATTGCCTGATGAAGGATGGGATGCGGTATTTGACGCGGGTGGGAGAGCTAAAGGAAAGGTGCAAGCCAACCTGATTTCTGCCCTGAGTGTGACGGTTGATCCTGCATTTCGAGGGCAAAATATTCCGGCTTTATTGATCAACAGCTTGAAACAGACTGCCAGAGATGAGCGGTTGCAGGGGCTGGTTGTTCCTGTCAGGCCGAGTTTGAAAAGCCAATATCCCCTGCAAGACTTTGTCGAATATTGTGGTTGGAAAAATGATAAAGGCGAACCGTTTGATCCGTGGATCCGCTCCCATTGTCGTTTAGGTGCTAAAATCATCAAGCCCGCTCTTCGCTCCATGGATATTTATGGCACCTTAGAACAATGGCAGGAGTGGACAGGCATGAAGTTTCCGCAGAGCGGGGAATACGTCATTCCGGGTGGTTTAGTGCCATTGGTGGTGGATGTTGAAAAGCAGATGGCTTATTACATTGAGCCTAATTTGTGGATGTACCATAGTCTGGATTAAAAATATTTCTCTAACTGTATCTGTACTTCGTTTTTATCATAACTGTATAGCCAGTTCACATTACTGTGATTGTGTTGATGGCGGAAAGTTAAAGAGGGGGTCATTCCCAATATCTTCGCGGCAGGGAATTTAATGGCAGCAGTATAGATCTGTTCATTATCTTGACGTCTGGCACCTAATAACGGGCTGTAAGCGCCGAAGCGTTGTTTCCTCAGTGTGACAAACAGCGAGCCATTAATATGGGGATAGATTTGTCCTGCTATTCCCGCACTGACTCCCCATTGTTGATAACGAGATGTTGGTTGTTGATTATGCTGATAGCTCCAGTTGCCACCACCAAACAGAATTAATTTTTCACTGATGGCATGGGATAGGCTGAGATAGGCTGAGGAAAGTTCGTTATCTTTCCAGCTGTAAAGTGGTTGGTAACGCAATTTTTTATGTCCAAGTTCAACATTGAGAGTGGTTCTTTCACTGACAGCCCACTGCCATTCCATTTTAGCGCCGATAGCATGGTATGCGGTATTTCCTGCACGCTGTTGATATTCAAACAGAGGGCCAAAGGAGAAATCATGGTTCCAGCTTTTATAGCTGTAGCCACTGAACAACTGGAACATATTTTCATTTTCATCATGATCGTTGCGATAATTTTCACCATATACCAAGCCACGGCCAAAAATGCCGTGATGGCCGGCAAGCTGGTAACGTCGGCTTAAGGTTGCATTGTAAGTCTCCCCCATGTTTTGACAGGCTTTGGTACTTGCCGTTCAATTACGCACTTTCCCTCGTTGTAAAGCAGGCAGATCGGTTTTTGGTTTGGCGACATATTGATATTGTCGTCATAGGTATAGCCAAATGAAAGCGAACCGTTCCAGCCATTTCTTTGGGTTACTGCTGCCAGATATCTATCGATATTTTTCAATACCACTTCTGGTAACTGATATTGTTTACTGATTTCTTTAAATAGCTGTGCAGATTCCCGGTTTTTGTGGTCTTCAAAATAAACGCGGGCCAGTTCCAGTTTGATACGGGTAAAATTCGGTTTTTGACGTAAGATCTTTTGATAATAAGAGGTAGCAAGTGCCAAATTCCCTTCAATACGTGCTAATCCACCTTGGGCAAAATCAATGAGAAATGGATCGTACCCGGGAGTTTTTTGATAAATCGGCAGAAGACGTTTGACGTGTTGCCATTGCTGATGGTTAATGGCAAGGTACAGTGCCCGACTAATCTCTTTAAGATTATTTGTCCCATCTTGTGTAGAAATAGTGTTTGGTATAATTAAACTGGCTTCATTGCTCCGTTGGTTGTGTTGTTGGTTATATCGTGCTTCTTGCCAAATTTTGTGGTTAATATCTTCATTGGCCCAAACTTCCGGGGAGAAAAATGAGTTCAGCAGTGATATTAACAATATGAGTAATATTGGAAATTTTCTCTTTTCAATCATTTTTTTTCGGTCAGACATAGCGAAACCCGATTCATAAGGCCCATATTTATTTGAAATAAACAGTTTGGAAATAAATAGGGTAAGGAAGATGAAAAGGAAAACAGTGCCTAAAATGACACCGTTTTCTGGGAATTAATGATTATTCTTTAGCACCGCCGAAAGCAGTATCCTTGTTTCTGTCGCTATCAAATTTGGCATATCCTGCCAGAGTGGAGGCGGCATTACCGAAGAATTTTCCATCAGTAATGCCATTAATACTACCGTTGGCTGTGGCTTTACCTGAAAAACCGGCATTGTCATTGATATTGGCATCAATACCAATATTGAGTGAGTTATTGCTCAGCGAACCATTCAGTTTTTTGGTACCAAAGTTTGCGGTAAGTTTGCCGGAGAGGAGATTGTTGCCGCTATACTGGCTCAGACCTTTTACTGTATAGGCCGCAGTACCGCCAGTTGGCAAATTGGTTGTCACATCTTCGCCTGCATAAAAAACTGTGTGGGTAACATCTGATTTATCGGCTGTTTTCTGTGCCCATTCCCCAAAATAAACTTCTGCGTTGGGAACCTGACCGATATCGATATATTGGCTTTCGATTAGTATATTACTATATTTAAAATGGTAGATACCATTATTGTCGAGAGTGGCTTTCTTTTTCAGTTCGGAGGCAGGAAGTAATTTATCTTTTACTAGAGGCAAAGTGATACCCAGGGCTGGCTCACCTTTTACCTCTCCGATTATAATATGTGGGTTGGTTTCTTGCTGGCTTATACCATACCCAAATTTTGCCTGAACCTGTGTAGTAAATCCGAGAACGCCTATCATGGCGATTAATACATTGATCTTTTTCATGTGAAACCTCACAAGGTATTGAATATTTTATTCTCCTTTCATAAGAACGTCCTGAGCTTTTTGTGTGAAAATAATGCACAAAAAATATACAGCAACTAAAATGTATGCTGGATAAACAGCGTTGTAAATAATAAGTTATTTTTATGTTTATAATTTGTTGGGTTTTATTTCTTACAAAATTTTTTAAATCAACTAATTGAAATTAATTTGCTATTTTTGGATGGGGTTGATTTTTGGTTGTTCCACTACTTCAATTAATTCAGTAATCGTTGAGGATGGGTATACACTGTCGCTCTTTCTGGTTTGCAAAATCCGATCAACGTCAGGTTGCATTTCTGTGCGACCTCAATGGCGAGTGAGGTTGCGGCAGAAACGGCAAATAAAATTTCGACCCCGCAGTTAGCTGATTTTTGCACCATCTCATAACTGGCACGGCTGGAGACCAACACAGCTCCTTGTTGCCAGCCTGTTTTTGCCCGCATTCCCAGCAACTTATCCAGTGCAACATGGCGCCCAACATCTTCGCAGCCACCAAGTAATTTGCCCTCTGGATCGATCCAACCCGCTGCATGGGTACAGCCAGTGAGCGCGCCGATTTCCTGAACATGCGGTAATTGGGCAAGTGCAGCATCAAGGTAGGAGAGTGAAAACGTTTGGGTGAAGGGCAGGGGCGTAATTGGGCGTAAGATCTCTGCGAGTTGTTCTGTGCCGCAAATACCGCAACTCGTTCTCCCAGTCATATTGCGTCGGCGCTCTTTCAATCCCGCAAAACGGCGGCTGGAAAGTTCAATGTGAAGTTCAATACCACCGTGACAGCTCGTTGTCGAATCAATACTCCTGATTTCCTGTGGAGACATGATGATCCCCTCCGATAAGGAAAACCCGATAGCAAAATGATCGAGATCTTTCGGGCTGGTCATCATCACGACATGGGAAATACCGTTGTAGACCAATGCAACAGGTACTTCCTCAGCGACCCAATCTGGCGTTGGACTGCCCAATAGGTCGCTTTGTTTGGCATTTTTTTGTTGTACATTGGTGCGAGATGCACCGCTGATTCTCTCCATAGTTAACTCATTTTCTGGCCTTTTATTTTTCATTAATGAATTCCCCAGTAGTTTGATTCATAATACTGTTTATGTGGATAATATATCACCAATCACCAATGCCAGCCTGATTGTGCGGGAAGATTTTTCGTTCGAGGATGCGCTGTTCAGTGGCTATGATGCTGAAAATCGCAAGTACGATAAAACGACATGGCACTATGAACTGGATGAAAGTGGTTTTGCCAAACGTGACAAAACCCTGACCCATCCACATTGGTATCGTGAAACGGTGAAACAAGAGCAGCAAAAAGAGAAAGAGTGAGTTTAGGGCAGGGTATTTTGTGTACTCTGTCTTGTTTGTAATCGTTTGTTATAAAAGGTATTTTAATAATTGATAAACTTTGCATTGTGGTCACATAATGGCTGCAATGTTCGTTATTATTTGATTGTTGCAATCAGAGTCGGTTTAAGTGTGCGCATTTTGACGGGTAGATCATGTTGACAATTGTTTACCAGAGTCGGTTTAAGGCTATACAGGATGCTAAGAAACACGGAACTGATATTGTATCGCGTTACCGTTTTAGGTGGTGTGATTGCTTACTGCCTTAAATGGAAGAAACCATGCTGAATTTATTCAGGTAGATGTTCCAGTCGACTAAACGGAATTCAGGTTATATCGTCGTTCTCAGAAAGGTGGAGGAAACCGGAGGCCGTTTTCTCCTCCGGTTTATTGACTTTTAGTGATTGATGAATACCTTGAGTTTCTTATTAACCTGCTGTTTATCAAAAGGTTCCAGCGACTCACTTGGGGATAATCCCACAAGCTCTAATTGTTCTGCTTCATCTTCAGTCAGGAGTTTCTTTTTTCTCAACTTGAGCAAATAGTTCCAATTCCAAATGCCACCAGAATCTTCTGCCGGACACATGCCATTACCTGCGGTCACTTCCGGCTGGATAATATCTTTTGGCAGGACTTTCTCTACTGTTATTTGATGGAACCAATCATCGCCAAAGTCATATTGGTAGTTGAATTCATCCCCAGCTTCCTCCAGAAATGCACCGATGCACATTTGGTCATAATGTTCTTCTGGAATGTCGATTCCTGCAAAACTAAAACTGAATAGATGAGCATCTTCCCAACCCATGGCCGTTTGTATCACATCATGAAATTCACTGAGTGTTAGCTGATTGCTGACACGGATCCGGCGCCATACGGCTGGCATTGCATCGAATAAACTCACTTTAAGAACCAAACCTTGCGGTTCAATCTCTTCCTCTTGCTCCATGTAGAAATATTCAAAACTGAGTTCAGCCAACATATCAAATAAAGCAAATCTCTTGCGATTTAACGCAGGGTCTCTCAGGGCATAAGCCAAATCTAAATATTGCTCTACCAGATATGGCGCTTGTGGTGGCAATCTGTATTGTTCGATTGCCGCGGAATAAGTCAGACGTTCAATAAATAGCTCGCGGTTTGCATAATAATAGAGCTTCAATAAGTCCCTGGGTTTTTTCGCCTTCAACAAGCATTCTTCCGGCGCCAGCCAAGACAGTATTAATGATGAACCCATGGTGATGCCAAGGCGATTTTGATCCTGTCGTTTCGGATTAACTTGGTAATCGAACTTCTGGCTCCAGTGTTCAAGTTCAAATGCTTCTGGCTGTGTCCATTCGACGGGAAGTTGTGACAACCAATAAAGTGAGTTGAGATCGAGTGGTGTGTTTTTATTTTGTTGAACTGAAAGTATCCACGGTAAAATCTGTTGCAGCCAGTCGGGGGAGACCGGAGTAAAGTCAACATAAGCTTCATTATTGCCCAACTCTTCAATCAGTTCGGGGATTGTACTCTCAGGATCAATATTCAGTAAGCTCTCGCGGATACCAGATTTGAAATCCAGCATCATATTCGTTTGATATCCTTGACCATCCAGTGTGATTGTCATCATCATGCTGGCACAGTCATTTCCATCAACGTGAGTGACGTATAATTCGTGTATCTTCGCTGTTTCCCGCGCCTTATTGTGTTGCGACATCGCCTTTTTTTTCCAGCGTTTAAAACAGGAATGAATGGCAGGATGGCGGTTAAAACGTGCACACAGATTGACAAGTTGCAGGTAGGATAAATTTTCCCATGCAGAGGAAGGGCAATCGTCCAATGCTTGCGCACAGGCAAGGGCAATGGGTTCTTCAAAGTATTGGGTGAGTAATAGCAGGGCATCTATACCCCATGAATGCTTGGCGACTTCCGACAATAGATGAGGTAAGGCTTCATGAGGAACGACGGAAAGCCCGCTTTCAAAAAAGTCAACAAATTCAATACCAGAATGAATTTCAAACTGCTTAAACAGTTGATTTAAGTTTAAGGATTTTTTAGGGAAAGTCGCTATGTTGGTGTTATCAGGATATTGGGGGGCATCCAGTAGCTGGGTGATGTCAGTTTTGATATGAAACTGATTTCTTTTCAGGATTGATACACATAATAATACGCATTCACTATTAATCTCGAATTCTTCTTTGGTATAAACCAAAATTTGCTCAATAACTTCTTCAAGCTGCTGTTTGGTCTCAGCAGGCAATTTGTTTGCTGTTAATGCAAGTTCCGCTATGGCAACTTCAAGCCAATGGTTAATGCTGTCCCCTATCTCCGTCATCGCTTCCTTGGGCAGCGCTAGCACCAGGCTAATCAATAAGAAGACGTTTTCTGGATCGGAAAACCACTGTATCTGCTTTGGCGTTAAGGAGCGCTGTTTATCGGGAGTATGGGCGTATTTTTCTATTGCAGATAGCAATTTTTCAGGTGTTAATTTCATTATCAACCTCTTCAATATCTTCAATATATCTATATTTCAACCAAGAAGAGTGCTGGTTATCACGCTGTCATATCCACCATTCCCCTTTACTATTATTCAACAGTCTAACCTGAATTTTTGTGAAGGCAGTAAGTTTGTGTTGAAATTTATCCACGTTATTTCCAGATTGCTGCTTTGTGGTCTGTAACTTGAAATCGATAGGATTTGGCAATGCCATTCCGCTGGAGATAGAATTGGATGAGCTTCTTGGTTATTCTCAGCAAGAAATTCGTCGCACAAGCCGCGGCCTGTGAAGTGGGAAGAGCCGCGCCTGGCCGCCTCGCCCGATAGAGCGGGGACGGGGGCAGTCACCATTTTATTTACAGTATCTCTGACAATCTGTGCTATTTTTCATCGGGTTGACAAACTGAACTCATGTGTGGAATTTAATAGAGTATGAAAAAAAAGATAATCTCGAGGATTTATCTTGGATTGTTGTTGATTGCTTCCTTGATATTAGTGTTTGAGAAAGGTGGAGATATTTATCCTGCACTGGTGTCTGTCGGCGTATTCGGCATCATCTTTGGCCTGGCTTTTTTAGTTTCAGCACGCTGGTTATTTTCGGCAGTGTTCACTGGCACCTTATTTATTACCCTCAAATTCCTCAACCAGATAAAAATCCATTACTACAAAGAACAACTGATGTTTTCTGATTTGAATGTTATGTTAGATCCTTCAAATCAAGAGACTTTGCGCCACTATTGGCTGGCAGGTATCGCTGTAGTGGCGATGTTTATCTGGTTGATATTCAACATAATATTGAGCTGGAAAGTAGTGCCTTCTGCGCCTGGGATCAAATGGCGCTTCGCCAGTATCGTTTTGATGGTTGTGAGTGCCTGGGATGTCAACCTAACGGTTAGTGTCTATCATGCTCAATGGCAAGGGGAATTGCCGAAGGGGCGGGGAACGGTGACCAATATGGTGATGTCTGCCTCGGATGCGCAATATCAGCCACCGAAATTTGGCTCATCTGCTGATTATTTCTTGCAACAGGCGAAACAAGTGATGCTGCCTGAACCTCAGTCAGAGGTGAAACCCGATATGGTTGTATTGCTGCAAGAGTCTACTGTCAATCCCCATATTTACCAATTACCTGCCAATGTGCAGTTGCCCGATCTTTACATGTTCCGGCGTGATGCAGGTGTCAGTGCCCAAAGTCCACTCAGGGTACAAACCTTTGGTGGTGGAACCTGGTTATCTGAATTCTCCGTTTTAACCGGATTGAATACGGATGATTTTGGTTCACGTAAAAACGCGGTATTTTATTTTGTCGTTGATCACCTGAAAAACAGCCTGTTCCGTGCAATGAAAGACAACGGCTATTACACGGTTGTTCTGACACCGTTTAATAAGTCTGCTTACCATGCGGGACATGCTTACAAGACACTGGGCGTTGATCGCATTATCCAACCGCAGGAGTTAGGTTATCCCGCTGATATGGATGAAAATTTGTGGAAAATCCCGACACAAGATATGTTGTCTTATGTGAAAAATATCTTGGCTAAGGAAACAGACAAACCGATTTTTATTTTCTCTCTGACTATGTATGAACATGGTCCTTATGAAGAGAGCCATCATGATGATTATGGTTTGACTGACAAAGTTAGCCCTGCAACGGCGGCAGGTAAGTTTAGCCATTACATGGCAAAAATCGTGGCATCTGATCCTGCCATCAGGGATTTCAGTGAATTCGTTGCCAATCGCGCCAAACCCACCATTTTCCTCTATTTTGGTGATCATCAACCAAACATCAATTTTGAACATTATAATTCTCCGCTACCTGATCCGGCACATGTGACTCAGTTTACGTTGCGAGATAACCTGAAACAGGGAGCGTCAATAACAACGGGTAAACTGACGGATATCTCCTTCCTCGGCGGAATAATTTTGGAGCGTGCCCGTTTGCCAGCGCCAGCGTTTTACCAAGCGAATATGATCATGCGCCATTTATGTAATGGTGTCTTGAATGATTGTCAGGATAGTGCACTGGTAGAGAGTTATAAGCATTATATTTACCAGCAGCTGGAAGCGGCAGGTAAGGAATAATGTTATCCCTTCTGTCGGTGATGTCACTGACAGAAGGGATGTGTTATCGATATACTATGACGATAGGGCGCTATTCGTGAAGCCTTCCGTTATATTAAGAATGTGCGGCGGTGATGCGATAAGCGCAGCGTCGGTGACCCCTAAGGATATATTCGGTTCTTTCCACATTGGCTTGCAGGATCTCCCGAAACAGTTTCAGCTCTGTCCGACAAAAGCCCTGACACAATTTGGCAGCGGCACAAATTGGGCAATGGTTTTCAAAAAACAGAATAGTGCCATTTTCCTCAACAGAATAATGAGCCATATAACCTTCTTGGCAGCGAATCGAGGCAAGGCGCTCAACCTTCTCCTGTAACCCTGTAGCACCCTCCATCGCCTTTTTATAGTTGGAAAAAGCCTCTTTTTCACGGGCGCTGATAATCAAATCCATAGCATCTTCACCCAACTGATTACGAATAATCGAGATTAGCTGCGTTGTTAACTCTGCATGGGCATCAGGAAATTTGGTATGGCCTTTCTCTGTGATATGCCAAAGCTGTACTGGACGCCCAACTCCCCTCGTTTCTGATTTTGCTTCAACTAATCCCTCTTTAGCCAATTTCACAAATTGTTGACGGGCGGCTTCTCCAGTCGTTCCCAATAATTTGCCGGCATCAGAGGCTTGTAAGGCGCCTTGAGTTTTTAACAGCATTAATAGCTTATCACTCACTGTTTGCCCTACGATTGTACTATTTTCCAAGTCATCGCTTGACATATTGTTGATCCCGACATTAATTTATTCCAAGATTTATCTTGTTTAATTTAGCGTAAGACTTTTCACAACTCAACCTGTGTTCAGGGCAAAAATTATGATAATGACTGAGGAAAGCCGCTGGAGGGATCTGTTTTCCAGCAAAAATGCTCCAAGTGCGATAGCACTTTCACTGGGCGTGGTATTGATGGCAATTAATACCTTAATTGCGATTACTATTCTGCCTTCTGTTGTCAATGATATTGGCGGATTGAACCTCTATGCCTGGAATACGACATTGTTTGTCGTGGCATCGATTATTGGTTCCGTTCTTTCTGCGAGATTGTTGAGTGCCTTGGGCGCAAGAAATGCTTATCTGGTTGCATCACTGGTTTTTTTTATCGGCAGCTTACTCTGTACTCTTGCACCGACAATGGACGTGATGCTGGTTGGAAGAACTATTCAGGGCCTTGGCGGGGGATTTTTGTTTGCCCTTTCCTATTTGATGATTAATCTCGTATTTGTTCAATCACTTTGGCCGCGAGCTATAGCGTTGGTTTCGGGGATGTGGGGAATTGCAACTTTAATAGGGCCAGCCATTGGCGGTGTTTTTGCTGAAATGGATGCATGGCGTTACGCATTTGGCATCATGCTTCCCATTACTCTATGTTATGCCGTATTTACCTACCTTATTTTACCTAAAACAGAAGCGCAGAATAAAACCAAAACAGCATTGCCCATTGTGCAATTGATCCTATTGTCAGCGGCGGTACTGACGGTTTCTTCAGGCAGTTTGTCACCGGATGTTCGGTTCAACATTCTCGGCATTGTTGCGGCTGTAATATTAATCTTTTTATTGATCATCTATGAGCGCCGAGCCTCAGTAAGATTATTGCCTGGAAATTCCCTAAGTTTACGTTCTCCTCATTTGGTTTTATTCACTACCATATTTCTATTGGTAGTGGGTTTATCGGGGGATGTTTTTATTCCCTATTTTTTGCAAATTCTGCATGGGCAATCCCCTTTGGCTTCTGGTTACATGGTTGCTTCCGTGGCAATGGGGTGGACTATAGGAGAAATACTCAGTGCTAGCTGGAAAGGGACAAAGATGCGGTTTGCAATTGTCAGTGGTCCTGTCTTCATGTTGGTTGGCATGTTGGTATTGCTTGTGTTGTTGCCATCTCAGTCGGCAGGGGAGTGGCAGATTATACTACCGATAATCTTGGGATTGGGGATATTTGGCTTCGGGGTTGGATTCGGCTGGCCTCATATTTTGACTCTCATTTTACAGGCTTCCCGTGATGCGGATAAAAACATTGCCGGTTCATCTATTACCACTATACAGTTATTTGCCTCTGCTTTTGGTTCTGCATTGGGGGGAATGACCGTCAATTTGTTTGGATTTTATCAGCCAGGGGGAATTGAAGGGGCAGCTTCTTCTTCTCATTGGCTATTTTTACTCTTCTCCATTGCACCGATATTGGCATTATTAACAGCATACCAATCAGCAAAAATTAAGGCAGAGGAATAAATTTATTATCAACGGCATTATCATAAAAAAGTAATGCCGTTTTCTTGATTACGTGTGATGGGAGATATCCGCATAATAGTGGTGATTGATATCATAAATAAGAACTAAGGATATTTGATGTTAATAATTTCCCATATGTCAAAGGATATCTGAAGAAAAGGCACAGATGGCAGTCCTGATTATCCCGACAGAGTCTTATCTGTTAATCCTTCTGCTACCAGTGATTCTGGTATTTTTTATCAAAATAATCTAATCCAAAAGCTACACACTAAACCTAAACCTAAACCAACAAGGAATACAATACCTGCCACTGCAATAATACTCCCTCCCAGAAGTACAGTCGCTGTTAGTATTGACTGTTTGGCCTCCCCTCTTTTTAGTCTGATCCTGTTGGCCCAAGAGCAGTGGCAACAATGGCTGTTTTCGCCATATCTATTGTTGATGTGTTTTCGCAATTTCATTGTTATGTATCATATAATTGTACGTTTTTTTATACATGATATACATATAAATTGTACGTTTTTTTTGTGTGATTTTTGTGTGCTTATTCAACAACAGGGATCTGGTACGGATTACTTTTACGCGCGACTTTTTTTTATCCTCATACGATGCAACCAATTGCACGCTAAGGGGTTCATTTGGACCTACGCATCATCTCTGATGGGTTCATTCATCACATCACTTGTCTTTCGTGCATTTTTTTTCCTATACCATGATATTCGTCGGTTCTTTCTCCTTTTTTTTTCCTCTCGTGCAACCAATTGCACGCTAAGCTACGCAGATACAATTTCGAGGTCTAGATGGTTCATTTGGATAGAATAAAATATATAAAGCCAGTAATAGCTTGTATTAACTGGCTTTATGATTTGTTCTTGATTGTCTAACCCGCATATTCTTGAATCTGCTCGCGCATCTGTTCACTCATCCTCATAAATAGTAAGTTGTGATTATGTTTTGCAGCTTGGATCAACTTAGTCCACCAATTCGCGCAGGTGTTGCGCCAATTGCTCAACGGTCTTCTCACCTGTGGCAGCTTCTACCGTTAAGTTTTCTAGTGTATTGTCGTTATCACGGATCTTAATGCCGTTACGGTAAAGAAAAGTCATGGTAACGAAAAATGCTGTGCGCTTATTACCATCATTGAAGATATGACCGCGAGCAATAGCAACCCAGTAGGTGGCTGCAAGTTCAAAGATGTCTGTTACATCTTCGTAGTGGGTACGGTTTTGCACTCGATAGATGAGTGCCTCACCCCTGCCAGAATCAGGCATTCCGGCAACGCCCGGAAGCCGCTGCAATATACGGTCATGAAAAGCGATAACCTCCTGTGCACTGACCCATATCATCGGTTTGTCAGTGCCTCTACCGTATGCCCATGACGCTGCATAATAGAATCAAACTCTGCATCCAGTTTGGCATTCTGGTATGCCTCGAATTCTGCCTTACTGATAACGACAGCTGAGCTGCCATCTCGACGAGTAATTTCAACAGGTTCGCCGTGGGTAGCAGCATCCAATACTTCTGAAATATTGGCTCGTGCTTGGGTTGATGTATATGTACGCATAATATGCCTCCAAATATGTACATATTAATTGTACATATTTTGGCTGCTTAATCAACAATCGAGATCTCGGTACGGATTACCTTTAAGTGCGACTTTTTACATCTTCATATAACGCAACCAATCGCACTCTAGGCTACGCAGATATAATTTTGCGGTCTAGATGGGTTCATTTGGAACATGTCACCACATACACCCACGCCACGTAATCCCCACGAAATAAACGTAAACCCCACGTAAAACGCACTACACCGCGCCCGCCTGCACGTTTTAAATCAAAAAATTTTTTCAGTTTTAAAATTCTACAAACCAAATCACCAGACCGCGCCAATACTGACTGTGTGAGGAAAATTCCAAACTGAAATGAGTGAAAAGAATTTCAGTCTCTTATTCAGTTGAACTCTCGTGCGTTGATTGTATTTATTTGAAATAAAATGATTTTTCTATTTTCGTGAGATTTTTACTTGGTGGAACCCAACATCGTAATCCCCACGAAATAACGTAAACCCACGTAAAACGCACTACACCGCGCCCGCCTGCACGTTTTAGATCAAAAACTTTTTTCAGTTTTAAAATTCTACAAACCAAATCACCAGACCGCGCCAATACTGACTGTGTGAGGAAAATTCCAAACTGAAATGAGTGAAAAGAATTTCAATAAATTTCAGTCTCTTATTCAGTTGAACTCTCGTGCGTTGATTGTATTTATTTGAAATAAAATGATTTTTCTATTTTACGTGAGATTTTTACTTGGTAGGAAACCCAACATAAAAACTAAAAAGTCAGTTTTTATACGGGGTTAGAGGAAATGTAAACTGAAATCGTGTGAAAAATTTATTTTCACTGTTAGCGTTCTGCTCCAGACAATTATTGATGCTATTTCTCAGGTGATTACAACTTCAATACATGATTACTTGGATCTTGTACCAACTTACTAGGGCGTATCGAATGTGAAAAACGCATGGTTAAAACGTATGTATGACCACATTCAACATCATTACAACAACAGTAAATCTCCGGTATGTTATCCAATCCTTCCACTTTGATTTTTTTGATTGTTGCCTGCTCACCGCACTCTGGGCAATAAACTTTTAATACTCTCATTGTCGATAACCCTCATATCTTTCCACGCCGTGGGTAAAACATAAAATTGAATGGTGGGTTCTTGATTGCCAGTGCCTTTTTCAACACGACGAAAGCCCATCATATTGAGAGGACGGCTATTTTCGTCATACCAATCGGCAAAACGACTGAATTGGTTACGTGAGATAAACTCGGTCACCCCAAAGTGGTTTTCTTAATGTGCTATGGGTACACCTTTGAGTACACGCCAATCATGCGCTACTGTGATTCGCTCTGCAATGCCCTGATAGTAAAAAAGCCAGTCAATACAAGGTATCTTCTGGCTTTGTGATATGTTGTATGTTGTGATTCGCTAAGAAACGCTATTCGATATTCTGAATCTGCTCGCGCATCTGTTCAATCAGTACCTTCAACTCAATTGCAGAATTTGTCACATTTGCATTAATTGATTTTGAAGCCAATGTATTCGATTCGCGGTTAAATTCTTGCATCATAAAATCCAGACGGCGGCCGACGGCTTCTTTTTTCATCAGGATATTACGTGTTTCTTTGACATGGGCATCCAGACGATCCAACTCTTCTGCTACATCAGTACGCTGGGCTAATAAAATTAGCTCCTGGTCAAGGCGGTTATTATCTAACTGAATTTGTGCTTCTTCCAACTTGGACTGTAAGCGCTCGCGCTGCCATTGTAGGATTGCCGGCATTTGTTCTCGAACTTTAGCCACTTCTACAGTTACCGCATCTAAACGTTGTTCAATCAGTGTCTTGAGCGCTTGTCCTTCGCTCTCACGGCTCTGGATAAAAGAATCCAGCGTCAAATCCAATTCCGCTAACAATTGTGCACTAATAGCGTCTAAATCTTGCTCTTCAGCAGACATCACGCCCGGCCAGCGTAAGATATCTGCCGGATTAATTTCACCTTCATTACTCTGCTGTTTAACCCAGTTTGCTGCTTCAACCAGTTGTTTTGCCAGATTTTCATTCAGAATCAAAGAACCTTGGGTAAGGGTATCCAGCTCAAAACGCAGGTTACATTCCACTTTGCCGCGCGTCAGACGGGAACGAATGCGCTCACGGATGACAGGTTCAAGGCTTCTGAATTGCTCTGGCAGGCGAATATAGGTTTCTAAGTAACGTTGATTGACAGAACGCAATTCCCACGCTGCATTACCCCAATCTCCCCTGATATCTCTCCGTGCAAAAGCAGTCATACTACGGATCATAATTCGTTCCCAATTTATAAAATGATGTGCGGATTATAGCGCCCCGTGTAGATGCAGGATAGGCATTCACCGCTTTAGGCCGTATAATGCGCCCCTAAAATGTACGAACAACGGAGATCACACTATGAGCTTAGTAGGAAAGCGTCCAGCAGGAAGGTCAGCAGGGCAGGTGCGTCCTATTAAAATGACCCGTCATTACACCAAACATGCGGAAGGCTCTGTTCTGGTGGAGTTTGGGGATACCAAAGTGTTATGTAATGCCTCCGTTGAAGAAGGAATTCCCCGTTTTCTGAAAGGCCAGGGACAAGGCTGGATCACCGCTGAATACGGCATGTTGCCACGGGCGACCAATAGCCGTAATGCGCGCGAGGCTGCCAAAGGCAAGCAAACAGGCCGCACGATGGAAATCCAACGTCTGATTGCACGTTCATTACGTGCTGCCATCGACTTAAAAAAGCTGGGTGAATTTACTATTACGCTGGATTGTGATGTGATTCAAGCGGATGGCGGTACTCGTACTGCGGCTATTTCTGGCGCTTGTGTGGCACTGGTCGATGCCCTAAATAAGCTGGTTGCGCAAGGCAAACTGAAAGAAAGCCCACTAAAAGCAATGGTTGCGGCAGTCTCTGTTGGCATCGTTGAGGGTGAAGGACGTTGTGATCTGGAATATGTCGAAGACTCTGCGGCTGAAAC
Source organism: Xenorhabdus sp. SGI 60 (assembly GCF_056632175.1). Lineage (NCBI taxonomy): Bacteria > Pseudomonadati > Pseudomonadota > Gammaproteobacteria > Enterobacterales > Morganellaceae > Xenorhabdus > Xenorhabdus sp. SGI 60. The sequence continues at coordinate 4,165,100 of NZ_CP196860.1, read as the reverse complement.
TGATATGAATATCGTCATGATGGATGATGGCAGAATGATTGAAGTGCAGGGTACGGCAGAAGGTGAACCGTTCAGCCATGATGAGTTGCTCTCACTGCTCTCATTGGCAAAAGAGGGATTGGATACGATTTTCAAAGCACAGCGAGATGTGTTAGAACAAGATCCATTAAAATAATAAATAAATCAGGCGGCTGAAGAGTCGCCTTTTTTATATCTGTAATAAATTTACCTGCAATAAATAGTAATGAATGACAAGAGATCAAAGAGGAGAAACTCCAATGAAAGCCTATCAGCGCGAATTTATTGAGCTGGCACTGGAAAAGCAGGTGCTGAAATTTGGCGAATTTACGCTGAAATCGGGTCGCAAAAGCCCATACTTTTTCAATGCGGGCCTGTTTAATACCGGACGTGACTTGGCGTTGATTGGTCGTTTCTATGCAGCAGCGTTGCTAGATAGCGGAATTCAGTGCGATTTGCTGTTTGGACCGGCTTATAAAGGCATCCCGATTGCAACCACTACCGCAGTGGCATTAGCTGAACATCATGATATCGATATGCCTTATTGCTTTAATCGCAAGGAAGCTAAAGATCATGGCGAAGGTGGATCATTGGTTGGTAGCCCTCTGCAAGGTAATGTTGTGGTTGTGGATGATGTCATTACCGCAGGTACGGCGATCCGTGAGTCGATGGAAATCATTAAACAACATGGCGCAACGTTATCCGGTGTGATTTTGTGTCTGGATCGTCAGGAACGTGGGCGTGAAACGCTTTCGGCGATTCAAGAAGTTGAGCATGACTACCATTGTCAGGTTTTCTCCATTATTACTTTAAATGATTTGGTGAGTTATTTACGCGAAAATCCAGAGATGCAATCCCATTTGGAAGCGGTGGAAGCTTATCGCAAAGAATACGGTATTTGATGGCTGGAAAACGTGGCTCGTTAGTAACCTAACTAGAATTGGGTTGAGCGAAAAAAATCCCTCGCCCAAGGATGGGCGGGGTGAGTAGTAGAAATGGCATCTATCTATATGGTAAGGATTGTGACAATGATGCCATTATTAAGTCACTTAGTAGTGAACTCAATGAGCTGGAACATATTAACACAACTCAATAAAAAATCCGCACGTTATCATTCACTGTATAAGGATATGAACTTACGATACTGCGATAAGCTATTGTAGTGGATTAGATTATTGCAGTTGGGTCAATATCAATGGCCAGCGTACTTCAAATTCAGTTGTCGGGCGATAGCGAAATTCAGAGCGAACAAAACGGGAAAGCATCCCTTCACAAAACGCCAGTAACTGTGATGCCAACACAGATTCTTCATGAGCGAATCCTCGTCCATCACGGATTTTTCTCTCTTTTAAAATTTGGCGAAGTTGCATTTCAATTCGCTCAAATAGCTGGTTGATGCGATTTTGCAATCTGTCTTGTTCGAACATGAGGGCATGACCAGTCATAATACGGGTCAGCCCCGGATTCCTTTCTGCAAAACCCAAAAGCAGGACGAGAATTAACCGAATACGTGTGATGGTGTCTTTTTCATCTTGCAGGATCAGATTGATACGAGAAATTAAGGAATCTTCAATAAACTCAATCAAACTGTCAAACATCCGGGTTTTGCTCGGAAAATGACGGTAAAGGGCTGCTTCAGAAACACCAACGTTTGCGGCAAGTTTTGCAGTAGTAATACGTTGGCTGCCATCACTGGATTCCAGCATATGTGCTAGTGCCTGCAAAATTTCCTCACGCCTATTTTTCTTTTTTGTACGTTCTTTTTCTGCCATGTCTGGTAAGACCCCTGCTAAAACAGCAAAACAAATCCAGCTATTTTTTGCCACAACGTTATTGCTGTCAAAAACTATTGTTGTCACAAACATTGTGGGCAAAAAATATGAAAATCGATTGACGGTATCAGGCCTTATGGAAAGTTATTGACGACCGGAATGGCCAAATCCACCATTGCCGCGCTGGCTCGTCTCAAAATCTGCAACCAAATTAAATTCGGCCTGTACAACGGGTACAAAAACCATCTGGGCGATGCGTTCGCCTGGTTCGATGATGAAAGTTTTATCACCACGGTTCCAAACTGAAACCATCAATTGTCCCTGATAATCTGAATCGATAAGTCCCACTAAATTACCCAGAACAACGCCATGTTTGTGACCCAGACCAGAGCGGGGGAGAATAACTGCCGCCAACTGTTCATCTGCAATATGGATAGCAATCCCAGTTGGCAGAAGTTCGGTTTGGCCAGGAGCCAGTTCCACTGCATTATCCAGACAAGCACGTAAATCTAAACCCGCAGAGCCAGGTGTAGCATAAGTCGGTAAAGGAAATTCTTGCCCGATGCGGGGATCAAGGATTTTAACGTCGATTTTTTTCATCATAGCGTTTGAGTATCTCGTCTAATAAGCGGTGGCTGAGTTGTAATTTACCACTGTGAGGTAAATGAACACTACCATCATGCCAGAATAGATGTAATGCGTTAGTATCACTGTTGAAACCGTGTCCGGCCAGCGATACATCATTCGCGCAAATCAAGTCCAGATTCTTCTGCTTGAGTTTTCCGCGGGCGTATTCTTCCACATTCTGGGTTTCGGCTGCAAATCCAACGACAAATGGCCGATTTTTTTCCATAGCCGCAACGCTCGCTACAATGTCAGGATTTTTCACCAGTGTAAATGTGATTTCATCACCCTGCTTTTTGATTTTCTCTGTTGAGATTTGCTTAAAACGATAGTCAGACACGGCCGCGCAACCAATAAAGATATGCTGTGAAGTTACGGTAGCTTGAACCTGTCCATCCATTTCCAGTGCACTACTGACATCAATGCGTTTAACGCCTTGTGGTGTGGGTAAATTAACGGGACCGGTAATTAATGTCACCTCAGCACCACGCTCTGCCGCAGCTTGCGCAATGGAAAAACCCATTTTACCGGAGCTATGATTGCTGATGAAACGGATGGGGTCCAGGGCTTCACGGGTTGGTCCTGCGGTAATAGCGATGCGTAGACCAGAAAGATTTGTCTCGGTGTTGAAATGTTGTATTGCCTGTTCGACGATAGTCATCGGTTCCAACATTCTCCCTGGCCCTACATCACCACATGCCTGGCTGCCTTCATCTGGACCCCAAATCAATACATTACGCTCTTTAAGCACCTTCAGGTTATCTTGGGTGGCCTGTGCACGGTACATTTGTTGGTTCATTGCGGGGGCAACAGCAATAGATGCAGCGGAAGCCAGGCAGATTGTGGTGACTAAATCATTCGCCATGCCAGCGGCCAGGCGCGCCAGCAGATCAGCAGTGGCGGGCGCGAGAATAATTAAATCAGCCCATTTTGCTAGTTCGATATGCCCCATGGCGGCTTCGGCTGCGGGGTCTAGAAGATCATCTGAGACGGGATGACCAGATACTGCCTGTAAGGTTAGTGGAGTGATGAAAGCTTCGGCTGCGGGAGTCATGACAACGCGTACCTGGGCACCACAATCACGTAAACGGCGCACCAATTCGGCAGTTTTGTAAGCGGCGATCCCTCCACTGATTCCAAGGACTATTTGTTTACCAGAAAGTTGTTTACCAGAAAGCGGATTATCAGAAAGTGGTTTGCCGGAAAATCCTGTCATTTTGATTGTCCAGATGTCAGTTGCAATTCCTTAAGATTCTATCACAAGAAAATATTGCGTTGAGAACCTTCCCTATTTAGCCGGCCAAAAATGGCAAGTTTGCGAAGCGCTGCGCAAGCCTCGCAAGTCGAGCTGGCGGTGATTTTTTCATCATGGGATAGTAGGTGCGTAAATGTAGGCGCATGAATATATAACTGTGTGAATATAGTGGAAGAATGGATATAGCAGGCGAGTAAATATTGATTGATAGCACCCATTGTTATGGGGGGATATAGGGCAAAGGATATTGAAGGTGGGAGGAGTATCATGGATTTAACGCTAATGGAAAGAAATGATGAGTTGCATGTAAATCTTCTTCCCCGGAGAAATTATTGGCTTATGGAGCTGTTTCCCTAACGGATGCGGAGTTATTGGCTATCTTTTTACGTACAGGTTCCAGGGGGGTTCATGTCGTACAAATGGCAGAATATTTGCTGAAATCATTTGGTTCTCTTTATCACCTTCTGTCCGCGGATTACGATGACTTTTGTGCACATAAAGGCATGGGGCGATGCAAGTATGTCCAATTGCAGGCGATATCTGAACTGGCAAAACGGTTTTTCTCCAGTCAGTTTATCCATGAAGATATCATGAGCAGCCCCACGATAACCCAGAATTATTTGCAGGATTTATTATCCTGGCAAGATCGGGAAATATTTGTGGTGCTGTTTTTAACTAACCAAAATAAAGTCATCTGCCATGATGAAATGTTTAAAGGAACGATAAACAAAGTTGAAGTTCACCCTCGTGAAATTGTGAAACAGGCGGTTAAAGTGAATGCCGCATCAATTATTCTGGCTCATAATCATCCTTCCGGTAATCCAGAACCGAGCTTGGCAGATAAATTGGTGACAGAAAAAATTATTGAGGCTTGTGACTTGGTTGGTGTTAAGGTTTTGGATCATATCGTCATTGGTAAGCAATCTTGTGTCTCATTTATGGAAAGAGGTTGGATTTAATGCCGTTTTTTCGCGATACGATCAGATCTTAGTTGTTCGGGACTTGAGCATCAGCGAATGAGGGCGTATACTACGCCACCTTTGAGGATCTTGGGTTTGACGAGAAGAGTCTATCTCAGTAAGTTTTTTTACTGGGAAAATGTGAGTCTTTTCAGTGGCGTTCTTTTCAGTAACCTATTTTCAGTAAAGAAAGTTTGCTGAGATGGGCTCCTAAGCCTGACGAGGCGGTCACACCCAATACAAAGCTCGAGCTGATTTGATTTTTGGAGAATAGACATGTCCCGAGTCTGCCAAGTTACTGGCAAGCGTCCGGTGAGTGGTAACAACCGCTCCCACGCATTAAATGCGACTAAGCGTCGTTTTCTGCCTAACCTGCACTCTCACCGTTTCTGGGTTGAATCTGAGAAACGTTTTGTAACTCTGCGTGTATCTGCTAAAGGTATGCGTGTGATTGACAAAAAAGGCATCGACACAGTTCTGGCCGAACTGCGTGCCCGTGGTGAGAAGTACTAAGGAGCTGAAAAATGGCTAAAGGTATTCGCGATAAAATCAAGCTAGTTTCTTCCGCTGGTACAGGTCACTTCTATACCACTACGAAGAACAAGCGTACTATGCCTGAAAAACTGGAAATGAAAAAATTCGATCCAGTTGTTCGTCAGCATGTTATGTACAAAGAAGCTAAAATTAAATAATTTTAGTGAATTATAAAAAGCCCAGCATTATGCTGGGTTTTTTTATATCTGTTGATAATGCCACTGTAGCTTATTTTAAATTGGGTTATGCGTGTAGACCTATGCATTGTTCAGTTATACTACCGTTTTTTCAATTATGAACCGTCAGGTGTAGCGCTAAAATGGTTAGAAAGACCTTGAATATCTTACATACAGAATCATCGTGTGGTTGGGGAGGGCAGGAAATTCGTATCCTGACAGAATCTCAGGGCATGATACAGCGCGGACACCATGTGATTATCGTTTGTTGTCCAACTTCAACTCTTTACCGTGAAGCTCATCATTATGGTGTGCCTGTTGTCGCGCTCCCAATTGAAAAAAAACGTCTTTCGTGTCTTCGGGCGATGCGTTATTGGTTAAAAACAGAAGGTCGCCAGTTCGATGTAATCAATACCCATAGTTCTACTGATTCCTGGCTGGTGGCTGCGGCATGTGCCACATTAAAAGGTATGCCTGCGATAGTCCGAACCCGTCATGTTTCGACTCATGTTTCAAAATCCATTGCGACTCGTTGGTTGTATTTGCACGCTGGTCAGCATATTGTGACAACTGGGGAAAAACTGCGCCAATATCTGCATTTACATAATGATTATCCTCTATCTCATATGACCTCTGTGCCGACAGGGATCGATTTGTCACGTTTTCATCCTGAAAGTAAGACCTCAAGTCGTCAGCGTATTGGCATCAAAGACAAGCCAACACTGGGCATTGTTGCCACAATGAGAACGTGGAAAGGCCATCGTTACCTGCTTGATAGTTGGAAAATTCTCCATCAACGTTATCCTGATTGGCAATTGCTGTTTGTGGGAGATGGTCCCCAAAGAAAGAATTTAGAGCCGCGGGTTCAGCAGGAAGGGTTGACAGAGAGTGTTATCTTTCTTGGTAATCGCCAGGATGTTCCTGATTGCTTAAATGCAATGGATATCTTTGCTCTACCTTCGTTTGGTAATGAAGGTGTACCTCAAGGCATCATGCAGGCAATGGCATGTGGATTGCCTGTTGTCTCTACCTCGGTGGGAGCGATTACAGAAGCTGTAATTGATGGCGATACAGGGTATATTATCGAACCTAAAAATGTCGAACAATTAACAGAAAAGTTAGATTTATTAATGCATGATGCAGGGCTACGTTTACAAATGGGAGAGGCTTCACTGCGACGGGCAACTCACTTATTTGGCATGGATAATATGTTAGAAAAAATGGAGTCTATTTTTCATTCCAGTATAGGAAGTAAGCGGTAATATTTTGTTTATATTATTTTTATCTGTATTGGCAGAGTCATTGATGCTTTTTATTAACTCTTTGAAATGTCATTAGCTTTATTTTTGAATGCCTGTTGTGATTATTAACTGTAAATAGAACAGTGACTCACTTTACTGTATAGTACCTTAAATGCTCCAATCTTTGGATTGATAATTTAATATTCATTATTATGCAACCCCAAAATATTCTAATCATCAATATTGCCCGTTTTGGTGACACCTTGCTAATAACGCCGGTTATTCGTGCCCTGAAAGAAAAATGGCCAGAGGCAAATATTGATATATTTGTGCATAAAAAAACGAAAGAAATCCTTGAAAATATCGATTTAATTAATAAATTGAAAGATTTTTCAAAAGGCAAGGCTAAGTGGTGTGGCTGGTTTTCTCATCGGCACTATGATCTGGCATTAGTCTATGACCAGGATAAATTCTTATTGCAGTATGCCAAACGTGTAGCAAATTTGACCGTTTATTTTTCGGATATCCCTGGTAAAACATCAAATGAGTATGCTATAGCAAGGCCTGGAGAACTTATGCCTGCCCAACAGGAAAGGGCACTGTTAATCGATTCACTTGGGGTTGAAGTAAGTAATTGGCGTTTGCAGTATAATGTAAGCCTGTATGAAGCGGAGTACGCCAGAGATTTTCTTCAACGGCAAGGGATAGAACGACAATTAAAAATTGGTTTTCAGTTACAGAGTTTTCCAGCAAAAGCCTATCGTGATTGGCCTGTAGAACACTTTTACGAATTAGCTAAACATATTTATCGAGATTATCCGCATGCGCATATATTACTATTAGGCAGTAAAGATGGTGAGGAAAGTGCGCGAATGCTGGCTGAGAAATTGGGCACAAACAGATGCTCATCATTAGCGGGTAAGACTACGATGCGGCAAAACGCGGCAATCATGAGTCAACTTAATTTGTATGTGGGCGTTGATACTGGAACAACTCATCTGGCTGGGGCCTTGGGAATACCAATGGTTGCTCTGTATCACAGCTTTCATCCAGGACGTTTTCTCGCACCTCAGCAACATCCAAAATTAGTGGTAATTGAACATCCTGTAGATTATCGACAGGCAACGCGTCAAGATACAATGTCAGTAATATCGGTCGATCAAGTCTGGCATTCTGTTCAGAATTTGCTGGAAAATGAATGAAAGGATAATTAACCCAATGAAGATAGGATTTATCGATGTTACTGTTACCATGTCGTACGGTGGCATTCAAACTGCTGTTTGGGCGTTAGCTAAGGCGCTGACAGATGCGGGGCATGAAGTCCATATTTTCGGTGGAACTGGCGATATTCGGCCTGCATTGGGCGAAAGAAATATCCCTATTCATACTTTTCCATTTATTCCCAGAGAACGCGTGCTTAACATTGGACGCCGCTTCCAACGTATTGTTGAACGTTATTCTTTTGCCCGTCATGCCCGTGCAACAGTTATTGCTGAAAATTTTGATTGGGTGATTTTGACTAAGCCTTTTGATTTTTTCTGGCCCAGAATGATGCCTGAAACATCCCATACCCAGTTTTGTTATATGAGTGGTGGAACCAGTTTTTTTAAAGGGGATCGGGTATTGGGTAAAAAAATATCTGCATGGGTTGCATGTAGCCATTTTAATGCCTGGCAGATTCAGCATCATTTTAAGCAATTTCCCAGCGTCATCTATAATGGGGTAGATATCGATAAATTCAAACCATCTGGCTCGGATGTCCGAACTCAATTAGGTATCAATGAGAAAACGTTTCTGTTAACGTTTGCTGGCAGATTGGTTGGCTGGAAAGGCATGAAAGTCGCCATTGATGCCATGGCTTTGTTGCGGAACAAAGATGTAAAATTATTGATTATTGGTGAAGGTGAAGATTTAAAATCGCTTAAAAAGCGGGTTTCTGCTTTGCAGTTAGAAAAATCCGTCATTTTTCACCCTCCTGTTGGTCATGATCAATTACCTGAATTTTATGCGGCGGGTGATGCCGGTGTTTTCCCCAGTATTGGTGATGAGGCATTTGGTATCACTATTGCTGAAGCGATGGCGTGTGGACGACCTGTGATTGCCAGCTATATTGGTGGAATACCGGAAGTGGTTGGTAATGAAGGCAATGCTGGCATTTTGGTGACACCGGGTGATGCTATGGCTATTGCTGAGGCGGTAAATCATCTTTTATCTTTGCCGGATAGAGGAGAAAAGATGGGGAAATCTGCCCGCCAGAGGATTGAAACGATGTACACTTGGGAACATTCTGCTAGCCGTTTATTGAACGCCATAAAAAATAATGAAAATTGCGTATATTGATCCTTATCCTGTGCCTGATTATCGGGTTGCGTCACTACAAATTTTGCAGAATGTAGATGCTTTTGCTCGTCAGGGGCATCGTGTTTTCCTGATTACTCCAAAAGGCCAAAGCCAGGTTGAGGAGATTCTTGGCAGGTCATTGCCGCCTTCTGTGGAACTAATCGCCCTGCACGATATACGTAGAAAATGGTATTTCCCGCTAAATACTCAGAAACTGTTTTATTTGCAAGTTTCGCGCTGGCTTAAAGAGCATCAAGTTGATGCCCTTTTTACCCGCAATATTAAAATGGCGAATCATCTGCTGTGTAATCATCCAAATATTCCTCATTTCTTTGAAAGCCATGAAGTATTTTCTCAGTCTTTTAGGGAATCCCATGATTTGCTCAATCGTAGAAACCAACGTAAGTATCATAAACTGAGAAAAATTGAGCAGCAGGTTTATGCGGGTTCTAAGGTTGTTTTTGCCCTTACTTCACTATTACGAGAAGATATTTATAAGCAATACGGTGTCAAAACACCGATTATTGTGGCCCCCGATGGGGTTGATATGCTGGCGGTTGAATCTGCTAAGCAGACGCTTGCTGGCAACGATGACAGCAATACTCTTCCTAAAAAAGTACTTTATTTGGGCAGCTTGCATCGTTGGAAAGGTATCCCAACGGTAATAAAAGCCATGTCTTACCTGGATAATGTTGAACTGAACATTGCTGGTGGCACTACTGAACAAATTGAGCGATTGCGACAGACTGCTGAACAGATTGGTGTCAATGATAAAATTAATTTCCTTGGTTTTGTCCAACCCAGAAAACGCTTTCAGATTATTGCTGGTAGTGATATTTGTGTTCTGCCATTGACGAAAACCAGTATTGGCAGTCGCTATACCTCTCCTCTCAAGCTTTTTGAATATATGGCTATGGGTAAACCTGTAGTTATTTCTGATTTTCCTTCCATCCGTGATGCCGTTGATGAAAATGCAGTAAATTTTGCTGATAGTGAAGATGCAGCGAGTTTTGCTGAACAAATTCAATGGCTGATTAATCATCCCGCTGAAATGATGGCTAAAGTTGACTATTCTCAACGGCTGGTTGCAGAACGTTTTAACTGGGATCAGCGTGCGAAGTTAATTATGGGCGTGATAGCAGAAAGATTATTCCAGTGCGCGCTTTTCATCAGGTGAGTTTCCATGCTCTGTAAATCACAATTAAATCTGGCTGCAAATGAAACATGAAAACCGGTATTATAATTCGTAAATGGCATTTCACCCACAGTATGGTAATTGATGATGTATTTTGCAATATCTGCCAGTGAAATAGCGGGGGATAAATTCCATAAGGATTTCTTGTCGTGACAGATGTTATAGATGCAATATTCTCAGACAATATCGTAGATAACTTATTCAAGGGGTGGGTATGCCGGAACTACCAGAGGTGGAAACCAGTCGCAGGGGAATTGAACCTCACTTGGTTGGTAATGTGATCCAATATGTTGAGGTCAGAAATTCACGTTTGCGCTGGCCTGTTTCTGCGCAAATCATGGCACTTTCAGACCGGCCAGTGTTGAGTGTCCAACGGCGGGCAAAATACTTATTGCTTGAGTTGCCGGAGGGCTGGATTATTATCCACTTGGGAATGTCTGGTAGCTTGCGTGTCTTGTTGGATGAACAGCCTCCGGCAAAGCATGATCATGTCGATTTGGTTATGGCCGATGGCAAAATTCTCCGGTATACCGATCCCCGACGTTTTGGGGCATGGTTATGGAGCGACAATCTTGATGAGTGCTCTGTACTTGCTCATTTAGGTCCTGAACCTCTTTCTGAGCAATTTGATGGCGAATATCTTTACACTGTTTCCCGCAATAAAAAAACAGCTATCAAATCTTGGTTGATGGATAACAAAATTGTGGTTGGTGTTGGGAATATCTATGCCAACGAAGCGTTGTTCGTTGCACATATCTTGCCTGAACGCCCCGTGAATTCATTAACGCAGCAAGAAGCCTATCTATTGGCCGATATAATCAAACAGATTTTACGTCGCTCGATTGAGCAAGGTGGCACGACACTGAAGGATTTTCTGCAATCTGATGGCAAACCGGGATATTTTGCTCAGGAGTTGTTTGTCTACGGCAAGAAAGGTGAACTTTGTCCAGTATGCGGTGAGAAAATCGAGTGTGTAAAATTGGGGCAACGCAGTACATTTTTCTGTCGTCAGTGCCAGCATTAAACGGATTGGGGGCAGAGGGTAATTGCCCCGCATAATGTATTATTTACCCAATTTCTTTAGCATTGCCTGTGCAACTGGCTCTGACAGGAAGGATGAAACGTCGCCATCATGGCGAGCAACATCCTTGATTAAGGATGATGAGACGAAAGACAGCGTTTGGGAAGGCAATAAAAAGACACTGTCCAGCTCAGGCATAAAATGTCGATTCATATTGGCAAGTTGCCATTCATATTCAAAATCGGAAACAGAACGAACTCCGCGGATTAAGATGTTAGCCTGCTGCTTTTTGGCAAAATTGACCATCATTTCGCTAAACCCAACTACATCGACATTTTCCAGATGAGCCGTGACTTCTTTTGCCAACGTGACACGCTCTTCCAAACTGAACATGGGACTTTTTCTATCACTATTAGCGATAGCCAATAAAACATGGTCAAACATGTTTGCGGCACGAGTAACAATATCAAGATGACCGTAAGTGATAGGGTCAAAGGTGCCGGGATAAATCGCTTTTCTTTTCATCGTGGTTTTTACCCTTTGTTTGAGTCATTTCCCAAAGTGCAGCGTATTTATTGAATGTATATTGAGCATTCGCAATTGCCAACACCAGACCTTGCTTACCATCCAAAAAACCTGCCCTTAATAGCCAGGTTTTGAGAAATGCGCCCAGCGTATGGCTGATTATAGAAAAATAACGGATTTTTTTGCCTTGTTCGTGGCGATGCTTCGCCCAATCTCTTGCATAATTTAACTGTTTTTGCTGGAACTCCATCAGGTTACGGCAGGTCAAGTGACGCAGATCCCCCTTTAACGTCACGATAGATACGCCTTGCGTATCAAGGGATTCGTGAACCTGATTGTTGTTGTATTGGTAACGTTCACGGCAATAAAGGCGAATAACCCTATCAGGATACCAGCCACTGTGTTTCATGAATCGCCCCATAAACAGATTGAGGCGTGCGCAGCTATAGACTTTATTGTCATCAGGATTTGCCAGGATTTGTTCAATGGATGCTTTTAGTTCTGGCGTTACGCGTTCATCGGCATCAATCATAAAGATGTAATCACCGTTGGCATAGGATTGCGCGAGCTGCCGTTGCCGACCGAAGCCAGGCCATTGGGCATTTGAGTAGACTTTTGCACCTATTTCGCTGGCTATTCGGCAAGTTGCATCGGTACTGCCGGAATCCAGGATGATGATTTCATCCGCCCAATCCACAGAAAGCAAGCAATCTGCAATCACATCAGCGGCGTTTTTGGTGATCATGACAACAGACAGGCGTTTTTTGGCAATCATCAATGGCTCCTTGGAGGGAGGTAAGGTTCCAGTAATTTTAGCAAGCGTTGAAGAGCACCTTGGTTTTCATGCAGGACTTCTGCGGCGTGGTGGCCGTAATAGCGTCGGTAATCTTCGTCTGTCAGCAGGCTATTGATAGCTGAACTTAATGATTGGCTATCCGTAACAGTAATCAATCCATCCGCTTTATGCAGCTTGGCACAAATATCTTTAAAGTTGAATGTGTGTGGACCCATGATAACAGGAATGGCATGGGCAGCCGCTTCCAGCGGGTTATGTCCTCCGCGTTCTATCAGGCTCCCTCCGACAAAAGCCAGATCAGCGATACCATACAGGAGCATCAATTCGCCCATCGTATCACCAATCACCACTTGCACATTGGTGTCAGGAATAGTGCCAGCACTGCGTAATATCGCGTTTAACCCCGCTTTTTGGGTTAACTCCGCGGCCTTACCAAAACGTTCAGGATGGCGGGGTACTAGAATTAACAGCAGATCAGGAAATTGTTTAAGCAATTTGCAATGCGCATCCAGAATTATCGTTTCTTCCCCATCATGGGTGCTGGTTGCTATCCATACCGGGCGATGGGGTGCCCATTGGCGGCGTAATGTGACGGCTTTTGCCGCGAGTTCTGGTGTAACAGAAATATCGAATTTAAGGCTGCCAGTTACAGATAGCTGGGAACGCCTTAAACCCAATTCGATAAAGCGTTCACCATCTTCCTGATTTTGTGCGGCGATCAACGTGATTTTATTTAAAATGGTTTTAATAAAGCTGCCAATTTTCTGGTATCCCGTAGCTGATCGGGTAGATAGCCTCGCGTTGGCGATAACCAGCGGGATTTCCCGTTGATGTAATTGGGTAATCAGATTTGGCCATAGTTCGGTTTCCATAATGATCACTAACTTGGGATTGACGTGATCCAGAAAACGTTTCATTGAACCTGGCAGGTCATAAGGAAGATAGACATGGTTAACATCATTGCCGAGGGCAGACAGAACCCTTTCAGAACCTGTCGGTGTCATGGTTGTTATCGTAATGGGTAAAAAAGGGTAATGGTGCCGCAAGATCCGTACGAGCGGAATGGCCGCCAATGTCTCTCCAACAGAAACGGAATGCAGTAAGATCCCACCTGGTGCCACCTTTTTAGCGCAGAAGCCATAGCGTTCTCCCCAGCGTTTGCGGTACGCAGGCGACTTGCGGCTGCGCAGCAGCAGGCGTAACCAGATAATGGGTTGGATAAGGTAGAGAAGTACCTGATATAAGCGAAGCAACATTCTATCAAATTCACTGACATAGACTGCGGATATAGTACCACATTGGCTTGAAGAAAGTGTGTAAAATGCAGTTTCCCTTGAACCATATTTTGGTGTTCTGTGGGCTATTTTTCTATTAATTCAATATATAGCTTCTGTATATTGTTTGCTTCAAATTTTACATACAGTTCATCTGTAATTTGTGGGGGCGTATCGTAAGCAAGCTGTATTTTTTCGGCCAAAGAATCTGCGTCTAGTTTAGACAGATAGTTTTTCAGTTGATCTGTCATTATCTCTCTAACACCACCAGGGCAATCAGTACTGACAATAGGAATATGGCAAATTAATGCTTCGATTAATACTGTCGGTAACCCCTCACTATCTGAACTTATCACAACCGCTTTTGCTTCATTGATTATGGGATGTGGATTGGGGTGAAAGCCAGCCAAAATAACTTTATCATCTAACCCATGCTCATGAATTTTTACTTTAAGATACCTTTCTATTTCTTTGGAACCTTGCCCAACAATAATTAGCTTGCATGGGAGACTTGTCTTTGCAAAGGCACCTATTAATCGGTCTTGACGTTTTACTTGATGTAAGCGCCCGACATGCAGAATGTAATTCAACCCATGATAAGGATTGGTTTCTGATGCCTGTGCTTTTATTTTTTCAAAATCAAAGGGATTGTAAATGGTTTTTATCTGCTTGGGCTGTATCCCGATATTGCTTAGTAAATCATGACTAACAGCCTCGGAAACGCAGATAATTTTTTTATTTTTATAAACTTTTTTTATCTTTTTCTTTTTAATCCAAAAAGAAAAGCCACTTTTATTGCTTAAGTAGGATTGAGAGTAAATGCCGTGAATACAATGCCATACATTACAACTTCTCAGGGCTTTGGATTTAACTACGATACGGTCGGTTTTATGTAGATTAGATATGACAAGAGCAGGTTTACCTCTTTGTTGGAAAAGCTTAAATAAAACTTTATCCATTGCTTTAGCTCTGCGGCTTATCTCATTGAGTTTTCTGAGTAGCCCTCGATAGTCATCTGGGCTGACGATGTAATGAATATCTTCCGGGATGGTGTAATCTAATTGAGTATTGAGTGAAAGTAATGAAATTTGGTAGTTTGATTTACTCAAACCAGCCGCAAGGCGAAGGGTAACATTTTCAGCTCCTCCTCCGGGTAATCCATCAATAATAAAAAGGATATGTTCTTTCACTGTGTTAAAACTCGTTGATAAAGATCAATTAATTGTTTGGATAAATTTTCAGGTGTTGCAGCGATTATTTGGTTTCTGGCGGCAATAGACATATTGGTTCCGAATATGTTATCAGGAATGTCATAAACAGCATCCCTTAATTTTTCAATATCTAATGCATCACAGATAAAACCATTCTTCCCTTCGGTGACAAATTCTGCCCCACCACATGTTGTGCTAGTAATGACGGGCAAACCACAGGCCATAGCTTCAAGGATCACATTAGGAAAGGGATCATATAGTGTCGGCAGTAGTAAAGCATCAGACAACTGGTAAAAAGGCAATGTATTTTTTTGTAACCCCATGAAAAGGATGCGATAAGTACACCCTAGCGTATTTGTAAGCGCCTGATACTTTTTCTGCTCTTTGTCTTTACCAATAACTAATAGATAGCTATCTGTTTTTGCGATGGCTTGGATTGCCGCAGATAATCCTTTTCGCTCAAAACCAGAACCAACGTAAACTAAGCATCTTGCTGTTGCGGGGATTTGATATTGTTGTCTAAGTTGTAGACGGGTTTGTTCATCAGCAGGAAAGAACTTTGTATTATCAATTGCGTTATATATAACAGCGATTTTATCTTCGGCTACACCAAATTCTTCAATAATTTCCCTTTTTATCATTTCAGCGTTACAAATCACTTTTTTTAAGGCCGGATCTGCATACATTTCTGCCTCAGCATTCATAACATAGCGGTGATATCGATCATTTAACAACCAGCGTGCTTTCCATGTTGGCAAGATACGGGTTCTTTGATGTAACCAGCGCTTATGGACGCCATCTCCGGCCCGATAAATATCACAGCCAGCGATGCGTTCATGGCTTTGAACTAAATCAAATTGTGTTTTTTGCCATAATTCCCGTGCTGATTTGGCAAAACTGCTTTCACGACTAATTCTTCCATATTTAATGGGATCACACAGGTGGATATGCCAATTGGGGTTACTTGCACCTTGCCAAGAGCGTGTAATGACATTCAGTTCAAGCTGTTGGTGCTCTAGAGCTTCCAAGGCTCTTGAAATAAAACGTTCAGCACCTCCATCTGGACGATACTTTTGACGGACAATGGCTAAACGTAATGGTTTCATGAAATATATTTCCTTGCTGCTGAAATGACGGCATCTGTGGGTATCAGATCTAAGTAGCGTTCGTTTGTACAAGTTTTTATATCATCTGGGTGTGGAATATTGCCATAATCGCCAGCCCAAATCACCTCACCAACCGATTGCCAGGGTTTCCAAAATGTCAGTTTGGATGGACCGAACAATGCAATGCAGGGCGTTTCTAGGGCAGCGGCCATATGCATTGGTACTGAATCTACGCCAATGAATAATTTAGCATGATCAATCAAAGCAGCAAGTTTGGGTAATGTTAATTTTCCCGCCAGAGAAAGAATGTTCTTTTTATCATCAGGGTAGTGTGACAAGATGGTGGTTACCATTTCCAATTCCTTTTGGTCTGGTCCAGCAGTAATGATAATGCTATGTCCATCTTTTTGTAGTGAAGTAATCACTTGTGCCATTTTTTTTTCATCCCAACACTTAAAAAACCATCGAGATGTGGGTTGAACAACGACATACCTTTCTGAAAATCCATACTTAGAAAGTGTTTGCATTATCCATTTTAAATCGTCTTCACTATAACTCATTGTCACTTTTGTGATAATTGAATTAAGTTGCAATGGCTTTAGGATAGAAAGATTTTGTTCTACTGTATGTAATAAATCATGGTTATCTGTTGGTACAACCTCAGTATGACATAAACGCCATTTCCAATTTTGTCGTTTGGGGAAACTAAGGGCCAAGCGGATAGATGCGCCGGTAAAACGGGAAATAAATGCACTTCTCCATTGGTCGGCAAGGTTGATTACTAAATCATAATGTTGCTGTCTCAATGTCTTAAGCAGAGTCCACTCATGTAATAATTTTTTCCTTGTGTCCAGCTGCTTCCACGTGCGGTCTATAGAAAAAATACGGGAAATCTCTGCTAAATTTTCCAGCATCGGTGAGGTTTCTTGATAAAGGAGAACATCAATTTTTGCATCTGGATAGTGGAGAGTAAGTGTGCTGATCACCGGAGTTATCAGTAACATATCTCCATGATGTTGTAATTTAATCAACAGAATGCGTTTGATTTTATTATTTTTTGGGTTCATTTTTTGGGTTCTTTAGCATATCGAGGTTATACGGTGATCTTAATGTAAAAATCATAGTGTGGCATCTTAAGTACACCAACCAAGAATAGTACTGGATAGAGTTTATATTCAATCAGATAGAATAGAATCATATAGGCAATTGGTATTCTCTAATTGCGCTCTTTGTTTGCTATGCGTACCATTAGGACAATTATCATCGTCACATTTTGGTGTATATCAATGTCATTACCCGCTTTTATTATCACGATCGACACCGAAGGTGATGATCTATGGCAAAATAGTGGTCTGATCTCAACAAAAAACACGCATTATTTGCCAAGGTTTCAGAATCTCTGTGAACGTTTTGGATTCAAACCTGTTTGGTTAACTAACTATGAAATGGCAATGGATGATAGCTATATCGAATTTGCCAAGGATGTGATCGCCAGAAATACGGGTGAAATCGGTATGCATTTGCATGCCTGGAATAGTCCACCTATTGTCCCTCTTACTGATGATGATATGTACTATAAACCATATCTGATTGAGTATCCTAAAGATCAGATTAAAGCAAAAGTTGATTTAATGACCAATATTTTGGAAGATAAGCTCCAGACTAAAATGTTAAGCCATCGTGCTGGCCGTTGGGCATTTAATGAATATTATGCGCAATTATTGGTTGAATATGGATATCAGGTAGATTGTTCTGTTACACCAAAAATTAACTGGAACTTTACCAAGGGTGATCCGAATGGAAATGGTGGAACAGATTATAGCCGTTTTCCTGATCATGCTTATTTTATGGATTTGCAGGATATTTCCAAAGAGGGCGATTCTCCGTTATTACAAGTACCGATGAGTATTCAATATAAGCATTCTGCAATTATGAATTTCATTAAGCAGAAATACGATCGATTCAGAGGAAAACAGCGTTCTCCATCAGTTAATTGGCTGAGACCAAAAGGTGAGAATTTGGCGCAGATGAAAACTGTTGTCCAGAGAACGTTGGCATCAGGCAATGATTATGTTGAGTTTATGTTGCATTCCTCTGAATTTATGCCGGGAGGGAGTCCAACTTTCCAGAATGAAGAACAGATTGAGCAACTTTATCAGGATTTAGAAGGGTTGTTTAAGTTTTTGAAGCCATTAGTGCAGGGGATGACGTTGAAAGAGTACTATCAATTTAAATTAAAGTAAGACTAAAAATTTAATTTAGTTTATAGAAAATTAGAAGTGCTATTACCATAAAAATGGTTGATTGATTTTTTTTCAGATTAAAGGTTGTAAAATGATTCGTAAATTTATAGATGTTTGCAAATATAAGATAAGCAAAACAATATATAGAAATATATGTAATAACAAAATGAAACATAATATGAATTTTTGGCCTCACATAAAAATCTCAAGAAATGCCGATGGTAAAATAGACACAATTTTCTTCAAAAAGAGACAAATTGATATTGCAGACTTTGAATTTTCGTCAGGAAAGCCATTGATTATAATTGCCTCTGGTCCTTCTGTGGCTGATATAAATGTTGATTTTTTTGATAGTGAAAAATTTGATATCTTAGGAGTCAATGGTTCGTATAAATTACGTTCACACGTGAGTTTCAAATATCATATGATAATTGATATAACATTTGTTATAAATAGGATTGATATTGTTTTTGATATTTTGAATGATAATTCACTAACATTATTAACAACTATGGATTGTTTGAATGAGATTTTGACTAAACATTATTCTTTTGTGATTAAGTGTAAAATATTAATCATAGAGCATATTGAACAGCCAGTATATAAAAAAAAGATAGAACTATTTGATATAAAAGATGATGAGTTAATTATAAGAGAAAATGCTGCTTTTTCACTTAACTTAAATAAAGGATTTTTTGATGGAAGTACGGTAGCATATGCTGCTTTGCAAATGGCATTTTTCTTAAATTATAAAAAAATATACCTTTCTGGATTAGATATGAATAATTTTGACAAGCCAAGGTTTTATGAAAATCCAGAAGACATTCTAAATACTGAACTAGACAAGAATTTTGAAAATATAATAGTACCTTGTTTTGAGCTATCTTACGAGTTGGCTAAAAGACATGGAGTTATTATTTATAATTTATCAAGATATAGTGCAATAACTTCTTTTGAAAAGATAGATTATACCGCAGTTCCATGAAATATGTTTTATAGGGATTTGTAGGTAATATTAATTTTCTGAAAGGAGTATAATAGAGATTTCACACCTAATTAAGAATGTATTATAATAACTACAATATAGCATTAATTATTTTTAGTATTTAGGGGAACCATTTTATGGAATTGGTCATGACAAAAATAAAATCTTTTCTTTCAGGATGGGAAAAAAGCAATTTTGAACAATATAAAGAAGCACATGCTCTTTTTGGCGGATGTACATTAACACATCCCAATATTGTATCTTTTCTGGATAAACATCTTGATGGACAGTTTTGTTTTTATATCAAAAAGACAGCATCTGGAGTTAAGGGTGCCTGTTTTTCTTCTAAAAACAAAAAGCTGATTGAAGAAATGCAAACTAAATATCCAGTTTCATATGATGAAATTGTTTTCCCTATTGTAACGGATGCAAAATTATTTTTACCTATAAAATCAAAGCGATTATCGCCTATTCATGAAAAGAATTTTATCAATGCTAGTTATAGACCTCTTTTCAGTAAGCGCCAAATTTGCTTAATCAAAGACAGTTTTTCTTACAAAACTCGCCGTAATCGCAGTAACGAGATCAACAAATTTAAGCGTGCAGGAGGAGAAATTCGTCCCTCAAGTGAATTCAGTGCAGAAGAGTTGGTAGATATTTATATTGATCTGTACCAACAGCGTTGGAATAACGGCCATTCTGAAGAGCAGAAAAAGCATCTCCTTGAAATATACACTGAGCTTCGTGAGCATATATTTGGCAATGTATTACTGATTAACGGCAAGCCTTGTGCTTACGATTTTGTCTTGTGGGCGGAAAGTCCCAAATGGATTTCTTTTGATGCCATTAATGGTGGTTATGATCCTGAATATGCTCATCTCAGCGTTGGCAGTATCTTGATGTGGGTGAATGTCCAAGAAGCAAAAGCATTGTGTCATCAGGGAGATAAAACCATGCGTTACTCCTTAGGCAATCCTACTTTTGAATACAAAAATCGTTGGTGTGAAACATTGCCGCTAGGCAAAGTGCTTTTTTAATGTGTTCTGCAAGAGCAGCATAACTTCCTCTGGAGTAATACTTTGCATCGTATTATCCGCTGATTTTAGAGGATGCTGCTCTTTCCCATATCCACCGATCAAACCAGGATCAGTCGGGCCAAATAGCGTAATATTGGGTCGATCAAGTGCCGCTGTAAGATGGCTTAATCCTGTATCAACTGAAACTACAGCTTGTGCCCCCGCAATAACATGTGCAACTTCAGCCAGAGTCAGTTTTGGCAGAACATCAACATGGGAAAACCCTTCCGCTAGCCTTAATGCCCGCTGATATTCATGTTCAGCGCCCCAAGGTAGTTTAATGCGCATACCCGTTGCCTGGATATCTGCGATAAGCCGCTTCCAATGATTTTCAGGCCAATGTTTTTCATCGCGCGTTGTTGCATGAAGAAAAACGAGATAGTTATTTTGGCTACTGGTTTGCTGGTGCAAAAAATGGCAGGCGATGGCGTAATCACCTTGCCCTGACGGTTTTTTATAGCCCAAACTATCAGCAAATAAAGCTCGAGTGCGTTCAACCGCGTGTTGTTGCTTGCTGATAGCATGACAATGATCGTAGAAAAAACTGGCGATGGGTTCACGAATACTTTTTCGATCGTAACCATGTTTTGGGCCATGTGCCAGTCTGGTTACCAAAAAAGCACTTTTTAACAGACCTTGCGCATCAATGATGGCGTCATATTGGTATTGTTGTAGTTGTTGCCGAAATCGTGCCCGTTCTTCACGAATATCTTTTCTGAACCAATTTTTTCGCCAACGGCGAATAGCCACAGGGATCACATTTTCGACCGCATTGTGCCAGGTTGGAATTTGGGCAAATCCTTCTTCCACTACCCAGTCAAATTGAATGTCAGGAAACTGCTGTTTTGCATCAGTTAACGCTGGCAGAGTATGTAACACATCCCCCATTGAAGATGTTTTTACCAGTAAAACACGCATTAATTTTGCTTCTCCGCCTGTAGCAGTTTTTCTAATGAAGATAGAACCTGTTCAGGTTGAATGTCGATCAGGCTTTGATGATAGCCGCCGTCGCTGTCGCCTTTTCTGATTTTGTGATAGCCCGTAATCAGGCGGATCACTTCGGCCTTATTTGATAGTGGCGGGGTAAAATCCGGGCTACTTGGTCCATATAATGCCACCAGAGGACGGTTTAAGGCTGCCGCTACATGCATCAAACCTGAGTCATTTGTGACGATGGCGTCACAGGCGGCGATGACATTTACCGCTTGTTCAAGCGAGGTTTTTCCTGCCAAATTGAGACAATCTTCGCGGGCATCATCGCTTAAAAGTGCGCGAATATCTTCACCTGCCGGATGATCTTTGTCAGAACCAAACAGCAAAATTTGATAGCCTTTTTGGGTAATTAACTGTTCGGCAAGAGCGGCATAGTGATAATGTGGCCAGCGTTTGGCTGGGCCGAACTCGGCACCAGGGCAGAAGCCAATAATAGGGCGGTAATCAGAGATATTGAAGGCTGAGGTTGATTCTGCAATATCTTCGTCATTAACACTTAATCTCGGCCATAATAAAGGTTGTGGAATGTCATCGGCGCTACGTATATTTTTCCCTTCATATGCGAGAGCAACATAGCGTTGAACCATGAGTGGAAAAGCACTTTTATTCAGGACGCGGATGTCATTTAGCAGTCCGTAACGCATTTCACCGCGCCAGCCTGTACGTAATGGGATATTGGCGAAGAAAGATACCAGCGCAGATTTGAATGAGTTGGGCAATACATAAGCACGATCGTATCTATTTTCACGCAATGCCAGACCGAGGCGTCGGCGCTCACCCAAGGCAAGAGTACCATGACCAAGCGGCATGGCTAATGCCTGATGCACTTCAGGCATTTTTGCCAATAATGGGCGGCACCATGTTGGCGCCATCACATCAATTTCTGCATTAGGGTACAAATCTTTCAAAGTACGGTAGAGGCTTTGTGACATCATCATGTCACCCACCCATGATGGGCCGATCACCAATATCTTCATAGAGGTCGATTAATTATCCTGATTGAGCCATTGCATATATTCAGCGACGCCTTCGGCAACCGTCTTGAACGGTTGTTTATAGCCAGCAGCACGAAGTTTTGTCAGATCAGCCTGAGTAAAACTCTGATAACGGCCTTTTAATTTTTCAGGAAAGTCGATGTATTCCACGGTTGGGGATTTTTCTTTATGGAATTCGATCACAGCATCTGCAACAGCCTGAAAAGATTCAGCGCGGCCTGTCCCACAGTTAAAAATGCCGGAAACGCCATTTTTCCAGAACCACAAATTGACAGCGGCAACATCACCGACATAGATAAAATCGCGGCGGAAATTCTCACTGCCAGCAAATAACTTCGGATTCTGTCCTTGGTGAATCTGATTATTTAAATGGTAGGCGACGCTCGCCATGCTGCCCTTATGCCCTTCGCACGGCCCGTAAACATTGAAATAACGGAAACCGCAAATTTGGGAATCCGCGTGAGGCAAAATATCGCGCACATATTGGTCAAACAGGAACTTGGAGTAACCATAAACATTGAGAGGTTTTTCATATTGGCGCTCTTCAATGAAATTGTCACTACGGCCGCCATAAGTCGCCGCAGAGGAGGCGTACAGGAAAGGGATTTGACGATCGAGACAATAATGCAGCACATCTTTGGAGTACTGATAATTATTGTCCATCATATACTTACCATCCCATTCGGTTGTGGATGAGCAAGCCCCTTCATGGAAAATGGCATCAATGGCACCTAAATCGTCACCCGCCACGATGCTGGCGATGAAGTCTTCTTTATCTATATAGTCGGTGATATCCAAATCAACCAAATTGACGAATTTTGTGCCATCTTTCAGGTTATCAACAACCAGAATATCCTTATAGCCCTCATCATTCAGTGCCTTGACAATATTGCTGCCAATCAACCCTGCGCCACCAGTGACAATAATCATTTGGCCCACCTCTAAATAGTCAGTATATCTTTGCCGCGTATAATAGCACTTAACCCTACTGACGACAGCAGCTTAAACAGGGGAATATCCTGAAATTTTGCTGTATGCCAGGCTCTGGGGCGTGATCAGCTTTACAAAGTTGATATTATCTTGCTCGTTATGTCGTCACTGGCAGGATCTATCAGTAAAATGCACCACGCCTTTCACTTATTTAGGGATTCAGGAGAGAAAAATGTCAGCGTCATTTTACCAGAAAATTAATGAGCAGTTGGAACAAGCCCGTTCCGAAGGGCTATTCAAAAGTGAGCGTATTATCACTTCTGCCCAAAATGCCAATATTGCTGTTGCTGAGGGTCATCAGGTCGTTAATTTTTGTGCCAATAACTACTTAGGTTTGGCCAATCACCCTGACCTGATCGCGGCGGCAAAAGCAGGCATGGATAGCCACGGTTTTGGTATGGCCTCCGTGCGCTTTATCTGTGGTACGCAAGATTCCCATAAAGAATTAGAAAATAAACTTGCTGAATTTTTGGGTATGGAAGACGCCATTCTGTACTCCTCGTGCTTTGATGCAAACGGCGGTTTGTTTGAAACCCTGTTTGGACCAGAAGATGCCATTATCTCTGATGCTTTGAACCATGCCTCCATCATTGATGGCATCCGTTTATGTAAAGCGAAACGTTACCGCTATGCCAATAATGACATGCAAGAATTAAGGACTCAGTTGGAAAAGGCAAAAGCGGAAGGTGCGCAAAATATCCTGATCGCAACTGACGGAGTATTTTCCATGGATGGCGTCATTGCTGACCTGAAATCCATCTGTGATTTGGCAGATGAATTTGGTGCATTGGTCATGGTAGATGATTCACATGCAGTTGGCTTTGTTGGCAAGCACGGCCGTGGCACACATGAATATTGTGATGTTATGGGACGTATTGACATCATCACCGGTACGCTTGGTAAGGCTCTGGGGGGCGCATCGGGTGGTTATACTGCTGCGCGCAAAGAAGTGGTTGAATGGTTGCGCCAGCGTTCACGCCCCTATCTGTTCTCCAACTCACTGGCTCCAGCCATTGTCGCCGCATCGATCAAGGTGCTGGACATGCTGAAAAATGGCGATGATCTGCGTGAACGTCTCTGGAAAAATGCGAACTTGTTCCGTGAAAAAATGACAGCGGCAGGTTTCATTCTGGCGGGAGCAGACCATGCGATTATCCCTGTTATGTTGGGAGATGCGAAACTGGCGCAGGAATTCGCTGCGGAACTGCTGAAAGAAGGCATCTATGTGATTGGATTCTTCTATCCGGTTGTGCCAAAAGGTCAGGCGCGTATCCGAACCCAGATCTCAGCCGCCCATACTGAAGAGCAAATTGAACGTGTGGTGGCTGCATTTATCCGCATTGGCAAGCAATTGAATGTCATTGCTTAAGGTATCATTATGAAAGCATTGTCCAAATTAAAGCCAGCAGAAGGTATCTGGATGACAGAAGTGCCCACGCCAGAAATTGGGCACAACGATGTGATGATTAAAATCCGTAAAACTGCCATTTGTGGGACGGACGTTCACATCTATAACTGGGATGATTGGTCGCAAAAAACTACCCCTGTCCCGATGGTCGTCGGGCACGAATATGTTGGTGAAGTGGTTGCGATTGGTCAGGAAGTCAAAGGGTTTAAGATTGGTGATCGTGTATCCGGTGAGGGGCATATCACCTGTGGTCACTGTCGTAATTGCCGTGGTGGACGTACGCATTTATGCCGCAATACCACGGGTGTTGGTGTGAACCGTGAAGGTGCATTTGCTGAATATCTGGTTATTCCCGCATTTAATGCTTTTAAGATCCCAGACAATATACCCGATGAGCTGGCAGCGATTTTTGATCCATTTGGCAATGCGGTACACACTGCGCTGTCTTTTGATCTGGTGGGGGAAGATGTATTGGTATCAGGCGCTGGCCCTATCGGGATTATGGCAGCAGCGGTATGTAAGCATGTTGGTGCTCGTCATGTCGTGATTACGGATGTCAATGAATATCGTCTTGAGTTAGCTCGCAAAATGGGGGTTACCCGCGCTGTGAATGTCAGCAAAGAAAATCTGACTGATGTTATGGCAGAACTGGGAATGACCGAAGGTTTTGATGTTGGTTTGGAGATGTCAGGCGCTCCAGCAGCGTTCCGTACTTTGCTCAATACCATGAACCACGGTGGACGTATTGCGCTGTTGGGTATCCCGCCTTCAGATATGGCAATAGATTGGAATCAGGTCATCTTTAAAGGATTATTTATCAAGGGTATCTATGGGCGTGAGATGTTCGAAACCTGGTACAAGATGGCGGCTTTGATCCAATCTGGTCTGGATTTGTCCCCGATTATCACTCACCAATTCTCGATTGATGATTACCAGAAAGGCTTTGATGTTATGCGCTCAGGCCAATCTGGTAAAGTTATCTTAAATTGGGATTAAAAATTAGCACAGGCACCTTTGGCTTTTTGGGTGCCTGTTTTATCGGCTTTTGGTGGTAATTGTGTTTTATTGGCAGCCTTGTTTTCCGTTGTTTGCTTTACTTCTGGCTTGCCTGAAACATTTGATGTTTTTTGTGTCGGGTGGTTATCCAAAATTTTTTGCATGTATCGACTTAAGGTATTAAAGATGACATTGTCAGATAATGCCTCTTTTACCATCTTGAGATACGCTAACCGAGTGGCTGGCGCAGGTTTTGATTCATGGGGTTTTACGCACTTACGTATAGTTTGATGATCTAACAACAGGCTGGGGGTTACCAGTTCAATATCACTGGGTAATGTTGCAAGCGCTTGCTGTAAGGCGCGTATAGTTGTGGGATATGGGTGCCCAATTGCAACGGCAGAACCTCGCTTGCGGGCAAGTGAAATTGCACGGTTAAGTTGATACCGTGTTTCGGCTTCGGTTTGAATATTATCCAAAAACACATTCCGACGGATCACCGGAACAGGGGTTCCTATCGCTGCTTTAGTGACTTGCGTATTACCTATTGTCACACTGTCCAGAAAGTAAAGGTGATAATGGGATAACGCTTGCATTACCTTTTCCATGCCACTGAAATTAGATGTCATTGCACTGCCCATATGATTATTCATACCAACGGCATAGGGAACTTTATGTATTGCATCTTGAATAATACGGGCAATTTCTTCTCTGCTCATGGCAGAATGGAGTGTATTTTTTTCCAGAGGTTGCTTGCCTAATGGCGCCATTGGCAAGTGGATTAAGATCTCCCGTCCTTGCCGATAGGCCTTTTCCGCCATTTTCCTGCCATACGGGGAGTTGGGCAGGATTGCAATAGAAACTGCAACGGGCATTTGTAAGATCTTATTTTCTTCACTGACACGATAGCCAACATCATCAATGACGATGGCTAAACGTGCCGCTTGTGCATTTAAGGTAAATAGCAATGATGTGAAGAATGACAGTATCCAAGATAAAAGAGTGAATACATTAACCCGCTTTATTAATCGATACCGCATCTTCACCATTATTATTGTGTTCCTATCCTATTTCCCTAACCACGGTAATGGATTAACAGCCTGCCCTTGACGGCGGATTTCAAAGTACAGTGAAGGCTGTTGTTGCCCGCCGCTGCTGCCAACCAACGCTATTGGCTGGCCTGCCCGAACTTGTTGCCCGACACTAACTAATGTGCTCTGGTTGTAACCGTAAATGCTCATATCGCCTTTACCGTGTTCAATCACGACAACCAGTCCATAGCCTTGCAGCCAGTCTGCCAGCAATACACGTCCATCTGAGATTGCCCTGACTTCGGTCCCTTCCGCTGCGGAGATAACAACCCCTTTCCAACGAAGTTCACCTTGTATCGCTTCGCCAAAACTATGGATGACACGACCGCGTACTGGCCAGATTGCTTGTCCGGCAGGACGCCCAAGGCCACCCGTTCGTGCCATGAGCGCACGTTCTGCTTCTGTTGGTTTATAACGGGAACCCTTTTGTTGCGCTTGTTTCTGTTTAGCGGCAACCTGGGCACGAACACGAGCCGCTTCACGTGCTTCACGCTCAGCACGCGCCTTGGCTTCCCGTTCAGCTTTGGCAATTTTGTCTCTCAGTCTGGTTTCATTCTGCCGAAGCACAGCCAGGCTTTGTTGCTCTTTTTTCAATGAAGATTCAAGAACCGTTAATGTCTTATGCCGCGCAGTGCGGGCAGTCTCCATCTTTTGCTTTTGCTGTTTTTGGCTGACCAGTATCGCTTTCTGTTCACTTTGTTTTTCTAGTTGCAGTTTTTTTTGCTGGTTGAGTTCTTCAGTTGTTCTTTGCAGTTTGGCAATAGTTTCCTGACGTGCCTGATTCAAGTAACTGTAATAGGCGAGAATACGTTCTTTGCGCTGATTTTTCTGCCCATTGAGCAACAATTCTAAACCTTGGTGATTTCCTTGCCGAAATGCGGCATCCAATTGGTTGGCAAGTAATTGTCGTTGCTCCTTTTGTTGCATTTGCAGGTGTTTGATATTGGCATTTAGCGATGAAACGTCGTTTTCTAGCTTATTCAGACGAGTCTGTGTCGTGTGCAGCGAACGTCCCACTTCTGAGATAGTACTTTCTTGTTCTTTTAATTGGTTAAGCAGATCTGTACGTTGTTTTTGTTGCTGTTTTACACTTTTCTCTTTCTCGGCAATATTCTGTTGAATATCTTTGAGCTGATTTTTATTCTCTGAAATTGGATTGGCGAAAGTCTTTGTACTGAAACTGAGAAAGGTGAACAACAAGGCACAGAGCTGTAACACTCTGATTTTATTTTGCAGTTTGTATTGCCTCTGCCGATTCTTACGGCTCCTGAGATCCTTATTTTCAGCCATCTTATTGGTTACCCTGCTGCTACATAGCGCCTGATTATTTCATGTGGAATTGCACCTGACCAGAGAACAGACTGTTTTTTATCATTAATATAAGTTTTAGTTAATTTAGTCTATTTATTGTCGAAGATCCTGCCTTGGTCCAGTGTTACATGAAATATTTTATTGATGTATTACAATCAAGTTGTTCTCGGGATGTTTTTTAATTTTTCTCGAAACTCTCCGCAAAATCTGCATTGGATTGATGCTAATTGGCTGTAATTGATGCAACACACAGGTATACTCTTCTACCTTAGATATTTGTTATTAACCAACGGGAGTTGTTGCCCTCCATGCTGCAAGAAATCATGCAATTTATTAGCCGGAACACGATCCTGAGCCTTGTCTGGATTGCATTGCTGGTGGCTGTCATTGTTATGACGGTAAAAAGCGTGTTCTCCAAGAGTAAAGAGATCACCCGTGCTCAGGCCATCCATTTCATCAACAAGGAAGAAGCTATCGTCGTGGATTTACGCTCCCGTGACGATTTCCGCAGAGGGCATATTATTGGTTCCGTTAACCTGACGCCATCTGAAATTAAAGACAGTAACTTAGGTGAGTTGGAGAAACATAAAAAACAGCCTGTTATCGTCGTTTCAGCGAATGGGTTGGAATCCAGAACACCAGCGGAAAATCTGGTTCGTTTGGGCTTTGAGCAGGTCTATTCCCTGAAAGAAGGGGTTACTGGTTGGGCGGGTGAAAATTTGCCATTGGCTCGTGGCAAGAAATAACGAACTGAGGTGCAAGTAGTCGCTTGCATTGTAGAAAAGTTTAGTAAGGACATCTGAAAAAGGTAAATATTATTATGTCAGAACAAAACAACACAGAAATGGCTTTCCAAATCCAGCGCATTTACACGAAAGATATTTCTTTCGAAGCACCAAAGGCCCCACAGATTTTCCAGCAGGATTGGCAGCCGGAAGTTAAATTGGATCTGGACACCGCTTCCAGTGAATTGGCTCAGGGAGTTTATGAAGTTGTTCTGCGCGTTACTGTTACGGCGACACAGGGAGAAGAAACGGCGTTTTTGTGTGAAATTCAGCAGGCGGGTATTTTCTCTATCGATGGTCTTGAAGGAACTCAGTTGGCACATTGCTTAGGTGCATATTGCCCGAACATCCTGTTCCCATACGCCCGTGAGTGCATCACCAGCCTGGTAAGTCGTGGTACTTTCCCACAACTGAACCTGGCTCCTGTTAACTTCGATGCCCTGTTCATGAATTATCTGCAACAGCAGACTGAATCTCAGTCTAATGAGGCTGCACAGGAAGCCTAATGAATACCGCTTCTATGACAGTAATCGGTGCCGGTTCATACGGCACCGCTTTAGCGATTACGTTGGCTCGCAATGGGCATGATGTTGTGCTTTGGGGGCATAACCCTGCGCACGTCAATGCGTTGCAACAAGCACGCTGTAATCAGGCATTTTTACCGGATGTTTCTTTTCCTGACAGCTTATTGCTCGAGTCCGATCTGAAAAGCGCTGTTTCAGCCAGTTATAATATCTTGGTCGTGGTTCCCAGCCATGTTTTCGGCGATGTCTTACAGCAGATAAAACCATATTTACAACAGGATAGCCGCATTGTTTGGGCAACCAAAGGGCTTGAAGCGGAAACCGGGCGTTTATTACAAGATGTCGCTCGTGAGATATTAGGTGATGAAATCCCCTTGGCCGTCGTTTCTGGCCCGACATTCGCAAAAGAGTTAGCGGCAGGTCTGCCAACAGCGATTGCGGTTTCTGCCACAACACCTGAGTTTGGTGAAGAACTGCAACAGTTTTTCCATTGCGGCAAAAGTTTTCGGGTCTATAAAAACCCAGATTTCATCGGAGTACAGCTCGGCGGGGCAATAAAAAATGTTATTGCAATTGGTGCAGGGATCTCTGATGGTATGGGATTTGGAGCCAATGCCCGCACGGCATTGATCACCCGAGGATTAGCGGAGATGAGTCGCCTCGGAGTGGCATTGGGTGCTGATCCTTCTACATTTATGGGTATGGCTGGATTAGGTGATTTAGTTTTAACCTGTACCGATAACCAATCCCGCAACCGTCGTTTTGGCATGATGCTGGGAAAAGGTATTGGTGTTAATGAAGCGCAGCGTGAGATTGGTCAAGTTGTTGAAGGATACCGCAATACTAAAGAAGTTCGGGCTTTGGCGGAACGAGTGGGAGTTGAAATGCCTATCACAGAGCAGATCTACCAGATACTGTACTGCAATAAGAATGTGATTGAGGCTGCCCAAACATTATTGGGAAGAGCGACAAGAGATGAGGGAGAAGGCTCTCACTCTTAAATAAAATGAGAACACTGATATGTCGCGAGCAGAACTGAACGAAGTCTGGAAAAATATTAAAAACGAGGCGAGGGCGCTGGCAGACTGTGAACCCATGTTAGCCAGTTTCTTTCACGCGACACTACTCAAGCATGAAAATCTTGGTAGTGCCCTGAGCTACATGCTGGCAAATAAGCTAGCATCACCGATTATGCCCCCCATTGAAGTCAGAGAAGTCGTT
Source organism: Xenorhabdus sp. SGI 60 (assembly GCF_056632175.1). Classification (NCBI taxonomy): domain Bacteria; kingdom Pseudomonadati; phylum Pseudomonadota; class Gammaproteobacteria; order Enterobacterales; family Morganellaceae; genus Xenorhabdus; species Xenorhabdus sp. SGI 60. Next base: position 4,134,435 of record NZ_CP196860.1, on the reverse strand, counting down.
GAAAATGCGTATCGCAGTGATCCCAAGATGATTGAATCGGCAGCACGTGATATCAAAGCTGTTCGGCTGCGCGATCCGGCAGTAGATAAATATTCGACACCATTACTCTATCTTAAAGGCTTCCATGCCCTGCAAGCCTACCGTATTGCTCACTGGTTATGGAAAGAAGATCGCAAGGCATTGGCAATCTACCTGCAAAACCAGATCTCAGTTTCTTTTGGTGTCGATATCCATCCTGCCGCGAAGATTGGCTGTGGCATCATGCTAGACCACGCAACTGGCATTGTGATTGGTGAGACAGCGGTTGTTGAGAATGATGTTTCTATTCTGCAATCGGTTACTCTTGGGGGAACAGGTAAAACTAGCGGAGATCGTCATCCGAAAGTACGTGAAGGGGTGATGATTGGCGCGGGTTCCAAAATACTCGGTAATATCGAGATTGGCCGAGGTGCGAAAATTGGGGCAGGGTCGGTTGTATTAAGATCAGTTCCACCTCATACCACAGTGGCAGGCGTACCGGCGAGGATTGTGGGTAAACCGGAAAGCGAGAAGCCATCGTTGGATATGAACCAGCATTTTAATGGCATCAATAATGGATTTGAGAATGGGGATGGGATTTGAAATTCTGTCTCTTTTCTTATGAGCATTAATAGATGGTGCATTCAGTGCGGATTAGGCGCTGAATGCACTATTAATCTTAATCCCGCAATAACGCACCTGGATAACCCAGTTGCCGCCATGCTTCAAACACAACCACTGAGACAGAATTGGACAGATTCATGCTACGGCTATCTGGCAGCATGGGAATTCTGATTTTTTGTTCAGGCGGCATGTTATCTAATACATAAGATGGCAACCCGCGAGTTTCAGGGCCGAACATCAAGTAATCACCATCACGATAACTCACATTACTGTGCGCTGGCGTGCCTTTTGTGGTTAAGGCAAACAGACGCGCCCCAGAAGGGGATTGTGAATTGACTGAACTGAACCCTTCACTTTCCAGGAATGCGTTGTAATCGTGATGTTGTTTGATGTTAGCGAACTCGTGGTAGTCCAACCCTGCACGACGCAAGCGTTTGTCATCCCATGTAAAACCCAAAGGTTGAATGAGATGAAGTTGGCAGCCTGTGTTGGCACACAGACGAATGATATTGCCTGTATTAGGCGGAATTTCTGGTTCGAATAGGACGATGTTTAGCATTGGTGTTTCAAATTGGAAAATTATAATAACTGTTTATGCGAGAATAGAAATTTATTTTTTAGTTGGATGCTTCTACTGATAATAGTATTGGGAATAGTAATCAACTATTTTAATAAATCACATATCTCATCTTTAGGTTGGAATTCCAAAGGGGCATTTATCAATATTTCACGAATAGATTCTAAATCACGTTCACTACAAGCTGATTGAAGATTTTGAATTAACTCATTAAGTTCAGACCATTCTAGGTAGATCTCATTTGCTGTCATGATCCTAGGATGATTTGTTCCTGAAACATTGTTTCCTATTAATAATTCTTCGTATAATTTCTCTCCGGGACGAAGACCTGTTACTTTTATTTCTATGTCTCCATTTCGGTTATTCTCATCTTTGACTGTCAAACCTGAAAGGTTTACCATTTTAACTGCAAGATCATATATTCTTACTGATTCTCCCATATCTAATACAAAAACATCGCCATTTACTCCCATGGCTCCTGCTTGAATAACTAATTGGGCTGCCTCTGGGATTGTCATGAAATATCGAGTTATCTCTTTATGGGTAAGAGTTATTGGACCCCCATTAGCTATTTGTTTCTCAAACAGAGGTACTACTGAGCCTGAAGAACCAAGTACATTTCCGAATCTTACCATGGAAAATTGAGTATGTTTATTCTGCTTAGCTAATGCTTGTAATATTAATTCAGCGAATCTTTTTGTTGCTCCCATTATATTTGTGGGACGAACTGCTTTATCTGTGGATATGAGAACAAATTTATCAACTTTTTGAGTAATAGCAGCTTGAGCAATAGCTAGTGTACCAAAGATGTTGTTTTGAATACCTTCTATGGTATTTAATTCAACTAGAGGAACATGTTTATATGCTGCAGTATGATAAATGGTGTTAATATGAAATTTATCAATAATTTTATTGATTTTCTCTGAGTTCTTTATATCCCCTAATATAGGAATGATGTTAACATTTAGTTTTTTTTCTTTGTTGATTTTTTGTAATTCTCTTTCTATTGAATAAAGAGCATATTCTGTTAATTCGAATAAGATTAAAAAAATCGGTTTTTGCTGAATAATTTGGCGACACAATTCAGAACCAATTGAACCTCCCGCTCCAGATACAAGGACATTTTTATTTAAAATGTTTTTAGAGAATAATTCTGGTAATGGAGATACTTGTTCCCTTCCTAAAAGATCATCTATGGATAATTTTCTTAGAGTATCAATTTTAGCTGTACCATCTACCAATTCATTGAAATTTGGGATTGTTAATATTTCGCAATGTGTTGGTTGTAGTGTATCTATAATACTTTTTCTTTCAGCAATAGATGCAGTGGGGAGAGCAAGTAATATTTTTTCTACTTTATACTTTTCTACTAGTTTAATAACTGAATCAGATGAATAAACAATAACCCCTTGAATACTTAAATTTTTCAGTTTAAGGTTGTCATCAATAAAAGCTACTGGCTCTAATTCGCGGTGTTCTCTTAATATGGGTAATAATTGTCGTCCTGATTCCCCTGCACCATATATAATGACGGGAATTCCCTTATTCATTATATAATTACGAAGTGCTCTGTAAAAAAATCTAGTTCCGCATAATAAAATAACTAAAAAAGAAAAGTAGATAATAGGAACTGTTCTTGGTAAAAAAGCCTGCTGGTATGAAGAAAATGCTATTAAAATTAGAGATGATAAAAATGAACCAATGACAGCCCACTTTAAAATACTCATATTAACATATCTTAATATAGCTCGATAAAACCCCAATCTAATAAATATAAAAAGTGTACATGGTATTGTTAGGCTAATTACAGACCAATGTAATAAACTATTAATAGGAACTTCTCTATCTAAACGTAGCCACATACTGATCCAATATGAAGAAGCTATTATCAAAATATCAGCAATCATTAATAAAAATGTTTTTAGTAACCTTTCTTTATTGAAAAAAAGTCTCTCGCTCATGAATGTTACCTGAAAATTATTTTATATATAGTTTTAAAAATTATTTTGATATCAAGACAAAATGATTGATGTTTAACATAGCTTAGATAATATTTAGCCTTGATAGGCATGATTATATCAATGTAAGCTTGATGAGGATTGGGATATTGAGATAAGATTTCATTTTCATCTATCATTTCTATAGATGCTAGATCTGTTATGCCTGGTTTTACTGACAATATTTTTGATCTCCTCTTTGGAGGGTATTTATCCATAAATTCAGGTACTTCAGGTCTGGGACCAACTAAGCTCATTTTACCTTGAATAACATCAATAAGTTGAGCTAATTCATCTAGTTTATATTTTCTGATAAATTTTCCAGAGTTGGTTATGCGAGAGTCATTACCAATTGTGAGTTGTCCTTTTTGTTCAGAATTTAATGTCATACTTCTAAATTTATGAATATAGAATGGCTTTCCGTATTGTCCAATACGCTTTTGACGAAAAAAAATGGGTCCTTTCGAGTCCATTTTTATCCATATAGCGATAGATATTAATATAGGAGATAAAACAATTATCCCTATAAAAGATGAAATGAAATCAAAAAATCTTTTAAAATATATATATATAGACTTCATTTATTTTAGAATCTCTTTTATTGCATTTATTACTCTAATTTGATCATCTCTTGTCATTTTTGTATATAAAGGAATGGAAGTTATTTTATGGAAATTTTTTTCTGCGACAGGAAAATTTTCCTCACATAATGAATAAGTATTTTTCCAAACAGGATGTTTATGAAGAGGAATAAAGTGAACTGAGCAGCCTATATTTTTTTCAGCCATTTTTATAATAAAGTCATCTCTAGATATTTTGACTTCATCTTTTAAGCGGATGGGGTATAAATGCCATGCATGTTGGTTATCTGGACCGAAAGGTTTAGTTGGTAAGATTAATGGTAGATCTTTCAGTTCTTCGTCATAAAACTTTGCCATTTGCTCTCTTTTTTGCTGGAAGAGATCAATTTTTTTTAGCTGATGGATTCCAATTGCAGCACAAATATCAGGCATATTATATTTAAAGCCTGGCTCTATAACTTCATAGTACCAAGCGGGAGTTTTGGATTGGTATCGATCAAATGCATCTTTGCTAATACCGTGAAGGCGCATAACTTTAGCTCTTTTTATAATTTCTGGATTACGAGAAACAAGCATGCCGCCTTCTGCAGTAGTCATCGTTTTATTGGCATAAAAACTAAAGACAGTAACGTCCGTATTTAATGTACCTATTTTTTTTCCATTGTAGATAGTTGGAAATGCATGAGCAGCATCTTCAACAATTTTTAGGTTAAATTCTTTAGCGATAGAGATTATTTCATCCATATCACAAGATAGACCTGCAAAATGTACAGGAATAATTGCTTTCGTTTTGGAAGTTATTGCTTTTCTGATTGTATTAGGGTCAATATTCAGAGAATCAGGAAGGGAATCAACAAAAACAGGATTTGCTCCTAAATAGCGAACCACTTCGGCAGTTGCTGTGAAGGTATAGGTTGGAACTATAACTTCGTCTTCAGGTTTAATGCCTATCGCTTCTAGGGCTAAATGTAGACCAGAAGTAGCTGAATTGATTGCAATAGCTTCAACACCATCACCTAAATAGTTGGCGAAATCTTGTTCGAATTTTTTTGTTTTAGGTCCAGTTGTAATCCAACCATGTTTTAATGAATCTACAACTTCATTAATTTCTTCTTCACTAATTTCAGGTAATGCAAAAGGAAGGAATTTGTTGTTCATAATTATCGTATCGCCTTTATAAACTTATCTGCTAATGCAGAATAAATATGATTTTTTAGAGCATATGCTCTGCCTCTCTGTCCCATTTTACTTAATTCTTCAGTTGATAAAGAACTTAGATGTAATAAAGCTTGAGCTATATCTTCAGGGTTGTTTGATTTTACTGTGATACCACAGTTAGCGTCAGATACTGGGTCATTACCGGCATCAATGGCACATAAAATAGGTTTGGCTGCCATCATATAGTCAATTAGTTTATTTGGACTTATTCCAAACCTAAATAATGATTGTTTTTGTAACCCTATATAAGCTATATCAATTTTTTCTAATAATGTTGGGATTTGAATCTTAGGAATAGGGTCAATAAATATAACATTTTTTATTCCTAGTGATTTTGATTCTTCTATTAAATTATCTTTTTCGAAACCAGTTCCAACTAGTAAGAATGTAAAAGTCTTTTCATGAAGGATTAAGGCAGTTTTAATTAGTATATTTAATGAGTTAGGTTGACCATGTGCCCCACTATAGCATACGATTTTATGTCCTTTATTTTTCTCAGATATAATTAATTTTTCTAGCTCCATATCTAATGGAGAAAATTTCTGCATCCAATCATTTACTACAACTCCATTAGGAACAATATGTAATTTATCTAAATTTAATCCATGATTTTTCATATGTTCATGTACGTTGGGAAGCATAGAAATAACTGCATCAGAATGCTTATAAGCTGAGTTTTCAGCTAATTGACATAATTGAATAAATGGATGTTTAGGAGACATTCCTCCAAGTTCTATAGGTGAAAGAGGCCATAAATCATGTAATTCAAAAATTAATTTTGCATTAGATTTTTGTGCAATATGTTTTGCAACCCATATATCCATAGGATACGTGCTTGAAGATATTACAATGTCTGGATTATATTCTTTAACTAACTTGTTACTATCCATCCAAACTTGAGCTAAAAAAGAAAAAATGTTTCTAACTCTGGATAAGCCATTACCGTTATAAACAGGTGTCGGATACCAGATATACGTTAATTCATTGATTTTTTCAATGGTTTTTTTATTTCTTATCAAGAATGGCTGTTTTGAACGAACATGAGAGTAAGATGCTGCAATTATTATAACATGATGCCCTGATTTTATCCATTCCTGCCCTAAGTAATATGGGCGGAATTCCATGCCAAGATCTGGTGAACCAGCGTAGTGATTTATATATACTATATTCATAGTAAACTTTCTAACTCATTAGCAATTGTTTCAGCAGCAATGCCACCACCATACATAGAAGAAATTGAGGTTATATTAATATTTAACGAATTCTTCACTGAATTAATTATTTCACTACTATTAGCTTCGGATAATTTATTAACACCTGCTTCAATTAACTCTACCCACTCAGTTTGATCCCTAATAGTTATACAAGGCTTTTTGAAAAAAAACGCTTCTTTTTGTAATCCTCCACTATCTGTAATAACTATGTTTGTATTATTAAGTAACCACAGCATTTCTAAATATCCAACCGGTTCAATTAAATAGACATCTAATTTTAAATCATATTCTTTTAGCTTGTTCTTAGTTCTTGGATGAAGTGGAAAAACAATAGGACAAATTTTTTTATGTATATAATTTAATGAGTTCACTATTTCTGTTAGGCGTACTTTGTCATCTGTATTTTCAGCACGGTGTAGTGTGGTCAAGATAAAATTACTTAAATTTAATTTAATTGGTTTTTTAGCTATTTTACTGAAATGTAGTGCACTATCCTCCATGACATCGCCTGATTTTTTTATAATAATGGGTTTTGAATGAAAACCTTCATTATGTAAATTATTTATTGCTGTGTCTGTAGGGCAAAATAATATAGAGCTAATATTATCTGTTAATATTCTGTTTATTTCTTCTGGCATATGCATATTAAAACTACGTAACCCTGCTTCAATATGTATAACAGGTATATGTAATTTAGAGGCTGCTAAAGCACCAGCTAATGTTGAATTAGTATCACCATATACCATTACGTTATCTGGTTTTTCTTTAATAAGAACTTTTTCAATTTCGGCAAGCATTTTACCTGTCATTTCACCGTGAAAACCACCATGAATATTAAGAGTATAATTTGGTTTAGGGATTTTTAATTCATCAAAGAAAATAGTTGACATATTAGAATCAAAATGTTGTCCTGTATGGATAATTATTTCTTGAAACTTTCTTTTTTGTTCAAGTTGACGAGAAACTACACTTGCTTTAATAAATTGAGGCCGTGCGCCTATTATAGTAATGATCTTTTTCATATTTTATATACAATTTAATTTAATATTGCTTGGTATATTGATAAATAATAGTTTTTAAGTTTCATATATTTTACATTTACATTTACATTTACATTTACATTTACATTTACATGTTTAGTTTAGATGGTTATTTTTTTATAAAACTCTATTAATTTTTTACTCTCATTTTCCCAGTTTAATTCTTCCTTAATCAATCTCATTCCGTTATTTCCCATTTCTTCTGATAACTTTTTGTTAGATAATAAGTAGTCTATAGATTTGGCTATTTCATGAGGATCTAAAGGATCAACACATAGGCCACATTTATTTTTTTCAATAAATTCATTCCAAAGTGGAAAGTTGGATGCGATAATTGGTATTCCTGCTAACATATATTCGAACATTTTTATAGGCATAGATTCTAAATAACTATTAGTAGGGTGCAAAATAACTAAACCCAGTAGAGATTCATCTAAAATTTTTTTTATTTCCTTTCTTGAAACAAAACCAGATTCATCAACCCTATTCCAACCATTTACTTTTTTTATTTTTTCTTTGAATTTATTTTCTGGAAAATATCCGACTAATTTTAATTTAGTATCTTGAGCTAATACATAGCTCATAGAGCGAACAATTTCACTTATTCCTCTTATTTTGCTTATTCCCCCAACATAGCATATTTGATTCTTTTTATTATTCCAATTATTTTTTTTGTCATGTAACTCACTTAATATCGGATAGTTTTTTATATCAATAGTTTTTGAGTTGAATAATAGAAATTTATCACGAATAATAGGAGTGGCCGCTATTACTCCACTAAATTTAGATATTGCTTTTTGTTCATAAACAGAAAATATTTTTGATATTATTTTTAGTATGTATTTATTTAGATATGGTTTGTCTAACAACTGTTTTGGTACATCTTCATGTGCATCAAATATTACAAATTTATTTTTTCTTAATAGTTTCAACCCGATTGGGATTAACTCTGGATCATGTAAATGATAAACATCAGCATTAATTTCAATTGCTTTTTTATAAATTCTTTTTGTAGAATAAAAAATTCTTTTTATTCTTCCTCTATGTTTTCCTATATCTAATATATTTATACCTTCTATAAACTCATTTTTTTTTCCATCTGCTACAATAAGATATACTTCGTATCCAGCCATATTAAGAGATACACATTCTTTAAAGAATATGCGTGTATCATAACGAGAATGAACCGATGTTAGATGTGCTACTTTCATTTTTTTCCTGTTAATTTTAATAAGGATTTATTGCTTTTTATATTGGCTATAAGGCCAATACAAAAACCTAAGTGCATATAAAGATATTGCTTGGAAAATATTAACATTAAAATAGTTGAAAAAGCTAATGATATGTAAAATTTGCTTATATTAGATGGATGGTTTTTGAAATCAAATATGCCTTTAATAAGGAATAATAATAATAACACTTGTATCATAAATCCCAATATTCCTAAATTAACCCATGCAGATAATATATTGTGTATATAGCTTCCAATTCCCTGCCCAGGTAATAATGTATAACTACCATAATCCCCTAATATAGGATTATCTAGTATAGAATTCATTCCATTGTTTAACAGTCTTATTCTTGCTATTATAGATGTCGCTTTTTCTTTATTTTCAAATAAATCTGTTATGCGACTTTCCGGAATAATTTCTATTATAAAGCTTAAATTAGTGCTGAATATAAATAGAATAATCGGAATTAATAAAAATAACATTGTTTGAATGTGTTTTTTAGTGTTAATTATATAAAAAAATGGTATGCACAATACATACACTAATAATTCTGATCTTGCCCCTAGGAGTAAAAGTATTAAAGTCGATAATATAAAAAATATAAATTTAAAAAAAGTATTATTTATATTATAATATGTCATTAGGAAAGTAATAAACATGACATTGCCTAGAGACATATAGTTAGAGGTTCCCTCACCAGATAAAGAGAAGTGTAGATACCTTTGGGAGTTAAATTTGAGATAAAAAATTACCATTATTAAAGTAGAGAGTAAAAGTAATTGTCTTTTTAATTTTTGCGTAAAAAAGATATATTTTCCTATAATATATAAACATATTAATTGGATTGTTTGTTGTATATTCCATATAAAAATATCTATCTTTAATTTGTTGTTGAAAATTAAGTTAATAGAGGCGATAGTTAAGTTATATATAATAAACAAAAAGAAAATACATTCTATTAAATAAAGGGATGTGTTTTTTTCTTTTATTTTAATTAGTTTTATAATGGAAAAAATAAATACAGACAGTAAAGGTGTAATGGTCATATAAGGTATATTCATTATTATTTTTAATGATAATAAATAATTGTATATAAAAAATCCCGGAAAAATTATAATCATGGAAAAAAATGCAAGTTTTTCTTCTCTATAGGTGTGTTTCATATTTAATGAAGCCTTCTGGGTTTTTATAAAAATATGCGGAAATTAGTTTTTTAGGCCATATATAAAAACGGTCATGGATTATACCCATCGTAATTGAAGATGCTTGATTTTTCATTCTCATCAGATCAATATTGCCCCATGAAAATTACGCTGACAGTATCAAAAAGAAGCCCTCGAATTGATGCATGATACGACCCGTGATGGGCGTGTACGTGATCGCATCAAGGCTGTCCTGTTGGCGTCGGAGGGCTGGACTGCCCAGATGATTGCGCAAGCCCTGCGTATCTTCATGAAGGCACGGTCAGCCGCCATCTGAAGGATTACTTCGCTGAGGAAAAACTGTCTCCTGAAAACGGCGGTTCTGAAAGCCGTTTATCTGCCGAACAAACAACAGCGTTAGTTGAACATCTGACGATAAATTTGATGCATACCACCGCGCAAATTGTGGCTTATGTCTGGACTCGCTGGCAGGTTGCTTTTACGGTGGCCGGGATGACGAAATGGCTTCACCGTCAGGGGTTCAGCGACAAAAAGCCGATGGGGACGCCTCATAAATTCGATGAAGATAGACAGCAACAATTTATTAAGACCTACAACGCGCTGAAAGACACCTGTGGCCAAAAAAATGAGCCGATTTTGTTTATTGATGCCGTGCATCCCACCCAGTCCACAAAATTAAGTTCCGGCTGGATGAAGCGCGGCAGGGAGCAGGTTAAAATGGTCGAAACCACCGGCAGTCGTACCCGTATCAACTTGATGGCTAACCTCAATTTACAGTGTATTGAAGAGACCATTATTTGTGAATATCCGAGCATTAACGCGGAAAATGTGGCGTATTTTGGTGCCATTCGGGAGATCTATCCGCTTGCGCAAAAAATTCACATCATTCTGGATGGAGCGGGTTATCACCGTACCGATTTGGTGAAAGATATTGCCTAGATCCTCAACATTGAGTCGCATTATCTGCCGCCTTACAGTTCTAATCTCAATCCCATTGAGCGATTATGGAAATATATGAATGGGCAGCAGGTGCGTAACAATGTCTACTTCGCCACACCGAAAGTGTTTCGCGAGGCAATTCACCACTTTTTTCGTGTCACGCTCCGGGAAAAAGCGGGTGAATTCGTTTGTCGATTGAATGATAATTTCCAGATTTTGAAACCAGCATCTTCAAGTTAGATTGGTACAAATAGTTAGCTGTTGTAATATGCTTCCCGCTTTTTATAGTGTCACATGGCTAAAGTTGATGTTTATTATCGTTCTTGCCACAAATCAAAAAATGTCAAAGAACATGGGAAAGATAACGGTAACCATCACCACTATCACTGCACTGTTTGTCGTAAAATCTTTCAGTAAGAGTACACAGGGCTCCCGCATGAGTTGATTTTTTGTTAAATAGATGTTTCAGAATGGATTCAATACACAATATTTAAGCGAATATGACGTAATGTTGGTTCACCTTATTGCTCTATAATTAACCACACAAGGTGTTCTCATCAAGACTTTAGTGTTAATTAATTGTTTGTTTTAACATGCTGATAACTCATGCGGTTGCCCTGGTAAGAGTACACTCATCAAGCCTGCAATTAAATAGCATATTGTCGATATGACCATAAACAACGGTGGTATTCGTGACACAGTTCGTGTACTGAAGATGGCAACAGGAACTGTGATGAAAACGCTTAAAAACTCCACCCGTGAAACGTAACCACTCTGCTTCTTGGGGGAAGTAACATTCAGCTTATCTGCGGAATAGATGAGCAATGGTCGTTTGTAGGAAATAAGAAAAATCAGCGCTGACTTTGGTATGTTTGGGAACCCCGTATGAAACGAATAGTGGCCCATGCTTTTGGTGATCGCAGCCGAAAAAAGCTAAATGACTTTTCATAATAATGAGGCACTGTGGCTGGCGGTGAGCTTGAATCCTCGCGACGTGAGAAATCAAGCAGCTTCCTACCATTTTGAAAAACTGCTTGAACTTTTGTCATCCTTTCATATCCAGTTTTATTGTACGGGGGATTATGCCGTTTATGATTGTTTTCCTGAGGAAGAGCATCTAACAGGAAAGACGTTTACCCAACGTATAGAGAGTACCAATCTCATCCACCGTACCCGAATAAAAAGGCTGAATCGAAAAACGATAGGTTATTCTAAATCGGAAGAAATGCACGACAAAGTGATAGATGATAGACACTTTCATTGAATGTAAACATTATTAACCCGCGAGGTATTTAGAGCGGATTTTTTGTAGCTGTAAGCCGCATAAAGTCTGGGTTTATAGAACGATGTAAATTGCCGCTCCGTTAATATATTTAATGTGAAATCTAACTATTTAATCCGACATTTCGCACCGCATTCGTAATTTATTGATCTAATTAAAATTTAACATCCGCATGAAATTTATATAATTTATTTAAAATCAATATAAGTCCTCAAGAGAAATTAACTGCAAATTGGTGACCATAGCCTGCTAATAATGTATTAATTTCATCTTCCATGGTCTCCTGAGTCCAGGTAATAAAACGTTGCCAATGGTATTTCGCCTGTTTCCAGACAATTTCAATCAGATTCCGCTCTGGGCTGTAAGCGGGAAGATAAAGTAACATCATATTATGTTCCATCAACCAGCGATGTTTAATTTCTTTATCGATTCCATGATGAATAGGAGCATTATCCAAGACTAAAAATGTCAGACGATTGTCGCCATTTTTTGCCACTTGCTCTAAAAAATCAATCACATCAGTGCGCGTCATGTTGCCTTGTTTTATCTGATAAAACAGGGTGTTATCGGTGTAATTGAGCGCCCCCAACGCTGACCGTCTAACATGATTTTGCGGCTCCGCTTCATGAGGTTCACCCCGTGGGCTCCATCCATATTGCACTGGCGGAGAGGCGGAAAAACCCGCCTCATCAAGGTAAACCAGTCGATAATGACCGGATCGCGCACCCGCCTTAATTTTATTCAATAAGGTCGCTTGTTCAGCAAACGCCACTTCATCGCGTTTAATGAGATGGTTCCCCTCACCCTAACGGCAGTATATTACGGGGTGATTATCTTTGACAAGAAGCTACCATCATGAACACCACCGCACTTATTGGTATCGATCTCGGAAAACATTCTTTTCATGTCCATTGCCAAGATCAATCGAGAAAAGCCCTGCTACGTAAAAAATTCACCCGAACTAAATTGATGGAATTCTTAGCTGATTGCTCTCCGACAACGGTTGTCATGGAAGCCTGTGCTGGCGCGCATTACATGGCACGGCGGATTGCTGATTTGGGGCATGAGGCAAAGCTAATTTCTCCCCAGTTTGTCCGTCCCTTTGTCAAAAGCAACAAAAACGATTTTATTGACGCCGAAGCTATCTGTGAAGCGGCCTCACGTAACTCAATGCGTTTCGTTCAGCCCAGAACTGAAGCTCAGCAGGCTATGCGTGCCCTACAGCGCGTCTGTGAATCGCGGGTACAGGATAAAGTGAAAACGACTAAACAAATGCACGCCTTCCTGCTTGAATTTGGTATCAGTATGCCCAAGGGGATTGCCGTGATAAAACGACTCTCCACTGTGCTGGCCGAACATCCCCTTCCCCCTTATCTGGTGCAGGTATTACTGCGTTTACAGGCGCATTATCACTATTTGGTTGAACAAATCACCGAGATTGAAACCGCACTGTCACAGGCGATTGCTCAGGATGATACCGGACAACGGCTGATGACTATCCCCGGCATTGGTTTCATCACGGCGAGTGTGCTTTCCTCACAACTCGGTGATGGGAAACAATACGCATGCAGCCGGGATTTTGCGGCCTCGACGGGATTGGTGCCCCGCCAGTATAGTACCGGGGGAAAGACGACCTTATTGGGGATCAGTAAACGGGGTAACAAGACACTCCGGCAACTGCTGGTGCTCTGTGCCCGGTCGTTCATACTCCATATCGAGCACAGGCAGGGAAAACTGGCTGACTGGGTCAAGCAGCAACTTGAACGAAAACATTCTAATATTGTGGCCTGTGCATTGGCTAATAAATTCGCCCGGATAGCGTGGGCTATAACGACACAACACACGGTATTTTCCGCCTGAAGCGGACGTTATTGTGAACTTATTTAAATGTTACCTCACCGGTTTTGCGAAGACTGATAATAGATGACATGAACGGCCTATCGGCCTGATGAGAAACCTGATTTAAAAAATGGCTCTTTGAAGCCGGGCGTTTTTTAAGGTTCATCAGGCGCGGAACTCATCAAGGCGCAGGTATTTTTACCTACCGTGACGCCGGATAGATTGAAGCAAGCCAAAAATTCATCAAAAATCAGTGTTGCAAAAAGGAGGGGAACCATAGATTTTTTAAAGACAGGCGAGCTCGCTTATAGGTTAACCCCTGCTTTTTCAGTGTATTAGCCAATGTCTCCAGCGTACAGGGTAGCGGGCCATGCTTGTCCTCAACTTTCTGTGCGATACGGGCTAACGTCAGCGATTCTGCACGAGCGGATTCGACTGCGGTGGCAATCATATCCGGTGTCATGGCGGGATATCGGCCTCCGACATGACCGCCTAATAATCCGGCTATCCCTGAATCATGCCAGGCGTGAACCCAGTCATAGATAACGCGGAGACTGCATCCTATCTCATCGGAAATCTGACGAGGCTTGATGCCTCGGGCAAGCATAAGCAGTCCCGTACCTCGTGTGCGGATGTCCCGGTGTCTGTGATTCAAAGCCAATTGTTGTAATGTAAGACGTTCAGGTTCAGACAGGGTGATATTCGATTTCAATTTCATAAGAACAGGCAGTCAGTCTTCGGATTACTGATTATACCACTGATGCAAATAGTTTTTCTGATGAACTTATTACAAATATGTCCACGGAGTGACGGGTTAATATATAACCACTTTAACTTATCTTGTATTTATTACTTTTTTGTATAATATACGTAAATTTTTATTGAACAATTCGCTGTTATGCCATAATAATGTAAATATACCATTAACTTTCTGGCAAGTTTTCTTATAATAATTAAATATTTCTTCTGCTTTTTCTAAATTAACTCCCATATATTTTGATGATAAAATTGAGCATTCCATAACAATTAATGGCCTTATACGTAGTTTTAGAGATTCATGGGTTATGGGGTTTATTGCTGGATACTCAAAGCATGTCCCACACCTAAAACCAGGCAGATCTGCATATCCTAATGTACTGTCGTAATTCAAACCAGCTTCTTCCCATGACATAAGTGTCTTAGGATGAGACCACCTTAAATAATGCATACGACCACCATATTTCTTTTGTTTTATTTTTTCGTTAGATAATAACTTTAATAATTTATTAAACTCGGACTTTATTTGTGATTCGGATAAATATGAATTGAAGCTTGGATGTAATCCTATGATATGTCCTCTTTTATGTATTTTTTTTATGAGTTCTTTTATCAAGGGAGATTCAATATTATAATCAGCATCTTTTTCTTGGTCTGTTATATCACAAATAAAATAAAATTCGCTTTTAATATTTTCTTTCTCTGATATATCCATGATCCAGTCAAATGAATTATATGGATCTCTTTTTAGAAAGAAATCGGATGATGCTAATTTTATTAAGGGAGCATAGATTAAAGAACTAGCCCTTTTATGCTTTATGATATCTCCAGCTATTTTTTTAAAGAAAGTTTTATTGTCAGAAAATTTAAAACGGAAAGGGCGATCTACATCATGCGTTGCTTTTATTTCAAATTTATGTTCTCTTAAAGGCAACTTAGGCCATAATTTATATATTAATTGTCTTAATATATATAACCATTCATCGACAATAGGTCTATTAAGATAGCCATTATTGTATGCGTGAGAAGCTATAGCTGGAAAGCGGCCATAAATATCAAGTTCATTGTCTCGATTGACTTCTTCTGAACGTGATAATATCCAATAAATCATACCAAGTAGATCATATTTTACTTTTAAGGAATGAATATTGTACTCTATTAAATTATTGGGGATAGGTAAATTTGAAAGAATAGGTAAAGGATGCCCCAATACTGATTGCAAGCCTTCTGATTCAGGAGACCAATAATTACAATTTAATTCACTTTTACCAAGTTTATAAAAATTATTTTCTGTATTAGAAAATACTATACTTTTTTTTTCGCATTTAGGGATTGTTAAATAAATAAAACCATTAACGTAGTTTAATAAAAATCTTTCGCCGTAATGATTCATTAATACAGACTCTAACCAATTTAATATTTTTCTATTCATGATTTCATTTTATAAGATTATACAATTTTAAAAGATTAGAATTCGTCTTAGTTATTTTGAAATAGGGAACTTGTTTGGCACCAAAAGCCCTAAATAGTTTCTCTATTGGCTCTATCATTGAACCTTCTAAATCAAATATCTTTGACTTTGAGTGTGTAAATTTTATTGCTTCCCACATACATAAACTAGTAGCACCGCTTTTCCTTAGATCAGGATCGGCTGCACCCATTAGATCATAAACTCTATTTTTATCCCACACAATATATTCAGCAGCATGGGCGATATTATTATCATCTCTAGCAAAAAATATAGCCCGGCAATTTCTTTTTTTGCATGCCTTGTCTAAATTTCTAACATATTCATCTGAGTATGGTGGCTGCATATTTTGTCTTTTAAAGACTAATCTATTTAATCTAATAAATTCTTCTATATTATCTTCTATTGTTACAGAAAGATTGAATCTATTGATAGCTTTTTTTATCTCTGTTCTTGTACTATTTTCAAAATTTTTCCATATAGAATCTAAGTCTGATAGAGCATCAATCACATATGTATAGTTAGTTGTTTGTTTATATCCTAACCAATAGGCTGGTAACCAGTTTATATAGTTTGGATGCCAATTTTGCTGATATAAGTCATATTTTGGTAACTGCTTGTACAAACTAGTAATTATTTGCTTTTCGGTTGATAGTTTTTTAGCATACTTTTGAGAGTGGTCTGTTTTTATCCATGGGCCAAGTGTTTGAGTTAATCTAGGAGAAGTGATTATTTTAAAAAATAGCTTTTTTTTAAACTGAAATGGTAAAGAACCTATTATATTTTTATTTTTATCTTTATATAATATAACATCCCAACTTGCATCACCAGCTGTAGCATCTAACCACCAGGCTTGGCTGAATAATGGAATTGATTCATCTATATTACATAATTCTCTATATTCTTTTTTACTATTCATTTTTTTCCTTAAATGGTTTTATTAAATAAAAAAAATTTTTTTTATTGGATTCACCAGAATAGTAATTTATATCATAGAATCCTAATTTTTTTAATAGATTAAAGGAAGTGATATTATCCTCATTAACTTTAGCTGATATTCCATTGAATCCTGTATTTTGAAAATATTCAATAGAAAAGGAAATTATTTTTTCTCCTATTTTTTTTCCTCTATATTCTGTCTTTAAATAATAATAAGCTAGGTGAATGTTATTCAGTTTTAAATCTAATTTATTTATATAGTAGGAAGCGAATCCGACAATTTTATTTTTTTTTTATCGTATATATGTAATATTAAATTAGGACATGTTAACCATAAGATCTTTGTATAAAAAGTTAAATTGTTTTCATTTTCATAGAGTTGTAATATTTTTTTTATCTCTGAATGATTTGTTCTTTTAATGATAAATTCCTCGTTTTCAAAAGCTTTTGCTTTTAAATAATGAGATTTATATAAAACAATAGACTTATAGATGTTAACTAATATGAACATAAATATGTTAAATGATTTTTTCATGATTTTTTTTCCATATGAGTTTTCTGTTTTTAAATAAAATTAATAATAAACTAATGCATATTCCAATAAGTAAAGGAACATGAAAGTCTTTATTGCTATATAGAAATCCTATTGTTGCTGGTAATGTTATTAAAAGAGAGATTAAAAAATTAGAAAAAAACATATGAAGGTAAATTTTTCTTTGTATATTAAGAACAGAAAAAATATAATCTATAATTAATAACCAGCAAAATGATTGTGATATGGAGAATAATATTATAGATGTGTCAATATTTGATGTAGTATGTCCTATAAATATAAATAATACTCCACTTACTAGTAGTAATATTTGAAAATATCCCCATTGTTTTTGTTTGTTTAATATATAGTAAATATTACTTATTGGAGTAAAAACAAATAATAAAAAGAAGAGAGGTGAGAGGTAACGAAAGTAATAACCAGCTTCCTCCCATTTTTCTCCAAATAGTAAATTGAATAAAATAGGTGCTGTCAAAAACAATAAAACTAGTAGTGGAGAGATCACTTGAACAAGAATATTGAAAACCTGTAGTGCTAATTTACTTAAATTAGTATTGTTTTTAACTTGGCTGGCTTCTGCATAAAAAACATTTCCTATAGATTGCCCTACTAGTGTTATGGGTGCCAATAATATTTTATCAGCAAAAGCATACAAACCAGCATAGTAAGGATTATATAGTATCGTCAGAAGTAATATAGGAATTTTGCCACTAAAATTATCTAATAATGTAGCCCATGTACTATATATAGGGAAGTTTTTATATTTAATAATTGCCCATACAATTTGTTTTTTTTTAGGTATTATATAAGCTTTTGTTTTTAAGGCATATTTGAATAATGTATAAACTCCAAATATTTGGCTACTAAAATAGCCTATAATTAATCCAAGTACTCCTAGCCGAAATCCAAAAATTTGAATCAGAATTTGACTAATGGATTGTGATATTTTTATCCTTGCAATAAGAGAAAAATCCTTATTTCTTAATACCCAATATGTTAAAACTCTATTGAAATTTACCAATATTAATAAAATTGGTATGAGAAATAAATAATCGGATAATTTTTCATTACCTAAGTAAATGGATATTTCTTTTGAGTAAAAAAGTGAAGGAATCGAAATTAAAACTGTGAACGATACATAAATTACCGTGGTTAAAAATAAAACAACCTTGCTTTTGTCCTTATTATTACATAGATTTATAGCTAGTTCATATCTTAAACTAGATACCGATGATAAAATTGTAGTTAACATCATGAATATAGCTAATATGCCAAATTCAGTCGGGGAATATAATCTAGTAATTAGGGGCATTGATAATAATGTAATCATTTGTGCCCCTAAGGTACTACTGATTAGCTTAAAAACATTTTTATAGAAAGTGCTTTTATTGAGATTAGTAATCAGCTTAGTGGGTTTCATGAAGTAAATTTTCTGATATTTTTTTTATACAAATTGATTCTAAATAAGGATGCATAGGTAGGCTAATCACTTCTTGTGCGATTTGGTCTCCAACAGGAAGAATTACATTACTAGCAACTGCAGGTTGTTTATTCAAAGGTAGAGGGTAATGAATAGCGGTAGGGATACCTTTTTCCTTTAATTTTGTTTGCAATTCATCGCGATCTTTAACACGAATAGTATATTGAGCATACGCAGATATATTATGCGGTTCTATATACGGAGTTGTCATAATCCCAATCTCGTTTAAAGCTTTATCGTAGTTTTTGGCAACGACTTGTCGCAGTTCCATCTCTTCATCAAATATTTCGAGTTTTGGTAACAGAATAGCAGCTTGTAATGTATCTAAACGACTATTAACACCAACTCTTATATGATGATATCTTCGGTCTTGTCCATGACGGGCAATTTGACGCATAATTTTTGCTAATTCTTCATCGCTTGTAAAAATAGCACCACCATCACCGTAGCATCCTAGTGGTTTACTTGGAAAAAAGCTTGTACATGCAATGGTTGTTAAGTTACAAGAACGCTTACCTTTATATGTTGCTCCAAAACTTTGGGCTGCATCTTCTATAACGATAATATTATGTTTTTCTGCTATTGCATTGATTTCGTCAAAATCAGCACATTGACCATATAAAGAAACAGGAATAATTGCTTTAGTTCTTGGAGTTATGGCTGCTTCTAATAGTCCAGGATCTAAATTATAACTTGTTGGTTTTACATCAACATATACAGGAATACCACCTAAAAGAGCAACTGTTTCAGCTGTAGCAATGTAAGTAAACCCAGGAGTGATGACTTCATCACCAGGTTTGATACCAATAGCCATTAAGGCAATTTGTAAAGCATCAGTTCCATTCGCACATGTTATACAATATTTTGCTCCAGTATATTCTACGAGTTTTTCTTCTAATTCTGAGACTTCTGGACCTAGAATATACTTTCCATGTGCTAATACTTTTTGGATATTTCCGTCTATTTTATCTTTAATTTTGAGTTGTTGTGCTGCTAGATCTGTGAATTGCATTATATATTTTTCCTATATTATTTGATTCTTTTTACACTGTTATCATCTAATTGATAGATATGCCCTGTATAAGGACATGTTGTAGTGGCTTTTCCATGCAATGGTAGATCTAACTGTTCACCAAATTCACTCATCCAACCTATTTGTTTTGCGGGTACCCCAACCATCAGTGCATAATCAGGAACATCTTTATTGACAACAGCTCCTGCACCAATAAAAGCATAAGAACCAATTGTTGTTCCACAAACTATTGTACAGTTGGCTCCTAAGGTTGCCCCTTTTTTTACTAAAGTATTTTTATATTCATTCTTTCTTTCGATGAAAGAACGGGGATTATAGACATTAGTAAAAACCATACTTGGGCCACAAAAAACACCATCTTCTAAATAAACGTTATCATAGATGGATACATTGTTTTGTATTTTGCAGTGATTACCAATAATTACTTTGTTTCCGATAAATACATTTTGTCCTAAAGAGCAACTTTCTCCGATTTCAGCTTCAGAACAAACATGTGTAAAATGCCAGACACGGCTGTTTTTGCCAATTCTGGCGCCATCATCAACAATTGCGCTTGAATGGATCATAATATTTTCTATAGTTGACATAATAAATTGTCTTAATTAGTACACTAGAGGCAAAGATACTGTTTTGTTATCTCTGGCAGCAAGATAAGCGGCGATGAGTAATTCAAGAGATTTTAATCCTTCCCGTCCGTCAGTTATTGGTTCTGCTTCTCCTCTCATTACATCGATAACATTTTTATAATATAGTGGATGTCCAAAACCGTATACTGAAGTTGTTTCGTAATTGGCATTTTTTACTTGTTGGTCGTAATCTTTTTCGTCAGCAAAATTCCACTCTTGAATTTCGTTAACGGCTAAACCTCCAACTCTAACACTTCCTTTTTCCCCTAATATAGTTATAGAGCCTTCTAGGTTTTTAGGATAAGTACACATAGTAACAGCCACTGAGCCTAATGCACCATTTCGCCACCTAATATTTAGTACACCTGTATCTTCAGCTTCAATATCTAAGTGTGTAGACATCATTGCTTGAATATCTCTGACTGGACCAATGAGCCATTCTAATAGATCAATATAATGACTAGCCTGGTTCATGAACGCACCACCATCAAATTCCCATGTACCACGCCATGCGGCTTGATCGTAGTAATCTTGAGGGCGTGTCCAAAATACATTGAGGTGAACCATATTGATTTGACCAAAACGCTTTTCTTCTACCGCACGTTTTAGCAATTGGAGAGTTGCATTTAAGCGATTTTGTTTGACTACAAACAAGCGCTTACCAGCTTTATCGGCAGCTTTAACCATTTCCTCTCCATCAGAAAAACGAGTTGCCATGGGTTTTTCAGTAATCACATGGAAACCTTTTTCTAGGCAAGCAATGGCTTGTTCAGGATGGAGTCCCGAAGGTGTTGTTAGGATGATGATATCAGCTGAAATGTTATCTAGCATATTATGTAGATTATCAAATCCTTTAGCACCCGTTTTTTCTGTGGCTGCATTAAGAGCAACAGGATCTGTATCACAAACAGCAACTAATTCAGCATTATTTTTATGTACTTCTAAAGAGTTAAAATGATTTTTAGAGATTCTTCCACATCCAACTAATGCAAATTTTATTTTTCTATCTGTAATAGTATCAAACATATTTAATCCCAAATTAAGCTTTTATTACATTATTATGTTCAGGAGAATATTTCCCACGAGTATCAACAATTATTTTTGCATTGTTAATTATTAGGTTATAGTCAAACTTATCATGGTCTGTTGCTAAAATAATACAATCGAATTCTTTTAAATTATTTTTAGTTATAATCTGACTTGTTAAATCAAAGTGATGTTCACGCATTTTAGGAAAAGAAGGAACGTGTGGGTCTGAATACTCTACTAATGCCCCTAAGTCTCTTAATTTTTCCATTATATGGACTGATGGACTTTCCCTCATATCATCAACGTTTTTCTTATATGCAATCCCTAATACAAGTACACGGCTTCCATTAATGGATTTGTTAGCTTTATTTAGGGCTAAGACTGTTTTAGTGACAACATAATCTGGCATTGATGAATTAACTTCACCAGAAAGCTCAATAAAACGAGTATTGATACCGTATTCTCTGGCTTTCCATGTTAAATAGAAGGGATCGATAGGGATACAATGACCACCTAACCCTGGCCCTGGATAATAAGGTACAAAGCCAAATGGTTTTGTTGCAGCCGCTCTGATGACTTCGTGTATATCAATGCCCATTTTGTCTGCAACGAGTTTCATTTCATTGACTAGACCTATATTAACGGCTCTATGTATATTCTCAAGTAGCTTAGTCATTTCAGCCGCTTTTGTGGAGCTAACGGGAACGACTCGGTCAATAGCAGGTTGATAGATGGCAATACCTGCTTTTAGGCAGTTTTCTGTATGTCCACCAATGACTTTTGGGATTGTTCTAGTTTCAAAATCTGGATTACCCGGATCTTCACGTTCTGGTGAATAGACCAGGAATACATCTTCACCAACTTTTAAACCATTCTCTTCTACTCGTGGTAATAGTTCTTCTTCAGTTGTTCCCGGATAAGTTGTGCTTTCTAGAGAAAGTACTTGACCTTGCCTTAAGAATGATTTCACCATATCCGTTGTATTTATAACGAAACTCATATCAGGCTCTCTGTATTTATTTAATGGTGTTGGTACACAGAGAATAATTGCATCACATTCGGAAATTCTTGAAAAATCGGTTGTTGCTTCAAAACCGGTTTCAATGGCCTTTTGAATTTTAGAGGAAGAAATATGCTCAATATAGCTTAGCCCTTGACTTAATTTATCTGTTTTGTTTTTATCTATATCAAAACCGATAACTTTGAAACCAATATCATTGTATCGCAGCATTAAAGGTAGTCCAACATACCCTAACCCAACAATAGCTATATTTGCATTTTTATTATTAAACTTGTTAATTAATTGATTCAGAAATGACATGTTATAGGCCTTTGATATACCATATAAAATTAAGCTAAAAAAATGTTCTTAGATTAAGAGCATTTTTTTAGTTCATATGAGCATTAATTTGAAAGATATAACAGGAAAGTGGAGTGATGATTGAATTTTTGAACAAGATTAAAACTGCATCAAAGCTACCGCACTAGGTTACGGCTCCCAGAGTGCCTGTTATGTGTCACAATTTGACTTATCCAATTAATATAAAAGGAATTTTTTGCTTAACAAAAATTAACATATCAACGATTTGTGTTAAGCTGCGACGAGATTAGTCCCTTGACGCATTGAGGTCAAGTATAATAGCTTTTTTCTTTAATTGTTACATTTTGTAACTAACTAAATTTCAAGGCGAAAGCCGCCTATCTTATCTTCCATGTAATGGCAGCCAAATTACCAGTCGCAACCCACCCAAAGGGCTATCTTCTGCTTTCACCCAGCCGCGATGCTGGCTGACTGCTGTTTCAACTATCGCCAACCCTAATCCGGTTCCACCGGACTCTCTATCCCGTGCCTCATCCGTTCGATAAAACGGGCGGAAGATATGTTCTCGGTCTTCTGGGCTGACTCCTGGCCCATCGTCATCAACGCTAATCGTCACGCCTTGGTTATCTGCCTTAAATGCAACGGCAATATGGTTGCTGGAGTAACGCAGTGCATTGCGGACGATATTTTCCAGTGCACTACCGAGTGCTGCTGGGTTGCAATAAATTATCCAGTTTCCGGGAGGTGAGACGATATCCAGCGTCTTGCTCATCTGCTCGGCTTCAAATTTCGCATTTTCCAGGATGTCAGACCATATATCGTGGGCTTTGATATTCTCGCGCAGTAACTCGTTCTTATGTTGATTGCGGGAAAGTACTAGCAGGTCATTAATCATACCATCTAAACGTTGGGTCTCAGTTTCGATACGCTCCAGCTCTTTACTTTCACCATGACGGCGGCGTAGTAAAGCAGTCGCTAGCTGTAAACGGGTAAGCGGCGTGCGCAGTTCATGGGAGATATCGGAAATCAGCCGCTGTTGGGCGGTGACCATCCTTTCCAATGCACTGATCATCTGGTTGAAACTACTGCCGGTCGCTAAAAACTCTTGTGGGCCGGATTCCAGCTCAGGGTGTTGCCGTAAGTTTCCTCTCGCAACGTCATCGGCGGCGTTTTTGAGCTTCCGAGCGGGTTTTGCCAGACTCCATGACAGCCACAAGAGTAATGGCGCGCTGATTAACATGGTGGCCGCGGGTAGTAAAAATGGTCGGTCAAACATTAAATTAATAAAATCTGATTGTGGGCTGCCTGCTGGTCTAATGATGTAGAGGTGGTAATGATCTTCGCCATCGCGGACAGAAAAAGGACCGAGTATTTCCGAACGGCCATATTTTTTCTTTTTGGGGTGATCGGCGTTATCGGATTGGCCGATAAAGTTGCGGATAACTTGTTGTTGGTGGGTCGGGGTATTGATGTCACTGATAAGTCCTTCACTGGAGACGAGGATCAGGCGCTGGCCAGGTGGAGTCCACAAGGCAATAGCGCGATCCAGACGTAGCCACCAGAATAGGTCATTCCCAGAGTCGTGTATTAATTCTTCTTCTACTTGTTTTGCCAGTTTTTCCCCCAACTGATATTCGCTATCTAAAAGAGGAGTCAACTGCCGTGAGTCCAGTTTGGGAGCCATTAAGGCTATCATCAGGACAAGTGCGAGCGTGAACCAAAAAATTGCGAATATACGGGCCGTCAAGCTATTGATCATTTTGAGGAAACCATTAAGTATCCACGGCCGCGTAATGTCTTAAACCATGGTAGTCCATCTGTTCTGTTTGGTAATTTACGGCGTAGATTAGAAATATGCATATCAATAGCCCGATCAAAAGGCGTTAAGCGTTTTCCCAATACTTCCTGGCTTAAATGTTCACGGGAAACAACTTGTCCCAAATGTTGTGCGAGTAAATAAAGCAGGGTGAATTCCGTGCCAGTGAGATCCAAAATCGTACCACCAAAACTGGCTTCCTGACGTCCGGGGTTAAGTTGCAGTTTATCGATCTCCAGTATAGGTGTCCCAACGTCAGCTTGTTGTTCACTCCAGTTGGAACGGCGCAAAATGGCACGTATACGGGCGACCAGTTCACGATCGTTAAAAGGTTTGGGGAGATAGTCATCCGCTCCCAGTTCTAATCCCAAAACGCGGTCTAAATCGCTGCCACGAGCCGTTAACATGATAACGGGGGTCTGATGGTATTGCCGTAGCTCTTTCAGCGTCTCAATGCCGTTCTTGCGCGGCATCATGATGTCCAGCAACAATAGGTCAATTGAAGAATCAATGTATTGTAAAGCCTGTTCGCCATCGTAGGCGATGACAACATTGAATCCTTCCATTTCGAGCAATTCTTTTAATAGCGATGTCAGCTCGCGGTCATCATCAACTAATAAGATTTTATGCATTAATTCTTCCTCCAAGAGCAAAATACGATAACAAACTTCGCTATTCCATGACTTTACGTTCTTTTACATGCTCTGACGCTAGTTTGCAGCCGTAGGGTTATAGTTATCCGCACTGAATCGAATGCTGCTGTTCGAGAAAGCGAGGAAATTTAATGCGTAACATAGCAATATTGGCTTTAGCGTCAATGGTTGTCGTCGGAACAACTGAAGCTTTAGCTAAAACTGCTGATACGGATCATATTCCTGAGATTAGTTCCTCCACTCCGCACCCATATTGTATGTCATATGGTTATAAGAGGAATTTTAATCATCACCGGGATGGTCAATATAACTATAGTTACATCTTCGGTGGAATAGCGTTAACTGAACAGCAACGTGAACAGATGTGGAATTTAGTCAAACAGCAGCATCAGTATGAGCAGCCGCTGATTGATATGCGAACTGAGCATCGCAAGTTGAATGCGCTTTTGACAACAGAGGATTTTGATGAAGCTGAGGTTCGTTCGCAGCTTGAAAAAATAGCCGAAAAGAATGTTGCTCTGGATGTAGAAATTGCGCGTGTTAGTAATCAGGTTTATCAACTGTTAACACCAGAGCAGAAAGAGTTACTAAAAGATCGCCTAAAACAAACGAATACGAATGTGAAGCTCGAAAAGTGAACTTATTTTTGTTATGCAGTAGCAGCAATAACGATTTTCCTTGCCATAGACACCATCCCTGTCTTTCAGCCCCCTTGAGGGGCTTTTTTTTGTGATTTTTACTTTCATCAAATTTTTAATTTCATTTAAAGATTGTTCAAAAGCCCCTGACATTGACTGGCCTAAAGCACTGGAGTAGCAATAGGGACGTGATCATGATGAGCCCCCTGCTAATGTTTTAGGCTGTGCTCGGCGCGCAACCGGTGATTATTGTTTATCCGTGATATTCAGGTATAATCACCGATTTATCACCTCATTCAGTTATAATTCCGGCAATTTCGCCTTTCTCATTTTTTAATTTTAATTCCGCTACTGCCTGCGCAAATGGCAAATATTAGAGATCAGTACGGTATTCCATTGTACTGTATTAGCCGGGCTGTCCTTATCCTGTAATAAATCATCCACGGTACTACTGAAATCTGATTGACCGCGTGTCCATTGTATCCTGCGCAGACCAGAACCAGCGGGTAGTAATGAAACTGTTCCAAAGGAGATCACAATTTTAGCGCGATAAGAGTGACGTAAAGCCGCGAGCAGGCTAGTGGCTGTATCCGTGCAGATATACGTCCGGCAGATATGCCCAGCTTTTTGGCTTCGTCTTCGGTAATGTATTTCAGCCCGGGGTAATAACGACCCTGCAAACACGCATTAACATGCTGAACCTAAGTCCCCAGAACCATTGCCAAGATATTCCACATCTTTGAATATTATTGGTGTTGTTATAAAACATTCGGTATTGCCAGATAAGTTTTGCTTATTCCGTTCTTTATCAAAAGCGTTTGCTCAATAGTTTTGGCTATCAAAGACATCAAATTCGGCTTTTCAGACCTGTTGAATATCCATCAGGGTAGTTAAGCTTCATTGCATATTTTCTGGCAAATGCCGTCTGTAATGAAGCCAGAATAACTGTTCAACTAAATCCTGTCGGTTACCATTATCCCCCATGCAGACTTTAGCCCGTTCCAATCTTCAGCGGTTTCAGGAGAATAATCATTGATAGCATACCCATTTAGCCGTCCATAGGGTGACCGGGAATTTTCTGTTTCATCGCATAATATTGGCCGCCCTTTGTCCCTCCCATTCTGTAACGTCACTACTGTCGGTTTTTCCCACTCATAGCAGACCCAATCCCTAGCCGTCATCGCAATTCCGCGCATAAACGATCCTGCGATACTTCGCCAGTCGCATCGTTCTCCACTGGATGGTCCCATACACTCTCCACTTGTCAGAGGGAGCGTACTTTGTGTGAAAGTGGTCGCCTCTTCTCCTGATTCGATGACTCCTTCTACGGTTATAAATGGCTGATAGTTCTGATAATCCAGATAACACTGTTCAAACCGTCGTATTAGGAGTAACCCGCCATGTACCAAAAACTTATTCATAAAGTATCCGTATACTTAGATGGTAATGGCATGATAATACCCGCGGAACGACTTTTGTGAAAGTGCTCACTCATACGATGGATCAATTCCATTCGCATACGGTTGCTCCGATGTTAATAATCCCCAGGTCAGTATGAGGGACGGCGACTACTTTGTGTGAAAGTGGTCGCCTCTTAACCCGCCTCTACGCAAAAACTTATTCCATTCATAACGGTTATCCATGTTACTAACCTATCACGATGGTAACCCGCCTGTACGCAAGATAATTTTAATGATTCATAAAATGACACTAAGTATGGTAAGGGCATTTGGCATTGATAATAAAGATTTTTAATGATTCATAAAATGACACTAAGTAGGTATTACAGGAGTTAGTGCTATGACAGATGTCGATCATGATCTGATGCTGTTGTTGGGAGGGATATTTGGGATATTAGTTATCGCCAGTGTGATTGGTGGTATTTTAGCCTCGTGGTATTCGGGGGGGAAAAGCAATGTCACTATCGATAATCTGAATGCCCGAATTCGTGGCTGGTGGATGATGTGTATCATCTGTGTCCTGGCTATTGTAATTGGGCCAATAGGTTCGGTTATTTTGTTTGCGGTGATGTCTCGTTGTTCTGGGTAACGCCTTTTTCCCCTTGGGAGGCGGGACTGATGTCGTTGGCAATCACCCTGATGGGGTTTATGGGTGGATTATGTATGTCGGCGATTAAACGAGACAGTGGAGTGAAGGATTTTGGTGGAATAATTGCGGGTCACGGTGGAATGTTGGAGAGAATCGACTCACTGCTTTGCCGCCCCTATATTTTTCCATCTGACGCGCTATGTTTATACCTGAGACTGAGTAACCGAAAGGTGGTAGTCAATGAGTATAAATTATGGGCGATGGGTCATTTCCGCAGCGTTGGCGGCAACGGTATTGGCGAGTGTGTTGTTGATCGTGAAAATTTTTGCCTGGTGGTTGACGGGATCGGTGAGTTTATTGGCGGCGCTGGTGGATTCATTGGTTGATCTGGCTGCGTCTTTGACGAATTTTTTTGTTGTGCGCTATTCACTTCAACCTGCTGATGACGAACACACTTTTGGGCATGGTAAGGCTGAATCACTGGCGGCTTTGGCGCAAAGTATGTTTATTTCCGGTTCGGCAATTTTTTTGTTTTTGACGGGCTTCCAGCATCTGTATTCCCCCAAACCACTGGAACATGCGGCAATAGGCATATGGGTCATTGTCATTGCTCTGATTTCCACGTTATGTTTAGTCACGTTCCAGAAATGGGTGATCAGTAAAACGCAAAGTCAGGCGATCCGTGCGGATATGCTGCATTATAAGTCCGATCTATTGATGAATGGGGCGATTTTGCTGGCGTTGCTTTTGAGCCTGTATGGATTTAAACGTGCGGATGCAATCTTTGCCTTGGGTATTGGAGTCTATATCCTCTATAGTGCGTTACGGATGGGCTATGATGCCGTACAGTCTTTACTTGATCGCGCCTTGCCAGATGAAGAGCGACAGGAGATTATTGATATCATCCAAAATTATCCAGGTATAGCTGGTGGGCATGATCTGCGGACCCGTCAATCTGGCCCGACGCGTTTTATCCAGTTCCATCTGGAGATAGCTGATAATTTGCCATTGGTGCAGGCACATGCTTTGGCCGAAGGGATTGAAAATAAATTGCGGAGTAGATTTCCCGGTGCCGATATTATTATTCACCAAGATCCTTGCTCTGTCGTGTCTGAAGAGCATAAAAACCGCTGGGATTGAAGGGGAATTTATTCATAATCAAAAGAACATCAAAAAACAGGCATAATCTTGATGCAGACTGGGGGTTTTTCCGTATTATAGTTAGAGTTGAATCAATTCAGCTAATGCAGTGACAATCAGGTTTCTCAAATATTATATCTACAAGTCAGAGGTCATCATGATCAACAAGATTAAAAGAATCGGAGTCTTAACGAGTGGCGGTGATGCGCCTGGCATGAACGCCGCTATTCGTGGTGTTGTTCGTGCCGCTTTAACCGAAGGGTTAGAGGTTTATGGCATTTATGATGGCTATCTGGGGTTGTATGAAAACCGCATGAAGAAGCTTGATCGCTTTAGTGTTTCCGACATGATTAACCGCGGTGGTACGTTTTTGGGGTCAGCTCGTTTTCCTGAATTCAGGGATGATAAGGTTCGGGAAATTGCCATTGAAAACATGCGCAAAAATGGGATTGATGCGTTGGTGGTGATTGGAGGAGACGGCTCTTATTTAGGCGCGAAAAAGCTGACCGAAGCGGGTTTCCCTTGCATCGGTTTGCCTGGAACAATTGACAATGATGTTGCGGGTACAGATTACACCATTGGTTATTTCACCGCGCTGGAAACGGTGGTTGAAGCGATTGACCGTTTGCGCGATACGTCAACTTCCCATAAACGAATTTCGATTGTTGAAGTGATGGGGCGTTATTGCGGTGATTTGACCTTATCAGCGGCAATCGCGGGTGGATGTGAATTTATTGTTCTGCCTGAAAATGAAGTTCCATTTGATCGTGAGGAATTGCTGGCTGAAATTCAGGCTGGGATTGAAAAAGGTAAGCGTCACGCGATTGTTGCTATAACTGAGCATGTCTGTGATGTCGCTGAACTGGCGAAATATATTGAGACAGAAACCCGCCATGAAACCCGCGCGACGGTATTAGGGCATATCCAGCGTGGCGGTGCACCGGTTGCTTATGACCGCATTCTGGCTTCCCGTATGGGGGCGTATTCTGTTCAACTCCTGAAGGAAGGACACGGCGGTCGTTGTGTTGGTATCCAGAACGAGAAACTTGTTCATCACGATATTATTGATGCGGTGCAAAATATGCAGCGTGTTTTTAAGAAAGAGTGGCTGGAAACCGCGAAGAAGCTCTACTAATCCTTTCTTGCCTGTAAGATCCTCTTTTGGAGACAGCCATATGATCTGGCTGTCTCGTGCCTCATATTCTTCTTATGCATAAGCAGAAATTTAAAATTATTTCTGCGTCATAACGCTTTCTGTCAGTTTTTATAGAGAAATCATAATAACTTAGAGGAAATATTATCGTGGATGCAAGGGGTATAAATAAAGGCTCAAAATGGGCAATGACAAAAGAGTATGTGGTATCGGCGTTAGTCTTGGTGGCGTTGGCGATGACACTGATGACTAACAGTGCATGGGCAAAAAATCGGCAATTATTGAACGTCTCCTATGATCCGACGCGTGAATTTTACCAGCAATATGATGAGGCCTTCCGCGAATACTGGCATAACAAAACGGGGGATGATGTAAAAATTCGTCAATCACATGGCGGTTCCGGCAAGCAGGCAACTTCCGTTATTAATGGTCTTCAGGCGGATGTTGTGACGTTGGCCTTGGCTTATGATGTAAATGCCATTGCAGAGCATGGACGCATTGATAAGGATTGGATTCAGCGTTTACCGGATAATTCAGCGCCTTATACATCAACCATTGTCTTTTTAGTGAGAAAAGGAAATCCTAAACAGATTAAGGATTGGTCGGATTTGATTCGCCCAGATGTTGCGGTGGTTACGCCGAATCCAAAAACCTCCGGTGGAGCACGTTGGAATTATCTGGCTGCCTGGGGATATGGCCTGGCGCATAACAATCAAGATCAGACTAAAGCCAAAGAATTCGTGAAAGCACTTTATAAAAATGTTGAAGTGCTGGATTCCGGCGCCCGCGGTGCAACGAATACGTTTGTGGAGCGCGGCATTGGCGATGTATTGATTGCCTGGGAAAATGAAGCTTTATTGGCAATTAATGCGTTGGACAAAGGTAAGTTTGAAATTGTGACGCCGAGCATTTCTATTTTGGCAGAGCCAACGATTTCTGTTGTCGATAAGGTGGTTGATAAACGAGGAACACGCGAACTGGCAACAGAATATCTGAAATATCTTTATTCTCCGGTTGGGCAGGAGATTGCCGCCAAGAACTATTATCGTCCTCGTGATAAAGCAATCGCAGAAAAATACCGCGCGGTTTTTCCTGATTTGAAGCTTTTTACGATTGATGAGGTCTTTGGTGGCTGGGATAACGCTCAGAAAGAACATTTTGCCACAGGCGGAACATTTGACGACATTATCCGGCGCTAATCATTGAACTGATTTGGAATAGAAAACCGCCACAAGTAATGCTGCGTGGCGGTTGCATTATTTGTCTTGATTAAAAGCTTACGCTTTTTTCGCTTCTGCTGCGGCTTTTACGATAACAGCAAAGGCATCAGCTTTCAGTGATGCACCACCGACCAAAGCACCGTCGATATCCGGCTGGGTGAACAGCTCTGCTGCATTGCTGGCGTTAACCGAGCCACCATATTGAATAATGACCTGTTCAGCGATAGCGGCATCTTGTTTTGCGATATGGTCGCGGATAAATTTATGCACAGCTTGAGCCTGGGCAGGCGTTGCAGATTTACCGGTGCCGATTGCCCAAACTGGCTCATAAGCAATAACCGTATCTTTGAATGCTTCGGCGCCCAGCGTGTTCAGAACGGCATCGATTTGGCGTGCGCAGACGGATTCAGTCTGACCGGCTTCATTTTCTTGCTCAGTTTCGCCAATGCACAGAACAGGTATCAGGCCTTGCTCTTTCAGAATAGCGAATTTCTTCGCGATGAATTCGTCGCTCTCTTTGTGGTAAGTACGGCGCTCAGAATGACCGATAATGATATATTTGGCACCGACGTCTTTTAGCATTTCTGCGGATGTCTCGCCAGTGAAGGCACCAGAAAGATTGACACCAACATTTTGCGCACCTAGGGCGATACGGCTACCCGCTAGGGCATTTTTTGCCAGAGAAACATAAACTGTTGGTGGTGCAATAGCGACGCCACAGCCGTCAACGTTGCTCAGTTCTTTACGCAGGCCTGCAATCAGGTCGTTAACCATGTGGGTACTGCCATTTAATTTCCAGTTACCCATAACTAATGGATGTCGCATATTTTTCCCTCCAACCAGAAAATAATCAAATTGCGAACTGAATGAATACTCTTTCTTTGGATGACATTATGGTAATGTCATTCCCCTGTAAGCGGAATCCCGACAGTATAAAGATCATCAACGCGAATAGCTCTGCGCTGTGTCACTAATTTTCATGTGCTGCTGTGTCAGATAACGATAGCTTAATCGGTTCAATTGCGAAGGTCATTATATTTTCGCTGCTGTTTACGATGATATAGCGCATTGCTCCCATTTTTTGACTGAAAACAGGGCGGTTTTCTGCTGCCCGCAACAGCCTTTCCAATTGGAACCGTGATTGTTCAGCGGAAAGTGTCGGTTCGAATTGGCTGATCAGGGCCGTTATATATTGTTTTGCCAGTATACGGTGTCGTTCATTTTGTTGTTCACTTTGTGATGGCAGCAAGGTAAGTTGCAGGCTTTTAATCTTTTCGCTGCCTCGTTCCAGTACCGCTGAAGAGTAAATATTGTCATTGATTTTACTGGCGGCGCGGATAAAAGGCTGAGAAATATCTTTGCTTGCAATCACCCTATATTCGTACAAGGGAATGTCAGGGTGTTTTTTGTTATATTTTTCCCGAAAGGCAGGGATGGTTTCTTCGAAAGTCGGGGAATCCGGCAGCAGGTAGATTAACGGTGAGTTTATTTCTGGTGTGACAGAAGGTTTATCGGCAGAGGCTGATAATGGCAAACCGATGCCAAAAACGATTAATATTGCCATCAGAAATTTATTCATGCCTGTTTTCATCTTATTACTCACTGAGTTAAATCCTGGAAAAACAGCATCCACAATTGGAAAAGAGTACATGACATTACAACAATGGGGATTTTCATTCAAAGGCCGAATTGGACGACGAGAGTTTTGGATCGGCATCGGAATTTGTTTCGCCTTGATATTTATACTCCTGACACTGCATGGAATGAATGTTCTCCCCATGAATTATGCGGCGGTTGGGGTTGCTTTGCTATTGTATCCAACCACGGCGATTTTTTCGAAACGCCTGCATGACCGAAATAAACGTGGTGGCTGGGTATTGTTAATTGCACTGGCCTGGGTATTGCTGTCTCTGGATTGGAGTGCAATGGCACCAATATGGCAGTGGGGAATTGGTCGTTTTGTCCCGACACTGATTTTTGTCATGATGATATTAGATTGTGGTGTATTCCGTGGTACGGAAGGCGCCAATCGTTTTGGTGAGATGGCAGAAACGGTTGATTATATTTCTGCCAGGGAACACTGATTACCAGTATTGCTCGCTGGTGATATGGCCTGGTTTACGCCGCAGATGTTTTGCCATATTACGCTGCTCTTTTAATAGTTGCTGGGTATCCCTGACCATTTGGGGATTCCCGCACAGCATGACATGGCTGTTTTCTGCCTGAATGGGTAAGCCGACAGCCGATTCCAATTCGCCATTTTCAATTAATGCTGGAATTCTGCCTATGAGTGAATCAGGCCATTTTTCTCGGCTGACGATGGTCTGTATTCGCAGTTTACCCTGAAATTTTTTCTCTAATTCCTGCATCATAGGTAAATAACTTAAATCCGTTCCCCACCTGGCAGCATGAACCAAAACGATATTTTCGAATCGTTCCAGATCAGTTCCTTGCTGGAGAATGGAAAGATAAGGCCCAATGGCGGTGCCAGTGGAAAGCATCCAGAGTGTTTGGCAGTCAGGGATTTCATCAAGAACGAAAAAACCCGCCGCTTGCTCTGTTACCAGCAATTCATCACCGGTTTTTAGTGCAGCTAATCGGGGGCTGAGTTTTCCTTCAGGAACGGACACCAAATAAAATTCCAGATTATTGTCATCGGGAGCGTTGACGTAAGAGTAAGCCCGTTGGATGCGTTCCTCCCCAATTTTCAGTGCAAGTTTTGCAAATTGTCCGGCGGTGAATTTTTCTATTGGTGCATGAACTCTGATGCTGAAAAGCGAATCAGTCCAGTTGGTTATGTCAGTAACTTTTCCTGTAACCCAATTTGCCATTACGATTAACCTCTCTACACAAATTGATGATTTTTTGTAACGATTCTACGTGATTACTTGAAATAGCATTATCGATTACGTGTTACAGTTCGATTAACTGGGTTTTTGCCAATATTATGGTCTGATATGTACATTTTTATTGACATATATGGATAATGTATCTGTAATTTTTTCTTCATGTAAAATTGTATACTGCAAAGAAAAAATATAGATTTACCAAGAGGATCATGTCTAATGAAGTCAATTCATCAGGTTCTTTATTAAGAGCTTGAGGGGTTCACTATGGCTGTTTGTCATCATTTCCCAGCAGTTCCAGAGTCAGAAACATACGACTTTGTAAAATTGATAAACCACGGTGTTTTAAAAAGGCCCTGACAAAGTACATAAAATGTCAGAATGCCAGGGCCTTTAATTTGCTATATTTCGCGGTTAGGCGCGATCTTCCCACTCTTGGGCACGGGCGACGGCTTTTTTCCAGCCATTGTATTTATGGTTACGTTCAGTTGTTTCGATACTTGGGCGGAATTCTTTTTCGACTACTGCTTTACTTTTCACTTCATCCAGATCCCGCCAGAAGCCGACGGCTAAACCGGCAAGGAAAGCCGCGCCTAACGCTGTGCTCTCACGTACTTCAGGGCGTTCCACACGCGTACCGAGAATATCGGACTGGAACTGCATCAGGAAGTTGTTGGCGACAGCACCGCCATCTACGCGCAGGGCTTGCAGACGTGTACCCGCATCAGCCTGCATAGCGTCCAATACATCGCGGGTTTGGTAAGCGATGGATTCCAATGTAGCACGAATAATATGATTGCTATTGGCGCCGCGGGTCAGGCCAAAAATAGCGCCACGGGCGTAAGGGTCCCAATATGGTGCGCCAAGGCCAGTAAAGGCAGGCACAACGTAAACACCATTGCTGTCTTTGACTTTGGTCGCGAAGTATTCTGAATCTGTGGCATCCGCAATGAGTTTCAGTTCATCACGCAGCCATTGAATGGATGCTCCTCCAACAAATACTGCGCCTTCCAGTGCATAATTGACTTCACCGCGTGGACCACAGCAAATAGTTGTCAACAGGCCATGATTGGAACGGACGGCGTCTTTGCCTGTGTTCATCAGTAAGAAGCAGCCAGTGCCGTAAGTATTTTTTGCCATTCCAGAGTGTACACACAGTTGCCCATACAAAGCGGCTTGTTGGTCGCCTGCGATACCTGCAATAGGAATGCGGGTGCCGCCTTTACCGCCGATATTGGTTTGGCCATAGATCTCCGAGGACGCGGCGACTCTAGGCAGCATAACGCGAGGTATGCCCAACTCTTCAAGGATTTTTTGATCCCATTCCAGATTATGGATATTAAACAGCATGGTACGGGAGGCATTGGTGTAATCGGTCACATGTACACGTCCCTGAGTCATTTTCCAGACTAGCCATGTATCGACTGTACCGAATAAAAGTTCACCATTTTCAGCGCGTTGACGGGCACCTTCGATATTGTCCAAAATCCATTTTATTTTCGTACCGGAGAAGTAAGGGTCAATAACCAAACCGGTATTGTGGCGGATATATTCTTCCAGACCCTCTTTCTGTTTCAGTTTGGTACAAATATCAGCTGTCCGGCGGCATTGCCATACGATCGCGTTATAAATTGGTTTACCGGTTTCTTTTTCCCAGACAATAGTTGTTTCTCGTTGGTTGGTAATACCAATGCTGGCAATTTGATCAGAGCGAATATCGGCTTTTGCCAGTACTTCAACTAAGGTAGAGCTTTGGCTTGCCCAGATTTCCATTGGATCGTGCTCTACCCAGCCAGGCTTGGGATAGATTTGTGGGAATTCACGCTGTGAGATGCAAACAATATTGGCATCGTGATCAAGTACAACGGCGCGTGAACTGGTCGTGCCCTGATCCAGTGCAACAATATATTTTTTTTCTGTAGTATTTTCTGTTGTCATAACGATTAACCTGGTTTTATGTATTTTAAATCTCGCGTGGTAAATGGCGAGTAATCAGCTTGCGGTAGCCAAAAGCACCTAAAATCGCGCCAACGATAGGCGCTACCAATGGAACAAGGCAATAAGGAATATCTCGGCCCCCAGTTAGGGCAATGTCTCCCCAGCCAGTCAAGTAAGCAACTAATTTGGGGCCGAAGTCACGAGCTGGATTCAGGGCAAATCCGGTCAGTGGGCCAAACGAGCCACCGATAACAGCAATAAGAATCCCAATTAACAAAGGAGCCAAAGGTCCTCGTGGGATACCATTGCCATCATCGGTCAGGGACAGGATCAGGCATAACAGAACGGCGGCGATAATAACTTCAACGATAAATGCATGAAATACGGAGAGCTGGGCAGCTGGGTAAGTGGAGAAAACCCCCGCAGTAAAGAGACTTTCCTGCGAGCCGCGCACAATGTTATGAACTTGCTCATAATCAAGGAAAAGGTTGTAATACATTATGTAGATGATGAGTGCTGCGACAAAACCACCGAGCATTTGGGCAATGATGTAAGGCAGCACTTTTTTTCTGTCAAAGTTGGCAAACAGGCATAACGCAATGGTCACTGCGGGGTTAAGATGCGCGCCTGAAATTCCGGCAGTGAGATAAACTGCCAGCGCGACGCCAAAGCCCCAGATAATGCTGATTTCCCATAAGCTCAGTTGTGCTCCGGCGATTCGTGCAGCAGCAACGCAGCCTAAGCCAAAAAAAACGAGCAACGCAGTACCGAGAAATTCGGAAATGCATTGACCTGATAATGTTGGAGTTGTGGTCTGGCTCATTTCTATATCCTATATCCAATAACAAAGTACAGGGGGAAGAGTGATTAATTATTAGTCCTTTCTTATGTATTAAGAGAAAGGTGCCTGTGAATTTATCGTTAATGCGCGTAAACGAGAAATAGCGAAATTGAAATCTGCGTGTTGCGTCAACAAAATGAGCGAATTCGCATTTATTTGCAGTTTTATTGAGCTTGGAAATGTGATCTTACAGACATTTGGGTTTGGTCGTTATATTTCGCGTTATGCCGCACATTGCAAGGATGAAACTAGACAGACGTCAATAGGCTAAATACAATCAATAACATTGCTTACAAGAGGGGCCCCAGAATGTCATTTGAAGTTTTTGAGAAACTAGAATCTAAAGTTCAGCAGGCGATTGATACCATCACTTTGCTGCAAATGGAAATTGAAGAATTAAAAGAAAAGAATGCAGTCTTATCTCAGGATGTCCAGAATATGGCAGATAGCCGTGATTCTCTGGTACGTGAAAATGAGCAGCTCAAACAAGAACAATCAGCATGGCAAGAGCGCTTACGCACTTTGTTGGGTAAGATGGAAGATGTACAATAAGGTATTCAATATCTTAGCTGAAAAAGGGCGATAATTATTACGCCCTTTTTATATACCCTTTAACTTAGCTCTTCATCAATCTCCAGAGGGAAATCTGATAAGACAATGCCGGTATTATCTGCGTAGAGATAGTCACCAGAGAAGAATGTGACGCCACCAAAATTCACCCTGATATCACTTTCTCCCCCCTTCGCTATTGGAGCCAGCAGGAATAGCAGCCATTGCCTGAATTCCAATATCAAGTTCTGCGAGATAATCGACCTGGCGTACTGCGCCATAGACGACGATGCCTTCCCACTCATTATTGACGGCGAGTTGAGCCAGTTCTGCATCAACGAGTGCCTTGCGTACCGATCCACCACCATCAACGAGCAAAATGCGATCATGTCCGTTTTCTTCAAGTAAATCATAAAGGAGGCCATTGTCCTCAAAACATTTCACTGTGATGATCTGACCACCAAATGAAGTCCGCCCACCAAAGTTGGTGAAGATTGGCTCTACCACATTTATATCTTCTTGATAGATATCACAAAGTTCGGAAGTATCATATTTCATGGGATTTACGTCTGGTTTATGCAAGGAACGAACAGTATATCCTCTTAAAGCCAGTGTTGGCAAAACCATCAATCTTGAAACCTATGTGTAAAATCGATGCTTACTCGCTTAATTAAGTACCAATCCAATGGAAAACAGAATATTGGTCAATAATGCTGCTTTGACCATTTGTACTAATTTGGGACGCATACCTTCAGCGGTTGGATCACGCAGCACTTGCATCATATGTTTTAACAGCAGAGGAAAAGCGAGCAGGAACAACCAATTAAACCAATTATTCAGGTATAGAAGCGTGAAGGTGACAAGGCAGAGCATGGCAGTTAGCAGAACGGCTGCATGGTAATAGCGAGCCTTTTTTCCTCCCAGCCGGACAGCCAGCGTATTTTTACCATTTTGGCGGTCATTTTCGATATCGCGTAGGTTATTAATGTTTAAGACTGCCACAGAAAGTAAGCCACTGGCAGTTGCGGGCAAAATGGTGCTTATGGAAAAAATACCGGATTGCAGATAGTAAGTACCAAGAACGCTCAAGTAGCCAAAGAAAATCAGGACAGAAATGTCTCCCAGCCCCAGATAACCATAAGGACGAGTACCCACGGTATAAGTGATAGCAGCGACTATCGCCAGTAATCCCAGGATCAAAAATCCGATAATGTCGCTTGGGTTATTGCAGGCTACAGCAATCAGGGCACTTCCTGATAAACAAGAGAGTAGTACAGTGAGTTTCAATGCACTTTTCATCTGCTTTGCGGTAATCAGGCCTTTTTGCATACCGCGACTTGGACCAATGCGATTTTCTGTGTCACTGCCTTTGGTTACGTCACCATAATCGTTGGCGAGGTTAGAAAGAATTTGCAGCAGGGCCGCAGTTAATAAAGCCAGTAACGCGACAGGCCATTTGAAATGTCCAATCCATGATGCAAGGGCTGAACCCGTTATGACGGCAGCAACGGCCAGTGGGAGCGTTTTAGGGCGTAAACTTTCCAGCCATGCCTGTATCTGACTGATAGACATTGTTAAGCTCATATTGTCACTGTTTGTCATTATGATTGATGTAATAAATTTTATACCATCGAAAATTGCAAAATGGGAGGCTAAAAGCCTCCCATTTTGCATAAGTCCGGCGAATTATTGGCGCTAATCAAACCAATAATATGACTGATTATAAAATAAACCGACTCAAATCTTCATCTGCAACTAATTCGTCCAAGTGCTCTTTGACGTAATCGGCATTGATTTCGACAGTCTGCCCTTGACGTTCGCTGGCGTCGAAAGAGATGTCTTCCATCATACGTTCAAGCACGGTGTGCAAACGACGGGCACCGATGTTTTCAGTGGTTTCATTGACTTGCCATGCTGCTTCCGCAATTTTACGGATACCGTCAGCCGTGAATTCAATGCCCATGCCTTCCGTTGCCATCAGGGCCTTGTATTGTTCAGTGAGCGAAGCATTAGGCTCAGTCAGAATACGTTCAAAGTCTTCGGTAGTCAGGGCTTGCAATTCAACACGGATTGGCAAGCGGCCTTGAAGTTCTGGGATCAGATCAGAAGGGCTGGCAACCTGGAATGCACCGGAGGCGATAAACAGGATGTGATCGGTTTTGACCATACCGTGTTTAGTGGAAACGGTGCAACCTTCTACAAGTGGCAGCAGATCGCGCTGAACACCTTCACGGGAAACATCTGGACCGGAAGTTTGACCGCGTTTACAAATCTTATCGATCTCGTCAATGAAAACGATGCCGTGTTGTTCAACTGCATCAATTGCCTGCTGTTTCAGTTCTTCAGGATTGACCAATTTTGCCGCTTCTTCTTCGATCAGCAACTTGAATGCGTCTTTGATTTTCATCTTACGGCTTTTTTGACGCTGGCCTGCCAGGTTTTGGAACATGGATTGTAACTGATTCGTCATCTCTTCCATGCCCGGAGGTGCCATGATTTCAACACCAACTGGAGCGGCTGAAACTTCAATTTCAATTTCTTTATCGTCTAACTGGCCTTCACGCAATTTCTTGCGGAATGCCTGACGGGTTGAAGACGGCTCAGCTTGAGTTTCAGTCTGTCCCCAGTTATTTTTTGCTGGTGGCAGCAGGACATCCAGAATACGCTCTTCTGCTAACTCTTCTGCACGATAGCGGTTTTTCTCAATGGATTGCAGACGGACTATTTTTACTGCTACGTCAGTGAGATCACGAATGATGGAATCGACTTCTTTACCAACATAACCCACTTCGGTGAACTTAGTTGCTTCAACCTTGATAAAGGGAGCATTGGCCAGTTTTGCCAGACGACGGGCAATCTCGGTTTTACCGACACCGGTCGGGCCTATCATCAAAATATTTTTTGGTGTGACTTCATAACGCAGTGATTCATCTAACTGCATGCGACGCCAGCGGTTACGCAGGGCAATAGCAACGGCACGTTTTGCTTTGTCCTGACCGATAATATGATTATTTAGTTCGCTGACAATTTCGCGAGGAGTCATTTCAGACATACTATCTATCCTTACGCTTTCGAAGGCAGTTCTTCGAAGTTGTGATTATGGTTGGTGTAGATGCAGATATCGCCAGCGATAGTTAAAGCGCGTTCTGCGATTTCTCTGGCGCCGAGTTCGGTTGTCTCCAGCATAGCGCGGGCAGCCGCCTGTGCATATGATCCACCGGAACCAATGGCGATAAGGTCATTCTCTGGCTGAATCACATCACCATTGCCTGTAATGATCAGAGAAGCATTTTCATCTGCGACAGCAAGCAGGGCTTCCAACTTGCGTAGCATGCGATCTGTTCGCCAATCTTTGGCTAGTTCAACGGCTGCTTTGGTCAGGTGCCCTTGATGCATTTCGAGTTTCCGTTCAAACAGCTCGAACAGCGTGAAAGCATCGGCAGTACCGCCGGCAAAACCCGCGATGACTTTGTCATGGTAAAGGCGGCGTACTTTGCGGACATTGCCTTTCATAACGGTATGACCCATTGTTGCTTGTCCATCACCACCGATGACAACTTTGCCATTACGGCGAACACTTACGATTGTAGTCACGAGTTAGCCCCTGGTTACAAAATAGAAAATGGTACACACGGAGCATTAATTTGTTATCCCACAATTGCTTGCGCACTGCTGATAAAAGCACCATGTGTATATTATTAGAGATTAAGATGGGGGAGCTTTCTACTTTTTCAACCCCCGGTAGGGCGGAGAATACAGCCAGGTACACCAGCACCTGCGACCCGTTCGCGCATTTTCTCAGCGCTGGCTTTATTTTTATAAGGGCCAAGTACAACACGGTTCCAGTTGTCTTTCGTGGTAATCTGACTCTCAATGCCTGCAAATGCAAGGCTGGCTCGGACGGACTCTGCCTGTTCCATTGTGCGGAAAGAGCCGCATTGTAGCATCAATTTCGCCTCCTTTACCTCAGACTTTGTACTGGCCTGGGAAGACGAAGACGTTGAAGGCTTTTTTTCCGGCACGGCGGCCGACTTTTGTTCTGGCGGATTAATCAACACACGTGAACGTGGAACAGGTTCACTGTTATAAGGCACCTCTTTCAATGAAATAGGCGGTTGGCGCATATCTGCTTGTATTTGTTCGAGTAGCTGTTTCTGTTCAGACGTTAATTGAGGAGGTTGGTTTAGCGGTTTATTTACTGTTGCATCGCCTTCCTGGATAGAAGATTCATTAACAGGACGATTTTCCAATTCTTTGATGTAACTCCAGCGCTCTTCTGGTTTTGGTGGCAAGCCGTGTCCCTTGGTTTGATGATGAGACGGTGAGGCATTTTGTGCACTTCCTTCCTGCTTATTTTCTTCCTGTTTATTGTGTACGATGAAATAAAGCCCACCAATAAACATGACCACTAAGGCCACGGCAACGGCTAATGTAGTTTTGGGTAATCCTTGAGCCTGATTTTTTTTCTTACCAGTACTTTTCTGACGGGGATTGCTACGCCCGCGACTCACATAATCTCGTTGTGCCACTGTTTAATTCACTGAGTTATTTAAAAAATTAAAGGATAGGTAACTAATGTTACTTAAGCTGTCGTTATTTGCCTAGCTTTTAGGCGAACAAGTACTCGCACGAATGATCAATTCTGCCTCCAATAATCTTGAACCTTTAAAAACCAAACGGCCTTGAAGCTGTTCCAGCAACAACAGAATGGAATGATATCCAATCTCATAACGGGGATGTTCCACCGTGGTTAGGGCTGGTTCGCAGTATTGAGCCAGATTTAAATTATCGAAACCGACAACAGAGAGATCTTCTGGTAATTTTAATCCCATTTTTTTAGCTTGCCACATTGCGCCCAGAGCCATGACATCACTATGGCAAAAAATAGCGCTTGGAGGCTCTGGCAGGTTAAGCAAGGTTTCTGCCAATGTCGCTCCGCTTTCATGGGTGAAATCACCGCGGATAATATATTCTTCGCGAATTTCTTCTCCTGTGCGCCGCAATGCCTGGATGTAACCTTGTAAACGATAGTGGCACAATGGCATGGTTTCCGGCCCGGTAATGCAGGCAATGCGTTTGTGTCCCAGTTTTTGCAAATGATGAGTGGCATTGAAGGCGGCTGTCAGGTTGTCAATATGGACCGTGGGTAGTTCCAGTTCTGGAGTGAATTCATTGGCCATAACCATGGGAGGCAGGTTTTTCTGTTCTTCTTTGGAAACATCGAAAGGAATGTTGGAACCCAGTAGCACCATACCATCAATGCGTTTGGTGATCAGAAGATTGATAAACGCATGTTCTTGTTGCTGTTGATGCTTGCAATCACCAATCAGAACCAGGTAACCATGTTCAGTGGCGGTTTCTTCAATGCCCCGAATAACCTCAGTAAAGAAAGGATCACTGATATTAGGCACAATAACCAGGATGGTTCTGGATACATTACGCCGTAAATTTTTGGTCAGTTTGTGGGGATAATAACCCACTTCCAACACCGCATTCTCGACCTTCTGGCGTGTACGGGCAGAAACCTTGTCAGGATTCATTAATGTTCTTGATACAGTTGCGGTAGAAACACCAGCCACTTTGGCAACATCTTTCATGGTTACCAGCGCGCTCTTCCTTTTTTCCATAGTTCACTCCTCACTCTCCACACGCAGCGAAACGATTGCTATCCGGCTGCTAAAAAAACGCCCGTCTTGCCTGAGAGGGGCGTGCTGGCGAATTGTTTTCTACAGTTATATTAATAATTTCATTTTAAGCTGATTAACCGATCAATCTGTTACTTTGTTTGCATAAAAAGTGTGATATGAATCATTTCTTAGAGGTGCTTCGCAAATTAAAGAAATAATTATCAACTTTCGCTGGGATCAACATCAATGTTCCATTTCACTTTACGCGCTTGTGGCAGTGTCGTGATTTGGGGATAGATTCCGGCCATCATTTTCTGGAGAAAAATGCGGGAAGGGTGCTGAATCATCAACTGCCAACGATAACGACCGCTACGTTTGGCCAGTAATGCGGGTACAGGTCCCATGATCCATAAATGATTATCAGACAGTGCATGATGTTCAAACAATTGACGCATTTGTTGCAAAAATGCGGAGGCTTGGTGATTGTCGTGATCTTCTGCGCGGAGCAGGATATGGCTCACAAACGGTGGCAGGTGAACTTGCTGACGCTCTTCCATTGCTTGCTGGGCAAAGGCATCGTAGCCTTTCTCCAACAATATTTGCAAAAGTGGATGCTCAGGATGGTGGGTTTGGAGGACAACTTCTCCCCGCTTTCCAGCCCGTCCAGCCCGACCGGAAACTTGGGTATAGAGTTGGGCAAAACGTTCGGCGGCTCGAAAATCAGCAGAAAACAGGGCACCATCGACATCCAGTAAGGCGACCAGTGTAACATCGGGGAAATGGTGACCTTTCGCCAGCATTTGCGTACCAATCAAGATACGGGCGCCACCTTGATGTACTTCGGCCAGTTGCTGTTCCAGTGCTCCTTTGCGGCTGGTGGTATCACGGT
Organism: Xenorhabdus sp. SGI 60; assembly: GCF_056632175.1. Lineage (NCBI taxonomy): Bacteria > Pseudomonadati > Pseudomonadota > Gammaproteobacteria > Enterobacterales > Morganellaceae > Xenorhabdus > Xenorhabdus sp. SGI 60. Next base: position 4,090,147 of record NZ_CP196860.1, on the reverse strand, counting down.
CGATACGGGTAACTGGAGTGTTGGGGAACAATTTTGTAATACCATCTTCAAGCTGCTCAGTACCTAAACCAACGGGAATTAAGTTAGTGGTGCCACATTGCGGGCATTGGCGTGGGATTGGGCGCTGGCTGTCACAGTGATGGCAACGCAGGTGGTGATGATTTTGGTGCAGGGTGTAATAGTGATCACAGCGTTGGCATTCTGCTATCCAACCGCATTCGTGACAGAGCAAGGCGGGGGAATAACCACGACGGTTCAGAAATAGGATGACCTGATTATCAGCCTTGAGATGTTCACCCATGCGATTGATGAGCGGCTGGGATAACCCAACCGTCAATGGCAATCCTTTCAGATCTAATAAATGCTGAGTGGCGGGTTGGGCGCGGCCTGCCCGTTGAGTTAAGGTTAGTTGGCGATATTTCCCCTGTTGCACATTATACAGTGTTTCCAGTGCGGGGGTGGCAGAACCCATAATGATCGGAATCCCCTCTTTTTTCGCCCGAAACACCGCCAGATCGCGGGCATGATAGCGCCAGCCTTCTTGCTGTTTGTAAGAGCTGTCATGTTCTTCATCGATAATAATGACACCTAGATGAGCAAAGGGAGTAAACAAAGCCGATCGTGTACCGATAACGATGGCATTTTCCCCTCTTTTCGCTCTCAGCCAGACTGTCAGCCGTTCGCTGTCATTCAAGGCTGAATGCAGAACATCAATAGGCGCGTTGAAACGTTCCCGGAACCGACGGATAGTCTGTGGAGTCAAGCCAATTTCCGGCACTAAAATAAGAGCCTGTTTGCCTTGTGCAAGAATGTTCTCCAGTACACTGAGATAGACTTCCGTTTTACCCGATCCCGTGATTCCCGCCAATAGCCACGGAGAAAAGGTTTGATCTTCTGCACGGATGGCGCCTATCGCAGTAGCTTGTTCTGTATTGAGTGTTAACCGTTCGCCAATGGTTTTAAAATGCTCACACCAATTTTCCGCTTCTGGTTGGATGGGATGCAGGGCAATCAGTGATTTCTTTTTCAGTGATTGCAGTGCGCTTTCACTTAACTCCAATTCAGAGACTTGGTGACGATAAACAGGGCGTTGGCGCAAAGCGGCCAATGCCTTTTGTTGTTTGGCGGAGCGCTTGAGTTGAGCCAGTGGAAGTTCACGGCCAGCGTCGGTGACTTGCCATTGCCAGAGTGGGGAAAATTCTGCCGGTTTTCCCTGCCGTAGCAAGACAGGCAAGGCATGGAATAACACTTCGCCCAGCGGATAGTGATAATAGCTGACGGCCCACTGAAGCAATTGCCAGAGATCGTTAGGAAAAAGGGGGTGGATATCAAGAATGGTGGCAATAGACTTGAGCTGCTCAGGAGGAAATTCGCTGCTGTCTGCGATACCAGTGATGATACCTATCGCATTACGCTTACCAAAAGGCACGAGTACTCGAACACCAATAGCTGGTAAAGGTAACCCTGTAGGCAGTAGATAATCAAACGAGCGGGTTAGGGGAACAGGCAATGCAACCTGGACAACTGTCATAAGGTGATTTCCAGATAATTAATGACCAGATGAAAGAACGTATAAAAGAACATATGGCGATAAGGGTATCATAGCAAATCGGCAGATTTCATTGCGCAATAAACAGATATTCTGTATGATCCGCCGCCTTTGGTATAGAAATTACCGATACATATTTTTATTTATCAATACGACGTGTGGTGTCTGGCAGCAAAACAAGGCTGGATAGCGACACGGCCTGAACAGAGGTTTCCCATGAAACAAGGTATCCATCCTAAATACGAAGCAATTACTGCAAATTGCTCTTGCGGTAATGTCATCAAAATCAACTCTACTGTAGGTCACGATCTGAACCTGGACGTTTGTGGTGCATGTCACCCGTTCTACACGGGTAAGCAGCGTGATGTTGCAACTGGTGGTCGTGTTGATCGCTTTAACAAACGTTTCAGCGTTCCTGGTGCTAAGAAATAATGATTTTCTCCTGTCTGTAATCAATACAGGCGGGTCAGAACAAAAAAAACGCCCGATGTTTTTGCATCGGGCGTTTTTTTATTCTTAATATTCCCATGTATCAGGATCAATGCCTTTTTCACGCATCATGGCCTTCGCTGCTTCTGGGATCTCATCATGGCGTTCTTTGCGCAAATCGTTATCGTTAGGCAGAGGCTGTCCGGTGAACGCATGGAGAAAAGCTTCACACAGCAATTCACTGTTTGTTGCATGACGCAAATTGTTTACCTGACGGCGAGTGCGCTCATCAGTCAGGATTTTCAATACCTTTAGCGGGATTGAAACTGTAATTTTTTTGACCTGTTCACTTTTTTTGCCATGTTCAGCATAAGGGCTGACATACTCACCATTCCACTCAGCCATGAGATACCTTAAATAATTTTTGAATCAAGTAATTGAGATCAGAAATTGGAAGGAATTGCTGATCTGTTTTCATATCGATAATTCAGTAGTCTAACATAATTAGCCTGTCGACTATATCGTCCCACCCGCACTAATTTATAAAATATAACCAGAAGACATATAAAGTGTAATGACAGCCATAGAATTGTGGTATTAAACCGCAAAATAATTTGGATGTCTAGATGTATTGACGTCCATCTTTCCAGTCGTTATTCTTGCGTGACGCTAATAATAACGACGATGGGGAAAGGTTATGGGGTGTAAGCAAGCGACAATTGCGGTTCACAGTGGTTTAAATGTTGATGAACAATATGGTTGTGTTGTTCCGCCTATCTATCTTTCCAGTACATACAACTTTACCGGTTTCAATGAACCCAGAGGACATGATTATTCACGCCGTGGCAACCCTGGTCGTGATGTTGTCCAACAGGTTTTGGCCGAGCTGGAAGGAGGAGCTGGCGCAGTCATGACCAGCAGTGGCATGTCAGCGATTCATCTGCTTTGTACCGTATTCCTGAAACCGGGAGATTTATTGGTGGCGCCCCATGATTGTTATGGCGGTAGTTACCGGCTGTTTGACAGTCTGAGCAAGCGTGGTGCATACAAGGTGATTTTTGTTGATCAGTCAGATGAACAGGCGTTGAAACAAGCGTTGGCCAAAAAGCCCAAACTGGTGCTAATTGAAACACCGAGTAATCCTTTGTTGCGGATCGTAGATATTCAATACATTTGTGGATTGGCCCATGAAATTGGGGCACTGGCTATGGTCGATAACACGTTCTTAAGTCCTGTACTGCAAAAGCCATTGGATTTGGGGGCAGATTTAGTAGTGCATTCTTGCACGAAATATTTGAATGGACACTCTGATCTGATCGCAGGCGCAATTATCGCTAAGGAGCCATCCATTGCGGAAGAGTTGGCTTGGTGGGCGAACAATATTGGTGTGACGGCTGCGGCGTTTGATAGCTATCTGCTACTGCGTGGCATTCGTACATTATCTGCCCGTGTGTTGCTCCAACAAAACAATGCTGTTGCCATTGTGGATTATTTGCAACAGCAGCCCCAAGTGAAAAGGCTTTTCTATCCTGCGTTGAAGAACCATCCGGGGCATGAAATTGCTGTTAAGCAACAGCAAGGTTTTGGGGCGATGCTAAGTTTCGAACTGGATGGTGATGAGCAGGCCATGCGTCGTTTCTTATCTGCGTTAAAATTATTTACCTTGGCTGAATCTCTCGGTGGTGTGGAGTCGTTGATTTCTCATACTGCAACAATGACACACGCGGGAATGTCGGCAGAAGCAAGGACTCAGGCAGGGATTACGGATTTGCTTCTTCGTGTCTCTGTAGGAATTGAAGATAGTCAGGATTTAATTGCTGATCTGGACAATGCATTTCAGGCAGCGGTAACGAGGTAATCATTAATCATGAGTATACTGGCAACAGCGGGGGCGGAATCTGGCCGTCAGTTACATAAATTTGGTGGTAGTAGCCTGGCTGATGTGAAATGTTATCAGCGGGTTGCTGAAATTATGGCGAACTACAGCCAGCCGGGTGATTTGATGGTGGTATCGGCCGCGGGGAGTACGACCAACCAGTTGATTGATTGGCTTAAATTGAGTCAGAGTGACCGGATATCAGCACATCAAATACAGCAATCTTTGCGGCGTTACCAGCAAGAATTGATCCGTGGCTTGTTGCCCGAAACAGTTGCAGAAGAACTGAACGCAATGTTTATCGCTGATCTGGAAAGATTGAGCGTATTGTTGGATAAGCCCGTCACCGATATCACATATGCCGAAGTTGTCGGTCATGGGGAAATCTGGTCTGCCCGTTTAATGGCGGCGGTGCTGGAAAATCAGGGTATCCCCAGTGCATGGCTGGATGCGCGTCAGTTCTTGCGGGCAGAGCGTATTGCTCAACCGCAAGTTGACGTCAGCTTATCCCAACCTCTACTGAGCCAATTATTGATCCAAAACCCCAATAAGCGTTTAGTGGTTACCGGTTTTATTTCCAGTAATCAGAAGGGGGAGACGGTATTGTTGGGACGCAATGGCAGCGACTATTCTGCTACCCAAGTCGGGGCTTTGGCAGAAGCCAAAAAAGTCACAATTTGGAGTGATGTGGCGGGGGTTTACAGTGCCGATCCACGTAAAGTTAACGATGCCTGCCTGTTGCCGTTGCTGCGTTTGGATGAAGCCAGTGAATTGGCACGTTTAGCCGCACCTGTTCTCCATACTCGTACATTGCAGCCTGTTTCTCTCAGCGATATTGATCTGCAATTGCGTTGCAGTTACCAACCTGAACAGGGTTCCACCCGGATTGAACGGGTGCTGGCAACGGGGACAGGGGCAAAAATTGTCACCAGCCATGATGATGTTTGCCTGATTGAATTGCATGTTTCTCCAGCCCACGATTTCAAGCAAATCCATAAGGACATTGATTCTTTATTGAAGCGCGCCCAAATCCGGCCATTGGCAACAGGGTTACATGCAGATTGCAACCTGATCCAACTTTGTTATACCTCTGAGATTGTGAATAGCGCCCTGGATGTTTTGCAGGATGCCTCCATACCCGGCAAACTTTCTTTGCGTGAAGGTTTAGCGCTGGTGGCATTAGTGGGGGCGGGTGTATGCAAGAATCCGCTGCATAGCCATCGTTTTTATCAACAATTAAAAGATCAGCCAGTTGAATTTATCTGGCATGCAGAAGATGACATTAGTCTGGTTGCTATACTGCGTTCGAATCAGACATCACATTTGATTCAGGGATTGCACCAAAGCCTGTTCAGGGCAGAAAAACGCATCGGTTTGGTGCTCTTTGGCAAAGGGAATATTGGTTCTCGTTGGCTGGAGCTGTTTGCCCGTGAACAGAAGAACATTTCTGCTCGCAGTGGATTTGAATTTATTCTGGCGGGTGTCGTCGATAGTCGCCGGAGTTTACTGAATTATCAGGGCATTGATGCTAGTCGTGCGTTGGCCTTTTTTGATGATGAAGCAACTGAACATGAAGACGATGCCCTGTTTTTATGGATGCGGGCACATCCTTATGATGATTTGGTTGTTCTGGATGTCACGGCAAGTGAAGAATTGGCTAAAGAGTATATCTACTTTGCCAGCTATGGACTCCACGTTATCAGTGCCAATAAAGTCGCCGGTTCTTCCGACAGCAATACATATCGTATGATCCGTGATGCCTTTGCAAAAACGGGGCGTCATTGGTTATACAACGCCACAGTGGGTGCAGGGCTGCCGATTAACCACTCTGTCAGGGATCTGCGGGAAAGCGGTGATACCATTTTATCCATCAGTGGCGTTTTTTCCGGCACATTATCCTGGCTGTTCTTGCAATTTGATGGTTCTGTGCCTTTCAGTGACTTAGTAGAACAAGCATGGCAACAAGGGTTGACGGAACCTGATCCGCGCATTGACCTTTCCGGTCAAGATGTAATGCGTAAGTTGGTTATTCTGGCGCGCGAAGCGGGTTATGAGATAGAGCCTAATCATGTGCGTGTTGAGTCTTTAGTACCGAAAGAGGCTCGGAGCGGCTCCATTGAAGAGTTCTTTGAAAATAGTGCGGTCATTAATGAACAAATGTTGCAACGTTTGCAAGCGGCGCAGGAAATGGGCATGGTACTACGGTATGTCGCGCGTTTTGATGCCAGTGGTAAGGCGAAAGTGGGAGTGGAAGCAGTGCATAGCGATCATCCATTAGCTTCACTGCTGCCGGCAGATAATGTCTTTGCGATAGAAAGCCGCTGGTATCGTGATAATCCGTTAGTGATCCGTGGGCCAGGAGCGGGGCGAGATGTTACCGCAGGGGCAATCCAATCGGATTTAAATCGTCTATCGCAACTTCTGTAACAGAATATCTCTGTAGGAGAAATATTGAGTAATCAGGCTTTAAAATTCGCCCAAGTTGTTTGTTTTCTGATATGAATAGAACGTTAGAGATAAACAGAAGAACACGCTCTACAGCAAAACATGAAACATTTAGACAGAAAATAGGGTAAGCCAATCCATTGGTGAAATAGGTGACATACAGCAACACAAGGCCAGGAACCACATGAATCAACAATATTCCGCAATGCGAAGTAATGTCAGTATGCTCGGTAAGTTGCTGGGCGATACAATTAAAGAAGCTTCAGGAGAAGATATTCTTGATAAGGTTGAAACGATCAGGAAGTTATCTAAATCATCCCGTGCAGGTAATGAAACTCACCGTCAGCAGCTTTTATCGACGCTGGAAAATTTATCCAATGATGAATTATTGCCTGTTGCCCGTGCGTTTAACCAGTTTTTAAATCTGACTAACGTTGCCGAACAATATCACAGCATTTCGCCACACGGCGAAGCAGCAAGTAATCCGGTTGCATTGGCAGCCCTGTTTAATCGACTCAAAGACAAACAATTCAGCAATGACGATCTGATCAAGGCAGTCAATGAATTGGCGATTGAATTAGTTCTGACCGCTCATCCGACAGAAATTGCCCGCCGTACTCTGATTCATAAGTTGGTTGAAGTTAATGGCTGTCTGGCACAGCTTGATCATGACGATTTGGCAGATTATGAACGCAATAACATCATGCGCCGATTGCGTCAGTTGATTGCCCAATCATGGCATACTGATGAGATCCGTAAGAACCGTCCCTCCCCAATTGATGAAGCAAAATGGGGTTTTGCTGTGGTTGAAAACAGCTTATGGGAAGGTGTGCCCGCATTCCTGCGTGAATTCAATGAACAACTGGAAGAATCCATTGACCATCGCTTGCCAGTGGACGCCGTGCCAGTACGTTTCACCTCTTGGATGGGGGGTGATCGCGATGGGAATCCTAACGTTACCGCTGAAATTACCCGTCATGTTTTACTGTTGAGCCGTTGGAAGGCCGCCGATCTGTTCCTGAAAGATATTCAGGTTTTAGTCTCTGAACTCTCCATGTCGGAATGTACACCTGAACTGCGCCAAATGGCGGGAGGTGAGCATGTTTTAGAGCCTTACCGTGAAATTGCCAAACAATTGCGCACGCAATTAAATAACACACTGGCTTATCTGGAAAAACGTCTTAAGGGCGAGCAAGCTTTACCACCAGCGGATCTACTCCTGCATAACGAACAGTTATGGCAACCGCTATATGCCTGCTATCAATCCCTGAAGGATTGCGGTATGGAAATTATCGCCAGCGGGCAATTGTTGGATACCTTGCGTCGCATCCGTTGCTTTGGTTTGTCTTTGGTGCGTATTGATATCCGCCAAGAAAGTACCCGCCATCGCGATGCGATTGCTGAACTGACGCAATATCTGGAAATGGGCGATTATGCGAGCTGGCCTGAAACCGAAAAGCAGGTGTTCCTGCTGAGAGAGTTGCAATCAAAACGCCCTCTGACCCCGCGTGATTGGCAACCAAGCGCAGAAACGCAAGAAGTTTTCGATACCTGCAAGGTGATTGCTGAATCACCACAAGATTCGATTGCGGCTTATGTTATTTCTATGGCGAAAGTCCCTTCTGATGTCTTGGCGGTGAAATTATTGTTGAAAGAGGCGGGATGCCCATTGTCATTGCCGGTTGTGCCGTTGTTCGAAACCCTTGATGACCTGAACAATGCAGAAGGTGTAATTCGGCAACTATTGGGCGTTGAGTGGTATCGCGATCTGATTAAGGATAAGCAGATGGTGATGATTGGTTACTCCGATTCAGCCAAAGATGCAGGGGTGATGGCGGCGTCGTGGGCACAATATCGGGCACAGGATGCATTAATCAACGTGTGTGAAAAAGAAGGAGTGACACTCACTCTGTTCCACGGACGTGGTGGTACGATTGGCCGTGGTGGTGCTCCAGCCCATTCGGCTTTACTTTCCCAACCGCCGGGCAGCTTGAAAGGAGGATTTCGGGTAACGGAACAGGGGGAAATGATCCGCTTTAAGTTTGGTTTGCCGCAGGTAACGATCAGCAGTTTGGCCTTGTATGCCAGTGCGATTCTGGAAGCAAACTTATTGCCGCCACCGGAGCCGAAACCGGAATGGCACCAGATTATGGATACACTCTCTGATGTTTCCTGTGACATGTATCGTGATTATGTCCGTGAGCAACCGGAATTTGTGCCTTATTTTCGGGCAGCGACACCGGAACAAGAGTTGGCAAAACTGCCTTTGGGTTCGCGGCCGGCTAAACGACGCCCGACCGGAGGCGTTGAAAGTTTGCGAGCGATCCCGTGGATATTTGCCTGGACGCAAAACCGCTTGATGTTGCCGGCATGGTTAGGCGCGGGTACAGCGCTGCAACGGGTGATCGATGCTGGTAATTTGTCAGTTTTAACGGATATGTGTCGCGACTGGCCATTTTTCAATACGCGTATTGCCATGTTGGAGATGGTATTTGCCAAAGCAGATTTGTGGTTAGCGGAATATTACGATCAACGTTTGGTAGAACCGAAACTGTGGTCATTAGGTGTAAAATTGCGTAACCAACTTGCAGAGGATATCGAAACGGTATTGACCATTGCACAGGATGAGCAATTGATGGCAGATTTGCCGTGGATCGCCGAATCTATTGCTTTGCGTAACGTGTATACCGATCCGTTGAACGTACTACAGGCCGAATTATTACAGCGTTCCCGTCAGCAGGAAAATCCTGATCCGCATCTTGAACAAGCGCTGATGGTGACGATTGCCGGCGTTGCAGCAGGCATGCGTAATACAGGATAATTTAAATATTTTTTAATCATAGAAGCCGAATAGGGAAACTGTTCGGCTTTTTGGGTTTTAACAAGGACGTACTCCCAATGTATGGCAGATGGCATAACTCAATTCTGCCCGATTCAGGGTATAAAAATGAAAATCTTTCACGCCTTCACGACTGAGAATTTTCACCATATCCATCGCAATAGAGGCACCGACTAAGTTGCGACTTTCTGGATCATCATCTAACCCTTCAAACATTCTGGTCATCCAGCTTGGAATACGTACATTGGTCAGCGTGGCAAATCGTTGTAACTGACGGAAGTTCGAGACGGGTAAGATCCCTGGTACAATTTCCACGTCAATCCCAGTTGCGACACAACGATCGCGAAAACGCAGGTAACTTTCCACATCAAAAAAGAATTGGGTAATGGCACGATTGGCTCCGGCATCAATTTTACGTTTTAAATTGATCAAGTCTGCCTGTGCACTTTTCGCTTCTGGATGCACTTCTGGATAAGCCGCAACAGAGATATCAAAATCCGCTTCTTTTTTTAATAACTCAACTAAATCAGCACCGTACATTTCTGGTTTACAACCGTTAGTCGGTAAATCACCACGTAATGCCACAATATGACGAATACCGTTTTGCCAATAATCATGAGCAATGTTGCTCAGCTCTTCACGGCTGGCATCAATGCAAGTCAGGTGTGGGGCTGCATCAAGGCCTGTTTTTTCTTTAATGCCCTTAATAATGCTATGGGTGCGATCACGTTCGCCAGAGTTGGCGCCATAGGTAACAGAAACAAATTTAGGTTTCAGCTTGCTCAAGCGATCAATGGACTTCCACAGGGTTTGTTCCATCTCAGCCGTTCTGGGTGGAAAGAATTCAAAGGAAACACGAATTTGCCCTTCAAGTTCAGCCAGATTCTGGTTCAGCGCTTCTCGCTGATTAGCGTGAAAAAAACTCATACCCTGTGCCCTCATGAACATATTTTTAGATGTTTAAGTGTTTAAATGTCTATCCGTTTAGATGTCCAAATAGAATGGGCGAAGCGGAGTTTTTAGTCAATCGAGAAATGGCTTATTCCCAATGAGGAATATTCAAAATGATCAGGAAAGAAATTCATGTTGGGGAATAATGAGAAAAGGAGAAGACAAAGTCGTGACAGAGTTGGTGTATCCAGTTTTTTTAGGTGGCGTCACTTGGTAAAAAATCCAAGTGACGCCGCCTCTCAATCGATTTCAGGAGTTATATCAAAATAGGCCACCTCTGATAATGAGCATTCTTCTGCTGAAATAATTGATGAAGCAATAAAAACAGCAGGTTTTTTGTTTTTATCAATATACGGAATAATTATTTCTAATGTCTGCGTATATAACTGCCCCGATTCTTTAAGAACAATTGGCTTACCTTCTTTTACTAATTTGGTTCGTTCTAGTAGAGAAGATGTTGCTTTCATTCTATCGAATTGATTATTTTTTTGATAAGAATTAGTTATAACAATCTGCGCAGCCCAAGACTGACTAGTTGCGCAATAATCTAAAGCTTTTTCGGTATCATCTTTTATTGAAGAAAAAGCAATAGTAGGAATAAATAACATCGAAAATAAAATATTTTTTTTCATGGCCTATTTCACTATTAACTCTCTATCCATAGAATCAATTATCTCTCTTCTTGCACTTTTTCCAACAATTATACAACCCTCTGATGCCTCACCGGGTCTTTTCGTGCTGTCACCATGTATTCTAAAAAGATCCCTTCCGTACATATTGTTACCCTCACGTGGCTCTAAATGGATAGTCATTGCACCTTTACTACTGGTATAGCCTCCAATCGTATATTGACCCCTAGGGATTGGCCCTTTTCCACGTATCGATTCTGAAGCAGGATTGTTTTTATGTATTCCATTTCCACTATATCCATTACGGTAAACTAATTTATCGTCATGATATAATTCGCCTGAGTATTGATGATAAATCCAAGCCATTTGTAACTCCTTTTTTATGAAAAAATAGTCATCAGACATTTAACTTCAAATATAAACTTTACCATTATTTTTATTATGCTTTTCAAAAAATACATGAATAAAACCATTAAAAAACATTCCATTTTGTTTTTTTAATTTAATCCAGATAAATGAAATTTTATCCCAGCTATTTAAATTAAACTGAATTGGCTTAGTGTAAATTTTCAAAATTTCTTTTTCACAACTGACTATGGGTGAACGCCCGCCCTAAGTAGCTGATCCTAATTGTGCTACATTTTTGCCATTCCATGCCCATTTCCGGGATAGGGTGATACCGTGCCCATAAAATGCCTAACCTGCCTGAGAAGTTGCCACATATATCTGCACTTGTGGTTGCGTGTGATCGTTTCATGTAAGGCGTGCTACCGTTTCTCAATCACATTGACCCAAGGCGAGTAAACCGGCTGGAATAACAATTTGAATTTAGGGTTATTCTTTAACCACAGTTGTGTCCGGCGGCTTTTGTGAATAATGTCGTTGTCCAGAATTTTACAGAACATATTGAATATGCCAGTTTATATTGATTTTGCTATTTTTAACCCGAATGACATCGCTATTGTGTGTTATAGCGATTTATTTAATGATGGCGTTAATCACTCTTTTATTCTTTTAAAAATCATTTTCGTGATCATTATCATAAAATGAAAATGATCATCCTTTCCAAAGCAGTGAATTTTACATTTTCATAATTAAATCAGTCCGTTAGTAAAATGTGTTTTGCCCTCTCAGCTAAAAGAGGCAAAATAATGCGTTAACCCTTTATAAAAAGACAGCATATTCCGCCAGTGAAGCAATGATTTTAACTTTTTATTCCGCTATTGTTGCTGGCAACGTTTTATTTCACTGGCGTGAATTTGGTTTTTACGCGTTCGCTCTTTATCATTCCCCCAATTTATTCACCATGAATACCGATGAATTCGGGCAACAGCGTCTTTGCAAATTATCGCCCTATCCCGGCGTAATAGTGGCGTTTATTCCGCTATTAAGCCTGCGACAAGGCCACAACCTGCGGACTTAATGAACCCATTTGTCAGAGACAACGTGAATGACATTTAACTCTTGTGCCGGGTGTGATGGCCTGCCGGGCAATCAGACGGGAGAGCCGGCGCCATCGCGTTCGTCATTATTTCAGGAAGATAACCATGTCAGAGAAAAAAATCTTCAATCAGTTACATCAGGGGCAATCCTTTGTTCGGCAGGGGAAAGAGTCCGCCGGGCAGCTGAGTGAAAGCGGAAAAGACCTCACCGACAAACTGGCCAGACGCGCCGCCGATAAAGAGATCCTCGCCAAACTGAAGCAGGGGCAATCTTTTGTTTCACGGGAACCATCCCCCGGGTTGTCAGGGGGGATCGGGAGCGGTATCACCGGCGGCGGTTTTGCCGGCGGGCTGGCTCAAAAAGCGGCCGCCGGACATAGCACCGCCACCAAAGCCCTGCAAAAAATCAGTCAGTTGTCTGGGGACGGAAGCTCGCCCAGCGGGCTGCAATTTACCCTGACCGCCGGTGGCCTGGCACCACAAACCTTTGCCGTCACCGACTTCACCCTGAGTGAACACTTTTCCCAGCCGTTCCAGCTGGAAGTGGGGCTGGCCAGTGCGGATCCGGCGATCGATTTTCCGGCGGTATTGGATCGCACGGCGACACTGACCATTTTGCAGGAAGGCGTTGAACAGCGCAGCATCACGGGAGTGGTGGCCCGCTTTGAGCAGGGTAACACCGGGTTGCACCAGACCACCTACCAGATGAGCATTCGCCCGGATCTGTGGCGTACCACCCTGCGTCAGAATTCGCGCATTTTCCAGCAACTTAATATCGCCGCCATTATCACCACGATTTTGAAAGAGCACGGTATCCGTGACGTGGTGTTCAGCCTGCGCCACGCCCACCCAGAGCGGGAATTTTGTGTGCAATATCAGGAAAGTGATTTCGCGTTTCTGCAACGGCTGACCGCCGAAGAGGGGATTTTCTATTTCTTTGAATGTGGTAACGGGCGTAACACGCTGGTATTTGCTGATGACTGCGGTTCGGTACCCCGGGTAACGTGTTTCCTTACCAGCCGGGCGATGTGAGTACCACCGGTGAACCGGCCATCAGCAGCCTGACCTGTAGCGCCCAGGTGCGACCGGCCCAGGTGCAACTGAAAGATTACACCTTCAAAAACCCGGCTTGGCCAGCCGAATTCAGCCAGCAGATGAAGGAAGATACCCTGCAACAACGGTATTACGAGCACTACGACTATCCGGGGCGTTTTAAGGATGAAGCGCACGGGAAAGATTTTACCCGTTACCGGCTGGAAGCCCTGCGCAACAATGCCATGACCGGGCAAGGCAGCGGCCATGCCATTGCCATCCAGCCAGGTAAATTATTCACCCTGAGCCACCACCCGCGTGAAGATCTAAACCAGCCATGGCAGGTGGTGGGAACCCATCATGCCGGCAGCCAGCCGCAGGCGCTGGAAACCGCCAACAGCGGCACGGGTACCACCCTGAGCAGCCACTTTCACTTTATCCGCCATAACCAGCACTGGCGCCCGACGCCCCTGCCCAAACCGGTCATCGACGGCCCGCAGATTGCCGAAGTGGTGGGACCGGCCGGCGAAGAGATTTTCTGTGACCAGTACGGCCGTATCCGCCTTCAGTTTCCGTGGGATCGTGACGGCAAGAGCGATGACCAGAGTTCGTGCTGGATACGGGTCACCCAACCGTGGGCGGGACAGGGCTGGGGGATGCTGGCTATTCCGCGTATCGGGCAGGAAGTGGTGGTGGACTTTCTGCACGGCGACCCGGATCAGCCCATCGTCACCGGGCGCACCTACCATGCCAGCAATATCCCGCCGGGCACCCTGCCGGGCAGCAAAACCCAGATGGCCTTCCGCTCCAAAACCCACAAAGGCGAAGGCTACAACGAGCTGCTGTTTGAGGATGCGAAAGGCAGTGAGCGGCTGGCGTTACATGCGCAGCGGGACATGGATACCACAGTTAAAAATGCCCAGAGTCTGGTGGTGGAGGCAGGCGACCGGACTTTGACAATCCAGACAGGTGATGAATTCAAAACCGTGCAGCAAGGTAATCTGACAGAAACTATCGGTCAGACACGCAGTACTGAAGCCAATGTGGTACAGGTGAAAGCCACGGCAGGTAAAGCTGGCGCGGGAACACAATTATATGAAGCGGAAGATGATATCACGCTGAAAGTGGGCAGCGGCACCCTCCAGATGACGAAAACCAACATCAAAATTTCGTTTGGGGGGGCCAGTATTGAGCTAAACGACAGCGGGGTCACCGTATTAGGTGGCCAGGTTAACATCAACAAATAACACATTGATTTTTAAATTGCAGCAAGAAGGAACTTCCATGAACAATCAACTTGATCTCACCCCTTTTCACTTCAATCAGGGCACCATCATGCTGCCGGCCAGCTGGCAGGATGCCAGTATTCTGGTGTTGAACAGCACCGATGAAAAAAATGGCACCAGTTTCACCATTTCCCGCGATAATTTACCGTGGGGACTGACATTCAGTCAGTTTGCCGAGCGGGAAATGACCGCAATTGGCAAGCAATTAAAAGATTATGAAGCGATAGCCCATGAATCGGGGGCGCTGAACGGGTTTGAAACGGAGACGTTTGAATTTCGCTGGCGTGCCCCGAACGGAACGGTGCACCAACTGATGATGATGCTGAATGCACCCAGGGACGTGCTGATTTTCACCGGCTCCTGTCAGGGCGCGATGACACCGGCACAGCGGGAACAAATGCAGACCATGATGGCCACGTTCCGGCTGCGCGGTGAGCAGAAAGATAACGCCTGACAGGGAGGTGTGACATGAGTGTTTCACAGAATGTGATTATGGGCGCAGCAGCGGCTGGGCGACCGTCTCCGTCACCGGTCGCCAGCAATCCTACCCTGCCTTCAAAGGGAGGCAAACCTGCGCCCGTGCCGCCACGGACAGAAAAATCCACTTCTGACCGGGCGCTGGCGTTTTTACAAAGTGATACTTTCTCCGATGCCACGCTGGCAACCAGTGCGACCTATGCGGCGGCCACGGGCGCTGCTGTCCCTTTTGCGGTGGGATTAGCCGCCGGCACCGCAGGCGGGGCCGCGGGGATGTATGTCGGCGATAAAATCGGCCACGCTATCGCCAAAGGGATGGGCATGGGCACTGTGGCAACCGAAGGTGAAAATCCGGCCAGGGAAGGCGATGCCATTGCCCATCAGAACAAGAATGCCGGGTTGTGGGGGGCGCTGGGCGGGATTTTACTGGGGGCTGTCGCGGCGGTTGCGGTGGGCGCTCTGGTGGTTGCCACGGGCGGGGCGGCACTGGTTGTGGTTGCCGCCGCCGCAGCCGCTGGCGGGTTTGTTGGTGGAACCTGTGCTGGGATTGGCGCCGCCATCGGGCAATATGGCAGCAATAAAGGCACCATTGCGAAAGGATCACCCAATGTGTTCTTTGAGGGTAAACCGGTCGCGCGGAAAGGCGACCCGGTGGTATGCAGTGACCATCCTCCCGGCGTGGTCGCTGAAGGCGCAAAGACCGTGTTTGCCAACGGCAAGCCAATTGCCCGATTGGGGCATCGCACCACCTGTGATGCCAATATCAACAGTGCAGCGGGATCGATTTCCATTACCCCGGAAACGGGAGAGGCGCTTCCTATTTTGCAGGAAAGCAATAAAACCTTGCAGTGGGCCGTGGTTATCGCCGGTTTATTGCCCTTGCCACGCAATAAAAAAGGGGTCACCAAATCGGATAAACCGAAGGAATCGACCCAGAAGCAAAGTAAAAAACCGAACGAGAAAGATACCTGTAGTGACCCGGTCGATATGGCCACCGGGGATTTTTTGCAACAATGGCCCCTGCTCTCCCTGCCGGGCACATTACCGCTCTCACTGACCCGAACTTACCGTTCAACCGAAAATTTTGCGGGCTTGTTTGGCCCTAAATGGTCCGATGACTGGTCACAACATTTAAGGCGAGCGGGTGAAGTGACGCATTTCACGGATGCCGATGGGGTGGTCTACACATTCCATACGCCGGAAGAAAATGTGTTCTCGGTTAACCTGCATGCCGGACATTATCTGCTGTTTGGCACTTTAACAGGCGGGTTGCACCTGTTTGATCGTCAGACCCAATTAACGTTGAGTTTTGAACAGCAGGCCGGCGATAAACGGTTATTGTCTACAATCCGTGACCGTCACAATAACCAAATCACTTTCCATTACGCAGATCCCTTTGGGGAGCAACAATATCGGCTGTCACAGGTTATCCATTCCGATGGTTATCGTTTGTTACTGGATTACTATCAGAACCGATTGGCTTCTATCGAGTACCTGACCGGAGAACTGCGCCAGACTTTGGTGACCTGCCGATATAACCCGCAAGATTATCTGTCAGAATGTCATGCGTTTCAGTTCAGTCACCTGTGGCACGAATATGATCCCCGCGGTTATATGACCCGCTGGCATGACACGGACACCACCGATGTGTCGATGGGGTATGACAACCGGGGACGGGTAGTCTCGGTCAGAACCCCACAAGGCTACTGGCAGGATCGTTTTTTGTATGATGATGTCAACAAAGTCACCACCTATCTGGATGCAGAAGGCGGTTGTACCCGCTATTGGTACAACGAAAACGGCCAGATCACCCGCAAAATTGACTCATTGGGGCGGGAAACGGTACTGGAATGGGATCTGAGCCATCAACTTTCAGAAACTGATCCACTGGGCAGAAAAACCCAGTTCGAATACACGCCCTACGGCGAACTGACCCAACTGACGCTGCCTTCCGGTGAAATATTTGTCTATGACTATGATGAATACGGTCAACTGTTGCAGGCCAAACTGCCGAACGGCAAAAAGTGGATTTTTCACTATAGTGAACAGGGCGCACTGGATGCGGTGACAGACCCACAAGGGCGGCGGGAAGAATACCGTTATAACCCGCAGGGTGAGATGTTGCGGCGGGTGCTACCGGATGGCACCCAGTGGCGTTATGAATACGAACAACACCAGTTGCATCAGGTCCTGGCGCCAAACGGTTACACCACGCATTATGAGCAGGACGGGCTGGGGCGGTTGCACAGTGTGACCGATGCGTTGGGACAGAAAACCCGTTATCAGCACTGCGCGTTTCATGCCAGCCCGGCAGGCAGCGTCACGGAAATCGAACGGCCGGACGGGGTGAAACAGCACATCAGCTATGACAATGAACGCCGGGTCACTGCGGTCACGGACGGTGAGGGAAATACCACGCGTTATACCTATAGCGCCTTTGACCTGCTGACCCAGCTCACTCGCCCGGATGGGACGGTGCTGCATTTTGGTTATGATCGCTTAATTCGCCTGAACAGCGTGACCCTGGCCACCGGTGAAACCTATCGCTATGAGCGGGATTTAGCCGGACAAATTATCCGTGAAACCGATTTTACCGGGCGAACAGTCGAATATACCTATGACCGAGCCGGCCGCCGGACGCTGATCCGCTATCCTAACGGTCAGTTCATTCGTTTTTGTTATACCGCTAATGACCAAATCCAGCGGCAGGAATACTGGCAGGCCGGGAAACTGCATGATGAATTGCAGTCGGTGACTGATTATGCCTATGACACGCAGGGCAGGCTGGTTCGCGCTACCTCAGCCGATGCCGTGGTGGAATTTGAATATGACGAGGCAGGACGCCTGACTGGCGAGCGCCTGAACGGGCGTGAGATTAACCGTGAATGGGATGACCTTAACGACCTGCCGACAGCCGAAACTCTGGGCGGGGATACCCTGCATTTTGGGTATAACCGGATGGGGTGGTTGAATCATTTTCAGTTCAACCAACATAGCCCGCTTTCTTTACAGCATGATCCGCTCGGGCAGGAAACCGTGCGGGAAAGTGCCCTTGGCTTTATCCTTGCCAGCCGTTACACCGCGACGGGATTGCTGGCCCATCAGTCGGCCGGTCGGGCAACCACCTTTTTCCGGGAAACCCTGCAACAAAATGATCCGCATTTTCCCCCCCAGGCTACGGCGGTTAACCGGAGCTGGCAATATGACCGGGCGTGCAACCTCCGGGTAATTGATGACGGTCGCTGGGGACAAACCCGTTACCGTTACAATGTTAACGGCCAGATAATCCAGACACGGTATCAGGGTTCCTGTCCATACAAAGAGCAGTTCAGTTATGATGCCAATGGCAACCTAAGCCAGCACATTCCTACCGATGCACGCGGAGCGGTGGCGCAGATCGTCCAGCGTCAGAAAGCCGGGCGGGTGATGCAGCACGGAGATAGCCGTTATCATTACGATACTGCTGGACGGCTGGTAGAGAAAAATGAGTACCGTGATGGCTTCCGTCCACAAATATGGCGTTATCGCTGGAATGTACTCAATCAGCTGACGCAATGTGAAACACCAGACGGCTCACGCTGGCATTATCAATATGATCCTTTTGGCAGAAGGATCCGGAAGCTGAAAGTGTATGATGGAAAACGGGCCTCTGCTAATTTAAAATTATGGTTAGCGGGCAGGCCGGATATGGAATCGAAAGCCGATGCGATTGTCGGGCATGATTATTTGTGGAGCGGTGACCAGCTTATCGAAGAAACGCCGATTTACGCGGATGGTACGCCAGCAGAAGATCAGCGTATCCGCTGGCTTTATGAACCCGGTTCATTAACACCATCGGCCCGCTTTGAACGAGGTAAGCTACACTATATTGTCAGTGACCATCAGGGCACGCCGCGCGAGATGCTTAATGAGGAAGGGATTCTGGTGTGGGCACAGCGGTTAACCACGTGGGGCAAAGCGGAACGATCGCTGGTGATTGCCTCCAACGACCCTGATTATCACGTCAACTGCAACCTGCGGTTTATGGGGCAATATGAGGATGAGGAAAGTGGGTTATATTATAACCGATTTAGGTATTATTCGCCGGAAACGGGGCAGTATATCAGTCCTGACCCCATAGGGCTGCTGGGTGGTGTTAATCCCTATGCTTATGTCCATAATCCGGTCAATTTTATTGACCCGTTTGGGTTGACGGATTGTCCGGCAAGTCTTACTAGGGAACAAAGGCAGGCAAGGATCAATGAGCTTGCAGAGGCTAATGCACTCAGACGTTTACAAGAAATGGAAAGTATGAATCCTAGATCTCACTTCCTTGAGAGACATGGTGCCCAAACGTCTTTAGAATCCCAGCTTGGGCGAGCAACTAATGGAGCGAATCCTACTACGGGAGTTCAGCAGCGTACACCGATGGCAGCAACTCGATTTGATAGTCATAGAGATCAATTAAATGCTATACAACGAGCACAAACTATTCAGCGACAATCAGGTGGCGTTGTGACTAAAGCTACAATTCCGTATGGAAGAAGAATCGGTGAAGGGTATAGCAAGACTGGCCCAACATATGGCACTTCGAGTACCGCAACAGTGATCTTAACTCCAAATGGGCAAACAATCACTGCATATCCTGTATGGGGGAGATAATGAATAAATTTGATTTAAAAACTAAAAATGAAATTTCTATATTAGTAGGTTTTCTTTCTGCTCTTGATGAGGAAGTTATCAGTGATAAAGATTATTTGTTAATTAACAATAAAAATGTGAATAATAAAGATGATCTACGTTCTGTTTCAGAAATTGTTCTCAAACCTTGGTTTTTAGAATATATACCAGCCAATAGAGATAAAGTGATTCAGTCTATTAACTTTATTATAAATGGAAAAGTTAATCTTATTGATGTTGTTTTTTCTGAAATGAATTTTATTTTTGACTATGAAATAGACGATAAGTCTCTTTTTTTGACAGAAATAAAAGGTTTTCTTGAAGAATATGTCAGAGGTAATGACTAACTATTTGGATTTAAGCAACTGCATTGTTCATTAATAATAAGAAATAGTATTTTTGGAGAGTTTATATCTATGGCTTATTTCGATAAAAATCAGATATAAAATATCGTTGAAATCAGCCGGAAAGATCCCCGTGATCTTCCG
The DNA here is from genome assembly GCF_056632175.1 of Xenorhabdus sp. SGI 60. Taxonomy (NCBI): domain Bacteria; kingdom Pseudomonadati; phylum Pseudomonadota; class Gammaproteobacteria; order Enterobacterales; family Morganellaceae; genus Xenorhabdus; species Xenorhabdus sp. SGI 60. Next base: position 4,070,045 of record NZ_CP196860.1, on the reverse strand, counting down.
GCTTTCTTCTTTTTAGAGCCGCTCAGTTCCTGCTCTTAGCGGCTTTTGTACCCACCAATCAGTTCGCGCATCCGCAGCTTAATCTCACTGAGCTGGTCTTGCTGGCGCTGATACTGCTGCTTGATGGTGCGGGTGTCATCGCTGTCAGGGATCAGCACCAAACAACCATCCATAATCTTCACGGTCAGGGTGCAACCCTTATCGAACCCGGCAGCCTTGAGCCACTGGCCTTTTAGATGGATCGCAGGCGGGGCTTTGGCCTTGTTATTTTGCGGCACGTATCCCACGTTGTAATAACGTTCGGTTTTGGCGGCTTTATTTACCGCGCGGTTTTGCTTAGAATGCGCCTTAGCCATTATCAACTCCTTAATAGTTGCTTGTGGTCAGCGGCATTGGTGTGTTGCAACCACAACAGCGCCGCGTTAATCAGGTCATCCAAATAGCCGTTTTGCCTGATGTTTTAATATCAGGGCATCCAATATCTCAGTGACAGAGCGCTGCTCTTCCTCATCCATCTGTTTAACCGCCTCAAACTTCAGCTTCAGTTCATCCTGCGGCTCGCGCTCGTCTTCCTCAATATCAGCCAGTCCGCCGACACGCTAAACGTGACGGCAATCCGCTTGAGAATCCTACGAGGGCTGTGCCTCGCCAGACTCGTAACGGCGTACTTGTGTCAGGTGTATACGACCCGTTCAGCCATCTGGGGCTGAGTCAGGCCGTGCTGCTTACGCAGTTGCAGAAAACGGGCAGAAAAACTCATCCAGTCTGTTCCTTTATCAATATCGATGAGTTCCATTATCGCCCCCTGTTCTAAATAGCTTGACTAAGTGACCTCTATAGAGCATATAATAATATCTATAGAGAGCATTGACAAGGTTTTAAAAGGAACATTTTTATGGCTCGCATCCCGGAAGCAGAATTACAGCACCTGAAATCCGCCGTCCCCTTAGTGGCTGTTATCGAGCAGCAGGGGCGGCCGCTTTTTAAACGCGGCAAAGACCGGATCGTGCTGTGCCCGTTCCATGAGGAGAAAACGCCCTCGATGGTGATCACCCCGTCGAAAAATCTTTATCACTGCTTTGGCTGCGATGCGGGAGGCTCAGTACTCGACTGGGTGATGAAAACCGAAGAATTAAGTCTGCGTCATGCCCGGAACGGTTGCGGGCGCTGCTGGGGCACAATCCGGCGGTCGAGCCGCTGGTTAGCATGGCAGAGCTGCCCCGGGAGGCGATCGGGCAGCAGGCGCTGCTGTCACGGGTGGTTGAGTTTTATCACCAGACTTTGCTAAATGCGCCGGAAGCCCATCAGTATCTGAAAAAACGCCGCCTTGATCATCCTGAGCTGGTCAGTCATTTTAAGCTGGGCTTTGCCAACCGGACACTCGGTTATCGCTTACCGGAGAAAAAAATCAAAGCGGGCGCTGAGATCCGTGGGCCGGTTCAGGCGGTCGGCCTATTGCGGGAGAGCGGCAGGAACACTTCAGCGGCTCGCTGGTTGTGCCGGTGATGGTGCTGGAGGGCAAATACAGGAAATGTACGGCCGTAAAATCACGATCGCTTGCGCCAGGCACACCGCGGCATCTGTATTTACCGGGTGAACATGGCGGTGTCTGGAATGAAGCGGGGCTGATCGGCGGCCTCGTTATCCTGTGTAAATCGCTGATTGATGCGATGTCGTTCTGGTGTGCCGGCTTTCGCAATGTCACCTGTTCGTATGGGGTTCATGGCTTTGCCGACCACCGGCAGCATTCCAAGTACGAATCCTGCAAATCTATATTGCCTATGACAATGATAAGGCAGGCAATGAAGCGGCCGCTGCACTGGCGGCAGAGCTGGAACTAAGCGGGATGGACGTCTGGCGGGTGATATTTGCCGGAAGGATGCGAACGTTTTAGCTGTGACACGTCGCTAACCCGGAAACGGCTTTCGGTCAGTTACTTGAATGCGCAATGGCCGATGCACGAACCGCGAAAAGGTGCACCGCTGTCAAAAATGCTGCTGGCAGTACCAAAATCCCCAGCTTCTTAGCCGCTGGCCAGCGCCCAGCCTGACAACGGGCGTGGTGGACAATCGCTGAGAACGGCCATATCGTTATCCGGCAGGCACACAGGAGTGGCGGCTGCGCGGGTGCGCGCCAAAAATCGGTGCGGTCATAATGAAAATCAATGTGCAGTTATTAGAAAACAGCGGCGCGCTGTTCGTGGATAGTCTCGATATCCTGAGCGCCCGTGGCGGCCAGTTCGTGCGTCAGGCCGCGCAGGAACTGGCATTACCGGATAACGCTGAAAGCGTGCACTGGGGCGGGTGTTACTGGTGCTGGACAGCAACGTTCATGAGGCAGCAGAAACGCGAACACGCCGCCACTCGTTTTGAATCGATGAACGGGCAGCAGCCTGATTTATTGCAAGATCCAGAATGACAACGTATAACCACTGATTTAGCCGCCTGTGGCGTTGTGGGTGAATCGACCAATCTGTTAGCCGGCGTATCTGGCGGCGGTGAGCCGAAAGTTACCCAAACCCTTAGCCGTCCTGATCCAGAGCAGCAGTGCGGCCGGCAAGAGCATCCTGATGGATGCGGTCTGGAATCTGATCCCCGAAGAAGAACGTATCCAGTACAGCGCCATGACAGGGCAGAGCCTGTTTTATCTCGGTGAAACCAATCTCCAGCACAAGATTTTAGCCATCGCGGAAGAAGAAGGCGTGCGGCAGGCGGCGTATGCGCTCAAGCTGTTGCAGTCAGACGGCGAGCTGACGATGGCGAGCACGGGTAAGGATGAAGCCACCGGCAACCTGGTCACCAAAAGCTATACCGTCAAAGGCCCGGTGATGCTGATGCTCACCACAACCGCCATTGATGTTGACGAAGAGCTGCTCAATCGTTGTCTGGTGCTGACCGTCAACGAATCCCGCGAACAGACCGAAGCTATCCATGCGGTACAGCGCCAGAAGCAGACGCTCGAAGGCTTGCTGGCTGAGAACGAGCGCGATTATCTGACACAGCTTCATCAAAATGCCCAGCGGTTGCTGAAACCACTAAATGTCGTCAACCCGTATGCCAGCCAGCTCACCTTTATGTCTGATAAAACCCGTACCCGCCGCGATCATATGAAATATCTGACACTCATTCAGAGTATCGCCCTGCTGCACCAGTACCAGCGGGACATCAAAACTGCCGATCATCGCGGCAAACGCTTGAATACATCGAAGTGACCAAAGACGATATCCGGCTGGCCAATCAGTTGGCGCATGAAATCTTAGGCCGGACACTCGACGAAATGCCGCCACAGACGCGCAAGCTGTTGCTGCTGATACAGAGATGGATTAAGGAATAGGGCAGCGCACCATGGCCATGAATGATTTTTACCCGAAAATAGCGCGATGTCGTGGCTATACCCAGTGGGATAATCAGCTCAAATTCCATCTTTCGCGGCTGGTTGAAATGGAATACCTGCTGCTGCACACGGCAGCGCGGGCTGATGGCCTGGGACGTGCTGCTGTTTGATGGTGACGACAGCGACACCGCACACCTGTGCGGCCTGATTGTGCCGTAGGAGGTGTCAAGTTGGTGCGGAATCTAAGCGTGTTGTCTCTGAGTCGGGGTTCAAGTCGGTGCGGGCCGGTCGGAATAGCAAAATGCAATCACAACGCAGACAGCAAGGCTCACAGCGCGTTTGTCGGACAACCTCAAAAACACGGTTCCGGCACCACATTAATTTATACCCTCCATTCGTAACCATAGTCCTTCCATCACAGAGAGGAGTTTCAGCATGATAACATCAGACAACAAAACCAAAATTACATTGAACATATTAAACCTTTTTTCGATGCCCTGCGAGCACATTCCGGCTAACCCGCACGCTTTACACCTATAGAAGAGATTTGATGCAGTTCGCCGGCTGGTGTGATGAACGAACGGATCGAATAACCATGTCACAGGTGATCACCGGTGATTACTGGAAAGCCTGCAACGTTATCTGCCGTTTCACCGCAAAGCCGCAGGGTTAGCCCCTTGCGGCCAGCACTTCATTGTGAAAAGCTGATCAACGTGCGTATCTGGTTCAGTTGGGGGCTGGAAACGGCAATACGCTGTATAACCCGGCCGGGCAGTCTGGAGCTGCCCCGACAGAAGCAAAGCGTTTACCGAGGCAGATCCTGAACGAACAGGAAACCCCCCATGTTTTGTAAGCCTTGACGATCAGTGAGTGCTGGTTTTGCGCGACCGGGCCATCATGGAAATGTTATGGAGCAGCGGCATGCGGCGCATCGAGAAACAGCAGTTACAGGTGAGTGATGTGGACTTCGCTCGGCGCGCGGTCGTTTTGTATCAGGGCTAGGGGAAGAAAGATCGGGTTGTGCCCTTCGGCAAGTCGGCACACCACTGGATGCAAAGTTATCTGAATGAGGTGCGCCCGCGTCTGGTCGGGTAAAAGATCCCGGTTATCCGTTGGTCTCACAACACGTTAATGCGTTGAGCCGATGGCACACCTGACACAAATAGTGCGCAATGCGCTTCATCGTGCTGGAGGGGCATCTTGAAAAACCTGGGGCGTGTCACCTGTTCCGCCATGGCATGGCGACCCAGATGTTAGAAAATGGCGCGGATACACGGCATATTCAGGCCATATTAGGTCATGCCAGTCTGGAATCGACGTAAATTTATACGTATATTGCCATCGGACACATGAAAAAAGTGCATAAACAGACACACCCGGCAGAGCGTGATAATCCGACAGCACCGAGAGCTGCTCAGGCAGTGTCAGCAGTGAGCCGGATGCCGAAACGAAGCCACAGAACACCGGACAGCCCGGCAGTCCCCGTTAAGTGCGCGGGGTTCGGGGCCCCGGCAGACGGTGGCAGGAATGCCCGTTAGCCTCGGCGCTTGCGGGTATACGTGGACAATGGTCAGCGGAAGTGGTGTCCCCATTGAGACAGTACAGGCTGCCCAAAGCCCACTCAACATAATGTGGGGAAATTATACGCCACTCACCGGGCGGCGACGCAGCCAGCTCAGCGGCATCGGTGAGCGGTTCGCAGCGTATAATCGCATTATGTCTGGCGCCCCCGCTTATCGGCATCGCAGAGGTGCAACCGCACAAGGCTGTCGCCTTATGCTCTGATCGCCGGAACCCATGCCTGCCAAAAACAGGCCACCCGAGCACCGAGCCACCGATAGGCTAAAATCCCTTCTTTTTTAGCGGCCTGCCTGGCTTTGGTAAACAACCCTGCAGGCAGGTTGGCCTGCGGCCTCCGCGTTGACCTCCCCCGCCCCGACCCCGCTGCACTGACTTCGCCCCATGCAGCCCCCGCAGGGGGCTTCCCTTGAGTAAAGCTTGTGCCCTCAAACAAACCGATCTCCTGCTTCGGCTTTAGTGCCTCAGAGCGTCGCAGGGCGCCGCTGGCGGGTTCTATGCCACCCGCACCCGCAGAACGTGCGCCCGCCGCCCAGCAAGTTGGGCCGCGTTCGCCCGTTGCCGCTTTGAAAAACCGCACAAAATCAGGTTGTTTACTCCATTAATAAGAAACAGAGGCGCTATACTGCACAACGACTTGCGGTGGTAGCAGGGCAAAAAGCGCACTGGGGCAACATCGCAAAACAGGCCAAAAGTGCACATCGGCGTTTTAGGTTCGCGGGGATGGGCGGAACAGGTAAAAATGGTTCTTTAACAAGCTGATAGTCAAAGAAAAAATCACCTAAAACAGTATGACCGCACCGGAATCGTTCCTAAGACCCCATAGGGCTGCTGGGTGGTGTTAATCCCTATGCTTATGTCCATAATCCGGTCAATTTTATTGACCCGTTTGGGTTGACGGATTGTCCGGCAAGTCTTACTAGGGAACAAAGGCAGGCAAGGATCAATGAGCTTGCAGAGGCTAATGCACTCAGACGTTTACAAGAAATGGAAAGTATGAATCCTAGATCTCACTTCCTTGAGAGACATGGTGCCCAAACGTCTTTAGAATCCCAGCTTGGGCGAGCAACTAATGGAGCGAATCCTACTACGGGAGTTCAGCAGCGTACACCGATGGCAGCAACTCGATTTGATAGTCATAGAGATCAATTAAATGCTATACAACGAGCACAAACTATTCAGCGACAATCAGGTGGCGTTGTGACTAAAGCTACAATTCCGTATGGAAGAAGAATCGGTGAAGGGTATAGCAAGACTGGCCCAACATATGGCACTTCGAGTACCGCAACAGTGATCTTAACTCCAAATGGGCAAACAATCACTGCATATCCTGTATGGGGGAGATAATGAATAAATTTGATTTAAAAACTAAAAATGAAATTTCTATATTAGTAGGTTTTCTTTCTGCTCTTGATGAGGAAGTTATCAGTGATAAAGATTATTTGTTAATTAACAATAAAAATGTGAATAATAAAGATGATCTACGTTCTGTTTCAGAAATTGTTCTCAAACCTTGGTTTTTAGAATATATACCAGCCAATAGAGATAAAGTGATTCAGTCTATTAACTTTATTATAAATGGAAAAGTTAATCTTATTGATGTTGTTTTTTCTGAAATGAATTTTATTTTTGACTATGAAATAGACGATAAGTCTCTTTTTTTGACAGAAATAAAAGGTTTTCTTGAAGAATATGTCAGAGGTAATGACTAACTATTTGGATTTAAGCAACTGCATTGTTCATTAATAATAAGAAATAGTATTTTTGGAGAGTTTATATCTATGGCTTATTTCGATAAAAATCAGATATAAAATATCGTTGAAATCAGCCGGAAAGATCCCATAATCTTCCGGCTTTCTTCTTTTTAGAGCCGCTCAGTCCCTGCCCTTAGTTGCTGTTGTAGTCGCCAAGCAGTTCCCGCATCCTGAGCTTAATCTCACTGAGCTGGTCTTGCTGGCGCTGGTACTGTTGCTTGATGGTGCGGGTGTCGTCGCTGTCAGGAATAAGCACCAAACAGCCATCCATAATCTTCACGGTGAGGGTGCAACCCTTATCAAACCCGGCAGCCTTAAGCCACTGGCCTTTCAGGTGTATCGCAGGCGGGGCGGTGGCCTTGTTATTTTGCGGCACGTATCCCACGGTGTAATAACGTTCTGTTTTTGTGGCTTTATTTACTGCACGGTTTTGCTTAGAATGCGCCTTAGCCATCATTCAACTCCTCAATAGTTGCTTGTGGTCAGCGGCGTTGGTGTGTTGCAAGCACAACAGCGCCGCGTTAAATCAGGTCATCCAAACAGCCGTTTTGCCTGATGTTTTAATATCAGGGCATCAAATATATCAGTGACAGAGCGCTGCTCTTCCTCATCCATCTGTTTAACCGCCTCAAACTTCAGCTTCAGTTCATCCTGCGGCTCGCGCTCGTCTTCCTCAAATATCAGCCAGTCGCCGACACGCTAAACGTGACGGCAATCCGCTTTAGAATGTCCAAAAGGGCTGTGCCACGCCAGACTCGCAACGGCGTACTTGTGTCAGGTGTATACCGACCCGTTCAGCCATCTGTGGCTGAGTCATGCCGTTTTGCTTGCGCAGTTGCAGAAAGCGGGCTGAAAACTCATCCAGTCCGTTCCTTTATCAATATCGATGAGTTCCATTATCGTCCCCTGCTCTAAATAGACTTGACGAAGTAACCTTTATAGAACATATAATAATACTATAAAGTGCATTGACAAGGTTTTAAAAGGACATTTGATATGGCTCGCATCCCGGAAGCAGAATTACAGCACCTGAAATCCGCCGTCTCTTTAGTTGCCGTTATTGAGCAGCAAGGGCGGCCGCTTTTTAAGCGCGGCAAAGACATGACCGTGCTGTGCCCGTTCCATCAGGAGAAAACGCCCTCGATGGTGATCACCCCGGCGAAAAATCTCTATCACTGCTTTGGCTGCGATGCGGCGGCTGGTACTCGACTGGGTGATGAAAACGGAGGTTTAAGTCTGCGCCATGCCGCCGAACGCTTGCGGGCCGTGCTGGGGAACAATCCGGCGGTCGAGCCGCTGGTCAGCGGTGCCGTCGGTGGCGGAGGGGATCGGGCGGCAGGCGCTGTTGTCAGCGGGTGATCACCTTTTATCACCAGACCCTGCTGAATGCGCCGGAAGCGCTGGCGTACCTGAAAAAACGCCGTCTCGATCATCCTGAGCTGGTCAGCCATTTTAAACTGGGCTTTGCCAACCGCACTCTGGGTTATCGCTTACCGGAGAAAAAAACCAAAGCGGGCGCGGAGATCCGCGCGCCGTTGCAGGCCGTCGGGCTATTGCGCGACAGCGGGCACGAACACTTCAGCGGCTCGCTGGTTGTGCCGGTGATCGGTCTGGAGGGCAGATACAGGAGATGTACGGGCGTAAAATCGCGGGATAGGCACACCGCGGCATCTGTATTTACCGGGTGAGCATGGCGGTGTCTGGAATGAAGCCGGGCTGGGCGTCCGTTATCCTGTGTGAATCGCTGATTGATGCGATGTCGTTCTGGTGTGCGGGCTTTCGCAACGTCACCTGTTCTCTGGGGTTCACGGCTTTACCGACGGGCAGCATTCCAGCAGATGAGATTAAGCAAATGCATATCGCCTATGACAATGACAAGGCAGACAATGAAGCGGCCGCAGCACTGGCGGCAGAGTTGCATTAATGGGTGGATGTCCTGGCGGGTGGTGTTCCCGGAAGGAGTGATGCCAATCGTTTAGTGGGTGGCAAACCCGGAAACGGCTTTCGGTCAGTTACTTGAATCGCGCAATGGGCTCGGTAAACCAACGAAAAGCACCAGCTGTCATACAGTGCTGCCGGCACGTTGCCGATCCGCATCTCGGCGGCCTGTGCCCAGAGTGACAGCCGGGCGTGGTCTGGAACGCGGATATGGCGTACTGGTTATCTGACAGGCAAACGGGAATGGCGGCTGCGCGGGTGTGCCGCCAAACAATGGGTGCGGTCATGAAAATCAACGTGCAGTTGCTGGATAAAAACAGCGGGGCGTTGTTCGTGGACAGTCTCGATATCCTGAGCGCCCGTGCGCGGACAGGGTTCGTGCGTCAAGCCGCGCAGGAACTGGCGTTACCGGATAACGCTTCACGTGCGCTGGGGCGGGTGTTACTGGTACGAAAACATAGGTGGCCGCAGAAACGGAACACGCCGCAAAGTCTTTGAATCCGATGAACAGCAGGCCGCGCTGGACTTGTTGCAAGATCCGGCGCTGGCAGCCGTATCACGGCGGATTTAGCCGCCTGTGGGGTGGTCGGTGAGTCCACCAATCTGCTCGCAGCGTATCTGGCGGCGGTGAGCCGAAAATTACCCAAACCCTTAGCCGTCCTGATCCAGAGCAGCAGCGCCGCCGGGAAATCCTCATTAATGGATGCCGTGCTAAACCTGATCCCCGAAGAAGAGCGTATCCAGTACAGCGCCATGACCGGGCAAAGCCTGTTTTACCTCGGTGAAACTAATCTCCAGCATAAAATCCTCGCCATCGCGGAAGAAGAAGGGGTGCGGCAGGCGGCCTATGCGCTCAAGCTGTTGCAGTCAGACGGCGAGCTGACGATGGCGAGCACGGGCAAGGATGAAGCCACGGGGAACTGGTCACCAAAAGCTATACCGTCAAAGGCCCGGTGATGCTGATGCTCACCACAACGGCCATCGATATTGACGAAGAACTGCTCAATCGTTGTCTGGTGCTGACCGTCAACGAATCCCGCGAACAGACCGAAGCGATCCATGCGTTACAGCGCCAGAAGCAGACACTCGAAGGCTTGCTGGCTGAGAACGAGCGCGATTATCTGACGCAGCGTCATCAAAATGCCCAGCGGTTGCTGAAACCATTAAATGTCGTGAATCCGTATGCCAGCCAGCTCACCTTTATGACCGATAAGACCCGCACCCGCCGTGATCATATGAAATATCTCACCCTGATCCAAAGTATCGCCTTGTTGCACCAGTACCAGCGGGAAATCAAAACTGCCGAACATCGCGGCAGACGACTTGAATACATCGAAGTGACCAAAGACGATATCCGGCTTGCCAATCAGTTGGCGCATGAAATCTTAGGCCGGACACTCGACGAAATGCCGCCGCAGACGCGCAAGCTGTTGCTGCTGATACAGCATAACGCAGCGCAGCCACGGCATGAGATGATTTTTACCCGAAACAGTTGCGCGACTATGCGGTGCAGTGGGGCGATACGCAGTTAAAGATCCATCTCTCGCGGCTGGTTGAAATGGAATATCTGCTGTTGCACCGGCAGCGGGCTGACGTTCGCCTATGAACTGCTGTTTGATGGTGACGACAGCGACACCGCGTACCTGTGCGGCCTTATCGTGCCGTGACAGGAGGTATGACTTACTTCGGTCGGGGTAAAAATCAACGGTCGTCCCCCAGTCGGGTTAGTTGGTCGGGGTGGCATAGCAAAACCGAAATCATAACGCAGGCAGCAGAGGCTTCACCAAAAGCGGTCGGACAACCTCAAAAAACACGGTTCCCACCACATTAATTTATCCCATCGTAACCACAGTGCTTCTCACACAGAAAGGGGGATTATCATGGCATCGATTACACTCAGACAACATATCCAAAATTACATTGAACACCTTGATACCTTGCGTTATACGCGGGACACCCGGCTACGACGTATCAGTCGAATCTGATGCAGTTGGTCCGCTGGTGTGATGAACGGGGGATCACAACCGGCGCAACAGGTGAGCTTCGCCCATCTGGAAAGCTGGCAACGTTATCTGCAGCGCAAAAACCGAAAAACCGTGGGTCAGCCCCTTACGGAAAGCACTAACATCGAAAAAGACTGACACCTGCGGCTCTGTTCAGCTGGTTAACGGCAATACCTGCTGTATAACCCGGCGCGGATCTGGAGCTACCGACAGATAAAGGGTTACCGGGGCAATCCCGAGTGAAGAAGAAACCGCCCATATCCTGACTTGACGATCAGAGAACACCGCTGGGTCTGCGTGACCGGGCCATCATGGAAATGTTATGGAGCAGAGGCATCCGGCGTTCAGAGCTACAGCGGTTACAGGTGGGTGATGTGGACTTCGGGCGCGGCGTGGTCTATCAGGCTGGGTAAGGGACGAAAGATCAAGTTGTGCCGTTCGGTAAATCGGCACAGCAGTGGACACAGAGCTATCTGGAGGAAGTGCGCCCGCGTCTGGTGGGGGAAAAGACCGGGTTATCTGTTTGTCTCCAATAAAGGTAAGGGGTTGACCGATGGACACCTGACGCAAATAGTCCGCAATGCGCTTCATCGTACTGAGGATTTGAAAAACCGGGCGGTTGTCACCTGTTCCGCCATGCGATGGCCACGCAGATGCTGGAGAACGGCGCGGATACGCGGCATATCCAGGCCATATTAGGCCATGCCAGTCTGGAAACGACGCAAATTTATACGCGGGTCGCTATCGGACACCTGAAAGAAGTGCATCAACAGACACACCCGGCAGAGCGTGATAATCCGACAAAATCAACGCCAGAGAGCGGCTCAGGCAGTGTCAGCGGAGAGCCAGACGCCGAACTGAACCCCCCGCGCACCGGACAGCCCGGCAGTCCCCGTTGAGTTCGCTGGGATCGGTGCGGGGGCAGACCGTAACCGGACTGCCCGTTAGCATCAGTGCTTGCGGGGGTACGTGGGCAATGGTCGGCCTGAACAACTGTGTCCCCGTTGAGTCAGTGCAGGCCGCCCAAAGCCCACTCAACATAATGTGGGGAATTACACGCCACTCACCGGGCAGCCACGCTGCCAGCCAGCGGCCGGAGCGGCTCGCAACGTATAATTTGCATTATGTCTGGCGCCCCCGCTGTTCGGCATCGCAGGGGTGCACCGCACAAGGCTGCGCCTTATGCTCTAACCGCCTGAGCCAATGCCTGCCAAAAACCGCGCCAGACCGGAACACCGTGCCCCCGTTCGGATAAAACCCCTTCATCTTTAGCGGCCTGCGTGACTTGGGCAAACAACCCTGAGGCAGGTCGGCCTGCGGCCTCCGCGTTTACCTCCCCCGCCCCGACCCCGCTGCGACTGACTGCGCCCCCGCATGCAGCCCCCGCAGGGGGCTTCCCTTGGAAAAGTGCCGTCAACAAAGCCGTGCCCCTGCTTAGGCTTCCGTGCATCAGAGCGTCGCAGAGCGCCGCTGGCAGGCTCTATGCCACCCGCACCCGCAGAACGGCCGCCCACCGCCCAGCAAGCTGGTCGGTGTGCGGCCGTTGCCGTGAAAAACCGCACAAAAACAGGCTGTTCAGCCCATCACAAAGGAAAAGGGGCGCTATACTGCACCATGGCTTGCAGCGGAAGCAGGGTAAAAGTGCACCGGAGCAAAACCGCAAAACAACCCTAAAGTGCACATCGGCATTTTAGGTTCGCGGGCGTGGGCAGTACGGGTAAAAACGGTTCTTTAACAAGCTGTTATTAAAAGAAAAACTCACCAAAAAAGTATGGTCGTGTCGGAATCTCCGAAGACCCTATTCGGGTTGCTGGGTGGATTTAATCCGTATGGATATGTGCATAATCCGGCGAATTTTATAGATCCGTTCGGGTTAGAAACGTGCCCGGAAATCATAGCTCGTGTGAAGGCTAATATTGAAGCAAGTAAGGCAGCTAGAGAATCGTCAAATACGGGGGGTAAGACCCCTGATCCTAAAGATAGAACCTTAGACGGTTTTATGAAAAAACATGTTGCTCCTGACCGCGAGACATTGTTATTCACGCAATCGCCAGGTTTTAATAATAATAAAGGTAAAGTAGGCGGGCAATTTAAGCGCTATGGTTTAGATTCTCATGCTGGTATTAGCCCTCATGTCCATCAACCAGTAAGAAATGTTTCTCCTAAAACTGGAGATGTATATGGTTCACAAGGAACAAAAACGAGTGATGGCGGTGTTACTTCACCTTCTACAAAAGATATAAAACAGTTATATGATCATGTATACAACGGAAAATATAATCTATGAAAAGTAATTTCGATTGTTCTCAATTAATATCATTTGATTGGAATGAAAGCGCTCCTCCGTCATCAACATATTTGTTTGAAAATATCGGCTTTGAGGTGAAGTTCAATGATGAAGTTCAATTTGTTAAGCTGGATTACTTCAAAGAATATAGTGATAAATACTTTATTGATTTTGTAGATAAAACATTCGCAGGTGAGTTTGAGGACTGGAAAGAATATGAAAATCCTACAAAGAGAATAATAGAGTTTAGTGATGCTATTCAAAAATTCATATCAATGAACAAATTGACACATGTTAAGTTATTTATCAGTTTTTTTGCTGAAAAAGACATCAGTGATGATCATTGTGAAAAAATAAAGTGTTCTAATTTATTAGAGGCTTTATTTTTAATGTCAAAAAGTAATTTTGATATATGGGTTGATAACTTAATAATTGAAATTGAGTAATATTTGAATATAAATGAGTCATGAAGCCGATGATCCATAAGATCTTCCGGCTTTCTTTAAGGCCGCTCAGTTCCTGCTCTTAGCGGCTTTTGTACCCACCAATCAGTTCGCGCATCCGCAGCTTAATCTCGCTGAGCTGGTCTTGCTGGCGCTGATACTGCTGCTTGATGGTGCGGGTGTCATCGCTGTGGGATCAGCACCAGACAACGATCCAGTATCTTTACGGTTAGTGTGCAGCCCTTATCAAAGCCTGCCGCCTTAAACCATTAGCCTTTAAGATGGATCGCAGGTGGGGCGGCTACCTTATCATTTTGCGGCACGTATCCCACGGTGTAATAATGTTCTATTTTCATATCCTTATTTACACGCGGTTTTGCTTAGAATGTGCCTTAACCATCTGAACCACGTTCAGTTCAACCGTCGTGATGCGCTGGGACGGAAAATTGTACGCTGGTATGGAGCCAGCATCTGAACACCTGGAGCCACGCGGAAAAACGCGGCGGCGCGCCATCCCATCACCCTGATTCACAACCAAAAAGTTCTATTGTGAAGTAGGAAGAAAGGTTGTTGGGATGGGGATATAAGCAATGGGGGTTAAAATTTTTCCTTAGCTCTAAATAGCAAAAAACCCCGATGCACTCACCGAGGTTATTATGAACACTTCTGCAGAGGAAACCAATTTGCTATTTGACGGCTGGAAAACAGAACCGCTTTAACCCGCTTTCAAACAAAAATGTTCTACAAGTTGTGAAAGCAGTTTTCTGGTTGGCTCAATAAAGGCCATATCTAAAAATTCATCAGGCTGGTGCGCCTGTTCAATTGATCCCGGTCCTAAAACCAATGTTGGGCACAATTCCTGAATAAAAGGCGCTTCCGTACAGTAATTGACGGTATCTGCTTTCGTTCCCAACAATTTTTCAATCACGCCGACCAGCTTATGGTCTGTTGGGCATTCATAGCCCGGAATGGGGGAATGAAGTTCTGTCACGTTCAGGCGACCCGGCCAGCGCTGTTTTACCGGTTCCAGTGCGTCATTCAGCAATTCATTTAAATCCTGCAAAGTCAATCCAGGAAGCGGACGGATATCCATATGCAGCTCGCAGCAGGCACAAATGCGATTTGCGGCATCACCACCGTGAATATGGCCGAAATTCATGGTTGGGTAAGGGATGACGAATGCCGGATTGTGATAGCGTTCTTGTAAGGTGTGGCGTAGTTTTATTAGCTGGGTAATGGATTCGTGCATCAGATCAATGGCATTGACGCCTCGTGCCGGATCACTGGAATGCCCTGATTTTCCTTCAATGCGGATCGCCCGGGCTATATGCCCTTTATGGGCGCGGATTGGCTGTAATGATGTCGGTTCGCCAATGATGGCAAAATCCGGCCGAATATGGGCATTGGCAGCAAAGTAACGAGCGCCTGCCATTGATGTTTCTTCGTCAGCGGTGGCCAGAATATAAAGGGGATGAGATAGTTTACTGACATCGATATCCCGTAACGCATCAACGATAAAGGCAAAAAAGCCTTTCATGTCAGCCGTCCCAAGTCCATATAATTTGCCATCGCGTTCGGTCAGTGTGAAGGGATCTTGTGTCCAGCGCCCCGCATCAAAAGGAACGGTATCTGTATGGCCGCATAGGAGTAAACCACCGGAACCACTGCCTAATGTTGCCAGCAGATTGAATTTACCTCGAGTTTCGGGGACGCCTTGAATTTCAATGGCAAACCCGAGCTCTTTTAGCCATTCCGCCAGCAGATTGATAACAACTTCATTGCTTTGATCGAGTTCAGCATCAGTTGCGCTGATAGAAGGAGCCGCAATGAGCTGATGATATAATTTAATAAAAGACGGTAATTTAAGATTCACTGTTGACAGCCCTTACTCATAATAGTATCAATATTAATGCAAATTAATTGCATATTAATTCAATAAAGTCATTGAATTAATATTATTGGGTTAATACTATAAGGTGAATATATCCCATGTTGAATACGCTGATAGTTGGTGCCAGTGGTTATACCGGAGCTGAGTTAGCAGCATATCTGCAACGTCATCCCTATGTCCATCTCTCCGGCTTGATGGTTTCTTCTCAAAGTTTAGATGCAGGGAAATGTTTTTCAGAACTTCATCCACAATATCGGGGTATTCTTGATTTGCCCTTACAGCCGTTGGCCGATGTGAGTGAAGCGGCAAAAGGGATTGATGTGGTCTTCCTCGCCACAGCCCATGAAGTCAGCCATGATATTGCCCCGATATTTCTGGCAGCAGGTTGTATCGTGTTTGATTTATCTGGTGCCTATCGCGTACAAAATACACAGTTCTATAAAAAATACTACGGGTTTGAACATAAAAATACGCTGTGGTTGGAGCAAGCGGTATATGGATTGGCAGAATGGCAAGCAGAAAAAATCAGGCAAGCGCAATTGATTGCTGTTCCCGGTTGTTACCCTACTGTTTCCCAACTTTCCTTGAAACCGTTGCTTGAACAAAATTTATTAGATACAGAACATTGGCCTGTTATCAATGCGGTCAGTGGTGTCAGTGGTGCTGGCCGGAAAGCATCGATCACCAATAGTTTCTGTGAAGTGAGTTTGCAACCGTATGGGGTTTTTAACCATCGTCATCAACCTGAAATCACAGCACATTTAGGTACTGAGGTGATTTTTACCCCCCATTTGGGCAATTTCTCACGCGGTATTCTTGCCACAATTACCTGTAAATTGAAATCTGGTGTGACAGAAGCACAAATTAGGGAGGCTTATAAACAGGCCTATCATGATAAGCCGTTGGTGCGGTTATATAGCAAAGGGGTTCCCGCGTTGAAAGCCGTTGTTGGTTTGCCATTCTGCGATATTGGTTTTGCTGTTCAGGGGCAACACCTGATCATCGTAGGGGCTGAGGATAATTTGTTGAAAGGGGCCGCTGCACAAGCAGTACAGTGCATGAATATTCGTTTTGGGTATGAAGAAACTCAGGCACTACTTTAATTTCTAACCTACAGATATGAATATCGACAGAGGGTGAATCCGATGGAGCCGTTAGTGATCAAGTTGGGTGGTGTGTTATTAGACAGTGAAGAAGCGCTAGAACGGTTATTTACCGCATTACAGTTATACCGAAAAACCCATAAACGTCCGCTGGTCATTGTACACGGCGGTGGTTGCTTGGTTGATGAGTTGATGCAGCGATTACAGATGCCGATTTTGAAGAAACAAGGTCTGCGGGTGACGCCAGAGGATCAAATCGACATCATTACAGGGACGTTAGCCGGAACTGCCAACAAGAAATTGCTGGCGTCGGCAACAAAGTATCGTTTGCCTGCTATCGGATTATGTCTGGGTGATGGGGGAATGGTTAAAGTTTCTCAACTTGATGAAGAGCTTGGCCACACTGGAAAGGCTCAACCAGGAACACCTGATCTCCTGAAAATTTTGCTGGATGTGGGCTATATGCCGATTATCAGCTCAATTGGTATCACTGAGCAGGGTGAGTTGATGAATGTGAATGCCGATCAAGCTGCGACGACCATCGCACAAGTACTGAATGCAGATTTGATCTTGTTGTCCGATGTCAGCGGTATTTTGGATGGGAAAGGGAAAAAGATCCCAGAAGTGACGGCAGAGAAGATCACGCAGCTTATCGATCAAGGTATTATCACCGACGGCATGATAGTGAAAGTGAATGCAGCGCTGGAAGCGGCAAAAACACTCGGACAACCCGTGGATATCGCGAGTTGGCGTCATGCAGATCAATTGATTGCGTTATTTAATGGTATACCGATTGGCACACGAATTTTGGCGTAATTGAACGTGTATTTATCGAACTTATGTTTTTACTAAAATTAAAAAGGTTATCTCTATGACTAAAAGCATTAAGAAAATCGTGTTGGCATATTCAGGTGGTTTGGATACATCCGCCATTATTCCGTGGTTGAAAGAGCATTATGGCAATTGTGAAGTAATTGCGTTTGTCGCTGATGTCGGCCAAAGTCGTGAAGATCTGGACGGTGTGGAGCAGAAAGCACTACGTTCCGGTGCTTCCGAATGCCATGTCGTTGATCTGCGCGAAGAGTTTATCAAAGAGTATGTTTATCCTGTGTTAAAAACTGGCGCACTGTATGAGGGAAGCTATCTGCTTGGTACGTCAATGGCTCGTCCAATTATTGCTAAAGCTCAGGTTGAGTTGGCTCTGAAAGTGGGCGCGGATGCCGTCGCCCACGGTGCAACAGGTAAAGGTAATGATCAGGTTCGGTTTGAAAGTACTTATACCGCATTGGCACCACATCTGAAAGTTGTGGCTCCGTGGCGGGAATGGGATCTGCGTTCCCGTGAAGCGCTGCTGGATTATTTGAAAGTTCGTGATATCCCGACAACCGCAACGCTGGAGAAAATTTATAGCCGTGATGAAAATGCCTGGCACATTTCAACCGAAGGTGGGGTTCTGGAAAGCACGTGGAATGCTGCCAATAAAGATTGTTGGGTGTGGACAGTCGAACCAGAAGAGGCGCCCAATGAACCAGAATATGTCACGGTAACGGTTGAAAGCGGTGAAGTAGTTGGCGTGAATGATCAGGCGCTTTCACCTTATCAATGCATTGATGAGTTAAATAAGTTGGGAGCCAGGCACGGCATTGGCCGGATCGATATCGTGGAAAATCGTTTGGTAGGCATGAAATCCCGTGGTTGTTATGAAACGCCGGGGGGAACCATCATGATGGAAGCACTGCGTGGTATCGAACAACTGGTTCTGGATCGCGATAGCTTTAAATGGCGTCAACAACTGGGGCTGGAGATGTCTTATGTGGTTTATGACGGCCGTTGGTTTGCGCCATTACGTCAATCAATTCAAGCGGCAGCAGAAATTTTAGCAGCCAGTGTCAGTGGTGAAGTTGTCCTGAAACTTTATAAAGGGCAGGTAACGGCAGTGCAGAAAAAATCAGCCAATAGTCTCTATTCTGAAGAATTCGCCACTTTTGGCGAGGATGAAGTTTACGATCATCGCCATGCAGAAGGGTTTATTCGCCTCTATTCGCTTTCTTCACGTATTCGTGCACTGAACAGCAAAAAGTAATTTTGGGGCGAGCAACTTTTAGTAATTAATAGCGATTAGAAAAAACAGGAACGATATTATGGCACTTTGGGGTGGGCGTTTCAGTCAAGAAGCCGATCAGCGGTTCAAGCAATTCAATGATTCACTGTGTTTTGATTATCGTTTGGCGGAGCAGGATATTATTGGCTCGATTGCATGGTCGAAAGCGTTGGTGACGGTCGGCGTGTTAACTGCCGAAGAGCAGCAAAAGCTGGAGCTGGCTTTAAATGCGTTACTGGATGAAGTGCGAACCAACCCCAAGGCCATTTTGCAAAGCGATGCGGAAGATATTCACAGTTGGGTAGAAGGGCAACTTATCTCGAAAGTGGGCGATTTGGGGAAGAAACTTCATACGGGACGCAGCCGTAATGATCAGGTCGCAACTGACCTGAAATTATGGTGTAAAGATCAGATCGTCCACATTCTAAAAGCATTAGATGAGTTGCAACAAGCGTTGGTATTCACTGCTGAAAACAATCAGGATGCGGTAATGCCAGGTTATACCCATTTACAGCGGGCGCAACCTGTCACTTTTGCCCATTGGTGTTTGGCTTATATGGAAATGCTGAGTCGTGATGAAAGCCGATTGCAAGATGCATTAAGGCGGTTAGATGTCAGTCCGTTGGGATGCGGGGCGCTGGCAGGAACGGCTTATGATATTGATCGTGAGCAACTGGCGTCATGGCTAGGTTTTGCTTCGGCGACACGCAATAGCCTGGATAGCGTGTCTGATCGTGATCATGTCTTGGAGCTGCTGTCGGATGCGAGCATTAGCATGATCCACCTTTCGCGTTTTGCTGAGGATCTGATTTTCTTTAATAGCGGAGAGGCTGGATTTGTTGAGTTGTCGGATCGGGTAACCTCCGGTTCTTCCTTGATGCCACAAAAGAAAAACCCGGATGCGTTGGAGCTTATCCGTGGTAAATGTGGCCGAGTTCAGGGAGCGTTAACGGGGATGATGATGATGCTGAAAGGACTTCCTCTCGCTTACAATAAAGATATGCAGGAAGATAAGGAAGGCTTGTTTGATGCACTGGATACCTGGTTGAATTGTTTGCATATGGCGATACTGGTGTTAGATGGCATTCAGATAAAACGCCCCCGTTGCGAGGAAGCAGCAAAGCAAGGATATGCTAATGCGACTGAGCTGGCTGATTATCTGGTCGCAAAAGGTGTTCCGTTCCGCGAGGCACATCACATTGTTGGTGAAGTTGTTGTTGCGGCAATTGACAGAGGTAAGGCGTTGGAAGAGCTTTCTCTGCTTGAATTGCAAAAATTCAGCAACGTCATTGCTGTGGATGTCTATGATATTTTATCGTTGCAATCGTGTTTGGACAAGCGACTGGCAAAAGGTGGTGTAGCGCAAGAACAAGTGAAGCAAGCGATTGCTCAGGCCAAGCAGCGATTTAGCTAAAAACATCAATAATCACACGCAGTTGATAGTTTTTTCCCCTCGTGGATATAATGATTTATTGGTCAATACTATCATTGATATCAAATGCTGAGGTTGGGAATGAATATCCGCGATCTGGAATACCTTGTAGCACTTGCTGAATACCGACATTTTCGCCGAGCCGCTGATGCTTGTCATGTCAGCCAACCGACACTGAGCGGGCAAATCCGCAAACTGGAAGATGAGCTTGGCGTGATGCTGCTGGAACGCACTAGCCGCAAGGTATTGTTTACCCAACAGGGAATGTTGCTAGTGGAACAGGCCAAAACCGTTTTGAGGGAAGTGAAGGTTTTGCAGGAAATGGCCTCCCTTCAAGGTGAAAGTATGTCTGGGCCGTTGCATATCGGTCTTATTCCAACAATCGGTCCCTACCTCCTGCCACTGATTATTCCTGAACTGCATAAATTGTTCCCCAAATTGGAAATGTACCTGCATGAGGCACAAACCTTAAACTTGTTGGCTCAACTTGATAGTGGAAAGCTTGACTGCGCTATTTTGGCGTTGGTGAAAGAAACCGAAGCATTTATCGAAGTGCCGTTGTTTGAAGAACCCATGAAGCTGGCGGTATATGAGGAGCATAAATGGGCTGGGCGGGACAAAATTAAGATGGGTGAGCTATCCGGCGAGAAGTTATTGATGCTGGAAGATGGGCACTGTTTACGTGATCAGGCGATGGGATTTTGTTTCCAGGCGGGAGCCAAAGAAGATACCCATTTTAGGGCGACCAGTCTGGAAACTCTGCGCAATATGGTCGCAGCGGGCAGCGGCATTACATTATTACCTGATTTGTCAGTGCCGAATGAGAGAAGACGGGATGGGGTTTGCTATCTGGAGTGTTATGAACCGGAACCTAAGCGGACCGTCATATTGGTTTATCGTCCCGGCTCACCTCTGCGTGGTCGCTATGAGCAATTGGCAGAGGCGATCCGTACTAAAATGGGCAATTATTTTGAAATACCCGGAAAAACATCAAAATAATCGGTTTAGCCCATTGAGTGCCGCAACACGGTAGGCTTCCGCCATTGTTGGATAATTGAAGGTAGTATTAACGAAATATTCGATATTATTGCCTTCACCTTTTTGTTCCATAATGGCCTGACCAATATGAATAATCTCTGCGGCACGTTCGCCAAAACAGTGGATGCCTAAAATCTGTTTTGTCTCACGGTGGAACAGGATTTTGATGCTGCCAACATTCATACCGGCAATTTGCGCTCTTGCCAGATGCTTGAATTGGGCGCGACCTACCTCATAAGGGATTTTCATTGCGGTTAATTGCTGCTCGGTTTTGCCCACCGAACTAATTTCAGGAATGGTATAAATCCCGGTTGGGATATCTTCCACCAGATGCAGATTAGCATTGCCTGTGGTCATCGCTCTTGCAGCGATGCGTCCCTGATCATAGGCCGCAGAAGCCAAACTTGGATAGCCAATAACATCACCCACTGCATAGATGTTTTCATTGTTGGTCTGGTAGACACGATTGACTTTCAGTAAACCTCGGCTGTCTGTTTCCAGTCCGACATTTTCTAAACCTAGCATGTCTGTATTACCTGTTCTGCCATTGGCATACAACAGGCAATCCGCTTTGACTTTCTTGCCAGATTTCAGGTGAACAATAACACCATCATCAACGCCTTCAATTTTTTCATATTCTTCGTTATGACGGATGACCGTACCACTATTCCAAAAATGATAGGAAAGGGCATCAGACATTTCTTGATCAAGAAAGGACAGAAGATGATCACGAGTATTGATCAAATCCACCTTAACACCTAGTCCGCGGAAAATGGAGGCATATTCACAACCAATCACTCCGGCACCATAAATAATGACATGGCGAGGTTCGTGATCCAGTTGCAGTATGGTATCGCTGTTATAAATACGGGAGTGGGTGAAATCGACATCAGGAGGACAGTAAGGACGGGAGCCGGTGGCAATGATAATGTTGTCTGCACTCAAGATATCAACACTATCATCGGCATAACGCACACTTACCCGATGTTCATCAATGAAAGTGGCTTCTCCTGCAAACATTCGGCAACGGTTACGTTCATAAAACCCTTGGCGCATCTTAGTTTGCTGGTTAATAACGACTTCAGCATGGCGCAGAATTTCTGAAAACGAGGAACGAAGAATGCGGGAGTTATCACTGTAGAGGGGATTTTGATTAAATTCGATAATACGACTAACAGCATGGCGGAGCGCTTTCGACGGTATTGTACCCCAATGAGTACATCCACCACCGACATTATTATAACGTTCTATAACAGCAACGTTTTTGCCTTGTTTTACTAGCCCCATTGCTGCTCCTTCCCCACCGGGACCAGAGCCAATCACAATGGCATCAAAATGAGTATGTTGCATAGAGGAAAGACCTGTTTTTACACAAAATAACAACGCTATCTTAACATTACTTGATGCAATAACCCAATGAGCATAAGGTTTTTATCTCACTGTTTAGAAATAGATCAGGAAAACATCGAATAATATCTTTAAGAGAACAATCACAGCAAACTTAGCAGAATCTGTTATATTTGCCCGATTAGAGTCGAGATAGATCAGGATTGTTGTGAGTAACGTAACCGGCGTTAGAGCAAAACAGAAAGAAAAAACCCGCCGCTCCCTGATTGAGGCGGCATTCAGCCAACTCAGTGCTGAACGCAGCTTTACCAGCCTGAGCCTACGGGAAGTGGCTCGGGAAGCGGGTATTGCACCAACTTCTTTTTATCGACATTTTCGCGATGTGGATGAACTGGGGCTGACGATGGTGGATGAAAGTGGTTTGATGTTGCGTCAGTTAATGCGTCAGGCACGTCAGCGCATCGCCAAAGGCGGCAGTGTCATTCGTACTTCGGTTTCAACTTTCATGGAGTTTATTGGCAACAATCCTAATGCGTTCCGGCTGTTGCTGCGTGAACGTTCCGGTACATCGGCTGAATTTCGTGCTGCTGTAGCACGGGAAATCCAACATTTTATTGCCGAATTGGCAGACTACCTTGAGCAAGCCAGCCATATGCCACGCCATTTCACTGAAATACAAGCCGAGGCGATGGTGACAATCGTATTCAGTGCAGGTGCAGAAGCGCTGGATATTGATGAAGAAAAAAGGCGTCGTCTCGAAGAGCGTTTGGTTCTGCAACTCCGTATAATTTCCAAAGGCGCTTATTATTGGTATCGTCGTGAGCAAGAAAAAAACACTGTCCCTAAAGCGATCCCTAAAACCTCTGAATAATAATGAAAGGAGAATAATACGATGGAACAATACCGCCAAGATAAAAGCACAATGTTGCTGGCTCTTATCGTTGGAATGGCAACACACGGAACTTTCTCAACATTTTTTAATTCATTTGTCCCTTTTTCTATTTTCCCTCTTATTGCACTGGTACTTTCTTTATATTGTCTCCATCAACGTTATTTGAATTATCCGATGGCAGAAGGATTACCAAAGCTGGCCGTGGGATGCTTCTTCTTAGGCATGTTTGTGTATAACGCATTTATTCGGATGGAATATCCAGCAATTGGCTCTAATTTCTTGCCTGTCGTTATTGGTACTGTCTTGGTGTTTTGGATCTACCTAAAGATGAAAAAACGCAAGCAGCAAGCAGCGCTCACTTCAGAAAGCCAAAGCTAATCGCTTTTATCAAGAACGATTCAATAAAAACGCCACAAAGTCAATTTGGTGGCGTTTGGGTTTTTAATGACGACTATGTTCTTTTTTCCAGTAGGACACCGCACTCCATATGGTGGGTATAAGGGAATTGGTCAAAGAGTGCCAGTTGGCTGATTTTGTGGGTTTGTGTCAGCGTCTCCAGATTTTGGCAAAGTGTTTCTGGATTGCAGGAAATATAAAGAATACGTGGATACGCTTGAACCATTTTTAGCGTTTCTTCATCCAGTCCGCTGCGCGGTGGATCAACAAAAATGGTTTCACATTGATAACTGCTTAAATCAATTCCTTGCAGTCGGTTAAACTCACGCTCTCCGTTCATCGCCTGGGTAAATTCTTCCGCTGACATGCGGATAATCTGTACGTTATCAATTTTGTTTGCTGCGATATTAAATTGTGCCGCAGCTACGGA
The DNA here is from genome assembly GCF_056632175.1 of Xenorhabdus sp. SGI 60. Taxonomy (NCBI): domain Bacteria; kingdom Pseudomonadati; phylum Pseudomonadota; class Gammaproteobacteria; order Enterobacterales; family Morganellaceae; genus Xenorhabdus; species Xenorhabdus sp. SGI 60. The sequence continues at coordinate 4,046,079 of NZ_CP196860.1, read as the reverse complement.
AGGCTTGGCAATTTCTGTCGCCAGTACACGTTCAAAATTCTGCGCCAGCGCCAGGGAGAAATTACCATTACCACAATACAGCTCAAGCAAGTCACCTTTCGAGCCTTTGGTGATATCAATTGCCCATTCCAACATATGAATATTGATGCTGGCATTCGGTTGTGTGAAGCTATTTTCGACCTGACGGTAAATCATCGTCTTACCTGCAACAGACAACGCTTCATCTATATAGTCATGGTTAAGCATGATCTTGGTTTTTGCAGCGCGTCCAATAAGTTGTACATCAAACCCTGTGGCGATGAGTTGAGAACGCAGAGCGGTTGCATGTTCACGCCATTCATCCCCCAGTTTTTTGTGATAAAGCAGGGAGACAATAATTTTGTTACTGCGGGTAGAAAGGTAATCCACCTGAAACAGTTTATGGCGTAATACGGGATTGTCTTTTACGCCAGCTATAATGGCTTGCATCATTTTATTGATGAGCTGATTGGCAACTGGAAATTGATCAATGCGGATACGCTGTTTGGTCTGCTGATCAAACATAATGTGGTAGAGGTCATCTTCCTCATGCCAGATACGGAATTCTGCGCGCATTCTGTAATGTGATGCCGGGGAACGGAAAACTTCAGGCTCAGGTGCGCTAAAGGGGAGCATCATTCCTTTTAGACGATAAACTTTCTCCGTCAATTGATTTTCATAATTTTCCGTTGGCAAGGCATTCTGCATTATCGGGTTCTCGTATGGTCGCGTTAAGAAAAATTTCCGTGCGGCATTGTAGGGCAAGTGCAAAGGATGTCCAGTTTTCTAGTTTATCCGCGCTTTTTTGATAGAGGGGCATTCTGGACACGCTAAAGCCTTCATCGTAGCATGACGCTTTATCGTTAATATAAATAGCCAGATCCACACTCATTCTCATCACAAATCTTATGGCAAATAAAAAACATCTTCTTCTATCTGCTGCGTCCGTGGCGATATTTTCTGGTTGGAACCATTTTGCAGTGGCAGATAATCAGGATACGTTGGTGATTACAGCTCATCGCTTTAAGCAGCCGATTTCTTCAGTGTTGGCGCCAACGACGGTAGTGACTCGTGAAGATATAGATCGTTGGCAATCCAGTAGCCTGGTGGATGTTTTTCGCCGGTTGCCGAGTATTGATATTGCGCAGAATGGGGGGATTGGGCAGCACTCTTCTTTATTTGTTCGTGGTACGAACTCAAATCATACACTGGTGCTGGTGGATGGGATCCGTTTGAATCAGGCAGGCATTACCGGAGCCGCCGATTTTAGCCAGATCCCAATCTCAATGGTGCAAAGAATAGAATATATCCGTGGCGCGCGTTCTGCTGTATATGGTTCTGATGCCATTGGTGGCGTGATCAATATCATCACAAAACGGGAACAACGTGGGATAACACTGAATGCGGGTATCGGCTCAAACGGATACCAGAACTATAATGGTTCAACACAGCAAAAACTCGGTGAGAATACTTTATTAACTACAGCCGCCGGCTATACCTACACCAAAGGGTTTGATGTGATAGTTGATGGTAAAACAGGGGGATATCGTCAGCCAGATCGTGATGGCTTTATGAGTAAAATGCTGTGGTTGGAAATAGATCATAAAATAAGTGAGCAAATAAGCGGATTTGCCCGAGCCTATGGATTGAATAATCGGACGGCTTATGATGCATGGAATATCGGCGAAGCAGACACTCGCGAACTGTTCAATCGTTCCTATGATGCGGGTATTCAATTTAATCAAGGCGGTTATTCTTCCCAATTCATTGTCAGTTACGGTCATGTCAAAGATTACGATTATGTTCCTAAGCATGGGCGTTATGGCAATAACGCCAGTCTGAGTGATTCAAAACAGTACAATGTGCAATGGGGAAATACGTGGCAGGTTGGTCATGGGGCAATCAGTAGTGGGGTTGATTGGAAAAGAGAATGGGTTGCCGCAGGCTCTAATAACATCCCTGTACAAAAACATGTTGATAATACGGGACTCTATTTAACTGCGCAGCAAAAGGTGCAGAATGTCATTTTAGAAGGTGCTATACGTTCAGATCACCATTCTGATTATAACTGGAATACTACAGGGCAAATCGGCATCGGCTGGGAATTTGTTGATGGTTATCGTTTTATCACTTCGTATGGAACGGCATTCAAAGCACCAACTTTGAATCAGCTTTATAGCAAATGGGGGAATGAAAACCTTAAAGCAGAAAAAAGCAAGCAATGGGAAATCGGAATTGAAGGATTGACCGGGCCACTTAATTGGCGTCTATCTGCTTATCGTAACGATATTGAGCAGTTGATAAATTTTGCAAATAACCGCTATGAGAACGGTGATAAGGCAAAAATAAAAGGTGTTGAATGGACGGGAACAATGGAGACTGGCTTATTCCAACATCAACTCACATTACAGTTCATTGATCCGCGTGATGGCAGTGGGCAGCAATTAACTCGCAGGGCTAAACAGCAAGTTAAATATCAATTGGATTGGGAAGCGTTTAATGTCGATTGGGGAATAACCTATCAATATATTGGTCGGCGTTATGACCAAGACTATAATGTATATCCTGCGAAAACAGTAAAATTAGCGGGCGTAAATCTGTGGGATATCAGCGCCGCATATTCGATCACTGACCACCTGACAATCCGTGCTAGAATAGCCAATCTGTTTGATAAGCATTATGAGACAGCCTATGGCTATCGCACCCCAGGAAGAGAATACTACCTTACTGGAAGCTACAACTTCTGATTTAAACAAGACCGCCCGTCCAACGATTCTGGTTTTTGATTCTGGAGTGGGTGGTTTATCTGTCTATCAAGAGATTCGGCAACTTTTGCCAGATCTCCACTATATATATGCTTTCGATAATGAAGCATTCCCTTATGGCGAGAAAACGGCGGAAGTAATTGTAGAAAGGGTTGTTCAGATTGTTGATACGATCCAGAAAAAACACCCTTTGGCAGTTGTCGTGATTGCTTGCAATACTGCCAGTACGGTCAGTTTGCCCGCCTTGCGTGAACGTTTTTCTTTTCCTGTGGTTGGTGTTGTGCCTGCGATCAAACCTGCGGCGAAGCTAACCTGTAACCGTGTTGTGGGATTATTGGCGACAAGTGCCACAGTGAAGCGCGACTATACCAAAGAATTAATCGCAAGGTTTGCTACGGATTGCCAGATGTATGCAATTGGCTCTGCTGAATTGGTTGAGTTAGCTGAACGAAAATTACATGGTAAGGATGTTCCTCTAAAAGAGTTAGAGAAAATACTGAAACCGTGGCTAAGAATGAAAGAGCCACCAGATACCGTTATTTTAGGGTGTACACACTTTCCTCTGATAGCAGAAGAAATTGCTCAAGTTTTACCAGATGGAACAAGATTAATTGATTCGGGAGCGGCAATTGCTCGCAGAACTGCATGGCTTGTCAAAAATCGGGAAGATTTGTTTTTAACAACAGCGGATAACTTAGCCTATTGCACAAAGATCGAACCGGAGAGCGAAACATTACATCCCGTTTTACGCGAATTAGGCTTCTTAACGCTGGAAAAACTACCAACTTAAGTGCAATTTGGTGTAATAATCACCACTTGGTAATTTTTTTCAAAAAAACTATTGTCAGCGCCGTAAAACGCCCTATAATGCGCCACCACTGACCGACGCTGCGCTGAAACAGGCCGCGAAGGACAGTGAGAGAAAAGCGAAAATAATCGCTTGACTCCCGAGGCGAAAAGCGTAAGATACGCAGCCTCGCAACCCGGAAGAGGCTTCCGGTTGCTACCGCTCTTTAACAAATTAATCAGACAATCTGTGTGGGCACTCGCAAGACACTATCTGACGCCGCAAGGCGAAAAAGATTAAACAGTCTTGAAGAGTGACTGAACAGTTAATTCATTATGAACGAACAGTCAGAATTCTTTGAGCATCAAACACTTTAATTGAAGAGTTTGATCATGGCTCAGATTGAACGCTGGCGGCAGGCCTAACACATGCAAGTCGGGCGGCAGCGGGGGAAAGCGTGCTTTCCTGCCGGCGAGCGGCGGACGGGTGAGTAATGTCTGGGGATCTGCCCGATGGAGGGGGATAACCACTGGAAACGGTGGCTAATACCGCATAACCTCGAACGAGCAAAGTGGGGGACCTTCGGGCCTCACGCCATCGGATGAACCCAGATGGGATTAGCTGGTAGGTGGGGTAATGGCTCACCTAGGCGACGATCCCTAGCTGGTCTGAGAGGATGACCAGCCACACTGGGACTGAGACACGGCCCAGACTCCTACGGGAGGCAGCAGTGGGGAATATTGCACAATGGGCGCAAGCCTGATGCAGCCATGCCGCGTGTATGAAGAAGGCCTTCGGGTTGTAAAGTACTTTCAGCGGGGAGGAAGGCACAGGACTGAATAAGTGCTGTGATTGACGTTACCCGCAGAAGAAGCACCGGCTAACTCCGTGCCAGCAGCCGCGGTAATACGGAGGGTGCAAGCGTTAATCGGAATTACTGGGCGTAAAGCGCACGCAGGCGGTCAATTAAGTTAGATGTGAAATCCCCGGGCTTAACCTGGGAATGGCATCTAAGACTGGTTGACTAGAGTCTCGTAGAGGGGGGTAGAATTCCACGTGTAGCGGTGAAATGCGTAGAGATGTGGAGGAATACCGGTGGCGAAGGCGGCCCCCTGGACGAAGACTGACGCTCAGGTGCGAAAGCGTGGGGAGCAAACAGGATTAGATACCCTGGTAGTCCACGCTGTAAACGATGTCGATTTGGAGGTTGTGGCCTTGAGCTGTGGCTTCCGGAGCTAACGCGTTAAATCGACCGCCTGGGGAGTACGGCCGCAAGGTTAAAACTCAAATGAATTGACGGGGGCCCGCACAAGCGGTGGAGCATGTGGTTTAATTCGATGCAACGCGAAGAACCTTACCTACTCTTGACATCCACGGAATTCTGCAGAGATGCGGAAGTGCCTTCGGGACCCGTGAGACAGGTGCTGCATGGCTGTCGTCAGCTCGTGTTGTGAAATGTTGGGTTAAGTCCCGCAACGAGCGCAACCCTTATCCTTTGTTGCCAGCACGTCATGGTGGGAACTCAAGGGAGACTGCCGGTGATAAACCGGAGGAAGGTGGGGATGACGTCAAGTCATCATGGCCCTTACGAGTAGGGCTACACACGTGCTACAATGGCAGATACAAAGAGAAGCGACCTCGCGAGAGCAAGCGGACCTCATAAAGTCTGTCGTAGTCCGGATTGGAGTCTGCAACTCGACTCCATGAAGTCGGAATCGCTAGTAATCGTAGATCAGCATGCTACGGTGAATACGTTCCCGGGCCTTGTACACACCGCCCGTCACACCATGGGAGTGGGTTGCAAAAGAAGTCGGTAGCTTAACCTTCGGGAGGGCGCTGACCACTTTGTGATTCATGACTGGGGTGAAGTCGTAACAAGGTAACCGTAGGGGAACCTGCGGTTGGATCACCTCCTTACCGAAAAGATAGTGGATTTTGTTGCAGTGCTCACACAGATTGTCTGATGAAATAAAGCAGAGCAAGCGTCTGCGAAGAAGACTTTGAGTCCCCTTCGTCTAGAGGCCTAGGACACCGCCCTTTCACGGCGGTAACAGGGGTTCGAATCCCCTAGGGGACGCCATCTTGCTCTGGTATCGGGTGAAAGACGGTGCCACCGAAATATTGTTAAGCGGACGTGCGCGTCGGTTTAGCAATATTAGCTCTTTAACAATCTGGAACAAGCTGAAAATTTGAAACACTCAGTATCTGTCTTGAGGACGGTATTGAGGAGTCTCTCAATAACTCCGATTCGAAGACACCTTCGGGTTGTGAGGTTAAGCGACTAAGCGTACACGGTGGATGCCTAGGCAGTCAGAGGCGATGAAGGACGTGCTAATCTGCGAAAAGCGCCGGTGAGCTGATATGAAGCGCTATCAGCCGGCGATGTCCGAATGGGGAAACCCGGTGCAATCCGTTGCACCATCATTAACTGAATTCATAGGTTAATGAGGCGAACCGGGGGAACTGAAACATCTCAGTACCCCGAGGAAAAGAAATCAACCGAGATTCCCCCAGTAGCGGCGAGCGAACGGGGAGGAGCCCAGAGCCATCAGCGATACACACGTCAGGAGAACGGTCTGGAAAGGCCGGCAGTAAAGGGTGACAGCCCCGTATCCGAAGAGGTGTGATATTGTGAGCTCGAAGAGTAGGGCGGGACACGTGGTATCCTGTCTGAACGTGGGGGGACCATCCTCCAAGGCTAAATACTCCTGACTGACCGATAGTGAACCAGTACCGTGAGGGAAAGGCGAAAAGAACCCCGGCGAGGGGAGTGAAAGAGAACCTGAAACCGTGTACGTACAAGCAGTGGGAGCCCTGATTTATCAGGGTGACTGCGTACCTTTTGTATAATGGGTCAGCGACTTATATTCTGTAGCAAGGTTAACCGTATAGGGGAGCCGCAGGGAAACCGAGTCTTAACTGGGCGTTAAGTTGCAGGGTATAGACCCGAAACCCGGTGATCTAGCCATGGGCAGGTTGAAGGTTGGGTAACACTAACTGGAGGACCGAACCGACTAATGTTGAAAAATTAGCGGATGACTTGTGGCTGGGGGTGAAAGGCCAATCAAACCGGGAGATAGCTGGTTCTCCCCGAAAGCTATTTAGGTAGCGCCTCGTGAACTCATCTTCGGGGGTAGAGCACTGTTTCGGCTAGGGGGTCATCCCGACTTACCAACCCGATGCAAACTGCGAATACCGAAGAATGTTATCACGGGAGACACACGGCGGGTGCTAACGTCCGTCGTGAAGAGGGAAACAACCCAGACCGCCAGCTAAGGTCCCCAAGTCATGGTTAAGTGGGAAACGAAGTGGGAAGGCTCAGACAGCCAGGATGTTGGCTTAGAAGCAGCCATCATTTAAAGAAAGCGTAATAGCTCACTGGTCGAGTCGGCCTGCGCGGAAGATGTAACGGGGCTAAACCATGCACCGAAGCTGCGGCAGCGACATGAATGTGTTGTTGGGTAGGGGAGCGTTCTGTAAGCCGTTGAAGGTGAACTGTGAGGTTTGCTGGAGGTATCAGAAGTGCGAATGCTGACATAAGTAACGATAAAGCGGGTGAAAAACCCGCTCGCCGGAAGACCAAGGGTTCCTGTCCAACGTTAATCGGGGCAGGGTGAGTCGACCCCTAAGGCGAGGCTGAAAAGCGTAGTCGATGGGCAACAGGTTAATATTCCTGTACGGGCCATAATTGCGATGGGGGGACGGAGAAGGCTAGGCAATCCGGGCGACGGTCGTCCCGGTTTAAGTGTGTAGGTGGGATAATCAGGCAAATCCGGTTATCCCTAACACTGAGGCACGATGACGAGGCACTACGGTGCTGAAGTTGCTGATGCCCCGCTTCCAGGAAAAGCCCCTAAGCTTCAGATTATGGTCCATCGTACCCCAAACCGACACAGGTGGTCAGGTAGAGAATACTCAGGCGCTTGAGAGAACTCGGGTGAAGGAACTAGGCAAAATGGTGCCGTAACTTCGGGAGAAGGCACGCTGGCGTTAGGTGAAGGACCAGGCGTCCGGAGCTGAGGCCAGTCGCAGATACCAGCTGGCTGCAACTGTTTAATAAAAACACAGCACTGTGCAAACACGAAAGTGGACGTATACGGTGTGACGCCTGCCCGGTGCTGGAAGGTTAATTGATGGGGTTAGCGGCAACGCGACGCTCTTGATCGAAGCCCCAGTAAACGGCGGCCGTAACTATAACGGTCCTAAGGTAGCGAAATTCCTTGTCGGGTAAGTTCCGACCTGCACGAATGGCGTAATGATGGCCAGGCTGTCTCCACCCGAGACTCAGTGAAATTGAACTCGCTGTGAAGATGCAGTGTACCCGCGGCAAGACGGAAAGACCCCGTGAACCTTTACTATAGCTTGACACTGAACCTTGAGCCTTGATGTGTAGGATAGGTGGGAGGCTGTGAAGTGTGGACGCCAGTCTGCACGGAGCCATCCTTGAAATACCACCCTTGAATGTTTGATGTTCTAACGCGGACCCGTTATCCGGGTTGCGGACAGTGTCTGGTGGGTAGTTTGACTGGGGCGGTCTCCTCCCAAAGCGTAACGGAGGAGCACGAAGGTTGGCTAATCCTGGTCGGACATCAGGAGGTTAGTGCAATGGCATAAGCCAGCTTGACTGCGAGAGTGACAGCTCGAGCAGGTGCGAAAGCAGGTCATAGTGATCCGGTGGTTCTGAATGGAAGGGCCATCGCTCAACGGATAAAAGGTACTCCGGGGATAACAGGCTGATACCGCCCAAGAGTTCATATCGACGGCGGTGTTTGGCACCTCGATGTCGGCTCATCACATCCTGGGGCTGAAGTAGGTCCCAAGGGTATGGCTGTTCGCCATTTAAAGTGGTACGCGAGCTGGGTTTAGAACGTCGTGAGACAGTTCGGTCCCTATCTGCCGTGGGCGTTGGAAGATTGCAAGGGGCTGCTCCTAGTACGAGAGGACCGGAGTGGACGCACCACTGGTGTTCGGGTTGTCATGCCAATGGCATTGCCCGGTAGCTAAGTGCGGAAGAGATAACCGCTGAAAGCATCTAAGCGGGAAACTTGCCTTAAGATGAGTCTTCCCTTACTCCTTTGAGGGTACTGAAGGACCGTCCGAGACGAGGACGTCGATAGGCCGGGTGTGTAAGCGTTGCGAGACGTTGAGCTAACCGGTACTAATGAGCCGTGCGGCTTAACCTGACAACACCGAAGGTGTTTTGGGGATTGAGAGAAGGTTTCAGAGAGCACAGCAGCTTGTTCGGGATTGAATACAGCATTTGTCTGGCGGTAACAGCGCGGTGGTCCCACCTGATCCCATGCCGAACTCAGCAGTGAAACGCCGTAGCGCCGATGGTAGTGTGGGGTCTCCCCATGTGAGAGTAGGACACTGCCAGACATCACTTTATAATTGTTGCCCATTTGGCAACATTTTTTATTTTATTTAGTATTTGCTGATATGGCTCAGTTGGTAGAGCACACCCTTGGTAAGGGTGAGGTCCCCAGTTCGAATCTGGGTATCAGCACCATGAATAATATGTTCGGCAAATACAACAGAATTTGCTTGGCGGCGATAGCGCGGCGGTCCCACCTGACCCCATGCCGAACTCAGCAGTGAAACGCCGTAGCGCCGATGGTAGTGTGGGGTCTCCCCATGCGAGAGTAGGAAACTGCCAAGCTTTAATATCCAGTCAAAAGGCCACCCATATTGGGTGGCCTTTTGCATTTCTAGTTCTTTTTTTATTTCCATCAATTCAATAGATAGGTGTCAGGTAACTACTTACTTATCTTTCAAATATAGAGTCTGGTAGACTACGACTTAAATTACCCTATTGAGTTTGAAATGAATGTCTGTCTGTCAATCTACTCAACTAAAAACGTTTAACACGTTTGGCATTTTAGCCAGTGCTGATCATATTGGTATAGCCACTTCTATTGAATCGCTTTTGGCTTTATGGCAAGAAGCAATGGAAAAAGATCATCCTATTTTATTATTGGGAGGAGGAAGTAACATCCTTTTCACCGAAAATTTTAAAGGTACTGTGATCTTAAATCGTATTCTTGGTATCAATATACAAGAGTCAGATACTGCATGGCACATTCATGTTGGTGCAGGTGAAAACTGGCATGAACTGATTACTTATTTATTTAAACAACGGATCTATGGTTTGGAAAATTTAGCCTTGATCCCTGGAAATGTTGGCTCTGCTCCAATCCAGAATATTGGAGCATATGGTGTTGAATTTAAAAATGTTTGTGAGTATGTGGATTTTGTTGAGCTGAAAACAGGTAATTTAATCCGTCTAACGGCGAATGATTGTCAATTTGCGTATAGAGACAGCATCTTTAAGCGTCAATATAAAGATGGTTATGCTATCACAGCGGTTGGTTTACGTTTGAATAAAAAATGGGAACCCATTTTAACTTACGGTGCCTTAGCGAAGTTCTCACGAGAAAAAGTCACACCAGAACAAATATTCGATGCTGTGTGTGAAATGCGCCAGAGTAAGTTACCAGATCCTGCGTTGATGGGTAATGCAGGTAGTTTCTTCAAAAACCCTATTATATCGATTGAGTTAGCATACAGGATTAAGTCTGAATATCCCAACTGCCCTCAATACCCTCATAATGGGTATAGCGTAAAGATTGCAGCGGGTTGGCTTATCGAACAATGTCAATTGAAGGGTTATGCTATTGGTGGCGCTGCCGTACACCTGAAACAGTCATTGGTATTAATTAATAAAGGTAATGCAACGGGACAAGATGTCATTACCTTGGCTGCTTATGTACGTAATAAGGTTGCAGAAAAATTTAATATCTTCTTAGAGCCTGAGGTACGCTTCATTGGCAGTGCAGGTGAGATAGACGCAGTGGAATGTATTTCATGAAAGATCTTAGTATCCCATTAAAATTAATTAAAGTACTATCTGATGGCGAAATTCATTCAGGCCAACAACTTGGTCAGGAACTGGGAATGAGCCGAGCAGGTATCAATAAACATATTCAAACTATTCGTGAATGGGGAGTAGAGGTTCTCACTCTTCCAGGCAAAGGTTATCGCTTTCCTGCCCCAATGAATCTTCTGGATAAAGAAGTTATTGAAAACTATCTTCCTAATGATCGTATTGAAGTAATTCCTGTCATTGATTCCACGAATCAATATATTCTGGAAAAGTTAGCTGAACTCGATTCAGGAGATTCCTGTGTTGCAGAATATCAATATGAAGGTAGAGGGCGTCGTGGTAGAAAGTGGGTTTCTGCTTTTGGGCGCAACTTATATCTATCTATGTATTGGCGTTTGGAACAAGGGCCAGCAGCAGCGATAGGTTTAAGTTTAGTCGTTGGTATTATCATTGCAGAAGTTCTTAATCGCCAGGGAGCAGAAAGAGTAAAAGTAAAATGGCCAAATGACTTATACTTAAATGATAAAAAACTTGCTGGAATATTGGTTGAGTTAACGGGAAAAACGGGAGATGCAGCCCATGTTGTTATCGGAATAGGCATGAATATTTCGATGAGTAGCGATCAACAGACATCAATTAATCAAAATTGGACTAATTTACAGCAATCAGGAACGATTATTGAACGGAATAAGTTGGTCTCTGAAATCATAGTGGGACTTAAAAAAGCGTTAATGCAATTTGAAAATGAAGGACTAACTTCTTTCATTGCTCGGTGGTTTGAATTAGATAATTTTATTAATCGTTCGGTGAAATTAATTATTGGTGATCAGGAAGTTCATGGGATAGCTCGTGGAATAGATCAACAAGGGGCTTTGTTACTTGATATTAATGGCGTTGTTACGCCTTATATCGGCGGCGAAATTTCCTTGCGAGGTTGTTGAATGTAAAGCCGGAAATATTTCCGGCTTTTTGCTTTATTTCCTTAATCTGACGCTTTCAATCGTGTGATTGATGCCTTTCGTCATAATCAAACTAGCCCGTTCTCTCGTTGGTAAGATGTTTTGCTGCAAGTTTAATCCATTGATTTCCTGCCAAATACTCGAAGCTACTTCTATCGCTTCTTCTGTCGTTAATTTAGAATAATTGTGGAAATAAGAATCAGGATCGGAAAAAGCGCCTTGCCGAAACTTAAGAAAACGATTGACGTACCATTGTTCGAGTAATTCTTCCGGTGCATCTACATAAATAGAAAAATCAACAAAATCAGAGACAAATACATGATGTGGCTCATGTGGATAATCCATGCCACTTTGTAATACGTTTAAACCTTCGAGGATAAGAATATCTGGCTTTTCGATAATAAGTTGCTCATGAGGAACGATGTCATAGCTCAGGTGAGAATATACCGGCGCGATGACTTTTTCTGCACCTGATTTTATATCGGCAACAAATTTGACCAAGCTACGCATATCATAGGATTCAGGGAATCCCTTTTTTTTCATTAATCCACGTTCATTTAATATATTGTTGGAGTGCAAAAAACCGTCTGTTGTCACTAATTTGACACGACGATGTTCTGGCCAACGGCTTAGTAGCGCCTGTAATAAGCGTGCGGTTGTACTTTTTCCAACAGCAACGCTGCCTGCTATCCCAATAACATAAGGTATTTTTTGTTCATCTGTCCCTAGGAATTGCTCAAGAACAGCTTGCCGCCGCAAATTGGAACTAATGTAAAAATTGAGTAGGCGTGACAATGGAAGATAGATTTCAATCACTTCATCTATTGAGATTTCTTCATTGATCCCTTTTAAAGCAGCGACTTCTTCTTCTGTTAATGTTAAAGGCACCGAGTCACGCAATGTGGCCCAATGTTTACGATCAAATTGTAAATATGGAGTCGTCAAAAAAGATTCTTTCTTATTCATAAGCCAACATCTGCCTGTCTATGCAGGTTGGACAGGTTGTTGAGAACACCCGTATCCGACAAAAAAATAAATCTCATCATATCGGTTGCGACATCGTAGGCGTAGAATTTTTTATGATTTTAGTCATTTTTTTGATGGCAAATGCAAAAATGTATTATTTCTGAGTCTATTATGACCGTCAGTTTCTTTCTTTTATAAAGATAGAGACAAGTGTGATACAAATAATTTTAAAAAAATAATTGGCAGATGTATTTATTGGTTCTTCCTGTACAAGAGTTTCTTGTTGGATATTTAATCTGAAACTATTGAAAAAAACACCAGAAGCACTAAAAGAGATTGTTTTGTGAGCAAAAGAACAAAAAAAACAATTTTTTTGTTGCATCGTGGGCCAACTCTTTCTAGAATGCGCAGCACTTGATGCCGGCATAGCTCAGTTGGTAGAGCAACTGACTTGTAATCAGTAGGTCCCGAGTTCGACTCTTGGTGCCGGCACCATTAAAAATTTGGAAAGGTGGGGTTCCCGAGCGGCCAAAGGGAGCAGACTGTAAATCTGCCGTCACAGACTTCGAAGGTTCGAATCCTTCCCCCACCACCATTAACCAGTTTCGATCTTGAGTGTTCAGCTCGAGTTATACTCTAGAAAAAACACTTAAGATATAGTATACAGCTGATTAAAGTCAGGTAGCCGAGTTCACGCGGGCATCGTATAATGGCTATTACCTCAGCCTTCCAAGCTGATGATGCGGGTTCGATTCCCGCTGCCCGCTCCAAGATGTGCTGATATAGCTCAGTTGGTAGAGCACACCCTTGGTAAGGGTGAGGTCGGCAGTTCGAATCTGCCTATCAGCACCACTTCTCCTGTTGTTACTTCCTGATTTTCTTCCTGTAAATATCTCGCAAGCGATTGCTTGGTTGATGTGGTGAAACCACCGATTCCGTGTCTTAGAGGGACAACCTAATGTCTAAAGAAAAGTTTGAACGTTCAAAACCGCACGTTAACGTTGGTACTATCGGCCACGTTGACCACGGTAAAACTACCCTGACTGCTGCAATCACTACCGTTCTGGCAAAAACTTACGGTGGTAGCGCGCGTGCATTCGACCAGATCGACAACGCGCCAGAAGAAAAAGCACGTGGTATCACCATCTCTACTTCTCACGTAGAATACGATACTCCAACTCGTCACTACGCACACGTTGACTGCCCAGGCCACGCCGACTATGTGAAAAACATGATCACCGGTGCAGCTCAGATGGACGGCGCGATCCTGGTTGTTGCTGCAACTGATGGCCCAATGCCACAGACTCGTGAGCACATCCTGCTGGGTCGTCAGGTAGGCGTTCCTTACATCATCGTGTTCCTGAACAAATGTGACATGGTTGATGATGAAGAGCTGCTGGAACTGGTCGAAATGGAAGTGCGTGAGCTGCTGTCTCAGTACGATTTCCCAGGCGACGACACCCCAATTATCCGCGGTTCTGCGCTGAAAGCGCTGGAAGGCGACGCAGAGTGGGAAGCGAAAGTTATCGAACTGGCTGAAGCACTGGATACTTACATTCCAGAACCAGAGCGTGACATTGACAAGCCATTCCTGCTGCCAATCGAAGACGTATTCTCCATCTCCGGCCGTGGTACTGTAGTAACCGGTCGTGTAGAGCGTGGTATCGTTAAAGTCGGTGACGAAGTTGAAATCGTGGGTATCAAAGAAACCACTAAAACCACGTGTACCGGTGTTGAAATGTTCCGCAAACTGCTGGACGAAGGCCGTGCGGGTGAGAACGTGGGTGTTCTGCTGCGTGGTACTAAGCGTGACGACGTTGAGCGTGGTCAGGTTCTGGCGAAGCCGGGTTCTATCCACCCACACACTCAGTTCGAATCTGAAGTGTATATCCTGAGCAAAGATGAAGGTGGCCGTCATACCCCATTCTTCAAAGGTTACCGTCCACAGTTCTACTTCCGTACCACTGACGTAACCGGTACTATCGAACTGCCAGAAGGCGTAGAGATGGTAATGCCAGGTGACAACATCAACATGGTAGTTAACCTGATTGCCCCAATCGCAATGGACGAAGGTCTGCGTTTCGCCATCCGTGAAGGTGGCCGTACTGTAGGCGCCGGTGTTGTTGCTAAAGTCATTGCTTAATCTTTAGTTATCAAAAGATTATGAGAAAGAGGAGCCTTAGCTCCTCTTTTTGTATTTTGAGCCACCGAAATTGGTGGTTTTTTTGTTACTCAACAAAATAAAAACAATAATTGAAATGATATTTATTTCTATTTACTATTGCGGGGTTTCGTTTATTTTATAAGCGTGGATAAATTTTGGGTATGGGGTTTTTATCCGACCTAAATAGTCATCAAAAGTGTGTAAATAGTTAGAAGAGTGCTTCCATGTATGTTTGTCTCTGCAATGCAATAAGCGATAAAACCATACGTAATGCTGTTCATCAGCAACATATTCGCTCTATCAGAGAGTTGAGGAATTTTGTTCCTGTAGGAAGCGACTGCGGAAAATGTATACGTCAAGCACGTGAAATCATGAATGAGGAAATTGCCCTACTACCTCCAATAAATAATGTTGCCTAAAATAAGCACAATTTTCTTGCAATTACTCTGCCAAATTAGTACTACACTTTAGTTACTGGAAGCGGAGGACCTTGCTATGAAAGGTGATAAAAAAATAATTGCATATTTTAATAAACTTCTCGGCAATGAACTTGTCGCCATCAATCAATATTTCTTGCATGCTCGAATGTTTAAGAACTGGGGATTGATACGTTTGAATGATGTCGAGTATCACGAGTCCATTGATGAGATGAAGCACGCAGATAAATTTATTGAACGTATTCTTTTTCTGGAAGGGGTGCCAAATCTACAAGATTTAGGCAAACTCAATATCGGGGAAGATGTGGAAGAAATGCTGCTATCTGATCTGGAATTAGAATTACGTGGTGCAAAAGATCTCAGAGAAGCAATCGCATATGCCGATTCAGTTCATGATTATGTTAGTAGAGACTTGATGATAGAGGTGCTTGCTGATGAAGAAAATCATATTGATTGGTTGGAAACTCAACTTGAACTGATAACTAGAATTGGAATACAAAATTACATTCAATCTCAGCTTAGTGAAGAAGAATAGCTATAATTTTGTCGCCCTATAATTTGATGTATATAGGGCGTTTTCTTCCATTTTCTTTCTTACTTTCCTCTTTCTAGTATGTACTTTTTGCATAGATTTCACTCTTAATATTGCTTTGTGGGTAAATTCACGTATAATGCGCGGGCTTACCTACACAGAGTAGGACTGATTTATTATCAGTAATGAGCGGTTGATAAATAACCGCCATTTAAAATACCTCCGATATGGGGGTTATGCACAGAACGATTACGCTCTCCCATCAACCGAAATGGGTGTGAGGAGTAATCATTTACGTTTATAAAATAGTTGGAGCTCTGGTCTCATGCAGAACCAAAGAATCCGTATCCGCCTGAAAGCATTTGATCATCGTTTGATCGATCAATCAACTGCGGAAATCGTAGAGACTGCGAAGCGCACTGGTGCGCAGGTTCGTGGTCCGATCCCTCTGCCGACTCGTAAAGAGCGTTTTACCGTTCTGATTTCTCCACACGTAAATAAAGATGCGCGTGATCAGTACGAAATTCGCACTCACAAACGTCTGGTTGACATCGTTGAGCCAACCGAGAAAACCGTTGATGCTCTGATGCGTCTGGATCTGGCTGCCGGTGTAGATGTGCAGATCAGCCTGGGTTAATCAGGTCATTGAACGATTGAGAGGTTGAAACAATGATTGGTTTAGTCGGTAAAAAAGTGGGCATGACTCGCATCTTCACTGAAGATGGCGTTTCAATCCCTGTAACTGTTATCGAAATCGAAAATAACCGTGTAACTCAAGTTAAAAACAAAGAGACTGACGGTTATCGTGCAATTCAGGTAACGACTGGTAGCAAAAAAGCTAGTCGTGTTAAGAAAGCTGAAGCAGGTCATTTCGCTAAAGCTGGCGTTGAAGCTGGCCGCATTCTGCGTGAATTCCGCCTGTCAGAAGACGATGCTGAATTCACTGTAGGTCAAAGCATTAGCGTTGAAATTTTCGCTGATGTTAAAAAAGTTGACGTTACTGGTACATCTAAAGGTAAAGGTTTCGCGGGTACTGTTAAACGCTGGAACTTCCGTACTCAAGATGCTACCCATGGTAATTCCTTGTCTCACCGTGTTCCGGGTTCTATCGGTCAGAACCAGACTCCGGGCAAAGTGTTTAAAGGCAAGAAAATGGCAGGCCAACTGGGTAATGAGCGCGTAACCGTTCAGAGCTTAGATGTAGTACGTGTTGACGCTGAGCGTAACCTGCTGCTGGTCAAAGGTGCTGTTCCAGGTGCAACGAACAGTAACCTGATCGTAAAACCGGCTGTCAAGGCGTAACGTCAAGGAGATAGGAATGGAATTGGTAATGAAAGACGCGCAAAGCGCGCTGACTGTTTCCGAAACTACCTTCGGGCGTGATTTCAATGAAGCGCTTGTGCATCAAGTAGTTGTTGCGTATGCAGCTGGTGCTCGTCAAGGTACTCGTGCTCAGAAAACTCGTGCTGAAGTTTCTGGTTCAGGTAAAAAACCATGGCGTCAGAAAGGCACTGGCCGTGCGCGTTCTGGTTCTATTAAGAGTCCAATTTGGCGCTCTGGTGGTGTAACTTTTGCAGCGAAACCACAGGACCACAGTCAAAAAGTTAATAAGAAGATGTACCGTGGTGCTCTGAAAAGCATCCTGTCTGAACTGGTACGTCAAGATCGTCTGATCGTTGTCGAGAAGTTCTCTGTTGAAGCACCTAAAACTAAGTTGCTGGTACAGAAACTAAAAGAAATGGCTCTGGAAGACGTGCTGATCGTCACTAGCGAAGTTGATGAGAATCTGTTCTTAGCTGCTCGTAACCTGTACAAGGTTGACGTTCGTGATACAGCAGGTATTGATCCTGTAAGCCTGATTGCCTTCGACAAAGTGGTTATGACTGCTGAAGCTGTGAAGCAAGTTGAGGAGATGCTGGCATGATCCGTGAAGAACGTCTGCTGAAAGTACTGCGCGCGCCGCACGTATCTGAAAAAGCTTCTACAGCGATGGAGAAAAGCAACACCATCGTTCTCAAAGTTGCGAAAGACGCGACTAAAGCAGAGATCAAAGCTGCCGTACAGAAACTGTTTGAAGTTGAAGTTGAAGGTGTAAACACTTTGCTGGTTAAAGGTAAAGTTAAACGCCACGGACAGCGTATTGGTCGTCGTAGCGACTGGAAAAAGGCTTACGTCACCTTGAAAGAAGGCCAGAACCTGGACTTCGTTGGCGGCGCTGAGTAAGTCGGAGGAGTAAAGAACAATGGCAGTTGTTAAATGTAAACCTACGTCTCCGGGCCGTCGCCACGTTGTTAAAGTGGTTAACCCTGAGCTGCATAAGGGTAAACCTTATGCTCCGTTGTTGGAAAAAAACAACAAAACTGGTGGTCGTAACAACAATGGTCGTATTACCACTCGTCACATTGGTGGTGGCCATAAACAGCATTATCGTCTGATTGACTTTAAACGTAATAAAGATGGTATCCCTGCTGTTGTTGAGCGTCTGGAATATGATCCAAACCGTTCAGCAAACATCGCACTGGTTCTGTACAAAGACGGTGAGCGTCGTTACATCCTTGCGCCTAAAGGCCTGAAAGCGGGTGATCAAATCCAGTCTGGTGCTGATTCAGCGATCAAGACCGGTAACGCCTTGCCAATGCGCAACATTCCGGTTGGTTCTACTGTTCACAACATAGAAATGAAACCAGGTAAAGGTGGCCAGTTGGCTCGTTCAGCAGGTGCTTATGCTCAGATCGTTGCACGTGATGGTTCTTATGTGACCCTGCGTCTGCGTTCTGGTGAAATGCGTAAAGTACTGTCTGATTGCCGTGCTACTTTAGGTGAAGTTGGTAACGCAGAACATATGCTGCGCGTTCTGGGTAAAGCTGGTGCAAGCCGCTGGCGTGGTATTCGTCCTACCGTTCGTGGTACGGCGATGAACCCAGTAGACCATCCACATGGTGGTGGTGAAGGTCGTAACTTTGGTAAACACCCTGTAACTCCATGGGGCATCCAGACCAAAGGTAAGAAGACCCGTAGCAACAAACGTACTGATAAATATATCGTACGTCGCCGTTCTAAAAAATAATTAGAGGATAAACCATGCCACGTTCTCTCAAGAAAGGTCCATTTATTGACCTGCACTTGCTGAAGAAGGTAGAGAAAGCGGTGGAAAGCGGAGACAAAAAGCCTATTAAGACTTGGTCCCGTCGTTCAACGATCTTTCCTAACATGATCGGTTTGACCATCGCGGTCCATAATGGTCGTCAGCATGTACCAGTTTTTGTTTCCGACGAAATGGTTGGTCATAAACTGGGTGAATTCGCGCCGACCCGTACTTATCGCGGCCATGCGGCCGATAAAAAGGCTAAAAAGCGCTAAGGTAGGAGGAAGAGATGGAAACTATCGCTAAACATCGCCACGCTCGTTCTTCTGCTCAGAAGGTTCGCCTTGTGGCTGACCTGATCCGCGGTAAGAAAGTGTCGCAAGCTCTGGAAACTCTGACCTATACCAACAAAAAAGCTGCTGGTTTAGTGAAGAAAGTACTTGAGTCTGCTATTGCTAACGCAGAACACAACGATGGCGCTGACATCGATGATCTGAAAGTCACGAAAATTTTCGTAGACGAAGGCCCAACTATGAAGCGTATTATGCCTCGTGCCAAAGGCCGCGCAGATCGTATCCTGAAGCGCACCAGCCACATTACTGTGGTTGTGTCCGATCGCTGAGACTCTGGAGACTAGCAATGGGTCAGAAAGTACATCCTAATGGTATTCGTCTGGGTATTGTCAAACCTTGGAACTCTACCTGGTATGCGAATACCAAAGAATTCGCTGACAACCTGGACAGCGACTTTAAAGTTCGCCAGTACTTGAACAAAGAACTGGTTAAAGCATCTATTTCACGTATCGTTATCGAACGTCCTGCGAAAAGCATCCGTGTAACCATTCACACTGCTCGTCCAGGCATTGTAATCGGTAAAAAAGGTGAAGACGTTGAAAAATTGCGTAAGGCTGTAGCGGATATCGCTGGCGTTCCTGCGCAGATCAATATTGCCGAAGTACGTAAACCTGAACTGGACGCAAAATTGGTTGCTGACAGCATCAGTTCACAGCTGGAACGTCGTGTAATGTTCCGCCGTGCTATGAAACGTGCTGTACAGAACGCTATGCGTTTGGGCGCTAAAGGTATCAAAGTGGAAGTCAGCGGCCGTCTGGGCGGTGCTGAAATTGCACGTACTGAGTGGTATCGTGAAGGTCGTGTACCTCTGCATACTCTGCGTGCAGACATCGACTACAATACTTCTGAAGCGCACACCACTTATGGTGTAATCGGCGTTAAGGTATGGATCTTCAAAGGTGAGATCTTGGGTGGTATGGCTGCAGTTGAACAGGCGGAAAAACCGGCTGCTCAACCTAAAAAGCAGCAGCGTAAAGGCCGCAAGTAAGGAGAGTCGCTGATGTTACAACCAAAGCGTACGAAATTCCGTAAAGTGCACAAAGGCCGCAACCGTGGTCTGGCTGCAGGTGCGGATGTTAGCTTCGGCACTTTCGGTCTGAAAGCTGTGGGCCGTGGTCGTCTGACTGCTCGTCAGATCGAAGCGGCACGTCGTGCTATGACCCGTGCAATTAAACGTCAAGGTAAAATCTGGATCCGTGTGTTCCCAGACAAACCTATCACCGAAAAGCCACTCGAAGTGCGTATGGGTAAAGGTAAAGGTAACGTAGAATACTGGGTTGCCTTGATCCAGCCCGGTAAGGTCCTGTATGAAATGGACGGTGTGCCTGAAGAGCTGGCTCGTGAAGCATTCAAGCTGGCAGCAGCGAAACTGCCTATCAAAACCACCTTTGTAACTAAGACGGTGATGTAATGAAAGCACAAGAGCTGCGCGAAAAAAGCGTTGAAGAGCTGAACACTGAGCTGCTGAACCTGTTACGTGAACAATTCAATCTGCGTATGCAGGCGGCAAGTGGCCAGCTGCAACAGTCTCACCTGTTGAAACAAGTGCGTCGTAATATTGCACGCGTTAAGACTTTACTGACTGAGAAGGCGGGTGCGTAATGACCGATAAAATCCGTACTCTGCAAGGTCGTGTTATTAGCGACAAAATGGAAAAATCCATTGTTGTTGCTATTGAGCGTAAGGTGAAACACCCATTGTATGGTAAGTTCATCAAACGTACGACTAAACTGCACGTACATGACGAGAACAATGAATGTGGAATTGGCGATGTAGTGGAAATCCGCGAAACCCGTCCACTGTCTAAGACTAAATCTTGGACTTTAGTTCGCGTCGTAGAGAAAGCGGTTCTATAATAGATCGCTGTATCGTACAAAATAAACGGCCCAAAAAATAACGGGGCCGTTTATTTTTCTGTCCATCGCGAAGATGTGGTGTTATAATGCCGCGCCCTCGTAGTATGGGATATTGAAACGGCCTCTTTAAAATAAAGTGGCTCAGTAGTAGTTGACATTTAGCGGAGCACTAAAATGATCCAAGAACAGACTATGCTGAACGTGGCCGACAACTCCGGTGCACGTCGCGTAATGTGTATCAAGGTTCTAGGTGGCTCGCACCGTCGCTACGCACATGTCGGTGACATCATCAAGATCACTATCAAGGAAGCAATTCCTCGCGGTAAAGTGAAAAAAGGTGATGTCCTGAAAGCGGTAGTGGTGCGCACCAAGAAGGGTGTTCGTCGCCCGGACGGTTCTGTCATTCGCTTCGATAGCAACGCTTGCGTATTGTTGAACAACAATAGTGAGCAAGTTATCGGTACGCGTATTTTTGGGCCGGTGACTCGTGAACTTCGTAATGAAAAGTTCATGAAAATTATCTCTCTGGCACCTGAAGTACTCTAAGGAGCAGGCTATGGCAGCGAAAATCCGTCGTGATGACGAAATTATCGTGCTGACTGGTAAAGACAAAGGCAAGCGCGGTAAAGTAAAACAGGTTCTTTCTTCTGGTAAAGTTATTGTTGAAGGCATCAACCTGGTAAAAAAACATCAGAAGCCAGTTCCGGCTCTGAACCAACCAGGTGGCATCGTTGAAAAAGAAGCAGCTATTGATGTTTCTAACGTTGCAATCTTCAACGCAGCAACCGGCAAGGCTGACCGTGTAGGTTTTAGATTCGAAGATGGCAAAAAAGTGCGTTTCTTCAAATCTAACAACGAAACTATCAAGTAATTTGGAGTATACGATGGCGAAACTGCATGATTACTACAAAGACGAGGTAGTCAAAAAACTGATGACTCAGTTTGGTTACCATTCTGTCATGCAAGTCCCTCGGGTCGAGAAGATCACCCTGAACATGGGTGTTGGTGAAGCAATTGCTGATAAAAAACTGCTGGATAACGCAGCGGCTGACTTGGCAGCAATCTCTGGTCAGAAGCCATTGATCACCAAAGCACGCAAATCAGTTGCAGGCTTCAAAATCCGTCAGGGCTATCCAATCGGCTGTAAAGTAACCCTGCGTGGAAAACGCATGTGGGAGTTCTTTGAGCGCCTGATTTCTATTGCTGTACCACGTATCCGTGACTTCCGTGGTTTGTCCGCTAAATCATTCGATGGTCGTGGTAACTACAGCATGGGTGTTCGTGAGCAAATCATCTTCCCTGAAGTCGATTACGATAAAGTGGATCGCGTACGTGGTTTGGATATTACTATCACCACTACTGCGAAATCTGATGATGAAGGCCGCGCACTGTTGGCTGCGTTTAACTTCCCGTTCCGCAAGTAAGGCAGGGTACTCATGGCTAAGCAATCAATGAAAGCACGTGATGTAAAACGTGCGAAATTAGCTGAGAAATTCTTCGCAAAACGCGTTGAACTGAAAGCGATCATCTCTGATGTAAACGCATCTGATGAAGACCGTTGGAATGCTGTTCTTAAACTGCAAACACTGCCACGTGATTCCAGCCCTTGCCGTCAGCGTAACCGCTGCCGTCAAACTGGGCGTCCGCATGCATTTTTGCGGAAGTTTGGGTTGAGCCGTATTAAAGTCCGTGAAGCCGCTATGCGCGGTGAAATCCCGGGCCTTAAAAAGGCTAGCTGGTAATTGTCACCAATTGAATCACGGGAGTAAAGACAGATGAGCATGCAAGATCCGATCGCGGATATGCTGACCCGTATCCGTAACGGTCAGGCCGCGAATAAAGTTGCGGTCACCATGCCTTCCTCCAAGCTGAAAGTGGCAATTGCCAAGGTGCTGAAGGAAGAAGGTTACATTGAAGATTTTAAAATCGAAGGCGACACTAAGCCAGAACTGGAAGTCACTCTGAAGTATTTCCAAGGTAAGGCTGTTGTAGAAAGCATTCAGCGTGTAAGCCGCCCAAGTCTGCGCATCTATAAGAAAAAAGATGAGCTGCCACAAGTTATGGCTGGTTTGGGAATCGCTGTTGTTTCTACCTCTAAAGGTGTAATGACTGATCGTGCAGCTCGCCAGGCTGGTCTGGGTGGCGAGATTCTCTGCTACGTAGCTTAATTCGGGAGGAAAGAATGTCTCGTGTTGCAAAAGCACCCGTCGTCATTCCTGCCGGCGTAGAGGTTAAACTCGACGGTCAGGTTATTTCGATTAAGGGTAAAAACGGCGAGCTAAGTCGTAAAATCCACAACGCAGTTGAAGTTAATCATGCGGATAGCCAACTGACTTTCGCTCCGCGCGAAGGTTTTGCTGACGCTTGGGCGCAGGCAGGTACAACTCGTTCTCTGCTGAACGCTATGGTTATTGGTGTTAACGAAGGTTTCACTAAGAAACTTCAGCTGGTTGGTGTTGGTTATCGTGCAGCAGTTAAAGGCAACGCAGTTAGCTTGTCTTTAGGCTTCTCGCATCCGGTTGAGCATCAGCTGCCAGCAGGCATAACTGCGGAATGCCCATCACAAACTGAAATCGTACTGAAAGGTGCTGATAAGCAGGTGATTGGTCAGGTTGCGGCAGATTTGCGTGCCTATCGTCGTCCTGAGCCATATAAAGGCAAGGGTGTTCGTTACGCCGATGAAGTCGTGCGTACCAAAGAGGCTAAGAAGAAGTAAGGTAACACTATGGATAAGAAAGCAGCTCGTATCCGTCGTGCGACCCGCGCACGCCGCAAGCTCAAAGAACTGGGTGCGACTCGCTTGGTGGTACATCGTACCCCTCGACATATTTATGCGCAGGTTATTGCACCAAATGGTTCTGAAACTCTGGTGGCCGCTTCTACAACAGAAAAAGCTATCAGTGAACAACTGAAATTTACTGGAAACAAAGAAGCCGCAGCATTAGTTGGTAAGATTGTTGCTGAACGTGCTCTGGAAAAAGGCATCAAAGATGTATCCTTTGACCGTTCTGGTTTCCAATATCATGGTAGAGTCCAGGCACTGGCAGATGCTGCCCGTGAAGCTGGCCTTCAGTTCTAAGGTAGAGGTGTAAGATGGCTCACATCGAAAAACAAGCTGGCGAACTGCAGGAAAAGCTGATCGCGGTAAACCGCGTATCTAAAACCGTTAAAGGTGGCCGCATTTTCAGCTTTACAGCACTGACTGTAGTTGGTGATGGTAACGGTCGCGTTGGTTTTGGCTACGGCAAAGCACGCGAAGTTCCGGCAGCAATCCAGAAAGCGATGGAAAAAGCACGTCGCAATATGAAAAACGTCGCACTTAACAGCGGCACTCTGTACCATCCAGTGAAAGGCTCACACACCGGTTCTCGCGTGTTCATGCAGCCTGCTCACGAAGGTACAGGTATCATCGCCGGTGGTGCGATGCGTGCTGTCTTGGAAGTGGCTGGAGTTCGTAACGTACTGGCTAAAACCTACGGTTCCACTAACCCGATTAATGTGGTTCGTGCAACCCTGGACGCTTTAGACAGCATGAAGTCTCCAGAAATGGTCGCAGCTAAGCGTGGCAAATCCGTCGAAGAAATTCTGGGGTAATGACCATGGCTAAGACTATTAAAATCACTCAGGTTCGCAGTTCAATTGGTCGTTTGCCTAAGCATAAGGCAACTCTGACTGGTTTAGGTCTGCGTCGCATTGGGCATACTGTTGAGCGTGAAGATACACCAGCTATTCGCGGTATGGTCAACTTGGTTTCCTATATGGTTAAAGTTGAGGAGTAACAGATGCGCTTAAATACTCTGTCTCCGGCTGAAGGTGCCAAGCACGCACCTAAACGTGTAGGTCGTGGTATTGGTTCTGGTCTGGGTAAAACCGGCGGTCGTGGTCACAAAGGTCAGAAGTCTCGTTCTGGCGGTGGCGTTCGTCGTGGTTTTGAAGGTGGCCAGATGCCTTTATACCGTCGTCTGCCAAAATTTGGTTTTACTTCACGTAAGGCAATGGTCACCGCAGAAATTCGTCTGTCTGATTTTGCTCGCGTTGAAGGCGATGTTATCGATCTGAATGCACTGAAAGCTGCTAACATTATTGGCCCTCAAATTGAATTCGCAAAAGTAATGCTTTCTGGCGAAGTCAATCGCGCAGTAACTGTGCGTGGCTTGCGTGTTACTAAAGGCGCCCGTGCTGCAATTGAAGCTGCTGGCGGTAAAATTGAGGAATAAGTAACAGATGGCTAAACAACCAGGATTAGATTTTCAAAGTGCCAAAGGCGGATTAGGCGAGTTAAAACGCAGACTTTTGTTTGTCATTGGAGCTCTAATTGTTTTCCGTATTGGCTCTTTTATTCCAATCCCTGGTATTGATGCCGCTGTGCTTGCCAAATTGCTCGAGCAGCAAAGAGGCACCATCATTGAAATGTTTAACATGTTCTCTGGTGGTGCTTTAAGCCGTGC
The DNA here is from genome assembly GCF_056632175.1 of Xenorhabdus sp. SGI 60. Lineage (NCBI taxonomy): Bacteria > Pseudomonadati > Pseudomonadota > Gammaproteobacteria > Enterobacterales > Morganellaceae > Xenorhabdus > Xenorhabdus sp. SGI 60. Next base: position 4,020,826 of record NZ_CP196860.1, on the reverse strand, counting down.
TTCTATCTTTGCACTGGGTATAATGCCGTATATTTCTGCATCTATTATTATCCAGTTGTTAACTGTGGTTAACCCCCGTTTAGCAGAGATTAAGAAGGAAGGGGAAGCTGGTCGTCGTAAGATCAGTCAGTACACCCGTTATGGCACATTGGTGCTGGCAATATTCCAGTCAATCGGTATTGCTACTGGGTTGCCGAATATGCCTGGGATGCAAGGATTAGTTATTAATCCTGGCGTTGCATTCTATTTCACGGCTGTTGTAAGTCTGGTCACGGGAACCATGTTCTTGATGTGGTTGGGTGAGCAGATTACTGAGCGAGGTATCGGTAACGGTATTTCAATCATAATCTTTGCTGGTATCGTTGCGGGTCTACCGCCTGCAATTGGTCACACCATCGAGCAAGCTCGGCAAGGCGACCTGCACTTCCTCCTGTTGCTGTTGGTTGCAGTATTAGTATTTGCCGTAACTTTCTTCGTTGTTTTCATTGAGCGTGGTCAACGTCGTATCGTTGTTAACTATGCAAAACGTCAGCAAGGTCGTAAAGTTTTTGCGGCACAAAGTACACATTTGCCGTTGAAAGTGAATATGGCTGGGGTTATCCCTGCAATTTTTGCTTCCAGTATTATTTTGTTCCCCGGTACCATAGCTTCTTGGTTCGGAGGGGGAACAGGCTGGAATTGGTTGACAACTATTTCTATGTATTTGCAACCAGGTCAACCGCTTTATGTGTTATTATACGCTTCTGCAATCATCTTCTTCTGTTTCTTCTACACGGCTTTGGTTTTCAATCCAAGAGAAACAGCAGATAACCTGAAGAAGTCTGGTGCATTCGTACCAGGAATTCGTCCGGGAGAGCAAACGGCTAAGTACATTGATAAAGTAATGACTCGTCTAACCTTAATTGGTGCGTTATATATTACTTTTATCTGCTTAATCCCGGAGTTCATGCGTGATGCAATGAAAGTTCCATTCTATTTTGGTGGTACTTCTTTACTGATTGTAGTCGTCGTCATCATGGACTTTATGGCTCAAGTGCAAACTCTGATGATGTCGAGTCAATATGAGTCTGCATTGAAGAAGGCAAACCTGAAAGGATATAACCGCTAATTGGTTTGCTTGAGAAGTTACGGAGAGTAAAAATGAAAGTTCGTGCTTCCGTCAAGAAATTATGCCGCAATTGCAAAATTGTTAAACGTAACGGTATCGTTCGTGTGATTTGCAATGCAGAGCCTAAGCACAAACAGCGCCAAGGCTAATTAGTCGCATATTTTTCTTGCAAAGTTGGGTTGAGCTGGCTAAATTAGCCAGCCAATCTTTTTATCTGACAGCAACATTGTTTGAGTATCCTGAAAACGGGCTTTTCAGAATGATGTTGCAGTGAATAAATATTGTAGGAGTGCATAGTGGCCCGTATAGCAGGCATTAACATTCCTGATCAGAAACATACTGTAATCGCATTAACTTCGATCTACGGTATCGGTAAAACCCGCTCACAAGCAATTTGTGCAGCAGCGGGCATTGCTGAAAATGTTAAGATCAGTGAGCTGTCTGAAGAGCAAATTGACAAGCTGCGTGACGAAGTTGCCAAATACGTTGTAGAAGGTGATCTGCGTCGTGAAGTAACCCTGAGTATCAAACGTCTGATGGATCTTGGTTGCTATCGTGGTTTGCGTCATCGTCGTGGTCTGCCAGTTCGCGGTCAGCGTACTAAGACCAATGCACGTACCCGTAAGGGTCCGCGTAAACCGATCAAGAAATAATCGGGGTATTGAATAATGGCAAAAGCACCTATTCGTGCACGTAAGCGTGTAAGAAAACAAGTCTCTGACGGTGTGGCTCATATCCATGCTTCTTTCAACAATACCATCGTTACTATTACTGATCGTCAGGGTAACGCATTGGGTTGGGCAACTGCCGGTGGTTCCGGTTTCCGTGGTTCTCGTAAATCTACTCCGTTTGCAGCTCAGGTTGCGGCAGAGCGCTGCGCTGAAGCAGTAAAAGAGTACGGAATTAAGAACCTGGAAGTTATGGTTAAAGGACCTGGTCCTGGCCGTGAGTCAACTATCCGCGCATTAAATGCGGCTGGTTTCCGCATTACTAATATTACGGATGTGACTCCGATCCCTCATAACGGTTGTCGTCCACCGAAAAAACGTCGCGTTTAGTACGTCTTCGTTTTTTAGGATTGTTGGAGAAAGAAAATGGCAAGATATTTGGGTCCTAAGCTCAAGCTGAGCCGTCGCGAGGGTACAGACCTTTTCCTGAAGTCTGGCGTTCGCGCGATTGACACCAAGTGTAAGTTAGAACAGGCACCAGGCCAGCACGGCGCACGTAAACCGCGTCTGTCTGACTATGGTGTACAGTTACGTGAAAAACAAAAAGTTCGTCGTATTTACGGTGTTCTGGAACGTCAATTCCGTAACTACTATAAAGAAGCGACTCGTCTGAAAGGCAACACAGGTGAAAACCTGCTGAATTTGCTGGAAAGTCGCTTGGATAACGTCGTTTATCGTATGGGTTTTGGCGCGACTCGTGCTGAATCACGCCAGATGGTAAGCCACAAGGCTATCATGGTAAATGGTCGCGTTGTTAACATCGCTTCTTATCAGGTATCCCCGAATGACGTAGTCAGCGTTCGTGAAAAAGCGAAGAAGCAGGCTCGCATTAAAGCAGCTTTAGAGCTGGCTGAGCAGCGTGAGAAACCAACTTGGTTGGAAGTTGATGCTGCGAAGATGGAAGGTGTGTTCAAGCGTATTCCTGAACGTACTGATCTATCCGCTGACATTAACGAACACCTGATCGTCGAGCTTTACTCTAAGTAAAGCTTAGTACCAAAGAGAGGACACAATGCAGGGTTCTGTGACAGAGTTTCTAAAACCGCGCCTGGTAGATATCGAGCAAGTCAGTTCGACGCACGCCAAGGTGACCCTTGAGCCATTAGAGCGTGGCTTTGGCCATACTCTTGGCAACGCACTGCGCCGTATTCTGCTTTCGTCTATGCCGGGTTGTGCGGTGACTGAGGTTGAGATTGATGGTGTACTGCATGAGTACAGCACCAAAGAAGGTGTACAGGAAGATATCCTGGAGATTCTCCTCAATCTGAAAGGGCTGGCGGTGAAAGTTCAGGGTAAAGATGAAGTTATCCTTACTTTGAATAAATCTGGCATTGGCCCTGTGACTGCAGCCGATATCATCCATGATGGTGATGTCGAAATCGTCAAGCCGCAGCACGTAATCTGCCATCTGACTGACGAAAGCGCTTCCATTAGTATGCGTATAAAAGTTCAGCGCGGTCGTGGATATGTGCCGGCTTCTGCCCGAATTCATTCGGAAGAAGATGAGCGCCCTATCGGTCGTTTGTTAGTAGATGCTTGCTATAGCCCAGTAGAGCGTATCGCCTACAATGTTGAAGCAGCTCGTGTAGAACAGCGTACTGACTTGGATAAGCTGGTTATCGAGATGGAAACTAACGGTACAATCGATCCTGAAGAGGCGATTCGCCGTGCAGCTACCATTCTGGCTGAACAACTAGAAGCTTTCGTTGATTTACGTGATGTACGTCAACCAGAAGTAAAAGAAGAGAAGCCAGAGTTTGATCCGATCCTGCTGCGCCCTGTTGACGATCTGGAATTGACTGTCCGCTCTGCTAACTGCCTTAAAGCAGAAGCTATCCACTACATCGGTGATCTGGTACAGCGTACTGAAGTTGAGTTACTTAAAACACCTAACTTGGGTAAAAAATCTCTTACTGAGATTAAAGATGTACTGGCTTCACGTGGACTTTCTCTGGGCATGCGTCTGGAAAACTGGCCACCAGCAAGTATTGCTGATGAGTAACTAGATCACAGGTTAAGGTTTTACTGAGAAGGATAAGGTCATGCGCCATCGTAAGAGTGGTCGTCAATTGAACCGCAACAGCAGCCATCGCCAAGCTATGTTTCGTAACATGGCAGGTTCTTTAGTTCGTCATGAAATCATCAAGACGACTCTGCCTAAAGCGAAAGAACTGCGTCGCGTCGTTGAGCCGCTGATTACTCTTGCCAAGACCGACAGCGTAGCTAATCGTCGTCTGGCATTCGCCCGTACTCGTGATAACGAGATCGTGGCAAAACTGTTTAATGAACTGGGCCCGCGTTTTGCGAGCCGTGCAGGTGGTTACACTCGTATTCTGAAGTGTGGCTTCCGTGCAGGTGACAATGCACCGATGGCATACATCGAGCTTGTTGACCGTGCAGCAGAGTCTCAGACAGAAGTAGCGTCTGCAGAGTAATCTGTAGGAGCGTAAAAAGCCGGGTATTATCCCGGTTTTTTATTGCCTGTTAATTTTGATCCTCTAATTCTCCGTTTTATATTCATCAGCTAATCTGCAAATTTTTCCTGTTCAGATGATCTCTTAGCCTATTCTGGTAGTATTGTGATTATTTTCTACTTGATAGGAAGAATCTTATGTATCGTATCGGTCAGTTGGCAAAATTAGCAGGTGTAACACCGGACACTATCCGCTTTTATGAAAAACAGGGGCTGATGCTTCATGGAGAAAGAACAGAAGGTGGTTATAGACTATATACTGAACAGGATCTACAGCGATTACGTTTTATCCGCTATGCAAAACAATTAGGTTTTACACTCGAAGCAATTGTAGAACTATTATCTATTCGGGTTGATCCTGAGCATCATACTTGCAAGGAATCAAAACATATTGTTGATTCTAGATTGCGAGAAGTTGAAGAAAAATTATTAGAAATGCAAAAAATGTGTGATTCTTTGAAAATGTTGAGTGATGCTTGCTGTGGTAGTACTCACGTCAGTACATATTGTTCTATATTAGAAATTCTGGAAGAAGGTGCGACAAACAGATAATTTTTCTTTATTGTTCTGAGTGCTAAGAGTACAATCGCACTGTTTTTAATCATAAAATGATTTTATTAATTTAGAGGTTATTATGACAACATATCGCCATAAAAAAGGTGTTATCAAAGATAATGCTATAGAAGCCTTATTACATGATCCTTTGTTTAGGCAGAGAGTAGAGAAAAATAAAAAAGGTAAAGGAAGTTATAATCGTAAAGAAAAGCATGGTTGGGAGGCCAATGATAATAATTTTATCAAGTTGTTATCATTGGCCTTCTAGCTTTTTAAGTAGATACTATAATCGAATAAGTCCGAATTGGTGTTTTTACAGGAAGAAAGGACTTGGCTGGAAAAGCTTTTCTACTTCAGGCACGAATTTTTTATCAGTAATAAACATGATTACATGATCACCTTGTTGAATAATACTGTAATCATTAGCAATGATGACTTCTTCATTACGGACAATGGCACCTATTGTTGTTCCTGGTGGTAATTTGATATCACCTATCTTACGCCCAACAACTTTTGAAGTATGTTCATCTCCATGAGCTATGGCCTCGATAGCTTCAGCAACTCCTCTTCTTAATGAGAACACACTAACAATATCTGCTTTACGGACATGACCAAGTAGCGCCGATACTGTTGCTTGTTGAGGTGAAATTGCAATATCAATGACCCCACCTTGTACTAAATCAACATATGCACTGCGTTGAATAAGAACCATTGCTTTTTTGGCCCCCATTCTTTTTGCAAGCATGGCTGACATAATATTGGCTTCATCATCATTTGTTAGCGCTATAAAAACGTCAACTTGCTCAATGTGTTCTTCAGCTAGTAATTCTTGGTCTGAAGCATCGCCATAAAACACGATGGTATCGTGCAATAGTTCAGCTAATTCAATGGCTCTTTTTTGGTTATGTTCAATTAGCTTGACGCTGTAATCTTTTTCAAGTCGTGAGGCTAGGCCTGCACCAACATTACCGCCACCAACAATCATGATGCGTTTATACGGTTTTTCAAGGCGTTGTAATTCGCTCATTACGGCCCTGATATGTTGTGATGCAGCAACGAAGAAGACTTCATCTCCAGCTTCAATAATTGTTGAACCTTGAGGTCTAATAGGGCGATCTTGACGAAATATTGCAGCAACTTTGCTATCAATATGTGGCATATGCTCTCGGAGTGAGGATAAGGCATTGCCTACCAGTGAACCACCATAATAGGCCTTAACCGCGACAATGCTGACACGCCCTTCAGCAAAATTAACAACTTGTAATGCTCCTGGGTATTGGATTAATTTATAGATGTAATCAATAACCAGTTGCTCAGGAGATATTAGATAATCAATAGGAATATCATCAGGTTGAAATAATTTTTCTGATTCTCGGATATATTCTGATGAGCGTATTCTGGCGACTTTATTAGGTGTGTTAAATAGAGAATAAGCAATTTGGCATGCAACCATATTGGTTTCATCTGAATTTGTGACAGCTATTAACATATCAGCATCTTCAGCGCCAGCTTCCTTCAATACTCTGGGATGGGAGCCATGGCCATTGACAACTCGGAGATCGAATTTATCCTGTAACTGGCGTAGACGATCTGTATCAGTATCAACGACAGTAATATCATTGTTTTCATCAACTAAATTCTCAGCTAATGTTCCACCAACCTGGCCAGCACCCAGAATGATTATCTTCATAGCATTCTCTTCTCAATTGGAAGCCATCTTTTATTCTTGATATTTTAGCAAAACCATAAAATTCTCTCGTTCAGTTGGAACGAGAGAGCGTTATTATTGCTTAGTTAGTCGGGCATAAAAGAAACCGTCACCGCCCGTAGCTTCTGGAATAATTTGTGTTCCAGGAGTATCCGAATTACCTGCTTCTGATAATACTGCATCGGGATGACGGGCCAAAAACTCTTTTATTTGCTCACTATTTTCCTGAGGTAAAATTGAACAGGTGGCATAAACCAGCGTGCCATTCCGCTTCAAATATGGCCAGATAGCTTCAAGGATTTCAGATTGCAATGTAACCAGTTGATTTATATCTTCATTCCTGCGCAGCCATTTTATGTCAGGGTGACGGCGAATAACCCCTGTAGCAGAGCATGGCGCGTCAAGAAGAATACGATCAAATTGTTCATCAGCAGCCCATTCGTGTGGAAGGCGTCCATCACCTGTTTTGACGACAGCATGCAAGTTAAGTCGTTGTAAGTTCTCTTTTACTCGCTTAATTCGTTGCTCATCAATATCGATAGCGAGAACCTTAGATTTTGGTGCTATTTCGAGGATATGAGTAGTTTTTCCGCCAGGTGCAGCACAAAGATCCAGTATAGATTCACCGTTACATGGGCCTAAGAGTTCAGCACATCCCTGTGCGGAGCGATCCTGAATAGTTACCCAGCCTTGGCTAAATCCGGGTAATGCACTGACAGGACAGGGGTTCAGAAGACGAATAGCACTAGGATGGTTGATATCTAATTCTGCTTCTATATTAGCTTCTTCTAATAGTGCAAGATATTCTTTCGCCGTATGATGGAATTGGTTAACTCGTAGCCACATAGGTGGTTTTTGGTTGTTGGCATTCACTATAGTTTGCCAATTTTGTGGATATGCTTTTTGAATGCGTTCTAGCAGCCATTTGGGATGTAGGTGTTGATTATTTGCCCGTTCGATTAATTCTTGTTGTTGGCGCTGAAATTGGCGAAGGACACCATTAATTACCCCTTTAAGCTGTGGTCGTTTTAAATTAGTAGCGCCATTGACGGTTTCGGCAAGTGCAGCGTGTGCAGGTATACGTGTATATATCAGCTGATATATACCAACCATGATTAGGTAGTGGAAAATACGTTGTTTTCCTTTCAATGGCTTTGCCATTAGTTGACTGATAAACCACTCAAGCTGAGGTAATACTCTCATCACACCAAAACAGATTTCTTGCAACAACGCCTTATCTTTATCAGAAACTTTTTGTTGGAGTTCAGGGATAACAGTACTGAGGGATTGCCCTTGGTCAAGCACTTGAGTGATTGCTTTTGCAGCGATGCTTCTCAGGTTATATGTATTTTTCATGGTATGGTCAAAAAGCTGACTTTCGTCAGCATAGTAGATAGGAAGAAGCCTGAAGGCTAAAATATTCAGGCAAAGTCAGGTTAGTATCAGTTGATTTTGCTGCCAGGTGTAAACCACTCACGTTTGGAGTTTAAGAGATCGGCAACCGACATTGCTTTCTTGCCCGGTGGTTGCAATTGAACAATATTTAATATCCCATCCGCAGTTGCAATTTGAATACCTTTTTTATCTGCGCTGATAATTGTTCCAGGAGCTTGGGTGGTTTGCTCTGCAATGACTTCTGACAGCCAGATTTTAATTGGTTGATCATCAACTAAGAAGAAGCTCATAGGCCAAGGGTTGAAAGCACGAATACAACGCTCAATTTGGCTTGCAGGTAAATTCCAATCTACTTTTGCTTCCTCTTTACTCAGTTTTTCGGCGTAGGTCGCAAGTGTGTCATCCTGAATTTCAGGTTGACATGTCTCCGATGTGATTAAATCTAAGGTGTTGAGTAGGGCTTTTGGCCCAATATTGGCAAGTTTTTCGTATAAACTAGCACTAGTATCTTCATTTGTAATTGGGCAAATGGCTTTCAACAGCATATTACCCGTATCAAGTCCTGCATCCATTTGCATGATCGTTATGCCAGTTTCTTGGTCGCCAGCCCAAATGGAGCGCTGAATGGGGGCTGCACCACGCCAGCGAGGTAGCAAAGAACCGTGGACATTCAAACATCCTAGACGTGGTATATCTAAAATGGCTTGAGGAAGAATTAAGCCATAGGCAACAACGATCATAATATCAGCTTGCTGCTCTATGATCCATTGCTGGCTTTCTTCTGTACGTAAGGTTTTTGGCTGGAAAACAGGAATATCATGTTCTTCAGCCAATACCTTTACAGGACTTGGTGTCAGTTTCTTACCTCTTCCTGCCGGTTTGTCTGGTGGAGCGAGCACTCCGACAACCTGGTGTTGAGAGTTTAATAAAGCAGTCAGATGGCGAGCCGCGAAATCAGGCGTTCCGGCAAAAATAATACGTAAAGAATCAGACACTGTTATTTCCTGCGATAATAAAAGTTATTTGTTTTTGGCTCTCAGTCGGTCAATTTTTTCAACTTTCTGACGGATGCGTTGGCGTTTCAATGGTGATAAATAATCAACAAAGAGTTTACCGACTAAATGATCCATTTCATGTTGAATACAGATTGCCAATAATCCATCAGCTTCTAATTCAAATGGTTGGCTGTTATAGTCTAAGGCCTTAATTTTTACTTGCTCAGAACGAGGCACAAATCCACGCTGTTCAGGAACAGATAAACAACCTTCTTCTATTCCTGTTTCACCGGTTGCATTAATCAATTCCGGGTTAATCAGAACAAGACGTTGATCACGCTCCTCAGAGACGTCAATGACAATAATTCTCTGATGTATATCGACTTGTGTTGCCGCTAAACCAATACCTTCCTCTGCATACATCGTTTCAAACATATCATCAACGATACGCTGAATTTCTGCATCGACTTTTTCTACTGGCTTGGCAACTGTGCGAAGTCGTTCGTCTGGATAATGTAATACTTGTAAAATTGACATATATGTTTAGAACTGCATCCAAAAAGTGAGTGATAATCGATGCCTATTCTAGACATTTCCCATTTAGATTGACAGTATTGAACATAAATTAATCATGAGAGGATTGCTCTCAACCTTAGGTCAGGATGACGATATGGAAGCGATGGAAATGTGGTTAAGAATGAAAATGGTCTCTTATCTTTCAGCAGCGAAGGCCATGTTTATTATGGATCGCCTGTTACAAACGAAAAATTGCAGTATATCTTCTCTTAAAGCATGTGGTCTGTCATCTGCACAATGCTTGCAATTTATGAAAGCTAACACTTCTGTGCTGATTTCGGCTCTCAATTGGTTAGAACAACCAGATCATCATTTGTTGACTTTCTCTCATCCCGCATATCCGCCTTTATTAAAGCAAATACACTCTCCACCTCTTGTTCTTTTTGTTATAGGTGATGTATCGGTCTTATCTCAAAAGCAAATTTCAATGGTTGGTAGTAGGGCTGCGACTTTTTATGGTGAAAAATGGGGAAAGATATTTGCTAGTGATTTGGCTAAAAATAATCTGGTAATAACTAGTGGACTGGCGATTGGTATTGACGGTATCTGCCATCAGGCAGCATTAGATTCGGGAGGGAAAACAGTCGCGGTACTTGGTAGTGGTTTTAAAAATATCTACCCCAGTAGACATAAGTCCTTGGCCGGACATATTAAAGAAAATGGGGCATTAGTTTCCGAATTTTTTCCTGATGCACCACCTAAAGCCAAACATTTCCCAAGGCGAAATCGAATTATTAGTGGGTTAAGTTTGGCTCTTCTTATTGTGGAAGCTCATAAGAATAGTGGATCACTGATTACAGCGCGTTGTGCACTTGAACAAGGGCGAGACATCTTTGCATTACCTGGTCCATTAGGCACTCCTGCGAACGAAGGTAATCATTGGTTGATTAAACAAGGGGCTTATTTGGCAACAAATGTAATAGATATTATGGAACATATTAGCTCTTCATTTCAATGGGTTAACGTAGAAGGGAAAGGTCAGGAGGAAGAAAATAAACAATTTGAACAAACAGAGTTGCCATTTGTGGATGTGCTGGTTAACGTAAGTAGTGAAGTCACACCTATTGATGTGATTGCCCAGCGTTCTTCCCTGCCTGTTACCGAAGTTATGACCAAATTATTGGAGTTGGAACTCATGGGAAAAGTTGCTGTTGTTGCTGGTGGGTATGTCCGAACTAATTAAGCGATTTAATTTGTGCTTTTTCCAATGTCATGGCGGCTGCCGATATTCAGCGAGTGAGATATGTCTAAAAAAGTGTCTTTTACTATAAAAGAAATAGAGCGTTGCCCTGAGTGTAATGCTGAGTTAGTGATCCGCAATGGCGATCATGGCCCATTTTATGCGTGTTCCAGTTATCCATCTTGCCATTATCTTCGTCCTTTGAAAGCACAAGTAGACGGACATATTGTTAAAGAATTGGATGGGCAAGTTTGTCCAAAATGTGGATTCACTTTAGTCTTACGTCAAGGGCGTTACGGTATGTTTATTGGCTGTGGTCATTATCCTGAATGTGAATATACAGAATTAATTGATAAACCAGATGATACGTCAATTAATTGTCCTCAATGCCAGCAAGGAAAATTACTCCAGCGTAAATCTCGTTTTGGTAAGACATTTTATTCCTGTAATCGCTATCCAGAGTGTCAGTTTGTACTTAACAATAAGCCTATCTCAGGTGAATGCACGTTTTGTCACTACCCATTGTTAATAGAAAAGCGCACTTCCCAAGGCGTAAAATTATTTTGTGCCAGTAAATTGTGTAGTAAGCAACAAGTTAACGAAATTGAGAAATGAAATGAGTTACGTAATCTCACCAGTATTTGATGAAGTTATCACGGCCTTAGAAGAAGAAAAAGTTATTGCTTATCCTACTGAAGCCGTTTTTGGATTAGGGTGTGACCCTGATAGTGAAAATGCAGTGCAAGAGCTATTAGCGTTGAAAAATAGGCCTTGGGAGAAAGGGCTAATTCTTATTGCTGATAAGTATGAGAGATTATGTCCTTATATTGATGATGAACAGATAAATGATACACAGAAAGAAACCATACTCTCATCTTGGCCTGGTCCTGTTACGTGGGTAATCCCCGCGAAAGCAACCACACCAAAATGGTTGACTGGCAAATTTTCAACATTGGCCGTTCGAGTTACGGATCACCCTTTGGTTCAGCAGCTATGCGCTATATATGAAAAACCACTTGTTTCGACCAGTGCGAATCTAAGTGGATTAGACCCATGTCGTAGTGTAGAAGAAGTACGACAGCAATTTGGCAATCGTGTCCCAATATTAGAAGGAGAAGTTGGTGGGCGTAAGAATCCATCAGAAATCAGGGATGCGTTAACTGGCAAATTATATCGGAAAGGATAGGTAATCATGGATAAATTCGCTGTTTTTGGTAATCCAATTGCGCATAGTAAATCTCCTTATATTCATCGATTGTTTGCTGAACAAACAGGTATCGAGCATCAGTATGGGAGAGTACTTGCTCCGGTAGAAAACTTTGAACAAACCTTAGCTCACTTTTTCGAACAGGGGGGATTAGGTGCGAATATCACTGTTCCTTTCAAAGAAAGTGCCTATAAATGCTCAGATGAATTGACTGAACGGGCGAGTATCTGTGGTGCAGTTAACACATTAAAACGGATATCGGGAAACCGACTGCTCGGTGACAATACTGATGGAATGGGATTATTAGTAGACTTGCAGCGACTCAAATTCCTCTCTCAAGGACAGAAGATTCTGATCATAGGCGCTGGTGGAGCTGCGAAAGGTGTATTGTCTCCTTTGTTATCACTGGGCTGTTCAGTCACTATTACTAACCGAACATTTGAACGTGCTCAAATAATCGCAAATACATTTTCTCTATTAGGTGATATTCAGGCCATTGAAATGAGTGCTCTTGGCCTTATTCCTCCAGATTTTGATATTATCATTAATGCAACAGCTTCTGGCCTTGATGGACAAATTCCTGCCATCTCTCCGTTGATTTTTCAAAATAATAGTGTGTGTTACGACATGTATTACCAGCATGGATTAACGCCTTTCCTTACGTTCGCTCACCAAAATGGTGTTTCACGTTTGGCTGATGGCTTAGGAATGTTAGTAGGGCAGGCTGCGTATTCTTTTGAATTATGGCATGGAGTGTTCCCTGAAATAGAACCTGTTTTAACGGCCTTAAGACGGGAGTTACATGCATGAACCAATCAATTCAATTTCCTGATCGTGAAGAGTGGGATGCGATAGAAAATAAGGTAATATTCCCAGCAATGGTGGATGGTTTGCTGGTGGAGTGTATGATTAGTTCTGATGAGATAATAGGGCGTTATGGCAAGGATCATCACCCACTCGATTTGTTTCGCCAACATCGTTGGGATTTGGAAGAAGAGTTTGAAACAACCATTTTGAGTGGGCATGATGATCAATTTGGGCGCTACTCTTTGCTTTCAGATTGTGTTGATAGGTAGTCATTTTTCCAGCTAACGTAATTATTAGCGGAATAAAGCAGCCCTTCCAATTCTTCAGGTTTGAGTTTTCGTACTTGTTTGGCAGGACTACCGACGTACAGGTAACCGCTTTTTAATTTTTTACCTGGAGGAACTAGGCTACCAGCTCCAATCACAACATCGTCTTCAATAGTCACTCCATCAAGTAAAATGGAACCCATGCCAACTAAGACTCGATTCCCAATTTTACACCCATGTAGCATTGATTTATGACCTACCGTGACATCTTCGCCAATTATTAGAGGGAAACCATTTGGATTATCAGGAGATTTATGAGTCACATGTAAAACAGAACCATCTTGAATATTTGTACGTGAACCAATTGAGACATAATTTACATCTCCCCTGATAACTACAAGGGGCCAAATGCTGACATTGTCTGCTAATCTGACATTTCCAATTACAACAGAAGAAGGATCTAAAAGAACTTTTTGGCCGACTTGAGGATAGAAATTTAGATATTGGCGTAAAACAGTAGGCATAAAAACCTCAACAGTAAGAGTGGATCGCAAATGTATAAGCAATTATATAGGAATGTTATTGAGGAAAAAAACGCCATGCAATGGAATGAGCCGCATTAATTTTAGCCTATTTGAGTGGTTTTTATATTTAAAAGGGCAAAAAATGCCCACTTGAAGATAAAATTGCAAAAAACTATTGTCAGCGCCGTAAAACACCCTATAATGCGCCACCACTGACCGACGCTGCGCTGAAACAGGCCGCGAAGGGCAGTGAGAGAAAAGCGAAAATAATCGCTTGACTCCCGAGGCGAAAAGCGTAAGATACGCAGCCTCGCAACCCGGAAGAGGCTTCCGGTTGCCCCCGCTCTTTAACAAATTAATCAGACAATCTGTGTGGGCACTCGCAAGACACTATCTGACGCCGCAAGGCGAAAAAGATTAAACAGTCTTGAAGAGTGACTGAACAGTTAATTCATTATGAACGAACAGTCAGAATTCTTTGAGCATCAAACACTTTAATTGAAGAGTTTGATCATGGCTCAGATTGAACGCTGGCGGCAGGCCTAACACATGCAAGTCGAGCGGCAGCGGGGAAAGCGTGCTTTCCTGCCGGCGAGCGGCGGACGGGTGAGTAATGTCTGGGGATCTGCCCGATGGAGGGGGATAACCACTGGAAACGGTGGCTAATACCGCATAACCTCGAACGAGCAAAGTGGGGGACCTTCGGGCCTCACGCCATCGGATGAACCCAGATGGGATTAGCTGGTAGGTGGGGTAATGGCTCACCTAGGCGACGATCCCTAGCTGGTCTGAGAGGATGACCAGCCACACTGGGACTGAGACACGGCCCAGACTCCTACGGGAGGCAGCAGTGGGGAATATTGCACAATGGGCGCAAGCCTGATGCAGCCATGCCGCGTGTATGAAGAAGGCCTTCGGGTTGTAAAGTACTTTCAGCGGGGAGGAAGGCACAGGACTGAATAAGTGCTGTGATTGACGTTACCCGCAGAAGAAGCACCGGCTAACTCCGTGCCAGCAGCCGCGGTAATACGGAGGGTGCAAGCGTTAATCGGAATTACTGGGCGTAAAGCGCACGCAGGCGGTCAATTAAGTTAGATGTGAAATCCCCGGGCTTAACCTGGGAATGGCATCTAAGACTGGTTGACTAGAGTCTCGTAGAGGGGGGTAGAATTCCACGTGTAGCGGTGAAATGCGTAGAGATGTGGAGGAATACCGGTGGCGAAGGCGGCCCCCTGGACGAAGACTGACGCTCAGGTGCGAAAGCGTGGGGAGCAAACAGGATTAGATACCCTGGTAGTCCACGCTGTAAACGATGTCGATTTGGAGGTTGTGGCCTTGAGCTGTGGCTTCCGGAGCTAACGCGTTAAATCGACCGCCTGGGGAGTACGGCCGCAAGGTTAAAACTCAAATGAATTGACGGGGGCCCGCACAAGCGGTGGAGCATGTGGTTTAATTCGATGCAACGCGAAGAACCTTACCTACTCTTGACATCCACGGAATTCTGCAGAGATGCGGAAGTGCCTTCGGGACCCGTGAGACAGGTGCTGCATGGCTGTCGTCAGCTCGTGTTGTGAAATGTTGGGTTAAGTCCCGCAACGAGCGCAACCCTTATCCTTTGTTGCCAGCACGTCATGGTGGGAACTCAAGGGAGACTGCCGGTGATAAACCGGAGGAAGGTGGGGATGACGTCAAGTCATCATGGCCCTTACGAGTAGGGCTACACACGTGCTACAATGGCAGATACAAAGAGAAGCGACCTCGCGAGAGCAAGCGGACCTCATAAAGTCTGTCGTAGTCCGGATTGGAGTCTGCAACTCGACTCCATGAAGTCGGAATCGCTAGTAATCGTAGATCAGCATGCTACGGTGAATACGTTCCCGGGCCTTGTACACACCGCCCGTCACACCATGGGAGTGGGTTGCAAAAGAAGTCGGTAGCTTAACCTTCGGGAGGGCGCTGACCACTTTGTGATTCATGACTGGGGTGAAGTCGTAACAAGGTAACCGTAGGGGAACCTGCGGTTGGATCACCTCCTTACCGAAAAGATAGTGGATTTTGTTGCAGTGCTCACACAGATTGTCTGATGAAATAAAGCAGAGCAAGCGTCTGCGAAGAAGACTTTGAGTCCCCTTCGTCTAGAGGCCTAGGACACCGCCCTTTCACGGCGGTAACAGGGGTTCGAATCCCCTAGGGGACGCCATCTTGCTCTGGTATCGGGTGAAAGACGGTGCCACCGAAATATTGTTAAGCGGACGTGCGCGTCGGTTTAGCAATATTAGCTCTTTAACAATCTGGAACAAGCTGAAAATTTGAAACACTCAGTATCTGTCTTGAGGACGGTATTGAGGAGTCTCTCAATAACTCCGATTCGAAGACACCTTCGGGTTGTGAGGTTAAGCGACTAAGCGTACACGGTGGATGCCTAGGCAGTCAGAGGCGATGAAGGACGTGCTAATCTGCGAAAAGCGCCGGTGAGCTGATATGAAGCGCTATCAGCCGGCGATGTCCGAATGGGGAAACCCGGTGCAATCCGTTGCACCATCATTAACTGAATTCATAGGTTAATGAGGCGAACCGGGGGAACTGAAACATCTCAGTACCCCGAGGAAAAGAAATCAACCGAGATTCCCCCAGTAGCGGCGAGCGAACGGGGAGGAGCCCAGAGCCATCAGCGATACACACGTCAGGAGAACGGTCTGGAAAGGCCGGCAGTAAAGGGTGACAGCCCCGTATCCGAAGAGGTGTGATATTGTGAGCTCGAAGAGTAGGGCGGGACACGTGGTATCCTGTCTGAACGTGGGGGGACCATCCTCCAAGGCTAAATACTCCTGACTGACCGATAGTGAACCAGTACCGTGAGGGAAAGGCGAAAAGAACCCCGGCGAGGGGAGTGAAAGAGAACCTGAAACCGTGTACGTACAAGCAGTGGGAGCCCTGATTTATCAGGGTGACTGCGTACCTTTTGTATAATGGGTCAGCGACTTATATTCTGTAGCAAGGTTAACCGTATAGGGGAGCCGCAGGGAAACCGAGTCTTAACTGGGCGTTAAGTTGCAGGGTATAGACCCGAAACCCGGTGATCTAGCCATGGGCAGGTTGAAGGTTGGGTAACACTAACTGGAGGACCGAACCGACTAATGTTGAAAAATTAGCGGATGACTTGTGGCTGGGGGTGAAAGGCCAATCAAACCGGGAGATAGCTGGTTCTCCCCGAAAGCTATTTAGGTAGCGCCTCGTGAACTCATCTTCGGGGGTAGAGCACTGTTTCGGCTAGGGGGTCATCCCGACTTACCAACCCGATGCAAACTGCGAATACCGAAGAATGTTATCACGGGAGACACACGGCGGGTGCTAACGTCCGTCGTGAAGAGGGAAACAACCCAGACCGCCAGCTAAGGTCCCCAAGTCATGGTTAAGTGGGAAACGAAGTGGGAAGGCTCAGACAGCCAGGATGTTGGCTTAGAAGCAGCCATCATTTAAAGAAAGCGTAATAGCTCACTGGTCGAGTCGGCCTGCGCGGAAGATGTAACGGGGCTAAACCATGCACCGAAGCTGCGGCAGCGACATGAATGTGTTGTTGGGTAGGGGAGCGTTCTGTAAGCCGTTGAAGGTGAACTGTGAGGTTTGCTGGAGGTATCAGAAGTGCGAATGCTGACATAAGTAACGATAAAGCGGGTGAAAAACCCGCTCGCCGGAAGACCAAGGGTTCCTGTCCAACGTTAATCGGGGCAGGGTGAGTCGACCCCTAAGGCGAGGCTGAAAAGCGTAGTCGATGGGCAACAGGTTAATATTCCTGTACGGGCCATAATTGCGATGGGGGGACGGAGAAGGCTAGGCAATCCGGGCGACGGTCGTCCCGGTTTAAGTGTGTAGGTGGGATAATCAGGCAAATCCGGTTATCCCTAACACTGAGGCACGATGACGAGGCACTACGGTGCTGAAGTTGCTGATGCCCCGCTTCCAGGAAAAGCCCCTAAGCTTCAGATTATGGTCCATCGTACCCCAAACCGACACAGGTGGTCAGGTAGAGAATACTCAGGCGCTTGAGAGAACTCGGGTGAAGGAACTAGGCAAAATGGTGCCGTAACTTCGGGAGAAGGCACGCTGGCGTTAGGTGAAGGACCAGGCGTCCGGAGCTGAGGCCAGTCGCAGATACCAGCTGGCTGCAACTGTTTAATAAAAACACAGCACTGTGCAAACACGAAAGTGGACGTATACGGTGTGACGCCTGCCCGGTGCTGGAAGGTTAATTGATGGGGTTAGCGGCAACGCGACGCTCTTGATCGAAGCCCCAGTAAACGGCGGCCGTAACTATAACGGTCCTAAGGTAGCGAAATTCCTTGTCGGGTAAGTTCCGACCTGCACGAATGGCGTAATGATGGCCAGGCTGTCTCCACCCGAGACTCAGTGAAATTGAACTCGCTGTGAAGATGCAGTGTACCCGCGGCAAGACGGAAAGACCCCGTGAACCTTTACTATAGCTTGACACTGAACCTTGAGCCTTGATGTGTAGGATAGGTGGGAGGCTGTGAAGTGTGGACGCCAGTCTGCACGGAGCCATCCTTGAAATACCACCCTTGAATGTTTGATGTTCTAACGCGGACCCGTTATCCGGGTTGCGGACAGTGTCTGGTGGGTAGTTTGACTGGGGCGGTCTCCTCCCAAAGCGTAACGGAGGAGCACGAAGGTTGGCTAATCCTGGTCGGACATCAGGAGGTTAGTGCAATGGCATAAGCCAGCTTGACTGCGAGAGTGACAGCTCGAGCAGGTGCGAAAGCAGGTCATAGTGATCCGGTGGTTCTGAATGGAAGGGCCATCGCTCAACGGATAAAAGGTACTCCGGGGATAACAGGCTGATACCGCCCAAGAGTTCATATCGACGGCGGTGTTTGGCACCTCGATGTCGGCTCATCACATCCTGGGGCTGAAGTAGGTCCCAAGGGTATGGCTGTTCGCCATTTAAAGTGGTACGCGAGCTGGGTTTAGAACGTCGTGAGACAGTTCGGTCCCTATCTGCCGTGGGCGTTGGAAGATTGCAAGGGGCTGCTCCTAGTACGAGAGGACCGGAGTGGACGCACCACTGGTGTTCGGGTTGTCATGCCAATGGCATTGCCCGGTAGCTAAGTGCGGAAGAGATAACCGCTGAAAGCATCTAAGCGGGAAACTTGCCTTAAGATGAGTCTTCCCTTACTCCTTTGAGGGTACTGAAGGACCGTCCGAGACGAGGACGTCGATAGGCCGGGTGTGTAAGCGTTGCGAGACGTTGAGCTAACCGGTACTAATGAGCCGTGCGGCTTAACCTGACAACACCGAAGGTGTTTTGGGGATTGAGAGAAGGTTTCAGAGAGCACAGCAGCTTGTTCGGGATTGAATACAGCATTTGTCTGGCGGTAACAGCGCGGTGGTCCCACCTGATCCCATGCCGAACTCAGCAGTGAAACGCCGTAGCGCCGATGGTAGTGTGGGGTCTCCCCATGTGAGAGTAGGACACTGCCAGACATTGATTAAAAAACGTGTTGCCGGCACAAAAGGCAGCACAGATAGAGAAATTCGGTGGTGCGGTAGTTCAGTTGGTTAGAATACCGGCCTGTCACGCCGGGGGTCGCGGGTTCGAGTCCCGTCCGCACCGCCACCGTATTTAGGGGCGTAGTTCAATTGGTAGAGCACCGGTCTCCAAAACCGGGTGTTGGGAGTTCGAGCCTCTCCGCCCCTGCCAGTTAACAAATAAGTAATAATTGATATAGCTTTCAGATTAATAGCCCAGCTAAAGTTAGCTGGGTTTTTCTTGTTTGTCATTTTTTATACAGTTCTAACGTACTATAGCTTAAATATTGCAGTTCTGACCTATATTTTTACTGACCTGTGTTTTTACTGACCTGTGTTTTTACTGACCTATAGTTTTAACTTCTAGTCTCGTGTAATTCTAATTTCTTTGCGGGCGCTACTCCTTTGCGGACTATACCGTACATAACTCATTATTTTTTCTATAAAAAATTATTTTTTGGTAGTTACAGGTGCTTTCTCAACAGGAATTTTTAATAAGTGTTGGATAAGCGCTTGTTGGTCACTGTTTTGTAGCCATACAGCGTACAATGGCCGTTCTATTAACTGATTATTAGGTAAGGCAACAAGTTTCGGATATTCTTCTTGCCAATGTACAGGAAGGAAGGTTGCAGCATTAACGCTATCCAATAACTCTCTGGCAATATGTGCTGATGTGGTTGTAATGATAGGTGGATGATCGTTCTTTAAGATTTGTTGTTCTTGCTGGTGAAAATCAGCTCCCCACTCTAATTTAATATAATTTTCTACCGTCTTATCAAGGTTATGCAGGGTTGTTAATAAAATAAGCTGGATATTACCTATCAGCTGACTTTGAAACTCATCCATTTTGGGTGGTTCAGTGGTAATTAACAGATCTAATTCACGAGAATGTAATTGCTTGACTAGTGACTGGCGTGTTGAAACGAAAGACTCGATTCTTGTTTCCCGATGGTGTCGATAAAACGTATTTATCCAGGATGTTAGATAACTTTCCCATAGGGATGCTGTAGCGCCGATAGAGAGTTTTGTATGTTGGGCAATATAATTGATTTCTTTCTTCGCCAATTGCCAGGTACTCATTAGTGATTCTGCATAAGGCACCAGGCGTTCTCCGGCTGCAGTTAGGCGGATATTATTACGATGTCGAGTGAATAGATTAGTACCCAACTGATTTTCTAGTTGACGGATACGAAAACTAACAGCGGATTGTGTTAAATAGAGCGATTCAGCTGCCCGACCAAAGTGACGAGTCTTACTGACTTCCAAAAAGGTTTTCAGTAATTCAGTATCCACATGCATCTCCAATAGTTTTTGTCGTTAAGATTTAAATATTTTGTTTTACAGAATGTCAAGCCTCCCTAATACTCCGCGCCATAATTAGTATGACTTAGAGTTAGGAGTGTGTCAGATGGCTGAAAGCTTCATCACGACTAATCGTTTTTTTGATAATAAAAATTATCCACGTGGATTTTCCCGTCATGGTGATTTCACCATCAAAGAGGCTCAATTGCTAGAACGTTATGGTCATGCGTTCAATGAATTGGACCTTGGTAAACGTGAACCTCAAACAGAAGAAGAAGAACTGTTTGTTGCAGTTTGCCGTGGTGAACGTGCACCTGCAACGACAGAAGAAAAGGTATGGATTAAATATTTGGCAAAAATTAGCCGTCCAAAACGTTTTCATACCCTTTCCGGTGGAAAACCGCCGCTTGATTCTTCGGAGGACTATACCGATACTGATGATTAATACCATCATTAATATTAATCATCTATCTAGGAGGGGCAGCAGTCCCTCTTCTAACCGATAACTTATCCAGCCTGCTTCTGTAATTGTATAAGTAACCTATCCATACTTCGGTAGCTGAGTGCTTCCATAATATCTGGTTTTTCTATTCTTGTTTGTTCTCTTAAATCTGCAATTGTGCGGGAAACCCTAAGTATTCTGTGCCAGGCACGTATAGATAGCCCTAATTTCAATAAAGTATTTTCCAGAAAAACGGCATTTTCCATGCTAATTTTGCAAATATCTTCAGTTTGTTTGCTATTGAGACGGGCATTGATGTACCCACAGCGCTCTATTTGTATTTTTCTTGCCCTTGCTACGCGTTTTTTGATTTCTTGACTACTTTCTCCATATTTTGTTGATGACTGACTTAAAATTCCTGGAGGAAGCAGAGGAACTTCAATAGAGAGATCAAAACGATCTAAAAAAGGGCCTGATAGTTTAGAGAGGTAACGTAATACTTGGTGTGGACTACTTCGGTTATGTATTCCTTGATGATAGCCGGTTGGGCTAGGGTTCATGGCTGCAATCAATTGAACTTGGGCAGGAAAACGGACTTTTGCTCTGGCACGGGATATTACTATTTCGCCAGATTCTAACGGTTCCCGCAGGGCATCAAGGACACTGCGGTTAAATTCAGGTAATTCATCCAGAAATAACACGCCATTATGGGCAAGTGAAACCTCTCCTGGCTTGGGTATTGAACCTCCTCCAACAAGAGCTGCCATTGAAGAGCTGTGATGAGGAGCTCTAAATGGGCGTGTATGCCATTTTTGATGATGTACTGGACATCCCGCCAAGCTATTGATTGCTGCAACGTCTAACGCTTCCTGATGCGTCAATGGCGGTAACAAACTACATAATCGACTGGCAAGCATAGTTTTTCCGGTGCCTGGAGGACCGAGTAGCAGAAGATTATGACCGCCAGCGGCTGTGATTTCCAATGCCCGTTTAGCTTGTTCCTGTCCAATAATATCTTGCATATCTAATACAAATGATTCAGTTTGTGGTTCAACAGGAGGGGGAGAGGATAAGTTCGCGTTTTCTCCTCGTAAGAAATGGCAGACTTGCAGCAAATGATTTGCCATTAACGTTTCGTTCTGAGACAAAATTGCCAGTTCAGTCTGGTTCTCTGAGGAGAGGATAAGTTGTCTTCCAGCTCTTTTTGCACTCAATGCTGCGGGAATTGCTCCCATAACTTGCCGTATTTCACCAGAGAGTGCTAACTCACCTAAAAACTCGTAATTATGTAGCTTATCTGTCGTGATCTGTTCCGATGCGGCTAAAATTGCAATAGCGATGGGTAAATCATATCTTCCCCCTTCTTTGGGGAGATCTGCTGGCGCTAAATTGACAGTGATCCTTTTGGGAGGATAAGTAAAACCACTATTGATCAGAGCACTTCGGACACGATCTCTAGCTTCTTTTACGGTCGTTTCAGGTAAACCAACAAGGGTGAGACCGGGTAAACCATTACTGATATGTGCTTCTATCGTGACGATAGGGGAATCAATACCAATTGTTGCCCGTGTATGAATAACGGCCAGTGCCATGATGCTCTCCTTAGCAAGAAAGCTGTTATCATGGATTGATAAAAAATAATGAAAAGTCGCCTTTCATTGTTTTGTGAAAAGGTTCGTAAATATATTTATTATTATGATAATACTGACAACTATTCAGTCGTTTGAATTTTAATAATAACATAGTGTTATATATGGGTATTCTAACAAACTGGAACTCTCATGATAAAAAATAGAACGGTAATGAATGGTATTTGTTAATAATTATAATCACATAAAATACATAAATTTAATTTAATAAATTTTAATCCTATATACTGTTGATCGTGATAATAATTAATTATAAAAAATGAATTTCGATCGCATTTTTGCCATGTTATAGAAGCTTAGACGATTAACTTATTTTTTATTATTTTATTTATTAATAATTTTATTAAACAAACAGATGGCAATGTTTTCTGAGCTAAAAATGAGTGAATTCCAGTGGATTTATCTGTTTCTTGGTTATCTAAATGAAAAATATAAACAAAATAATTTTGTTATAAAAAAACAAAAATAATCGTTGTCAACAATCATAGAAAGTGGTAACTCTTAAATATACGTCAAGCATACGAATTAAAAACGAATAAAATTATGAACGCATTTGTCCTAGTGATTAGCCTAATTATTGTGAGCGTGGTGGTGATTATCCCACCGTGCGGGGCTGCACTTGGACGAAGAACGGCTTAGACAGAAGAATAGCCAGATTCCAAAAACCCCCGCACCGAAAGGCGCGGGGGTTTTTTTTAGGCCTGATACTGGGTTAGACACGCAGAAGTAACAAAACATCACAACAGCCAATGGCAAGATAAACATAACAGGGGAGACGGCAATGAACGGGGCACAATCGGTTGTAGAGGCATTACGAAAACAGGGAATTGAAAAAGTTTTTGGTTATCCAGGTGGCGCCATCATGCCAGTTTATGATGCGCTGTATGATGGCGGTGTTGAGCACATTTTATGCCGCCATGAACAAGGCGCCGTTATGGCTGCAATTGGCTATGCGAGGGCAAGTGGCAAGCCGGGTGTTTGCATCGCGACATCAGGGCCAGGAGCAACAAATTTAATCACGGGATTGGCTGACGCATTATTGGATTCTGTTCCTATTGTCGCGATTACCGGACAGGTGAGTTCTGAATTTATAGGGACGGATGCCTTTCAGGAAATCGATATACTGGGAATGTCTCTTTCTTGTACAAAACATAGCTTTCTTGTTGATTCGCTGGAAAAATTACCCCAAATCATGGTCGATGCCTTCTCTATTGCCATGAGTGGTCGTCCAGGCCCTGTTCTGGTTGATTTACCAAAAGATATTCAGTTAGGCCAAAGTGATTTTGCCCCCTATTTAATACCGGCATCCCCTAAATTCTCTCTCCCAAAACAAGAGATTGAGTTGGCCCGGCAATTGTTAGTTTCATCCCGGAAACCTATTTTGTACGTGGGTGGCGGGGTTGGCATGTCTGGTGCTGTTCCTGAGTTGCGCAATTTTGTCTCTGAAACGGGTATTCCCGTTGTTTCCACATTGAAAGGATTGGGCGCGGCAGATTTTGAACATGAATGTTATTTGGGAATGTTAGGGATGCATGGGACTAAGGCCGCTAACCTTGCCGTTCAATCTTGTGATTTGTTAATTGCTGCCGGAGCGCGTTTTGATGACCGTGTTACAGGGAAGCTGAATACTTTTGCACCTAATGCCAAAGTTATTCATGTGGACATTGATCCCGTTGAGTTCAATAAATTACGTCAGACCCATGTGTCATTATTGGGCGATTTAAAAACCCTATTGCCTCATTTACAACAACCTTTATCTATCCAAGCCTGGCAGCAAAAAATCAAACAATTAAAAAACGAACATGCATGGTGTTATGACTATCAGGGCGAAAGTATTTATGCTCCGTTACTGTTGAAGCAGGTTTCTGAACGTGCTTCGTCCAGTACGGTTATCACAACCGATGTTGGGCAGCATCAGATGTGGGCTGCTCAACACATGACTTTTAGTCAGCCAGAAAATTTCATAACATCAAGTGGATTAGGCACAATGGGATTCGGCATTCCAGCGGCGATTGGTGCTCAGATGGCTCGTCCTGACGATATGGTTATCTGCATATCTGGTGACGGCTCCTTCATGATGAATGTTCAGGAATTGGGCACGATTAAACGCAAGCAATTGCCGGTCAAACTGATCTTATTGGATAACCAAAGATTAGGCATGGTTCGCCAGTGGCAAGAGTTGTTTTTTGACAAACGTTATAGCGAAACGATCTTAACTGATAATCCTGATTTTCTTACGTTGGCGCAGGCATTTGGGATCCCGGGACAGAAAGTGACTGACAAAGCACAAGTGGATGAAGCATTGGATGCTTTGTTCAACAGCGAGGGCGCGTATTTATTACATGTGTCTATTGATGAATTAGAGAATGTCTGGCCATTGGTTCCACCAGGTGCAAGCAACGAAACCATGTTGGAGAAATCATTATGATACAGCATCAACTTGCTATTAAGGCGCGGTTTTGCCCTGAGATTTTGGAGCGGATTTTGAGGGTTACCCGTCACCGTGGATTTCAGATATGCGCATTGAATATGGATCATATAACAGATAATGATAATGTAAATATTGAACTCACCGTGTCTAGCCAACGTCCAGTTAATTTACTTTTTTCCCAACTGCTGAAATTAGTGGATGTTGCTGGTGTTGAGATCAAACACAAAGAATCACGATTAATAAACGCATAATGCGCCCTTGAAGGAAAACTGAGAATGACAAAGCAAGCTGATTATATTTGGTTCAATGGGGAAATGGTGCCGTGGGCAGAGGCTAAAGTTCACGTTATGTCCCATGCCTTACATTATGGTACTTCGGTATTTGAAGGGATCCGTTGCTATGATTCCCATAAAGGACCCGTTGTTTTTCGTCATCGTGAACATATGCAGCGCTTGCGTGACTCAGCCAAGATTTACCGTTTTCCAGTCAGTCAAAGTGTGGACGAATTAATGGAGGCCTGCCGTGAAACGCTGCGTAAAAATAAATTGGCCAGTGCTTATATTCGCCCATTGGTATTTATAGGTAATGTTGGTATGGGAGTGAACCCTCCTGCTGGTTATAAAACAGATGTTATCATTGCGGCTTTTCCGTGGGGAGCTTATCTCGGTGAGGAAGCCTTGGATCAGGGCATTGATGCGATGGTTTCTTCATGGAATCGCATGGCAGCAAACACAATTCCTACAGGTGCAAAAGCGGGCGGCAACTACCTCTCTTCTTTGTTGGTGGGAAGTGAAGCGCGGCGTCATGGTTATCAGGAAGGGATTGCACTGGATGTTCATGGTTATATTTCAGAAGGTGCGGGCGAAAACCTATTTGAAGTGAAGGATGGAGTTCTATTCACACCGCCATTTACTTCATCTGCCCTGCCGGGGATCACTCGTGATGCCATCATCAAGTTGGCACAGGATCTTGGTCTGGAAGTTCGTGAACAGGCACTTTCTCGCGAATCGCTTTATTTAGCGGATGAAGTATTCATGACAGGGACGGCTGCGGAAATCACACCAGTTCGTAGTGTAGATGGTATTCAGGTGGGTATCGGCAAATGCGGCCCCATCACTAAAAAAATCCAAAGCGCGTTCTTTGGCTTATTTGATGGTACGACAGAAGATAAATGGGGTTGGTTGGACCCGATTAATCCTTAATAAAAAATATAAAACTCAACAGGCGGTCGTTCCCCGCCTGTTTTGATTGCTGAAGTTATTAATTGATAAGACTGACATGGGAGTGAAGACAATGCCTAAATACCGTTCTGCCACGACGACTCATGGCCGCAATATGGCGGGAGCCCGTGCCTTATGGCGAGCCACAGGTATGACTGATGCAGATTTTGGAAAGCCTATCATTGCAGTTGTTAACTCATTCACGCAGTTCGTGCCAGGACATGTACATTTGCGTGATCTCGGCAAGCTGGTGGCAGAACAGATTGAGGCATCAGGAGGCGTTGCGAAAGAGTTTAATACCATCGCTGTTGATGATGGAATCGCAATGGGGCATGGTGGAATGCTCTATTCGTTACCTTCGCGGGAGTTGATTGCTGACTCGGTGGAGTACATGGTCAATGCTCACTGTGCTGATGCCATGGTGTGCATTTCCAACTGCGACAAAATCACGCCAGGCATGTTGATGGCATCTTTGCGCTTAAATATTCCGGTTATTTTTGTTTCTGGTGGTCCAATGGAAGCGGGTAAGACGCGATTATCCGATCAACTGATCAAACTGGATTTGGTCGATGCCATGATTCAGGGCGCTAATCCAAATATCAGTGATGAACAGAGTGAGCAAATTGAGCGTTCCGCCTGTCCGACATGCGGTTCTTGCTCTGGTATGTTTACGGCGAATTCGATGAATTGTCTGACCGAAGCGCTTGGACTTTCGCAGCCAGGTAATGGCTCACTGCTCGCTACCCATGCTGATCGTAAGACCCTGTTTATCAATGCCGGTAAACGCATTGTTGAACTGACTAAGCGTTATTATGAGCAAGATGATGATAGCGCTCTCCCGCGTAATATAGCGACCAAAGCGGCCTTTGAAAATGCCATGACATTGGATATTGCGATGGGGGGGTCGACTAATACCGTTTTGCATTTGTTGGCCGCCGCGCAGGAAGGTGAAATTGATTTTACTATGGCGGATATTGATCGTTTGTCTCGTCAGGTGCCCCATTTGTGCAAAGTTGCCCCGAGCACGCAGAAATACCATATGGAAGACGTACATCGTGCTGGTGGCGTGATAGGGATTCTCGGTGAGCTTGATCGTGCAGGGCTTTTGCATCGTGATGTGAAAAATGTTTTGGGTTTGGATTTACCACAAACATTGTCTCAGTACGACATCAAGCTGACAAAAGATGAAAGTGTTAAGAACATGTATGCAGCAGGTCCAGCAGGGATTCGTACCACACAAGCTTTCTCACAAGATTGTCGTTGGCCATCGTTAGATACCGATCGCGCAGCAGGATGTATTCGTGAACTGACTCATGCTTACAGTCAGGATGGTGGGTTGGCTGTTTTGTTTGGCAACATTGCAAGAGATGGCTGCATTGTGAAAACAGCAGGCGTTGACAAAGAAATCCTGACTTTCCGTGGCCCGGCCAAAGTTTACGAGAGCCAGGAGGATGCAGTAGAAGCCATTCTCGGTGGGAAAATAGTGGCAGGTGACGTAGTTGTGATCCGCTATGAAGGACCGAAAGGCGGCCCAGGCATGCAAGAGATGCTCTATCCCACCACGTATCTGAAATCGATGGGATTGGGAAAAAGTTGTGCATTGATTACGGATGGACGTTTCTCAGGCGGAACATCGGGATTATCTATTGGTCACGTCTCTCCAGAAGCAGCAAATGGTGGCTTGATTGGCCTGATTCATGATGGCGATTTCATCAATATTGATATTCCGAACCGTACAATTCAGTTAGATGTGGTGGAAACAGAACTGGCAGAGCGTACACAGGCTGAATTATCTCGCGGAGATAAGGCGTGGACACCTAAGTCCCGTAAGCGTCAGGTTTCTTTGGCGTTACGAGCATATGCTTCATTGGCGACCAGTGCTGACAAAGGCGCAGTGCGTGATAAAACTAAACTGGGGAGTTGATTGTGGCGGTTTATCCTCTGAATACTGAACCCAAGGGTGCGGAATATCTCAAGGCGGCATTGAGTGCGCCAGTTTATGATATTGCTCAAGTCACTCCCTTACAGGAAATGAAAAAAATCTCTGCGCGTTTAGGCAATACGATTTTGGTTAAACGGGAAGATCGCCAGTTGGTACATAGTTTCAAATTGCGCGGTGCGTACGCGATGATTGCGGGTTTGACGGAAGAGCAAAAAAGCAAAGGTGTGATCACGGCTTCCGCGGGTAACCATGCGCAAGGTGTTGCATTATCGGCCAATAAGGTTGGCATAAAAGCCACCATTGTCATGCCGATAGCGACAGCGGATATCAAGGTCGATGCAGTTCGCAGTTTTGGTGGCGAGGTTCTATTGCATGGTACGAACTTCGATGAAGCGAAGGCAAAAGCCATTGAGATGGCAAAAGCGCATGGTTACACCTTCGTTCCACCCTTTGACCATCCTGTCGTGATTGCAGGTCAGGCGACACTGGCAATGGAGTTGCTACAGCAGGATGTTCATCTTGATCGTATCTTTGTTCCGGTTGGTGGCGGCGGGTTGATTGCGGGGGTTGCTGTTCTCATCAAACAGCTTGTACCTGAAATGAAGATCATTGGTGTGGAAGCCGAGGATTCTGCCTGTTTGAAAGCAGCACTGGAAGCAGGGCATCCGGTCGATTTGCCAAGAGTGGGACTATTTGCGGAAGGTGTTGCGGTTAAACGCATTGGCGACGAAACGTTTCGCTTATGCCAGCAATATGTCGATGATGTCATTACCGTAGACAGCGATGCTATCTGTGCGGCCATGAAAGATATCTTTGAAGATGTCAGGGCGGTTGCAGAACCTTCCGGTGCGCTGGCACTGGCTGGCTTGAAGAAATATGTCCAGCAACATCAGATTCAGGGAGAGCGGTTAGCACATATTCTTTCTGGGGCTAATGTGAATTTTCATGGATTGCGATACGTTTCAGAACGCTGCGAACTTGGAGAGCAACGCGAAGCCTTGCTGGCGGTGACGATCCCTGAACAAAAGGGGAGTTTCTTACAGTTCTGTCAGATACTGGGATCTCGTGTTGTGACTGAATTTAGCTATCGTTATTCGGATGCAACCGATCCCAACCAAGCCTGCATTTTTATGGGGATCAGATTGAGCCGGGGAAATAGCGAACGTCGTGAAATTATTGAAGAGTTAAACGCATCGGGATATCAAGTTGTTGATTTTACGGATGATGAAATGGCGAAGCTGCATGTTCGTTATATGATCGGTGGCAGGCCATCCAAGTCATTGCAGGAGCGATTGTTTAGTTTTGCCTTTCCTGAATCTCCGGGAGCTTTACTGAAATTTTTGCAAACATTAGGGACGCATTGGAATATCACCCTGTTTCATTACCGTAGCCACGGCACGGATTATGGACGTGTATTGGCTGCTTTTGAACTTTCAGGACCGGAAGTGTGTTTTGATCGCCATTTGGATGTGTTGGGCTATGAATATCATGATGAGACCGATAATCCTTCTTTTAAATTATTTCTGACTTAGTAATCAATTTATTAAAGAAATAAACAGCAAAATAGCTTCCAAAAGGAGGCTTTGTTTCTGCTTTTATTTTAATAGTTCCCAAAATGCCTTAACCAACGGTTCATTCAAACGTTTACTCAACGCACAGACACCTAATTCAAACGGCTCGACCAGAGCAATATTTTCCAGCAGTGAAATACGGTTACGCACAGGTTCAGGGCTATTTTCGACAACCACCGCAGGGATCAGTGCAATCCCGCAACCCAGTGCTACCATAGAAACAATCGCTTCATGGCCGGAAACTGTCGCGTAAATGACGGGGTGCAGGATTTTATGCCGGCGGAACCACAGTTCAATGCGCTTGCGGGAAGGCCCATGCTCAGGCAGGATAAAAGGAATGTTATTCCAGTCGGGGTATTCCTGGGTAGCGAGATTTCTCACGGTGCAAGGCAGAGAAGGGGCAATCAATACCAGTGGTACTTCGCCTATTTTAGTAAAACTGACATTATCAGGCAGCCTCTCTGGCTTACCAGCAATCCCCAAATCTGCCGCATCGGATTGAACTTTATCGACGGCATCAGCAGCATCTCCTGTTGTCAGTTTAATTTCTACCAAGGGATGTTCTGCCCGAAATTTATCCAGTACTTGTGGAAGATGGCTATACGCCGCCGTGACTGAACAGAATAGACGTAACTCTCCCGTGAGTGATGGGCTTTGGTGGTTTAATGAATGCTGTAGTTGTTTATATTGCAGGAGAGTTTGTTGGGCAAATTGTTTGAATTGTTCACCGGCTGAGGTCAATTTTACTGTTCGGTTATCTCGCAGAAAAAGCGGGTGCCCCAATAATTCCTCAAGGCGCTGGATCTGGCGTGAAAGTGTGGATGGACTGACGTGCATGGCCTTGGCTGAACGGCCAAAATGACAACTTTCCGCAAGGTGTAAAAACAGTTTTAAATCACGTAGATCCATCGTTTTTAGGCCCTTTATTCAGAGGCTGTTTGCCGTGAAAAAGTTTGTTGCATAAACTGCAATGTAGTCTTGTTAATATATCAATTTCAGCAATGGCTTGCATGTCATATATTGTTTCTATGCAAACGATCTCACACCTCATTATTATATCGGAGTCACCATGGCTAATTATTTTGATACGTTGAATTTGCGTCAACAATTGGCGCAGTTAGGCAAATGCCGCTTTATGGCGCGGGAAGAATTTGCTGACGAAGCAGGGTATTTGAAAGGCAAGAAAGTGGTGATCATCGGTTGTGGTGCGCAAGGGCTAAACCAGGGTCTGAATATGCGTGATTCTGGTTTAGATATTGCCTATGCGCTGCGTAAAGAAGCGATTGATGAAAAACGTCCATCATGGCGTAAGGCAACTGAAAATGGTTTCAAAGTTGGCACTTATGAGGAGTTAGTGCCACAGGCTGATTTGGTTATCAACCTGACGCCAGATAAACAGCATTCATCGGTGGTTCAGGCAGTGCAACCCTTGATGAAAGAAGGTGCAGCACTGGGTTATTCCCACGGTTTCAACATCGTTGAAGTGGGTGAGCAAATACGCAAAGACATCACGGTTGTGATGGTTGCGCCTAAGTGCCCGGGTACGGAAGTGCGTGAAGAGTATAAGCGTGGATTCGGTGTACCCACTCTGATTGCTGTACATCCAGAAAATGATGCAAAAGGCGAAGGAATGGCGATCGCGAAAGCATGGGCTGCCGCAACTGGAGGACATCGGGCTGGCGTACTGGAATCTTCCTTCGTAGCAGAAGTTAAATCTGACTTGATGGGAGAACAAACCATTCTGTGTGGCATGTTACAGGCGGGTTCTTTGTTGTGTTATGACCAACTGGTTGCTGATGGTGTTGATCCCGGTTATGCCGGAAAATTAATCCGATTTGGTTGGGAAACTATCACAGAAGCGCTGAAACAGGGCGGCATTACATTGATGATGGATCGCCTTTCCAATGCAGCGAAATTGCGTGCTTATGCCCTGTCTGAACAATTGAAAACTATTTTGACGCCGTTGTTCCAGAAACATATGGATGACATCATTTCTGGTGAATTCTCTTCCACAATGATGGCTGACTGGGCAAATGACGATAAAAACTTGCTGGCCTGGCGTGAAGAAACCGGTAAGACACCATTCGAAAATTACCCTGATTACTCAGGGCATATCAGTGAACAGGAATACTTTGATCATGGCGTCCTGATGGTTGCAATGGTCAAAGCAGGGGTAGAACTGGCATTCGATACGATGGTAGATACTGGAATTATCGAAGAGTCTGCTTATTATGAATCTTTGCATGAACTGCCGTTGATTGCGAATACCATTGCTCGCAAACGCCTGTATGAAATGAACGTGGTCATTTCTGATACGGCGGAATATGGTAACTATCTGTTCTCATATGTTGCGGTTCCGTTGCTGAAAGAGAAATTCATGGTAACTCTGCAAGCAGGGGATTTAGGAAAAGGAGTGACAGATCGTAGCATCAATAATGCGCAGTTACGTGATGTAAATGAAGCTATCCGTAACCATCCGATTGAAGTTATCGGCCGTATTTTGCGTGGTTATATGACGGATATGAAACGCATTGCAGTCGGTGGTTAACATTATATTTATCCTGCCCGCAGTTATTTTATCGGGCAGGAGTCTTTAATTCTTACAGGCTGAATGTCAGTTTCAATTCATCAATGGCTTGTCGCTGAAATGCTTCAAACCGTTCTTTCGGTTGTTGCGATTGGATCATATTCAAAGCCGGATCGTTGACTTTCGTGCGCACACCACTTAATTCCTCCATGACAGCTAGCCCACAGAAAGGCACATAGGCTTCGGAATACCCCCCTTCGTGAACCATAACTAATTTACCATGGCACAGCTCATCGGCTGCTTGCTGTACCTTGCGGGTCATTTCACGGAAGCTATCACTGTGCAACTGCATTCGTGCCAGCGGATCAAACGCATTGGCATCATAGCCGCAGGCAATGATAATCAATTCTGGTTGATAACGTCGCAATGCAGGAAACACAATCTGATCCATAGCATAAAGATAATTGTTGTGTCCAGCGCCTGCCATCAATGGAATATTGATATTGAAACCTTCCCCTTTGCCAGCGCCGATATCTTCCTCGCCACTATAGCTTTCGGGATAGCAGCCATCTTGATGCAATGAAATGGTCAAAACATCATCACGTTCCCAGAAGATATGCTGGGTTCCATTACCGTGGTGAACATCCCAGTCAATGACTGCGACTCGTCCAACCCCAAGCTGCTCTTTGGCATGCTCAATGGCAAGAGCAATATTGGCCAGGAAACAGAATCCCATTGCTTGATCTGGCAGGCAATGGTGGCCGGGGGGACGGGAAAGGCTGTAGGCATTATCCAGTTCACCTTGTAACACGGCTTTTACTGCCGCATAAGTGAGTCCGGCAGATAATTTGGCAATTTCATAACTGCCTTGCCCTATTGGTGCTTCAGAACCTAACATTCCTCCGCCATTATCACTTATGGACTTAAAACGCTGTAAATAATCTTCGGTGTGAACTAGCCTTAGCGTTGCGTCATCAAGAGGTTCAGCCCGACGCAGTTGCAACGAATGGCTTAAACCGGAAACATCCATTAAGCTTTTCATTCTGCGTTTTGTTTCCGGTGATTCTGCGTGTCCTGCACCGTTGGGCGGTTGTACCCATCCTCCAACAGGAAATGTCAAAACGTGTGATAATCCAGAATTGTGCCAGAAACAGAGTTCATCAAAGAAAAAACCTGTCTTACGTAGCATATTACATCCTCTTTGATTCCCTTTATCTTTCAAGCCCCAACTTGAAATCTATTGGGTATATAAGCGTAATTGGCCCTTATAACATTAGTGTAGTTAAATAGATTTTATGTATTTTAATTACAGTAGAATTAAAATTGATATATGATAGTGTTCGAAACAATATGCGATTAAATCCAAACCAACAACAAGCGGTTGAATTTGTAACAGGTCCTTGCCTGGTTTTGGCCGGTGCCGGCTCTGGCAAAACTCGGGTGATCATCAATAAAATTGCCCATTTGATCCGTACCTGTGGTTATCAGGCCCGCCATATTGCGGCAGTTACTTTTACTAATAAGGCGGCACGGGAGATGAAAGAACGTGTTGCACAAACTTTGGGGCGTAAGGAAACTCGGGGGTTAATGATCTCGACTTTCCATACGCTGGGTTTGGAGATCGTTAAGCGTGAATACAAAGCACTGGGCATGAAAAGCAATTTCTCATTGTTTGATGATCAAGATCAGATGGCTTTGTTGAAAGATCTCACCGCGGATTTATTACAAGAAGACAAGGATCTGCTACAAAAACTGACTTCGAGCATTTCTAACTGGAAGAATGACTTAATGTCGCCAGAACAAGTAATGAGGATGGCACGTTCAGCGCAGGAACACCAGTTTGCAGAGTGTTACCGTCGTTATGACTTGCACCTGAATAGTTGTCATATTCTCGATTTTGATGATCTGATTACTAAACCAACATTGCTGTTAATGCATGATGAGGTAGTGAGGGAGCGTTGGCAGAATAAAATTCGCTACTTGCTGGTGGATGAATATCAGGATACGAATACCAGTCAATATCAACTGGTGAAATTATTGGTGGGTAATCGCGCACGTTTTACCGTGGTTGGTGATGATGATCAATCTATTTACTCATGGCGTGGTGCCCGTCCACAGAATTTGATCTTATTGAAAGACGATTTCCCGCAGTTGAATGTGATTAAGCTGGAACAAAATTACCGTTCATCCGGGCGGATACTGAAAGCGGCTAATATTCTGATAGCCAACAATCCTCATGTTTTTGAGAAAAAACTTTTTTCTGAGTTGGGGTATGGTGATCCGCTCAGGGTGATTGAAGCAAATAATGAGGATCATGAAGCTGAACGTGTGGTGGGGGAGTTGATCGCTCATCACTTTATTAATAAAACGGACTATAAAGATTACGCTATTTTATATCGCGGTAATCACCAATCCCGTATCTTCGAAAAAATGTTGATGCAAAATCGCATTCCTTACCGAATTTCGGGGGGAACATCATTCTTTTCTCGGCCTGAAATTAAAGACCTGCTCTCTTATTTGCGTGTGTTGATCAATCCTGAGGATGACAGCGCGTTTTTACGTATCGTCAATACACCACGACGAGAAATCGGTGCGGTGACGATCCAGAAATTGGGCGAATGGGCGAATCAGCGTAGCAAGAGCTTATATCAAGCCAGTTTTGATCTTGGGCTGGAACAGCATTTAACTGGGCGTGGTTTGGCTGCATTACAACGCTTTACCCATTGGATGGATGAAATAGCTCGTCAGGCAGAGCGGGAGCCACTGCTGGCGGTGAGAGACTTATTGCGCGGCATGGATTACGAAAGCTGGTTATATGAAACTTCCCCCAGCCCAAAAGCGGCTGAAATGAGAATGAAAAACGTCAACCAACTTTTCACTTGGATGAGTGGAATGCTTGAAGGAGATGATTTGAATGAGCCAATGTCCCTTTCTCAAGTTGTGGCGCGTTTTACGTTGCGGGATATGCTGGAGAGAGGCGAGGAAGATGAAGAGCTGGATCAAGTTCAGTTAATGACGCTACATGCTTCCAAGGGGCTGGAGTTTCCCTATGTTTTTTTGGTTGGTATGGAAGAAGGTTTGTTACCACACCAGAGCAGCATTGATGAAGACAACATTGAGGAAGAGCGTCGTTTGGCTTATGTTGGCATTACGCGCGCGCGGAGAGAACTTTTTTTTACTCTCAGCAAAGAGCGTCGTCAGTTTGGTGAACTTATCCGTCCAGAACCGAGCCGATTCTTGCTTGAATTGCCACAGGATGATTTGGATTGGCCACAAGGTAAGAGAGTGATGAGCGCAGAGGAAAGGATGAAACAGGGGCAATCGCGCCTTGCCGATATTAAATCCCGTCTGGGACTTGGGCTGAAAACCGACAATAATAAATAGTACGATAATATTCCCCTGCATTTATGGATAATTGCAGGGGAATAAAGTAAAAACGTCAGCCTAGACGAGAGTTATTTTGTTCCTCAAGCAACAACAACCATTGGACATAACTCTGCCACTTCATTTCTTGCTGTAATGCTGCCGCTCTGAGTGGGTGTTTTATCTGCCATTGATAAGGCAAGGTGATAATGAGCGTTTCATTTTCCGCCTGTAATCGTAATGTTGGCAAAGTGTCATCCCGCCGACGGTTAGCGAAAATAATTGCCAGACGCAATAAACGACATAACCGTTGTGCCTGTATCAATGGCACCGCATTTTGCTGACTGAACGATGCTAAATCCACCGGGCCGCTTTGATTTCTCAATAGCGTAGCCAACAGTCGTTTTTGGGCGGGCGTATAACCAGGCAGATCCAAGTGGCTTATCAAATAAGCGGAATGTGCAGGCCCCTGACGAAAGTCAATAAACAGGCCTATTTCATGAAGCAAACAGGCACCAGCCAATAACTCGCGACAACGTTCGTCCAATTTCCATGACTTGGCAACTTGTTGGCAAAAATTTTCGGCTAACTGTTTGACACGCTGTACCTGCTCAATATCCAGTTGAAAGCGATGCTGAATATTGCACAGGGTTCTTGCCCGAATATCCTGCTCAATCGGCACATCCAGCATCCCGTAAACCAGACCTTCACGTAGCGCGCCGCCTGCCAGTATCATACTTTCGATATTCAATGCCTGAAAAATAGCGACTAAGATTGCCAATCCACTTGGAAAAACCAACGCCCGTTCCAGTGTCAGCCCATCAATTTCCAACTCTTCCAGCTTGCCGCATTCAATCGCCTGATGTTTAAGTTGTTGGAGTTTGGGTAGGGTGATCAATTCATCCATACCTTGGGCAATCATGATTTCCTGCAAGGCTTGTACTGTGCCGGAAGCTCCTACGCAAATGTTCCAGCCTTGCTCAAGTAGCTTAGTGGTAACAGGGCTGAGAATATCATGTGCAGCAGCTTCTGCGTTGGCAAAGTTTTCTGCTGTCAGGTGGCGATCATTGAAATAACGTTCCAGCCAGGTCACACAGCCCATTTCAAGGCTGAAAAGCTGGGTGGTTTTGGCTCCAACACCTGTTACCAATTCGGTACTGGCACCACCAATATCTACGACAAGCCGCTTTTCAGACCCGCCAGTCGTGTGAGCGACACCTTGATAAATTAGTTGAGCCTCTTCTTCGCCGCTGATCACATGAACAGATTTGCCTAATATTTCTGAGGCCTTTCTAGTAAATTCATCTGAATTTTTTGCCAGCCTCAAGGTTGCAGTAGCAACAACGCGGATCTGTGAGGCCGGAATATCCTGCAAATATTCGGAAAAGAGGCGCAAGCACTGCCATCCCCGTTCCATTGCCTGTTGTGATAAATGACTATTTTTATCTAATCCGGCAGCCAACCTGACTTTGCGTTTGATGCGAGTAACGACTTGAATGCTGCCGGATACTTTACGGATGACCAGCATATGAAAACTGTTTGAGCCTAAATCAATAGCCGCATAAAGCGAAGAAGCACTCAGCATAGTATTTATTCCGGCCTGTGTTGTTTCAGCATTGCGTCATTTTAGCTTGGGCGCTTACTGTTACGTGTTGTATTGCCACGGCGTGGTACGCCGGTACGCCGAGGGTGTCCCCCTGAGCGGGTGCGATTACGGCGCTTAGGTACTGGCAAATCTTTTAGTAATGCATCACTGTTATATTTGCTAACAGGTATCTGGTGCTGAATATATTCTTCAATGGCCGGTAAGTTCAGTGCATACTCTTCACACGCCAGGCTGATAGAATGGCCACTTTCTCCAGCACGGCCTGTCCGGCCAATCCGGTGAACATAATCTTCACAGTCATCGGGGAGATCATAGTTAAATACATGTGTCACCGATGGGATATGCAGTCCACGGGCGGCAACATCTGTGGCAACCAGAATGTCCCGATTGCCCATGCTGAATTCTTCAAGAATACGCAGACGTTTTTTCTGTGCAACATCACCAGTCAGCAACCCAACCCGATGACCATCAGCAGCCAGATGGGCCCAGATGTCTTCACAACGGTGTTTGGTATTGGCAAAAATAATGCAGCGATCAGGCCACTCTTCTTCCAGCAGAGTCTGTAACAAACGCATTTTTTCTTCGTTGGAGGGATAAAATAGCTCTTCCTTAATGCGGTGCCCTGTTTTTTGCAGTGGTTCCACTTCCACATATTCAGGATTATTCATCTGCTCAAAAGCCAGTTCACGCACTCGATAAGAGAGAGTTGCGGAAAACAGCAAATTCATTCTTTCTGTGGCTGCGGGGAGTCGGCGGAACAACCAGCGAATATCTTTGATAAAGCCCAGGTCATACATGCGATCCGCTTCATCAAGTACAATAACTTGAATGGCGCCAAGATGGATATGGCCCTGTTTTGCGTAATCGATTAAACGCCCTGTTGTGCCAATGACGATATCGACGCCAGCTTCCAGAACCTTAAGTTGTTTATCATAGCCATCGCCGCCGTAGGCAAGACCCATTTTCAACCCGGTGGCTTGCGCCAATTCTTCTGCGTCAGAGTATATTTGAACCGCTAATTCACGGGTAGGCGCCATAATCAGCGCTCTTGGCTGATTAGTTTTACGCTCTCTCTTCGCAGGATGAGTCAATAAGTAATTAAAAGTAGACGCCAAAAATGCCAGCGTTTTGCCCGTTCCGGTTTGTGCTTGCCCCGCAACATCTCGGCCTTCGACAGTTAAAGGCAATGTTAGCGCCTGTATCGGCGTGCAGTTTGAAAATCCTTTTTTTTCAAGGGCTTCCAAGACTTTGGGGTGCAATGCGAAGTCGGAAAACTTCTTTTCTGTCAAATGTGTTTTGCTCATAGTATGGTAGAATATCAGTTAACTATTGCTTTAAGAAAGTGTATCCGCTGAAATAAAGACACCCTTATGTTGGTTCATGTACACTGACACTGTAAAAGATTTTATTTTTGGAGCAAAAAATGAGTGCGAATATTATTTCTCTGACTGATGCTGGCTTTGGAAACGATGTTTTGAAAGCACAAGGTCCAGTTCTCGTTGAATTCTGGGCTGAGTGGTGCGGTCCTTGCAAAATGATAGCCCCTATTCTGGATGAGATTGCCACAGAATACGAAGGAAAACTGACAGTTGGCAAGCTGAACATTGATGATAACCCAGCAACAGCACCAGAATACGGTATTCGTGGTATTCCAACTCTGATTCTGTTTAAAGGTGGTGAAAAGGTTGCCGTAAAAGTGGGCGCTTTGTCAAAAACTCAACTGAAAGAGTTTTTGGAACCACACCTATAATTTAGAATCAGGTCACAGTAATTACGGACGTTTGACGTATGAGATGATTTATCTCATTGACCGCTAGACGTCCGCTACGAAGCATGATAAGTTAGCGACCATGTGCTTGTATGAAGTTTCGCTTGAGCTAACTCTTTATTCGATATAAAGGTTTATTGGCATAAAAGGTTTATTTGTGTAAAGAGTTGACATTAAGCGTGTTGCATACTAAACAATTTGTAGTGTCTGATAAATCTGTTATCTCTGGGTCACCTGAAGTATCTGATGGCATATCGCATTTGGTAAAATCTCTGAGTCTATATACGACTAATTCAGTATATAGCTTGGTACACTCATAGCGTTCTAATGCTGAATATCTTTAAGCAGGGTGTTTTATCCTAGGCATTTTTATGCCAAGCCTTCTCCTTTCCATGCTAGGTGTTAGGTATAGAATCTGCTAACAGTGCTTATGTCAAAAAAATGTATGCTGGAAGATGTGTATGCTGAAAAATAGTGCCCACTGTTGAACTTTAATGGTGTTTGCATTATAGAATTGTATCTACATTATAGATAGTTATAACATATGGCACATAGGTAGTTAGAAGATAGTTTTGACAGTTTGTCAGCTTTATTTGAAATCAATCTGAGTACTTCAAACTACTACCTTGTAATATAATTTAATATGTTAGAAGGTCTTATTCGTTTCTGGTACAAATAAACAGGCATCAATAATGCTGCCATACCATTCACGTTCATAGTTCGAGATATACCCCGAGTTAAAGAACCCACCATTATGAATCTTACCGAATTAAAGAATACGCCGGTATCTGAATTGATTACTCTCGGCGAAAATATGGGGCTGGAAAACCTGGCTCGTATGCGTAAGCAGGACATCATTTTCTCTATTCTCAAACAGCATGCGAAAAGCGGAGAGGATATTTTCGGAGATGGTGTGCTGGAGATATTGCAGGATGGATTTGGTTTCCTCCGCTCCGCAGACAGTTCTTACCTTGCAGGTCCTGATGATATCTACGTTTCTCCTAGTCAAATCCGCCGCTTTAACCTCCGTACCGGTGATACCATTTCAGGGAAAATCCGCCCACCAAAAGAAGGTGAACGCTATTTTGCCCTGTTGAAAGTTAATGAAGTCAACTTTGACAAACCTGAAAACGCCCGCAGTAAAATCCTGTTTGAAAACCTGACGCCACTCCATGCTAACAGCCGCTTGCGTATGGAACGCGGTAATGGCTCTACTGAAGATTTGACCGCCCGTGTTCTGGATCTGGCAGCGCCGATTGGTCGTGGTCAGCGTGGCCTGATTGTTGCCCCACCAAAAGCGGGTAAGACCATGCTGCTGCAAAATATTGCGGCTAACATCGCTCATAACCACCCAGATTGCGTGCTGATGGTTTTGCTGATTGATGAGCGTCCAGAAGAAGTCACCGAAATGCAGCGTCTGGTAAAAGGCGAAGTGATTGCTTCAACCTTTGATGAACCGGCTTCCCGCCATGTGCAAGTGGCTGAAATGGTGATTGAAAAGGCAAAACGTCTGGTTGAACACAAAAAAGACGTTATTATCCTGCTGGATTCCATTACCCGTCTGGCTCGTGCATATAACACTGTGGTTCCTGCTTCCGGTAAGGTTTTGACGGGGGGGGTGGATGCAAATGCCCTGCATCGTCCAAAACGTTTCTTTGGTGCTGCACGTAACGTCGAAGAAGGTGGTAGCCTGACCATCATTGCGACTGCGCTGGTTGATACTGGCTCCAAGATGGATGAGGTTATTTACGAAGAATTTAAAGGTACAGGTAATATGGAATTGCACCTGTCCCGTAAGATTGCGGAAAAACGTGTCTTCCCAGCTATTGATTACAACCGTTCTGGGACACGTAAAGAAGAGCTGCTCACTACACAGGATGAGCTCCAGAAGATGTGGATCTTACGTAAGATTATTCATCCGATGGGTGAAATCGACGCGATGGAATTCCTTATCAACAAACTGGCTATGACAAAAACAAACGAAGAGTTCTTCGACTTTATGAAACGTTCATAGTTTAGTTTTGCGATAAAAAATATCCTTCAGTGACAACTTAAGCGCCACGTTTTGTGGCGTTTTTTATGGTTTTACATTATCACAGTGTTTGGCTTGGGTGGCACATATTTTGCATGTCTTATTTGTGTGATCGAGTGGGTATATGCCAAGTAAATTTCTTACAAGTATTCAGTAATTGATCACGAACTATGGTCAGCATTATCCATGTATTGATTTTCTATGCATGGTAGAACTCCTTATTTTGTGAATACCAACTTATAGATCAATAATCATAAGCATCTATAAGACTATCGATAATAGATGGCCCATCGTTATCTTGCAGAGAGTTGTTATTGTGAATATTCCTAGGATGAGCGCCGAAATTTTTTACATATTTATATTTTCATTCGCGTTTTTGTTTATGGCGCGTAAGGTCGCAAAAAATATAGGTTTGGTTGATAAGCCCAATTACCGTAAGTGTCACCAAGGATTGATTCCTTTAGTTGGTGGTATGTCATTGTTTTTTAGTGTTTGTTTTGCGTTTGCAATCACAAAAGAGTTTATCCCACACAAATGGCCATATTTGGCTTGTGCAGGAATACTGGTTTTTGTCGGTGTACTAGACGATCGGTTTGATGTCAGCGTGAAGATTAGAGCAGTTATCCAAGCCTTGGTTGGCATTAGCATGATGTTTTTTGCTGATCTTAAACTAGAGAGTTTAGGAAATTCCTTTGGTCCTTGGGAAATGATTCTGGGGCCATTCAGCTATATTGTGACTTTATTTGCTGTCTGGGCGGCTATCAATGCTTTCAATATGGTGGATGGTATTGATGGGTTACTGGGCGGGCTATCTTGTGTTTCTTTCGGTGCGTTGGGTATTTTGTTGTATGAAAATGGTAATACGGCATTGGCGTTTTGGTGTTTTGCGTTTATAGCGGGGATTTTGCCTTACATCTTCCTTAATCTTGGCATATTAGGAAAACGCTTTAAGGTATTTATGGGGGATGCGGGGAGTACCCTAATCGGCTTTACC
The DNA here is from genome assembly GCF_056632175.1 of Xenorhabdus sp. SGI 60. Lineage (NCBI taxonomy): Bacteria > Pseudomonadati > Pseudomonadota > Gammaproteobacteria > Enterobacterales > Morganellaceae > Xenorhabdus > Xenorhabdus sp. SGI 60. The sequence continues at coordinate 3,978,913 of NZ_CP196860.1, read as the reverse complement.
ATTATTTGGCTATTGACTGAAGCTACGCAAGGGGAAAATGCTTCTATTAGCCCTGTGACAGCATTATGGGTTATTGCAATCCCTCTGATGGATATGGTTGCTATTATGTACCGTCGATTGCGTAAGGGGATGAGTCCGTTTTCTCCAGATCGTCAGCATATTCACCATTTAATTATGCGTGCTGGGTTTACTTCTCGTCAGGCATTTATTTTGATCACTTTGGCGGCGGCTTTATTAGCATCGATCGGAATAATTGCTGAACGGTTGATTTTTGTTCCTGAATGGGTGATGTTGGCATTATTTTTGCTTGCATTTATGTTGTATGGCTATTGCATCAAAAGAGCGTGGAAGGTAGCCCGTTTTATCAAACGGTGTAAGCGTCGTATACGTCGGGCAGCAAGCCATCATTAAAGACATCGACAATCAAAGAGGTTTTGTGCAGTGATAAACTCAGAAACGAAATCTAAACAGGATCAACCTGCTATAGAGCATGAACTGGATATTCGGGCACTGTGTTATGCTTTGTGGCATGGAAAGATATGGATTATCGCACTGGCAATAATTTTCGCTGCCGCCGCTCTGGGTGCATCTTATTTGATGCAGCAAAAATGGAGCACAACCGCTATTGTGGACTTACCGACAACGAATAATTTGGGTAGCTACTATTCGCAACAACAATTTCTGCGCAATTTGGATACCCATATCAATGCTTCGCCAGAAGCGCAATTACCAACCATTCCAGACGGTGCATACAAAGAATTCATGACACAGGTTTCTGCGTATGATACCCGTCGTGAATTTTGGCTTCATTCTGAGTATTACAAACAACGCAAGGAAGGGCATGTCAAAGCGGATGCTGTATTGTTGGATGAATTGATCAACGATATTAAAATTACGCGCAGTGATGATAAAACATCATCAAATGACAGTATCAAATTGACAGCAGAAACCGCCGTTGAAGCTAATCAACTTCTGCGTCAATATATTGCGTTCGCCAACCAACGGGCGAGTACTCACCTGAACAACGAAATTAAAGGGGCGTGGGCGACGCGGACTCAGTCAATGAAAGCGTTGGTGAAACGTCAGGAGATGGTGGGAAAAGCAATATATAATCGTGAATTGAATGTCTTGCAGCAGTCACTGAAAGTGGCTGAGAAGCAAGGAATTCACCGTAATCAGACAAACATCCCTATCGAAGAACTGCCTGAATCCAAAATGTTTATGCTGGGTACATCATTACTGCAAGCCCAAATTGAAACGTTGGAAGCTACAGGTCCTGACTACAGCATTGATTATGATCAAAATATCGCGATGCTGGCTACATTGAATGTCGGTCCGACTTTGCAGGATTCTTTTCTGACTTACCGCTATCTCAGAACACCGCAGGAACCCGTTAACCGAGACAGTCCTCGCCGTGCTTTCATGATGATTTTATGGGGAGCCGTAGGCATGTTGGTTGGTGCAGGTGTCGCTTTAGTAAGACGTCCTCGCTCCGATAGTTCATATAAGTAACAGTATGTAAAAATAAACGATAGGCATTCTTGGAAGTATCTGCAATGATTGACAAAATAAGAGAGTCACTGTGAAAGTGTTGACTGTGTTTGGTACTCGGCCGGAGGCCATTAAAATGGCCCCGTTGGTACATGCGTTGGCTATGGATACTGCCTTTGAAGCAAAAGTGTGTGTCACAGCTCAACATAGGGAAATGCTGGATCAGGTATTGCATCTGTTTGGAATAACGCCAGATTTTGATCTGAATATCATGCAAAAAGGGCAGGATCTGACGGATATCACATGTCGTATCCTGCAAGGTATAAAGCCTGTATTAGAAGAATTCAAACCAGATGTGGTATTGGTGCATGGTGACACAACAACAACCATGGCAACGAGTCTGGCTGCTTTCTATCAGCATATTCCGGTAGGTCATGTTGAAGCTGGCTTAAGAACAGGGGATCTTTATTCTCCATGGCCGGAAGAAGCCAACCGTAAGATTGCCGGACACTTGGCTATGTACCATTTTGCACCGACGGAAAATTCCCGGAATAACCTCTTAAAAGAATCCATTGCGGAAAACCGTATTTTTGTTACCGGTAATACGGTGATTGATGCCCTGCTATCAGTGCGTGATCGCATCATGAATGATGAAGCTATATATGGACAGTTTGCTGAACTTTATCCTTTCCTTAACCTAAATAAAAAAATGATCTTGGTGACAGGCCATCGCCGTGAAAATTTTGGTAAAGGGTTTGAGCGTATTTGTGAAGCATTGGCACAAATTGCCAAAGCGCATCCTGATGTCCAGATAGTTTATCCGGTTCATTTGAACCCGAATGTCAGTGAACCCGTTAAGCGCATTTTGCATAACATTAATAACGTTATCCTTATCAAACCACAGGATTATCTGCCCTTCGTCTATTTGATGAATCATGCCTATTTAATTTTGACCGATTCAGGGGGTATTCAGGAAGAAGCGCCTTCTCTGGGAAAACCGGTTTTAGTTATGCGCGATACCACTGAACGACCTGAAGCGATTGATGCGGGAACAGTGCGGCTGGTGGGAACAGAAACACAAACTATCGTTGCGGAAGTTACGCGTTTATTGACAGATGTTAACACCTACCAACAAATGAGCCATGCCCATAACCCTTATGGTGATGGCCGGGCTTGCCAGCGAATTCTTGAAGCATTAAGAAAAAATCAGGTGACATTATGAGTTTTGAAACAATTTCTGTTATCGGTCTGGGTTATATCGGTTTGCCCACCGCAGCGGCGTTCGCCTCCCGTCAAAAGAGGGTTATTGGCGTGGATGTTAATCAACATGCGGTAGAAACGATTAACCGTGGTTCGATTCATATCGTTGAACCTGATTTAGATAAGGTAGTAAAAATTGCGGTAGAAGAGGGCTTTTTGAAAGCCGTGACGATTCCACAAACTGCGGATGCTTTCTTGATTGCTGTTCCAACTCCCTTCAAAGGGGAGCATGAACCCGATATGGCCTATGTGCGTTCTGCGGCGGAATCAATAGCACCTGTCTTGAAAAAAGGTGATTTGGTTATTTTGGAATCCACTTCTCCCGTTGGTGCGACAGAGCAGATGGCAGAATGGTTAGCTGCGGTACGTCCTGACCTCTCATTCCCTCAGCAAGCGGGTGAAAACTCAGATATTGATATCGCCTATTGCCCTGAGCGTGTTTTGCCCGGACAAGTGATGGTGGAATTGATTAAAAATGATCGGGTAGTAGGGGGTATGACCGCCAAATCTTCCCGCAGGGCGAGTGAGCTGTACAATATCTTCCTTGAAGGTGAATGTGTTATCACCAATGCCAGAACAGCGGAAATGTGCAAGCTGACAGAAAACAGCTTCCGTGATGTTAATATCGCTTTTGCCAACGAACTTTCCTTGATCTGTGCCGAACAGGGAATCAATGTGTGGGAACTGATTAGCCTGGCAAACCGCCATCCACGAGTAAATATTTTGCAACCTGGCCCTGGTGTAGGAGGGCATTGCATTGCCGTCGACCCATGGTTCATTGTATCCCAGAACCCTGAGCAATCTCGTTTAATTCATACCGCACGTTTGGTGAATGATGGCAAGCCGCTGTGGGTCGTGGATCAAGTGAAAGCCGCAGTTGCTGACTGTTTGGCTGAGAGTGGTAAACGGGCAAATGAGATTAGAATTGCCTGTTTTGGCTTGGCCTTCAAACCAGATATTGATGATTTGCGGGAAAGCCCGGCTGTTTATATTACCAAAATGGTTGCGCAGTGGCATACAGGGCAAACCATCGCGGTTGAACCCAATGTGCATGAACTGCCTAATTTACTGAAAGATAGGGTGGAATTGATGGATGTCAACCCGGCATTAGAACAGGCTGACGTTGTCTTGATGCTGGTGGATCATAGCCAGTTTAAAGCCATTAATGGTTCTGCAATAAAACAAAAATGGGTTGTTGATACAAAAGGAGTTTGGCGTTGAAACGTATTCTTATTACAGGTGGTGCAGGTTTTATCGGTTCTGCGGTTGTTCGCCACATTATTAATCAAACTGAAGATAGTGTCGTTGTCGTTGATAGTCTGACTTATGCGGGTAACCTTGAATCACTGGCTCCGGTTGTCAACCATCCCCGCTATGCGTTTGAGCAGGTTGATATCCGTCAGCGTGATGCCTTAGATCGTGTATTCCAGCAATATCAACCGGATGCTGTCATGCATTTGGCCGCAGAAAGCCATGTTGATCGCTCCATTGACGGGCCGGCAGCTTTTATCGAAACCAATATCATCGGCACTTATACTTTGTTGGAAGCGGCTCGTGCATTTTGGCAACAGTTGGATCAGGAAAAACAGAACCAATTCCGCTTCCACCATATTTCAACAGACGAAGTATATGGTGATCTGCACGGTGAAGATGGTTTCTTTACTGAAACCACACCTTACGCACCAAGCAGTCCTTATTCTGCATCAAAGGCGTCCAGTGATCATCTGGTCAGGGCATGGCTCCGTACTTATGGTTTACCAACCGTGATCACCAACTGTTCGAATAACTATGGTCCTTATCATTTCCCTGAGAAACTGATCCCATTGATGATCCTGAATGCGCTGGCAGGCAAGCCCTTGCCGGTCTATGGCAAGGGAGAGCAAATCCGTGACTGGCTCTATGTGGAAGATCATGCGCGGGCGTTGTATTTGGTGGTCACCCAGACGGAGCCTGGCAAAACCTACAATATCGGTGGACATAATGAGCGGCGAAATATCGAAGTTGTGGAAACGATTTGTGAATTACTGGAGGAGCTGCGCCCCGAAAAACCTGCTGGAGTAGAGTATTATCGCGATCTTATTACCCATGTAACGGATCGCCCGGGGCATGATATGCGTTATGCGATTGATGCAGCAAAAATTGAACGTGAACTGAGGTGGACTCCCGAGGAAACGTTCGAATCTGGCATTCGCAAGACTGTGCAATGGTATCTGGAAAATGAGAGTTGGTGGAGAAGAGTTCAGAATGGCTCTTATACAGGGGAACGACTTGGGTTAGGAAATGAATAAGCCCGTCAGGGGGAGCAGATGAAAGGAATTATACTGGCTGGGGGTTCTGGCACCCGTTTGTATCCAATAACACGCGGTGTATCAAAGCAGTTATTACCGATTTATGACAAGCCGATGATTTACTATCCGCTGTCAGTATTAATGCTGTCGGGCATACGCGATATCCTGATCATCTCGACACCGGAAGATTTACCCGCTTTTAAACGATTACTAGGTAGTGGTGAACAATTTGGTATCCAACTTAGCTATGCCGAACAGCCTTCACCTGATGGTCTGGCGCAGGCATTTCTGATTGGTGAAGAATTTATCGGCAAGGATACTTGCTGTCTGGTATTGGGTGACAATATCTTTTTTGGTCAGGCGTTTAGCCCGAAACTACAACATGTTTCTGACCGAAAAACAGGAGCGACAGTATTCGGTTATCAGGTGATGGACCCCGAACGATTTGGTGTAGTGGAATTTGACGAACAGTATCGGGTACTTTCCATAGAAGAAAAACCTGTACAGCCTAAATCCAATTGGGCGGTGACTGGTCTCTATTTTTACGACAACAAAGTCGTGGATTTTGCCAAACAAGTAAAACCTTCTGCGCGCGGGGAACTGGAAATCACCAGCATCAACCAGATGTACCTGGAATGCGGTGAATTGAATGTTGAATTATTGGGGCGTGGTTTTGCCTGGTTGGATACGGGGACTCATGACAGCCTGATTGAAGCCAGTACTTTTGTTCAGACCGTCGAAAAACGGCAAGGCTTCAAAATTGCCTGTCTGGAAGAGATCGCATGGCGTAATGGTTGGCTCAGTGAGGAGCAATTAAAAGTGGCTGCCACGGATTTAGCGAAAACAGGTTACGGCAATTATCTGATGGATTTGCTCAATGTCTATTCACGCCAACCTTGACCCCTTGGCTTGGGAAAGCCAGTTTTTGGGTTTATCTACTGCCCGCCTGAATTTTTCGTCGGAAGCGGCAGCATTGACGGCTGCTGATTTGGACCAATATGCATTGGTGCAAGCTAAAGTGGCGGCCCAACAAACAGGCCTTATCGATGAGCTTTCTGCCTTGGGATTTTCACTGGTTGAAGGTGAGGTCGATTTACGGTTATCGATTGAGGCGGGAGATATTCCTGGCATGCATACGGGAAAAGCACTCATTTCGGCAAAACCAAAAGATATCCCCGTATTAAAGGCCGTTGCCGCGCGTGTATTTGCGACCAGCCGCTTCCGCGCACCGTGGTATCAACCTGATGACAGCGGGCGATTTTACGCCGCTTGGGTTGAAAAAGCCGTTTTGGGTACGTTTGATCATGAATGCCTACTGATTAATGATGAACACGGCCAAATAGCGGGTTTTGTCACCTTAAGGGACATAGGTAACAGCGAAGTACGCATTGGCTTATTGGCTGCTGCACCAGATAATCATCATCAAGGGATTGGCAAAAAATTAATGTCGGCGGCGCAACAGTGGTGCCAGAGCCATCAGATACAACGGCTGAGAGTAGCGACACAAATAAGCAATATCGCTGCGTTGCGTCTTTATACACGTCGTGGTGCCATCATTGAAAGCACCGCATATTGGTTATACAGAGGACGAGATGATTCCATTTAATAAACCACCGGTAGTCGGCACTGAACTTGAATACATGCAACAGGCGATGGCTAGCGGTAAATTGTGCGGTGATGGTGAATTTACCAAACGTTGTGAAGAATGGATGGAACAGCGTTTTAATTGCCCGAAGGTATTGCTGACACCTTCTTGTACAGCTTCACTGGAAATGGCGGCAATGTTGTTGGATATCCAGCCGGGTGATGAAGTCATTATGCCGAGCTATACCTTTGTTTCGACTGCCAATGCTTTTGTACTGCGTGGTGCAACCATTGTATTCGTGGATATTCGTCCTGATACCATGAACATTGATGAGAACAAGATTGAAGCCGCTATTACAGAGAAAACCTGTGCTATCGTACCAGTGCATTATGCGGGCGTGGCCTGTGAAATGGACACCATCATGGCACTGGCGAAAAAATATAACCTGTATGTGGTGGAAGATGCTGCACAGGGCGTCATGTCCACCTATAAAGGCCGTGCATTGGGCACAATTGGACATATTGGCTGTTTCAGCTTTCATGAAACCAAAAATTACTCAGCCGGTGGTGAAGGTGGGGCAACGTTAATCAATGATAGTTCTATGATTACCCGTGCCGAAATCATTCGGGAGAAAGGCACCAACCGTAGTCAATTCTTCCGCGGACAAGTCGATAAATACACATGGCGTGATATCGGTTCCAGCTATCTGTTGTCTGATCTACAAGCGGCTTACCTGTGGGCACAACTGGAACTTGCTGAAAAAATAAATCAACGCCGCCTGACTTTGTGGGAGAACTACTATCAAACCCTGAAACCGTTAGCAGACGCGGGATACTTAGCTTTGCCAATTGTCCCGGAAGGCTTGGAACACAATGCCCACATGTTCTATATCAAGCTCAAAGATGTAGGAGAGCGTAGCGCATTCAATAGTTATATGAAAGAGAATGGTATCCTGAGCGTATTCCACTACGTGGCATTGCATACCAGCCCAGCGGGTGAGAAATGTGGCCGTTTCCACGGCGAAGATCGCTTTACCACCCGCGAAAGTGACCGCTTAGTTCGCTTACCGATGTTCTACAACATCTCTGATATAGAACAGCAAATCGTTATCGATCGTATCAAGGAATTTTTCGCCTGATATGTCACTTGCTAAAGCTTCTGTTTGGACAGCAGGCTCCACACTGATCAAGATCGGTGTGGGGTTGCTGGTCATTAAACTTCTGGCGGTATCTTTTGGTCCAATAGGTGTTGGGCAAGCAGGTAATTTTCGCCAACTCATTACTGTATTAGGTGTGCTCTCTGGGGCAGGGATTTTTAATGGTGTCACCAAATACGTGGCGGAACATCATCAGCAACCGGAAAGGCTCAGGGCAGTATTGGGCACATCGTCCTTGATAATTTTGGGTTTTTCGACCTTACTGGCAGTGTTCTTTCTCTGGTTCAGTGAAATTATCAGTATTGGCCTGTTTGGTCACACCCATTACAAAACTGTTGTGCAGGCGCTCGCATTTATTCAAATGGGCATTGCTTACGCCAACTATTTTCTGGCAATCCTGAAAGGGTTCAGGGATGCTAAGGGAAATGCGTTAGCCATTATTTTGGGCAGCCTGACAGGCATGCTGGCTTATGGCCTCTGCTATTGGCTGGGAGGCTATGAAGGAGCATTGGCTGGCTTGGCATTGGTTCCTGCATTGGTAGTTTTACCTGCCGGCCTGATGATACTGCATCGCAAGGTGATTACGTTTTCTGCCTTGAAACCTACGTGGGATCGTGCGATTGCCAGCCATTTGGGCAAATTTACCCTTATGGCATTGCTGACTTCCATTACCTTGCCCGTTGCTTATGTCATGATGCGAAATTTACTGGCAGCGCGTTATAGCTGGGAAGAGGTCGGGATTTGGCAGGGAGTTAGTAGTATTTCAGATGCCTATTTACAATTTATCACCGCCTCCTTCACTGTCTATCTATTGCCGACCCTTTCTCGTTTGGAGAGTAAACAAGAAATCACTGGCGAGATTATGAAGGCGCTGAAATTTGTCTTGCCTGCTGTGGTTGCTGCCAGTTTCTCTGTCTGGTTGTTACGTGATTTCGTGATTTGGCTGTTATTTTCAGACAAATTCATCGCCATGCGGGATCTGTTTGCGTGGCAGTTAGTGGGCGATGTGTTGAAAGTTGGTGCTTATGTTTTTGGTTATCTGGTGATAGCGAAAGCGGCACTGCGTTTTTATATATTGACTGAAGTGAGTCAGTTCCTTTTACTGACGGGTTTTTCTCATTGGCTGATACCGGCAAATGGGGCGTTGGGGGCTGCCCAGTCATATATGGTAACTTACATTGTTTATTTCATTCTTTGTTGTAGCGTATTTATTATTTATCGCAGGCGAGCATGACAACCCTAATTCACGTTTTGGGATCGGATATCCCACATCACAATCAAACGTTACTGCGTTTCTTTAATGACGTCTTGGCACAGGAAATACATTTTTCCGCCAAACCGTGTTTTATGGTGGTGTCTAAAGACCACACATGGCTATCAAATTACCCTGACCTGGCTATTTCGCTTTATAACAGCAAATCTGCCTTGTCACAGGCGGTGATAGAGAAAGCGAAGGCCGACAGAACCGTCCGTTTCTTTTTCCACGGGCAGTTTAATGCTGCTTTGTGGTTGGCTTTATTAATGGGCAAAATTCAGCGACACCAATTCTTCTGGCACGTTTGGGGCGCTGATCTCTATGAAGAATCCCGCCAACTGAAATTCCGTTTGTTCTATCTGATTCGTCGCCTGGCACAGAAGCGGTTAGGGCATATTTTTGCCACGCGTGGCGATCTCAGGTACTTCTTCCAGAAGGGCCTCCAATGCGGTATCCTGCATTCAAATCAGGCTAAACCTGATGTGCCATCATCATTACTCTATTTCCCAACCCGGATGAACCCTACGCTGACGGTAACGGAGAAAACATTTTCACCGCAAGGGATTTCCATCTTATTGGGAAATTCAGGGGATCAATCTAATCGCCATATTGAAGCTTTGCAGAAGATCCACCGCCAGTTTGGCGATGAGGCAAAGGTAATCATTCCAATGGGCTATCCTGATAATAATCAGGCCTATATCCAGAGTGTGGAGCAAACGGCGTTATCGTTGTTTCCGGCGCAAAACATCCGCATTTTGAAAGAGCAAATAGCCTTTGATGAATACTTATCATTATTGCGCCAATGCGATTTAGGTTATTTCATTTTCAATCGTCAGCAGGGTATCGGAACACTCTGTCTGTTGATTCAATTTGGTATTCCGTTTGTTCTGAGTCGTCAAAATCCATTCTGGCATGATTTAACGGAACAGCAGATCCCTGTGCTGTTTGACGGCGATGAACTCAATAAACACTGGGTGCAGGAAGCACAGCGCCAGATGCTGTCCCTCGATAAAAAGGCGATTGCTTTTTTTGATCCCCATTTCATTGAGGGGTGGAAAACCGCCCTGTCGGCAGCATCTGGAGAGTAGCAATGACCTTGACACAATTCGGCGGGCTTTTTGTTGTTTACGTGATTTCGGTGGCCTTTATCCTGACTTTAACGTATCAGGAGTTTCGGCGTATCCGTTTTAACTTTAATGTCTTTTTCTCATTGTTGTATCTGCTGACATTCTATTTTGGCTTTCCATTGACCAGTCTGTTGGTATTTCAGTTTGATGTGGCAGTAGTACCGGTAGACTCATTGTTACATGCGATGTTAGCGTCTGGCTGTTTTTATGCCATTTACTATGTGGCTTATAAAACACGCCTCACTTATAAAATACGGCCCAACGATAATATCAGACCTGAAAACTTAACGGTGACTGTGCCGCGTAAGCCCCTGTTTACGATGAATCGGGTGGAAACGAATCTGACGTGGTTACTGCTTGCCGGTATTGCTATCGTTACGGTAGGTTCATTCTTTATGCAAAACGGCTTTTTGCTGTTTAAGTTACAGTCCTATAGCCAGATCTTTTCCAGCCAGGTTTCCGGCGTGGCGCTCAAGCGATTCTTTTATTTCTTTATTCCTGCCATGCTGGTGGTCTTTTTTCTGAAACCGACCAAAGGACGATGGTTATGCTTTTTGGTCGGAACGGTGGGATTTGGCATCCTGACATATGTGATCGTTGGCGGAACGCGGGCTAACATCATTATCGCGTTTGCATTGTTCCTGTTTATCGGGATTGTCCGCGGCTGGATCACGCTATGGATGCTGTTTACTGCGGGCGCAATGGGAATTGTCGGCATGTTCTGGCTGGCGTTGAAACGCTATAGCCTGGATGTAAGCGGGGCAGAGGCATTTTATACTTTTCTGTATCTCACGCGAGATACTTTCTCGCCATGGGAAAATTTGGCCCTGCTGCTGAATAATTACAGTAAAATTGAGTTTCAAGGGCTGGCACCGATTATCCGTGATTTTTATGTTTTTATTCCTGGTTGGGTATGGCCGGACAGGCCTAATCTGGTCTGGAACACAGCTAACTATTTCACATGGGATGTATTGAATAACCACTCTGGTCTTGCGATTTCCCCCACATTGATTGGCTCTCTTGTGGTTATGGGGGGCGTATTCTTTATCCCTCTGGGGGCGATAGCAGTCGGTTTTATTATTAAATGGTTTGACTGGATTTATGAAGCAGGAAAACAGGAAAGCAATCGCTATAAGGCAGCCATTTTGCAAGCCTTCTGCTTTGGCGCCATCTTTAACATGATTGTGCTTGCCCGTGAAGGAGTAGATTCTTTTGTTTCTCGGGTGGTGTTCTTTTGTATTGTCTTTGGCCTATGTCTGGTTGCGGCGAAATTGCTGTATTGGCTGTTTGAAAGTGCCGGGCTGATTCGAAAATTTGTGGTCAGTAATCTGGCTACTACGCGAAAAACATCTGTTATTTTGGGTGTAAGGAAAAAAAAATGGCGTTGAATAACACTCCCAAATACCGCATTCGCGGCCTCAATATTTGGGGCTTTCGTGGCATGTCGCATTTCCTCGATCATCTTTTCCTGGATGGACAGGTAAAAACAGGTACATTGGTTGCGATTAACGCAGAAAAAGTACTCACGGCCGAGAAAGACAATGCGCTGAAGATATTGTTGGATGAGGCCGAATATTTATACGCAGATGGCATTAGCATCGTACGTGCCATTCGCCGTAAATACCCTGATGCGGATGTATCGCGTATTGCGGGCGCTGATTTATGGGAAGCCTTGATGGAACGGGCTGGGCGCAAAGGTACTCCCGTCTTTCTGGTTGGTGGAAAACCCGATATCCTGGCACAGACTGAGAACAAACTGCGTACTCAGTGGAATGTCAATATCGTGGGTAGCCAAGATGGGTATTTTACGGCCGAAATGCGTGATGAGGTATTTGAGCGGATTCATGCCAGTGGTGCTGCGATTATTACCGTATCAATGGGATCACCCAAACAGGAAATCTTTATGCGTGACTGCCGCAAAGTATATCCAGATGCCCTGTATATGGGGATTGGAGGAACCTATGATGCCTTTACTGGTCACGTTAAACGTGCACCAAAAGTCTGGCAGAATCTGGGTTTGGAGTGGTTGTATCGCTTACTTTCTCAGCCAAGCCGTATCCGTAGGCAGCTAAAGCTATTGAGATTCCTTGGCTATTATTATGGTGGTAAGCTTTAGTCCCGATCATTTCTCTTTTCTACCTGTTGCGTCGGGCATATGCGATTGCAGCAGGTTTTTTGTTTTTTGGATTTGCTAATAGCTTGTTGTTTAATCGTTTGTGTTCACATTCCATGTTTTAAAACCCGTGTTTTTAAGCTTCTTGGCAAAACCTCAAATAATCGCCTTGTTATATGAGGAAAAGCAATCATTCTGGAAGTCGTTCTCTTCCACTACGATGTCAAATAAAACAGATATCGACCCAATTTTATAATTTTTTATTTCACTGATTGGCAAAACGTGTTTTGATCCCAGCCTTTTTTACAACGATTGATTATCAATTCCTGTATTTTTCTGTTTGCAAGTATAGACATCATAAAAGTGGATAGGGAGTTTTATGAGTGATTCAAAACAGAGCCTGCAAAGGGGACTTGAGGCACGTCATATTGAGCTGATTGCGCTAGGTGGCACAATCGGCGTAGGGCTGTTCATGGGGTCAGCCAGTACCTTGAAATGGGCCGGCCCTTCTGTTTTGCTGGCTTACATTATTGCTGGTTTTTTTGTCTTTTTCATTATGCGTTCCATGGGAGAAATGTTGTTCCTTGAACCTGTAACGGGTTCATTTGCTGCCTTTGGGCATAAGTACCTAAGCCCTTATTGGGGATGCCTGACCGCATGGGGTTATTGGTTCATGTGGGTTTCTGTCGGGATCTCAGAGATTACTGCTGTTGGCGTCTATGCTGAATTCTGGTTTCCAGAGTTGCCGCAATGGGTTTCAGCACTGGGAGCAGTTGGATTGGTTGCCTTAGCTAACCTGGCGGCAGTAAGGCTATATGGTGAGCTGGAGTTTTGGTTTGCCATGATCAAAGTCACAACGATTATTGTGATGATCCTGATTGGCATTGGTTTGATTTTCTTCGGTTTGGGCAATGACTGGCAACCCATTGGTTTGGATAACCTGACCGCACATGGTGGTTTCTTCTCCGGTGGATGGAAAGGCTTTTTATTTGCCCTTTGTATTGTGGTCGCTTCCTATCAGGGGGTAGAGCTGGTTGGCATTACTGCTGGTGAAGCGAAAAACCCACAAGTTACCCTTAAAAAAGCGATCAACAATATTTTGTGGCGTATCCTGATTTTTTATGTTGGTGCTATTTTTATCGTTGTAACCTTGTTCCCGTGGACAGCAGTAGGCGCGCATGGCAGCCCGTTTGTGATGACTTTTTCTAAAGTTGGTATCGCTTCTGCGGCCGCAGTGATTAACTTTGTCGTGCTGACAGCTGCGCTGTCAGGGTGTAACAGCGGAATGTACAGCGGTGGCAGAATGCTGTATGCCTTGGCGCAGAACCGTCAATTGCCTGCTTCATTGCTGAAATTGTCGAAAAATGGTGTGCCGGTAAGATGTATTGCAATTACCATTGGTTGCTTGATTGCAGGTTCCAGCCTGAATTATCTGATACCAAATCCGCAGTCAGTATTTGTTTACGTTTATAGCGCCAGCGTATTGCCTGGCATGGTGCCATGGTTTGTGATTCTGGTCAGTCAATTGCGTTTCCGTCAGCATCATGAGGAAGCCATAAAACAGCATCGGTTTAAATCAATTCTGTTCCCTTATGTCAATTACCTAACACTGATTTTCCTGTGCTGCGTATTGGTTGGGATGGCAATTAACACGGATACACGTTTTTCCCTGATAGTCGGGGGCGTATTTTTGCTGATCGTGTCATTAATTTATTGGTTGATGAAATGGTATTTGCCTAAAAAATCGATATAGTTTTATGGGTTGGTTTTTGATCGGCAACTGTTTTTGCTAATACTGCGGTGGGAAAGTGCTGTCTTTATCAGCTAAATGAGCAAAGCATAATCAAACGCATCATTTCTTTTAAAAAAGCACTGGACAGTACGACATTAAATCCGTACTATCCTCCACCGCAACGGCGTTAAGCGCCCGTAGCTCAGCTGGATAGAGCGCTGCCCTCCGGAGGCAGAGGTCTCAGGTTCGAATCCTGTCGGGCGCGCCATTTTAAGCGTGCAAGAGCAGTGGTAATGAGTTATCGTGGTCGGGCATTGTTGTATGTAAAAAGATAGCTGTTATGGTGGCTATAGCTCAGTTGGTAGAGCCCTGGATTGTGATTCCAGTTGTCGCGAGTTCGAGTCTCGTTAGCCACCCCATCTTTTTTATGAAACGCGAGGGTGGCGGAATTGGTAGACGCGCTAGCTTCAGGTGTTAGTGTCCTTACGGACGTGGGGGTTCAAGTCCCCCCCTTCGCACCATAAGAAAGATAAAAAAATATATTTCGGCGAGTAGCGCAGCTTGGTAGCGCAACTGGTTTGGGACCAGTGGGTCGGAGGTTCGAATCCTCTCTCGCCGACCAAATTCTGAAAAACCCCCGCTTTGCGGGGTTTTTTCTTTCTGTCTACTTCCAGGTTTTTTTCTTTTTCTCCCTATTCTCCCTGTTTTTCCTGCTGATAAAAAATTTTTCCCTTTTTATTTCTTCTTAATTTCTGTTCGATTTTTAATCGATAAATTGAGTGTTATTGTTTTTGTTAATGAATTAATATTATGTTTTAAAAGATATTTTTTATTGATGTTGTATTTCAACGACAAACCGCACCACTTAATGTCTCAAATAGGAGACGTTCAACTATATGATTTATCGTGTCTATATTTAAACGGCTCAAAGGGCGTCTCAAATGAGAGACGGTATTTTTAATGATATTTGGTGAAAGTCAGGTTATCTATTATGGAAAGCCAGCCAAACCTTGGGTAAAGAAAGTTTATCCTGATTGAAAAAGTTGGCACATAAAATGCAATATTTAAAATCGTAGATACTCATTCCACTCCTTATGACAGCAAATGACTTCATAAACCTCGGGATGATGTAGAGCTGATTGTCAGTGCCTATGGTCCACGTTATAGATGAGTAAGTATTCTGTCTTTTCATCGCAAACCGGACACAACGTTGAGTGAGGCACTATCCGTCTGTAGACCTGATTGTATTTATACACCTGTCTTCTTTGATAGGTGTTTTTTTTTGTCTGTAGAACAGTGAGGACAGGCTTCAGGCAGTTTACCATGAGCTTTAATGGTGAATGCACCTCGGTTAACGACTCAATTGCATCCCATATATTTCATCGTTAACTGAGGTGTACCCCCGCGATTTTATACGTCGACGTCGCTATCACGCTTCAAGGTCAGCATAAAGCCTTTATTGCGGGTTTGGGTAGCTTCTTCACGCTTTTGCAATCTGTCCAGTGCATCGGCAAGCCATGCGTAATCATGAGCATCTGGTCGTTGAGCAAGAGCTGCTTTAAATGCCGATTCAGCATTGGCCCATTCACCATGGCGCAGGGCAACTTGTCCCAGTGTACTATTGAGCAACGGGGTTGCACCATGTTGCTTTAACAGGTGAGAAAGGGTCTTTTGTATGGCGTCAGAATCACTTGCCTTAAGATGGGGAATTAATAGTAGCAAACGTTCGTCGTACTGCTGTTTTAATCCGTCCAAAATGATTTGTTGGGCGGTCTCGTGATCATTGCATTCAATCAAATGCTCGGCCACGGCAACTTGCAGTACAATGTCATTGCGAATTTTGCGGCTTTGATCTTTCCACCATATTTTCAGCCCCGTACTGCCTTTCTCTGCCATAACCTGATTCATTAATCCGATATAGGCTTGCTGACGCAATTTAAGGATTTCTTCTTCACTGTGCAGATTAGCTTTCAGCATGGAAGGCAAGATATCAATCAGGGATTGATAAGCACCTGAAAGAGAGTAAGCCTGTTCCGCCAATCGCAATACTTCAGGGTGACGAGGGGCATGATCCAACAGCTTGTCCACACCAACGTGCGCGGCATGAATTTCACCTTGTGCTAATTGGACCCGGATACGGGTAATATCAACGGGAAGTTGGTTTTTATCGGCAACATCTGCCGCTTGTTGAATATATTGGTTGGTTCGGAAATAATCACCGCGTCGTTGGGCTGCCTCTGCCGCCAGCAGATAATTCACGACAGGAAGTTCTGCATGGTCAGCGTTGCGGGCCATCAGGCGTTCAACTTGCTTGAAATCCCCTTCGGCGAATTTCAGCAGTGCCTGTTTGGTTTGTGAGCGAGCACGATGACGTTTATATCCACCAAAGATCCAGCTATGAGTGGACGTGCTGGTACGTTTTAAGCGACGATAACACCAGCTGATCAGAATCAGCAGGAATTGCAGCAGAAGGAAGATGATCACTAGCCCAGTGATACTGGTGGTAATGTTGAGTTTGTCCGTCTGGATCAAAACATATCCTTGATGGCCAGACATCAAAGGGCCAACGACGATCCCGATAATAAGGATCACGAACAGCAAGAATATCTTCAGCATGTTCAGTTCCCCTCAACGGATGTTTTTGCCTGATCGGTGGTTGCTGTTGTTGTCGACCGTGATTGTGACTCAGGCTGAATTTCAGGTTGGGATTGATGAGAATGCGGTAAGTTATAGATACGCTTACGAACCAGCTCTGCCAATATTGGTTGGCTGTTCAGTTGCTCAGGAATATTGATGGATAATGGTTTCTTTTGCAGTGAAGCAACGTTTGTTAAAAAGCGTTCAGCCTCCGGGTAAGAGGTATCAAAATAGGCATTCACCCAAGCTTGAACATCTTTCAATGCGTCCTGATAAATTTTAACTTGATGGCGAGGAACCGCCTGCGCAGCAATCAGCAGCTTGGAACGAATATTCTCACGCAGGTAAACGCCTTGGTTAGGTGCCAGCAGCGGCTCTTTGCTGTTATCACGTGGAGTAATGGTAACGAAGTTATCCATAAAGCTGTGCCAGCTATTGCTCAGGTTCTGGCGCCAATCCGCGAGGGAAGCCGTGATCCCATGGTCATTTGCCTTCTCCGATGTGGCTCGTTCGACTTTATTGGCAAGGTGTAAGTTATCGACTTGGTTTGATAGCTGATTCAATATCAGGATAATACCGTCTAAATCAATCTGTTTGATTTTGGTCAGGGAATCGATATCTGCCATGATAGCTTTACGGGCATAGAGCAGGCTGGGATCATCCATTTCAGCCAGGTTCTGGTCGGCATCTTTCAGCAAGGCGATGGCAGTAGTCATATCCTGTTCGCTCCAGACTTTTCGGCCAGCCATCTTAACGAGGGAGCTTGCCTGCGCCAGTCGCCAGTTTTCAATATCTGTATTTGCAAATGCCGAAACACGGTTTTGAAGCTCTGTAATGCGCCCCGCCAGTTGCTGACTTTGTGAGTTGGCTTGTTGTAAGGAATCCTCCAACTCTTGGAGTTTGGCGCTAAAGTTTTGCTTATCGGCAGACTGCTGTTGTGTCAGAGAAGCCGTCTCTTGTTGAAGAGCGAGATTTTCGGCTTTTAATGCTGCATTCTGCTGTTGACCATGATAATAAATATAGAAACCACCAACACCTATCGCCAAAGAAATGGCTATTGAGAGCGTATTACCTAACCATCCATAACTCTTAACCGTATCGGTAGATTGTTTTTGTTCCGTCTTTTTTTGTTCCGTCATAATGGACATCCCATATTAATTTATTCCAGTGCCTGGATTAAGGCGTCATTATCTGCACTCTTGGCGACTTGTATTGTTTGCCAGCCCAAAGTCTGGGCGATATTAGCAAGACGTTTGCTGACCACAATCAGCTTGCAATTCAGTAACCATGCTTTTCCATCGCTATCAGTTACTAAGTTATATAACAGTTGCAGCATTTCGCCACTTGTAACAACGATGGTTTTTATACCACATTGCTGCCAGTGACGACTGAAATCGGCTGTATCGTATTTAACTGGCTGGCGTGAATAACATTCACAGTAATCTACTGCACTTCCACGGAGCCTTAATGTGGAGGCAATCACTTCGCGGCCGCCATTGCCTCGGAGCAATAAAATCTTTTTATTGTCCATTGACTGTAAAGTTGGGAGTTGCAGCAGATCTTCACTGGTTTCACCCTGCTTAGAATAGAAGATTTCCAATTCAGTTAATTGATGAAACATCAGGGAAGTTGATTTGCCGATCCCATAATAGGATAACTGTTCAGGCCATGACTGGCCTTCTTGAATAAGCCGTTCATTGGCATAATGAACAGCATTTTTTGATAATAGAAAAACCAGATCTCCCGCAGAGAGCCATTGCAGTTTTTGTGGCAGTAATGGCAAATCTGCCCCCGGATGAATTTCAATGAGGGGGGCGCTGAAGGCTGATTTTCCAATAGACCGCAGTCGCTTGACCAATTCCTCTCCTGCGGGGACAGGGCGGGTGATCAAAATGCTCATTTTGGTAGGTTCCTCTGGTATACGCGAGCCAGAATCTGGCGTGCGCCCTTTTCCAATAACTCTTCCGCCAATGCGATACCCGCTTGACGAGCCTCTTTGGGGGAGACCACTCTTTCACCGCGCACGATCACTGTGCCATCAGGGGAACCCACTAGCGCGCGTAACCAAATGCTCTCTCCCTGCCAGATGGCATAACTGCCAATCGGTACCTGACAGCCCCCTTCAAGGCGGGTATTCATCGCTCTTTCAGCGAGAACGCAAGCTTCTGTTCTTGCGTGGTTCAAGGGCAACAGCAGTTCACGGGTTTGATGATCATCGAGCCGACACTCAATACCTACCGCCCCTTGACCGACGGCTGGCAGCAATAATTCAGGCTCTAATGGCATACGAATGCATTCTTCCAGCCCCAGCCGTTTCAGGCCCGCTGTTGCAAGAATAATGGCATCATAATCGCCGTTATTGAGTTTGTTCAGACGGGTCCCGACATTACCGCGTAAGTCACGAACGACAAGATCAGGACGTAGCTGACGGATTTGGCACTGGCGGCGTAAACTGGACGTACCCACAACACTGCCAGTCGGTAGGTCATTGAGCGAGGCGTATTTTACTGAAACAAAAGCATCCCGTGGATCATCCCGTTCGCAGATTGTGACCAATCCCAAACCATCAGGAAATTCGACAGGGACATCTTTCATGGAGTGGACGGCAATATCAGCTCGCTTTTCGAGCAGAGCTAATTCCAGTTCCTTCACAAACAGCCCCTTGCCGCCCACCTTTGCCAATGGTGTATCAAGGATAATATCGCCGCGTGTCACCATTGGAACCAGTTCTACTTGCAGTTCTGGATGAAAGTGTTTCAGTTGCTTTTGAACATATTGCGCTTGCCACATAGCTAATGGGCTTTGGCGGGTAGCGATGCGAATGGTTTTCATTGTCATGGATAAATCTATTAGGTAAGTATATTGGGTAATTGATGGAAAATAATGGTTTTTAGCCACCAGTTAGTCACCAATTAGTAAGAAAATAGTATCAGTTTTAACATCTCAATGATTTTTTTTCCAGTGACGAAAAAGCCAGAAAAAAATCAAAATAGTATATAGATATACAGATTATTAAATAAAAATAATTTTAAATATTAAAATAATATTTTATTTGAATGGAGAAAATAAACAAAGAGATTGATTTAAAAGCAAATTGAATTTTGTGCTGAGCTTGATGATAAAAAACGGTGAAAATATTTAACAATAAGAAAAATATTATTCGGTTAAATATTTATGGAAGAGTGATGCATTTACAATGCTTTACAACCGCGATACGAAAAATAATCAATGATAATAGTTATGTCAAAAAAGCATATTATTGTGTCTATTTCGTGATTAACTTAATATTTTACAATGAGTTAATTGTATTTCGGCTATTGCAGGTGAAGAGAAAAGATGGTATTGCATACTTTACGCTTTGACTGCAAGGTGTTAAATTGATCACGTTTCCGACAATAAGTTTGTAAAAATAATTTTAAATAATCTTGTAATATCATGCGTTATCGGAAACAGGGGACTACTTTAGGCACTGGAACTGATATCAGGCGAAACTCTTGTATCTCTATATTGAAACGCTAAAGCAGCGACTGGATGCAATTAACCAACTTAGATTAGAGCGCGCTACGAGCTTAATGAGTGACGCATTCAAGCAAGTTTATAGTTTAATTCCAGTATTATTACATTATCATCATCCAATGATGCCCGGTTATATCAAAAGCGACGTTCCTCATGGCGTTTGCTTTTTTATGCCTGATGAAGCGCAGCAGTTTTGGATTAATGATCTGGATAGCCAGCTTACTGGTGCCCTGCCAGATGTATTGTCACATACGTCTAATGGTGAATTGCCGATTACGGGAATTTATTCCATGGGCAGTACTTCTTCTATCGGGCAAAGTTGTTCTTCTGATTTGGATATTTGGGTTTGTCATCAATCTTGGTTAGATAGTGACGAGAAAGCTTTACTGGAACAAAAATGTACCTTGATAGAACAGTGGGCGGCTTCACTGGGTACAGAGGTGACTTTTTTTCTGATTGATGAAAACCGTTTTCGGCATAATGCCTGCGGTAGTTTGAACGGTGAAGATTGTGGTTCTACCCAACACATCCTTCTGCTTGATGAGTTTTATCGTACAGCGGTCTGCATGGCTGGCAAACGCTTGCTGTGGGCAATGGTTCCGGTGGAAGAGGAGGCTCATTATGATGAATATGTTCTTTCTCTCTATGCCCAAGGCGTGCTGACACCAAATGAATGGTTAGATCTGGGTGGCTTGAGCGAATTATCCGCAGAGGAATATTTTGGGGCAAGTCTCTGGCAGCTTTACAAGAGTGTGGACTCTCCTTATAAAGCTGTATTGAAAAGCCTGCTGTTGGAAGCTTATTCATGGGAGTATCCCAATGGAAAACTTCTGGCGATGGAAATGAAGCAATATTTTCATGATGGTGCGATTGTTTCGTTTGGCCTCGATGCCTATAGCATGATGCTGGAGCGTGTAACTCGCTATCTGACTGCCACGAACGACCTTGCGCGCCTTGATTTGGCGCGTCGTTGTTTTTATCTGAAGGTATGCGAGAAACTATTGGCAGGTCAGAATGATAAAGGCTGTACAGGATGGCGTCGTCAGGTTATGTCCCAGTTAGTGCGCGAATGGGGTTGGGATGACGATAAACTGGCCATGCTGGATAAGCGTAATGCATGGAAAATTGAGCAGGTACGTGATGCTCATAATGAATTGCTTGATACCATGATGCAGAGTTATCGCAACTTAATCCGTTTTGCCCGCCGTAATAATTTAAGTGTGAGTGCCAGCCCGCAAGATATTGGCGTATTGACCCGTAAATTGTATGCGGCTTTTGAAGCACTACCCGGTAAAGTGACTTTGGTCAATCCTCAGATATCACCGGATCTGTCGGAAAAGGATTTGACTTTCATTTATGTCCCTCCGGGGCGAGTAAACCGCAGTGGTTGGTATCTTTACAACCATGCCCCCACGATTGAATCGATCATTGGTTATCAACCATTGGAATACAATCGCTATCTGAATAAATTAGTTTCCTGGACCTATTTTAATGGCCTGCTGGCTAAAGAAACTCGGCTCCATATTCATCACGGGGAATCTCAGTGTGACAGGCAGAAATTATGTGATTTGGTGGATGACATTGCCGCTCATTTCCCAGTCCGTCTACCTGCTCCCACACCAAAAGCACTATATAGTCCTTGTGAAATCCGCCATTTGGCGATCATTGTCAATTTAGAACAAGATCCAACAGCTGCATTTTCTGATCAAATCGTTCGTTTTGACTTAAGGAACCTGAATGTTTTCAGTTTTGGCGAGTTGCAACAATGTCTGGTAGGTAGTATTGATTTGCTTTACCGCAATTCATGGAATGAAGTGAGAACCTTGCATTTCAGTGGTGAACAATCGGTATTGGAAGCATTAAAAACCATATTGGGAAAAATGCATCAAGATGCAGCGCCGCCATCTGATGTTGAAGTATTCTGTTATAGCAAACATTTGCGTGGGTTGATCCGCACCCGTATCCAGCAATTAGTTTCGGAGTGTATAGAGTTACGCCTGTCCAGCAACCGACAAGATCCAAACCGTTTCAAGGCGTTACGCATTTCAGGTCAAACATGGGGATTATTCTTCGAACGGTTAAACGTTTCGGTGCAAAAATTGGAAAATGCAGTGGAATTCTATGGTGCGATTTCCAACACCAAATTGCATGGTCTGCCAGTCAAAATTGATACCAAAGAAAAACACTTACCGTCTGTCATAGACGGTTTTGCCTGTGAAGGAATTATCCAGTTCTTTTTCGAAGATATTGACAGCAAGCAAGGGTTCAATATTTATATTCTTGATGAATCAAATCGGGTGGAAATTTATTCCCATTGTGAAGGCAGTAAAGAAGAGTTGGTGCGAGATATCAGCCGATTTTATTCATCATCACATGATCGTTTCACTTATGGCTCTAGTTTTGTCAATTTCAATTTGCCGCAGTTCTATCAAATCGTTAAGAAAGGTGAGCGTACCCATGTCACTCCATTTATAGAGGGAGTGTACCCAGTGGATGATATAGAAGCGAATGATACAAGGATTCATATTGACGAGCACCTTGATAAAACTCGTGGGGCACATGCACACGATCCTTATCGTTCTCTGTATCACTATTGACATTATCAATTACCTAAGCGCCTGTTTTATCAGACGCTTTTGTTAGATATCTTTCGTTGGCTAATTGTTTTTATTTGGCTTTGACGAAATTGGGTTTTAATGAAATATAGTCACGAAAATTGGAATGGCTCACCGCTTTGTTCAGTAATGGCTTGTGCCAGCATGGAGAGAAAATCATTACCACTGCGGTCACAAATCCACTGGCTATCCCGATAATCGAAATGGTAACCGCCATTTTTGGTTGCCAGCCATATCTGATGGAAAGGCTCCTGGCGGTTAATGATGATTTTGCTGCCGTTTTCAAAACTCAGCGTCATCACACCGCCGTTTATTTCATAGTCGATATCCGTATCACCTTCGTAATTATCCAGTTGCTCTTCAATATGAAGCATCAATTGATCAGCCAATTGATGAAATTCGCTATCGTTCATGTTTATTTCCTATTTGCTTTTCAGGGCCTAGCTGCGATTATAGAGAGTATTGGCGCATGAATCACAGGCATTAATATGATGAAAAAACAACTCCGTTGGTCACTGGCTATTATAACATTACTTTCTCTGGCTGGTTGTGGCTTGAAAGGGCCTCTCTATTTTCCTCCTGCAAAAACATCTGCAACACAGGTATCTATGCACAAAATGGATAAGGTGCAGCCAGAAAAGTTGTTAGAAAACAGCTTACTTAAAGACAATATATTGATGAATGCTTAATGATAGTGATTCGGTGATGTGATTTCTCTTGGAGTCGTATATGCAGTTCTCCAAAATGCATGGTCTTGGTAATGACTTTATGGTCGTTGATGCAGTGACGCAAAATATTTATTTTTCTCCAGAGTTAATATGCCGTCTGGCTAACCGGAATACTGGGGTGGGTTTTGATCAACTTTTGATTGTTGAAGCGCCCTATGATCCTGACTTAGACTTTCACTACCGCATTTTTAATGCTGACGGCAGTGAAGTTTCCCAGTGTGGTAATGGCGCACGTTGTTTTGCCCGTTTTGTCCGTCTCAAGGGGTTGACCAATAAACGAGATATCAAAGTCAGCACGCGAGCGGGCCAAATGATATTGAGCATCACAAATGATGACCAGGTCTGTGTCAACATGGGAGAGCCGGATTTTGAGCCGCAGCGTATTCCCTTTCGCGCCAATAAGGCTGAGAAAACCTATATTATTCGTACTAACGAACGTACGATACTTTGTGGCGTTGTATCAATGGGAAACCCTCATTGTGTCATACAGGTTGAGGATGTCGACACTGCCGAAGTGGAAATATTGGGACCCGTATTGGAAAGCCATGAACGTTTTCCTGAACGAGCCAATATTGGTTTCATGCAGATAATAAATCGGGGCCATATTCGGTTGCGTGTCTTTGAGCGCGGTGCTGGTGAGACACGGGCATGTGGCAGCGGTGCATGTGCCGCAGTAGCTGTCGGTATCCTGCAGGATCTGTTGGATAATCAGGTTCGGGTTGATCTTCCGGGTGGGGTACTGCAAATTCGCTGGGATGGGCAGGGCAAACCACTTTTTATGACGGGGCCTGCAACCCATGTCTATGATGGTACGATTCATTTGTGATTGATTCTGTATTCGCTGAGTCTCTCTTGAAATATGGGGCATTGGAAAATGAGTAAAAAAGACGATCCATTGCACATTGGAAACAGGCTGGATGATCAGACAGTCGTGGATTATTTATTGAATAATCCAGATTTTTTTATCCGTAATGCCAATATGGTCGATAAGATAAGAGTTCCCCATCCAGTGCGGGAATGTGTTTCTTTAATGGAATGGCATATGAACCGCCAGAGGAAACGTATCTGTTATTTGGAAGACGATCTGAACCATTTGATAGAGCAGGCGAAACAGAATGAAGTGCTGTTCAGTAGCCTATTGCAATTACTGACAGATCTCTCTGGTGCCAAGAGTTTACAGGACTTTCTTTCCTGCTTAAGTTCATGGTCAAAAACATTGGGATTAAGTAACAGTTATATTCGGTTGTTCAGTGATCAATGGCATATTGGCGCACCACTGAATGTACCGGAGCTGGCGATTTCCCGTCAGGCTTTTGAATCCGTCCGCATTAAGCGATTTGGTGAAAAAAATCATTATCTTGGCCGGTTGTATGGCCCAGAGATTTTATTGTTGATGCCACAGGCACGTCATGTTGGTTCAGTGGCGATTTCCCTTTTGGGATCACGAGGGGAGTTGGGCATGGTCATTTTCAATAGCCATAATAAACAGCACTATCACGAAGGCATGGGAACTGACATTCTCGCCCATTTGGCGAAGCTGTTGCCGGGTTTGTTGTCCCGTTGGATTGAACGCACATGACTCAGCCGATTGATTTACTGTTAGCGCCCGT
This sequence comes from Xenorhabdus sp. SGI 60, assembly GCF_056632175.1. Taxonomy (NCBI): domain Bacteria; kingdom Pseudomonadati; phylum Pseudomonadota; class Gammaproteobacteria; order Enterobacterales; family Morganellaceae; genus Xenorhabdus; species Xenorhabdus sp. SGI 60. The sequence goes on along the minus strand of NZ_CP196860.1, from coordinate 3,953,800 downwards.
GGAAGACTTCTTACACTATTTGCGGGTTGAGCGACGTTTAAGCCCCGTCACAATCACTCACTATCGGCGCCATTTGGCCGTTTTGGCGGAAATGTCACGGGAGATGGGGATACGTGAATGGCAGGAATTAGATTCAGTTAAGGTCAGGATGTTTGCCTCCCGCAGTCGGCGGGCAGGATTGCAGTCTGCCAGTCTTGCCTTGCGTTTCTCTTCTTTGCGCAGCTTTCTTGACTGGATGGTGATGCAAAATAAGCTGGCAGCTAATCCGGCTAAAACAGTCAGTACCCCGCGTAAAAAACGTCACTTACCTAAAAATATGGATGTGGATGAAGTTAACCAACTGCTCAATATTAATCTGAACGATCCGCTGTCAGTGCGTGACAGAACCATGCTCGAAGTGATGTACGGAGCGGGATTGCGTTTGTCTGAACTGGTGGGACTGGATTGTCGCCATTTGGATTTGGCGAGTGGAGAAGTCTGGGTACATGGTAAGGGCAGTAAAGAGCGTAAAGTACCGTTCGGCCGTATGGCACAGGAATGGCTCCGGCGTTGGTTGGAAATGCGAGAGTTGTTTGAGCCGGAAGATAACGCGCTGTTCATTTCCACCAAGAGCGGGAAACGTATCTCTGCCCGTAACGTACAGAAACGATTTGCACAGCGGGGGATTCGACAAGGTGTTAGCAGCCATGTTAACCCTCATAAATTGCGTCACTCTTTTGCCACACATATTCTGGAGTCCAGCGGTGATCTGCGGGCAGTGCAGGAATTACTGGGTCACGCGAATCTGTCGACCACCCAGATCTATACCCATTTGGATTTTCAGCACCTGACCAAAGTCTATGATGTGGCTCACCCCAGAGCCAAACGAGGAAAATCATAATGCGTTTTTATCGGCCTATCGCGCCGTTTGCGGCGATGACATTCGATCTGGATGATACGCTTTACAATAATCATCCTGTCATCGATAAAACCGAAAAAGAAGTATTGTGTTTTATCAGGAAGTACGATGCCAAATTCGGTCACTTTGGGTATGAAGATCTGCATTTATATCGTCAGACGGTTCTTGAACGGGAGCCGGAGATTTATCATGATGTGACTTCATGGCGACGACAATCCGTAGAACTCATGTTTACTCACCATGGCTTCAATCATGAAGAAGCGGTACGCGGTACGAATGAAATTATGTCCTGCTTTAAGTACTGGCGTAACCAAATTACTGTTTCTGAATCGACTCATAAGACGTTGTTCGTACTGGCGGAAAAAATGCCGTTAGTGGCAATTACCAATGGGAACGCTGAACCCGCTGCATGTGGGCTTGCCCGTTATTTTGAATTTGTATTGAAAGCGGGCATAGATGGGCGCTCCAAACCTTACCCGGATATGTACCAGCTCGCGGCAGAGAGGCTCAATCTGCCTATAAATCAGATCCTGCATGTGGGGGATAATCTGAATACAGATGTAGAAGGAGCACTTTGCAGTGGTATGCAAGCTTGTTGGATTAACATCGAAAATAAAAATTTGACGCAGGAGCCTGAAGGACGTTTGGTTCCACATATTGAGATTTCTGATTTGGCTTCTTTGATAGCACTGATATAATTTCAGATTGAAATCTGTATAAAAATACTCACAACTGACGGTAATTATGGACGTTTCTTATCTGCTCGAAAGCCTCAATGATAAACAACGTGAAGCGGTCGCAGCACACCGCAGTAACATGCTGGTGCTGGCTGGGGCTGGCAGTGGTAAAACGCGCGTGTTGGTACATCGGATTGCCTGGTTACTGTCAGTTGAAAATGCCGCGCCATTTTCCATTATGGCGGTCACGTTTACCAATAAAGCGGCTGCTGAGATGCGGCACCGAATCGAAAACCTGATTGGCACCAGTCAGGGCGGAATGTGGATCGGCACATTCCATGGACTTGCTCACCGCTTGCTGCGCGCTCATCACCTTGATGCAAATCTGCCGCAGGATTTTCAGATCCTTGACAGCGAAGATCAGCACCGCCTCATCAAACGTATCATCAAAGCGATGAATCTGGATGAAAAACAGTGGTCAGCCCGTCAGGGGATGTGGTACATCAATGGCAAAAAAGATGAAGGATTGCGTCCGCAACACATTGAAATATATGGCAATCCGGTAGAGGCGACCTGGCTGAAAATCTACCAGGCTTATCAGGAAGCGTGTGACCGCGCAGGGCTGGTGGATTTTGCAGAATTGTTGCTACGCGCCCATGAACTTTGGCTGAATAAGCCACAAATCCTGCAACATTATCGTGAACGCTTCACTAATATTCTGGTGGATGAATTTCAGGATACCAACAACATTCAATACGCCTGGATTCGCCTTCTGGCTGGTGATAGCGGTAAGGTCATGATTGTCGGGGACGATGACCAGTCCATTTATGGCTGGCGTGGTGCGCAGGTAGAAAATATCCAGCGTTTTCTCAAGGACTTTCAGGGAGCGGAAACGCTGCGTCTGGAACAGAATTACCGTTCGACCAGCAATATCCTTAAAGCTGCCAATGCTCTGATTGCTCATAACAGTGATCGTTTGGGCAAGAACTTGTGGACAGAAGGCAGCGAGGGAGAGCCAATTTCACTTTATTGCGCCTTCAATGAATTGGATGAGTCCCGTTATGTTGTCGGCCGTATCAAGCATTGGCTGGATAATGGCGGTGCACTGAAAGAGTGTGCGATCCTGTATCGAAGCAATGCCCAATCCCGCGTACTGGAAGAAGCCTTGTTGCAGGCTTCCATGCCTTACCGCATTTATGGTGGCCAGCGTTTCTTCGAACGTCAGGAAATCAAAGATGCCTTATCCTACTTGCGTCTGGTAACAAACCGTCACGATGATGCTGCTTTTGAGCGCGTGGTGAATACACCAACACGCGGCATTGGTGACAGAACGCTTGATGTTGTGCGTCAGGTTGCGCGGGATCAGCAAAGAACCTTGTGGGAAAGTAGTTTGGTATTGATACAGGAGAAAGTGTTGGCTGGCCGTGCGGCATCTGCGCTGCAACGCTTCATCGAATTGATTGATGCGCTGGAAACGGAAACGCAGGAGATGCCGTTGCATGTGCTGACCGATCGCATTATCCGTGATTCTGGCCTGTGGGCCATGTATCAGCAGGAAAAAGGTGAAAAGGCGCAAGCGCGTATCGAAAACCTTGAAGAATTGGTCACGGCAACCCGCCAATTCAGCTATCAGGATGAAGATGAAAACCTGCTGCCATTGCAAGCCTTCCTTTCCCATGCCGCACTTGAATCAGGGGAAGGTCAGGCAGATGCCTATCAGGATGCGGTGCAACTGATGACCTTGCACTCAGCGAAGGGTTTGGAATTCCCGCAAGTTTTTATTGTGGGTATGGAAGAAGGCATGTTTCCGAGTCAGATGTCCATCGAAGAAGGTGGTCGGCTGGAGGAAGAGCGCCGCCTGGCTTATGTAGGCGTTACCAGGGCGATGGCAAAACTGACGCTGACTTATGCGGAAAGCCGTCGTTTATATGGCAAGGAAGTGCATCATCGCCCATCTCGTTTTATTGGAGAATTACCGACAGAATGCGTGACAGAAGTTCGCTTGCGGGCAACGGTATCCCGTCCGGTCAGCCACAAACGACTGGGTACGCCTGTCAGTGCCAATGACAGTGGTTATGCACTTGGACAGCGTGTACGCCATCCCAAATTTGGTGAAGGGACGATTATCAATATAGAAGGCAGTGGGGAGCATTGCCGCTTGCAAATCGCGTTTCAGGGTGAAGGCATTAAGTGGCTGGTGGCCGCTTATGCCCGACTCGAAACAGGCCAATAATCCGGTTGAATGTTGACAGACTTTTTCTTCTAAGCGTAACATTCGCGCCTTACGATAAGCGTAGGGAGTATAAGGAGACTTATGGTACATGCTGAACGCATTTAAATTAGAGAATAATCGCCTGCTCCGTCTTGAACTTGAAGAAGGTGATAAGTTATCTGATTCCATGTGGGTAGATTTAGTGGGTCTGGGGGATGATGATCGCCTCCGTGTCCAGAATGAGCTGGGACAAGTCCTGGCGACCCGCACCGAGTTGGATGACATCGAGGCATCAGCCCGTTTTTTTGAAGATGAAGATGGTATGCACGTCCATTCATTCTTCTACTTTGAAGATGCCGAAGACCATGCTGGCAACTCGACAGTCGCATTTACCATCCGTGACGGTCGTCTCTACACATTGCGAGAGCGTGAACTCCCTGCATTCCGATTATACCGTATGCGTGCCCGTAACCAGACGATGGTTGACGGGAATGCCTATGAGTTATTGATGGACTTGTTCGAAACCAAAATCGAGCAATTGGCCGATGTCATTGAAAACATCTATAGTGCGCTTGAATCTCTGAGTCGGGTCATTATGAAAGGCAAACAGGGCGATGAGTTTGATTCTGCTTTGTCTAACCTTGCTGAACAGGAAGATATTGGCTGGAAAGTTCGCTTGTGTCTGATGGATAGCCAGCGCGCCCTGAACTTCCTTGTGCGCCGTGCTCGCTTGCCTGCCAATCAATTGGAACAGGCTCGTGAAATTCTGCGGGATATTGAATCCTTGCTGCCGCACAATGAATCCCTGTTCCAGAAAGTGAACTTCTTGATGCAGGCGGCGATGGGCTTTATCAACATCGAACAAAGCCGAATTATCAAGATCTTCTCGGTTGTTTCGGTGGTATTCCTGCCTCCAACATTAGTCGCGTCCAGCTACGGTATGAACTTCGAATTTATGCCGGAGCTGCATTGGACATTCGGCTATCCTGCGGCGATTGGATTGATGATAGCAGCGGGTTTGGCCCCTTATCTCTACTTCAAACGCAAAAATTGGCTGTAACCATCTCACCAGCTATCTGTCTTATTATCTAAGTGGTTGCTTTGCAATCTGATTTTACTAACTCCAATTATATATAGTATCTATGCTTCAGGAACATTATATGAAATTTGAAATCTATTTCGAATTTATGAAGAAATGACCCAAATTTTGTAATACCTTGGGTCAGTTTAGACATTTTATAGATACTGGTGCTCGTTGAAGGAATTTGGCTACTTCCGTAAACGACGTTGCGTATAGAGCGCATCCAGTATAAACAAAATCAGGGCAGCCCAGATAAAGCCAAAAGTAATCAGACGATCGGGACCAATTTCCTCGCCATAAACTAGCGTTGCCAATAAGAACATCAATGTTGGGCCAAGATACTGGAAGAAGCCCAGCGTAGATAAACGCAGATGCGCAGCGGCTGCGGTGAAGAGCAGCAGTGGCACCGTCGTAATAATACCGGCAGCAATCAACATGAGGTTCAAAGAGTACGTATTATCCGACATATTACTTGTTGGGCTATGGGTGAAAAACAGCAGGTAAATTAGGGCGACCGGGAATACCCAGGTTGTCTCAATCAACATCCCCGTCTGTGCATCAATCCCTAATTTTTTGCGGATCAGCCCATAGACAGCAAACGTCGTCGCTAAGTACAAACCAATCACCGGTACAGAACCAAACTGCCATAGCTGGATCAATACTCCGGTAAAGGCCAATCCTACGGCAACCCACTGCATACGGCGAAAACGTTCACCAAGAAATATCATACCAAACAGCACATTAACCAGTGGGCTAATAAAATACCCCAGACTTGCTTCCAGCAAGTGCCCATTATTGACTGCCCAGATATAGGTAAGCCAGTTACTGGTAATAGTGAAGGCAGTGATGCCTAGTAATAGCAGTATCTTCGGCTGGTGAATAACAGCCCAAACCTGGCGCCAGTGACGAGTCATTGTCAGCAACAGTACCATAAAAAAAACTGACCATATAACACGGTGTGATACGATTTCATCGGGTGGCACATTTTGTATGGCTTTGAAGTAGATAGGCGCAAATCCCCAAATAAGATAAGCCCCCAAGGCATACAAGATACCTTTGGCAGTCTGTTGGTTACTCATAATATCCTTGAATGTTTAGAGAATGTTCAGAAAATCAGAAGAGCTGGTTAAGGTGATAGCTCATAGACCTATACAATTTGTCATTGGGATGAATGATTTACAAGTAGTTAATCGCATGAATAATAAATTAAATTTTTCCACTTAGCCAAATAGCACTTTACGCTAAATTATTATGTTTAGGTAACAGGGTTATCTATTTTTATACAATCTACAATCTGATTCTTGTTTCATCTGTTATTCATAATTTAATTTCTTTTTAACTTAAAATTTTTTCTCAGTAATTCCAATTAAAAACAGTGTATTGCGATATTTTTCGGGTTATTTTTTTATAAATAGCTAAGTTATAAATAGCTAAGACAGAACGTTATTACACCGTGGGACACGTGCCGCAAAATGACAAGGCCACTGGATCAGTAATAACAGCTTGCGCGTCTGTGGCGGCATTTCGTCCAGTGTCCGGCCTAAGATTTCATGCGCCAACTGATTGGCCAGCCGGATATCGTCTTTGGTCACTTCGATGTATTCAAGCACCTTGCCACGATGATCGGCGGTTTTGATGTCCCGCTGGTGCTGGTGCAGCAGGGCGATACTCTGAATGAGTGTCAGGTATTTCATATGGTCGCGGCGGGTACGGGTTTTATCAGACATAAAGGTGAGCTGGGCCTGGCATAGGGGTTGACCACATTTAGCGGTTTCAGCAACCGCTGGGCGTTCTGGTGAAGTTGTGTCAGATAGTCGCGCTCGTTCTCAGCCAGCAAGCCGGCGAGTGTCTGCTTCTGGCGCTGTACCGCATGGATAGCTTCGGTCTGTTCGCGGGATTCGTTGACCGTCAGCACCAGACAACGATTGAGCACTCTTCGTCAATATCAATCGCCGTTGTGGTGAGCATCAGCATCACCGGACCTTTGACGGTATAGCTTTTTGTCACCAGATTGCCCGTCGCTTCGTCTTTCCTCCGTGCTTGCCATCGTTAGTTCGCCGTCTGTCTGCAACAGCTTGAGCGCATACGCTGCCTGCCGCACACCTTCTTCTTCCGCGATAGCTAAAATCTTATGCTGGAGATTAGTTTCACCGAGGTAAAACAGGCTCTGCCCGGTCATGGCGCTGTACTGGATACGTTCTTCTTCCGGGATCAAGTTTAGCACCGCATCCATTAATCTGCTCTTTCCGGCGGCGCTGCTGCTCTGGATCAGGACGGCTAAGGGTTTGTCACTTTCGGCTCACCGCCGCCAGATTACCCTGCCAGCACATTAGTGATTCACCGACCACGCCACAGGCGGCTAAATCCGTCGTAATACGGCTGACCAACGCCGGATCTTGCAACAACTTCAACGCAGCTGCTGCTCACTGTCACTCACGCATTCCAAGATGCCGCGGTCCGTCTTTCTGCTGCCATCCTCGAGCTCCAGTAATACCCGCCCCAGTGTCCGCTTAATCAGCGTATCCGGTAAGTCGCCAGCTCCGCTTTCCTGCCATTGGCACGACTCCCCCTGTCACGCGCACGGGCGCTCAGGATATCGAGACTATCCAAGAACAACGCGCCGCTGTTTTTATATAGTAACTGCACATTGATTTTCATTACCGCCGCACCGATTTTCGGCGGCACCGCCGCGCAGCCGCCACTCCTGTGCTCCTTCCGGCTGAACAACGCATATCCCCGTTGGCCTCCAGCGTTGTCACCACGCCCGCTTCTGCCACTAATGCCGCCGCGGACTGACGACGTCGCCCGCGAATGGCATCTGCTCTCCAGCGCGGCGTTTCTTCATTCTTCCCGCATTGGCTCGGACTCTCAAGTAACTGACCGAAAGCCGTTTCCGGGGTCTGCCACGTCGCAGCTAAAACGATTGGCATCACTGCCCTTCAGGAACGCCACCTGCCAGCATCATCCGCCCATTGGCAACTGCAGCTCTGACGCCAGTCCTACCGCCGCTTCATTGTCTGCCTTATCATTGTCATAGGCAATATGCACCTGTCTCATACCTCCTGGTCCAGTGGGCTTCCCGTATGCTTCTCGGTAAAGCCGTGAACGCCATACGAACAGGTGACATTGCGATAACCCGCACACCAGAACGACATCGCATCAATCAGAGATTCACACAGGATCACCGAGGCCGAACCGACCAGCCGCGGCTTCATTCCAGACACCGCCATGTTCACCCGGTAAATACAGATGCAGCGGTGTGCCTGCCCGCAGCCAATCCGTGATTTTACGGCCATACATTTCCTGTATTTGCCCGTCTAGACCGATCACCGGCACAACCAGCGAGCCGCTGAAGTGTTCGTGCCCGCTCTCCCGCATTAGCCCGACCGCCTGAAGCCGGGCACGGATCTCAGCGCCCGCTTTGATTTTCTTCTCCGGTAAGCGATAACCGAGTGTCCGGTTGGCAAAGCCGAGCTTAAAATGACTGACCAGCTCAGGGTAGTAAAGGCGGCGTTTTTTCAGATACTGATGGGCTTCCGGCGCATTTAGCAAAGTCTGGTGATAGAACTCAACCACCCGTGACAGCAGCGCCTGCTGCCCGACCGCATCCCGAAGCAGCTCTGACGATGCACCAGCGGCTCGACCGCCGGATTGTTGCCAAGCAGCGCCCGCAACCGTTCACGGCATGACGCAACTTAATTCTCCGTTTCATCGCCGTGGCTTAAAGCGGCCAGCTTCGATAATTGCTGGCACATTCCTTCATTTATTTTAAGTCTGTATTCTGGGCATGAACTGGGTATTAGTTTTAGGTATTGGGGTTTGAAAACATCAACCAACCAAATAAGTCCCCATTGCACTGGCGATATGCATCTGTTTTTCATTATGCAATTCAATTCTGGCGACAGAGACTTTATTGCCAGCGCGAATAAGATTGCAACTGGCAGTAAATACTTCGCCTCGTCCGGGGCGCAGGTAATCCACGCGCAAATCAATAGTGCCCAATGTGGTTAGACGTTTTTGGATCTCTGCGATGGTCATTGTTTCAATGGATGTCAATGCGTTGCCTGCACAAACCAGCCCTCCAGCAACATCTAATATGGAAGCGATCGCGCCACCGTGTAGAATTTTATGAATCATATTACCTACCAATTTTTCTTGGTAGCAAAATTTCAATTCTGCGTAGTCTTGTTCGAAGCGGAGCAGTTCGAGACCTAACAATTGATTGAATGGCATATGATAAACAAAGAGTTCACCGATAAATTTACGGGCTTCTTCTGGCGTTAAGAGAGTGTCTACTGGCTGAATATTTTCCATGGTGATTTTCCTGATAACCTGATAATGAAAAGTAAAATCAACGGGTATTAAATGAATTTATATAGTTAATATCTTGTTAAGTTTATGCTTTCATTATCGACTTTGCCAGTCTGTGAAGCGCTTCGAGAAACAATTCATGAAAAAAAATGGACTACAAAAAATAACCATATAGTGTGTAGAATAAGCGGTAATTTTTTATATACAGGCGATTGGATCGCGACTGTATTTTTATAGCCTGTTTTTAGGCTTTTTCAGGGATTAGTTTCTAACGATCGAGGAAAGGCGTGTCTACCGCAGAACTTATCAGCACGGCATCGCTGGCTGAACAAGCATTACGAAAAACATTCGGATACCAGCAATTTCGTCCGGGGCAGCAGCAAGTGATTGACGCCGTTCTTGACGGACGCGACTGTCTGGTGATTATGCCAACGGGAGGCGGTAAGTCACTGTGCTACCAGATCCCCGCATTGGTTAAAAATGGGCTGACTCTGGTTGTGTCTCCACTCATTTCATTGATGAAAGACCAGGTTGATCAGCTACGTGCGAATGGTGTTGAAGCGGATTGCCTGAACTCAACTCAAAATCGTGAACAGCAATTTGATATCATTCAACGTTGTCGTAAGGGAAGTATTAAACTGCTTTATATCGCCCCTGAACGGTTGGTAACGGATAACTTTCTTGATCAACTTCGCGACTGGCAGCCTGTTTTATTGGCTGTCGATGAAGCTCATTGTATTTCTCAATGGGGGCATGATTTTCGCCCAGAATATCGAGCATTAGGGCAACTTCGTCGTCGTTTCCCCGAGCTTCCAGTGATTGCACTAACAGCTACAGCAGATAAAGCGACCCGTCAGGATATCGTACGTTTATTGGAGTTGCATGAGCCGATTATCCATATCAGCAGCTTTGATCGTCCCAATATTCGCTATACCTTAGTTGAAAAATACAAACCCCTTGATCAGCTTTGGTCATTTGTCCGAGGTCAGCAGGGAAAAAGTGGCATTATCTATTGCAATAGCCGTAATAAAGTGGAAGAAACCGCGGTGCGTCTGCAAAAACGGGGGTTAAGTGTTGCGCCTTACCATGCGGGGCTGGAAAACAGTCAACGGGCATGGGTACAAGATGCCTTCCAGCGAGATGATTTGCAGATCGTTGTAGCAACGGTTGCATTTGGTATGGGAATTAACAAACCTAATGTGCGCTTTGTTGTGCACTTTGATATTCCCCGTAATATCGAATCTTATTATCAGGAAACTGGCCGGGCTGGGCGAGATGGCTTACCGGCGGAAGCCGTGCTGTTTTACGATCCTGCGGATATGGTATGGCTGCGTCGCTGTTTAGAAGAAAAACCTACTGGTGAACAACAGGATATTGAGCGGCATAAACTCAATGCTATGGGCGCATTTGCACAGGCGCAGACTTGTCGGCGCTTGGTATTGTTGAATTATTTCGGGGAAAGCCGCCAAACAGCTTGTGGCAACTGTGATATTTGCCTTGATCCTCCCAAACGTTACGACGGTCTGGTGGAAGCACAGAAAGCGCTGTCCTGTATCTATCGCGTTGGACAACGTTTTGGGATTGGCTATATTGTAGAAGTGCTACGTGGTGCGAATAATCAACGCATTAGAGATTTTGGGCACGACAAGCTGCCTGTTTATGGCATGGGTAAAGAGCAGAGTCAGGAACATTGGATGAGCGTTTTGCGTCAGCTTATTCACCTGGGGCTGATCAGCCAAAATATTGCCAACTATTCTGCGCTGCAATTGACAGAGGCTGCACGACCTATATTACGTGGCGAAGTGCCTCTGCAACTTGCCGTACCACGTATCCAAAACTTGAAAAGCCGCAATCAGCAAAACAAATCATACAGCGGCAATTATGATCGCAAATTATTTTCTAAGTTACGCAAATTGCGTAAATCCATTGCTGATGAAAACAATATTCCACCCTTTGTTGTTTTCAATGATGTCACGTTAATTGAGATGGCAGAACAGTGCCCAATAACGCCGGATGAACTTTTGCTGATTAATGGCGTTGGTCAGCGGAAATTAGAGCGTTTTGGTGATGCATTTATGACCTTAATCCGAGAGCATTTTGAAGAATTCGAGTAACTGAAAGATTTGAATAACGAAAGGACAGTGAACTGAGGATAACGAATGGTATCTGAGATATTGAAAGCTAGCTGGTTAAACCGTGAACCTCAGTTCTCAGCCTTTACGAATGGACTATTACTGGATTTTTGGCAAACAAGGGAAGAACGGCAATTTGTAGGAGTTGATGATATTTCCATCCATTATGTCTCCTTTTGTTCCTTCCATCATGACAAAACACTCGTCATTTTGCCTGGCCGTAGTGAAAGTTACGTGAAATATCCTGAAGTGGCCTATGATTTTTATCATCTGGGTTACGATGTTTTCATTATTGATCATCGTGGGCAAGGCCGTTCAGGGAGAATGTTAGACGATCGACAGAAAGGCCATGTTGAAGAGTTCGATCATTATGTGGATGACTTAGCTAAATTTATTGAGCTTGAAGTAGCGCCTCGTCAGTCTCATCGCTGTTATGCTCTGGCCCATTCAATGGGGGGCGCGATTTTGAGCCGTTTTCTGGTGCGTTACCAGGAACCGATTTTTCGTGCTGTGGCGTTATGTGCGCCGATGTTTGGTATTAACTTACCCATGCCGCGCTGGTTGGCGAATTTTCTGGTTAATCAGGCGGAACCCAATATCAAAAGACGTAATGCTTATGCCCTGTCAACGGGGCAATGGCGGCCATTACCCTATTTTATTAATCTATTAACCCACAGTTATGCGCGTTATCAGCGTTATTTGCGTTACTATACTGATTATCCTGAATTGCGCCTTGGGGGGCCAACTTACCATTGGATGCGTGAAAGTATGCTGATAGGCGATAATCTGATTGAAAATGCGGGCAAAATTCAAACGCCACTCATCGTATTACAAGCAAGTGAAGATAAGATAGTCAGTCATCGGGAGTTATTGGCTTTTTGTGCATCGCACCAAAATCCCCTGATTATCCAGGGGGCTCACCACGAAATCCTGTTCGAAAAAGATGCATTGCGAGCGCAGGCCCTCAATGCAATTTGTGATTTTTTTGACCAGAACTGATTTAGTTTAGGAACCATAACCATGTATCATGTTGTTGCTTCAGATTTAGATGGCACTTTGTTATCTCCCGACCATAAATTAACCCCGTATACCAAGGAAACGTTGAACTTATTGACGGAACAAGGGATTCATTTTGTTTTTGCAACAGGGCGGCATCATATTGATGTGGGACAGATCCGTGATGGATTGGGCATTGATGCTTATATGATCACTTCCAACGGTGCAAGGGTTCACAATACCCAGGATGAATTGGTATTTAGCCATAACTTAGATCCGGATATTGCCCATGATTTGTGTTTATTAGAGTTTGATAATCCCGATGTCCTGACTAATTATTTCAATAATGATGATTGGCTAATAAATAGAGAAGCGCCTGAACAGAAAGAGTTTTTTCAGGAGTCAGTTTTCCATTACCAACTTTTTCAGCGCGATAATTTTCCCACGGATGGCGTATGCAAGGTTTACTACACCAGTGAAGATCATGATTATTTGGTGGATTTGGAAGAGAGGATTAAAGCACGTTGGGGGGAAAGGGTTAATGTCAGTTTTTCACTGAGGAATTGTTTGGAAGTGATGGCTGGTGGTGTTTCTAAAGGTCATGCATTGGAGCAAGTTTGTCAATTGATCGGGTATCAATTAAATGACTGCATTGCTTTTGGCGATGGTATGAACGATCGAGAAATGTTAAGTGTGGCCGGTAAAGGCTGTATCATGCAGGGAGCGCATCAGCGCTTGAAAGATATTTTACTTGATATGGAAGTCATTGGTTCCAACGCAGAAGATGCCGTTTCTTGTTATTTACGGAAAATGTATCAGGTTTAAAGAAGCTAATTGTTTGAAAACAGCATCACATCGGATGCTGTTTTTGGTAAATTTAACGTTGATTACGATGGTTAATAGTACGAGTTATTTCTAATTATCATATGCCAATCTAACTTCAAGATGCGTGTGATTTCTCCCCGCGAAGCGGGGAAAATCAGGTTTCGTATAGTGTTGTAAATTGCAACTTGAAGTTTAATGCGTATATAAGGTTAAATTTCACTTAATTTAGTTTTTTATCTAAAAAATATTTTTTCTGGTTTTGTGATATGTGGTGATGTTTTTCGTAATATAATCATGAAGTCGTAGTGGTTACAGTGAGGAATAAGAGTTAAAATTATTTGCTACTTAGCTATCTCAATGTTAACAATTAAAAAAACACCCTTCTAAACATTCAATATATTAATTTCATTGTAATTTGTTTATTTTCATGATGTTAGGTTGTTTTATTTATGGCTATTTCAATTTCATTGTTTTTCATGTTTAACAATTTAAAGTCATAATTTACAGTTGAAAAGATTAGGGTAACATTAATATTTTTTTGTAAAACAAATTTTGATACATGTTTTTGTTTTTTTATGGATTGTGGGTTCTGCATTTTTATCTAATATTTGTGACTGAAATAAAATTATTATGTTTTTACATTTGCAAAATCTACTCGAGTAGATAAGATGTTAAGTAAAAATAATATAAATATAACTATGAAAAAATCTTTTTCCGGTTTATAACATCGAAATTGTTAATTTACTGTTCCAACATTCAGGGAACATCTTATGCAGTTTGCAAATGTAAAGGTGCCCTTAACGGGGGAACGACATACATCCGAAGTATGTTTGGTTACTCGACAAGGGCACAAGGATTTTTATCGCGCCGCTTTCTCTTGTTGGTTGGGTACGGCAATGGAATATGCTGATTTTGCACTTTACGGTTTAGCTGCGGGAATTATCTTTAGTGATGTATTTTTTCCTGATATGACACCAATGGTTGCTTTACTTTCCAGTTTTGCTACCTATTCAGTTGGATTTGTCGCACGGCCTATTGGTGCCTTATTGTTTGGATGGTTGGGAGATCGCAAGGGACGTAAGATTGTCATGGTGACAACCATAATGCTTATGGGGATCTCTACAACATTCATTGGGCTTATTCCGAGTTATGCTCAAATTGGTGTGTGGGCTCCTATTTGTCTCGTTATCTTAAGGTTTACGCAAGGGTTAGGGGCTGGCGCTGAACTTTCCGGTGGTACAGTGATTCTAGGAGAATATGCTCCTCCGAAAAAACGTGGTTTGGTTTCTTCTATTATTGCTCTTGGTTCCAATAGTGGAACATTATTGGCATCACTGATTTGGTTGCTAGTGCTGACAATGGATAAAGAGAGCTTGCTCGATTGGGGATGGCGTATTCCATTTCTGTCTAGTTTATTACTTACAGTAGTTGCCTTATTTATCCGATGGAATATGAATGAGTCTCCAGTATTTCGGCGTTATAAAATGGCTCTGGAATCCCGTAATTCAAAGATATTAAGTGATAAACCTGCAAATAAAATCGAACGAGAGCATCGAAGCTTTTGGAAACGAACAAAAGCGTTCTGGATCATGGTTGGTTTGCGCATCGGAGAAAACGGACCATCCTACCTGGCTCAGGGATTTATCATTGGTTATGTTGCAAAGGTATTAGTAATAGATAAATCTATACCAACAATAGCTGTCTTTATTGCTTCAGCACTAGGTTTTTTGATCATTCCTTTATCGGGTTATTTATCTGACCGTTTTGGGCGCCGAATTGTATATCGTTGGTTTTGTCTATTATTGATCTTATATTCTGTGCCTGCTTTTATCTTACTGGACAGCCGCGAGCCTATCATTGTGATTTCAACAATTGTTGTAGGTATAGGATTGGCTTCTTTGGGGATATTTGGCGTTCAGGCAGCATGGGGAGTAGAGCTGTTTGGAGTGAGAAATCGTTACGCAAAAATGGCCTTTGCAAAAGAATTAGGTTCCATTTTATCTGGGGGTTCTGCGCCATTGGTGGCGTCAGCACTATTGTCTTTTACTGGGCATTGGTGGCCCATCGCATTTTATTTTGCATTTATGGCAGGAATTGGTTTTATAACAACGTTTTTTGCCCCAGAGACACGAGGTAGGGACCTAAATTTACCTGATGATGCTATTTAATACTTCGAAGTATTAACTCACTATCGATAACTTTGGCATGAATTAACATTATTTGATTCGTGCCAAATGTTTATTACATCTCAAAGCATGGTATTTTATTCTCTAAATTATTTAAGTCATAACCTTCTCCTACAAATTAATTAAGTAAATGTCATGAAGTTACATCCTAAACGAGTGACTCGTACCGACGTTGCCAAAGAAGCAGGCACATCTGTAGCTGTAGTCAGTTATGTTGTTAACAATGGTCCCAGGCCTGTTGCAGAAGCGACTCGGCAACGCGTATTGGCAGCTATCCAAAAAACGGGTTATAGGCCAAATGGTATTGCGAAAGCTCTTGTCTCAGGAATGACGCAAACTTATGGTCTTATTGTACCTAATATATCTAATCCTTTTATTTCCTCAATGGCTCATGCATTGCAGCAAGAAGCATTCAAACATGGGCAGATTCTTTTATTAGGAGATTCTGGGGATGACAGAAATCGAGAAAAGGAACTTATCAACAACCTATTGCATCGTCAGGTTGATGGATTGCTATATACCAGCGTCGATCGTCATCCTTATATTGAATTGATTCAAGAAAGTGGAACACCATGTGTCATGTTAGATCGTGTTGATGCGAAGCTCAATGTCAGCGCAATTATTGTAAATGAAAGACTTGCCGCATTTAAGGCCACTCAGCACCTAACTCAGCATGGATATTGTGATATAGCCATCATCTGTGGACCCCGTGATATGTTAAATACACAAGATCGTATCGCTGGTTGGTGTGATGCGTTACAGCAGGCGAACTTGACTGTGCATGACGAGTGGATCTTTTCAACAGATTATACTCGTACAGGAGGTTATGAGGTCACGTTGGAAATGTTAAAAGGAAAACTTCCTCGCGCTTTGTTTGCGACTAATGAGCTACAGGCGTTCGGATGTCTTCGCGCGTTGTCAGAACATGGAATAAAGGTTCCTAATGATATCGCGTTGGTTTGTTTCAATGCTACGCAGCAATCGCGGTTCAACTTTCCTTCTTTGACCGCGGTATGTCAGCCAATTGATAAAATGGCAAAAACGGCTATTGAAATGTTGAAAACATGGAATGGGGAAGCTCTCGAATGTGAATTTGAGTTTGATTTACAGATCGGAGAATCCTGTGGTTGTTCATCTCACGTAAAAGAATAGGTATGCGTTTAATTATTGATTGTGATCCAGGGAATGGTATAGCAGGAGCAAATATTGATGATGGCCTTGCATTAGCTCTTGCCATAGCTGCTCCACAAATTTCTCTTGAATTAATTTCTACTGTATCAGGTAATACGCCTAGTGAAATTGGTTATTCTGTTGCAAAGTCGCTTTTACAGAGATTAGGCGAAAATATCCCTGTGTTACGTGGCGCTTCCCAAGGATTATTGGAGCCGATGAAAGTGTGGCGTGAAAAACTTGATCATAGCGTTGACCAAAATGGTTTGCGTGATTTATGGAAGGAGGTTGTTCCTCCTGAACAATTTCCTTTGGTTACTTCATCAGCAGTACATGGAATTGGTGAACTTGTATGCCAAAATCCCGGTGAGATTACGCTTGTAGCGATTGGTCCTTTAACCAATGTTGCTAATGTGATGCAATTATATCCCAAATTTACTGAATCTATAGCTGAAATTGTCATCATGGGAGGTGTATTTGATGTCCCTGGTTATCAGAAAGATACCAACTTTGGCATTGATCCTGAAGCTGCTCATATCGTGTTGACAAGTGGTGCAAATATTACTTTAGTGCCGATGGACGTGACGACACAAACTCAGATGCTACATTCTGATTTGGATTACTTAGCTACATTTAATAATCCTCTTTGTGAATTTTTAGTCGAAACGATTCGCCCATGGATGAATTATTCCATGAGAACGAGAGGGCTGGCAGGGTGTTGGATTCATGATGCACTGACGGTGGCATGGTTAATTGATAAAACTATTGTCACTAGTACACAAAATTACGTAGATGTTGTTTTAGAGGGAGCAAAGCGTGGTATGACGATTCTTTATGAACCTGAATTATCATTACTGAATGTAAATCCTAATATAAACAGAAAACCGGTAACAATATTGAAAACAGTAGACAGTGCTCGATTTCTATCAATAATTTTCCACTATATTAGGAATTACTGATTTTTTTATTGCTGTATTTATTAACGTAGGTTATTTGTATTTGGTTTAATGCCTTTTGAGTGAGTTTTTAAATAATCTTACATCAAACCAATAAAATGGCAGTTCATTGTACTAAAATGATACTGCCCCTAGATTTATTATTTGATCTGGAACAGTTGTGCTTCTGTGTGATTATTAGCTGAGTAAGTAAATGATAATCTAATTAGGGTTAATCATAAAATAATGTGTCTTATTTTTCCGATAAATTTATGCGTAACTTTGATATGAATTAAAGATATTTATATAGTTCCTGTTTCTAATTTTACTTTTGTAAGGTTTTTTTAAATCACTATCTAATAATAGTATAAATAAGGAAATGTTTATCAACTAGTAATGGACTATGGAAATTAAAAGATAATTAAGTGTAAAATTCATCATCCTTTATAGTTTGTCTGCTTTTCCTTTATATAATTTGATTTAGATGAAGTGATATTATGAATTGGTATCTAAGTGTTTTGAAAAATTATGCTGGATTCTCTGGCCGTGCCCGTCGTAAAGAATATTGGATGTTTTCTTTATTTAACATGATTGTACTCCTGGCCCTTATAGCATTGGCTTCAGTAATTAATGATATTGCTGGTTTGGCATTGTTGGTGATTTATATCATTGTTACTTTTATTCCAAATCTTGCTGTAACAGTACGCCGACTGCACGATGTTAACTGTTCTGGATGGTGGTTTTTATTAGCTTTCGTTCCCGTAGCCAGCATTATTTTATTCGTATTTACTCTGTTGGAAGGTACTCAGGGTGATAATGAGTACGGTGCTGATCCAAAAAGAAAGTATTAATATCTAAAAATATTTAATTTATTATATATAAATCAATTGGTTGTTGTGTTTCTAGTATACGCATTAAACTTCAAGTTGCAATTTACAACACGATATTAAACTTGATTTCTCCCCCGCTTCGCGGGGAGAAATCACACGCATCTTGAAGTTAGATTGGTATATATGCGCATATAAACTTCAAATTGCAATTTACAACACTATATGAAATCTTGATATCTCCCCCGCTTTGCGGGGGAGATATCATACGCATCTTAAAGTTAGATTGGTATATAATTAATGTGGTGAATTATATGGGTTTGAATCAATTCTTCTTTTATGCTTTTTAACTTAAAATAAATAGTTATTATAAAAAATAATTCCTTCCTTTGCTTAAAATAATCATTTTTAATATAGTTTCCTGGAATATTAATATAATGAGTATTATTTATGAGTAAATTGCGTCTCGCTTACTACAACCTATCTCCAGAGCTATTGCAAGGTTTTCGTGCGGTAAAAGAAGGTCTGGAAAATAGTCAGCTAGGTTTGCAATTGATTGAATTGATCTATTTGCGAGTATCTCAAATTAATGGTTGTTCTTTCTGTTTAAACAAACACTCTCAAGTTTTGCGCGAAAATAAAGAGGCAGAACGTCGATTATCTGAATTAGCTGGATGGCGAGTGAGTAGTCAGTTTACTCTCCGTGAAAAAGCGGCGTTGGAGTGGGCTGAAGCGCTTACTCACATTGTAACGACACACGCAGATGATTATGCTTATTTACCTTTGAAAGATCACTTCACGGATCAGGAAATTTCTGATTTGACTTTTGCGATTGCGCTTATGAATGGGATGAATCGATTGGCAATCGGTATGCGTCATTAATGCTATTTGATTTCATCGTCGTTATTTTGAGCTAATTAAAAGGAAATATTTTCTTTTGGAAGTTGGGATCACGGTCCTCCTTTTAAAAGAAAATATTATGCAAATCAAAAATCATAGATATTAGGCATAATGGACTGATATATCCCTGGCTTTATTTAATTTTCTTACAGATTAACCAATAAATCATTAATCCTACCGATACTACTAAAGCCATTATTAATGGCGTTTGCTTTGCAAGGCTGGATTCCAGCATCGTACCGAAACAGATATACGGTCACGTATTCAACCCGTTGATGGTTGTGTATAATCGCCATTTTTTGGAGAGATTAAATGGCAACAGTTGAAGTAAAATGTCGATTTTGTCAGCAAACGGAATTCGTCAAAAAGCATGGTAAAGGCGATGCTGAGAGGGAGAATTTGACTTTGCGCCGAATTAAACGACGCAATCGCAAGACGCTGGGTTATTCTAATTCATCAGAAATACACGATAAAGTCATCGGAACCTTCATTGAACGTGAATACTATGTTTAATACCAATCAACGGATTGAATATATGACCATTTTTTTAGGTGGCGTCACTTGGTAAAAAATTCAAGTGACGCCACTCGTTTGTTTAACAAATAGTTCTATATTTTATTGAAAATATAATTATCAGGTGTTATGTCAAAATAGGACGGCATTCCTAATGAACACTCTTCTGCTGATATAATCGATGATGCAATAAAAGTTACTTTTTTCTTTTGATTATTGACGTATGGAATGATGACTTTAATTGTTTGAGTATATAATTGCCCCCAATCTTCAAACTTAATTTCTTTTCTGCCATCCATTAATTTGGTTCTTTCTATTAGAAACGAAGTTGCTTTTAGCTTATCAAGTTGTTTATTTTTCTCAAATGCTGATTCTATCACTTGTTGAGTAGCCCAAGATTCAACTGTGGCGCAGTAATCTAAATCGGCTTTCGTTGAAGAAAAAGCAACATTAGAAGTGAATAATATTGAGATAAAAATATTTTTTTTCATGCTTACAGTTCTCCCGGCCTGCGTGGGGGATTACGGCCCGTGAAATTGGTTGTAGCACTGCGGATTTCTTGTCCAAAAATATCAACCCGTGCCTGGAATGGTGGGAATGGCAAGGTGATATCATGTTTGCGGAATTCCTGCAAAATATGTTGATGCACTTCATGACGGGCAGGCATACGATGCCCCATTTCTGCGGCATAAGCACGTAGTTCATAAATTTGAATGCCTTGTTGCAAATCCACTAAATACACTTCCGGCATCGGGTTATCGAGAATAAAGGGCGAACTTTTGGCGGCAGACATTAATATGTCGGTGGCGTTAGCGGAGTCAATATCAGCCGGCACAGGGATTGTCAGGACGATACGCGTGATTGTGTCAGACAGTGACCAGTTGATGAATTGCTCTGTAATAAAGGCCTTGTTGGGAACAATAATCTCTTTTTTGTCCCAGTCAGACAGCGTTGTTGCCCGCGTATTGATCTTCGTGATACTGCCTGTCAGACCGCGGATAGTCACGGTATCACCAATGCGGATCGGTTTTTCAAATAAGATGATCAGGCCAGAAATAATATTGGTGAAAATTTCCTGTAAGCCAAAACCCAGCCCTACCCCCATTGCAGCAATCAGCCATTGTATTTTTGACCATTCAATACCCACCAGAGAAAAACCAACCAGACCACCAATGAGAGTAATGCTATATTTGGTCAGTGTCGTAATGGCATAACCGGTTCCCGGTGTCAGCACTAAGTGCTGTAACAGGGCGAGTTCCAGCAGAGCTGGCAAGTTACGGACAAGCTGTGTAGTAATGACAATAACTAAGATTGCAATTAATACGGAGCCTAGGGTAATTGGCTGAACGCTATCAACACCGTTGATGGTTGTACTTACGTCCCAAAGCCGGATATTTTCAAGAAAAGAGAAGGCTGAATGTAACTCAGACCACAATAAGATAAGTGAAACCAGTGCTATCATTGTCAGGATTGAACGCACTAATCCTAACGATTGGGCACTGATGGCATCCAAATCGATGACAGGTTCTTCAACTTCGATTGCACCTTCTACACTGCTATTAATATTGCCAGCATCTTCCTCACTTTTGGCTCGCTGGGCCAATATCTCCGCACGACGTTGTTTTGCCCGCTCAAAAGCTATCTTACGGCGCTGGATCAGCATCCATCGACGTACAATGTGGTAAATGACCAGCAGGAAGAACCAGATAGCAACAGAGGTTTCCAGACGACCTAATAGTGCTTGTGAGGTTTGCAGATAACCCAGGATCGAAGCAAGTGCCGCTAAAATCGGAGCCGAAAGCAGTATCCACCATAGAACAGAGCTGACAATATTCTCGCCTGAACCATGTTTGTCCATATAGAGCGGAATGCCGGCGCGTTTTAAGCTGCTGGTTACCAAACTCAGCGAGATACAGAGCATGATGAAACATAGCCTGCCGAGGGTGGCGATAAAATCCTGGTCTTTGTAATGGTTAAAAGTGATCAATGCCATCATCAAAGGCACGATCAGGAAAATGGAAAGACGATAGAAGCGCATCGCTCGCTTGATGCGCTCTTCCGGCCAGCGGAAGTGGGCGATAAATAAACCATTGGGATGAGCAAATGCTGCACTGAGCATAAAGACCCACAGAACAGGCGTTGTTTCACGTACTCCGTTGCCTATTGCCGTCGCTATCGGATACTGCCACGCATTTTGCAGCCCGTAACCAATGGCAGACCAGAGCATTGGCAGTGGTAGTGCCGCGACGACAGACCAAAAAACTGTGCGCACAGTCAGAGAGAAATGATCTTGTGTCACTTTACCGATGCGATTGCTCGAACGCTCAAGAAACGCATGATATTGGCGGTGTGAGCTAATGCTAAAAATGACCAGGAGTAAAGTACCCAGTAGATAGAGCAGGGTATCTTGCTTGGTCAACATATTGTGGATAGCGGCACCTAACTGAGAGAACGTATCCAGAGATAGCAGGTGAGTCAGATTTTGCACTACTTTCAGCGGATAATTGAGCGATATAGGATTGACATCTGCAACCCAGAACAGATAGCGGTGGGTTGCATCCTGAACTTCTTTCAGGGCATCATTTAATTTGTTGGTGATGACCTTAAATTGTGTCTGTTCCAGTATCTCATTGTCATATCCTGATAGCAGGGAATTTAATAGTTCTTTCTTGGTGCGGATCAGTGATTCGTAAACCTTTTTCTGTTCTGGCGTTAGCGTGTTATATGAGGGTAATGTTTGTTCGATAGGCCGTTGCAGGCTTTCCAGCATCTCCTCATATTTCAGCCTTTCGACCCGTAATTCGACAATATCTCTGTCAATTTGCTGGGGTTTTGACATATCAGGAATATGGGTGACTCTGGCCCTCAACGTTTCGCCAAGTGCAGTGGAATCATTTAGCCATTGTGCCTGTTCACGGATAGTATTGAGCGTTTGGAGAACAAACAGGATTTCGCTATTGACTTTGCGCTGTTTTGAGCCAATGGCTTCCATTCTCTGGGCTTGTTGATTGAGCATTTGCGATAATTGGCGGTTTTGCTGGAGTTCATCCTGCAAAAACTTTGGCAATTTTTCTCCACTCTGCTCCGCCAGCATTTCTGTATACTCCAGTGCAGATTCCGTTTTCTGCTGGCGTTGGGTATTTAACAGGCTGCGTAATTGCTGGAGTTTAAGATCCAGTCGTTGATAGCGTTTTTTGTATAATTCTGCGCTTATGCGCGCAATCTCCTGACGATTATTGACAGAAAGTTGAGCAATCTCCAATTCATCAGCCATAGCCCTACGCGCATTGACTTCTGCTTGCGCCAACGCTAGTTGCGCTTTGGCCAGTGGTGTGGAAGGTGAATCCAGAGACTGGAACCGAGAAGTTGCCTCAGCCAGCAAACGCTTTGCCTCAGCCTGCTGTTGAGGCAATTGACTCATGGAATCACTGATTTCTCGGAGTTTATCCTGTTCGCGCTGTAATTGGTGTCCTTGTTCCTGTAATTCATTATTGGTCTGGATAATTTGCTGTTCTAGTTTGCTGATAGGTTGATTGGCCGGAATGGAAGTAGCAGCATTGTTTTCAGCAAGGATTTTTTGGCGCAGTTCTTTGATGATTTTAGGAAATTCATCAATTGCTTGTCGGTACTTCTGGGTACGCTCATTGGCGGATTTTGTATCATTAACCCAATTTATTGCCCCTTGCAGTGCATGTGCGATTTCAGAATCTTGTGAGCGTTTACTGCCTCCAACCTGCTTCAGCTCTTGTTTTAGTTGGGTTTCATCCAACGGGGACACAGAAGCAAAAGCCTGGCTCGCAATTAAGAGGCTGAGAAGTAAACTGATAATCAGGCGCACAATAAGGGGCTCCTTGGTTATAAATTAGCTGATGATATCTTTAATTTATTGATTCATCGTTATTTACTGTGGGTTCTTCTGATGTGGCAGTTTGCGCCATCATATCTCCCATACGGGTTTGTGAACCACTGTATAAGTTGTTGGCAAAATTAATCTGATTAGCAGCAAACAGGTTGATCACTGTTGAACCCAGCTTGAAGCGTCCCATTTCCTCGCCTTTTTTGAGGGAGATGACGCCTTCCTGGCCTTCTGTAGGGTAGGTCCAACGCTTGATGATGCCTTCACGCGGAGGTGTGACACAGCCACTCCAGACAGTTTCAATACTGCCAACAATGGTCGCACCAACCAGAATTTGCACCATGGGGCCGAACGCTGTCTCAAATAAACAGATGACGCGTTCATTACGTGCAAATAAGTTTGGCACATTGGCAGCCGTCAATGGGTTTACTGAGAACAGATCACCAGGGACATAGATCATCTCCTTGAGCACGCCATCACATGGCATGTGGACACGGTGATAATCCCTTGGTGATAAGTAAGTCGTGATAAATTGACCATGACGGAACTGTTCAGCCAGTTGATACTGCCCTGCCAGCAATGCTTCTATTGTGTAATAGTGGCCTTTAGCCTGAATAATCTGATCTTCGCGGATCGCCCCAAGCTGGCTTACGGTGCCGTCTGCTGGCAGAGCCAATTGGTGGATTTCATTGGCGATAGGGCGAATGCCTTCCTTAAGAGGGCGGACAAAAAATTCATTGAATGTTGAATAAGCAGTGAATGAAGGATCCTTTGCCTCATTCATATCCACTTTATAGGCCTTAGCGAACGCCTTGATTGCAAGCTGCGTCAGCCAGCCCGCTTTTTTATTGGCAAACCAACCTGCCAGTTTTGTAATGCATTGTTTTGGCAGTAAATATTGTAGACTGATTTTAAAATTATCCAGCACGTCAACCTCTTGGATCTTTTCTTGGCAAATTGGACAAAAGTCGGCTATTGTACCTGCCATTATCTTTTAATGTCAGGGTATCGTTAATTATTGCCTTATTTTTGAGTGCTTGTGAAATTTCGGCGTGGTTTAACCTGTGTCATGCTTTCCAAAATCCGGTGGTAATTTTCGAAGCGTTCCTGAGCAATGGCGCCTTGTTCCAATGCTTCTCTTAGGGCACATCCAGGATCGTCTAGATGTTTGCAATCACGGAACTTGCATCCTCCCAGATATTCGCGAAATTCGACAAAACCTTGTGTAACCTGTTCTGGCGTTAGGTGCCACAGTCCAAACTCACGGACCCCTGGAGAATCGATCACATCTCCCCCCAGTTGGAAATGGTAAAGACGTGCGGTGGTAGTGGTATGCTGACCAAGGCCTGAGTTATCGGAGACATTATTGACCAGAATATCTTCTTTCATGTCGGGCAACAGGGTATTGAGTAAGCTGGATTTCCCGACGCCAGATTGGCCTGCAAAGATACTGATTTTGTTAGCCAGCATCGTGGTGAGTTCAGGGATACCCTCGCCGGTATAGCGAGAAACTTCCAGTACGCGATAGCCAATATGGCGATAGATATCCATGACATCGTTAACCCACTCACGGCTCTCGGCATCCAACAGATCGATTTTATTGAGTACGAGTAGAGGCTCGATATTGAGTGTTTCACATGCGACTAAATAGCGATCGATAATATTCAGCGAAAGTTCAGGCAAGATAGCGGAAACTATCACGATTTGGTTGATATTTGATGCAATGGGTTTGATGCCATCATAGTAGTCAGGACGAGTAAGAACGGAAGTGCGCTCATGGACCGCTTCTACGATACCATTCACTTTGACATCAGACTGGAGTTGCAGTGCGGGGCGCCATACAACGCGATCACCAGTGACCAGTGAGTGTATTGTTCTACGGATATTGCAACGCTGTATAGAAGAATCTGCTGCTTCGATATCGGCATGTTGCCCGAATCGGCTGATCACCAGCCCTTCTTGTGGCTCACCAAACTGGCTGTCATCCATTTCTGACTTTTGAGCATCGGCCTTATTCAGCTTGCGCTGATGATTGGCTTGCACACGGCGTTGTTGCCCTTTGGAGAGTTTACTTTTAGCCACCGAACCTCACTTATTTTTTGTTTATATTTCATCTATCTTGCTGATTATCGCTGTGAGTGATCAAAACCGTTATGATACCTCACAGATACAGACTACCTCTTTTGAAGGAAACTAGGATATATCATGTCAAAAAGTGAGAACAATCTTATCTGGATAGATTTAGAGATGACGGGGTTAGATCCCGATCGCGATCGCATAATTGAAATTGCAACTATTGTCACCGATTCGGAATTGAATATCCTTGCAGAAGGGCCTGTGATTGCGGTTCATCAGCCGGATGCTCAATTGGCATTGATGGACGAATGGAATGTACGGACGCATACTGCGAGTGGATTGGTAGAACGTGTAAAGCAGAGCCAGTTTGATGATGCGCAAGCTGAAAAAGCAACTATTGCTTTTCTGGAACAATGGGCGCCGGCAGGAAAATCCCCCATTTGCGGCAATAGTGTGGGGCAGGATCGTCGTTTCCTGTTTCGTTATATGCCAGAGTTGGAAAAGTATTTTCACTACCGTTATTTGGATGTCAGTACGCTTAAGGAATTGGCCCGTCGTTGGAAGCCTGAGATGTTGTCAGGGTTCAGTAAGAAAAATACCCATCAGGCCTTGGATGATATTCGGGAATCCATTGCTGAATTGGTGTATTACCGTGAGCACTTTATCCAAAAATAAAATGTGATCTAAAAATAAAGAGCGGTATTTGATATAAAATTTGTACATAAATTAATCTCCGTATTGATGATTAAGCGGATTGTTTGCTGGTTTAATCATCAATCGGAGGAAAAATACAATTTTTTGTGTTGTGGGACTTGCCAGAGGCATAATTTCTCGTATAATGCGCTCCCCGTACCGATGAAGAATTTCAACTGTACGACATGCCAGAATATATGCGGGAATAGCTCAGTTGGTAGAGCACAACCTTGCCAAGGTTGGGGTCGCGAGTTCGAGTCTCGTTTCCCGCTCCAGATTAAAATTTATTCGGGTATTTCAAGTCAGGCTTAATGCAAGCCGTACAAAATGCGGGAATAGCTCAGTTGGTAGAGCACAACCTTGCCAAGGTTGGGGTCGCGAGTTCGAGTCTCGTTTCCCGCTCCAGATCCAAGACGGTAGATTGCTACCAAAGTCTGCAAGTCATAAGAAAAAGCGCCTGAGAGCGTTTTTTTGGGGGGGGGGGGGGGGGGGGGGGGGGGGGGGGGGGGGGGGGGGGGGCGGGGTTGGGGGGGGGGTGGGTGGGGGGGGTGGTTGGGGTGGGGGGCGTGGGGGGGGGGGGGGGGGGGGGGCCCCCCCCCTTTGTTCTCTTTGAGAAAACCAGGGCGTCCTTTATTTTTTTTTGGGGGGGGTGGTTTTGGTGGGGGTTTTTTGGGGGGCATCAACATTGTCTCTTTGCTTATTTCTTTTCAAAATGTTGGACATTATTATTGATAATGTCAACACGCTTTATCACCTCACTTTTTGTAATTCTTTCAGCAATATTTCCTTACGTTCCATCATGTTTTTCATCGCTTTTTGTTTCACATGCCCAAAACCTCGCACCTGGTTGGGAAGCTCCGCAATTTGCTGACAGATTGCCAAATTATTGCGTTCCATTTTTTCGATTAAAAAATCAATTAATCGCTCATACTCAATTAGCAGATTTCTTTCCTGTTTACGCTCTTCCTGATAGCCAAAAATATCAAAGACAGTGCCTCGTAGCGATTTACATGCGGCAAGAAAGCGGAATACAGGAACGATCCACAAACTATATTCCTTTTTTCCGCGTTGGCCTGTATGGGGATCTTTGCGACTGAAGAGAGGAAGGCTAAGGTGAAAGCGGATGGTATCTGTATTATCAAATTGTGAGCGGAGCTTATCGAAAAAACCGGTTTTGACGTAGAGTCGGGCGACTTCATATTCATCTTTATACGCCATTAACTTGAATAAGTTTTCAGCAACGGATTGAGTGATTTCTTCTGTATCGATCTGTTGAGCCACCATTTGAACCTGGGCAATACGGTTGAGATAACGCATCGCATATCTTTCATTTTGATAATCAACCAGAAATTGATACCGATGCATAATGAGATCGTCCAGACTTTTTATATTTTCTTGCGGCGTAATATTGAGGTGTTTTTGCAGAATATCGGGTTGGGCTGCCGCGATGCGGCCTAGACAGAAAGCTCGTCGGGCATTATCTGCTGAGACTCCCAGTTCTTGCATCGCATTGTTGATGGCAGTTAATGTGATTGGAATCTTGCCGAGCTGCCAGGCATAACCCATTAATATGATATTGGTTTGGTCTTTGTCACCGACCAGATGCGCAGCCATGATTTCTGCATTGATGGAGAGTAATACTTGTGTATGTTGATTCAGGGTGTCCAGCATCTTGGGGTGATCCAAATCCAGCATAGGGGAGCGAAGCATAGTGCCGACTTGGGTTTCATGGGTGTTCAGTATGCATTTTGTTGATCCCCTTGACATTACTTCTAGTGCATTTTGCCCTGTTGCAGCCACCAAATCGGCGGCGATAACCAGATTAGCTCGCCCGCGATCAATCCTGACCTGATGCAGTTTATCCTGGTCATGGCATAGCCGAATATGGGTTATGGCTTCCCCGCCTTTTTGCGCAAATCCGGTAAAATTGAGCAGACTGACAAAGCAGCCATCTATTTGCGCAGCATTTGCAAGTAGATGTCCTGCGGTGACGATACCTGTACCGCCGATACCGACTAACAGGATTTCATAAGGTGTTTCGGCAGAAGCCAGTGTTGGCTGAGGGAGTTTGTGGATAATTTTATCTAACTCAGTCTGTGTGATGATCTTACTGAGATCTGCACGTGGGTTGGCATTTTCGACAGTGATAAAGCTGGGGCAGAATCCTTTCAGGCAGGACAGATCTGAATTGCAAACGTGTTGGTCTATCTTGCGCTTAGTGCCTAAAGGCGTTTTGACTGGAATTACGGCAAGGCAATTTGATTGTATTTGACAGTCACCACATCCCTCACAGACCAATTCATTGATGACGGCGTGCCGCGTCACTTTTGGTGCCAGGCCACGTTTTCTTTTACGACGTAATTCTGTGGCACAGGCTTGATCGTAGATGAGCACTGTGACGCCAACGATATCTCGAAGACGTTTCTGTACATCCTCCAGATAATCTCGTTCATAGAGTTTCACATTGGCAGGAAGGCAATTTTTATCTTTGTATTTATCAAGATCATCCGTTACGACAACCACTTCTTTTACACCTTCTGCCAGCATTAAAGAAACAATTTGTGTGAGGGTGATATTCCCATCCAGCGGTTGTCCACCTGTCATCGCCACAGCATCATTGAACAGCAATTTGTAAGTAATGTGGCTTCCTGCGGCGACTGATTGTCGAATGGCTAAGTGACCAGAATGGAAGTAGGTGCCATCTCCCAGATTTTGAAAGACATGGGAGCGATTTACAAATGGGGCATGTCCTATCCAGTCGACACCTTCTCCTCCCATTGGCAAAAGGCCGTTTCCGGTGTTGCGATCCATCCATGTCGCCATAATATGGCATCCAATACCAGGTTGAGCTTGGCTATCGTCTGGTAAGCGAGTTGAAGTGCTATGGGGGCATCCAGCACAAAAATAAGGTGTGCGTTTGGGTAAAGTTGCATCGTGCTGAATGGGAGTCGTTGACCATTCTGGTGGCACGGAGAGAAATAGATTGAATTGTTGTAACCATCCAGAAAGTGGGGCGGCAACCCGTGAAGGGCGTAGTTCAACGTCAGCGGGTAACAATTTCTGACCAAGATGGTTATGCTTACCTATCAGATTGGTCATTTTCTGTAATTTAACCAATTGATGAGCCAGCAGCATCTCAACGATGGCTGCTTTTTCTTCAATAATAAAAATATGACTGACTTGGGTAGCAAGCTTGCTGAGAAGCGGTGATAAAGGATAAACCAAACGGATATGGAGAAAAGCAACGCCTTGTTGGGCCAGTTCAGAAGGTGTAAGGCCCCCGACTCGCAGGGCTTCCATAACATCCTTATGAGCCTTACCCACCGTTACCAATAAAGCGTGTGGATGTTCGCAGGGGGCGAGCAGGTAATCAATGGGGTTAAGTTTAGCGAACTCTTCGACGGCTTTTAGTTTATAGGCCAATCGCTTTTCAATTTGTGGGCCAGGGAGATCAGGCCAGCGCCAATGCAACCCATCGGGGCCGGAATCAACGTGGGGAACTTTATAGTCAGGAAATGGCTTGCTTTCTCTGACGGCACCGCTTTCCACAACTTCACTGATTGCTTTAAAGCCAAACCATGCGCCGCTGACACGTGATGCCGCCCAGCCCCATAAACCGACACTCATATAATCGGCAACTGATGCCGGGTGCAAAACAGGCATACTCCATGCCATCATCGCGAGATCAGATTGGTGGGACATGGAAGAAGAGACACAACCGTGATCGTCTCCGACGATAACCAGCACACCACCGTTTGGCGAGGAGCCGTAAGCATTGCCATGTTTAAGTGCATCACCGGAACGATCGACGCCTGGCCCTTTGCCGTACCACATACCAAAAACGCCGTTAACCTGTCTGTCAGGATCTGTTTCGACTTTTTGTGTGCCTATCAGTGCATCGGCTGCGAGATCTTCATTGACAGCAGGTTGAAAGCGAATGTTGGCTTGGATAAGTTCTTTGCTGTGTTGCCATAATGTTTGATCTAAGCGGGCTAAAGGAGAGCCACGATAACCTGAAACTAACCCCGCTGTGTTGAGATTGTGGGTTTCATCCAACTCAGCTTGAGCGAGCAGAAGGTCTACCAGTGCCTCAGTGCCCGTGACAAATTTAGATTGATAATGCCGAGCCATGTTCCTGACCCTCTCTTAAGAGAATAATCCTCTAAGTAACAACGGAAATTGTTGCTAATTTATTTCCACAAAATCGTTAGGACAAGCATAAATCTTATTAGATGTTGGTTAATTGTTTATTTAATGTTAACTCTATGCTGTTTGGTATTCCAGATAACTGTTGAGGTTATGGTAGGGATTTTTTGTGTCAAACTGGAGTGAATATCTTTTGAGCGTTTAACTCGGAAGTAAAAGCAAAGGGCTTGCCATCTTATCTGAACGCGTTCATAATGGCGCCCATTCCTGATATGCAGGATCTAAGAATTACCTATAACTCATAAGGTTAACAGGTATTCAAAATCAGCATTCAGGCATCTCAAGCTAATAATATTAGCTGTCAGCGACGCGGGAATAGCTCAGTTGGTAGAGCACAACCTTGCCAAGGTTGGGGTCGCGAGTTCGAGTCTCGTTTCCCGCTCCAATTTCCTTCATTTTGTTATCTTCTTTCCATAAAAATCTTGTCCAAGACAGTTGATTATCAGACGTTATGGCGCCTTTATAAGCAGTACGTTTGGGAAGCGTCCAGCGCATGGTTGAGAAAATAAGAATACTTTAATTCGGGGCATGGAGACGTAGCCGTAAGGCATAATGAGTAAAGAAAAGTGTTAGCGTGGAATGTTGGCACTTATTGTAAGTTTTACCAAAAATAAATTGTCGATAAAGCGCTTGCTATCCTGCTCCAACAGGTCCATAATGCCGCCTCATTTTTGAATGGGCAGAGGAAAATTTCTCCACTAGCGTCTAGAATGGATGAGTGGGCTATTGCCTTGCTGCTGATTTCTGGTGTTCGTGACTAGAACTCAATTCTTGTTTTTTTATCCACAGTTTTTAACATTATCACTCTATTGAGTCACCTGATGATGCTCTACTTGTTACACAGAGTTATCCACAGGAGGATTCTTTGTGTTTGGTTTTCTTGACTTATCATTCACAACAACAGTTCAAACTTAACTTATTGATTAATTAAAGTAATTAACCTAATTTAAAAATAGCATGATCAACATTTATTCTCTGTTTGTTAATTGATCAGCAAAGTATTTTTATTTTATTCACAAGAAAATGAATGGTTTTTTTTACCAGAAATTCGAGTGGTTAATTATTAGGCGTCTCTGGGTAAGCCTTTGGTTATTGCCCTTATTAATCGTTTTTGTTGTGAGGTTTGAACCTCAATGGCATTCGCATTGCGGCGGGTCATTTGTTGGGCGATCGCCCAGTGGATATGTTCATCCAAAATTGCACTTAAGCCGAACTTTTTTTCCAACGCTAACACGATGTCATCTTGATACGGTGCATTACCCAAGGCGACAGAAATGTTGCGCAACCAGCGCAAATATCCAATACGGCGAATTGCCGATCCTTCCGTGATACGCAGAAACTTCTCCTCGCTCCAATTGAATAGATCTAATAGCTCAGGAGTATGCAGTACGGCACGTGGGCTAAAGTCAGCTTCATCTGTTAATTGAGAAAAACGGTTCCAGGGGCAAATAAGTTGGCAATCATCGCAGCCATAAATCCGGTTACCCATCAGTGGGCGCAGTTCTTCTGGAATGACACCTTCCAATTCAATGGTCAGATATGAGATGCAGCGTCGGGCATCAATGGTGTCAGGCGCAACAATAGCCCCCGTTGGACAAGTTGTCATGCAGGCTACACAGCGTCCGCATTGCTCCTCTTGTGGAACATCAATCGGCAGGGGAAGATTAATCAGCAATTCACCAAGGAAAAACCAGGAACCCGATTCACGATTTAATATAAGTGAGTGTTTACCAACCCAACCAAGCCCCGCTTTTGCGGCCAGTGGGCGTTCCATAATCGGAGCGGAATCGACAAAAGGACGAAAATTCAACGTTCCCTGATATTCATGAGTGCTGCAATATTCTTGGATCTTGTCGCCCAGTTTTTTGAGACGCTGACGTAGCAGTTTATGATAATCTCGGCCCAACGAATAGCGGCTAATATAACCCATTTGCGGGTTGTTAAGCGTACTGGCAAACGCTGCTTTAGCAGGCAGATAATTCATGCGTACGCTGATAACCCGCAAAGTCCCCGGCAGAAGCTCATGGGGACGGGCGCGCATCATGCCGTGACGAGCCATCCAGTCCATTTCGCCATGATATTGCTTATCAAGCCATTCTTGTAATCTCGGCTCTTCTGCCGATAAGTCAGTGTCACAGATGCCGACTTGCTGGAAGCCAAGGGAAAGGCCCCATTGCTTGATGTTTGTTGCCAGAAGATTCAGATCGAGGGGGGTTGCCATGAAATATCAAATGACTGCTGAAAGAGAGGAGTTAGCTTAACACAGAGGGAATTGAATACAAAAAATGTGGCATATATCTGTTACGGTAGCACAGAAGATACTAAATGATAATGTCTGAATTATGTTATGGTTACTGGTTAAGCTATTTAACTGATATGTCTACCTGATTAGTTTCTAATTCAATAAATCAAAACAGATATTTTTCAATGAAAGAACTCTTTTTATCACTTCCAAATGAAAATGCCACAGTTGCATTGGGTAATGCAGTGGCGGCAGTTGGCGATCGCGGCTATGTTATTTATCTATATGGCGATCTTGGTGCAGGAAAAACCACATTCAGCCGCGGTTTTCTGCAAGCTCTCGGCCATCAGGGGCATGTGAAAAGTCCGACTTATACGTTAGTCGAGCCTTATGCTTTACAACCACGGCCTGTCTACCATTTCGATCTTTACCGTCTGGCTGATCCTGAGGAGCTGGAATTTATGGGGATCCGGGATTATTTCCATCAGGACGCTATTTGTCTGGTGGAGTGGCCTCAGCAGGGCACTGGCGTTTTGCCTGATGCCGATATTGAGTTGCACCTAAGTTATGACAGTGAAGGGCGCCAGGCTCGTTTTGTTGCGTTATCTCAATATGGTGAAAGTCTGTTGGATAATTTGAAGTCCTTATGAAGGAATACCCGACCATGATGAATGCCTTTTTCGCGGATGTGATAAAAAAATGGCGTGCCTATTGGGTAATGGCCTGTGTTTTGTTTTTCATGTTAAGTCAGTTGGTTATGACGGCAGCATCGGCGGCTACGCTGTCGAATATTCATGTGAAGAATGGTCCAGCTGAGTCCGTAGTAACGTTGGAATTCACTGGCGGGCATCCTGATTATCGGTTCTTTCCTTTGCATTCTCCTGAACGGTTGGTAGTGGATATTCGCCAAGTCAGTAAGATTGTTGGATTACCGATGATTTTATCCGGCCAGAATCTGGTAAAACAGATACGTTCCAGCCAGCCATCTGATGCACATCATCAGCGGGTAGTGTTGGAATTGGCACATAAGGCTACAGTGACATCTACGGTGAAAAATGTCGGCAATCAATCGCAAGTGGTGATGACACTGAAAGCCAATGGAGTGGCGAATAACTCATCGGTATCGAATAATCATGCCTTACGAAATGAAAGTAAGCGCTTGCTTACAAATAATGCTCACCTGACGGAAAAAGAAACTAAGCCAGTATCGAATCACCGTGAGCAAGGTGTGAAGAAACAGGCTCAATCTGCGCAAGGAAGAGCGTTCCACCCGATTGTCGTTGCCATTGATGCGGGGCATGGCGGGCAAGATCCTGGAGCGATTGGGCAACGGGGGCTGAAAGAAAAGAATGTCACTATTAATGTTGCTCGTAAATTGGAAGCCCTTTTGCGCAATGATCCCATGTTTACGCCGGTGTTGACGCGAAATGGCGATTATTTTATCTCTGTGGCAGGGCGTTCTGAAGTCGCCCGTAAACATAAAGCCAATATACTGGTGTCCATTCATGCCGATGCCGCTCCTAATCGCGGTGCCAGAGGTGCTTCTGTCTGGGTACTCTCCAACCGCCGTGCAAACAGTGAATTGGGGAACTGGCTGGAACAGCATGAAAAACAATCGGAATTACTGGGCGGTGCGGGAGATGCTCTCGCCAACGGCACTGATCCTTATCTGAGTAAGGCCGTGCTGGATTTGCAATTTGGGCATTCACAACGGGTAGGCTATGACGTTGCCATGCAGGTATTGAGCCAGCTATCCAGAATTGGTTCCCTGCATAAACGTACACCAGAACATGCAAGCCTTGGTGTTTTGCGCTCGCCGGATATTCCGTCCATTTTAGTGGAAACAGGCTTTATCAGTAACGTGTCTGAAGAAGCTTTGTTAGGCTCCAATCAGTATCAGGAAAAACTGGCACAGGCCATTCATTTGGGATTACGTCACTATTTTCTGGCTAACCCGTTGCAGTCTGCACCAAAGTAACCAAATATACGCCTATCAGAATAGGTTTGACAGGCTCTGAACTGTAAGTAAGGTCAAATTATGGCTATCAAGATATTACCCCCACAATTGGCAAACCAGATTGCTGCGGGTGAAGTGGTTGAACGCCCTTCTTCTGTAGTGAAAGAGTTGGTGGAAAATAGCCTTGATGCCGGTGCAACCCGTATTGATATTGATATTGAACGGGGTGGCGCAAAGCTTATCCGTATCCGCGATAATGGCTGTGGGATAGCCAAACAGGATTTGATGCTGGCACTGGCGCGCCATGCGACCAGTAAAATTGCTTCATTGGATGATTTGGAAGCGATTGTCAGCATGGGATTCCGTGGGGAAGCTTTAGCGAGTATCAGCTCTGTTTCAAGGCTGACATTAACTTCACGTCCTGAAAGTCAGGCAGAAGCGTGGCAATCTTATGCCGAAGGCCGTGATATGGAAGTCACGGTAAAACCTGCCGCTCATCCTGTGGGGACCACGGTTGAAGTGTTGGATCTGTTTTATAACACGCCTGCCCGCCGAAAATTTCTGAGAACAGAAAAAACGGAATTTGGCCATATTGATGAAGTCGTGCGTCGTATCGCTTTGGCGCGGTTGGATGTCGCCATTAACCTAAATCACAATGGGAAATTGATGCGCCAGTATCGTCCCGCTAAAGAGGAATCTCAGCATGAACGGCGTCTGGCAGCCATTTGTGGGACCGCTTTTGTGCAACAGGCGCTGGCGTTGTCATGGCAGCATGATTTCTTGTCTATTAAGGGCTGGGTTGTAGATCCGGTGAATACGGCTGTGAGCGAGATCCAATATTGCTATGTCAATGGGCGCATGATGCGGGATCGCCTGATTAATCATGCGATTCGTCAAGCTTATCAGGATTTGATTAAGGGTGAACAACAACCCGCTTATGTTTTGTATCTCGAAATCGATCCACGCCAGGTGGATGTCAATGTACATCCTGCCAAACATGAAGTGCGTTTCCATCAAGCTCGCCTGGTACATGATTTTATTTATCAGGGTGTGGCTGCGGTATTGAAACAACGCGGCACGGGAGATGAATTGACGCTTGGTTGTCAGGAGAGTGCTACAAGCTGGGTGCCGGAGAATCGCCCTTCTGCGGGAGAAAATCATTTTACCCGTAAGCGTGTTGAACAAGCGGATGAGACCTCTTCACGACGTCATGAGCATCATGCTCGTGGTACGCAACAAATACATCATGGGGAAAGCTACCAGAAAAAACAGGGGGAGTTGTACCAAAAAATGATGCAATTCTCACCGGAAGAAAAACGCCCGTTATTTCCAGAGCGGGATGCGCGGGAAGGCGTATCGGTTTCTGCTACTCCTGTGCCATCGGGGCAGGGGAAACATAGCTTTGGAAAAGTATTGTGTATCTATGCAGGTTGTTATGCTTTGCTTGAATCTCCATTGGGAATCGGGCTGCTTTCTCTGCCAGTCGCTGAACGCTGGCTGAAACAGACGCAACTGACCCCCGGAGAACAGGGGCTGAAATCCCAGCCATTATTGATCCCGCTGAAACTTGCTCTCAGTCAGTCAGAAATGCATGCCTTAAAGCAGAATAGTGACTTGTTAAAGACTTTTGGTATTGAATCGACAGTCGCACATGGAAAAGTAACCATTCATGCGGTATCGTTACCGCTGCGTCAACAGAACCTGCCGAAACTCTTGCCGGAACTGTTGGGCTATCTTGGGGAGCAGTCAGCCGCTTCTGTTGAGCAAGTTGCCAGTTGGCTTTCCCGTCACGTGGATAGTGAGCATGAAACGTGGAACATCGCGCAAGCTGTCCAGCTTTTGGCTGATGTCGAACGCCTTTGCCCTCAACTGGTGGGATCGCCGCCGGATGGGTTATTACAGTTAATTGATTTACAAGCAGTGGTGGCATTCCTTAATCATGAGTGATTTAAAAACTCAACACCTGCCGACAGCCATTTTTATCATGGGGCCGACGGCTTCAGGGAAAACGGCGTTATCGATCGCCTTGCGCCAGCATCTTCCGGTTGAATTAATCAGTGTCGATTCTGCGTTAATTTATCGCGGAATGGATATTGGGACAGCAAAACCTTCCGCAGAAGAGCAAGCATTGGCACCTCATCGTTTGATCGACATTCTTGATCCGACGGCAGTCTATTCTGCGGCTGATTTTCGTCGTGATGCCTTGCAAGAAATGGCAGAAATCACGGCGGCGGGGAGAATTCCACTCTTGGTTGGTGGAACCATGCTATATTTCAAAGCATTGTTGGAAGGATTATCACCTTTACCTTCTGCGGATCCTGAGGTTAGGGCGCAGATTGAACAACAGGCCGCAGAGCAGGGATGGGACGTATTACATCGACAATTACAGGAAATTGATCCCGTTTCTGCGGCAAGGATTCATCCTAATGATCCACAACGTCTTACTCGTGCACTGGAAGTTTTTCGAATTTCGGGTAAAACTCTAACTGAGTTGACTGAAACGTCTGGAGAAATATTGCCTTATCGAGTTCATCAATTTGCGATCGCGCCGGCAAGCCGTGAAATTTTGCATCAACGCATCGCAGCCCGTTTTGAACAAATGATCAAATCAGGGTTTGAAGATGAGGTGAAAGCACTTTATGCTCGTGGTGATTTGCATACAGATTTACCCTCCATTCGTTGTGTTGGTTATCGTCAGATGTGGTCTTACCTCGCGGGCGAAATCTCTCATGATGAGATGGTTTATCGCGGTATCTGTGCGACACGCCAATTGGCGAAGCGTCAGATCACGTGGCTCAGGAGTTGGGACAATGTGGCTTGGTTGGATAGCGATCAACCTAAACAAAACCTAAACACAGTCATGCAGGTTGTTAGTACATAAATTCATTGATTGTGTACAATTGATCAGTACCAGTGATCAATACAAAGTGTCATTTTTGAGTAGTTAATTTTTTCGAACCAACAGGTTCTTAGTGAAAAACAACAAAATAAGGAAAATATAGAATGGCTAAGGGGCAATCTTTGCAAGATCCATTCCTGAACGCTTTACGACGTGAAAGGGTCCCGGTTTCTATTTATTTGGTTAACGGCATCAAATTGCAGGGTCAGATTGAATCTTTTGACCAGTTTGTCATTTTACTGAAGAACACGGTGAGCCAGATGGTTTATAAGCATGCCATCTCTACTGTTGTGCCTTCCCGTCCAGTGTCTCATCATGGTAACAACCCGAATGTGCCAACTGGCGTTGGAAATTATCATGCTGGCACGAACTCGGCAGTACAACAGGAAAGCGATGGCGCTGAATAAATCAGCCGCCGTGCCTGAAAATAAAAACATAGGTAGGGAGACTTTACCTATGTTTTTTCTTATTGGATTTTTACTCAGCCTGAGGGGTTGCACCGTTGTTTGATCGTTATGAAGGCGGAGAATTAGCCGTTCTGGTGCATGTTTTCTTCTCACAGGAAAAAGATACGGAAAATCTCAGTGAATTCGAGTCATTGGTAACTTCCGCAGGTGTTTCTCCTGTGCAGATTGTAACGGGAAGCCGGAAGGCACCTCATCCGAAATATTTTGTCGGAGAGGGCAAGGCAGAGGAAATTGCTGAAGCTGTCAAAAACAGCGGTGCAGATGTGGTGTTGTTTAACCATACCCTCAGTCCTGCTCAGGAACGTAATCTTGAACGCTTGTGCCAATGCCGTGTCGTTGATCGCACGGGAGTGATTCTGGATATTTTTGCCCAGCGGGCAAGGACGCACGAAGGCAAGTTGCAAGTCGAACTGGCACAATTGCGTCATCTGTCCACCCGTCTGGTTCGGGGCTGGACTCACCTTGAACGCCAAAAAGGGGGGATCGGGCTGCGTGGGCCTGGGGAAACCCAGTTGGAAAGTGACCGCCGTATGCTGCGTGACAAAATCAAACAGATTTTGGGGCGCCTCAACAAAGTTGAAAAGCAGCGTGAACAGGGGCGTCAGGCACGTAATAAAGCTGATATCCCAACCGTTTCTCTTGTCGGTTACACCAATGCCGGAAAGTCCAGTCTATTCAATAAAATCACTTCTGCCGACGTGTATGCGGCTGACCAGCTTTTTGCCACCCTGGATCCGACACTGCGCCGAATAGAAGTGGATGATGTTGGTACGGTTGTTTTGGCTGATACCGTTGGTTTTATCCGCCATTTACCCCATGATTTGGTGGCAGCGTTCAAGGCGACTTTGCAGGAAACTCGGCAGGCGAGATTATTGCTGCATGTGGTTGATGCAACTGATCCTCGCTTCGATGAAAACATTATCGCTGTTGACAGTGTCCTTGAAGAGATTGAATCCAATGAGATCCCTTCGTTGATGGTGATGAATAAAATCGATATGTTAGAAGATTTTATTCCCCGTATTGATCGTGATGAAGAAAATCGCCCGATCAGAGTTTGGTTATCGGCACAAACTGGCGCGGGTATTCCTTTATTATTGCAGGCATTGACTGAGCGCCTTTCAGGTGAAATTGCGCACTATAAATTGCACCTTCCACCTGAAGCAGGACGTTTACGTAGCCGTTTTTATCAGCTTCAGGCCATTGAACGTGAATGGATGGAAGAAAATGGCCAGGTTGGTGTTGAAGTCAGGATGCCAATGGTTGATTGGCGCCGTCTGTGCAAACAAGAACCAAAATTACCCGACTATGTTGTCTGATTGATTGGCGCAAGACAACAAACAAGGTATCATTTTATCCGTCATTTCAAGGTGCTTATAGTTATGGAGTGGCAGAGATGAAATGGCGGTGATGAAATGACTGTGCCAGAATTGCAGTAACAGGATCAGCACTGTCAAAAGTTATCACCCAATAATATTGGTTGCTTACAAAAACGATGAAGTTCGTCGTTTCTGCCCACGGAGGCCGTTGTCAAACCTGTCAGGGACAGACAACGGTCTGTGAAGTGGGAAGCCTCACCCATCTGGGTGGAGAGCAGTCACCTCTGAAAAACCAGTAAAAACTAGAAAGTGGAGCTAAAACATGGCGTGGAATCAGCCCGGTAATAACGGACAAGACCGCGACCCGTGGGGAAGCAGCAATAATAATGGCGGCAACTCCGGCGGCAACAATAAAGGTGGTCGTAACCGTGGGGCAACTGATCTCGACGATCTGTTCCGTAAGCTGAGTGAAAAACTCGGTGGTCTCGGTAGAAACAAAGGTGGAAATGGTTCTGGGCAGAACCCTAAACTTGGCGGGCGTCTTATTGGCCTTGCCGTTGCCGCTGCAATTGCTGTTTGGGTTGTAAGTGGTTTTTATACGATTAAAGAATCGGACCGTGGTGTCGTTACTCGATTTGGTAAGTTTAGTCACGTTGTACAGCCCGGCTTGAATTGGAAAATGACGTTTATCGATCAAGTCAGGCCTGTTAACATTGAGTCTGTTCGCGATTTGGCAACGACCGGTGCCATGCTGACCTCAGATGAAAACGTTGTATTGGCTGAAATGAACGTACAATACCGTGTTACTGATCCATCCGCTTATCTCTTCAGTGTTACCAATCCTGATGATAGCTTGCGTCAAGCTACAGACAGTGCCGTGCGCGGTGTTGTTGGTAAATATTCGATGGAAACCAATCTGACGGAAGGACGTACTGTTGTCCGTAACGATACTCAGAAAGTGCTGGAAGAGACGATCCGTCCATACCATATGGGTATTACTGTGGTTGATGTAAACTTCCAGGCTGCCCGTCCGCCAGAAGAGGTTAAAGCTGCATTCGATGATGTGATC
Organism: Xenorhabdus sp. SGI 60; assembly: GCF_056632175.1. Lineage (NCBI taxonomy): Bacteria > Pseudomonadati > Pseudomonadota > Gammaproteobacteria > Enterobacterales > Morganellaceae > Xenorhabdus > Xenorhabdus sp. SGI 60. The sequence continues at coordinate 3,913,356 of NZ_CP196860.1, read as the reverse complement.
GCAGCACGTGAACAGAAGCAGCAAACCATTCGTGAAGCTCGAGCTTACGAGAACGAAGTATTACCTAAAGCGAAAGGTGAAGCGCAGCGTATTATTGAGGATGCCAAAGCCTATAGAGTTAGCGCGGTATTGAATGCGAAGGGTGAAGTAGCGAGTTTTGCCAAAATCTTACCTGAATATAAGGCGGCTCCAGAAATTACGCGTGAACGTCTGTATATCGAGACGATGGAACGTGTGTTGAGCAATACACGTAAAGTCATTGCAAGCGACAAGAGTAACAACGTGCTGTTATTGCCATTAGATCAAGCGGTGAAAGATCAGGCGAAAGTTCAGCAAAATATATCCGGTAACACAGCAGTGCAGAAAATGATTCGTCAGAATCAACCTACGCCACAACGGGAATCTAACACTTATGGTGGTAGCGATAACCTGCGCGGTGATTCGGTCAGAATAGGGAGACCATAATCATGCGTAATTCATTCATTGTTGCAATTATTGCGGTATTGGTTGTTCTTTATTCATCAATCTTTACTGTAAAAGAAGGTGAACGTGGCATTGTGCTGCGTTTTAGTAAGGTTGTACGTGATGCAGAGAATAAACCGCTCATTTATGAGCCGGGCCTGCATTTCAAAATTCCGTTTGTAGAAACAGTTAAAACCCTTGATGCCCGTATCCAGACGATGGATATCAAGGCTGACCGTTTCTTGACACGTGAAAATAAGGACCTGATTGTTGATTCTTATTTGAAGTGGCGTATTAATGATTTCAGCCGTTACTATCTGGCAACCGGTGGCGGAGATATTAGCCGAGCTGAAATAATGCTGAGACGTAAATTCAGTGACCGCTTGCGTTCTGAAATTGGTCGTCTTGATGTACGCGGTATTGTGACTGATTCCCGTGGTCGTTTAACTACCGATGTGCGTGATGCTCTGAACCAGGGTACTCACGAAGAGAATGATGCAACAGATGTCGATAATGTAATTGCATCGGCTGCGGCCTTGGTAGAAAAAGAGACGAAAGGCAAGCAACCCGCCATCAATCCAAACAGCATGGCGGCGTTAGGTATTGAAGTTGTTGACGTTCGTATCAAACAGATCAACTTGCCACAGGAAATTTCAGAAGCGATTTACCAGCGTATGCGTGCTGACCGTGAAGCAGAAGCGCGTCTCCTGCGTTCAGAAGGTTCGGAAGAAGCGGAAAAGATCCGGGCTGCTGCTGATAAAACAGCAACTGAAATCAGGGCAGAAGCACAGAGTGAGGCATTGGTTTTACGTGGTGAAGGTGATGCGGAAGCCACAAAACTCTTTGCGGATGCATTCAATCAGGACCCCGAATTCTATGCATTTATCCGTAGCTTGCGTGCTTACGAGAAGAGCTTCAAGAATGACGGTAATGATGTCATGGTACTCAGCCCAGATACTGACTTCTTCCGTTATATGAAAGCACCTGCGAAGTAATGTCTTCTTAACTTACTGTAAGCCACTGTAAAAAAAGACAGTGGCTTTTATATACCGCTATAATTACCAATTGTTTATTTATCATCCCATTTATATAACCAAACGAAATAACAAGAAGTAATAAAAAATACTGAAAGGTGCTAAATGAGATGGTAGAATCCATTTTTAAGCAACCGAGTGAACTTTTGAAATGGGTAAGAACGTTGTCGTATTGGGCACCCAATGGGGTGACGAGGGCAAGGGTAAAATCGTCGACTTGCTGACTGAACGGGCTAAATACGTAGTTCGTTATCAAGGGGGCCATAACGCGGGCCATACACTAGTCATCAACGGTGAAAAAACCGTTCTCCACTTAATTCCATCCGGGATCTTACGTGAAAATGTCATTAGCATTATCGCAAATGGGGTCGTTTTAGCACCAGATGCTTTGATGAAAGAGATGAAAGAGCTTGAATCACGTGGGATTCCTGTACGTGAGCGCCTGCTTATTTCTGAAGCTTGTCCGCTGATCCTGCCTTACCATGTTGCATTGGATAACGCCCGCGAAAAAGCGCGTGGTGCCAAGGCAATTGGTACAACAGGTCGTGGTATTGGTCCTGCGTACGAAGACAAAGTCGCACGTCGTGGTTTGCGGGTGGGTGATCTGTTTGATAAAGAAGCTTTCGCTGTCAAACTGAAAGAAATCATCGACTACCACAACTTCCAGTTAGTTAACTACTACAACGAACCTGCCGTTGATTACCAGAAAACCTTAGATGACATTTTGGCTGTTGCCGATATCCTGACGGGCATGGTAGTTGACGTTTCTGACTTGCTGTACAAAGCAACCCAGAAAGGTGAATTGGTAATGTTTGAAGGTGCGCAGGGTACTCTGCTGGATATCGACCACGGTACTTATCCTTATGTGACTTCTTCCAACACTACTGCGGGTGGCGTTGCAACGGGTTCTGGCCTGGGTCCACGTTATGTTGATTATGTACTGGGTATCATCAAGGCTTATTCTACTCGTGTAGGGGCTGGCCCATTCCCAACTGAGCTGTTTGATGAAACAGGTGAATACCTGCGTCAGAAAGGTCAGGAATTTGGCGCGACGACAGGTCGTAGCCGTCGTACTGGCTGGTTGGATATCATAGCTATTCGTCGCGCGATCCAAATCAACTCTCTGTCTGGCTTCTGCATGACCAAACTGGATGTGTTGGATGGTTTGAAAGAAGTGAAAATCTGTGTTGGTTATCGCCTGCCTGATGGCACTGTCATTGACACGACGCCACTGGCCGCAGAAAACTGGGAAGGTCTTGAAGCAGTCTATGAAACCCTGCCTGGCTGGGATGAAAGTACTTTTGGCGTGAAAGATCACAGCCAGTTGCCACAAGCAGCATTGAACTACATCAAACGTGTAGAAGAGCTGACAGGCGTTCCGGTTGATATTATTTCTACAGGTCCAGATCGTGCGGAAACCATGATCCTGCGTGATCCCTTTGATGCTTAATCGATAGATTCATCTTTTATGCGTACATGACCGGGCTTATTGCCCGGTTTTTGTTTTCTCCCGTTTTGCTTAATTTTTAAAATACCCACATAATGATGATCAACTAACGAAAACCAATAAACATACATTTTTTGGTGCCAAATAAGCTCCGTTATATTCAGTCTCCCAGAGGTGAGTGTGCAGTTAACCAGTTTTACCGATTATGGATTACGTGCTTTGATTTATATGGCCTCTTTACCAGAAGGCCAAATGACGAGTATTACAGAAGTCACTGAAGTTTATGGTGTCTCACGTAACCATATGGTAAAAATTATCAATCAACTGAGTCACTTAGGATTAGTGAATGCTGTCAGGGGAAAAAATGGCGGCATCAGTTTAGGGAAACCGGCCAGTGAGATCAGAATTGGTGATGTGGTTCGCTCATTAGAACCTCTGTCATTGGTTAACTGTAGTGCCTGTCAAATCACGCCGGCATGTCGCTTAAAGTCGGTCTTGAATCAAGCGGTAGAAAATTTTTTGGCAGAGTTGGATAAACATACTGTGGCCGATATGGTCAAAGACAATCGTCCCCTTTATCAATTACTTTTGGTTAAGTGACGCAAGGGGATAAACAGCTTGCTGATGACAACAGAGGAATGACGATGTCAAAAGATCCTTTTCAGGAACGAGAGGCTGAAAAATACGAATCTCCTATCCCAAGCCGTGAATACATCTTGGATATCATTTCTAAACACACCATTCCGGTAGGCCGTCAGGAATTAGCACAAGAACTTCAGTTAACCACTCCAGAAGCACAGGAAGCATTGCGTCGTCGTTTGCGGGCAATGGAACGCGATGGACAGTTGGTTTTTACCCGTCGTCAATGTTATGCGTTACCAGAGCGGTTGGATTTATTGAAAGGTACGGTGATTGGACACCGCGATGGCTATGGTTTTCTGCGTGTGGAAGGCCATAAAGAAGACTATTACCTGCCAGCCGACCAGATGAAAATGGCGATCCACGGTGAGGTGGTACTGGCTCAGCCCTTGCGACCAGACAGAAAAGGTCGCGTTGAAGTGCGTATCGTGCGGGTTTTGGAACCCAAGAATAGCCAGATTGTTGGCCGGTATTTTATGGATGCGGGTATGGGATTTGTCGTCCCCGATGATAGCCGTCTCTGTTTCGATATCTTGATCCCAAAAGAAGCAACTTGCGGTGCAAGAATGGGGAATGTCGTGGTGGTTGAATTGACAAATCGCCCGACTCGTCGGACTAAAGCCATCGGTAAAATTGTTGAAGTGCTGGGTGAAACCATGGGAACGAACATGGCGGTTGAGATCGCACTGCGTACCCATGAAATTCCCCATAGCTGGCCACCGATGGTAGAAAAACAGATTGCGGGTTTGGTTGAACATGTACCGGAATCGGCCAAGCAAGGCCGTGTAGATTTACGAGCGTTGCCGTTGGTGACGATTGATGGCGAAGATGCACGAGACTTTGATGATGCAGTGTATTGCGAAAGAAAACGGGGTGGCGGTTGGCGATTGTGGGTAGCGATTGCTGATGTCAGCTACTATGTTCGCTCGCAAACCGCTTTGGATATAGAAGCACGCAGCCGTGGAAACTCGGTCTATTTCCCGTCCCAGGTTGTACCTATGCTGCCGGAAGTACTGTCTAACGGATTGTGCTCCCTCAATCCAGAAGTTGATCGCCTATGCATGGTGTGTGAAATGACGGTTTCCGCCCAGGGCAAGCTCTCTTCCTACAAGTTCTATGAAGCGGTGATGAACTCACACGCCCGTTTGACTTATACAAAAGTGTGGAAGATTTTGCAGGGTGATCAAGAGTTGCGTGAGCACTATAAGCCGCTGGTGCAACATATTGAACATCTGCATGAGCTTTATCAGGCACTGGAACATGCGCGTGAACAGCGTGGCGCTATTTCGTTTGAATCGGAAGAAGCCAAGTTTATCTTTAATGCAGAGCGTCGCATTGAGCGCATAGAACCCGTGGTACGCAACGATGCGCATAAACTTATCGAAGAGTGTATGATCTTGGCGAATATTGCCGCAGCTCGCTTTGTTGAAAAAAACCATGAGCCAGCGTTATATCGCATCCATGATCGACCAAGAGAAGAGAGTATCCTGAACCTGCGTTCAGTCTTCAATGAGTTGGGATTGAGTTTGTTGGGTGGCCTGACGCCAGAACCGAAAGATTATGCGCAATTGATGAAACAAGTCGCGGATCGACCCGATCACGAGTTACTGCAAACGATGCTGTTGCGCTCTATGAAGCAGGCGATCTATGAGCCGGAGAATCGGGGGCATTTTGGTTTAGCATTGCGCTCTTATTCTCATTTCACTTCGCCAATCCGTCGCTACCCTGATTTGGCTTTGCATCGTGCGATTAAGTACTTATTAGCACAAGAAAATGGTGTTATTGAGCATAACGGGACGCCAACAGGGGGTTGGCACAACGATATGGAGCAAATGCTGCAATTGGGTGACCACTGTTCCATGACCGAGCGCCGTGCTGACGAAGCGACAAGGGATGTTGCCGACTGGCTGAAATGTGATTTCATGCAAGATCAGGTGGGTAATGTTTTTACCGGATTGATTACCAGCGTGACAGGTTTCGGTTTCTTTGTCCGCTTAAATGATCTGTTTATTGATGGTTTGGTACATGTTTCGACGTTGGATAACGATTATTATCGATATGATAACGTCGGCCAGCGTTTGATTGGTGAGTCTTCTGGAACAACTTATCGCCTCGGTGATGAAGTCGAGATTCGGGTGGAAGCGGTTCATATGGATGAACGCAATATTGATTTCACCTTACTTTCAACAACCCGTAAAGCGCGTAATCAAGGGAAGACGGCACGCGATAAGGCGAAAAAAGGTACGCCAGAGCGTAAAAATGGTAAAAAAGGCCGTGATCATAAAAAATCAGCCAATTTTGAGCCAGATAGCGCCTTTCGTAAAAAGAAAAGTACGGAAAAGCCTAAAGAATCTAAGCCAGGCAAAAAGAAAAAACCGTCAAGCAAGACTCAAAAAATTACGGCAAAACTGAAAGCGAAGCATGCGAAAAAAACGCAAACTGATCGCCAGTAAAAACTAGCCAGTAAAAATTAATCCATACAATCATCAAACAGGGCGGCGGCTGCCGCCCACTATTTTCGGTATCTTAAAGATATCAGTGAGTTAGGTATCAGTTAGTCATGAGTGAAATTATCTACGGTATCCATGCCGTTAAAGCCTTGCTGGAGAGCGATCCACAACGTTTCATGGAAGTTTATGTGTTGAAAGGGCGTGAAGATCGCCGTTTAACCCCATTATTGCAGGAGTTAGAAAGTACCGGTATCGCGGTACAAATTGCCAACCGCCAATGGTTGGATGCCCAAACAGAAGGGGCCGTCCATCAAGGGATCATTGCTCGAGTCAAGCCAGGACGTCAGTATCAGGAAAATGATCTGCCGGATTTGTTATCTCGGCGGGAGCGCCCATTTCTGCTGGTACTGGATGGTGTCACTGATCCCCATAACCTGGGTGCTTGCTTGCGTACTGCGGATGCGGCGGGGGTTGATGCCGTTATTGTTCCCCGTGATCGTTCTGCACAATTGAATGCTACCGCCAAAAAAGTGGCCTGTGGAGCGGCAGAAAGTGTACCGCTGATCCGTGTGACTAACCTTGCCCGAACCCTGCGTTTACTGCAAGAACACAATGTCTGGATTGTCGGAACGGCGGGTGAAGCCACGCATGATTTATACGAAAGCAAGTTGACGGGGCCGATGGCGCTGGTGATGGGCGCGGAAGGTGAGGGAATGCGCCGGTTGACGCGCGAACATTGTGATGAATTGATCAGTATTCCCATGGCGGGTTCAGTCTCTTCTTTGAACGTATCGGTTGCAACTGGAGTATGCTTGTTTGAAATTGTGCGCCAGAGAAGTGCCCGGTAATTCTTTATTGAGTTTTTTGTATTGTACGGGTATAGTGACGCGTCGATTTTTCAGCCGTACTAAACACGTTCCTTGCCTCCATGGGCCACGGCTGACCCTGACAGGAGGCTGAATAATCCGTAAGGAGCAATAATGCGTCATTACGAAATCGTTTTTATGGTCCATCCTGACCAAAGCGAACAGGTTCCGGGCATGATCGAGCGTTACAGTGCGACTATCACTAACGCGCAAGGTCAGATTCACCGTCTGGAAGACTGGGGTCGTCGTCAACTGGCTTACCCAATCAACAAACTGCACAAGGCTCACTACGTTCTGATGAACGTTGAAGCGCCACAAGAAGCGATTGATGAGCTGGAAACTAACTTCCGCTTCAACGACGCCGTTATCCGCAGCATGGTTATGCGCGTTAAGCACGCAATAACTGAAGCATCACCAATGGTTAAGGCTAAAGACGAACGTCGCGGCCGTGATCTGGTCTTGGAAGAAGACTTGGTTGATGATGCTGATGAAGCTGGGGATTCTGAAGAGTAATTACCGTGACAACCAATCGTTTGGTGCTCACAGGCACAGTGTGCAAGGCGCCGATACGAAGAGTCAGTCCATCTGGTATTCCACATTGTCAGTTTGTGCTTGAACATCGTTCACAGCAACAGGAAGCCGGATTCAGCAGGCAATCATGGTGCAGAATGCCCGTTATTGCCAGTGGACAGTTGTTACAGGAATATACTCACAGTATAACGGTCGGCAGTCGAATAACTGTTTCAGGATTCATTAATTCCCACTATGGGCGCAATGGTCTTAGCAAACTGGTTCTACATGCCGAGCAGATTGAATTGATAGATTCTGGAGACTAGCCAAATGGCACGTTATTTCCGTCGTCGCAAGTTCTGCCGCTTCACCGCGGAAGGCGTACAAGAGATCGATTATAAAGATATTGCTACGCTGAAAAACTACATTACCGAAAGCGGTAAAATTGTACCAAGCCGTATTACTGGCACTCGTGCAAAATACCAGCGTCAGCTCGCTCGTGCTATCAAGCGTGCGCGCTACCTGTCTCTGTTGCCTTACACTGATCGTCATCAGTAATAGGCTCAGTCCATTAACGACTTTGAGAGGATAAGGTAATGCAAATTATTCTGCTTGATAAAGTAGCTAACCTGGGTAGCCTGGGTGACCAAGTTAACGTTAAAGCGGGTTATGCCCGTAACTTCTTAGTTCCACAGGGCAAAGCTGTTCCTGCAACTAAGAAAAACATCGAATTCTTCGAAGCTCGTCGTGCTGAACTGGAAGCTAAACTGGCTGACGTTCTGGCAGCAGCACAAGCTCGTGCAGAGAAAATCAGCGCACTGGGTTCTGTCACTATCGCTTCTAAAGCGGGTGATGAAGGTAAACTGTTCGGTTCTATCGGTACTCGTGATATCGCTGATGCAGTGACTGCGGCTGGCGTTGAAGTATCTAAGAGCGAAGTTCGCCTGTCTAACGGCGTTCTGCGTACTGTTGGTGAACACGAAGTTCACTTCCAGGTACACAGCGATGTATTCGCACAGTTGAACGTTAACATCGTTCCAGAAGCTTAATCGTTGATTAGCTGAAGAACATGTGACAAAAAACGCCGGCATTGCCGGCGTTTTTTGTTTTGTGTCGCAAAAATATGCCCCAAACATAAGGCCTGGCAGCAGTTATATTCCAAGAATGGATGCCTTACGTTATTATTACCCACTTTAACGCGTTTACCCATCCAGACTGTGCTGTTATGCTTGAGCTTTCACTCATTAAATAACAGGTACTTTCATGACAACACCTTCTTTTGAGTCTATTGAAGCGCGGGCAAGTTACGGTATTGGTTTGCAGGTTGGGCAACAATTACAGGAATCGGGTTTACAAGGGTTAGAACCAGAAGCCCTGTTGGCAGGGTTATGTGATGCGCTGGAAAGCCGTTCCCCTGCTATTCCGGTAGAAGAGCTGCATCGTGCGCTACGTGAAATACATGAACGTGCTGATAGTGTTCGCCGTGAACGTCAGCAGGCGATGGCAGAAGAAGGCAAAAAATTCCTGGCAGACAATATTCAGCGTGAAGGCGTAAGCAGCACTGAGTCTGGCCTGCAATTTTCTGTCCTGACACAAGGTGACGGCGCTATCCCTGCCCGTACTGACCGTGTTCGTGTTCACTATACCGGACGCCTGATCGATGGCACTGTATTTGATAGTTCAGTACAGCGCGATACGCCGGCAGAATTCCCTGTTAGCGGCGTGATCCCGGGGTGGATTGAAGCGTTGACCCTGATGCCAGTCGGTTCCAAATGGGAACTCTATATTCCTCACAATCTGGCTTATGGTGAGCGTGGGGCAGGTGCATCCATTCCGCCTTATAGCACGCTGATCTTTGAAGTGGAATTATTGGAAATTCTGTAACTTATTGAATAGCCGGTTAACCGGCTATTTTTTAGGTGTATTTGGGAATGATGGGTGAATAAAATATTCGCCATTCCGGTAAAAAATGCGTTAAAAATGGTGCTTCAAGTAGTATAGCCAAACAACAAACGCAGAGGTGTATGATGCTAAAACAGATCTGCCAATTGGCACGAGAAGCAGGCGCGGCGATCATGGAAATCTATCAGGCTGAACAACCGTTGCAAATAAAGCATAAAATGGATGATTCACCTGTTACTGCTGCGGATATTGCAGCTCATAATATCATTATGGCGGGATTGCTGCGCATTGCACCGGATATTCCGTTGTTATCAGAAGAAGATCCACCTGCATGGGAAGAGTGGAAAAATTGGCAGCGCTATTGGCTGGTTGATCCATTGGATGGCACGAAAGAATTTATTCGCCGCAATGGTGAATTTACCGTCAATATCGCATTGGTAGAAAATGGTGTACCTGTGATGGGGGTTGTCTATGTCCCGGTACAGAATGTCTTATATTTAGGGCAAGGGCGTCAGGCATGGAAAGAGACCAATGGTCAGATGCTTCCTATTAAAGTTATGCCGGCGAAGCCTCCCGTTGTGGTAGTCAGTCGTTCTCACAAGGACGATGAGGAATTGCAAGACTATCTTTCCCAGCTAGGGGTACACGATACACTTGAGGTAGGATCTTCACTTAAGTTTTGTATGGTTGCAGAGGGAAAAGCTCAACTTTATCCACGCTTTGGGCCGACTAATATCTGGGATACGGGTGCTGGTCATGCCATTGCTATTGCTGCTGGGGCACATGTGACGGACTGGGAAGGGAAAAACCTCAATTATACGCCACGTGAATCTTTCCTGAACCCAGGGTTCAGAGTCAGAGTTTTTTAATACTGAGCTGATCATGGCCCTATGAGGGAGCCATTTTAAAGTTTGTATTAGTGTTTATTTTATCGATTGTATGCCTAATGAGGCGACCTCGTGCAGATTTGCGCATTATCGAAGTCGCCTACATAACCTTAAGTTATCCAAGATAATTTTCAGAGTCAAATACACATAAGCGTAGGAACCCACCATTATTGGGCGCAATTTAATACACAAGCAAGATACTCTTGATCTGATTGGTAAGGGCTACAGACAAAAGCACTTGCTTGAATAGGAACAAAGACAAAATAAGCCGCACATAATGCGAGAGAGATATGCTTTTTCATTTTCTTGACCCTCAATTATTGCGAAAATTTTTCTCTATAATAGTGATGAGGTTAATTCATTTTACTGATATTAAAGGCAATTTATGTTTTGCTTGATAAATAAGTAAACATTCATGTCTTTGTTAGGTATAGAAAATAATACCTCCTACGAAAATAGTACCAAAATATAATTACTTCAATAGTTATTTTAGTAAGAAAAGTAATAATAGTTAATTAGCTATGAATTTTAAGATTCATCTCGGCGACCAAGGCAGAATGCACTATCTTTGATGGTTCCCAATCCCCTTGCCCGGAGGCAGAGGGGAGGGTGACAAAAATATATGGGGATATAACAGATAATTTATCTTAAATTTATTTAATAAAAACAATTTATAATGGTAAATTACCCATCCCCATGGGCAATAGGCTATTTTTCCAATTCTTCTTTAATTAGGCTGATAACGTGCGTAATGTCTTCGTTACTTAACTTGCCATCTTTGACAAATTTCACCTTACCGTTTTTATCCAGCACAATGATTGCCGAACTGTCGGGTTCTAGCCCCCAAGCCTTTTTAACCAGCCCGTTACTATCGACAATGAATTGTGACCACGGGAACTGTTTTTTGCTGTCTTCGATACTATTGCGAACAAAAACACCAGTGCCAAAAATAGCATCATCGGTATTCACGATGCTGGTGGTTTGATATTTATCCTTGGGCAAATCAGCATCCTTCAATGCTTGAATCAAGGGATCATTCATCTCTTTTGCAGAACTACGACCGGCAATATGCTGGATCGTCCTGACTTTTCCCAGAAGTTCAATACTGCTCCAATTTTGGTAGTTGAACTTACCCTCGTTTAGCAACAACTCGCCCTTATCCGTCACACTGACAGCGGGAACAGGTTGCTCTAAGGTGATGTTATGGGCGAACGCAAATATTGACGTTATACTCAATATTGCAGCTAACGCGATTTTTATTAAGATATTGTTTTTTAACATATTTATTCCTTATTCATCATGGTGTGGCATGTTATCAGGGAATGACATATTCAGCATAGCGCTTGTTAACTGGTCTGTCCTCAATAAAACAAACAATTTGATAACATTTAGAATAATGTATAAGTAAACAAGATTATGATGAAATATAATACTCAATAATATCATTATATTATATCAAAATAGTGATTGAATCTTAATATTGAGGGGAACAAATTTCCATATACGTAGTCTATACAGTTGGCATAACAACGATGTATTTATGTAGTCATTAGATGTGATGCCGTAGCAATAGTACCGTAAGAAGCATGGGAGGAAAAAACAGAGATGAAAATCTTTCGCCATTATAACCCAATGAAAATTGCTCTCTACGTAAAAACCCTATTTCGTGGGCGGTTATACATTAAGGACATGGGCGCTTTTGAATTCAATTATGGAAAGATTTTACCCCCGAAAATCAAAGATAAACGCCATTTCCATGTGATGAGTGAAGTTAATCAGCAAGTATTGCGTTTACAGACTGAAATAGGGTGATTGTTTGTAATTGCTCATCGATTAATAGTAATGTAATAAAATCAATACGATATATAACATTAGTATAATAAACGGCCTTGCGGCCGTTTTTTGATGGTATTCAGCTAGTTTCTGAGTGTGGGCGGGAAGCAGATCCCCGTCCCTCCTAAGCCACAATATCCCTCGGGGTTTTTGTGGAGGTATTGCTGGTGATAATCCTCGGCAAAATAGAATGGCCCCGCTGCACGAATTTCTGTCGTGATGGTGCGTTGATCATTATTTTGCGTCAGCGCTTGCTGGTATTGTTCTCGGCTGGCAATGGCCTGTTCATACTGTTGTGGTGAAATTGTGTACAGGACGGAACGGTATTGAGTACCAATATCACCATGTTGACGCATACCCTGGGCAGGATCGTGATTTTCCCAGAACAGGGTGAGTAATTGAGAATAGGTAATTTGGGTTGGATCAAATACGATCCTGACTACTTCTGCATGACCCGTTAAACCAGTACACACTTCTTCATAAGTTGGGTTTGGCGTAGTGCCGCCGCTGTAACCCGCGGAAGTCGTGTAAACGCCGTCCTGTTGCCAGAAAAGGCGTTCCACGCCCCAGAAACATCCCATGCCTACATAGGCGATTTCCATCTTTTCAGGAATGTTCTCTATCGCATGCTGTGTAATGTCATGGTAGGGTGATACGGTTAATGGAGTGGTTCTACCCGGTATGGCATCTGGTGCAGAAACATGTTGTTTTTCATTGGTTGAATTTGGCAAAATTCTCTCCTCTATATCCACAAGTTTTATGATTATATGTTGCTTGTATATTGTTAAAACTTTACCAGAATTAATTCATTGCGGCATTTTTATGTTGTTGAATTTTATTCAACAGATAGATAAATATTAGGAGTTCGAGTGTCACGATATCCCCTCATATGTGCGCTTTTTTTCTCTATCGTCACTCCATCAGCTTATAGCGCAAATTTACGATTGAAACTGGAGGGTCTTTCTGGCGAATTAGAAAAAAATGCCAGAGTGCAACTTTCAAATATCAGTACCGATGAAGTTGCTCCTGATGGACGTTTTCGTGCTCGTGTGGAGAAAGCGATACGACAAGGGCTTCGTCCATTGGGATATTATGCTCCCATTGTCGAATTTACCTATCAAGAGAATATTCCTCCCGCCCGTCCTGTTTTAACTGCAAAGGTTACGCTTGGTGAACCTGTACGGGTCGCTAAAGTGAATGTTGCTTTGGAGGGAGGCGCTAAAACAGATAAAGATTATGCCGCCCTGATCAAAAAAAACAGGCCAAAAGAAGGGACAATACTCAACCACGGTGAATATGAAGATTTTAAAAGTTCATTGACGAATCTGGCGGTTAAGAAAGGCTATTTTGATGCCTTAATGAAAAAAAGTGAGTTGGGGGTAGCAAAAGATCTGCACGAATCTATTTGGAATTTTGATTTCGATAGCGGCCAACGCTATCGTTTTGGTCCAGTGGCATTTCACGGCTCGCAAATTCGTGAAACTTACCTGGATAACCTTATTCCTTTCAAATCAGGCGAATATTATACCTCAGAACAATTAGCCGAATTTAACCGTCGTTTGGTCGATACCGGATGGTTCAATTCTGCGGTTGTTGTGCCCGATTTTAAAACAGGGCGTGAGAGTAAAGACAAGGTATTGCCATTAAATGCGTCCTTAGTGCCTCGTTCTGCCAACTATGTTGAATTGGGGGGCGGTTATGGAACGGATGTCGGGCCTCGAGTTCAGGCTAAATGGAAAAAACCGTGGCTTAATTCGCGTGGACACAGTTTGAGTACCAGCCTTAACCTTTCTGCACGCGATCAAATCATTGACGCATCCTACAAAATGCCGCTTAAAGTCAACCCACTGGAAGAATATTATCAGCTACAAACGGGTTATCGACGTAAAGATATTAACGATACTATTTCGGATACGGCAACTTTGAACCTTTCCCGTAATTGGGATCGTTTTACGGGTTGGCAGTACAGCGTTAATCTGCGCTGGAGCCTGAGCCACTTTACCCAGGCTAAAATAACCAATACCACCATGCTGCTTTATCCGGGATTCAGTCTTAGTCGCATTCGCCAGCGTGGCGGCACGATGCCTTATTGGGGGGATAGCCAGCGTTACTCGATTGATATTTCTGATACAACCTGGCAGTCCAATGTCGATTTTTTGGTGTTACAGGCACATCACGTCTGGGTAAGAACTTATCGGGAGAATCACCGTTTTGTGGTACGGGCAGATTTGGGCTGGATAGAGACCAATGCATTCGACAAAGTGCCTCCGGATCTGCGTTTCTTTGCCGGGGGGGATCGCAGTATTCGTGGCTATAAGTACCAGAAAATCTCACCGAAAGATAGTGCAGGTAAATTAGTCGGTGCATCAAAGTTGGCGGTTGGCTCGTTGGAGTATCAATACAATATTTATGGTAATTGGTGGAGTGCATTGTTTGTCGATTCCGGTGAAGCGGTGGATGACATCAGAAAGAATAATTTTAAAACCGGTGCGGGAACTGGTGTGCGTTGGGCATCACCGATTGGACCGATAAAATTTGATTTAGCAACGCCAATCGGAGATCCAGATAGTCATAATGTTGAATTTTATATTGGTTTAGGGGCCGAACTATGAAGTGGGCAAAAAGGGTGAGTATTGCTTTCCTGCTGATTGTTGGCCTGTTATTGGTGGCAGTTGCCGGACTGGTTGGCACGCAAACTGGCTTGCATTTTGTGATCAACAGTGCGGCACGTTGGGTTCCCGGATTGGATATTGCGAGTGTCAGCGGAACTTGGCGCGATTTAACGTTAAAAGGCGTCAACTATCAGATGCCAGGTGTTAACGTTAATGCGGATAATTTGCACCTCGCTATCCGGCTCTCCTGCCTGAAACATAGCCAGGTGTGTGTCAATGCCTTGACTACTGAAGGTGTCACTGTTTCGGTGAATACCACTGAACTTCCTCCATCGGCGCCTGCGACTGAATCGGAACCATTGACTGAATTGCAAACACCGTATCCTATCTCACTGGATTTGCTTTCCTTGAAAAATATTCATGTGCAGGTGGATGGTATTGCCATTGCATTGGGTGAGTTTAAAACGGCAGCTCAGTGGCAGGAAAAACGGCTGATATTAAAACCGACGGAAATTAATAAATTGCGGGTGACATTGCCAAAAAGCACACCTGAAAAAATCGGTATGGCACAAAAAATTGAGCAGCAAGCCGAACCGGAAAAATCTTTGGGTGAAACGTTGAAAGCGCTGTTTGCCCAACCCTTGTTAGCGGAGTTGCCCAATATTCCCATTCCTCTTGATATCACGCTGGAAGGCATCCACGGCAGTCAACTTCATTTAACCGGTGATACCGATATCAAGATTAACGATTTGTGGCTACAGGCCAGTAATCAGGGGCAGGCAGTCGAGATAAAAACGTTAAGCGCACAGGCACCGGAAGGCTCCCTGGCGATACGTGGGACGGCAAAACTGGCTGAACAATGGCCAGTGAATCTGGTGGTTAAGGGTAAGGTCGATAATTTAAATCATATCAATCTGGATGATTTAACAGGGCAACAGATTGATTTAACGCTAAAAGGTGCGTTGTTACAGCAGCTTGATCTCGCATTGCACCTTTCAGGTCCTGTTGCCGCCAGTTTGGCCGCCCAGACTGAATTGGCACAAGCAGGTTTACCTGTACGTCTGACATTGAAAAGCCAGCAATTGCAATGGCCGCTGCAAGGCAAGCCAGAATATCAACTTGATGGCGTCAAATTGCGCCTGAATGGTCAAGCCAGTCACTACGATCTTTCCCTCCGTTTGGATATTAAGGGCAATGATCTTCCGCCGGCATCGTTAATGTTGGATGCAAAAGGCAATGAAGAATTACTGAGGTTAACACGCCTGCGTTTAGCGGCCTTGCAGGGTAAAGCCGATATTGTCGGTGTGGTTGATTGGAGTAAAGCCATTAGCTGGAATGCAAAATTAATTTTGGATGGTATTAATACGGCCAAACAGTGGCCGGAATGGCCCGCCAAGCTAGACGGTAACCTAGCCGTGCGTGGCAGCCTGTATGGCGGAAGCTGGCAGCTCCAGATCCCTGAAATTGCCCTTGATGGTCATGTGAAGCAGAATGTCATCAAAGCCCGTGGCAAGGCATCGGGTAACGCAGCAGGCCAGTGGGATATTCCCCAACTCGATCTTGCTGTTGGGCATAATACGCTGAATATACAGGGGCAACTTACGGATCAGGCGTGGAAACTGGATGGTGAAATTAATGCACCGCAACTAACTGGTTTACTGCCGGGTTTGTCTGGCTTTATTACGGGTGAAGTCAAATTGCGCGGCAATATGCAGGCCCCACAAATCATGGCGGATTTGAATGCACGTGGGTTGAGTTGGCAGAATGAGTTAAGGGTGGATAGCGCCACGATCAAAGGTGATGTACGTTCGGCTGAACAGCTCCAGGGGCAGTTATCGGTTGTTGTGCGGCAATTGCAGCAGGCAGATTTAACCATCAAGAACTTGACATTCAACGCGAAAGGCACAGAAAAGAAGCATGATTTACAACTGAAAATCGAAGGAACACCGGTATCAGGCCAATTGGCACTTAATGGCAGCTTTGATCGTCAAAAGGAACACTGGCAAGGCAGTATCAACCATACTGATTTTAATACGCCTGTCGGTGAATGGCGTTTAAGCAAAGCGATAGCCATTGATTATTTTAACTTGCAACAAAAGGCCATAGTGGGAACTCACTGCTGGCTTAATCCCAATGCGCAGCTTTGTATTGCAAAACCCATTGAGGCGGGAAGGAGCGGTCATGCTCAAGTGACACTTGAACGCTTTGATCTGGCTATGATCCGGCCATTCCTTGATAAAAGTACCCAACTTAAGGGCGTATTCAATGGTAATGCTGAGATCAGATGGACAGCAGAGCAAGGGTTGCCCCAGGCAAAAGTGGCTCTTCAAGGGAATGGGGTACAAGTTCGCCAGGTTGTGGAAGGTAATACATTACCGGTTAATTTTGACACACTCACCTTGAATGCAGGGCTGACAGATGGCAAGGTTAATTTGGCATGGTTATTCAAATTGGCTGGCAACGGGCAGTTAAAAGGCGATGTTCAGATCGCGGATTTAGAAGGCAGCCGAAAATTAGCGGGGAATGTCGATATTCAGGCACTTTCCTTAGGATTGGTTAAACCGATTTTGGGTAAAGGCGAAAAAGCGGAGGGGAGATTAAGTGCGAATTTACGTATTGGTGGTCATGCCAAAAATCCGCTGCTATTTGGCCAACTTAACACTGATGCCCTGCAAATGAGCAGTCATTGGCTGCCATTCGATATCACCCAAGGCCAGTTAGCCGTTCATTTTGCCGGAGCCAGCTCTGATATGCATGGCATGATTAGAACGCCCAAGGGGCAACTAAACCTGGATGGTTACGCTGATTGGCGCAACCTGAATGCCTGGTATGCCAGAGTGACAGCCAAGGGTGACCAGTTACGTGTCACGGTTCCGCCGATGGTGAAGGTGGATGTCAGTCCAAATTTGGTGCTGGAGGCAAAACCAAACCTGTTGAAACTCGATGGTAATGTGGATATTCCATGGGCACGTATTACGGTTCAGGAGTTACCGGAATCAGCGGTAGGTGTTTCTGCTGATGAAGTGATGCTGAATAATCACCTCCAGCCAATTGAGAAGAAAAAAGCACCTATTTTGATACAAAGTAATTTAAATGTTCATATTGGTAATGATGTGCGCCTGAGTGCATTTGGTTTGAAGGCGCAGCTTAAAGGCGACCTGAAAGTCCTTCAGGATCAGCAGGGATTAGGCTTGAATGGCCAGATTGATATTCCGGAAGGGAATTTCCACGCTTATGGACAAGATTTGCAAGTGCGTAAGGGAACCATTATGTTCTCTGGCCCGCCAGATCAGCCATTGTTGAATATTGAAGCTATCCGTAATCCAGAATCGACAGCCGACAAAGTCATCGCGGGTGTGCGTGTCACCGGATTAGCAGATAAACCGAAAGTAGCAGTTTTTTCTGATCCGGTAAAATCCCAACAGGAAGCCTTATCTTATTTGTTACGTGGTCAAGGGTTGGAAAAAGGGGATTCTGACAACTCACAAATGGCGGCTATGCTGATTGGATTAGGGATTGCCCAGAGTAGTCAATTAGTCGGTAAGATTGGGGAAACTTTTGGTGTCTCTGATTTGGCTCTGGATACTCAGGGAGTGGGTGATAAATCCCAGGTGGTTGTCAGTGGCAGAATTACCAACGACTTACAAGTGAAGTATGGTGTGGGTATTTTTGATTCTTTGGCAACATTGACATTACGTTATCGTGTTATGCCAAGATTGTATCTGGAGGCAGTATCTGGTATTGATCAGGCTTTAGATCTGCTCTATGAGTTTGAGTTTTAAAGATGCGAGTTATTGTTTATGGTAGCCTGAGGCGAAAACAAGGCAATCACCACTGGATGACGGATGCCCAATTGTTGGGAGAACACCGATTAGCAGGTTATGAAATTTATGATCTGGGGCACTATCCGGCGGTTATCCGTGGAGAAGGAACAATCGAGTGTGAAATCTATCGTATTACGCCATCCATCCTGACAGAATTGGATGAGTTGAAAAAAAACGCTCAGGAGTACCAAAGGGAACTGATTGAAACACCGTATGGTAAGGCATGGATTTACCTTTATCAATTGTCTGTTGAAGGGTTGTGTAGGATAAACTGCGGTGACTGGCTGAAACGCCACGAAAAAGAGTGAAATTAGAAAATCGAAAGGCAAACCAAAAACCTCTGTCCTTGATTGGGGCAGAGGTTTTTGGATGAAAACCTGTTATTCCCTGTCAGGATTATTTTTTAGCCGCACGCTCGAAAGAAGACAGGATCTCAGCCTTAGCAGCTTCAACATTATCCCAGCCCTCAACTTTAACCCATTTGCCTTTTTCCAGATCCTTGTAGTGTTCGAAGAAGTGAGTGATTTGGGCACGCAGCAGCTCTGGCAGATCGTTCACATCTTTGATGTGATCATATTCTTTACTCAATTTGGTATGAGGAACAGCTACCAGTTTTGCATCTTCACCGGATTCGTCAGTCATTTTCAGGACGCCAACCGGACGACAGCGGATAACAGAACCCGGCTGCAATGGGTATGGTGTCGGTACCAATACGTCAACCGGATCACCATCAAGAGACAGGGTATTGTTGATATAACCGTAGTTACATGGATAGAACATCGCACTTGACATGAAACGGTCTACAAACAGGGCACCAGACTCTTTGTCTACTTCATATTTGATGGGGTCTGCATTTGCAGGGATCTCAATGATGACATAAATATCTTCAGGCAGCTCTTTGCCAGCCGGTACATTATTCAGACTCATAAAACGGTTTCCTTCAATTTTAAACCAAAATGGGGTGCCGGGTATTATAGCCAAAACAGGCCAGAATTCCTCGGGTTTTTCGGCTGTTGGCGGTGGCTTAAAAGCAGAATAAAAAAGCGCAGACTCAACCTCCATTGAGTCTGCGCTTATTTTATATTAATGGTGGTTTAATATGGGGAAACTTCTCCATAACTATTAACGCGTATTATACAAAGAAGTAACGACGGCTTGTTGCTAGGATATAGACTTACCGGTTCGACTGTCCTTTTAATGTAGTCATATGCATAAAAAACTTGAGTATTTTTTTTGGATGGATCATACACTTTCAATATATTAACCCCTGTTGAGTTATTGCGAAGAGATTCCATCCGAAATAAGGGAAATGCTCTTTGTCATATTCATAACCAATTGAAGTCGGAGTAGTTGTTTGCGGAGTGGCTCCCATATCAGTCATAGTCGGAGCACCGCTTGCTGGTTATTGAGATTGAGACCAGTTGTACTCCCATTCAGATATCTGGGTAGCCATGTTCAAGGGAACAGTTGGATCGTTTCAGGAATTAATAGGTATCTTCGTGGGTTGAAGGTATAGTAATAACTAGATTTTATTCCAGTATCCGAAACTGTTTTGGTTAGTGTAACTGTTACCGGCCATTGCTCAATAGAGAAGTTATCCAGGAGAAATGTGATATTCCCTGTATTTCTATCTACTTTCACTAAATTAGGATTGGAAGATCTGATGGTGATCCCGAGACCCGCAGAATCCGACCATTCGATCTGGGAATGTCTGTGCCATCAAATAAATTCGTTTTTCCATCCTGCGTCAATTGAACGATGAGATCTTTATGCACATTATAGGGCCTTCCCTGTTGAGAAATATATTTAGTGTTAGGTGAGCCTTGGGTACTCATCAGAATTCCCACAGGTATTGGAACAGTATCGAAATTTACCGGTTCGGATTGTATGCTATTTGCATCATCTTCACTGGGTGTATCCGGTAATAGGTTGAAATAAATACCATCTATACCGACGAGGCTTGTCATATAGAGCGTTAGATAACCTTCAGCATCTGTGGTTGGATTCGTAGGAATCGTGATCTTAACTTCGTCTGGAACAGGAGTTAGATTAGACGCCGCATTCATCTTTTCCACTTTAATTTTACCAAGAGACTGATTCCTCAGAGGAAGTTTGCTTTCTGTATCGATGGCTCGCACTTTATAGGTATAGCGATCTTTTCCGTTGGCTATTAGTGGCCTCATAGGGGATTGCGATATTGCATCAAATGCAAACTTCAGGCTTTCTGGAGTGACAAAATCGAATGGTTCAGAGAAGCTTTGATGTTTTTCATTAATCAATACCCCAACCTTAGCCCTTTTTACTCTCTGGGTACTGGTCACAATCGCCTTGATTTTACCATCTTCATCAGAGGTGTTCTCATAGCCAGGTGCGGGCGTAACAGATAATCCCGGTAGGTCAGAAGGCTCTGTACTCCATTGTAAGTTCATCTCCATTTTTTTATTGATTGGATTGCCATTTAAATCAAATACGGTCGCAGTCACAACGACCGGCTTTTGTTCCGTTGCCTCATAAGGCGTTTTTTGGTCAAAGACAAAGTCTTTGGCCTGAATTGCATCGCCAAGATTAGTGAAATTCAGCGGCTTGTCGCCTTTTATCTCCAGTTTGGGTTGCGCATCCATTGACAGATAAATCTTTGTCTTCGGATCAAGCGGCTGAGTACTGCTCAACGTTGCAGTTAACTGACCATTATCATTGGTCGTTCCTGCTGACTCCCAGTTCAGTGTTGCATGTTTATCTTCTGGTTCAATGCTCCATTTTACGTTTGGTATTACCTCGTTTTTAATTGGCGGGTTATTTTTATTACCATAGGTGATTGTTGCTGCCAGATCATAAGCGGGTTTGCCATTGGGAATAACAGGGCCTGTTCCACTGGGCTTGATGCTTTGGTCTTTAATGGCAAAAGGTTCAACAACCACATTCATGTGAGTTGTCATGGGCTTATTGCTACCTGTGATTTCAGAAATAGCAGACAGGGTATAGTTGTTTATCCCCTTGACAGAATATTTTGGCAGGTCCAGTTCAACAGCCGAGCCATGGGGTATGATAGCGCCGCCGTTTTTACGGAACTCTTCATTAGTCTGCCATGATATCTTTTTCAGGCGGTGTTCAGCAGTAATGTTAGGGGTAATTTGAACATGCTGGGAACTGTATCCGCTTAACGTATTTGGCAGGGCGAGATTGAACTCTGGTTTTTTCTTGTAGTCCAACACGATATGATTGTTTCTTTCTACGAGTTCATAACGGCTTCCGTCCAGTGTCCGTATAGCAGCAACACTACGCGGTGAAATCTGATCGCCAAAAGGGATCCCGAAACGATAATTCAGATTGGCCTGGAAGAGAGTTTCGCTGTGTCCACTGCTTCCGAACTTATAATCCACACCCATCGCGATCAACGGAACAGGGGTATAATTCAGGCCAACTCGGGCAAGGTTAGGATTCTTTTGTTTGGTTTCCCGGTTGAACAGGGCAACGTTATCGCCAAAGTACTGTTCATAACTCAGCTTACCCCCCAGGTTTGGATAAGCGGGTAAGAAAAATTCACCATTGATATCGTAGCCGTTGGCTGGTCGTTCTTCATAATCCAGCTCGTTGGGTGATATACGCCATTTGCTCAAGCGCCAATAAGTGTTGGCAGACAATTTAACATAATCCGTCCAGATTTCGGCTCCAACACCCAGCCGTTGATGTTGTCTTGTGAAATCTTTGTCAAAGAAGGTATTTAAACCATACATCCAATTAGGTGTGAAATAACGTCCACCAAAGCCGAGGTTCAGGGTATTACGGCTGTCGTGACGGCGATAACCTAACTGTGAAAAAAATAGCCAATCTGCTTTGTTATCATAGATAGGTACTAGTAGATCCAGAGAGCTGGCATCCAGTTTCCCTTTTTTATCGACGGAAAAATTAATCCTGCCGGCACCAAATCGGGTCAACCATTTTTGAGCTTCCGTGTTTATCGCACCATTGATTTTCCCCAACGCGTAGGATTTTGCCTGCTCGGTTAATTGGGATGGGGAAGAAGATAAGATATTACCTATCTTATGGATGCTTTGTGTGATGGCACCCACTTTCTGATCAATAGCCGCTTGATTATCCCGCGCCTTATTAGCGTCATTTTCATCTGCTGGTTTTTGTAAGTATTCTATTCTCTTGAACTTTTTCACCCGCTGACAGCGCACTCGTAGGAGTAAAGGGCAAAAAAAGCGAGTACATGAGAATAGAAAGCCGAAAAACTTTATGATTTATATACGAGTCCATATATGAATTCCTCATAAAATATGGGCTGTCGCCAGCGCTTTAGCATTACATCTTTGATGTTCCAAACTTTAATTTTATTGGGGATAGCTATCTCATTAATATAAAAAAGATAATATTTCCCATACCTACATACATTAGGAAATCTTTTGTTGTTATGCGTAATGAAAAATTATTATCAGCAGATAATAAAAAGCTATCGCTTTATTTCCGCTAAAATTAGGTTTTATTTTTGATGTAAAAGAGGTATTTTTTCAGGAATGACTATGGCGTATCAAGAGGAATATATGATTAATTGGTTGCAAGGTGAGCGTCATTGAAATAGAAAAAATTGAGGTTTGGAAAATAAATGGAACAAGAGGTGGAAACCCACCTCTTTAAATTATGGTTTAATCATACTGTTTATTGATCAGGAAATTCCGCCATAAAACTTTCGGCTTTTTCTACCATAGACTTGGTGCCGACAAAAAAAGGTACGCGTTGGTGCAGCTTATTTGGCACGATATCCAGAATACGGTTTGCCCCATCGCTGGCTTTGCCACCGGCTTGTTCAGCAAGGAATGCGATGGGGTTGCATTCATAAAGTAAGCGGAGTTTGCCCGTTGGGTGGCTTGCTGTACTTGGATAGATATAGATCCCGCCTTTTAACAGATTGCGATGGAAATCAGCAACCAGAGAACCGATATAGCGGGTAGTGTATGGACGTTGGGTTGCTTCGTCTTGTTCCTGACAATATTTGATGTATTTTTTCACCCCCATTGGGAACTTAATGTAGTTCCCTTCGTTGATAGAGTACATATTACCCTTTTTCGGGAATTGGACTTTCTCATGGGTCAGACAAAATACCCCAAGGGAAGGATCATAAGTAAAAGTATGAACACCACAGCCTGTCGTGTAAACCAGCATAGTGGATGAGCCATAAACCACATAACCTGCTGCCACCTGACGATTCCCCGGTTGCAGGAAGTCTTCTTCGGTTACAGGCTGACCGATCGGAGTAACTCGATGGTAAATTGAGAAAATAGTCCCGACGGAAACGTTTACATCAATATTCGAAGAACCATCCAATGGATCCATCAAAACAACATATTTTGCATTTTCTGCCCGGTCGCCATCAAAAATAACGATGTCGTCTTCCTCTTCGGAAGCAATGCCTGCTACTTCGCCGCGTGCTTTCAGTGCTGCCTTGAGTTTTTCATTGGCATATAAGTCCAGCTTCATCTGAACTTCACCCTGCACATTAGATACGCCACTTGAGCCTAAAATATCCACCAGACCGGCTTTATTGATATCCCTATGGATAATTTTGGCGCCTAACTTGATGGCAGACAGCAGTGCAGTCAGTTCACCTGTAGCATGCGGAAAATCTTGCTGCTTTTCGACGATGAATTCGCCCAATGTTTTCATGACAAAGGCCTTGAATTTGGTTGTGGTTTTCGGAAGCGTGCTTCACTGATGTGTCGCACTTATGTGCCGCACTTAGGCGCGGGCAGTTTAGCTAAAGAATCTGATGATTCATAGGTTATTGCATTTTTAATCTCTGATTTGGTAGTTAGAATAGTAATACAGTTCATGAATCAGGTAGAAATAAATGCGTATTCATATTCTTGGCATTTGCGGTACTTTCATGGGTGGGCTGGCGATCCTCGCTCGCGCACAGGGGCATGAAGTGACTGGCTCTGATGCTAATGTCTATCCCCCAATGAGCACGTTGCTGGAAAAACAAGGCATTGAGTTGATCCAGGGTTACGATCCGGCCCAGCTCGATCCTGCTCCAGATGTGGTGATCATTGGTAATGCTATGACACGTGGCAATCCCTGCGTAGAAGCTGTGTTAGATCGTGGCATTCCTTACACTTCTGGTCCGCAGTGGCTGCATGATCATATATTGCCAGAGCGTTGGGTATTGGCTGTTGCGGGCACCCATGGCAAAACAACAACGGCGGGTATGGTGGCCTGGATATTGGAAGAGTGTGGCTATAAACCCGGGTTCCTGATCGGTGGCGTGCCAGGGAATTTTGACGTTTCAGCACACATTGGTGAAAGCCCATTTTTTGTGATTGAGGCGGATGAATATGACTGCGCTTTCTTTGACAAGCGTTCGAAATTTGTCCACTACAGCCCCCGTACATTGATCATGAATAATCTTGAGTTTGATCATGCCGACATTTTCGAAAATTTGGGCGCGATTCAAAAACAATTCCACCATCTCGTCAGAGTTGTGCCGAGTACCGGCAAGATCATTGTTCCTGATAATGATATTAATTTGAAGCAAGTACTCTCAATGGGATGTTGGAGTGAATTGGAACAGATAGGAGCAAGCGGTCATTGGCAGGCGAAGAAAGCCAGTCAGGATAGCAGTCACTATCAGGTATTCCATCGGGGGGAGCGGGTTGGGGAAGTGATGTGGTCATTAGTCGGTGAACACAATATGCATAATGGTTTGATCGCAATTGCGGCAGCCCATCATGTGGGCGTGCAACCTGCGGATGCCTGTCAGGCACTAGGCCAATTTATTAATGCCCGTCGTCGCCTTGAATTACGCGGCGAAGTCAATGGCATCTCGGTGTATGATGATTTTGCTCATCATCCAACCGCTATCTTAGCCACACTGGAGGCGTTGAGAAGTAAAGTGGGCGGCATGGCTCGTATTCTTGCCGTGCTGGAACCGCGTTCGAATACCCTGAAAATGGGCATGAGCAAAAATGATATTGCCCCTTCTTTGGGGCGTGCTGATGAAGTTTTTCTCTATCAACCCACCAATATTCCGTGGCAGGTTATTGAAATTGCTGAACAGTGTATTCAACCCACGCGTTGGAGTGCTGATATTGATACTTTGGTGAAAATGATTGTAGAAACGGCACAGCCCGGTGACCATATTCTGGTGATGAGTAATGGTGGATTTGGCGGTATTCACGAAAAACTACTGGCTGCATTGACGCAAAAATCCAGCGCATATTAGTTAATATTTTCTTGTATTTCGGTCTGCCATACGCATATTTTGATTAGATTGGTATACGGCAGACCTGAATAAATTAAAGTTCCTGTTCAAACAGGTGGAGAATTGCTTCGTAAAGTTGTTTTGTCGTAAAGTTTTGCGCTGGAGTGGAAAAAATAGTGTCATCCCCTGCAATGCTGCCAAGGATCCCTTCTGCTTTCCCCAATGAATCTAACAGGCGGGCAATTAACTGTGCTGCGCCAGGGCTGGTGCGTATGACGACAATACTGTGATTATAATCGACATCTAATACCAGATTTTTTAATGGACTGGTGGCAGTGGGAACGCCCAATTCTGCGGGTAAGCAATAAACCATTTCCATCTTTGCATTACGGGTTCGGACAGCACCAAATTTCGTCAGCATTCTGGAAACTTTAGATTGGTTGATATTTTCAAATCCCTGCTCTTGAAGTGCTGAAACAATTTCACCTTGAGAGCTGAATTTTTCTTCTTTCAATAATGCCTTGAAAGCTTTTACCAAATCTTCCTGTTTCGAAGGAACACGCATATTTCACCATCGTTGAATCCGTTATCAGGCGGACATTATGCGAAAGAGTGAATTTTTATGCAAGAAAGAGAAGAAAAAACCAATATACAGAGAATAGTGAATTAAGCATAGTAAATGTATTGTTAATTAAATGGGATTGTTTGGTATGAAAGGGAAGAGTAAGGTAATAAGCTAATTGTTGAAGCGTTCGCTTGAAATAATTCTTAAAAAAGTGTCCATTATCTCATTAACAGATAAGCATTTTGTTTAGAATAAAACGACTTTGGTGTTCCACCATCAGGCTATTAAGTGGATAATCTGGCTGTTAACAAATTGTTTTTAATGCAAATTGTTTTTAATACATAGTGTTTCTAATACATAGTGTTTTTATTACATAGTGTTTACAGTACTTAATTTAAGGAGTATCAGGATGAAAGTTGCAGTTCTCGGTGCAGCCGGTGGTATTGGTCAGGCACTAGCCCTTCTACTCAAGACCCAGCTTCCTTCAGGTTCAGAACTTTCCTTGTATGACATTGCTCCGGTGACTCCAGGCGTGGCAACCGATCTGAGCCATATCCCAACGGAAGTCAAAGTCACTGGTTTTGCTGGTGAAGATGCAACTCCTGCACTGGCAGGTGCAGATGTCGTATTAATTTCTGCGGGTGTGGCGCGTAAACCTGGTATGGATCGTTCCGATTTGTTCAATATCAATGCAGGAATCATTCGTAATCTGGTTCAGCAGGTTGCTAAAACTTGTCCAAAAGCATTAATTGGAATTATTACCAACCCAGTCAATACCACTGTTGCGATCGCCGCTGAGGTACTGAAAAAAGAAGGTGTGTACGATAAAAACCGCCTGTTTGGTGTCACAACCCTGGATATCATTCGTTCCAACACCTTTGTTGCTGAACTAAAAGACAAGAAAGTAGAAGAGATAGAAGTTCCTGTTATTGGTGGGCACTCTGGTGTGACCATCCTGCCTCTTTTGTCGCAAATTCCAGGTGTTAGCTTCACTGATGAAGAAGTTGAGGCATTGACCCAGCGTATCCAGAATGCGGGTACTGAGGTTGTTGAAGCGAAAGCGGGTGGCGGCTCTGCAACTCTGTCTATGGGACAAGCAGCGGCTCGTTTGGGGCTGTCGCTGATCCGTGGCTTGCAAGGCGAAAGCAATGTTGTTGAGTGCAGCTATGTTGAAGGTGATGGCAAATATGCCCGTTTCTTTGCGCAGCCTGTTCGCTTAGGTAAAAATGGTATCGAAGAACGTTTAGATATTGGCAAATTAAGTGATTTTGAACAGAAGTCACTGGATAACATGCTGGATGTTTTGAAAAAAGACATTGAGTTGGGCGAAAGATTTATTAACGAATAATTCATTTATTAATAATTTATTAATATACGAATTAAGTTAAATATATTAAATAACTAAAACCGCTAGTTAGAAATAACTAGCGGTTTTTCTTTCAATAGTTATATTGATAGCTAATTATTCTTTTTCTCTCTTACTTTTCTTTCCAATAGTTCTCCTGTATGGGGATCGAAATAGCGGCTTGGCCATATTTCAGACGGATGTAGTTCTAAATAATTCGCTATTATCCATTCTCCCTTGGGCCATGGGCGAGAAAGTGTATTCGCCAAAGTTGATGAACTCAATCCCGCCGCACGAGAAACGGCAGCTAATGTCGTTCCTCGTTTACGTAAAGCGGCAATAATATCAGCAGGATGCCAATCCGATTTCATAGAAATCATTTTTTTAATCCTTTTCTATTAAATTAGAAGCCACATTAGTGGTATAACTAAAGCGTTAATGTGAAATTAATAACGAACACGAACCTGTTATTAAGAAAATAAAATAACATTATTTTTTCTAAAAATGTTTCTAATTTTTTCTTAATAACGTCTTTTTTGAACTTGGTTACAAAAATAGAGAAACGTTATGAAAAAAGAGTGGTATACGGCAATGGAGCTGACCGGTGTAGGTGAGTTACCTAGATCACCACAAGGAGTTAATGCCAGGGCAAAGCGTGAAGAGTGGTTAAAACAAAAACGGGCTGGCGTCCAGGGACGGGCGATTGAATACCATTACTCTTGTTTTCCTCAAACAACGTTGGAAGCTTTAGAACTCCATGAAACACCAGCAGAATATCAGGTTCAAAAACAAGATCCTTTAGCCATTTGGGTAAGTGCATTTAATTTACTTACCGAGGAAGAGAAGGAGGTCATTACCGAAGTGATATTACGAGATGGCATAAGAAGTTTTTTGGAAAAAATCATAGCTACTTGAGACAGCTTTTGAAAAGCCAGGTACTTAAAATTTGGCTTTTTCGTCACTGCTCCAGTATCAAGCGAGGAGAAAGAGATGAAAAAAGAGTGGTATTCTGCAAAAGAACTCATCGGCCTCGCAGGGCTGCCATCGTCTCCCCAAGGCGTCAATCTGATGGCAAGACGCGAGGGCTGGGAACAACGCCGTAAGCGGGGCGTACAAGGAAAAGCGCTCGAATATAATGTCAACAGTTTGCCCGAAGAAGTCGTGAATGTACTGACAGTCAGTGAAAATTCGGTCGAATACTACCGCAATAAGCGACAGGACCCATTTATGATCTGGGTAGAAGCTTATTACCAATTGAGCAAATCCGAAAGAGAACGAATGGTTAAATTTATTTTGAGAAAAGGGCTAGCCAGCCTTGTCCAATATGTCGGTATTCAAGATAGTGATAATAAAGACAGCGCCCTGGATTGAATTATCTGGGGCACTGTTTGATTCAGATTAGGAAAGTCGCTGTACAGCGACATGTGCCAATCCCTCAAGGGCCGCCTTGTATGGAGAATCTTCCAGTGACTGCAATGCTGAAATGGCCTTATCAGCTTCTTCTTCTGCCCGCTGGCGGGTGTATTTAAGTGAACCACACTGTCTCATCGTTGCCAGGACGGTATCCAACAAATGGCGGCCATTACCTTGCTCAATGGTACTTCGGATCAAAGCGGATTGTTCCGGTGTTCCGTGGTTCATGGCGTGTAAAAGAGGCAATGTGGGTTTGCCTTCGTTTAAGTCATCTCCTGTGTTCTTACCAAGCGTGCTGTTATCTGAGTCATAATCCAACAGATCATCAATTAATTGAAATGCGGTGCCTAGATAACGGCCATAATCACGTAGTGCTATTTCTTGCTCAGGAGTGGCGTTGGCGAGAATGGCGGCTGAATGCGCAGCAACTTCAAACAGGCGAGCGGTTTTACTGTAAATGACCCTCATATAGTCATCTTCTGAAATATTAGGATCATTGCAGTTCATCAACTGCATGACTTCGCCTTCAGCAATGACATTGGTAGCGTCAGACATCAATTTTAATACACGCATGGAATCGAGATCGGTCATCATCTGAAATGAGCGCGTATAGATAAAATCGCCCACAAGGACACTGGCAGCATTGCCATAAATGGCGTTGGCTGTCGCCTTGCCACGGCGCATATCAGATTCATCAACGACATCATCATGCAGCAGCGTTGCCGTGTGGATAAATTCAATCAAAGCGGCAACTTTGATATGTTTTTCATCCTGGCAATGAAGGGCTTTACCTGCCAGTACGGCAATCATTGGCCGAATGCGTTTGCCACCCCCGCTGATGATGTAGTAACCAAGCTGGTTGATCAGCGTAACGTCAGAATTTAATTGGTTAAGAATGGTTTCATTAACCGCTGCCATATCATCAGCGGTGAGTTTAAGTATCGATTCTAAATTCATGTTTTGGCTTTGGACTCTGATTCAGAGCTGTGCTCATTAATTAGCATATCAATAGATATCAAGATATATCGATTGTACTTGAAAAACCGTTCAAATAAATGACAATTGAAAAACTCTGTTTTTTTCTCATCTGTTCTAATTCTGCACTTGTCTTCCCAGTGGTTTTTGCGTAGAATTCGCGCCCTATGTGAATATTTTATAGCGCGCTCTGGAAAGCATTTTGGGGGGTGCGCGGAAAGCGGAGTTTATATGTACGCAGTTTTCCAAAGTGGTGGTAAACAACACCGAGTAAGCGAAGGCCAAACAATTCGCTTGGAAAAGCTGGACATCGCAACAGGTGAAACTGTTGAGTTTGACCAGGTGCTGATGGTCGCTAACGGCGAAGATATCAAAATCGGCGCTCCAGTAGTTGAAGGCGTTAAAATTAAAGCTGAAGTTGTCGCTCACGGTCGTGGCGAGAAAATTAAAATTGTTAAGTTTCGTCGTCGTAAACACAGCCGTAAGCAACAGGGCCACCGTCAGTGGTTCACCGATGTTAAAATCACTGGCATCGCTTAAGATTTTAGGAGAGCAGATTAATGGCACACAAAAAGGCTGGCGGCTCGACTCGTAACGGTCGCGATTCTGAAAGCAAACGTCTGGGTGTAAAACGTTTTGGTGGTGAGTCTGTTTTAGCAGGTAGCATCATCGTTCGTCAACGTGGTACTAAATTCCACGCAGGCAACAACGTAGGTTGTGGCCGTGACCACACCCTGTTCGCATTAGCTGACGGGAAAGTTAAGTTCGAAGTTAAAGGTCCAAAAAACCGTAAATTTATCAGCATCGAAGCTGAATAAGTTTTTTGTATCTTGATCGAATCAGAAGCCCTGCAATGTGTGTTGCGGGGCTTTTTATTATTCTGGATTACGCCATCTCTGGGTACTAGCTGCCATTCAGCTTTACAGTGGCTATCCTACGGAGAAAAAGATGAAATTTGTAGATGAAGCCAGGATTCTGGTTGTAGCGGGAGATGGTGGCAATGGTTGCGTCAGCTTCCGTCGTGAGAAATATATTCCAAAAGGTGGGCCGGACGGCGGCGATGGTGGTGATGGTGGTGATGTCTACCTGCTGGCAGATGAAAACCTCAATACATTGATTGACTACCGTTTTGAAAAATCCTTCCGTGCTGAACGTGGTCAGAATGGACAAAGCCGCGATTGTACGGGTAAACGTGGTCAGGACATTACTATTAAGGTTCCGGTCGGAACTCGTGTTCGTGATGTTGCCACGGGCGAAGTGCTTGGGGATATGCTGCGCCATGAACAGCGTTTTATGGTAGCAAAAGGGGGCTTCCACGGCCTTGGCAATACCCGTTTTAAATCTTCGGTAAATCGTGCTCCTCGTCAAAGAACGATGGGAACTCCCGGAGAAAGTCGTGAGCTGATGTTGGAACTGATGCTACTGGCTGATGTAGGGATGCTGGGTATGCCAAATGCAGGCAAATCTACCTTTATTCGTGCTGTATCGGCAGCAAAACCGAAAGTCGCTGATTATCCATTTACAACCCTGGTGCCAAGCCTTGGCGTTGTGCGTATGGATAACGAGCAAAGTTTTGTCGTCGCAGATATCCCTGGTTTGATTGAAGGTGCATCAGAAGGCGCCGGATTGGGTATTCGTTTCTTGAAGCATTTGGAACGTTGCCGCGTATTGCTGCATTTGATTGATCTCTGCCCAATCGATGAATCCGATCCGGTTGAAAACGCCCGTATCATCATCAAAGAACTGCATAATTACAGTGAAAAACTGGCAGAAAAACCGCGCTGGTTGGTCTTTAACAAAGTCGATCTTACCGATCCAGAAGAAGCTAAACAGCGGGCAAAAGCTATCGCTGATGAGCTTGGTTGGGAAGGCGATTATTACATGATCTCAGCCGTGAATCGTCAGGGCGTAAAAGAGCTTTGCTGGGATATTATGGAGTTCATGAAGACGCAGCCTCGTAGCATGGAAACGTCGGAAGAATCCCAACCGGAAAAAGTTGAATTTATGTGGGATGACTACCATAAAGAGCAGTTACAGCAAGCATCTGACGACGAAGATTTGGATGATGACTGGGACGAAGAAGATGACGAAGGCATCGAGTTTATTTATAAACACTAATCTTCATGTCACCACTTGAATATAACAAAAGGGCACCGTATTTGGCGCCCTTTTTGTGTGGTCAAGCCCTTCTTAATAACAGAGCCAGTTCAGTGACTTTGATATAACGATTTATATAAATCGTGTTCAAAACGCGATAACGGAACACGGCGGGTTCGCTGATCTGCGGAGGAACAGAGTATGCAGAGACAAACTGGACAAAAGCAATTTGCTGCCCACTGACAGCAGTCATAAACCCAGCGAGGTTATAAACCCCTTGCAATGATCCCGTTTTGGCAAAGACCTTACCATCAAGACCCGCTTCATGCAGACCGGGACGATAAGCCAACGTGCCATCATATCCCGCTTTGGGTAACATGGAGATGAAGTCCAGTTCATCATTGTGTTGAGCAATAAATTGCAATATCTCCATCATAGTTGTGGCAGCGATTAAATTGTGGCGTGAAAGGCCGGAACCATCCACCATGACCGTATTGCCCAAATCAATACCCGTTTTCTGTTTTAGAATCTGACGGACAGCATCAGAACCTGCCCGCCATGTCCCTGGAACGTTGAAATAGCGGTGGCCAAGGGTACGAAAGAGGGTATCCGCAATCATGTTATCTGATTTTTTCAACATGATTTCGAGCATCTTATTTAATGGTACAGATTGATTTACGGCGAGGATTTTTTCTGGTTGTTTGGGAGCCGACTGGAGCCGTATATGGCCTTTTAACTCAATACCGGCAATATTCAGTTCATTCTTCAGGAGCTTGCCAGCATAACCAGGCCCATTCTGGATAGCAAAAGCCAATGGCAGTGGTTCATCGCGTTGTGTCAGGCAACCTGTAAGGGTATATCGATTCAAATCACCTGATGTAACATCAAATTCACAATACTTCGCTTCTGGTGAACCCTTAGCCAAGGTTTTGACTTCACTCAGTACATTAACAGGATAAAAAGAAGGCACACGGACAAATGCCAGTTCGCCAGGTTGTTCTGAGCTGTAGAGTGAAACAGAAAAGCAGTTCTTATCCACGATTGCTGCTGATGGGGGGGCGCTGAAACACTGGGTCATATCGTTCCATACCCAGCCCGGGGCTTTGTCATGGCTGGAAAAAATCGAAATATCGATGATGAGGTCCCCGTCAATCTGTTTGATACCCGATTGTTTTAAGGACTCCACCATATTATGCAGTTGTGAACGTGTCAGCATGGGATCACCGACAAAGCGAGCCGTTAGATTACCTTTTAATACACCATTTGAAAGATTAGCATCACTTTCCAGTGTTGTGATAAAACGGTAATCCTTACCAAGCTGCAATAGCGCTGCTAATGCCGTCACAATTTTCTGCGTACTGGCAGGTAAAGCCATTTGTTGCCCGTGATAATCAACTAAGGGATTTTTTGCCCCAACGGCTTGGGAAATAAATGAAAAATGAGTTCCCGTAGGCAAATATTGGGCACTTTTCTCAATAGAAGAGCTATCAGAAGCGGCATTTGTACTGAAAATACTCAGGCTTAAACTGAGCATACAAGCTATTCTGCTGGTCATTTTTAAAAGAGCCATAGATCTCGCGTATGAAGGTGATGTATTCCAGGAATATTTGTATTAATCATACTAAGGTATAATTCAAAGGAAAAGTAAACGATGATCCATCATCAACTCTACGTTAGAATGATGGATTGGCAGGTAAGTATTCCTGTGGACTTCAGATTGTGCTGAATTACACTTCTTTTTATCAAGTATCGTAAGCCCGCCTGATAAGGTGTGCTCATTGTGCTGTTATTAAAAAATGTGCTGTTATTACAAAAATCAGGAAGATGTTGTTTGGGCTTAGGATTAATTTAAAGGTTGAATAAATGAAACAAATTCCGATGACGGTACGTGGCGCGGATAAATTGCGCGAAGAATTAGAACATTTGAAAAATGTACGTCGGCCTCAAATTATTGCCGCAATCGCTGAGGCGCGTGAGCACGGTGATTTGAAAGAAAACGCGGAATATCACGCCGCTCGTGAGCAGCAGGGTTTCTGTGAAGGCCGTATTCAGGAAATTGAGGCTAAACTTTCCAATGCACAGGTGATTGATGTCATGAAGATGACCAACAATGGCCGAGTGATTTTTGGAGCAACGGTCACGGTACTGAACTTGGATTCCGATGAAGAGCAGACCTACCGTATCGTCGGTGATGATGAAGCCAATATTAAAGAAAATCTTCTTTCAGTGAATTCACCGATTGCCCGTGGCCTGATTGGTAAAGAAGTGGATGATGTTGTTGTTATCTCCACGCCTGGCGGTCAAGTAGAATTCGAAGTTTTGAACGTGGATTATATCTAATACACCATGCTCAAAGAAAAAAGGCCAGTTTTTGGCCTTTTTTATCAAGGTAAATAAATTAATATGGCACTTTTGTATAAATATGCCGTGATTATTTAGGTAGACTAATCTTGCGTTCTTCCGATGGACGGTAGAGAACTAATATTTTGCCAATGATTTGCACGTTATGTGCACCTGTTTCACGAACAATTGCTTCGGCGATCAAAGTTTTTATTTCACGATCTTCGCCAGCAACTTTGACTTTGATAAGCTCGTGATGCGAAAGAGTTTGTTCGATTTCAGCCAACACACCTTCGGTCAACCCATTG
The DNA here is from genome assembly GCF_056632175.1 of Xenorhabdus sp. SGI 60. Lineage (NCBI taxonomy): Bacteria > Pseudomonadati > Pseudomonadota > Gammaproteobacteria > Enterobacterales > Morganellaceae > Xenorhabdus > Xenorhabdus sp. SGI 60. Next base: position 3,878,649 of record NZ_CP196860.1, on the reverse strand, counting down.
TTGCCGATCATAACGACAGGCTTTAATGAATGAGCGAGACTTTTCAGGTATTGGATTTGTTTCTTGTTAAGAGTCATCGTTTTTTTGCTTAGTTGGGATTGAAAACGATATATTCTACCGCCATCTCATATCTATCACCATAAAAGTGTGGTGTGATTTGATAAGAGAGCGCAAAAAATATGGCGCCTTATTAGTAGAGTTGGAAAGAACAATGGCCAATAAAAAACGTTCAGCAAGCTCAAGTCGCTGGTTACAGGAACATTTTAGTGATAAATATGTTCTCCAGGCGCAGAAAAAAGGGCTTCGCTCTCGTGCTTGGTTTAAACTTGATGAGATACAACAAAGCGACAAAATCTTTAAACCGGGCATGACCGTTGTTGATTTAGGCGCTGCTCCAGGTGGGTGGTCTCAGTACGTAGTGAGTCAGATTGGTAATGGCGGGCGAGTCATTGCTTGCGATCTTTTGCCGATGGATCCGATAGTTGGGGTCGATTTCCTTCAAGGAGACTTTCGTGATGAGCTGGTATTGAAAACATTACTTGAGAGAGTTGGTGATAATAAAGTCCAGGTCGTCATGTCGGATATGGCTCCTAATATGAGTGGAACTCCCGCGGTCGATATTCCCCGATCCATGTATCTGGTTGAGTTAGCGTTGGATATGTGTCGTGATGTGCTGGCCCCTGGGGGTAGTTTTATTGTCAAAGTATTTCAGGGAGAGGGCTTTGATGAATACCTGAGGGAAATACGCTCCCTTTTTGCGAAGGTAAAAGTTCGTAAACCAGAATCTTCGCGGGCACGATCACGTGAAGTATACATTGTAGCGACAGGGCGGAAAGTGTAGTACCCTGACTACTATTTGTTAACACAGTTGTAATATGAGGTTAATCCCTTGAGTGACATGGCGAAAAACCTGATTCTCTGGTTAGTCATCGCAGTTGTCTTGATGTTATTGTTCCAGAGTTTTGGTCCCGGCGACTCTAGTGGTCGAAGGGTTGATTACTCTAATTTCATCAGTGAGATATCGCAGAATCAAGTAAGCGAAGTACGTATTTCGGGTCGTGACATTGATTTCACTAAGAAGGACAACAGTGGAAAATACAGCACTTATATGCCAATTCAGGATGAAAAGTTGCTGGATACCCTACTTAATAAGCAGGTAAAAGTTGTTGGTGAACCACCAGAACAACAAGGCTTGTTGGCGACCCTCTTTATTTCATGGTTCCCAATGTTACTGCTCATTGGCGTTTGGATCTTCTTTATGCGCCAAATGCAAGGCGGTGGCGGTAAGGGGGCGATGTCTTTTGGTAAAAGCAAAGCCCGGATGTTGACGGAAGATCAGATCAAAACCACGTTTGCCGATGTTGCTGGTTGTGATGAAGCCAAAGAAGAAGTGGGCGAATTGGTTGAGTATCTGCGTGAACCTGGCCGTTTTCAAAAACTGGGGGGTAAAATCCCGAAAGGCATCCTGATGGTTGGCCCTCCAGGTACGGGTAAGACATTGCTGGCGAAAGCCATTGCTGGCGAAGCGAAAGTCCCTTTCTTCACCATCTCGGGTTCTGATTTCGTTGAAATGTTCGTGGGTGTTGGTGCTTCCCGTGTGCGTGATATGTTTGAGCAGGCGAAAAAAGCTGCACCGTGCATCATCTTTATTGATGAAATTGACGCAGTAGGTCGTCAGCGTGGCGCGGGTCTGGGTGGCGGACATGATGAACGTGAACAGACACTGAACCAGATGCTGGTTGAGATGGATGGCTTTGAAGGTAACGAAGGCATTATTGTTATCGCAGCGACTAACCGTCCTGATGTTCTCGATCCTGCTTTGTTACGTCCTGGCCGTTTTGACCGTCAGGTCGTTGTTGGCCTGCCGGATGTTCGTGGCCGTGAGCAAATCCTGAAAGTTCATATGCGCCGCATTCCGCTGGATACTGATATTGATGCATCGGTCATTGCTCGTGGTACGCCAGGTTTCTCTGGCGCAGATTTGGCAAACCTTGTGAATGAAGCTGCTTTGTTTGCTGCTCGCGGTAACAAACGCGTTGTTTCTATGGTTGAGTTCGAAAAAGCCAAAGATAAGATCATGATGGGTGCGGAGCGCCGTTCAATGGTTATGACCGAGGAACAGAAAGAATCCACGGCATACCATGAAGCAGGACATGCCATTATTGGTCGTTTGGTTCCAGAACACGATCCTGTGCATAAAGTGACGATTATTCCGCGTGGCCGTGCGTTGGGTGTGACGTTTTTCTTGCCAGAGGGTGATCAGATCAGTGCAAGCCGTCAGAAGTTGGAGAGCCAAATTTCAACTTTATATGGTGGTCGGTTAGCGGAAGAAATTATCTATGGTGTAGATAATGTTTCTACTGGTGCGTCCAACGATATTAAAGTGGCGACATCTATTGCGCGTAACATGGTGACACAGTGGGGCTTCTCAGAAAAACTGGGGCCATTGCTGTATGCGGAAGAAGAAGGCGAAGTTTTCCTCGGTCGCTCAGTTGCCAAGGCAAAACATATGTCTGAAGACACCGCGCGTTTAATCGATCAGGAAGTGAAGGCTATCATCGATCGTAACTATGTACGTGCTCGTCAGATTCTGATGGATAATCTGGATATTCTTCATTCAATGAAAGATGCATTGATGAAGTATGAAACGATTGATGCTCCTCAGATTGATGATCTGATGAATCGTACAACAGTACGCCCACCAGCAGGTTGGGAAGGTGATAAGAATGACGGTAATAGCAATAACCGTCATAACACTCCATCTCCGCAGCAAACTTCAAAACCTGCGGATGGTAATCCAACCGCATAACGTGGCTAACAATCTTACATTAAACCCCAGGCTTGTCCTGGGGTTTTGACATTAAGGCACCTAGCGATGAAACTGACTGCCAGAGGCAGCGTCCTCAATCTTTCCTGCCCACAAGTGATGGGAATTTTGAACGTTACTCCTGATTCCTTCTTTGACGGTGGAACCCATAATACTTTTGACACAGCATTAGAGCATGCCGCCTGGATGATCAAAGAGGGGGCAACCATTATTGATGTGGGTGGCGAATCGACTCGTCCTGGAGCGAATGAGGTAAGTGAGCAAGAAGAATTGGATCGTGTTATTCCAGTGATTGAGGCGCTGGCACAGCGCTTTGATACCTGGATCTCTGTTGATACCTCAAAAGCGGTTGTTATGCAGGAATCAGCCAAGGCGGGGGCGCATATTATTAATGACGTCCGTGCGTTGCAGGAACCTGGAGCACTTGATGCGGCAGCACAAAGTGGTTTGCCGATCTGCCTGATGCATATGCAGGGGCAACCTCGCACAATGCAAACAGAGCCTCACTATGAAGATGTTGTATCGGAAGTAAAAAATTTCCTGATACAGCAAATTGAGCGCTGTGTTGCGGCGGGTATCGCAAAAAACAACCTGATTCTTGATCCTGGCTTCGGTTTTGGTAAGAACTTATCGCATAATTATCAGTTATTGGCTCACTTGCAAGAATTCCATCATTTGGGGTTACCTATTCTGGCGGGGATGTCACGCAAGTCCATGATTGGCCAATTATTTGATGTACCACCGCAGGAGCGTGTGGCAGGAAGCGTTGCTTGTGCTGTGATTGCAGCTATGAAAGGTGCCCAGATTATCCGTGTACATGATGTAAAAGAAACCGTTCAGGCAATGCAAGTTGTTCATGCAACTCTGTCCGCGTCTGCCAATAATATCTGTATGGAATCCGGTATCTGAAAAGAATATATGTCCATAAAATACATATTCAGAAAATATATAGTTTGTAAAATACACCGTTTGTAAAGAACATGATGTCAGCAAAAAACGCTGAGAGCAGAAAATTCGTTCAGCAAAGGAAAGAACTTTATGAGTAACCGTAAATATTTTGGCACTGACGGTATCCGTGGCAAAGTGGGGAATACCCCAATTACCCCTGACTTTGTATTGAAACTTGGTTGGGCTGCGGGAAAAGTGCTGGCGCGTCATGGTTCTCGCAAAATCATTATTGGTAAAGATACCCGAATCTCAGGTTATATGTTGGAATCTGCTCTGGAGGCAGGGTTAGCCGCAGCGGGATTATCGGCATCCTTTACCGGCCCAATGCCAACACCAGCTGTGGCGTATCTGACACGTACTTTTCGTGCAGAAGCCGGCATTGTCATTTCCGCTTCCCACAACCCTTACTATGATAACGGCATTAAATTCTTCTCCATCGATGGGACTAAATTACCGGATGATGTTGAAGAAGCGATTGAAGCGGAAATGGAAAAACCTCTGACTTGTGTGGAATCTGCTGAGTTAGGGCGTGCAAATCGGATAGTTGATGCAGCGGGTCGTTACATTGAATTTTGTAAAGGGACATTCCCCAGTGAACAAAGTTTAAATGGGTTGAAAATTGTTTTGGATTGCGCCAATGGTGCGACTTACCATATCGCCCCGAATGTGCTCAGGGAGCTGGGAGCGGAGGTAATTACCCTTGGTTGTGAGCCTAATGGCATCAATATCAATGAAGAATGTGGTGCAACGGATGTTCGTCTATTGCAACAGTGTGTACTGGAAGAACAGGCTCACGTTGGTCTGGCATTTGATGGTGATGGTGACCGTATCATCATGGTTGATCATCTGGGGCAAAAAGTTGATGGCGATCAGATCCTTTATATCATTGCCCGTGAAGCGTTGAGACAAGGTCAGCTACGTGGTGGTGCAGTGGGTACGTTGATGAGCAATATGGGGCTGGAGTTGGCACTGAAACAGCTTGGTATTCCATTTGAACGTGCGAAAGTTGGCGACCGCTATGTGCTGGAGAAATTGCAGGAAAAAGGCTGGCGTTTGGGGGCAGAAAATTCAGGCCATGTGATTTTGCTGGACAAAACCACAACAGGAGATGGCATTGTTGCTGGATTGCAAGTTCTGAGTGCAATGGTACGCAATAATATGAGCCTGCATGATCTGTGCAGTGGCATGAAACTTCTGCCGCAAATTTTGGTTAACGTTCGCTTTGCAGGTGATGTCGATCCCCTGAAATCAGAATCAGTGCTTGAAACCGTAAAATCAGTTGAGACTGAATTGAATGGTCGTGGTCGTGTTCTGCTGCGTAAATCAGGTACAGAACCATTGATTCGGGTCATGGTGGAAGGCGAAGATGAAGAGCAAGTCACGGCATTAGCGCATCGTATTGCTGATGCGGTGAAAAAAATAGGTTGATTTGTTGATTTTTTGCCCGAATGACGCCAGTATTTAAAATTAGTCTTGCGTGTCTAAGACGCTTTGGTTAGTATTCTCACCCGCTCAATAAGTTAATTTTTCTAATTTTGTGAGCGGGTGATGCAACATAAAGTCGCTATGAAATTGTGGTAAACGCCACGAGGAAACGGGTACAACATATGTATGAAGCTCTTTTAGGTATATTCTTGCTGGTTGGTATCGGGCTAATAGCTCTGGTTCTGCTACAGCAGGGTAAAGGTGCTGATATGGGTGCTTCTTTCGGCGCAGGTGCATCTAACACGCTGTTTGGTTCATCGGGTTCCGGTAATTTTATGACCCGAATGACGGCTGTTTTTGCCACGTTGTTCATTGTTATCAGTCTGATTCTTGGTAACATGACCAGCAACAAGACGGGTTCCAGCAGTAAATGGGATAACCTTGTCGAACCTGTAAAAGTTGAAAAACAGGCAGAAATTCCGGCAACACCAGTAAAGCCAAATAGTGATATCCCACAGTAACATTCAGTAACAGAATTGAAATAGGGTTGTTGATTTTAACGATGAGTTTAGATAACCATTAAAATAACAATCCTATAAAATCAGTGCCGAGGTGGTGAAATTGGTATACACGCTACCTTGAGGTGGTAGTGCCTAAACAACGGGCGTACGGGTTCAAGTCCCGTCCTCGGCACCAATTAATCTAGAAACTTGCGTTTTTAGTATTATCAGCGTAAGATTTGCCACGTTTTCGAACGCGGGATGGAGCAGCATGGTAGCTCGTCGGGCTCATAACCCGAAGGTCGTCGGTTCAAATCCGGCTCCCGCAACCACTTCTTAACAGCCTGTATCTTTTCAACAGTAATAATTCAGAGCCATTGAGATATCGATCCCTGATTTGACAGGTTGCTTTGAAAGGTATAAAAAAAGAAGTAGGTTGAGACCGCTGGCAGTAAATAGGGTCCAGTTGCATAAAGCCCCGAGTGTCGGGGTTTTTTGTTATTTGACAGCAGAATTACTGGGCTAATATAGCCCTTTTTTTATGTCTTGGGGGTGGGCTTGTCCACATTAGAGCAAAAATTAACAGAGATAATTTCAGCACCCGTTGAAGCTTTGGGTTTTGAATTAGTTGGCCTGGAGTTTATTCGTGCTCGTGTATCGACGTTGCGAGTCTATATTGATAGTGAGGAGGGTATCACTGTTGATAATTGTGCTGATGTTAGCCACCAGGTCAGTGCAGTGCTTGATGTTGAAGATCCGATTCCAGGACTTTATAACTTGGAAATATCTTCACCAGGGCTTGAGCGTCCACTGTTTAAGGCTGAACATTACCAGCGTTTTATTGGTGAAAAAGTCAGTTTGGTTTTACGCATGGCAATGCAGAACCGTCGCAAATGGCAAGGTATCATCAAGGCAGTTGATGGTGAAATGATTACGGTTACGGTGGATGGAAAAGACGAAGTGTTCGCACTGAGCAACATCCAGAAAGCGAACCTGGTACCCCACTTTTAAAGTTCGGATGAGGCAACTAGGATGAATAAAGAAATTCTGGCTGTTGTGGAAGCGGTTTCTAATGAAAAATCACTCCCTCGCGAAAAAATCTTCGAAGCATTAGAGATTGCACTGGCGACAGCCACCAAGAAAAAGTATGAGCAGGAAATCGACGTCCGCGTCTGTATCGATCGTAAATCAGGTGATTTTGATACCTTCCGTCGCTGGTTAGTTGTTGACGAAGTGACGCAGCCAACGCGTGAAATTACTCTGGAAGCGGCAAAATTTGACAACCCAGAGATTGAACTGGGTGGTTATATTGAAGATCAAATTGAATCAGTGACCTTTGACCGCATTACGACTCAGACGGCAAAACAGGTTATCGTACAGAAAGTACGTGAAGCTGAGCGTGCGATGGTTGTTGATCAATTCCGTGAACAGCAGGGCGAAATTGTGACCGGTCAGGTCAAAAAAATGAACCGCGAAAATATTACTTTGGATTTAGGTAGTAATGCTGAAGCGGTCATTTTACGTGAAGACATGTTGCCACGGGAAAACTTCCGTCCAGGTGACCGCGTGCGCGGTGTTCTGTATGATGTTCGTCCTGAAGCGCGTGGTGCACAACTTTTCATCACTCGTTCTCGTCCTGAGATGTTGGTTGAATTGTTCCGCATCGAAGTGCCTGAGATTGGTGAAGAGATCATTGAGATCAAAGCGGCTGCTCGTGATCCGGGTTCCCGTGCAAAGATCGCAGTGAAAACCAACGACAAGCGTATTGATCCTGTTGGCGCTTGTGTCGGTATGCGTGGTGCAAGGGTACAAGCCGTTTCCAGTGAACTGGGCGGTGAAAGAATTGACATCGTGCTGTGGGACGATAACCCTGCGCAGTTTGTCATTAATGCAATGGCTCCGGCGGATGTTGCATCTATTGTGGTTGACGAAGACAATTGCACTATGGATGTTGCCGTAGAAAACAGTAATCTTGCTCAGGCGATTGGACGTAATGGTCAGAACGTTCGTCTGGCGGCACAACTGTTGAAAAAACATCGTGGTGATGACAAATGGGAACTCAATGTCATGACTGCGGAAGAGCTACAAGCAAAACATCAGGCAGAAGCACACGCTTCTATTGATACATTTACTAAGCATCTCGACATTGATGAAGATTTCGCCACTGTATTGGTCGAGGAAGGTTTCTCTACACTGGAAGAACTGGCATATGTGCCAATTAATGAACTTCTGGCAGTAGAGGGCCTTGATGAAGAAACCGTTGAAGTTCTTCGTGAACGCGCTAAAGCGGCCTTGACGACGCTGGAACTGGCTCAGAAAGAGAGTCTTAGTGATCAGCAACCTGCCGAAGATTTATTAAATTTGTCTGGCATGGAGCGTACTTTGGCGTTTAACCTGGCTGCCTGTGGCATCTGCACTCTGGAAGATCTTGCCGAGCAGGGTATCGACGACTTATCTGATATCGAAGGACTGAATGATGAGAAAGCAGGAGAACTCATTATGGCAGCCCGAAATATCTGTTGGTTTGGCGATGATGCATAAATAAACTGTAGCAGGAAGGAACAGAATGACAGAGGTAACCGTAAAAATACTGGCAGAAGAGATCCAGACATCGGTGGAACGTCTAATCCAGCAATTTGCTGATGCTGGCATTCAGAAAACCGCAACTGACTCTGTTTCCCAGAAAGAAAAAGAAGCTTTGCTGGCCCATCTGAATCGCGAACAAGGCGGTTCTGGCGGTCAGCCAGGTAAAATGACATTACAGCGCAAAACGCGCAGTACACTAAACGTTCCTGGCACCGGTGGCAAAAGTAAATCGGTAGCGATTGAAGTCCGCAAAAAACGCACATATGTAAACCGCGATACCACTGAACAGGTTAATGCGGAAGAGCAGGAAAAGCGTGAAGCGGAAGAGCAGGCTCGGCGCGAGGCAGAAGAGAAGGCGCGGCTTGAGGCTGAAGCGAAAAAATTCGCGGAAGATCAAGCTAAACGTGAAGCTGAAGAAAAGGCTAAACGTGAAGCTGTAGAGAGCGCTCGACGTGAAGCAGAAGAAAAAGCCAAACGTGAAGAGGCTAAACTGTCTCAGCGTGAGGCGGCGGAAAAAGAAAAAGTGACTAAGCAACATACCGAAATCAAGCAAAAATCAGTTCAGAATCACTCTGCGGCGCAAAGTGAAAAAGCGCGACGTGAAGCTGAAGCTGCAAATTTAAAACGTAAAGCTGAAGAAGAAATGCGCCGTAAGGTGGAAGAGGAGGCTAAACGTGTTGCAGAAGAAGCGCGTCGAATGGCAGAAGAGAACAAAGACAAATGGTCTTATGACTCTGAGAACAATAATAGTGATACCAGTAGTGACTACCATATAACCACTTCCCGCTATGCTCGTGATGCGGAAGATGAAAATGACGCCAAAGTAGAAGGCGAGCGTCGTTCCCGCTCCCGTGGTGGCAAATCCCGCCAGAAGAAGAATAATAAACATTCTGAATCGAAAGCTGATCGCGAAGAAGCGCGGGCTGTAGGTCGTACCAAAGGTAAACAACGTAAGCCTAGTACTTTACAACAAAGTTTCACGAAACCGGTAGCTGCGGTTAACCGTGATGTTGTGATTGGTGAGACAATTACTGTTGCTGAATTGGCTAACAAAATGGCCGTCAAAGGTGCCCAGGTCATTAAGACCATGATGAACATGGGAGCAATGGTCACCATCAACCAAGTGATTGATCAGGAAACAGCGCAACTGGTTGCCGAAGAAATGGGGCACAAAGTTATCCTGCGTCGTGAAAACGAACTGGAAGAAGCGCTGATGAGCGATCGTGATACGGGTGAAACACAGGCAGAAGCTCGTGCGCCAGTTGTGACTATCATGGGGCACGTTGACCACGGTAAAACTTCTCTGCTGGACTATATCCGTTCCACTAAAGTGGCTTCTGGAGAGGCGGGTGGTATTACCCAGCACATTGGTGCGTATCATGTGAAAACTGAAAAAGGCATGATCACCTTCCTGGATACCCCAGGCCATGCTGCGTTTACCTCCATGCGTGCACGTGGTGCGAAAGCAACAGATATCGTTGTTCTGGTTGTAGCCGCGGATGATGGTGTGATGCCACAGACCATAGAAGCTATCCAGCACGCTAAAGCAGCCAACGTACCCGTTGTTGTTGCGGTGAACAAGATCGATAAGCCAGAAGCTGATCCGGATCGCGTGAAGAATGAATTGTCGCAATACGGTATCATTTCAGAAGAGTGGGGCGGTGAAAACCAGTTCATCAATGTGTCTGCCAAAGCTGGTATTGGTATTGATGAATTGCTGGAAGCCATTTTGCTTCAGTCTGAAGTCCTTGAACTGAAAGCGGTACGCACGGGTATGGCGAATGGTGTGGTCATTGAATCCTTCCTGGATAAAGGCCGCGGCCCAGTTGCAACCATTCTGGTTCAGTCTGGTACGCTGAACAAAGGCGATATCGTTCTGTGTGGCTTCGAGTATGGCCGTATCCGTGCAATGCGTAACGAACTTGGCCGCGAAGTGACTTCGGCTGGCCCCTCTATCCCAGTGGAAATTTTGGGTCTGTCCAATGTGCCATCTGCGGGTGATGAAGCAACGGTTGTTCGTGATGAGAAAAAAGCGCGTGAAGTGGCCTTGTATCGTCAGGGTAAATTCCGCGAAGTGAAATTGGCCCGTCAGCATAAAGCTAAGTTGGAAAACATCTTCGCTAACTTAGAAGAAGGCAAGGTCTCTGAACTGAACATTGTTCTGAAAACGGATGTTCAAGGGACTTGTGAAGCCATTAGTGATTCACTGCTGAAATTGTCTACTGATGAAGTTAAAGTGAAAATCATCGGTTCTGGTGTGGGTGGTATCACTGAAACCGATGCGACACTGGCAGCGGCATCTGAAGCAATTATTCTGGGCTTCAACGTTCGTGCTGATGCTTCTGCACGTCGTGTCATTGAAAACGAAAGTTTGGATCTGCGTTACTACTCCGTTATCTATAACCTGATTGATGAGATCAAACAGGCTATGAGCGGTATGCTGGCACCAGAATACAAACAGCAGATCATGGGTCTTGCCGAAGTTCGTGATGTGTTTAAATCACCGAAATTTGGTGCCATTGCGGGTTGTATGGTGACAGAAGGTTCCATCAAGCGTAATAACCCGATCCGCGTATTGCGCGATAACGTTGTCATTTACGAAGGTGAATTGGAATCCTTGCGTCGCTTTAAGGATGACGTTAACGAAGTCCGTAATGGTATGGAATGTGGTATCGGTGTGAAGAACTACAATGATGTTCGCGTTGGCGATATGATTGAAGTCTTTGAAGTGATTGAAATTAAACGCTCCATCGATTAATACCATTATTTATTAATACATTCATTCCATTCTTGGGGGGCTTTATGCCCCCCAAAATGTCAGGAGATATAACAATGGCAAGAGAATTTAGTCGTACTCAGCGCGTTGCACAGGAAATGCAAAAAGAAATTGCCATCATTTTACAGCGTGAAATCAAAGATCCCCGTATCGGAATGGCGACAGTCTCTGGTGTTGAGGTTTCCCGCGATCTGGCTTATGCCAAAGTATTTGTCACCTTTCTGAATGTGCTTGTGGACGGGCATGATTCAGATATGGTTAAAGAAGGTATCAAAGCATTGAACGAAGCCTCTGGTTTTATTCGTTCCCTGCTGGGTAAAGCGATGCGCCTGCGTATCATTCCTGAACTGACATTCTCTTATGACAGTTCTTTGGTGGAAGGGATGCGTATGTCGAATTTGGTTAGCAACGTCGTTAAAAATGATGAGAAACGTCGCGCATCTGTGGATCACAATGAGGAAAAATGATGGGGCGCCGTCGTAAAGGCCGTGCTATACACGGTGTACTGCTGCTGGATAAGCCGCAGGATATTTCCTCCAATGATGCGTTACAGAAAGTCAGGCGGATTTTTAATGCCAGTAAGGCAGGTCATACTGGTGCGCTGGATCCATTGGCGACAGGCATGTTGCCGATTTGCCTGGGTGAAGCGACCAAATTTTCCCAATTCTTGCTGGATTCTGACAAACGCTATCGTGTGATTGCCCGTTTGGGGCAGCGTACGGATACGTCGGATTCACATGGAACAATCATCAGTGAGCGCGACGTAAAAATCACCGAATTTCAGCTCAATGCTGCATTGGATCAATTCCGTGGTGATACCATGCAGGTCCCTTCCATGTACTCTGCATTGAAACATCAGGGAAAACCGCTATACGAATATGCCCGTCAGGGGATTGAAGTGGAGCGGGAAGCGCGTCCTATTACTGTTTATGAATTGCAATTCATTCGCTGGGAAGGGAATGAGCTGGAATTGGAAATACACTGTTCTAAGGGAACTTACATTCGTACCATCATTGATGATTTAGGGGAACTTTTGGGCAGTGGCGCGCATGTCATTTATCTGCGTCGTTTGCAGGTTGCCGACTATCCCAATCAAAGAATGGTAACGTTGGAACAGTTATATGAGTTAAAACAACAGGCTGAAGCTCAAGAAGTTGAGGCTTGGGAATTGCTTGATCCATTGTTGCTACCCATGGATACCGCCGTGGTTCATTTTCCTGCCATTCACTTAACCTCTGTCGTTGCGTCGTACTTCAAACAAGGCCAGCCAGTTCGCAGCAACCATAATTTAGCTTCAGATGAATGGGTGAGGGTGACCGAAGGAGATGAAAATAAATTCATCGGCATTGCAATGATTGATGATGATGGATTAGTGGCTCCACGCCGTCTGGTTGTTGAAACGGAATAATGATAGCAATAGATAGACAGACAAGGAATTTTCAGCAGGTAAATTGAGTTGAGGCACAGAATGACGGTGATTGTGCTGTCTTGCGCTTCACCTATTTGCAGCGTAGAATACCGCGTCTGTACATGAGTGGCTGAATTAGAGATCGGCACTCGTTATTTTAAATTACATATTTGGAGTTATACTATGTCTCTAAGTACTGCTGCAAAAGCGCAGATTATTGCTGAATTTGGTCGCGGCGCTAACGACAGTGGTTCCAGCGAAGTTCAGATCGCACTGCTGACTGCTGACATCAACCACCTGCAAGGTCACTTTTCAGAGCACAAAAAAGATCACCACAGCCGTCGTGGTCTGCTGAGAAAGGTTGCACAGCGTCGTAAGCAACTGGACTACCTGAAGCGTAAAGATTTGGCACGCTATACTGCTCTGATTGAGCGTCTGGGACTGCGTCGCTAATTGATGAGTTTCAGTGGAAAGGGGCCAAATTAGGCCCCTTTTCTTCTAGGAAACGGAATTGCCAGGAAACTGAATCGGAAAATTTAATCTACTGTTTTTTGTGCCGTTTCTAAAAATTAAACCTCTTCCGCTACAGTGACTCGCGCGGCTAATGAGAGTCCTCAAAGCAGTGAGCACTGTCATTAGTCGTGAGGGTGTAGCAAGAAGAGAAAATCTATTGTTGCCGATTTTTTGAGCGGTGACACTAACAAAGGAAAATTATTTTGCTTAATCCGATTGTTCGTAAATTCCAGTATGGTCAACACACTGTGACCATCGAAACTGGCATGATGGCTCGTCAGGCGACAGCAGCCGTTATGGTCAATATGGATGACACAGCGGTATTTGTCACCGTTGTCGGTCAAAAGAAAGTCAAAACAGGTCAGGATTTCTTCCCTCTGACCGTTAACTATCAGGAGCGCACTTACGCTGCTGGCCGTATTCCGGGAAGTTTCTTTCGTCGCGAAGGCCGTCCGGGTGAAGGTGAAACATTAGTTGCCCGTCTTATCGACCGCCCTCTACGCCCTCTGTTTCCAGAAGGTTTCTTGAATGAAGTTCAAATCATCGCGACAGTCGTTTCTGTTAACCCACAAGTAAACCCTGATATCGTTGCCATGATCGGCTCTTCTGCTGCACTGGCATTGTCTGGCATCCCATTCAATGGCCCAATTGGTGCTGCGCGTGTGGGTTACATTAACGATCAGTACGTACTGAACCCAACCAGTGATGAGCTGAAACACAGCCGTTTGGATCTGGTCGTTGCAGGTACAAATAACGCGGTGCTGATGGTTGAATCCGAAGCCGAGCTGCTGACTGAAGAGCAAATGTTGGGTGCAGTTGTGTTTGGTCACGAGCAACAACAGATTGTGATTGATAACATCAATGCACTGGTTGCTGAAGCAGGCAAAGAGAAATGGGATTGGGCACCAGAGCTGATTAATCAGCCTCTGCACGATCGGGTTGCAGAATTGGCTGAAACCCGTCTAGGTGATGCTTATCGCATTACTGAGAAGCAGGAGCGTTATGCTCAGGTTGATAGCATCAAAGAAGAAGTCACTGCGGTTATCCTGGCAGAATTTGCAGAAAAAGGCGTTGAACTGGATGAAACCGAAGTTTTTGACGTTCTCGCTGCTCTGGAGAAAAATGTTGTTCGTGGCCGTGTTCTGCGTGGTGAACCGCGTATTGATGGTCGTGAAAAAGACATGGTTCGTGCTCTGGACGTTCGTACAGGTGTACTGCCACGTACTCATGGTTCATCCCTGTTTACCCGTGGTGAAACGCAGGCACTGGTGACTGCAACACTGGGTACAGAGCGTGATGCCCAAGTTATCGATGAGCTGATGGGTGAGCGTACAGATCGCTTCCTGTTCCACTATAACTTCCCTCCGTATTCTGTTGGTGAAACTGGCATGGTCGGTTCACCAAAACGCCGTGAAATTGGTCATGGTCGTCTGGCGAAACGTGGCGTATTGGCTGTGATGCCAAGCAACAACGAATTCCCATATACCGTTCGCGTGGTCTCTGAAATCACTGAATCCAACGGTTCTTCCTCTATGGCTTCTGTCTGTGGTGCATCACTGGCATTGATGGATGCGGGTGTACCCGTTAAGGCCGCCGTTGCGGGTATCGCAATGGGTCTGGTGAAAGAAGGGGAAAACTTTGTTGTTCTGTCTGACATTTTGGGTGATGAAGATCATCTGGGCGACATGGACTTTAAAGTTGCGGGTAGCCGAGATGGTATCAGCGCCTTGCAAATGGACATCAAAATCGAAGGCATTACCCGTGAAATCATGCAGATTGCTCTGAATCAGGCTAAAGGCGCCCGCTTGCACATTCTGAGTGTGATGGAACAGGCAATTCACAGCCCACGCAATGATATTTCTGAATTTGCACCACGTATCCACACTATCAAGATCAATCCAGACAAGATCAAAGATGTGATTGGTAAAGGGGGTTCCGTGATCCGCGCATTGACGGAAGAAACAGGGACTACCATTGAGATTGAAGACGATGGCACAGTGAAGATTGCGGCGACTGACGGTGACAAAGCACGTCATGCTATCAGACGTATCGAAGAAATCACTGCGGAAGTTGAAGTGGGTCGCATTTATGCTGGTAAAGTGACCCGCATTGTTGATTTTGGTGCATTTGTTGCTATCGGCGGTGGTAAAGAAGGGCTGGTACACATTTCTCAGATTGCCGAAAAACGTGTTGAGAAAGTCACTGATTATCTGCAAATTGGGCAAGAAGTGCCGGTGAAAGTGCTGGAAATTGACCGTCAGGGACGTATCCGCCTGAGCATGAAAGAAGCCGTGATTACAACTGATGCGGAACTGCAATCATCAGAATCATCAGTAGAATAAATTTGACGTAAAGAGCGGCGTCCTGTAAAAAGGGCGCCGTTTATCTCAATAAATTTCGAGTTATTGTCCGTAGTATATGTTCACAGTAGCCTGGCAATAGTTTGAAAGGTGATGAGAAGAAGTCAATTTTGGGCAGGAAGCCTGAAATATACAATGTGGGTGGAGTAATAGGGCATTTTGATTGATGTCTGGCTTCGGGAGTGGGAAATGAATTCTTTTCTGCGCTGGTGTTATGTTGCAGCTATTTTTCTCCTGGTGGGATGTAGCGGCACTGGGTGGCGTAAAAATGAAGTTATTGCTATTCCATTACAACCGACATTGCAACAAGAGGTTATTCTGGCTCGCATGGAGCAAATACTGGCGAGTCGGTCACTGACGGAAGATGAATATGCACAGCTTTTATATGAACGAGGTGTGCTGTATGATAGCCTTGGGTTGAGGGCACTGGCGCAGAATGATTTTTCAGTGGCTTTGTCTATCCGCCCTGATATTCCTGAAATTTTTAATTATCTGGGAATTTATTTTACGCAGGCAGGCAATTTTGATTCTGCCTATGAAGCGTTTGATTCTGTTTTAGAGCTTGATCCAACTTACAACTACGCGCGAATGAATCGCGGCATTTCACTGTATTACGGTGGCCGCTATCGATTGGCGCAGGATGATCTGCAGGCGTTTTATCAAGACGATCCAAATGACCCCTTCCGTTCGTTGTGGTTGTACCTTGTGGAAGATAAAATTGATCCTAAGGTTGCAATGACGAATTTGTCGTACCATTTTGACAAAGCGAAGCGGGGGAGATGGGGCTGGAATATTGTTGAATTCTATTTAGGCAAAATCGGTGAAAAAACATTGATGGAACGCTTAAAACAGGGTTCAACAGATAACACTTCGCTCGCTGAGCATCTCAGTGAAACTGACTTCTATTTAGGTAAACATTACCTAAGTCTGGGGGATGAGGATAGCGCAACTGCGTTATTCAAGCTGACGGTGGCTAACAATGTGCATAACTTTGTTGAGCACCGCTACGCATTGTTGGAATTGGCGCTATTGGGCCAAAAACAAGATGATTTATCGGAATCGAACCAACAATAGCTGACGAACATTTTCACGACAGATTTTAAAGTCCACATCTCTGGAGATGGGGGCTTGTTTGTTCGTTTAATAACATAATTTGAGCCAGTTCACATTTTAAATGAAAATGACAGAAATTCTTTTCACTGTGTTATGTAGACTGGCCGCCACGATTAATGAGGCACCATTACATGACCACTGAGACTGAAATCTCTTTTGCTGATTTAGGTTTATCAGCACCTATTCTTTCTGCGTTGGGAGACCTGGGCTATGAGAAGCCTTCTCCTATTCAACAACAATGTATCCCTCACCTGTTGAGCGGCCGTGATGTGCTTGGCATGGCACAGACAGGCAGTGGTAAGACCGCTGCTTTCAGCTTGCCTTTATTGAATAACATTGATGCTGAACTTAAAGCGCCACAAATTCTTGTGTTAGCGCCAACCCGTGAACTGGCGGTGCAGGTTGCTGAAGCGTGTTCAGATTTTTCCAAACATATGCGCAACGTGAATGTTGTTGCACTTTACGGTGGGCAGCGTTATGACGTTCAGTTACGCGCCTTGCGTCAGGGGCCACAAGTTGTGGTGGGAACACCGGGACGTTTGCTCGACCATCTGAAACGTGGAACATTGGATCTGTCCAACCTGAAAGGTTTGGTATTAGATGAAGCTGACGAAATGTTGCGTATGGGCTTTATCGAAGATGTTGAAAACATCATGAGCCAGATCCCTGCTGAACATCAGACCGCGCTGTTCTCCGCGACAATGCCAGAAGCGATCCGCCGCATCACTCGCCGTTTCATGAATGATCCACAGGAAGTTCGTATTCAGAGCAGTGTCACAAACCGTCCTGACATTAGCCAAAGCTACTGGTCTGTTTACGGTGTGCGCAAAAATGAAGCGTTGGTGCGTTTTCTTGAAGCGGAAGATTTTGATGCTGCGATTATTTTCGTGCGTACCAAGAATGCAACGCTGGAAGTTGCAGAAACGCTGGAGCGTAACGGCTACAACTCTGCGGCACTGAATGGTGACATGAACCAGGCTCTGCGTGAACAGACACTTGAGCGCCTGAAAGATGGCCGTTTGGACATTCTGATTGCGACCGATGTCGCTGCTCGTGGTCTGGATGTTGAGCGCATTAGCCTGGTGGTTAACTACGACATCCCAATGGATGCAGAATCTTATGTACACCGTATCGGTCGTACTGGTCGTGCTGGCCGTGCGGGTCGTGCCCTGTTGTTTGTTGAAAACCGCGAACGTCGTTTGCTGCGTAACGTTGAACGCACCATGAAACTGACCATCCCGGAAGTTGAACTGCCAAACGCAGAACTTCTGAGCCAGCGTCGTCTGGAGAAATTTGCGGCCAATGTTCAGAATCAACTGGAAAGCAGCGATTTGGAACAATATCGCGCATTGTTGTCTAAGCTGGGTACTGGCGATGATCTGGATATGGAAACACTGGCAGCAGCCCTGCTGAAAATGGCACAAGGTGAGCGCTCACTTATTCTGCCACCCGATCCAGTGCGTCGTCCTCGCCGTGAATTCAACGAGCGTGATGACCGTCGTCGTAATGGTAATGGTACTGGCTTTAGTGGCGTGACGGTGAGCGTGACAGAGGTGATCGTCCTCGTCGTGAGCGTCGCGACGTGGGTGATATGGAACTGTATCGCATTGAAGTTGGCCGTGATGATGGTGTTGAAGTTCGCCATATTGTGGGCGCAATTGCAAACGAAGGTGATATCAGCAGCCGTTATATCGGTAATATCAAACTGTTTGCTACCCACTCTACGATTGAGCTGCCAAAAGGCATGCCAGGGGAGTTGCTGTCTCACTTCACTCGTACTCGTATTTTGAACAAGCCACTGAATATGCAGTTGATGGGTGATGCGCAACCCTTTGAACGTCGTGAGCGTCGTGGTGGCCGCAATGGTAACGGCGGCAATGCTGGCAATGGCCCACGCCGTGATCGTGATGGTTCCGGTAATAACGGTGGCCGTCGTTTTAACAACGAACGTCGTGGTGGTGGTGAGCGTGGTTCTTTCCGCGGTCGCGGCAACGATGATTTCAATGGTGGTGCACCACGCCGTCGTCAAAGCAATGGTAATGTATAAGCACTAATCTCTCATTGACGTGCTTGATTTATCGTTGCGTTGAAAATATCGCAATGATGAATTAAATAAAGCCCTTTCTCTTAATGGAGAAAGGGCTTTTGCTATTTATCTCTCTGATTTTATTAAATAATATACGTTGCATGAAATTATGTCAATATACGTTGCATGAATTATGTCCTAAGCAATAACTAAGCAATGATCAATTTAACCCTAATTCTTCTTTAAGGGGTTTCAAATAACGACGACTAACGGGAATACGCTCTTCGTTGCTCAGTACCAGCTCTGCCTGCCCATTTTCGCCAAAAACAATTTCCCGTAATTGGGTCATGTTGACTAAATACTGGCGATGGCAGCGAGTGAGTGCAGTGCGGGTTTCCAGCGTCCGCAGGGTCAACTCGGTAAATCCTTCCTGCCCGTTCGCACTCATGACATATACACCACTTAGTCGGGAAGTGACATACAGAACATCATCCAATGGCATCAGCCAGATTCGGCTATGTCCGGCACAGGGAATATATTTCAGCTGTTCATCTTCACGTTGAAGATCAGCCAGATTTTGCTTTTGATAGCCAGTACGCAGTCGTTGCAGCGTCTTACCCAGGCGCCCTTTTTCCAGCGGCTTCAATAAATAATCGAAAGCATGTTCTTCAAAGGCTTGCACTGCATATTCATCAAACGCAGTCAGAAAAACAATGTAAGGGCGATGCTCAGGATCAAGCATACCAGCCATTTCCAGCCCGGTAATACGGGGCATTTGAATATCAAGAAAAACCACATCGGGTTTCAGGCGATGGATGGCACCAATCGCTTCTACTGCATTGGCACATTCACCAATAATTTGGATATCCGTTTCCTCTTCCAGCAGACAACGTAGATTTTCACGCGCCAATGGCTCATCATCAACAATCAATATATTCATATTTGCGTCGCTTTTTTAGCCTGTTTTTTTTCTAATGGTAAACACAAAATGACACGGGTAAATTCTTCTGGCTGACAATCAACTCTCACCCCATACTGTTTACCATAATTAAGCCGTAGCCGTTTATCTACTAAACTCATCCCAAGGCCATCATCTCCCACTTTTTTGGGGCAATATAGCCCGGCATTATCTTCAATCTCTACCAATAGCAACTGCTCTTCTTGATAGGCGCTAATCGTAATTCTTCCTGTATCCAGTAACTGTGATGTGCCATGTTTAATCGCATTTTCTACCATTGGTTGGAGGGAAAAAGCCGGTAACCGTGCATCACGCAGGGATTCAGGGATTTCGATAGCAATTTGGAGGCGCTCACGGAAACGGGCCTTCTCAATTTGTAAGTAAGCGTTTACATGCTCTATCTCATTTTCCAGCGTGGCAATATCTTTAGGTCGCTTTAAATTCTTACGGAAAAATGTTGAAAGATACTGCACAAGCTGGCCTGCCTGCTGGCTATCCCGACGGATAACCGCTTGCAGTGTATTTAAGGCATTAAATAAAAAGTGAGGATTCACTTGTGCGTGAAGGAGCTTTACTTCTGATTGCAGCAAAGATTGCTTATTCCGTTCATACTGTCCGGCAAGAATTTGGGCAGAGAGCAGGCTGGCAATTCCCTCGCCTAATGTACGATTAATGGAACTGAACAGACGATTCTTGGCTTCGTAGAGTTTGATCGTACCAATAACTTGTTGGTTCTCTCCCCGTAACGGGATCACCAGCGCGGAGCCAAGTTTGCAGGTTGGGTTAAGGGAACAGCAATAAGGTGTTTCATTGCCATCGGCATACACAACCTCATTATTCTCGATAGCGCGACGAGATTGTTTGGAAGCGATGGGAGTACCGGCTAAATGATGATCCGAACCGATACCGATAAACGCCAGTAACTTCTCTCTATCCGTAATCGCGACAGCCCCGATCTCCAACTCCTGATAGATCACTTTCGCCACTCGCATACTGTTATCTTCATTAAATCCCTTACGCAAAATTCCTTCGGTACAGACCGCAATCTTTAGCGCTTGGGCAGAAAAAGCGCTGGTGTATTTTTCGAAAATGGCGCGCCGGTCCAATAAGATGCGGATAAACATGGCCGCCCCGATACTATTAGCGATGATCATGGGAGCGGCGATATCTTTCACCAAACTCAGGGCCTCACTGAAAGGAGTGGCAAGCAGCAGGATAATTCCCATTTGAGTGCATTCAGCAAGGAAAGTAACGATGGCCGCCGTCCAGGGGTTCAATAATTTATTGATCTGTCCTTTTCTCATCAGATAAATATGTACAAGGCCACCCAGTATGCCTTCTACAATGGTGGATACCATACAGCTAAATGCGGTCATTCCGCCAAGAGAATAACGGTGCAGGCCGCCAGTGAACCCGACCATCGCCCCTACGGTTGGCCCGCCGAGAAAGCCTCCCAATACGGCGCCAATCGCACGGGTATTGGCAATCGAATCGTTAACGTGCAGTCCAAAATAGGTTCCCATAATGCAAAAGATGGAAAAAATTACGTAACACATCAGCTTATGAGGTAAACGGACCGTCACTTGCAACAAGGGAATAAACAGAGGGGTTTTACTCAGGAGCCAAGCGATCACCAGATAGACACACATCTGCTGAAGTAATAACAACACCAGGTTAAATTCGTACATATATTTTCATTTTGCGATTAATAACGTGTGATTAATAACGATAAAAATTTAATTCGCTATTATCAAAGGATAAATTTAACACCGTCAATAGATATTGGCAGGATAACGTATTTAAGGATAGAAAAGCACTATCCGCCCACGTGGGGCGGATTTTGGGACCAGCAATAAAAATGAGTGATAAATCGGATTATTCCTCACAGATGACGTAATCATAGACTTTATTATCATCGATAATATGTGCAAATCCGTCGTCTATATTTACGGCGTAATGTTCATCTTTCCCTTCATCATCTTTTCCTGGCGTGGCAGAACGATAGGAGCGATGTTCGGGCCAACCGAATTGTTCATACATGGCATTGTTTGGATGGGCTCGGTACAGGGCCATTAAATCGTCTTTTGTTGGCAACTTACTGTGTGTTTTGTTGCAATACCATGTGGCTCCTACTGCCCGACGGCGCGGCCAGACTTCACCACCTTCGGAATATTCCTCCCCTGCTAATAAATGCTGTGCTGCTAGCTCCGCTTTCAATAGAGGGCGTTTAAAGACAATACCATTTTCGGCCACGACGGTATCAGGCATATGCCCCCAAAAATTCGCTACGGGAACGTCCGGGCTGGTAACCACAGTAAAAATGACATCCTTAGTTTGCGGGGCAGCAGTACCGTCTACGGAGATAGACAGCGTTGTCTTTACACCAAGCCCGTTTGGATCGGTTACGGCAAGAGACAAAATACCTTGATCATCCGTGACACCTTGATACACACTTGATTTGCCACTCAGTAAGGCCGTGATTTTTTCACTAACATTCTGGCGATTCAGTGCCTTAATGGCGTTAATTCTGACGGCGACATTTCGGGCTGGCTTTCCCTGATTGAGTGTTTGGATTTTCAGTATGATGGGTTCTTGTTTTTTAACCTTATCAGCATTGACAGTGATCACCATATTATCGGCCAGCCCTCTGACAGTACCTTCTTTTCCACCATCATGAGCATGGTTTCCTTGCTCGGCACTCATGCTGGTATCAACACTCTGGGTATTTCCGATAAGCTGCATCGCATTTTGTGCCTGTACAATAACCTCTTTCACTGTACCTGCATCTGCCGGGGTCAATGTATAGTCAGGAACTTTGCCCGATTCTGTGATTATCTGACCTTTGGTGATGTCAATATTGCCCTTATTGCCCCACACATAGCGCGATTTATCTGTTGGGTCACCATGATTAGGATTAAAGGTATAGGTTGCGCTTAATGTCTGCCCTATCTCTAACTTGCCAAAGAGGGTTAAATTTCTGACGATTGGCGCATCAGGATGTACGAACATAATCTCGACAGGTTTGATCGTAATACCATCCACTTCTGGCGTAATTTTCAGTACTCCAACCTTTTCACCGGCCGTCAGCCGGGACTCATAGACACCTGGCTGAACTTCTTTCATCTGATCGATCTTAGGATCACTGTCATTCCCACTTAATCCTCTTAAAACCAATTTGATCTCTGAGGCAACACCGCGGATAGGTTTGTCATCCTTATTTTTCAGGGTTAATGTCAGGAGGGTGGTGGAATGACCGTCAGCCAATAGCTCTTTATCTTTTGCCGAGAAGGTGGATTTATTGGCATTTACGACAGCGGGAAGCACTTGTACCTTCATTTCGGCTCGTTTGGATGTATTGCCGTGCTCATCATAAGCAATGGCTCCCACCGTGTAGGTATTACTACCTTGGGTTCGATATTTTGGTAAAGTTAACAGATAGTGTGTCCCACTTTGATGTTGGATCTTACCACCATTGGCAAAAAAGTCGGCTGCATTCCACTCGATATCTTTAAACCCATATTTGCTGTCAACCGTAATATGGAGAGGTTTGGTATCCCTAGCATGGCCAATAATCAGGTTATCTATTGCCAGAGAGATCACTTCACGTTTGCGATATTCCAAAACGATCTGATTGTTGCGATCAACCAAATCATAGCGGCTGCCTTGCAGAGAACGCTTAAACGCCACCGCATCTGAGTCAATCTGTTTAGCCCACGGTGTACCAATTTCATAATTCAGTTCGATATTGAACTGGGTTTCCCCACCACCGGACATATCTTGTTTGCGGTCAATACCGAAAGTCAGCAATGGGACAGGCGTATAATTAATCCCGGCAGTGAAGGCGGCGGGATCTTTCTTGCGATTGTCTTTACTGATGAGTCCAACTTCATCCCCGAAGTATTGCTCATACATCAACTTACCACCGAGTTGTGGTAGAGAAGGCAAATAGCCTTGTATTTTCAGGTCGAAGCCATTGGCTGGACGTTCATCATAATCGGTCAACAGGCGGGATTCTTTCCAGTTACTTAACCGAATATAGCCGTTAGCCGCCAATGTCAGATAATTGCGGGCATATTCTGCACCAAGGCCGAATCGGCTATTATCGCCCGTGATATCGTGGTCAAAGAAGGCATTGTAGCCCAGCATCCAATCATCAAAAAAATGGCGTTGTCCAAATCCAATATTGGCCGTGTTGCGACTATCGATATGGCGCAGGCCGAATTGGGTAAAGGCCATCCGGTGGTAGGTATCATACAGCGGCAATAACATATCAAATTGGCTGTCACTCAAACGGCCATGATTATCCATATTAAGCTGCAAACGAGTTGTGCCGTAGTGTCCCAACCAGTTTTGAATTTTCTGACTGGCTTCTCCCATTGCCAGACTGCTTAATTGGCTTGTTGCATTATTCTTCATGTTGTCACTCGCCAGTAACTGGCCAATGCGAGAAGAAATCTCAGCCAGATGGCTGACATTTTTGTCTGTAATCGCCGTCTGGTCTTCTGTGATAAGGGCTTTGCCTGGTGAGGGTTTTTCTAATGAGGCGTGTTCTGATGAAGATAGTTTTAATAAAGGCCGCTCTAATGAAGCGTAATTAAAAGGAAGAAATTTATTTTTTCTGGGTTTTGGAACATCAATTTGACTATTAACACCGAGAGCGGTGAAAGGCTTATCAAAAGTACGCAATTGGTTGATTTTTTTTAAATCAGAGATTGTTAAACCATAACGTTTAGCGATGATACTGACAGTTTCCCCTGGTTTCAGGACATAAGGCTCTGTTGGTAAACGCCATTTTTCATTTTGAAAAATTGGGTGGGTTTGGGCGGCGACGATAGCGGGGGTGAATGCAACAGCAACTGGAAATGCAAGTTGAGTGACAATATTTATCCAGGTTACACGTTTCATCAAATTTTGCTGATCTTGTAACCACGGCTGCTCGGATTTTTTGTTCATATCTATAGACCTGTAACAATAAAAAATACCATGCATGTAGTAGCCAGCAGTAATCCTATCCATTTCAGGATATTATCTTCTATTTACTGTCTACCATGAGTCATGTAATCAAGGGAGAAAAACGCCATATAGTACACAATAAAGGGGTAACAACACGGCATAGCCTGATTTGAAATATCGTTAAAATAGTTAATAAACACTACGTAAAGGTTAACAATCAGATTATTGATCTGTTGTTTTTTCTTTGTACGGATTTTTATTCCAGCATAAAATCATTTTTTGATCAATATAACTTTTATTATCGATTATTCTGATATTTAACCCCTTTTTATTTAAATAATTAAGTAAAAATAAATGGTTATTATTTTGTTTTATATTATCTTAATATTTTTTTCAGATTAAAAATAAGGTAAGAATAAAGTATAAGATAATTTGATGGGTTAACTGTTCGTTTTTATCTTTCGCCATAAAATTAAATTAATGGACTATTATTAAAATGAATATCTGTCGATAGTCTCTGATGGGAGAAAATAGCATTTTTTTATTTTTCTTATTAATATATGAGAATTTATAATTTTAATTACAATGTGTAGTCTTATTACTTAATTAATTTCTGTTTTCCACTGTTTTTTGATTATCTTTTTTTCATTACCAATATTTATCATGAGGAAAAAGGATGATAGAGATTAATTCATCCTCTTTATCAGTTTGATTAATATAAATTTAACTTAACTAATTATTTTGCGATGACTATTCAGTTTTATAGGGTGATGTGCTAAATGTTTTGTTTTTGTTAAAAGACATAATACTATTATAGGGTGTTTTATCTGAGACTTTCCTTGTTTATGACTTCAATATCATTTATGGCGCTATTTATAACTAGTTAGAGGCGTTTTTCCCAGAGGTGCTAAAATTTAGGCAGTGGAGAATGTTGAGGCTGGATTATCATCATTCAATCTTGACTGATACTGTAACCAACTTCGGGTTAGGCTGTTGATTTATAGATTATTTTACCTGATTGTACGTTTGGGGCTGACAGAACATAATGAAAAAAAGAACACTTTTCACAATCTTACTGATTATTTTCCTGATCGCAATGGCAGTGCTTTTCCGTTCCCACAGCCAG
The DNA here is from genome assembly GCF_056632175.1 of Xenorhabdus sp. SGI 60. Classification (NCBI taxonomy): domain Bacteria; kingdom Pseudomonadati; phylum Pseudomonadota; class Gammaproteobacteria; order Enterobacterales; family Morganellaceae; genus Xenorhabdus; species Xenorhabdus sp. SGI 60. The sequence continues at coordinate 3,853,130 of NZ_CP196860.1, read as the reverse complement.
GAGCTGTTATTGCAGGGAGAAGTTGATGCGCCGGAAGTGATCATTGCATCTAAGGCGATGGGGCGAGTCGTTAACGTTCATGTTGTGCGAGGAGATAGTGTCAAAACCGGACAACTGATGGTAAGTCTTGATAGCCCTGAACTGGCAGCTAAAGTTGCTGCGGCACAGGCAGCGCGCGATCAAGCCAGGGCAAAACTTGAATTGTCCCTGCATGGGACTCGTGAAGAGAACATTCGGAATTTAGCCGCCACGTTTGCACAGGCCCAATCAGAGTACATAAATGCACAACGTGAATTTGATCGCCTTAAAAATATGTCGATCAAAGGCTATGTGTCTGCTACCGATCTGGATAATGCGCGTAACGCACGGGATATTGCCTATCAGAAAATGCTGGGGGCTAAGGCGCAGTTTGATGAAGGCAAAAATGGCGATCGTATAGAGTTACGCCAGCAACTCCAGGCAGCATTAAATGAAGCGGAAGAAAATCTGCGTGAACTGAAAATACAGGATGATGATCTGCAAGTCAAAGCGCCTGTTGAGGGTGAAGTCGGGCCATTGCCAGCAGAAGTTGGTCAACTTTTTAATGCTAATAGTCCATTAGCGACATTGGTACGCATTTCACAGGCTTATTTCGTCTATAATCTGCGTGAAGATATTTTGGCGGGCGTTCGTAAAGGCGACAAAATTAAATTGTCTGTCCCGGCACTGGGAAATAAGCAGATTGAAGCTGAAATTCGTTATATCGCGCCAATGGGGGATTATGCGACAAAACGGGCCACTCGTGCGACGGGGGATTTTGATCTAAAAACGTTTGAGGTTCGGTTATATCCATTACAACCCGTTGACGGCTTACGTCCGGGCATGAGTGCTTTATGGCTCTGGAATAAGTAGGTATAAGGTGCGGCCTGATGAACACAAAAGCGGTGTGGTGCAGTTTTAAACAAGAATTTATGCGAGAACTGAGTACTGCACTGCACAGTCCGGTTTTTCATTGGCTGGGGTGGTTATTTCCTTTACTGCTGTTTATCTTAATCAGTGCGAATTTTTCAAAGGGGACACTGTTTAACCTGCCGGTTTCGGTGGTGGATAATGACCAAAGCACGCTATCACGCACTCTTATCCGTAACCTGAATGCGGCACCTCATGCGAATATCAAGTCTTATAACAATGGCTTACCAGAATCCATAGAACGTTTGCGCGCGGCGCAGGATTACTCTCTGCTTTATCTCCCTGAAAATCTTGAAAAAGAGGCTTTAAGTGGAAAACAGCCGATGGTCATTATGTATTTCAACGCTCTATTTTATGGGGCAGGTCGCTACTCAACACTGGATTTCAGCGGCCTGATAGCGGAAACCAATGCAAAATACCGTGCAATTATTGCTTCCGAAATAGGCCGGCCGTTACCGCCATTAGCGAAAGCGACCATGTCCTATGACAGCTTGTTTAACGCCAGCGGCAGTTATATTTATTTCCAGCAATTTGCGGCAACCATCCATCTATTACAGCTTTTTGTTGTCACATGTACTATCTACACCATGGCCAGAGGGAAGCGGCTCCTGGAGGCGAAATATTTCGTTGGGGCATTGTTAGGAAAATTGGCGCCTTATACCTTGATATTCACCCTGCTATTGATGGTAGAAATTACCATACTGGTTATGTCTTCGGGGGCCAGAGTCGCGGGTAATCCGCTGTACATGCCGATTGTCGGATTTTTCTATGTAATTGCGGCGCAAAGCGTTGGGCTGTTATTGTTTACCTTCACCAACACGGCAATAACTGCCTACACTTTGATAGGGATGCTGGTCAGTATTGCGATGACATTTTCTGGCATGATTGTGCCACAACTCGCCATGATATGGCCTGCAAGGGTTATCTCTACGCTTGAGCCATTAACCTATGCTTTGAATGCCATGTTTGACATCTTCCTGCGGGAAGTCTCACTACAAATTATTTTGTACGTTTGCCTGATATTGATGATTTATCCTGCGGTTTGCAGCCTTTTGATTCGCAATCGCTTGTGGAAACGGCTTAATCAATCAGAAGGAACTCCATAATGTCAGATAATGGGCAAACAAATGGGTCATCGAATTGGGCATTGTACTGGCAGACACTGCGCGATGTATTTTTGGTGATGCTGGAAAAACCCATGTGGTTACTATTGATTGTTTCGTTATGTGTGATGAGCCTGGTTTACGCTCGTCCTTCTTTGTGGGATTTACCGATTGCCGTGATCGATAAGGATAACAGTTATGCGAGCCGCACGTTGATCCGTAATATTGATGCCATGGCAAAAGTGGCCCCCAAAAGCTACAGTAACCTCGACAATGCCCGCCATGACATGCTACAGCGCACCATCTTTGCCATTATCATCGTACCGATGGATTTTGAAAAACGCCTGTTAAGTGGACAAAATGTCACTGTGCCGGTTTATGGTGATGCGACCAATCGTCTCGCTAATGGACAGATTCAAAAAGATTTGATGCTGGCTTATCAACAACTTTTATCAGAATACAACGGCAAATTACTTTTGCAATCGGGCTTTAGTCTTGAGCAGGTGAAAACCTTGCTACAACCGATTCGGGGTGAAACCATTGGATTATTTAATCCGGGTGTCAGTTATGCTGCAATCGTATTTCCGGGTTTGTTGGTCATGCTGCTGCAACACTCCTTATTAGTCGCTTGTGTTCGCGTCAGTATTACCCTACGGGATACCCCAAAAGGTAATCCGCCGCTCCCGATCTATTTGGGCACATTATCCGCTTTGATCCCTATCTGGCTATTTCTGTCAGTGATCTTTTTTATTCTGTGGCCGTGGATATTGGGGTATCGGCAAGATGCACCGATTCACCTCGTGCTTTTGCTGACATTCCCGTTCCTGTTAGCTGTATTAGGATTGGGAAAATTGGTGACAGAATGCCTGCGTAGCGTAGAAATGATTTATTTAACGCTGGCTTTTATTACCACACCGATCTTCTATATTTCAGGCACAATCTGGCCACCTCAGGCGATGCCTGAATGGGTCAGAGTGATTTCATTGGCCTTGCCATCGACATGGGCAACAAAAGCGATAGCCGGGGTTAACCAGATGGGGTTGCCATTGCACAATGTGTTCAAAGATATCGGCATGATGCTGTTGCTTGGCGTGATGTACATGGTTCTGGGTATTTTGGTTGGTATGCTGCGTAAGGGAGAATTAAAATGCGGAATATTTCCCAGTATATTAAACGATTATGTTCATGATAATACTAATAAAATCACAGCTATAAAGAATCAATACGACAGATACCTTCTGAAATTTAAATATTAAATGATTGCAGGTCTGTTGTGATCCGTTCTGTAGACGTTTATTAATAGGGGCTGTTTCATCGAATGTCACATTGTAAGCAAGGCCTTAACTTCATGTTTAAGCGGTATCCTGAAACATAGCTTTTCAGCATCGTTTACGGGGTGAAGGGAATACAGAGTTGGGACTATATGTGAAAAATCTGATGGATTTTATTGAATTGGGATTTACTCCATCCATCCTTCGCTTTGGTCTATTGCGTCTGGCTAAATTGATCAAAGCGGGACAGAAAGAGGGCGCTGATCAGAATGATCGCGCGTTATCGTCATGTTAATCAGGGTCGAAATTCCTGTCGATGCTATGGGGATTGATCGTTTGTTGCGGCAATCTTTTGAAACATCGGCAGAAGCTGAGTTAATTCATCAACTAAGAGAAGATGGTTTATTGACACTAGGTATTGTTGCGACCGACGATGAAGGCCATGTGATTGGTTATGCCGGTTTCGCGCCTGTTGATATCAATGGTGAAGATCATCAATGGGTAGGTTTAGCGCCATTGGCAGTGGCGGAACAGTATCGTAGTCATGGGCTTGGTGAAAAATTGGTTTATGAAGGATTGGATAGTCTGAACGAGTTTGGCTATGGCGCGGTAGTGGTACTGGGAGAGCCAGAATACTACAGCCGTTTTGGTTTTAAGCTTGCGACTGAATATCAGGTATATTGCCAATGGCCCGATTGCGAGAATGACTTCTTGATCTATCCCCTGGCTGATATTTCGCAGGGAGACTGTCATGGTCTGGTTACTTATCCTGCCCATTTTGATCACCTGTGGGCATAACCTGAGTGAAAGATTTCTCAGATGAACCGATTTTGGTTAAATAAGTCGTTATGCAGAGAGGCTGGTCGATAACTAGCCTTTCTTTTTGCTGTTTACTCAGTTTCTTCACGCGATATTCCATTTTCAATGCCACGCCTTTATCCCCTACCTGACTTTGATAGACCAACATTAAGGGATCTTTCCCTCTTAGGCATTTTGCGCCTTTTCCGGCTGCATGTTGCGTAAATCGACGAGATATATTGGTCGTTATTCCGGTATATAAGCTTCCGTTTCGTGTTCTGATCAGATAGATATACCAGTGAGATACGTTAATAGTCATTATTTATTTTTAATAATTTTAACAAGTTAATTTATATGGAAAATTAATTCATATTTTAGTGATAAATGTGATTATAAGCTGATTTTTTGATGGTTTTTAAATATAACAAAATGAATTTATTTAAATTATATGTCTTTTATTAACCCATGTTGGTATTTTTTTCAAAAAAATTGAAAGAATATAGCAATAATTGTTAATTATAATAATTTGAACAAGTGTATAACATGCTCACAGTTACAAGAGATTAACTCTATTTTAAAAATGATTAGAGGAGAAAAACATGAAAAATGTCAAAAATATTGTCGCTGTCTTAGCATTATGTGCAGTTTCTTTCGGTTCTTTTGCCGCTACCGAAGTTCAGGTTGCTAAGGGAGAAAAAGTAGGTGTTATTTCTGTGAGCGGTGCAGAGACACTCGATAGCCTGACCACAGAGTTGTCCAAAAAAGCTGATGAAGCTGGCGCAACCTATTTCCGTATTGTTTCAGCAAATGGTCAGAATCAACTCGCTGGATTTGCTGAAATTTATAAATAATTTATAGTATTTCTATATAAATCTCAGAGTTTATTGAGTCAAATACATAACACGTAACTGGATAAGGCGCCTATCGTGTTCTGTTATGATTTGAATAAAATAACGGTATGGAAATATATGGATTTAAATAAAGAAATTTCAATAATTCGTCAATATCTTGCCAGGCAACATGTAATCACGCTTTGCACTTCTTCAAGCCAGGATTTATGGTGTGCGAACTGCTTTTATGTCTTTGATGCGGATAGCATGGCATTCTGGTTTATGACGGAGTCCGATACCCGTCACGGTCAGATGATGCAAAACAATCCCATCGTTGCAGGCACGGTTGCCGGTCAATCCCGCAATATTGCACAAATCAAAGGGGTCCAATTTCGTGGTGAAGTCGTGCGATTGGCAGATGAAGCCGAATCCATCGCCAGAGCGCATTATTGCCGCCGTTTTCCCATCGCTTTAGCAGCCAAATCCCCCATCTGGCAACTTAATATCAATGAAATCAAAATGGTCAATAACACACTTGGTTTTGGCAAAAAATTGCATTGGCAGCGTTAAAAATAGTGGATAACCTGATTATGGCTGCCTCGCCAAATTAACGTGGGATCATACAGCGCTTGTTCAAATTTCCCATCCACTACCACATGGGTATGACGGATAACTTCCTGCTGAATTTCACTTAATTCATTGAGGACATAACCTGTCCACAGCCAGATATCCTTATCTGGGCATTCTTCCCGTACACGTTTAACCAGTTGCAGTATGCGGGGAACATTATGAGGATGCAGCGGATCGCCGCCAGACAGTGACAGACCTTGCCGTTTAATCCGGTGATCTTTCAGGTCGGCGATGATCTGATCTTCGATGGCTTGCGTAAAAGGCTGACCTGAATCGACTCGCCATGTACTTTGGTTGTAGCAGCCACGACATTGATGCAAACAACCTGACACGAACAGCGTACAGCGGGTTCCGGGACCATTCACCACATCAACCGGATAATATCGATGATAATTCATGCTATTAACCTATCTGCCCATTGCCGAGATGTTTCACGCGGCGTTTCACTTCTTCCTGCTTACCTGCATTAAATGGGCGGGCATCCGGGCTGCCAAGGTAACCACAAACACGGCGAATAACTGAAACATGGGCGGGATCATGGTTGCCACATAGGGGGCAGGTGAATCCTTTGCTGGTACAGGCAAATTCTCCGGTAAAACCACATTGGTAACACTCATCAATTTGCGTATTGGTGCCATAGTAAGGCACACGTGAGTAACTGTAATCCCAGACATCTTCTAATGCTTTCAAATTATGTTGCAGATTGGGATACTCGCCGTAGCAAATAAAACCACCGTTTGCCAATGGCGGATAGGGCGCTTCAAAGTCCAGTTTATCGTAGGGATTGACCTTCTTTTCTACATCCAGGTGGAAGCTGTTGGTGTAATAACCCTTATCAGTGACCCCCTGGATTACGCCAAACTTAGCGATATCCAAACGGCAGAAACGGTCACATAAATTCTCGCTGGGTGTACTGTACAAACTAAAACCATATCCCGTCTCCTGCTTCCACTGATCGACGGCCTTACGTAAGTGTTTAACAATCGCGATGGCTTTTTGCTGGCGCTGTTGATCATCAAACAGATGAATGTGATTGTCATATAACGCATTTATCGTTTCATGAATGCCGATATAGCCCAACGATATAGAAGCACGACCCTGTTTGAAAATATCGGCAATATTGTCATCTGCTCTCAGGCGTACACCACAGGCACCTTCCATATAGAGGATCGGGGCCACGCGAGCTTTAGTCTTTTCGAGGCGAGAGATTCGCGTCATCAGCGCTTTTTTGGCGAGTAACAAGCGTTGATCTAAAATTTGCCAAAAATCAGTATCATTCCCCTTGGCTTCAAGCGCAATGCGGGGAAGATTCAGGCTGATAACGCCTAAATTGTTACGCCCTTCGTGAATTTGCTGGCCGTTTTCCTCATAAACACTGAGAAAACTGCGGCAGCCCATTGGCGTTTTAAATGATCCCGTTACCTTGATCACTTGATCATAATTGAGAATATCGGGATACATGCGTTTACTGGCACATTCCAGGGCCAATAATTTAATGTCATAGTGCGGATCACCAAACCGGTGATTCAATCCATCACGAATAGTAAAAACCAGTTTAGGGAAGATAGCGGTCTTGCGGTTTTTTCCCAAACCCGCAATGCGGTTGCGCAGAATTGAGATTTGAATCAGGCGGGCTGCTTTGGTTGTTCCCAAGCCGAAACCGAAAGTGACAAACGGCGTTTGCCCATTAGCGGTATGCAGCGTATTGACTTCATATTCCAGGGACTGAAAAGCGTCATAACACTCTTTTTCTGTGCGGGCTTCTGCATAGGCAGCCTGATCCGCAATATTCCACTCTTTGGCGATTGTCAGATGCTTGTCATAACTGGCTTTTACAAAAGGTGCGAGGACTTCATCAATGCGATTAATGGTCGTGCCACCATAAATGTGGCTGGCAACTTGTGCGATGATCTGGGCGGTGACTGCTGTGGCGGTAGAAATAGATTTAGGCGGTTCAATTTCCGCATTGCCCATTTTAAAGCCGTTAGTCAGCATGCCCTGCAAATCGATCAGCATACAGTTGAACATAGGAAAAAACGGGGCGTAATCCAGATCATGATAGTGAATTTCGCCTCTATCGTGTGCCTGCACCACATCATGCGGCAGCATATGCTGCTTGGCATATTGTCGGGCGACAATCCCCGCCAATAGATCACGCTGGGTTGGAATAACCTTACTATCTTTATTGGCATTTTCATTGAGAAGTGAGAAATTACTTTGCTCGAGCAGGCCCCGAATTTCTTGATCCAATCGATCATGCCATGCATGGGAGGCCTGTTCACAGGTATTGCCTTTACTCACGTCATCCTGTTGCGTCACAACCATTTTCACAATATGGCACCTCAATATGTTATCCACAGCAAAAATAAGAGGAAGATTCGCTTTCTGTTTTGATGTGGATAACTTTGTGTATAAATACTATATATAGTGGTTTTATTATATTAAAGCACAATATGTAGATTTTATAAGTCAATATACAACCTAAAAAGTTGATCTCAGACAAAGAAAAAGAGGAAAACCAGACGGGAATATCAACCCTGATACCAGAGTTATCAGGGCTGGGAAAACGGCAAATTAGCGACGAACGGCGATGGCTTCGATTTCGATTTTCACATCTTTTGGTAGACGGGCAACTTCAACGCATGAACGGGCAGGGAACGGCGCATTATGTTCAGCGAAGAACGCTTCGTAAGTTGCGTTCACGGCAGCAAAATCATTCAGATCCTTAACGAACACCGTGGTTTTTACGATATCAGCGACTTTCAAGCCAGATTGTTCAATAATCGCTTTAACGTTTTCCAAAGATTGACGGGCTTGAGCCGTCACCTCTTCAGGGATGGCACCCGTTTTGGGATCAACAGGGATCTGGCCGGAAGTGATAACCATGCTGCCCAGATCAACACCCTGAACATAAGGGCCGATTGCGGCGGGTGCATTCTCGGTATGGATAGAACGTGACATTAGAAACTCCTGTTTGACATCTAAATGGAAAAATTTACTGGATCGCCATTATAGTGATCCTCTGTCCCACATCAATTGATACAGGACATTCTTACAGATTGCTTGAACGGGGCGGTTGATCGGCGGTTAATCGTTATTAATAACGGCCTGGCGATCAAACTCTTTCTCGCAGTACTTACAGCGCAATACCACATCGTCTTTTTCTGACATCACATGGAAGCTGCTGCTGACAGGTTCATTATGGCTGATGCAATTGCCGTTTGGGCAGACAAGAACACTGTTGATCTGGTCTGGCAGATTAATTGGCATCTTTTTAACCACAACGTAATTCTCAATGTTATTGATGGTGGCATGTGGAGCATACACGGCGAGTTGGTTTGCCTGTTGCTCTGTCAGAAAGGTGTTTTCAATCTTGATCAGATCCTTTTTACCCAAATGGTTGGAAGGCAGGTTCAGGCCAATAGTAATGCGCTGGTCTGTTTCGGTGAGTTTGAACAGCGACAATAATTTAAAGCCGACATGGGCGGGAATGTGATCGATAACCGTGCCGCATTTAATGGCTTCTACTTGTAGTTGATGGTCTTGAGTCATGTTGTGTCATGAATACCGTCTCGGTATTCCTCCTCCAGGTATTAGGGGAACTTGGCTTATTTTGTCACAGACGATTTGGCATTTCATCTGATTAGCTTTTGAATATAAAAGATGATTCAATTTCATAAAGTAAATAAAATTTGATGGCTTGCATCCCTGTTGTCAATCTGTAATTGTATTGTTATTCAAATGATGCCTGTTCCAATATGACAGTGCGAGGTCGAATATGTTGTTATCTGCTTCTTCTGGAAATGTCGATTTGGGAAAATATTCCACAGAAAAGATCCCGCAAACAAGAGATTTTAATTGGAAAATAATTAATAAAATTCCTATTTATGAATGTGATGAATATTTAGAAATTATTACTGACTTAAATAAATTAAAGCAAAAATCTGTTTATTATCTGGCGGGAATAAAAGGCGCCATTAAATATGGTATGGTAAGAAAAAGTGTGGCGGAAAAATTAAGATTGGCAGCACAACAGCTTCCTGCCCATTTAGGGATTTTGGTATTGGATGGCTGGCGTTCTCGGGAAACTCAGCAGGCATTGCAAGAGATAACACAGGCAAAGATCGCAGAGCAATATACTGACTTATCGGCAGAAGAACAACGAAAACTATTGCAGCAGTTTGTCGCTCCGGCACCTGTAGAAGAAAATCAGATCAGCCCGCATCTGACGGGGGGAGCTGTGGATGTCACACTCTTCGATATCGCATCTGGTCATCCACTGTTTTTGGGCACTGAGTTCGATGAAGTGAGCGAACTTTCCTACACTGCCGCATTAGAAAAAGCGCCGGAAAAAAATATGCCCGCTACTTTATATCGCCGATTACTCTATCAAGCCATGACGCAAGTAGGGTTTACCAATTTACCCACTGAATGGTGGCATTATGATTATGGGAATTCTATGTGGGCATTTTATAAAAATCAGACTGCCATTTATGGTGCCATAGATACAACTCCATGTTTTTAATAATTAAATCATTTAATAAGTCAGTGCGTAACTATTTTCTTTTTTATTTGAGAAACATCAGGGGAAATAATGAAAAATACACTTATTGCATCTGACAATTCATTACTACTTTGGGCTTTTATCATGATTGCTGTTGCTGCCGCCATAATGGTGGAACAGCGTTTCAAATGGGCATCTAAAATACCAGGCGCAGTGATTGCATTAATCATTGCTATCATTGCCTCCAATTTAAATATTATTCCAGTCGAAGCGCCGGCTTACGATGTTGTTTGGCAATATATTCTGCCATTGGCGATCCCTTTATTATTATTTAAAACCAACCTGCATAGCCTCTTTAAAGAAAGTGGGAGGTTACTGATACTTTTTCTGATTTCCTCTGTCTCGACCATGATTGGTACGATTGCCGCCTTCTGGCTTTTCAACGCGTACATACCAGAATTAGATAAAATCAGTGGCATGATCTCTGCTTCTTACACGGGAGGCGCGGTTAATTTTGCGGCAATGGCCGCCAAACTGGGTTCTTCCCAGAGCATGGTCGCTGCGACTATCGTGGCTGATAATTTTATGATGGCCGCCTATTTTATTATTCTGATACTTTTATCCGGTTGGAGCGTGGCGAGGAAATTCTGGGGCAGTCCATATACCGATCAGATGGAAAATACACCTAATTCAGATAAAACCCAACCTTTAGTGACGACTTATTGGGAACCGAAAAATATTGCCCTGAAAGACATCGCCTTATCGCTGGCATGGTCGATTTTTATTGTTGCGCTATCATTCCATCTTTCATCATGGTTAAAAACCTTACTTGGGCAGCCAAACAACATTTACCAAGAGCTAATTTTCAGCCTGATTTCTGATAAATATCTGCTTCTGACGACAGTCACCTTTATTATCGTCTCAATATTTAAAGAGACATTCAGCAAACTGAATGGCACTCAGGAGTTGGGGACTTATGCCATTTATATGTTCTTTGTTGTCATTGGCATACCGGCATCCGTTCAAGTCATAATCAGCCATGCGCCCCTGCTGTTTGCTTTCGTTTTTGTCATTGCCATGCTCAACTTGATACTGACTTTTGCCGTGGGGAAAGCGTTTAAGTTCAGCCTAGAGGAAAACATTTTGGCGTGTAATGCCAATATCGGTGGACCAACTACCGCAGCAGCAATGGCAATCAGCCGTGGTTGGTTCAATCTGGTCGGCCCGATTTTGGTCATTGGTACATTCGGTTACGTAATTGGTAATTATGTGGGGACGTTTGTTTATTTTGTGGTGGGAATGAACAAGTGCAGCCAACAACACTGCAACTTGAAAGGCGACGGGTATAGGTATTAATAAATACAGGAAGTTATAGATAAGTCAGATGAAAAATCTATGATGTTGAAACCAAAACCCGTTGATATTTTGACGGTATCTATACCTGGTAGCCATTGGAATACAACCGTGGGGGAGACACATGTTGTCGCAATTATCATGACCAATTTATTGAAATTGTATCTTTAACATCCATCACACTATTGTTATCACGCCTCTTGTTGCTATTGTGTTTGAAATAAAATATAATCTTTTCGAAAAATTTTGTTAAGTTAATTAGGGTGTTAGGTAAAAACGTCAAAGCTTGAAGTTTATGTGTTAGGTAAAAACGTCAAAGCCGATAACTCTGATAACTTCGGTTTTTTCGTGATATAACCACGGAATAATTATCATAATAGGCAGGTAGGAGTATGATCACATCGGCGGTAAACCGCCAATGAATGAAATCGACGTTACTGGTTCACCTGTAAATATGTGGCCCGATGCAGGCTACGACATAAAAAATAGAGATTTTTATGAAATTCAAATCAAAAATAAAACCTTACCATGCGGCGGCTGGTGGTTGGGGTTCTCTGGAGGCAACAACCCGTTTTGTCTTTGATAGTAAACAAGCACTGAAAAATATGGTTAACCTGATGCGCATGAACAAGCCCAGAGGCTTTGATTGCCCTGGATGCGCATGGGGAGATGACAACAAAAGCCTGTTTAGCTTTTGTGAAAACGGTGCCAAGGCAGTCACTTGGGAAGCGACTCGTCGGTATGTTGATCGGCAATTTTTCGCAACCCATAGCGTTAATCAACTCTACCAACAAAGCGATTATTTCCTTGAATACCAGGGAAGAGTGGTTGAGCCGATGAGCTATAATCCGCAGACGGATCATTACGAGCCGATCCGTTGGGATGAGGCTTTTGCCCTGATAGCCAACCACATTAAGGCGATGGATAACCCCAATCAGCTTGAACTATACACTTCGGGGCGTGCCAGTAATGAGGCTTCGTGGCTGTATCAGTTGTTTGGCCGCGTAATGGGAACCAATAACTTCCCGGATTGCTCCAATATGTGTCATGAAGCCAGCGGTTCCGGTATGTTGGCAAGCTTAGGCGTTGGGAAAGGCACCATTCGGCTGCAAGATTTTGATCATGCCGATGCCATCTTTATATTTGGTCAAAACCCCGGAACAAATCACCCACGAATGCTGCATAGCTTACGACATGCGGCTGAACGCGGCGCGCGCATCGTCACTTTTAATACCCTGCATGAGCGCGGTTTGGAACGTTTCGCTGATCCACAAAAACCGCTTGAAGTGATCACCCCAATGGCGGGTGAAATTAGCCATCGTTACTATCAACCGAAACTTGGTGGCGATATGGCTGCGGTACGAGGAATAGTCAAAGCACTTTTGGAAACCCATAACGCCCTGCTGGATGAAGGCAAATCAGGTATTTTTGATCTGGCATTCATTGCCACTTACACCAAAGGCGTGGAGGCTTATTTGCAAGAAGTGGTTGCAACCGAGTGGTCATTTATTGAAGAACAATCGGGATTGACCGAAGCACAACTGCGCGAGGCGGCAGCCATTTACCAGAATGCTGAACGAGTCATCTGTACCTGGGCAATGGGGATAACCCAACATAAACACTCTTTGGTTACGGTGCGTGAAATCGTCAACCTGCAATTGCTTTTTGGACAATTGGGGAAATCGGGCGCAGGGCTTTGTCCGGTACGTGGACACAGTAATGTACAGGGTAACCGGACGATGGGAATTAATGAGAAACCGGGCAAACTTTTTTTGGATAACATGGCTGCTCATTTTGGTTTCGAGCCACCTCGCGCTCATGGTCATCATGTTGTGGAAGCGTTGAGTGCCATGTTGCGTGATGAAGTTAAGGTTCTGATCACACTGGGTGGGAACCTTGCGGCAGCAGCTCCCGATAGTTCACGAACAGAAGAAGCGCTTAGGCATTGTGATTTGACGGTACACATCAGCACAAAGTTAAACCGTAGTCATCTTATTACCGGTAAAAAAGGTGCCTTGATTCTGCCGACATTAGGGCGCACTGAACGAGATATTCAGGCTACCGGCGCACAGTTTGTTACGGTAGAAGATTCGTTCAGCATGGTCCATGCCTCAGAGGGCGTAAATAAGCCATTATTTGATAGCCAGCGTTCTGAAACAGCGATTATTGCCGGTATTGCTAATGCGACCGTCGGCAATACCACAACCATTAACTGGCTGGAATTAGCGGGAGATTACAATAAAATCCGCGATCATATTGCAGCGACGATTCCAGGGTTTGATGATTTTAATAAAAAATGTGAACACGCTGGTGGCTTCTATCTTGGCAATGCTGCGGCCGAATTACGTTTTGCAACACCAAGCAAAAAAGCTGAATTCAGTCATGCACCGCTACCAAAAACGCTGTTCCCACAAATTGAAGGCGCTGATGTTCCTTTCACTTTGCAAACCTTGCGTTCGCACGATCAATATAACACCACGATTTATGGGTTGGATGATCGTTATCGCGGGGTTTATGGTCAGCGGGAAGTGTTGTTTATGAATGAGGAAGATATTGCCCAATTGGGCTATCAGGCCGGTGATTTGGTCGATATCGAAACAGTATGGCATGACGGTATTGAGCGTAAAGTTTCCGGCTTTAAGTTAGTGCCTTATGCCATTCCGCGCGGTAACCTTGCTGCTTACTACCCGGAAACCAACCCATTAGTCCCAATGGACAGTGTTGGTGATGGTACAGGCACGCCAACTTCAAAATCTGTACCGGTGATATTATCCCTTACTGAACTGAATGGATTTGAGCCTCAGCGCATTGTATAAGGTGTTTATGGTTCTTTTGTTTAATAGTAATCACAAATATGTCGGTCCAGGTTCGGTTTTTGAAAATTCATTGAGATTTGTATTCATCATCTTAAGAAAGACGCCTCCAATCAGGAGGCGTTATCATTTTCGTTCTAACTCATTTGCTCTCTAGCTTACCTGTTTTACTTATCTTTTTACTATCTCGCCTATCCAATTCCGCCAAAATACGTTCAAGTTGCTGATCAAAATCAGCCGGTTTCTTATCCTTGAACAAGAACAAGAACAGGGCAGGAAAGCGCTTATAGTCAGTGGTGGCAACGGCTTCTTTTCCTTGTAACAGGTATTTGACGATAAAGGCATGGGCTTCATCTTGCCGTAGCTTGGTATTTAATCCCCATAAGGAGCCGTAAGAGAGGCACATCTGGAAAGCGCGGCGAGTTAGTGCGTTATTATCATCCAACGTATACATAGCCAATCCCATCAAGTGGACGATTTTCATTGGATCAGTTTGATTGGAAACGCCTACCTGCGAATAACGGGCAGCATAAACCTTGCCTTTATACCAGCTAAAAAACAGTTGGCGCTTTCGGTCAATAAATATGGGGGCTTGCAGCTTCCAGAAAGGAATGACTTCATCGTTGCCAACTAAGCGAGCATCTTCCATATGTTGAGGGAGATCGCTACGTAGGTAAAATTCATCACCGTATTTCTTGCGAACCAATTCTACCCATTTTAAGAGATTAGCTTCTCCTATTTTCTTCTGCTCGATAAAATCGACGATGCAATAATGAAAAGTGAGTAATATACCAATAAGGAGAGGGAAAAACACAATTGTTCGCGCAAGTCGTTGTGTATTGCGCAGTGTGCATTGCTTATCGTCGATGCTGTTAAGTGGGAGATAGCTTTGCAGTGCTTCGTAGCTTTTTTTCTCCAAAGTCATAGCCAGCAGGGTTTCCTGCTGGTCAATCAGTAGAGTTGGGATCACATCATGTAGGGTCACAGTGATTTTTTTGATAAGCTCATTTGCTTTCTTGCCCCTCTGTTTTACTTATTTTTTCGCTATCTCGCCTATCCAATTCCGCCAAAAGCAGTTATAGATCAGATTTTTTATATCAGAGCGATTGCTAAATATCAGACCTATGGTGCCGCCATTTCAATACCGGCAGCAGTACTTGCTGCCATACTGACACTATCTTGGGAATTTAGGACGAGGATTGATTGCTCCTCACTCATTTTTCCAAGATTAAGGATCAAATGTTTTTCAAGGTGATTACAGGTATCCAGATACTGCAAGAGGGGTAAAATTTTCTCATATTGGCCTTCGTCTGCCAGCAATGAATACAATATATGATCAGATAACTGAACTAACGCCTGATGCTGGTTGTTGGCCTGAATTAATGCCTGTGCACGGTAGCGGCAAGGTTTTTGCTGTTCAGAAGCGTGATAACCATATGAAAATTCGGCTACCCAAATATGTGTATAATGCTGATGGTAATTCTTTTCTCTTTGCATGATATAATATCGTCAATTTATCTATTTTCAGCCAGAATATTCGGGAGTTTAATGGATTGTTTCTACGTTCATTCATCGTGCTAGCTATGAGTTGTCTGAGAATAAACTAAAATATTGGATAAAATATCCGTCAATATGGCTCCATAAAAATATTCACTATCAAGATAACGTGATAAAAAATGTTATTGAAATGCACGATAACAGCCTAATTTCATAACAAGTTAAAATAGGAAAAGCGCTTTCAAATACACTCATATTTGAAATTAATTATTGTAATTTCAATTGTCACTCATTGTTATATACCAATCTAACTTCAAGATGCGTGTGATTTCTCCCTGCTTCGGGGGGAGAAATCAGGTTTCATAGAGTGTTGTAAATTGCAACTTGAAGTTTAATTTATTCAACCAGAGCGTCAATAAGCGCTCTGGGTATAAATAATAAGACATTATTACTGCCATTTTTATGATGGCATATTTTTGGTTATTTTTTCAGATAACGTAATATCAGGTACTCCTGAGCGATCTAATTCAGCTAAAATAGCTGAAATTTGTTGTTCCCAATCTGTTGGTTTTACTTGCTTGCGAAGCCACGGTAATCGATCTCGACGTTTAAAATCCACTGAGCTGACAGCATCTTTTCCCTGTAATAAATATTTTGACATAAAGGCTAAAATATAAGCTTTATCTTCTTCTGAATTGAAAAGACTAAGATAAGGGGTAAAAAATTGGGTCGTGACATCAATTTATTGAATCATGTATAGTATGCCTATTTGGAGAACATTCAGATGGCAAAGATTGATGTGACCTGTCCCTCTTGTTGTGCAGTTAAAGGGATCCACCGTAATGGGCGCTCACGTTCTGGTCAGCAACGTTATCTTTGCCAATCCTGCCGTCACTCCTGGCAACTCGAATTCACTTATGCCGCTTGTCGTCCCGGTACACATAAACAAATCGTCGATATGGCCATGAATGGCATGGGATGTCGGGCGACAGCACGAGTGATGGGAATTGGCCTGAATACCGTTCTTCGCCATTTAAAAAGCTCAAACCCAAATCGGTAACCGAAACCATTGCTCCTGGCACTGAAGTGATTGTCTGCTGTGAAATGGATGAGCAGTGGTCGTACGTGAAGTCAAAGAATCAGCCCCGCTGGCTCTTTTATGCCTACGACAGGATAAGACGAAAAGTGATCGCCCATGTTTTTGGCCCGAGAACAAAGAGGACCTTGGGGCGTCTGATGGCTTTGCTGGCGCCTTTTAACATAGTGGTCTATATGACAGATGGTTGGAGAAGTTATGAAAAAATACTGGCCGGTAAACTGCATGTGGTCAGCAAGCGTTATACACAACGCATAGAGAGGCATAACCTGAATCTTCGTCAGCATTTGGCAAGACTGACTCGCAAGACCTTATCTTTTTCAAAATCCATAGAAATGCATGACAGAGTCATTGGGTATTATTTGAACATTCGTCACTATCAATAAATTGGAATCATGACCAAAAATTGGTATGTCAGTTCATGCTTTTCGTTTAAGCCATAACATTTAAAGTGCAGAATATTATTAGTAAATGCCACGCTTAACTCTTTATAGCGAGCTACATACACTTTCCCTTTTTTCCAGGTGTAAAAAAGTTGCCTTTCATGATCAATGATGAAATTAGCAGGTTTACGTAATCTTAAAAATATGGTAATAGCAAGAATATTGGCGCTCAGGAAAAACAATCCGAAACTTGCATCTAAAATAAGAGAGCGCTTGGCTCTTTCCTCGCCATAAATACTATCCTTAGAATACATAATATATAAATATTCCATTAGTGATACCTTATTTTCATTTGAAACTATCTTCAATAAATTAGTAGATTCAGATGATTCATAGTTTAAATCAAACTGTGATACATGATTTTCCTTTTCACTTTTTAAAAGCAGAAGGATGGTTTTTTCTGAAGCTTTCCATGTCTTTATGTTATCATTAATGAAAAAAGAAAAACCTAATATACACCCAACAAGTACAGGTATTATTATTTCTTTTCTTGCTCTGATAAGATTATGTCGAAAATGACACTCTTTGCTATTGATAGCATCCAAAAATCCTGCACGTTTTACAGTTTTATTATCCAGCAGAATTAACTTTTCCGCCAGAACAGGATCAGCAAATGTAGATAAAGGCTCTGTTGGCGGCGTTTTCACCCTAAAAATTTTTTTGAGCAATTTTTTTATTAAATCATTCATTTAACGTAGTACCTCATCTTCATATCCATAGACCGCATTTTCTAATGTGGGTTCTTTTCCCCATTTATAGCGAAGTGGAGAAATCGTATCTCTTGTTGGTTTGTAATACCAATAGACTTTCATATACGCAGTATATTGCTCATCTACTTCTACGGTTAGTGTAGTTAAACCGCTCTCTTCATCAAAAATGAGATTTTCACGATTTTTACGAGTAATATTTATCGCTTTATCAAACTTATCTTTTGCTACAGAATAAAGATATCTACCATAACTACGCTCAGTTATTGATGAATCAGGATCGCTATAGCCATCTGATAAACCAGATGGAATAACTTCATGATATATCTCTGATTCTCCCCATTTGAAATTAGGTAGTATAAATTTATAAATTATCTTTCCTTGTTTATTGTTTTCAACTTTTAAATTTGGGTCACGTATTCAAAATGTTGATTGGTCTTAAATATAATATTCTCTTTCGATAAAAGTCCCGATGACTTTGTCATGCATTTCCGGTGATTTTGAATAGCCTAATGTTTTACGATTCAGCCGCTTAATTCGGTTTCTAAGGGTGAGGTTTTCACGTTCAATACGCTGCGTAAAACTTTTTCCGATGAGGTGTTTATCCGTGGGCAACAAGGTGTAAGCCTTGAATTTATCGGTACACCAAAAAGCGACGTTAAAATGCGATAATTTTTTGAGCAGTTTCTTCAACGTCTTTTTGCTTCGTCGGCCGAAAGTATGGGCAATAATACGCTTCAGACGAGGCTCCCAAGCATACCATAACCAACGTTGTTGCTTTTTATTCCCAACAAATGACCACATCTCATCGACTTCACAGATGAGCTCAATTTCCACCTGTTCCAGCGGTAATGTGGTTACACATCGTGGGGACAATTTTTTAAAGTGCGAACGACAGCATTAATACTGATATGTAGTGCCCGTGCAGTGTCACGGATACCGGCATTATTCATGGCAAGATCCACAACTTGTTCTTTTATGCCCGTCCGGCAAGCACGATAAGCATATTCAAGCTGAAAAGTACGGCGACAAGACAGGCAACGATAACGCTGACGTTCACCTTGACCCGTGCCATGTTTTCTTACCGATTCGGTTTGTTGACAAAATCGACATTTCACTTCTACCGTTGCCATCTGATTTCCTGAAAAAGTGAGGAGTATACATGAGAAACAACAAATTGAATACGTGACCTAAATTTGGCTTGATAAAAAAATTTAAAAATTCTTGAAATTCAATTAAATACGAATTTTTAATTTCCTTATCTATAATTTTCATTCTTTTAAATTGATTTTCTAAACTTAAACGTTTTTCACTCGTACTCCAAAAAGCATATTTCTCTCCATTGCCCCAAAAGCAGTTCTTTAACAATGTTTCCAAATCTACCCAATTGAAATATATCGCTGCGAATGTTCCACCAAGCATGAGTGAAGCGCCTAGTGCAACCAGAAGACTGACGCCAAAAGTCACTTCCGCTGTTGCTACCGCTATAGACCATCCTACAGCCATTATTATTGAGCTTGTACCTATTGCAATATGAGAATAAGCTTCTTTGTTATTTCCAAAACTAAAAGAGTTATAGGCATCATAATAAGAAAGTGCGCCACTCACAAAACCTGTGGCAATGAGTCCACCATTTACCCATTTTGTTATGGCAGCACTTTCTAACAGAAGACTGCGTGATGCAGAATCCAATAACGCTTTTGCTGCGGGGCTATTTAGTTTATTTGCTAATCTCGCTGCAAATTTAAGAGTATCTCCACCAATAGCGGAAACACCTTTTGCAGCAATTAACCCACCTAATATAGTATTCGAATAGCTTGAAACATAATAATAAGGAAGTCTATTTGCGTTAAATGGGGCAGTTTTGTCGAAACGAGACATTGATGTCAATTTATATAATACATAACTCTTCATAAATAAATCCAAGCCACTTAAGCCAGAACTCAATAAGTAGCCAGCAGACTTATTTGTATTATGGAAAAATTTAAACTGAATATTTAATTCAGGTCTTTTTAATTTAACCAACGGTATTTTTATCTTTATATTATTATTGTAATTATCCAATCTGTTGGACCAATCAAATACTTTTTTACCTATAAATTTGTTTAAACCAGATTCAGCTTGAGCCAGGCCCTTCTTAATTTTTCCTGATACACCTTGATTTTCATATTCTTCAATTTTTTTTAGAAATTTATAATATTCTTTCTCGGTTAATTCGAGATATTGTCCTTGTTTTATTTCAAGCCCTAAATAATCTAATATTTTAGGAATCAGTTTATGTGTTACCTGTTTTACACTCAACACGTGCAAGTGTAATATTCCTTTATATGATAATTCTGTTGTAAATACATAAAGTCTCGCCAGTAAATTGCCAACGACACTGAGTATTATATCTACTCCCCGATTGAGGATCCTTGCAATGGATACCTTATCAACACCATCATGACCTAATGAATTCACTATTCCATTAAGAGCAACATCCCATGCGCTATTTCCTTCTATAGCCAATGGACCAGCAATAATACTTTCCATCGCCAACAATCCTTCTTCTGAATGTTTGAGCGGTTCCATTAATTCAGCGTGTAAAATACAGAATCGTTCAAATTCTTTTGCATCATCTTCGGTATAAAAATCCTTTTTATCAGAGACAGAGAAAAAGTTTTTAAAATAATGTGTAAGTCCACCTAATTTCCCTGCAATCATTTCACTTTCAAAAAATGCTTTATATAATTCAAGAGTCTCTTTCTTTTTGTCTTTTACATGCTTAATCGGCGTAGTTAATTTAGGCCACCAGGTTTTCCAATTTTCTTGGTGAATACACTCCTTAACACATTTTTTGACTTCTTCATTTTTTGATGCAGCTAATATTTCAACAAAATTTCCTATAGTAAGAGGATACATATTGGTCGCACTATAGCTTAACTCCCAAAGATTAAGTAACATATAAGCCATTAAAATATCACGCTGATATCCCACTGGATCATGCAATACCACAATATTCGCTTTATCTTTGTAATAAGGGCATAGCAAACTGTCTATGTAACGCATTTCCATATCGGCATCCATGAAAAAACTGCCTTCTGTTGAAATATCTCCCAAATCAGCAGATTGTAAAAGTGGATCAGATAATTGATTTTTGTATGCTTGAAATCGTTTTTCAGGATCTTTGAAATCTTCCACTAAGCCATCGAAATGTTCTTGTTTGGCTTCTATGGTATACTCTGAGTCCTCACGATCTAACTCCACAAATTGCATTGCATTTCTGCGAAAAGATTCATCCTTATCTATCTTGTCTAGGATTCGTTCGGAAAAAGGAACCTCACTATAAACAATACTTATTTTGGATACGTCTTTATTAAGAGCCAGAAAAGGATAGCCTAATCCCGCTGTACCACTGGCAGGCTGGATTTCTTCCCATGATGAGCTTCCGGCTCTTTGCTCATACTTGGTGTATTTTGTGACCATCCCTCTTTTGCCCTCTAATGTGACAATTTCAGGGCTGAATTTGAAAATTAATAATTTTCCCTCGTGTTGGGAGCCTCTGGTTTTAATCGGTCCTTCTTCTTTGACATAGATCCAACCCGCTCTTGGCATGCGAATGCTATAACCCCCCAAGACGCTTGCATTTAATGAATTATCATAAGGATCAAGAAAGGTGCTGATGGGTGGCGGTAATTGTGCATTTATCTGTTTGTCGCCAAAAAAATTCATATAAGCATATCTGACAGGATAAACAGGCCGGATATTGACGTCACAGGGCCTGACAACGGTATCCATATCCAAATCATGGGGTATATATTCCCTCGCCATATCGACAAGTTCTTCAAATGTTTTTTCCACTTTTTTCGCGGCAATCTCAAGCGCATCATTTGCGTTCGTTAATATCGATTTTTCCATTTATCTTATTTCTTTGTGTTAACTTAATATCCCGTTTTTATACCAATCTAACTTCAAGATGCATATTGTTTCTCCCCGCGAAGCGGGGAGAAACAATGAGTTATGCTGTCTTATAATGAGTAACTTGAAAGGTAACGCGTATAAAACAATATTCATAACCAGCTATAGCCCATACTTCCTTGCACCTGTGATTGTTTCTAAGTTCATGCATCGTGTTAGTGATTCGTCGTAATAGACACAGAATAATGAACATCCCTTTAATATTTGAAACTGGCGGAGAAAATACAAAACGAATTTATCGAAAAGTACGATAATAACCTAATTTCATAACAGGTTAAAATAAGAAAAGAGCTTTAAAACATGTTCGTATTTGAAGTTAATTATTGGAGTTTAAATTGTCACTCTTTGTTATATTTATTGGTGTGACAGAAAATTGCGTTAGGTAATAATGGGAGATATAAACAATCACATTGATTTGTAAGCTGCAACTTGAAATTTATTGGATATATACGCCTTAAACTTCAAGTTGCCATTTACAACACGATATTAAACCTGATTTTTCCCCGCTTCGTGGAGAGAAATCACACGCATCTTGAAGTTAGATTGGTATAAAAGGTGTTCTTAAAAAACAATATTATGACCAAGGAGTAATTTCCTTAATCATAATATTAATGGCTATATATTTTTCTTAACGAGCTATAACAACTTCTTCATTCAATACCAGCGACAATAATGCCTGACGGGCAAAAATGCCATTTCCTGCTTGCTGGAAGTAGTAAGCATATGGCGTTTTATCGACATCTCCCGTAATTTCATCAATACGTGGCAGCGGGTGCAGTACTTTCAGGTTTTCTTTAACATTCACCAGATCCGCTGCGCGCAGGACAAACTGAGCCTTGATATTGGCATATTCTGAAGGGTCAAGACGCTCTTTCTGGACACGGGTCATATACAGAATATCCAGTTCAGGCAACACATCTTCAAAGTTATTGTGGAGGCTGTAACTCACCTGTTTTTCTTCCAGCATATGCAGGATATAGCTTGGCATTGCAAGTGCATCTGGCGCAATAAAACAGAAATGGTTGCCGTTAAATTTCGCCAGAGCTTGTGTCAGTGAATGAACGGTACGACCATATTTCAAATCACCGACCATAGCAATTTTCAGGTTTTCCAGCCTGCCCTGAGTTTCCTGAATGGTGAACAGGTCGAGCAACGTCTGGGTCGGATGCTGGTTTGCACCATCGCCAGCGTTGATAACAGGGATATGGCCGGAAAACTCAGAAGCCAGTCGTGCCGCTCCTTCCTGTGGGTGACGCATGACGATTGCATCGGCATATTGACTGATAATGGAAATGGTATCAGCCAACGTTTCTCCCTTTTTACCCAATGAAGTATTGCTGCTGTCAGCAAAACCCACGACGGAAGCGCCGAGTCGCTGAATAGCGGTCTCAAAAGAGAGACGGGTACGTGTGGAAGCTTCAAAGAAGCAACTCGCTATCACTTTGTGTTTCAGTAAATCAGTCTGTGGATTGGCTTTTAATGCAGCGGCCGTCTGCAATACCAGTTCCAGATCTGCGCGGCTCAGATCATTAATTGAAATGATATGCTTGCGATATAACGGATTAGCCATGTTTACGTTCCTCTTTTATGACTTCTAGACTTGGACTGGTCAGGCAAAAAAAAGCCCCTCAATTGAGGGGCTTTTTAAATGTTCGGTTAAGCAATGGGAAAAACAACGCGCTTACGCTGCCAGCAGACAGTGTTTCGTTAGCTTGGTGTTTTGTTACAGCCTTTACAGCGCAATCTTTCATGTTTTCTCCCAGCAAATCGTCGCGCATTATACTCACGATAGCATTCATCGCAAGGATCGCCGGAAGAAAATTTTGTTTCAATTAATGGTCAGGTTAAATCGCCTGCATAATGATGTGATTATTCGTTTCGATCACCTAAACTGACCGCTATTCTGTTAAGGGCATTCATTAAGGAGATCGTTGCTGTCAGGTCAACAATCTCTTTTTCGGTGAAAACAGCATCCAGGCGTTCTTTAATCTTATCCAAGATACTTAGTTTGGGATTTGTCGTTAAGGCTTCGCACCATTCCAATGCCAGTTTTTCTTTCGGGCTGTAGATATTGGAATTGAACCACGCAGGTAACTTATCCAATTTTACTTGTTCTATACCATGATCTTTGCGGATGGCTTCGGCATGGAGATGGCAACAATAGGCACAACCATTAATTTGAGATACTCGTGTTTCCACCAGAAGAATAAGTGCTTGATCCAGTTCAGAGGCATGGATCTCTTCATAGCTTTTATATAACGGGTTAATGATCCTGGGTGAGACTTTTGCGTAATTCATTCTTATCTCTCAGATATTTTGTTTGCTACATTTTCATTTAACAATAAATGAGGCGAAATCTGCGGCCAAATCAGTATTTGGAAATATTTCCCGACATTCCGCCAATAATCGCGGGCAATCTTCAACTCCATAGCGTCCGCTAATATGTGTAGCGATAAAGTGTTTGACTTTGGCATCACGCGCCAATGTTGCGGCTTGTTTGGTGGTGGAATGCCCACGCGCATTGGCTTTCGCGGCAAATGCATCTTCCAGCGTGATTTCATGCACCATCACATCAACATTGGCAGCCAGTTTCAATGCTTCGGGTGTCGGTTCAGTATCCCCGAAAATAGCCAATGACCTGCCACGAATCGGTTTACCTAAATAATCTCTGCCGCAAATTGTGCGGCCATTTGCCAGCATAACCGTACCACCTTGTTTTAAAGCTTGCATCCACGGGCCACGGGGAATGCCATCCTGATTTAATTTCTCCGCATCAAGTGCGCCGGGTTTATCGTGCTCTTCAATACGGTAGCCATCTCACTAAGCGCTGCTGGCTTCGCATCATCCGCGTGTACGGTATCTTCGTTTGCTAACTGGAAAAAACAGCTAAAATTTTAAAAAGAACTTGCGTAGGTTGTTGGCCTAAGGCGCGCTATTCTGCTCATTGACTCACTTTTGGCGTTTGCGGCGGTATACCCAAGCCAACCGGTTACCGGCATAGATAGCTGTTTTCTTCAACCTTGTAACAGATTGCGCTTATCGAAGAATAAGAAAACAATGCAGGTGGCTCCACCTGTATGAATCGTTGCGTGGCTCTTTCTTCTGTAATCCAAAAAGCAATGGTTGCTGACTTTCGATGGTGTTATTCAGTACATTATCAATTAATCCCGCCATCGCTGTTTTCCATAACTTCAAATCAATCACCATTTTTGCCTGTGTCATTCTGCTATTGACCATTTGCCCGGTATAGACGGGATCTAATAAAATACCCTCTTTTTGTGCCAGTAGCGTAATGGCGTCTAATCCTGGTTTATTTGGCATGCCATACATCGGTACGAGGACGAATGGAAGGTGACGCACAATCCCTCGGTTTAGCGAAATAATTATCCACAAACAAGAACATCGTTTGGGTAGGTTGTTTTTCCTGAAGAGCGTGCTAGCGCATGATCTCTTGCTGCAATTGACTCACTTTTGGCGTTTTGCTCGGCGGTAACACGCGAGACGGTAACGCCAATAACCGGTGTTTGCGGTAGTACAGAATGTAACCCGATAGCCAACCCTGCATGTGTACCCGCGCTTCGAGGCGCAAACAATCACGGCAGCAAACTCCACCTCTTTCGGGCGTGCCGGCATTCATTACCCTAACGCCACCGCCAAGGCATGCTCGGCTATTTCTGACGATAACCTATGAACCAAGGGCTCCCACCGGCAATATAGGCATTTCGAGATCATTCACAATGCGCATCACTGGTAACAATCGTCAGTTTTTTCTGAGCATTGAGCAGCAATTAATTGATCCGTTGGCTAATAACAACCAATTTTTCCATACTGGCACGCGCCATACCGCCCTGCTGCCGCCCCCGACCGCCAATACACACTCATACTTGTAGTCCTTTTTGCCTGTTTGGAATCCAGCGTTCAATTCATCACACATGACGCATATTCTGGGGTACTGAATAATTCGGTCAGTATTTATTGCCATTATTGAGAAAATTACTGTCCTGGTTTTGAATGGGATTTTCTAATAAAGCGCCCGCCAGAATTCGTCCTCGTTTTGAATGGGATTTTGCAAATACGCTCCGCATTTTACCCGTATCCATAATTCATCTCTCTTAATATAAATATGCGTCCTAAGTAGTGGGATAATACTCTCCATTTTCATAGTTGCCGTTTTGTTAATCAAACGGGCAAATTTTGCGCATTTCCATACATTCGCCGCCATAGCGGCTGTTTGCCGGACGTGATTTGATTGAATTGCGCCAGCGGTAACAATAACTTTAGCCTTTTTTTGTAATGCGTCAGCAATAAGATACTCCAATTTACGTAATTTATTCCCACCCATTGCCAGGGGGGTTAAATCATCTCTCTTAATATAAATATCGCGTCCTAAGTAGTGGGATAAATTTTCCAATTTATCCATCATAGTTGCCGTTTTAAGTAAATCAATACGGGCAAATTTTGCTCGTCAGTAGTGGGATAAATTTCAATCTTCATCGATTTAGTCATTTAGCATTTGCTACTTCCCTAAATTTTCTGTTAAAGACATATTATCCTCAGCGGATGGTAAATTAATAAGTAAGGCCTAAATAGAAATAGATAGCGAGGGTGAAACTTGCAGTAACCAACGCGTATGGCATTTGAGTCCGAATATGTTCAATATGGTCACAATCTGTTGCCATTGATGCAACGATAGCATCGCTGGAAATTGGCGATGTCATATCACCAAAAATGGAACCCGCAATTGCGGCACCGATCATATATTCAGGAGGCATACCCACTGAAATACCTAGCTGTACCCCAATGGGGATCATAATTGCGAATGTCCCCCATGAGGCCCCATGAGGTGCCTGTTGCTAATGACATGATGGAACTAATCAGGAAAATAAAACCGATGGAAAAACCCGCCGGAATGATGCCAGAAGTCATTTGTGCAATATACGCACCGGTATTTAAATCAGCGGAAACGTTACCCATTAAGAATGCCAATACCATGACAGAGCTTATTTTTATCATGCTGGAATAACCAATATAAAGCTCTGTAAAAAAGGCTTCGATGGTTAAAACGCGGCGTAATAAGAACCAGAAAAAAGAGATCGTGGTTCCAAATATAACACTCCAATAGATAGAGGTTGAACCGCTCCCCTTACTAAAATCACCATCACCTGTGATATAGAGAGCAATAGGGAGCATTAATACCGTCGATAAAATAGGAATAAAAAAGTTTAATGGAGTATGGCAGTTGGGGTGTTCAATAACATCATCACTATCTTCATTGTATTTATCTTCAATATCACTATTTAAGTGGTCATGTAAGGCCCGCATTTCTGCGGTTTTCATTGGCCCCCAAGAAACATTAGAGAAAATATAAAATAAGACAGAAGCCAGAGATAACCAAGCCATAATATTATACACCATAGATCCAGCCAATATATCGAATGGCTCACCACGGATTAACCCCCTGGAAATCTGTACACCGATGACGCCCATCATTGCGGCACCCCAACCATTAATCATGGCAGAAGAACAAACAGAAACACAGGATGTCTGGATAATGTAAGACATTTTTTCTGGTGGGATACCGTAGTTTTTAGCTAATTTCTTGGTTGATGCTCCAGCAATTAATTGGTTAATTGAACTTTCAATAAAAATTAATGATGTAATGATCATTGCCAAAAACTGAACAGCTTTTTTATTTTCAATAAGTTGTGTTTTATTTGTAAGTAAACGAACTAAAGATCGCACGCCCCCTGTAACAACCACAAGCCGCATTATGCCACCAATCATCAACATAAAAATGATGGTTTTTGTATTGCCTGAGGAGGAAAAGGTATCAATAATACCTTCAATAGTTCCTTGTATACCTAAAATAATATTATGGTCATTAATGACAGTAAAACCCACTAATATACCGAGTAGTAGTGATAAAATAACCTGGCGTGTAAATATAGCTAAAATAATTGTGACAACAGGGGTAATGATGGTCCAAATACCGTAATCATTCATTTTTTACTCACCTTATTTTCTTGTTATTTTTTATATTAAGTAAATTTATTCTAATGCTTTTTCAAGGCCAGCTAATAAATCGCGAATATCTTCAATCCCTACTGATAAGCGTAATACAGTAGCATAAATACCGATCTCTTCACGCTCTTCTTTTGTCATTGAGCCATGTGACAGAGTTGCAGAACAGTTAACCATACTTTCCTCGCCACCTGCGCGCACTTGCTGCTGGCAAATGGACAAATGGAATAGTGCGGGTGAGTGGGTAAACCGGGATAATAGACTGTTCAATTTTGAGATGGGATTGCAGAAAATTGGCAATTTAGGCATCAAAGGGAGATGCGATGAATCGGGTGGATACCTGCCTGAATTCATTGGAAAACAAAAGTATTTTTTTGTTTCAAAAATATCCGATATGAAACTATTTCCATCTGGTACAATTTGGCGCAAAATAAGACACGCGATGACTATTCATAAAATAGTAATAAAAAATGACATATTGTTATTGTTTCAGCTTTCAATTTGGGCGTACTGCGTTTATGATGCGCGCTTCGTAATTTCAACCGGTGCCACTGGCTTTGAGCTTTAGCGGAGAAATGATGCCTTCTGCTAGCTAACACAGTCTTTT
Source organism: Xenorhabdus sp. SGI 60 (assembly GCF_056632175.1). Taxonomy (NCBI): domain Bacteria; kingdom Pseudomonadati; phylum Pseudomonadota; class Gammaproteobacteria; order Enterobacterales; family Morganellaceae; genus Xenorhabdus; species Xenorhabdus sp. SGI 60. The sequence continues at coordinate 3,824,552 of NZ_CP196860.1, read as the reverse complement.
CCCGTGGCGGTTCTATCTGCATTATTCCAAGGGATAGATGATAGCATAAATGACTGAGAACACCTCTCTGACTCCACTCGTTGAACTGAAAGCCTTGAGTAAGGGCTTCGACGGTAAACAAGTTATTTCACAGCTCGATCTGACAATCAATGATGGCGAGTTTCTGACCATTCTTGGACCATCCGGTTGTGGCAAAACTACAGTACTCCGCCTGATTGCCGGGCTGGAAGATGCAGACAGCGGCAAAATTTTACTGGAAGGGCAGGATATTACTGATATTCCCGCTGAGCACCGTCACGTTAATACGGTTTTCCAAAGTTATGCCCTGTTCCCCCACATGACCGTATTTGAAAATGTCGCTTTTGGGCTTCGGATGCAGAAAACACCGGAAAAAGAGATTGCTCCGCGTGTTGAGGAAGCACTGCGCATGGTGCAGCTTGAAGAGTTTGCCCAGCGTAAACCTGCCCAGCTTTCCGGCGGCCAACAGCAACGTGTGGCGATTGCCCGTGCGGTTGTCAATAAACCGAAAGTCTTGCTGCTGGATGAATCACTATCCGCGCTCGATTACAAGTTGCGCAAGCAGATGCAAAATGAGCTAAAGGCGCTCCAGCGTAAGCTCGGCATCACCTTTATCTTCGTGACCCACGATCAGGAAGAAGCACTGGTCATGTCAGACCGTATCGTGGTTATGCGTAACGGACGCATTGAACAGGATGGCTCTCCACGTGAGATTTATGAAGAGCCGAAAAACCTGTTTGTTGCCCGCTTTATCGGCGAAATCAATATCTTTGATGCTGAAGTACAGCATCGTATTGATGATCAACGGATACGTGCCAATGTTGAAGGCCATGAGTGTGATATTTTCACCTCGCTGCCAGTGACGGTTGGGCAAACGTTGAAAGTATTGCTGCGCCCGGAAGACCTGCGCGTGGAAGAGATCAACAACGGTGAGCAGGTATCTGGGCTGATTGGTTATGTCCGTGAGCGTAACTACAAGGGCATGACGCTGGATTCCGTGGTTGAAATGGAAAATGGCAAGATGGTTATGGTGAGCGAATTCTTCAACGAAGATGATCCAGACGTTGACCATTCCCTGAACCAGAAGATTGCCGTCACTTGGGTAGAAAGCTGGGAGGTTGTGCTGGTCGATGAAGAAGACGCGTAAACTATTCCAGAATATCGTCATTACGGGCATCGTATCCTGGTTGATGCTGTTCGTCTTTTTGCCGAACCTGATGATCATCGGAACCAGCTTCCTGACCCGTGATGATGCCAATTTAGTGCAGATGGTATTCTCGCTGGATAACTATAGCCGATTGTTCGATCCGCTGTATGCCGAGGTGCTGCTGCATTCACTGAATATGGCGATTGTAGCAACGCTGTGCTGTCTGGTGATTGGCTATCCGTTCGCTTTTTTCCTGGCTCGTATGCCAAAGAAACTGCGTCCTCTGATGCTATTCCTGTTGATCGTACCGTTTTGGACGAACTCGTTAATCCGTATTTATGGCTTGAAGATGTTCCTCAGTACCCGCGGGTATTTGAATGATTTTCTGATGTGGATGGGGATTATCGATAAACCCTTTCGCATCATGTATACCCCCGAAGCCGTTGTGCTGGGGCTGGTTTACATCTTGCTGCCGTTTATGGTGATGCCGCTCTATTCCAGCATTGAAAAGCTGGACAAATCTTGTCTGGAAGCGGCACGCGATTTAGGCGCGGGGAAATTGCAGACCTTTATCCGCATCATTGTGCCATTGACCATGCCGGGTATTATCGCCGGTTGTTTGCTGGTATTGCTGCCAGCGATGGGGCTGTTCTACGTGGCTGACTTGATGGGCGGGGCGAAGAACCTGCTGATCGGGAACGTGATTAAGAGCCAGTTTCTCAATATCCGCGACTGGCCGTTTGGGTCGGCGACCAGTATCTGTTTGACGCTGGTAATGGGATTGATGTTATTGGTTTATTATCGTGCGGCTAAACTGCTGAACAAGAAGGTGGAACTGGAATGATCGGACGCCTGTTGCGCGGTGGCTTCATGACCATCGTTTATGCTTACCTGTATATCCCGATTATTATCCTGCTGATAAGCTCGTTTAACCAGTCGCGCTTTGGTATTAGTTGGCAGGGTTTTACCACTGAATGGTATAGCTTGCTGTTCACCAATGACAGTCTGGTTCAAGCGGCAGGCCATTCTCTGACGATGGCGGTAACATCCGCCACGTTCGCCACCCTGATTGGCTCCCTGACGGCAGTAGCGTTGTATCGTTACTCATTCCGTGGTAAGAAGTTTGTTGGCGGTATGCTGTTTGTCGTGATGATGTCGCCGGATATTGTGATGGCAATCTCATTGCTGGTGCTGTTTATGCTGCTCGGCATCTCATTGGGATTCTGGTCACTGCTGTTTTCGCATATCACCTTCTGCTTGCCGTTTGTGGTGATAACGGTTTACTCCCGCCTGAAAGACTTCGACGTCAAAATGCTGGAAGCAGCGCGTGATTTGGGCGCGGGGGAATTGACTATCCTGCGAAAAATCATCCTGCCGCTGGCGATGCCGGCGGTTATGGCGAGTTGGCTATTGAGCTTTACTCTATCAATGGATGATGTGGTTGTTTCCTCGTTCGTGACGGGGCCAAGCTATGAAATATTGCCACTTAAAATCTATTCAATGGTCAAAGTAGGGATTTCGCCGGAAGTGAATGCATTGGCAACGATTTTGTTACTTATGTCGTTAGTTTTGGTGCTGATTAGCCAATTTGTGATGCGTGATCGCACAGGGAAGTCTTAAACTTCTTTTAAGCGTGGTTGCAAGTTGACCACGCTGTTCCCCCCCTTTTGTGAATATGATAAACCGACAACCTAACAAGTGGCTTTACCCTATAAAATGCGACTTTTATAATAGCCCCCTTTCGGGGATAGGTTCACGCCGAACCTATATATGATATTAACGCACCAACTGCGAGGGGAAACACGACATGAAAAAGTGGTTCTGTCTGTTAGCCGCTGGGATGATGGCATTAAGCATTGGTTCGGTGAATGCCGCTGCCGCTGATGATGGCAAAACGCTGTATTTCTACAACTGGACTGAATACGTTCCGCCTGGTTTGCTCAACCAGTTCACTAAAGAGACTGGGATTAAGGTGATTTATTCCACCTATGAATCCAATGAGAGTATGTACACCAAGCTGAAAACCTATAAAGACGGCGCTTATGATTTAGTGGTTCCATCCACTTATTTTATCTCAAAGATGAGTAAAGAAGGGATGTTGCAAAAAATTGATACCAGTAAATTGAGCAATTTCCATAATCTTGATCCTAATCTGCTCCATAAGCCTTTTGACCCGAATAACGATTATTCTGTTCCTTATATTTGGGGCGCAACAGCGATTGGTGTTAATAGCGATAATATTGATCCCAAGTCTCTCTCTTCATGGGCCGATCTTTGGAAACCAGAGTACAAAAGCAGTTTAGTACTGACTGATGATGCGCGTGAAGTGTTCCAGATGGCGTTGCAGAAATTGGGTTATTCCGGCAATACGACTAATCCAAAAGAGATTGAGGCCGCTTATCAGGAGTTGAGAAAACTGATGCCAAATGTATTGGCATTTAACTCTGATAATCCAGCCAACCCATTTATGGAAGGCGAAGCGGATATCGGTATGATGTGGAACGGCTCAGCTTATGTTGCGCGTCAGGCGGGTACTCCGGTTGAGATTATTTGGCCGAAAGAAGGCGGAATTTTCTGGATGGATAGTTTGGCTATTCCGGCAAATGCCAAGAATGTCGATGGCGCGATGAAGTTGATCAATTTCTTACTACGCCCGGAAATTGCTGCGCAGGTCGCCCAAAAAATTGGTTATCCAACGCCGAATCTGGAAGCGAGAAAATTACTGCCGAAATCGATGACAGAAGATAAATCTCTGTATCCAGATGCAGTCGTGATCAAAAAAGGCGAATGGCAGAGTGATGTTGGTAATGCCAATATCCTGTACGAAGAGTATTTCCAAAAACTGAAAGCCAGCCAGTGAGCTGACATCACCTTGAATTATTGGGGGGAGCTTAGACTCCCCTTTTTAATCTACTTGAAGGCTATTTTTTTACTTAAAACTATTTTTTTACTTTTAAAAGATATATATATTGGTTATTTGATATTTTACTTTTATTTAAAAACAATAAAAATATTGGACTAATGCTTGTTCAAAATTTTAGGATGACTATATTTTTTTAATTAATTGATGAAACAAAAACTAAAAGTGACTATTTGATATTAACTAAATAAAGTTGATTTATTTGTCAATTAACATTGACCTTTGTTTTACATAGAAGCAACAAATATCATCATTAAATCTCATGACATGCTTTCTTCATTAAAAAAAATTCATAATATTGAAATGATAAACTGAAAAAAATTTCTATTTTTCATATGGCTGCATTGAATATTTCAATTTAATAATATGATGTATCATAAATATATACTTCCTGTTTAATCAGCTATCTGATAAATATTCATTTATTCTCTCCCTAATCAGAATTAACTTCATATTCTGACAATAAAATTAAACAAAAAATTAACATCTGGAAGTAATAAAAAAATGAAAAGTTCAAATGAATTGATTCCATTAAAGATCATTGCGTCTGGTATTGCTTTACCAGAAAAAAAAGTGTATTCATCCGACTTAGATTTGAAACTCAATAAACCGAAGGGTTTTGTTGAAAAACATTCTGGAATAGAGTATCGCTATCATTCTGATTATGAAGCATCTCCGGCTAAATTAGCCGCAGATGCATTGCATAGTACGTTAGAAACACATCAAATATCGCCAAATTCAATTGATCTGCTGATTTCAGCTTCTGCCATCCCGATTCAAGCCTTACCTTATTCCGCCGCACATATTTTAAAAGAGAGTCGATTAAAGGCAGGAACGGCCTGTTTTGATATTAATGCAAGCTGTGTGAGTTTTATCTCTGCGCTGAGTGTGGCGGGTGGATTATTGTCAACCCGGCAGTATCGGCGGATTGCCATTGTCTGCTCAGAAATGGCTTCCCGTGGCATTGACTGGTCACATCAGGAATCCTCGCTGATTTTTGGTGATGGGGCGGCGTGTATGATTGTCGAAAGAGGAGATGGGCAAAGCGGGATTGTTACCTACAAACATGAAACTTACCCGGAAGGCCTTGAATTATGTGAGATTCGGGCGGGTGGAACCCGTAAAAATCTGCGTACCGGCATGGAAGATAGCGATTTTCTGTTCCAGATGCAAGGTAAGCCACTGTTTAAACTGACTGCCTCATTGATTGAAGAATTTACAGCACGTGTATTAGACAGTGCCAATCTTGCAATGTCCGATATTGATACCGTGATACCTCATCAAGCGAGCCATTTGGGATTGAAGCATATTCTCAAACGACTAAATATCAAAAATGAGAGATTTGTGAATATCTATCGTTATCGCGGTAATCAGGTTGCGGCCTCAATTCCCAGTGCTTTGCATGAAGCCGTCATTACCGATCGCTATTATGGTCGTGATTATGTGATGTTGCTTGGTACAGCGGCCGGGCTTTCATTAAGTGAGATGATCCTAATACCATGAAAATTCTTGTAACTGGCGCAACCAGTGGTTTAGGTCGTAATGCCGTTGATTACCTGTTATCCCGTGGAGAAACGGTGGTGGCAACCGGGCGTGACCCGCAGGCGGGAGAGTTATTGACTCAATTGGGCGCGGAGTTTCGTCGTGCTGAACTGGCGACGTTAACGGAGGATGACGCCATTGCATTGATGTCAGATTGTGATGCCGTCTGGCATTGTGCCGCCAAATCCTCCCCCTGGGGCAATCCTGACGAGTTTGAACGTATCAACGTGGCTGCGACCTATACGTTAGCACAGGCGGCAGGAATATGTGGTATCCAGCGCTTTGTTCATATTTCTACTCCAGCCGTGTATTTTAATTTTTCACATCAACAGCAGATTACCGAAAATCAGCGCAGCCAGCGTTTCGCCAATGATTACGCTCGCACCAAGTTTCTGGCGGAAGAGTGCATACGCCAATTGTTCCCCCGCTATCCTGACACAACTTACATTATCCTGCGTCCCCGTGGATTATTTGGTCCGCATGACAGGGTATTGTTGCCGCGGCTGATGTCTCAGGTTAAGGCCAGCAAAGGTGTGGTGGCTTTACCGGCCGGGGGAAGGAATGCGCTGGATCTCACTTACGTCATGAATGTTGTCCATGCCATGTCGTTGGCGACCCGGTGCGGAGGAGTACAAAGCGGGGCGATATATAACATTACCAATCAGCAGCCACAACCATTGGCAAAAACGCTGGGGCAGTTATTTGATGAGATGCAATTTGGCTACCGGATTAAATCATTGCCTTATCCGCTTTTGTATGGCATTGCGGCAATTCTGGAAGGCATTGCCATGTTCACTCGAAAAGAGCCGTTGCTGACGCGTTACGGTATTGGTGCGGCTTATTATTCCATGACACTGGATAACTCAAAGGCGCAGAAAGAACTGGGCTATTCGCCGATTTATACCATAAAGGAAGGCATTCATTTAACGGCCAAGTGGCTAAAACAGGTAGATCAGCAGGCGGGTTCACATGGTTAAGGTACGTGTTTTTGAAGTGGGATACTGCACTCATCCCGGCTGCATGGTACTGAAAGGTGCCAGTCTTCGTGTGTGCAAATTTCCAGCCCGTGCGTGGTTGCTGGAGTGTCATGATAAGCGTTGGCTACTTGATACCGGATACGCTAACCATTTTTACGATCATACCCGCAGTGGGATTATTCGGTTATATCGCACGGTGACACCGGTTTATTTTGACAGCAAAGACTCATTGGTAATGCAACTAAAAGAAGAAGGGATTCAGGCGCGTGATATTGATGGCATCATCATTTCTCACTTTCATGGTGATCATATTGCTGGATTACGGGATTTCCCGCAGACCAAATTCATCTGTTCAGGGAAAGGTTGGCGGCAGACCCGTAATTTACGTGGGATCGCTGCGCTACAAAAAGCTTTTGTGCGAGGCTTAATGCCAGAAGATTTCGAATCCAGAACCCTTTTTTATGAAGGGCTTGAAACCAGCCCGTTGCCAGAGGCATTAGCGGTGTTGGGGGATGGCTATGTCGTACCTGAGAGCCAGAAACAGATCCTGATTGTTCCGTTGCCCGGCCATGCGGCTGGGCATCTTGGCCTTTGTGTGTTGACTGAACAGGGTTGGGTATTATTGGCGGGAGATGCCGCCTGGTCGCCGACGAATTACCGTGAACTGCGCGGACCTGCAAAGTTGGCGAATCTCATTATGGATGACAGCCGGGCTTATTACGAAACATTGAATAAGCTGCATCAAATTGATCAGAAGCAAATCCCTATCCAGCTATGCCATGAGGGAGATTTGGAATGATATTCAAAACGCTTTGCTACTATTGGCGAGCCAAAAAACGGTGGAAATTTGCCAACCGACAGCAGCTCGAGCAGCATCAATTGAGAGAACTGGCGAAATTTAAGCGTAGGGTTCTGGCGAAAAGTCCCTATTTTTCCTCATACGGTGATTTACCGTTAGTGAAATATCCACTGATGAATAAAGCCATCATGATGGAAAATTTCGACCAGATGAATACAGCAGGTCTCAGGCGTGACGAACTTTTGGCATGTGCTCGGTTGAGCGAACAGTCACGAGATTTCAAGCCAACAGTCGGCAAATTCAGCGTTGGCATGTCATCAGGGACATCAGGGCAGCGAGGTATTTTTGTTGCCAACCCGAAAGAGCGGAGCATTTGGGCAGGAACGATGCTTGCTAAGATGCTGCCAAATGGCTTATTTCACGGTGAGCGAGTTGCGCTGTTTTTACGGGCTGGGAACACGCTCTACGATAGTGTCCAGAATCGTTGGATCTCCTTCCGTTTTTTTGACTTGTTCGCTGACTTTAATCAGCAGGTGCAAGCGTTAGTAGAATATAGGCCGACGATTATTGTGGCACCGGCTCAAATATTGCGGGCGCTGGCATTGAAGATCCAACAAGGTGAAGCCTCGTTGTCGCCGGTTAAAGTGATCTCGGTGGCAGAAGTGCTGGAGCCGCAAGATCGCCAACTATTGCAGGCCGTATTCAGGGACGTGGGAGAAATTTATCAGGCAACGGAAGGTTTTCTGGCGTGTACTTGCTCTCATGGGACGCTGCATCTTAATGAAGCGTTTTTGCATATTGAGCCAAAATGGATAGATGAATCGCGTTTTAATCCGATTATTACCGATTTTACCCGAGAAACTCAGCCTATTGTGCGTTACCAGCTTGATGATATTTTGGTCGTGAAGAAAACCCCGTGTGCTTGTGGCAATCCGGCATTGGCGATAGAGCGTATAGAAGGGCGCAATGATGATCAGTTGATTTTACCTGCGCTTAAAGGGGGAACGGTGAGTATTTTCGCTGATCCCTGTTCGCGGATCATCGCTAATACCCTGCCACTGACGAGTGATTATCGGCTAACCCAGGCTTATTTGTTGCTGAAATTGGAAGGGGATTGTGCCATTGAAGTGCTCGGTCAATGCCAGTCAGCGTTGTCAGACTATTTTGCCAAACAGAGGGTTGATATCGATAAAATTGAGTGGCAGTGCGTATCGCAGACGATACTGCCGGATCTGTTTAATAAGCGCCGCCGGATTATTAGGAAGAAGGGATAATCTGGGGGAGAGCTATGATTAATAAGTGACTACATTTTGGGGACTTTAAGTGAGCTACATATTTTGGGACTTGCCACAAATAGGCGGTTTACCCCATGGTCTGATAGATCATCAGCAGCCAAGTGAACAACTTAGGGAAGAATTTTGATGTTTAAAGCCTGACATTGAATTAAATCTACAACCATCACTTTTCAAGTTACAGTGTTATTGTCTGTAACTTGAAATTTATCGCCAAATAAATTTTTCTCGAAAAATAAATATAAAAAACACACCATTACCCCCATTTTATTGAATAGCAAGACTGGCTTTTTACTCTAATTCACATCTCATGTAATCACCTGATATTCAAAACAGAAAGTGATAACTTTTTATTATCAACTCATAAAAAATTTTCATTAAGCAGATTGGCAATAAGTCACCTAATGTATCTTAAGTGCACAAAAATATTAATTTTTATTCTTATTGAGTGTTGGGGCATCAAATATTCCATGAGGTACTATATATGGACTCATATATGAGTAATAAGTTCATTAGATTTTTTCTATATATAGGTTCTTTGTTTTTACCATTTATATCAATGAATACATTCGCGATAGGTGAAAAAAACACGGAACAGAAAATCCAGAAAGTAGCAAATGAAAATCATTCAAAGAATAGGGGAGATGAAACAGGAAATTTAATTGCGCAAAATATTCAGATGGTCAGCAGGATGCTATCGTCTTCACCTTCCGAACTTACTGAACAAGCGAAATCCTACGCATTAGGCAGAATTAATGGGACAATATCCGGCGAGACACAGAAATGGTTATCGCAGTTTGGTACAGCCAAAATTAACTTTGGCTTAGACAGAAAAGGCAAACTGGATAATGGCTCTCTGGATATGCTGCTTCCACTTTACGACAATAAAGCCGATTGGTTGGTTTTCTCCCAATTTGGTTATCGTCATAAAGACAGCCGCCATACCCTGAACGTCGGCTTGGGCGGGCGTTATTTTACGCCTCATTGGATGTATGGATTGAACACTTTCTTTGACCATGATGTCACCGGTAAAAATCAGCGTATTGGTGTAGGTGCAGAAGCCTGGACAAATTATGTCAAACTCTCTGCGAATACTTACTTGCGTCTGACTGACTGGCGTCAGTCATTGAAGGAGCAGGATTGGGAAGAGCGTCCTGCTAATGGCTTTGATCTCAATGGAGAATTCTATTTACCTGCTTACCCAAATCTTGGTGGTAAGTTGGCCTTTGAACAATACTTTGGTGATAACGTTGCGTTGTTCAATCGTGATAGTAAACAGAAAAACCCCAGTCTGGGGAGAGTGGGCCTGAATTATACGCCGATTCCGTTGGTGACAATGGGGGTAGATTATAAATATGGCGGCAGCGGGCACAGTGAAACGCTGTTCCAGGCCAACCTGAATTATCGCTTTGGTGTACCGCTTGGTGTGCAGTTCTCACCTGATAGTGTTGCTTCCATGCGTACACTGGTAGGTAGCCGCTATGACTTAGTGGAAAGAAACAATCATATTGTGCTTGATCACAGGAAGAAACCAGACGAATTGCAACTGGCATTATCGCAAAATGCTATTGTTGGTTATAGCCAACAAGCATGGCCAACACCAATACCTGTAACGGCTAATATAAAATCCCGCGTCAAGAACATCCTGTTTCAGGCAGATAATGCATTTATAAAAAATGGCGGCACTATTTCCAATATTGGCGGTGGTCATGAGCTGATTGCGCTTGTATTACCTAAATATGTTCCTGAAGGACAAAATACGCATACGATCAATATCGTTGCGGAAGAAAATAACGGTAAGTTCAGCAAGCCAGCTATTTTGAATGTGACAGTACAGCCTTTTGTGGTCAGACAATTTAAGACAGAGCAATTAACATCCTCTGCGGGTACTCAGAGAGGTTATAATTTACTGGCAACTGTCGCCCATGGTACAACCGATAAAGACATTATCCGCGATGGCGTGATCCAGAATGTCAGCTGGTCTATTGAGCCACAAAATAAGGATGTGAGCCTGAATTGGGAGAACCCCAGCAAAACCAATTCCCTGGGGCAATTGCAGGCCACTGTAACAACTTCCCAGCCGCTGAAAGATGTGAAAGTTTTCCTGGAAATGCCTGGCATGCCAAAAACCCATATTGGTGATATTGGCTTTAGTGGCCTTATCTCTGACTTTACGGTTCAATCTGTCAAGCCGTTGGCATCAGGGACACTTCTCGCCGGAGATAATGGCTATACCTTTACGGCAGATGTGAAAGATAAGAATGGTATCCCGCTGAAAAATCAGAAAGTGGAGGTTAAGTGGTATCCTGAACAATTGCCGGATGGCATGAAATGGTCGTCAATACAAGAAACTACGGATATTAATGGACGCTTGTTTGCTACCTTAACCAGTACCAAACCTGTCAAAGGTATTAAAGTAGGTGCATCAATTGATGGTGGTAAAACAAAGACATACGCTGAAAATCCAGTGACTTTCATCGGTGACATTAATATTGGCGAGCTGGCAATCTCACCTGCTGATAAGACACTCAATGGTGACGGAAAAGAGGCTTATACCTATCAGGCAAAAGTGACTGATCCTTCCGGTGCTGTCATACCCCATCTGACCTTTGGTCACGATAAGGTGATTTGGAGCGTTGTTAATCCCCAAACTTTTGACCACAACAAGCTGATAGAGGAAGGAAATCTGGTTTTCGGTAATAAAAAGTTAACCACGGATGATCAGGGATACTTAACTGCAACGTTGACCAGTTCTGTCGGTGTCAAAAATGTCAAAGCCAAGCTGGAAGTTGTGACGAAAGAGAAAAAACTGGAATCGATGGCTAACACTGACGTGACATTTATACCGGTAGATAAACCTGTAGGGTTGTATGTTTACAATAACAATAACACAGATGTCAATCGATTCTACCAGAGTCATGAAAATGGGCCTTATAACGTTTTCGACTCGTTATACGCAGAGTTAAGAATTAATCCAGATACACCTCTTATTACTAATGCTGATGTTGAAACCGGCGACTATGAGATAGTATCAGGGTTAGCAGCTCGAATTATACTAATTCGAAACTTTAAGCCAGTAATAGATGGTATTAATGGGACTATCGAATTTGATTTTAGAGAAAATACAGCAATGATACCTACAAAGTTCAGGGCCGCTATTACTAACAAACAGACAGGAGCAATAAAGACTTACACTTATACAATGAAGCCAACACGCTTTATTAAAGACACATCATGTAGACACAAATGTACCTAAGTGAATCGTTTGATGAAGGTAACAAAAGACAAGGTGACGGAAGTATATCCAGTGAAGGTGACCGATTTGTGGCCACTAAGCGATTCTGAATCAGCTGTTAACATTGTGAAAGATGGCACGTCTCTGCTTGAAGATTTTCCCAATATAATGAATTGGGACCTTATAGGTTGGGATGATGGTAATAAGCCTTCTTATGCTCCTAAAACTATTACGGTGGCATATAATAACGTGGTTGGTACATACGGTTTTGCCGGGTTTGATGTTCAAAATCTGAAAGTTGTTGATAAAGACAAAGCTGATCCTAATTATTTACTTTGTCTGCATACATCAATCCAAAGCGATTATTCTCCAGGAAATTAGAGTTAATAAAATCAGGATAAATAATAAACAGGCTCAGCGTTATTGAGCCTGTTTTATTATTGAATAAGGTATTCTGAACAAAACATACTGATGCTATAGCATTTAACAACAATTTTACTGCGTCTTTGCTGCTTCCAGCGCTTGCGCGAGGTCGTCAATAATATCATCGCTATGTTCGATACCGATAGAAAGACGAATTAAATCGCGTGAAACCCCCGCTTTTACCATTTCTTCATCATTTAGCTGACGATGGGTGGTTGATGCTGGATGGCATGCCAGCGATTTGGCATCACCAATATTGACCAAACGCACAATAAGTTGCAGGGCATCAATAAAGCGTATACCGGCTTTTTCACCGCCTTTAATGCCAAAAGACAAAATAGAGGCTGGCTTGCCCCCCATATAACGGACAGCCAAATCATATTCAGGATGTGCAGGCAATCCTGCATATTTAACCCAGGATACCTGAGGATGTCTTTCCAGATATTGAGCGATCTTCAGAGCATTTTCAGTATGGCGCTCCATACGCAGCGCCAGAGTTTCCAGCCCTTGTAAAATCAGGAAAGCATTGAACGGTGATAAAGCGGCTCCTGTGCTACGCAGTGGCCCGACACGGCAGCGTGCGATAAAGGCTGCGGCACCAAAATGTTCGGTATAGATTATGCCGTGATACGAAGGATCCGGGGTGCCTAAAATCGCAAAGCGTTCCTGATGCGCAGCCCAGGGGAATTTGCCTGAATCGACAATCATCCCACCGATGGAGGTGCCATGCCCACCAATATATTTGGTCAGAGAATGAATAATAATATCGGCGCCATGTTCAAACGGGCGGCATAAATAGGGGGTTGCGACGGTATTATCGACGATAAGAGGAATGCCGTGCCGATGGGCAATATCTGCCAGTGTCTGGATATCAACAATATTCCCACTTGGGTTGGTGATGGATTCGCAATAAACGGCTTTGGTTTTCTTGTCGATCAATGCGTCAATGGCCGCGAGATCGTTATGATCAACAAAACGTGTTTCAATCCCTACGCTTGGGAAACTGTGCGCCATCAGGTTATAAGTTCCTCCATACAATTTTGCGACAGAGACAATATTATCTCCGACAGTCGCAATGGTTTGTATGGCGTAGGTGATGGCCGCCATGCCAGAAGCAACCGCCAGCGCACCGATACCCCCTTCCAAAGCGGCGATACGTTTTTCCAATACATCATTGGTTGGGTTCATGATGCGGGAATAAATATTACCTTCTACTTTTAAATCAAACAGATCAGCGCCATGTTGGGAATCATCAAAAGCGTAGGAAGTGGTTTGGTAAATCGGGACAGCAACGGCTTTGGTTGTTGGATCGGGTGAATAACCTGCGTGGATGGATAAAGTTTCTAATTTCATTGTTATTTCCTTTCGTTAGGTAAAGTGGTACTGACATTTAAGACTAACAATTAAAAAGAGTAACGTGTTTTTTCTGTTTTGGTTGATATCAAAAAATAATCCTGAATTAAAAATGGCAATACAATGAGGCAATATAGAAAAATATATACTTTAAGCGGTTAAAACGTTTAATAAACATATACCAATCTAACTTCAAGATGCGTGTGATTTCATTTAGTGTTATAAATTGCAACTTGAAGTTTAATCCTATCTAAAACCTCAGTTTTTATGCGGATTATGAAGGAGTACTCGTAAAATAGAGTGATAAAGATCATGGCATTAATGGGGTTTATGTGGGGAGCGCTTTTAAGTTTGTTGATTATCAACTCAATTTAAGTAGGAACAAAATCAAAAAACAGGCTTGATTTTTTTGTTAGTGATATTAGTTGATACAAATAAAAATAGTGAGTTAACTCACTATTTTTATTTAATTATCTTCTTGAAATTGAAAATGTAATATGAGCGGACGCAAAATATAAATCAATTATTACAACATGAGGTTTTCCACCAGTGTTGCTACCATCACGGCCTTAATGGTATGCATTCGGTTTTCAGCCTGATCAAATACAATGCTGTGTTTTGATTCAAATACTTCATTTGTGACTTCCAGGCCACCATATAAATTGAATTCCTCTGCCAGTTGCTTACCGAATGTTGTTTCTTCATCATGGAAAGCAGGCAGGCAATGCAGGAATTTAACGTCTGGGTTCCCTGTGAGTTTCACCACCGCCATATTGATCTGATAGGGTTTCAGTAATGCAATGCGTTCTTGCCAGACTGATTTCGGTTCTCCCATTGATACCCAAACATCGGTATACAGAAAATCGACCCCTTTTACCCCTTGCGCAATACCTTCTACCAGCGTGATCTGGCCGCCCGTTTTCTCTGCCTGTTTTTGGCATTCCGCAACCAAATTTTTTTCCGGCCAGCATGTTCTTGGTGCAACCAAACGGAGATCGATACCCGTCAGTGCAGCAGCTTCCAGCAGGGTATTGCCCATGTTATTGCGGGCATCGCCCAAATAGGCAAATTTGATCTCAGATAGTGGTTTTTGGCTGTGTTCTTGCATCGTCATTAAATCAGCCAAAAGTTGGGTTGGATGGAATTCATCAGTCAGGCCATTCCAAACCGGAACTCCTGCATACTGTGCCAACGATTCAACAATTTTCTGACTATATCCACGGTATTGAATACCATCATACAAACGCCCAAGTACCCGCGCGGTGTCCTTGATGGATTCTTTGTGCCCGATCTGACTGCCGCTTGAGCCTAAATAGGTAACATTGGCACCTTGGTCATGAGCCGCGACTTCAAATGCGCAGCGCGTACGAGTGGAGTCTTTTTCGAAAATCAGGGCAATATTTTTCCCTGTAAGCAAGGGTGATTCCGAACCTGATTTTTTATTCGCTTTTAATGCATGGGAAAAAGTTAAAAGGGTATCAATTTCTGTGGAGGAAATATCAAGTAATCTTAGGAAAGAACGCTTGAAAAAAGGGTTCATTATGCATTATCTCCATTAGGGTCATATTGAATTTATATTCACTATATATCGATAAAAAATGTAATTACAAGCCCTGTGTGCAGAGTTTATAGGAGTGAAGATATCAAGACAGGTTATAGATCAGCCGCTTATGTTATGCATTTCTTTTTGAACAGAATTGGATAGATATATCCTTTGTACATAAAAGATGGGAGAATGCAAAACAAGACAGCCAACTGACAGAGGGGATTGGCATGGCAGACCCACATGCTTTAGAAGAACAGTGTGAAGAAACTCGCTTGATCATCGAAGAATTATTGGAAGATGGCAGTGATCCTGATGCACTCTATATTATTGAACACCATTTTTCGGCAGAAAACTTCGATCAACTGGAAAAAGCGGCCCTTGAAGCATTCAGGTTAGGCTATGAAGTCACGGATGCGGAAGAGCTGGAAACCGAAGAGGGTGTCGTTTTGATGTGTTGTGATGTGATCAGTGAAAGTCGTTTAGAGGCTGAATTGATCAACGTACAGGTTGGGCAACTCATCGATCTGGCAGAAAAGATCGGTGTCAATTACGACGGTTGGGGAACGTATTTTGAAGATCCTAACGCGCCTGATGATGAAGATGATGGTGGTGATCTCTTTCCCCCTGAAGACGATGAACCCAGACTCCATTAAGATCTTCGAAAAAGATAGCGTTAAACCCAAATGCCCCACTTAAACCGTGGGGCTGATTTATAACTATAAACGCATAATGCATCATTCGCCATGCCATCATTTTATCCCAGCATCAAAATCAACTGGATGATAATACTAAAATTCAATTTATATTCAGGGACACGGTCTAATAAATATAGCTATTGTTTATCTTCTGTTTATCATTAATGCAATATATTTTTTCTATCTTTAAACATATATTATCCCGCGGGAGTGGTTATGCCTATAGTAATTAAGTATTATGATCCTAATCTAATAAATATATTTTATTTTCGATCGTATCAGCCACAAAAATAAATTTATTGTGGATGATGAGTTTCATGAGATTCATCATCTTGATCGTATTTTTATTTTATGTTTTTGATTTATGAAGTTTTGGATGCGACAACAGGGTTGAGAATACATTTTATGGAATCGGTTTTCCATACTTTTTTAAATTTTATAATGAAAGGACTGTTAGGTGTATCGATAGAGGTTATCAATTTACTCCACTCTATTATTAGTTTTATTATTGCTATCTTTCATCATTCTAAAATTAAGTTCCCAATTAAACTTGGAAAAATACTATATTATTTAATTACAACTCCACGATTCCATGAGGTCCATCATGATAAAAGAATATTGAAAATAATAATACTAATTCTTTCTTGAATACGTTCTCCAGACAGAGGTATTATCGATTACAATATTGCTATTTAGCAAGGGAGTCTATATTTCGGGTTCTCCTCATCATGTCAGTGACTGCTCCCGTTCTTTAAAGGTTGTCGCAAAAGTCACCTTAGTCTTTTGCGACAGGCAATTATTTAATTTCTTATCCAAAATTCAGGTTATTGAGAATTTATTTTTTCATTTCAATAATGTATTGGCTTCCTCCCGTCAGGGAAAAATTCAGGTTGTAGGTATTTGTGATAGAGAGTCCAGCCTGTTTTGCTATAACTTCAAATTCTGATTGATACCGTTCTTTACCTGACAAAAGGATATCCATATGTAAATCAAATGACTCTGCCTCTGCATCATCTTGATCTTTAAGCATATCGATAACATATAAAACGGAATCTTCACCCATTGCTTTCTGGCAATTCTTGAGAATATCAATAGCTTGATTATCTGGCCAATTGTGCAAAACATTTTTTATGCAATAAGCGTCATACCCTGATGGAATAGTGGAAAAGAAATTGCCATCGATGAAAGTAACCTCTTCCGATTCTTGTTTAGTAAAATCATACTGATCCATAACGTGGCATTGGATATGTGGATAATGCATTTTTATATTTTTGGCTAAAGCGCCTGAGCCTCCCCCTATATCAAGGAGTGAAGAAATGCCAGTTAGAGGGATATGCTCAATAATATATTTATTCATTGTATCGGTAATTTTTGTCATTAAATCATCAAAATTTGTTTTGAGTAATTTATTATTTTCATGATTTAAATAGTCAAAAAATTTTGCCTGATGGCTAAGTTCAAAAGCAGATTTTTTGTTTATGTTACTTAAGGATTCACTGTATTTTGACCAAGCGTTCCAGCAGGTTGGACTCAATTCAAGTTTGATATGTAATGTTTCAAGGCTGTCTGGATCGGAGAGTGATGAACATTGCTCAGTAAGGTAAAATTTATCCTCTTTTTTTGTTAATACATTAAGTGATAGCATATAATTTAATAGCCGATGGAATCTATCTTGAGAAACGTTGCATAGTTGAGCCAGTTGTTCCACCGTTTTGCCATCCCGGGGGCTTAAATATAGTGGCGCTTTGCTTTCTACAAAAGCAAACAGTGCGTTAGATTTACGATAAGCCGTGATCATTTCCGATATCATTATTTATTTTCCTTAACTCATTTGTAGGTTATTTTGTTTTCAGTTAAATAAATTGAATTATAAATTTTTATAGTGTTTAGTTAAATGATTTAGTGTATTTAAATATATTAATGGACGTTAATAAATAATGGTGATTTGTGAAGTGTGTTATTTTTTAATATAAATAAGGCGGCCTAATATAATAAAAATGCCCGCCATATTCTCAAGCAAATAAAAATTTATTTAGAAATATCCACGCCAAAATATTTCTCAGAGATACGGGCATACGTACCGTCATCCTTTATCTCTTGCAGGGCCTTATTCACTGCTTCCAGTAACTCAGCATCCCCTTTACGCAGCAAGACGGCTGATTTGCTCGCATCAGTTTGCTGGGCGACAATTTTTACCGGCGCATTAGGGCGCTGTTTTTTGAAGTCAAGGAATGACAGACGATCATTGAGTGTGGCATCAGCGCGTCCGGTAGCGACCAGATCAATGGCCTGATTAAAACCATCTGTACTGACCAGACTCGCGCCGTAAGTGGTTGCCAGTTGCCCGTAATTGCTGGTCAATGATTGGGCTGAACGTTTGTTTTTAATATCCGCGAAGGTTTTAATATCACCGTTATCGTTACGGGTGATCAACACAACCTGAGAAGCCGTGTAAGGAATAGAAAAACTGTATTTCGCTGCCCGTTCTGGGGTAACGCCGACCTGATTGATAACCGCATCAAAACGTTTAGCATCCAATCCGGCAATCAAACCATCCCATTTGACTTCCATAAATTCAGGTTTGACGTTCAAACGTCGGGCGATTTCCCGCGCGATATCGACGTCAAAGCCGATTAATTGATTGCTGGTATCGTGGTAGGTAAAAGGAGGATAAGTGCCTTCCGTGCCGATTTTAAAGACGCCAGCGGCTTTGATGGCATCAAAATCTTTGCCGGCATAGCCAGGAGCAGAAATAGCAAGAGCAGTCGCACTCGCCAGTAATAAATTCAAAACTTTTTTCATCGTGTTTCTCCGAATAAATAATGTACCGTGACTGCTCGCTATATTTCCCAATCCGGTAAGGTTTCTGTCAGAGTTGAGATAAACTCGACTGTTCGAACCTTGCTGGGATGAGTGAAAATGGTTCTTGCCGTGCCCGATTCGATAATTTCACCCGATTCCAGAAATACGACATTATGGGCAAGGTTGGCCGCCAGACGCAGATCGTGCGTTGCCATTAACATGGTGGTGCCTTCTCCGGCGAGTTGTTTCAAAACTGAGACGACTTCTTTGGATAACTCAGGATCAAGCGCCGATGTCGGTTCATCGCATAGCAGCACCTTGGGGGAAGGCGCCATTGCTCTGGCGATTGCCACACGTTGCTGCTGACCGCCCGACAGTGTGGCGGGCCAAACATCCGCCTTGTGGGATAAGCCGACTTTATCCAGCAACGCCAGCGCCCGTTCTCTGGCGCGTTCACGGGACCATTTCTGGACCCAAATCAGCCCTTCCATAATGTTCTCAATCACCGTCAGATGCGGAAAAAGCTGAAAGTTCTGGAATACCATGCCGGTTTGCAGGTTAAAACGCTGGATTTCCCGATGTGGCAGTCGTTCCTTACCGGTAAAGGTAATCTGTTCTTTGCCGATTTCCAGCTTGCCGGCCTGTGGGATCTCCAACAGATTAATACAACGTAGTAAAGTACTTTTGCCGCTACCGGAAGGGCCAATCAGTGCCGTCAGGCTGCCTTCTTTAATGGTCAGGCTAATATTTTTCAGCACCGTCTGTCCGTCGAAACTTTTTTCAATGTTGGTAAGCTGAATCATCTTTGCCTTCCTTATTTTTACTGCTGTTTTGCTGAGTGAATTTCTTTTCTAACCGGACTTGCAGTGCGGATAACACCGAACTTAAAAGGAGGTAGAGAATGGCGGCTTCGGTATACAGGATCAGCGGCTGGTAGGTGACGGCGGCGATGCGCTGTGCCGCCAGAAACATTTCTGGCACGGTAATGACGGAAGCCAGCGAAGTGTCTTTTACCAGTGAAATAAAGGTATTGGACAAGGGCGGAATTGAAACCCGTGCCGCCTGTGGCAGGACGATCCGACGCAGTGATTGCCACCAACTCATGCCGATAGAGTGAGAGGCTTCCCATTGCCCTTTGGGAACAGAAGTCAGTGCGGCACGGATCACTTCTGAGGTATAGGCCCCCACATTCAGGGTAAAGCCGATAACGGCGGAGGTGAACGCTTCCAACGTAATACCTACGCTGGGCAGGGCGTAGAAGATCAGGAATAGCTGTACCAGCAGAGGCGTACCACGAATCAACCAGACGTAAAACCGAACGACAGCAACCAGTGGCTTAGGGCCATACAACCTGATGAGTGCAACGAAAAACCCCAATGAGATCCCCAGTACGAATGTTATCAGAGTGAGGGGAATAGTGAACGTCAGGCCGGCGTAAATCATCGGCCATAGGGAATCAAACGCTAAATTGAGCCATGATGGGGTCATAAAACCTTCCTGATAGAGATTAAAAATATATTTATTTTTTATAGGGTTGTTTTAATGATGATATGGCAAGAAAAGATGAACGTTATATACAATAAAGTTATAGCTTAGAACCTAAGATTTATTTTAAAAGCCTATTCCGTTAGGCTCCTATTTTCATTACTGGTTAGTCGCTTTCAGCGAAATATTTATCCCAAATACGTTGATAAGTCCCATCCGCTTTTATCTCAGTAATCGCTTTATCTATTGCAGTTTTTAATTCAGTATCGTTTTTACGCAATAGCACGGCGGTTTGTGCTGCCTGGGTATCTGCGGCAACAATTTTTACCGGTGCCGCCGGACGATGTTTTTTGTAATCGAGGTAAGAAAGTTTATCGTTAATTGTCGCATCTGCGCGGCCTGTGCTCACCAGTTCTATTTCCTGATTGAAACCATTAGTGCCGATAATGTCGGCGCCATAATGTCTGGCGATTTGGGCAAAGTTATTAGTCAGGGTATGCGCCGATTTTTTCCCTTTTAAATCGCTGAACGTCTTAATATCGTTGTTATCTTTGCGGGTAATCAGTACGGCTTTTGAAATAACGTAGGGCAGGGAGAAACGGTATTTCTTCTCGCGCTCCGGTGTAATGGCAATCTGGTTCATCACGGCATCGAAACGTCCGGCATCAAGTCCACCAATCAAACCATCCCATTTACTTTCAATAAATTCAGGTTTCACTTTCATGTGTAATGCAATTTCGCGGCCGATTTCCACATCAAATCCGGTCAGTTTCCCAGAGGCATCATGATAACTGAATGGAGAATAGGCACCTTCGGTTCCGATCCTGAATATCCCCGTGGATTGAATGTTATCCAGGGTGGATTGTGCATAGGAAAGAGAGATGCCCCCTAACTGGATAATACCCGCTAATAATATATTCAATATGGCTTTCATGCTATTTCTCCGAGAGGGAATTATTTTTTTAAATTATTTCCACTATAGCGGTAATATCATTGGCCTTATATATAAAATAAAGTTATATCATATCCTGATGTCATGGATAATAAATTGGGGTTATCTTGGTTTTCTATTGATTATTATTTAATGATATTTATCATAAAATACATTAACTTCTCCGTTACCCTAAATATAACGCTAACTATAGGTGCCAAGTGTTGAATTCACTCTTTAGGAAAGGCATGGTTGATTCTTTGCCTGTTTGTATCTCATTTTTCTTTATTTTTACCTCGATGGGTGCGCTTTATCAGAGTCATGGTGTTCCATTAATGGAAACGTTGGTTGGCTCATTGTTGATATATGCTGCACCGTTACAAGTGGCGGCGGTAGGTTATCTGGCTGATGGGGCGATACTTTCTGTTATCGTTCTGGCATTGCTGATTAACTTTCGCTTTTTCTTAATGGCGATGGTGATGTCACAATATTTTCGTGGCGTGCCTAAACAACATGTTTTGTTGTCAATGCTGGGATTTAGTGCCAGTACTTATACGGTGACCCATTCACATCTCTCTGCGGAAAATATCACGGATGGGAAATCCCAGTTTCATTTTTATCTGGGCGTTGCTGTACCCTGTTTTGTGATTACTTTCTGTGCCACGTTGTTAGGATATGTTTCGGCAGAGCATCTAAATTATGAATCCCTTTCGCTGTTCCTCGTGATGTTGGTTCCGATTCATTTTGCGTCTCTGACTGCCAGGCGTTCGGGCAAGGATATGTCTGTTCTGGCAACGGTCATGGGCGGGTTGTGCGCACCGTTATTGAATGAAGTGGATATGAAATTAATGGATCTGGCAGTCCCTGTTTTATGTGGGATCGTGATTGCACTAATTGAGCGGAAAATCAGAAAGGATAGAACATCATGATGCTGCTGATTGTATTGATGGGATTGATAAGTTTCATATTAAGGGCGGCCCCTTTTTTGATGAATAATAATCGCTTGTTCAAAGGAAAGAGTTTGCTGGTTACTGCTCTGGATTATGCCATCTGTTTTATTCTTGGGACGATTATCGTCAATATTTCACTGAATAATTTATCGCTTAGTGAATTAATTGAACAGTTTAATATTAGATATGTGTTCGCATTGATTACGGTAGTGTTGGCTTATTTTATCAGTAAATATACGCATTCAATCTTAAAGAGTTTAATATTTTCATTGGGATTTTTTATATTGATGCAGTGGTTATTTTATTCCTGAGATGGTATCTGAGTTTTGATTAAACTGTCACCAAGATATTCATTTCTAAGTTGGTAATATTTAGTGACAGTTTATTCTTTTTAAAGCAATAAAAAATGACAAAATTGCGCATCATCGTGAAACCTAATGCTGTTATGTTATTGGATGGTTATTTTTGCAACCAAATAGTATATCAATCATTGATTTTTTGTTTAATTATTGTATACATTGTTGCCCCTATACTCTAGGCGTCATCGCGAGTTACGGCATGACATCTAATTTAAAAATAAGGAGATATCATGAGCAAATTACAACGTGAGGTCATGATTCCAATTTATTGATAGTGACGAATGTTCAAATAATACCCAATGACTCTGTCATGCATTTCTATGGATTTTGAAAAAGATAAGGTCTTGCGAGTCAGTCTTGCCAAATGCTGACGAAGATTCAGGTTATGCCTCTCTATGCGTTGTGTATAACGCTTGCTGACCACATGCAGTTTACCGGCCAGTATTTTTTCATAACTTCTCCAACCATCTGTCATATAGACCACTATGTTAAAAGGCGCCAGCAAAGCCATCAGACGCCCCAAGGTCCTCTTTGTTCTCGGGCCAAAAACATGGGCGATCACTTTTCGTCTTATCCTGTCGTAGGCATAAAAGAGCCAGCGGGGCTGATTCTTTGACTTCACGTACGACCACTGCTCATCCATTTCACAGCAGACAATCACTTCAGTGCCAGGAGCAATGGTTTCGGTTACCGATTTGGGTTTGAGCTTTTTAAATGGCGAAGAACGGTATTCAGGCCAATTCCCATCACTCGTGCTGTCGCCCGACATCCCATGCCATTCATGGCCATATCGACGATTTGTTTATGTGTACCGGGACGACAAGCGGCATAAGTGAATTCGAGTTGCCAGGAGTGACGGCAGGATTGGCAAAGATAACGTTGCTGACCAGAACGTGAGCGCCCATTACGGTGGATCCCTTTAACTGCACAACAAGAGGGACAGGTCACATCAATCTTTGCCATCTGAATGTTCTCCAAATAGGCATACTATACATGATTCAATAAATTGATGTCACGACCGACCAATAGCATCAAAAAATTCATGTTGAGGCTTTAGCTGATTAATTCCCACATTCCCCCTTAGAGATGCACGATAAAGTGATGGGAACGTTTATTGAGCGTGAATTCTATCTCAGGTAATAAATCTAACTATTGGGAGCATGACCCTCGAATCAAGCCTCCCAAACCCTGTGATTCCATAAATTCGGCTGACAATACTTTTACTTCATGGCTGGTTTCAGCTTTCAAAATCAACTCAATAAGATGCTCAAGTTCTTTGGCATCCAAGTGACGCAATAAATACTTAATACGCGGAATACTGTGACCACTCATGCTCAGGCTACGGTAACCTAAGCCAAGCAATATGAGTGTCTCCATAGGTAAACCTGCCATTTCTCCGCATATGCTAATCGGGAGATCAAGACGCTGGCATTCATCAAAGGCGAATTTCAAGGCCCTAATCACCGCAGGATGCAAATTATCATACAGCGAAGAGACGTGGGTATTATTGCGATCCACCGCAAGCAAGTATTGGGTTAAATCATTCGTGCCAATAGAAACAAAATCAATCCGCTTCTTTAATTGAGGCAGCAAAAAAATGGCAGAGGGAACTTCAAGCATAATACCAACCTGGGGCATTGTGATTGTTTCAGCCAGCGTTTGCTCTACTTCAATTTTTGCTCTCTCAATCAGTTTTCGGGCTTCATCAATTTCTTCAATACTGGTCACCATCGGCAACAGTATTTTTAAATTGCCCGTTTGTGCACTGGCTTTTAGCATCGCCCGCAGCTGAATCAGGAATATTTCCGGTTGATCCAGCGTGATGCGAATGCCTCGCCATCCCAGACAAGGGTTTTCTTCATTGATAGGCATATAAGGAAGTTGTTTATCAGCGCCAATATCCAGGGTCCTCAATACCACTGGCTTTTCAGGAAAAAGTTCCAGTATCTCTTGATAGCGATTTTTTTGCTCATCTTCTGATGGAAAACCGCTATGCAACATAAAAGGAATTTCTGTGCGGTACAGCCCAATGCCATCAATATTGTCTTCTATCTGTCGTTCATGTTTCAAACTCAAGCCCGCGTTGAGCTGCACCAGAACCCGTTCTCCGCTTTTTAGCCGTGCTTGCTTCTGCTGTTCACATTCCGCCAGCTTACTGAGGACCTGTTCCTCCTCAATGATTTGTTGGTATTCTTTAGCAATCAGAGGCGCCGGTTCAATAAAAACCTCTGCGCGATAACCATCCAGAATAAGTGTCCGATTGTGTAATAGCTCAGGCTGGATATCCGCTCCCATGATAGCCGGAATTCCCATCGCACGAACCAATATTGCAGAATGAGAATGAGTCGCGCCATCTCGTACAATCACACCAACCAATTGATCTTGTGGCAACTCAGCCAACAAGTTAGCACTGAGTTCATCAGCAACCAGTATAAAACGCCCCGGCCACTGCCTGATTCCCGTAGCGGAACCACTCAGATGAAACAACACTCGCTGACCGAGCGTCCGCAGATCCGATGCCCTCTCGCGCATATAAAGATCTTGCAAGCTGGCAAACTGTTCAGCATATTTTTCAATCACAGTTTTAATCGCCCATTCCGCTACAAAACCGTTATCAACGGTACAAAACAGATCCCGCTTGAGTTGAGGATCATTTAATAGATGGGAATAGAGATCGAAAATGGCGGCGCTTTCTTTCTGTGAACTGGCAGTAAAGCGCTTGCTAATACGACGGCATTCCGCGGTTGCTTCTTCAAGCGCCAAAGTCAGTCTGGAGCGTTCAGCCTGATAATCCAGCGTCAATGCTTCAGTCACTTGCTCCAACAACGGTTGGGAGCGATCTTGCCATCCCTGTGCCATAACAATGCCATTAGAAATAGCAAACGCCTTAATGCGGGTCTGGCGATACTGGCCGAACAACCCTTTGGTTTGCGCCTGAGCGAGAACAGCAGCAAGTTGCATCGCCAGTGTCACCATGAAAGATTCTTCACTTTCATCAAATAACCGTCGCTCATATTGCTGGACAACGAGTATTCCCTGCAATTGGCGACGATAAATAATCGGTACACCTAAAAAAGCCCGCAGACTTCCTTCTCTTACTTGGGGAATATATTTAAAACTGGGATGATCACGGACATCAGCGAGATTAATTAATTCAGACAAACGCCCAACTTGCCCCACTACGCCTTCATCAAAGGCGAGACTAATTGCTTGCCCCCTGGGTTTTCTCAACCCCTTGGTTGCCATCAGGTAATAACATTGCCGCTGATGATCCGCCAAATAAATAGAGCAGACATCCGTGTTCATTGCCCGGCACGTTTCATTAACCAATAACTCAAGCGCTTCAGATAAATTAGCTGCCATCGCAACCTTTTCAACAATTTCCCGTAAGCGCATGAGCATAGCAATAACCTAACTTTTTCTACGACGATGTAAATAAGGTGAATGGAATAATGAAGCCGACTCCTGCGTTGACATCACAATAAAAGAGAATTCTTTCATCACGCGGCGATAGACATCGCGTTTAAAAGAAACGACCTGCCGGACAGGATACCAATAACTGACCCAACGCCAACCATCAAATTCCGGTGTCTTACTGCGCTGCACATTAATATCCGCTTCATTACACAATAACTGTAATAAAAACCAACGTTGCTTTTGCCCAATACAAACAGGCTTTGTATCCCAACGCACCAAACGCTTGGGTAATTTGTAACGCAACCAACTCCGGGTTGAGGCAAGAACCCGTACATCTTTGCGATTTAAACCAACTTCTTCGAACAACTCGCGATACATTGCTTGCTCTGGTGATTCCCCAGGATTGATACCCCCTTGAGGAAACTGCCAGGAATGCTGCCCATAACGGCGGGCCCACAGAACTTGCCCTTGGCGATTACAAATTACAATTCCTACATTCGGGCGGTAGCCATCATCATCGATCACCAGACTACCTCTCGGTATAACAAATTTAAAAAGATAGCCAATTGTTTCACACTCATCTCGAGCGGTAAACCTCTATGATTAGACTTTGCAGACGTAGCCGAAGTCTCTACAATACTGCTATCTCAACGGGGTACGGCTGTCGCAAAACAGTACTGCTGAGAACAAACCCGTCGAACCTGAACCGGTTAGTACCGTCGTAGGGATTTGAGGCGCTACTCATTGATATAATAGATGTCATTTTCATTTAGCACCTTCTCAGATCCTTTGCTATCTGCTAATAACAAACATTAAGTGATTGATGTATATAATTATCAATATTGCTAACTATTGATATATGCAACTATAGGAGAGCAAAGTGTTTACGAAATTATTTTCCCGCTTTATGGCTATCAGCCTGCTGTCTATTGCTACCAGTGTTTTTGCTCAGACAGGCCAGGCAAAACCTACCCTGACAGTTTATACTTATGATTCATTTGCCTCTGAATGGGGACCAGGGCCTGCCATCAAAAAAGCCTTTGAGGCAGAATGTGGCTGTGAACTGAAACTAGTTGCGTTGGAAGATGGCGTCTCCTTGCTGAACCGTTTGAGAATGGAAGGCAAAAAAACACCCGCAGATATTATACTGGGGTTAGATAACAACCTGATTCAAGCCGCTCAACAAACCGGATTATTCACACCAAGTCACGTCGATACCTCAAAACTGAAATTACCCATTGCATGGCACAACACGACGTTTATTCCTTACGATTACGGTTATTTTGCCTTTATTTACAACAAAAATACCCTGCTTCATCCCCCCAAAAGTATGGATGAATTAATCAATAACCACCAGAATTGGAAGATTATTTACCAAGACCCACGTACCAGCACGCCGGGTTTAGGGCTATTGCTCTGGATACAAAAACTCTATGGCAACAAAGCCGCTCAGGAGTGGCAAAAAGTGGCTCCAAAGACACTCACTGTTACTAAAGGCTGGAGTGAAGCCTATGGCCTGTTTCTGAAAGGTGAAGGGGATATGGTGTTGAGCTATACCACATCACCTGGCTACCACATTATGTCAGAGAAAAAAGATAACTACGCCGCCGCTATTTTCAAGGAAGGACATTACTTGCAAATTGAAGTGGCCGCTCAGGTAACCTCAAGCAAACAGCCAGAACTGGCACAGAATTTTTTGAATTTCATGCTTTCTCCGGCATTTCAGCAAGTCATTCCAACAACCCAATGGATGTATCCTGTCATTGATATCCCTTTACCCGACGTTTTCAAACAACTTCCGGTTCCTGAGAAATCCCTGCAATTCAACGCAGATGATGTGGCAAAACACCGTACAAAATGGATACGTACATGGCAAAGTGCTGTCAGCCGTTAATCGCGGGTTGGTTATTGCCGGGGGTTCTTGCCTCCGGCCTGTTAATGATGGTTGCCCTGTCGGCGTTCGGGGCGCTGTGGTTCAATGCACCTGAAAGCCATTGGCAGACATTTTTGCATGACAGTTATCTCTGGCATGTCATTCTATTCACCTTCTGGCAGGCATTTCTCTCTGCCGTTTTATCGGTAACACCGGCCATTTTTCTGGCTCGGGCACTGTACCGTCGTTGTTTTCCAGGAAAGACTCTCTTTCTGCGCTTATGCGCCATGACATTGATTCTCCCTGTTTTGGTTGCCCTGTTTGGCATTCTCACCGTTTATGGTCAGACCGGCTGGCTGGCGAATCTTTGCCAATGGATAGGCGTTGAATATCGTTTTACACCTTATGGGCTACAAGGCATTTTGTTGGCACATATTTTCTTTAATATGCCAATGGCAACACGGTTATTGCTGCAATCTCTGGAGAGTATTGCTATTGAGCAGCGCCAACTTGCCGCCCAGCTTGGTATGAGTGAATGGCAACATTTTCGTTTTATCGAGTGGCCTTATTTGCGCCGTCAAATTTTACCGACGGGTGCGCTGATTTTTATGCTGTGCTTTGCCAGTTTCGCGACGGTTCTGGCCCTCGGCGGTGGCCCCGCCGCAACGACCATTGAACTTGCCATTTATCAGGCGCTGAGTTACGACTACGATCTTGGTCATGCTGCCCTGCTTGCCTTGATACAACTTTTTTGTTGCCTTGGCTTGGTGCTGCTGAGCCAAAAACTTAAAGGCGCGCTTTCTGTTGGTTATGGGCATCAACAACAATGGCGTAATCCACAGGATTCATGGCTGCAAAAATTATCTGATGGTTTACTGATTGGCATCGCGTTATTGCTGTTACTTCCCCCTTTATTGGCGGTCATCGTGGATGGCCTGAATCGTGATATTTTAGGTGTCTTAAGCCAACCCGCTTTATGGCAAGCCCTTACCACGTCCATCATTATTGCAGTAGGTGCAGGATTGCTGTGTGTTATTTTCACCATGATGTTGCTATGGAGTAGCCGCGAATTACGCTTACGCCATTCCCCGCGCTGGGGACAGGCAATGGAAAGTAGCGGATTGTTGATCCTGGCCATGCCGGGGATCGTCCTTGCCACAGGTTTTTTTCTCCTGCTAAACACAACCATTGGTATACCCCAATCACCTTACGGGCTGGTTATCCTGACCAACGCATTGATGGCGATCCCCTACGCATTAAAAGTATTGGAAAACCCCATGCGCGATCTGGCACAGCGTTATAACCCCCTATGCCGCTCCCTCAATATACAGGGAATACACCGCCTGTATTGGATCGAGCTTAAAGCATTAAAAATGCCATTGGCACAAGCGTTGGCTTTCGCCTGTGTATTATCCATTGGCGATTTTGGTGTGATCGCCTTATTTGGCAATGAAGATTTCCGCACTTTGCCTTATTATCTTTCCCAACAAATTGGGGCATATCGCAGTCAGGATGGTGCCGTGACCGCATTTCTGTTGCTCCTGCTGTGTTTTGTTTTATTCACTGTGATTGAACGCTTACCGAGCCGACGCCATGATTAAACTTGAAAATGTCATTTATACTTATGAACACTTTGCCATGCATTTTAATCTGAGCGTCAAAACCGGAGAGCGCATTGCAATTCTCGGCCCTAGCGGGGCAGGTAAAAGTACCTTGTTAAGTTTAATGGCGGGTTTCCAGTTTCCAGCACAAGGTGATATTTGGCTGGATGGCGAAAACCATACGCATACCCCACCTTCCAAGCGGCCTGTTTCGATGCTGTTTCAGGAAAATAACCTGTTTTCCCATTTAACCATCGCACAAAATATTGGCTTGGGATTGCATCCCGGCTTGCGGTTAAGTGCTGAGCAAGAGAAAACGCTGCAACAGATTGCCTCTCAAGTGTCACTGGAAGAGTGTTTATCACGCCTGCCTGCCCAACTTTCAGGTGGACAACGCCAGCGGGCGGCGTTGGCACGTTGTTTAGTCCGCCACCAGCCGATTTTATTGCTGGATGAACCCTTTTCGGCACTTGATCCGGCTTTACGCAATGAGATGCTGGAATTACTGGATCAAGTATGCAGCGAACGACAAATGACTTTACTCATGGTGTCCCATAATCTTGATGATGCCGCCAAGATCGCACCGCGCTCTTTGCTGATTGTGGATGGAAAAATTTATTATGATGGTGCAACAGAGAAGTTGGTAAGTGGAGAGGCGGCGGAGGCGGTGGTTTTGGGAATAATAATTTTATTATATAACTAAATGTATTAATATTTTTGTATTCAATCTCACTGTCCTTAAAAGTATTTATGAGAATTAAATATGAGTAATTATACAGTTATTTATATATTATGACTTTATGACTTTATGACTTTATGACTTTGCCAGTACCAGAAGTGGCCGCATAACTCATATATATCCTATTGAATATTTTTTACATCACCCAACCCCACCTTCTTATAAACAATCAAATTCTCACGATCGCGAGTTGGCCTATGTCCATGCCAAAATAGCGCCATGCCTTCGGGAGCGGGCGCTATTTCTTCGGATAATACAATCAGCCAATCACATTTTTCAGGTGCTTCAAATTTACGCTGTTGTTGATGCAAAACACGGGCAAAATAATAAAGCATTGGCGCTTCAGATTCCCCAATATAATATGACGCCATACAGTCATTATCTTTATATACTCCAGTCAACTTCTGTTTTAAATCAAGAAACGCCTCTTTATATCCCTTGGTATAATCAATCCAGCCAACAAATAGCGTGAATACTAATCCCCAAACAGTAGCAATACCCAAAACCCAATTTTGGGCAGTACGCAAGTCTGGTGATTTAGAGAGGAACCTGTTTTTAGCTATCCATATCGCAGTGATCAAGGCAGCGGCAATAACGATAAATCCCGAAAAATACATTTGATAATCCATTGGCAACCATCGACTAAATGGGGTTAACCAATGTTTATAATCAGTGGAAAAGGACAAAAAATAACAAGCCCATAAAAATATAATCAGGACAGACCAAAATAAGGAAGAAAATAGGGTTAAATATTTATAGATTATTTGCGGTATTTTAATGAATGTTCCTGTCGCCAAGATCGCCATAGGTGCAATAAAGGGCAGTAAATATAATGCACGGCCAGAAGCCGACATTTGCAATAGAATAACCCCTAAAATAACAAAGGCTGCACACAAGAAATAATGTTTATCCGACAGAATTTTAATTGGATTTGTCAATATAAAGAGAAAAGCCAATATTCCTGATGGCAAGGCAAACAACAACACCGCCTCAGGGATCATGGTCAAATTCCCCCTTGCCCCCAGATCTTCAACAGAAAAACCTAAAAAGCGACCGATATTGTTATCCCAAATCCAGATTTTAAATAAATCAGGATGTTCAATAAGTAACATGACAGGCCACGGCAGGATTAAAACCAGCGCAATAATGCCCGACAATAAAGCCCTTAGCCAATATTGTTTGGTTCGGCAATGTTTAAGGAAAACGGGCGCCAAAACAAGACAAATCCATAATAATCCTGGAATAAAGACCCCTTTTGATAAGAGTGTTGCAGCCGTACCGATGATCAACCATAAACAGGAGTAGCCTGTTTTTTCGTTTTTGATTAATCCCAGTAAACCATATAATCCGACAGTTGTACCTGTTATCAATGCGGTATCAGTAAACATATCGTGGCTGTGGCGAACTAATCCAGGTGCACTGGCATACAAAGCAAAAGCTATCCATATTCGACTGTCAGTAAAGTTTTTGACATCAAATACGCGACGTGCCAACAGAATAAAAAAGGAAAAATTGATCATTGAAAAGAATAAAGAAGCGGTTCTGGCTGCATCGTGCATCGGAAGCCAATGGGATAACAAATGAATAAATGAAGTCGCTGTCCAATAATACAAGGGAGGCTTTTCCATAAAAGGTTGCCCCGCATTCATTGTGACCAACCAATTCCCTGTTTCATACATGGTATGAATAATACCAAAACTGTAATTTTCATCTTGTTTCCAAGGGGTATGTCCATAAACGCCTGGCAACAAATACAGCAGAGTAAAAGCAGTAAATAACAGTAATGCTTTGATATCTGTTTGAGTCAATTTATTGGGATTATTCATCAATATTTACCAGATTCAATTAATGTTTCATTTTCTCAGTAAAAAATCGATAGAATATTACCCAATTAATAATAACAACAAAAGTGACTGACATACGAAAAAACAATCAATCTTTCTGATAATTTGAAATGGTTAATATTTCTCTGGTAAGAATTCATTTATTATATTTGGGTTAGACAAATAAATGCAATTTCTAAGAAAGGCAGTCAATTGCTATAGTAAACATCTTTTTCGCCAATACTATGGTTTATACGTATTAAACTTCAAGTTGTCATTGACAACACGCTATGAAACCTGATTTCTCCCTGCTTCGCGGGGAGAAATCACACCATCGACTGACAGTTTTTATGCCTAACATGATTCTGAGCTTAATCCCCCGATAACAGCCAGCATCTCTTCAACTTCCTCATCCATACCTACTTCAACGAAACCCAAGCTAGCATAAAGATTTTTCGCAACGAGATTATTTGGATTATAACTGATTGCTATTGCTTTCAACGGATCTGAGCATCTAATTTCATCAATTGCCAGCGATAGTGCTTTACGCCCAATCCCCTTATTTTGATGATTTTTATCCACCATAAACCGCCAAATTGTTATTCTTTGGTCATCATCGGGCACCCACATGAAAAAACCAACAGGTTCTCCATCCAGACAAATAGCCCGTGTTTGGTATGAAGGAAAAAATTTGGATTGGACAATGGAGTACGCATTTTCTGCAATATAGTCAAGTTGGTCATCAGCAACTGATAGTTCGCAGACAGCGTCATAATTGTTCTTATTGACGTCAGTTAAGGTAATCAACATACATCGCTCCTTGGTGATGCACAATATTGGATTTGCAAGCCGTTTTTTATCACAAATCGGATGTTTTCCGATAATTATCTGACATAATAAGCTATTAATGCTGAACGGAGAAGCTATACCCAAAATGGAAATCTGTATTCCATTGGCCTGGCTGAATATGGCGAAAGCTATTGTTTCTATCTCTGCGGCTTTATTAGTAGGAAAAATTATATCTACTGCTTATGTAATTACAGGTGTTAGTGTCATCGGTGTTGCGATAGGATTATTTGCTTTTGGTTTTGTTGTTGCAGGAGTTTTGTAAATAACTTTTCAAAATGGTAGGAGTGTCGAAGAAACTCAGTCCAATTTTTGCGAATTTTGATTTTCCACAAACAAAAAAGCAAAAGAGAGGACTGAGTCATGCTTATCTTACCACCAACTTTCCGTATTGAACGCCGTTTGATGAAAAAAATTGCCCAAAAAACGCAAGATAAAGCCTATGCTATCCGGGTTATGGCCGTGCTTGCACTTTACCGAGGTGAATCAGTTTCTGTCGTAGCTAAAGAATTTTGTATCGCTCAATCTTCTGTATGGCGTTGGATTAAGCGTTTTAGAACATATGGTTGGATAGGATTGAAAAGTAAGCCAGCGGGCCGCCATCGCCAATGGGATCTGGCCCCACTTTTACCTTTTATTCTTCATTTACTGGAAATTTCGCCACAACAACTCGATTATGTCCGTTCTCGCTGGAGTCTGGAGCTTTTTATTATTCAGATCAACAAAATAATAAACATGAAATTTTCAATCAGTACACTTTATCGATTTCTCCATAAAAATAAAATCGTTTGGCGACGGGTAGCCCCTACCGTACATAAACCAGACCCTAACTATGAGGAGAAAATGGCACGTATTAATCAGGCATTATCACAGGCATCAGAAGAAAATCCCGTCTTTTATGAGGATGAAGTGGATATTAATTTCAATCCCAAAATAGGTTCAGACTGGTATTTCAAAGGGCAGCAAAAAAGGCTCATTACACCGGGAAAAAATCAAAAATACTACTTTGCTGGTTGTTTTAATATTCAAACCAGAGAAATTGTCTATACGGGTTATAATAGAAAGAACTCTCAATTATTTATCAAAATGTTAGAGAAATTAAAGCACCATTACCGTCATGCAAAAACGCTAACCGTCATTTTAGATAATTACAGCATTCATACCAGCAAACAAGTCAAAGCCTGGTTGGAGCTAAATCCGACAGTAACACTGTTATTTCTTCCTATTTACTCTCCATGGTTGAATAAAATAGAACGGTTATGGCAATCATTGCATGAAACGGTGACACGAAATCATTATTGCCAATATATGTGGCAGCTAATCAAAAAAGTTAAGATTTTTTTGAATGCCGCTTCAGCAACCACATGGAAAGGAATAGGAAATATGAAACTCTCATGATTATGAAAAGTTATATACTATCTTGACGATAAATATCAATTAAGTTCGAAGCTTATAGAGGCCTTAAGAGATGAGGGAGCGAAAAAAAGAAAACAAAATGCATGTAACTTTATGGAATAAAGTTTTTTGCGTTGTCATGTCAGTTTTTTTCTTGTTTATTACGACATTGTTTTTATATTTTTCCTGGAATGATATGTTGTCATTAATTAACATGAAGGAAACAATATACTTTTCTTGGCGGGTATTTGTTGCATGTTTTGGTTTGCCAATAGTTTATCATATGTTTATTTTAGCAATCAAAAATTGTTTGATAAATACGCCATCTCCATTTAGTGGTTTTTTGGTAAATTTGTTTGTGTTGATTTTTTTATTTTCTTTTGTGTTGAGTTTTCCTGTGTCTATGTATGTTGATTCTAAGTTAAAAAATACCGGGTATGTTAAATGTTATAGAACGTCGTTTGTTGCTCCAAATAAGTATGTTAAAGATATAAATTTGTGTCGCTAAACATATACCAATCTAACTTCAAGATGCGTGTGATTTCTCCCCGCTTCGCGCTGAGGGATCCCCACAAAACGGTGCTAATAAATCAAAACCATATTTTGGTAGATTTTGGCGAGGTATTTGAGGAGTTGATTAAGAACTATTTCAAATAATATTAGCGGGGAATGGCGTAATACATTCTCCGCTAATGTCAGGTAAGAGATGACCCTTCTTGATTTGAGACTATTTGCCTGATAATGGAGGTGTAACCCTTGGTTTTCAGCATAAAATCCAATCAGCCAAAGGACAATTGAGCTGAGTGTAGCAAGCAGGCTCAATACGGATAAACGACCAGCGCCTTGGCTATAACTCGCCCTGAGTCCAAATCCAAAACGCTCGCTCTTTTCATCTCTAAAATTTTGCTCTATTTGCATTCTTCGGCTGTATAATTTCATGACCTGCCGAGGTTTAAAATCATCCATGCTGGTAAAAATTAGCCAGGGTTCTTTGGCTGACGAACGTCCATCTTTCACCTGCGACATTCGTTCCATTCGGTAGCGTGACTTTTTAAATTTTCTACCTTTATTGGGTCTCTTATGGAGATAGAAGAAACCATCACAACGTGCATATTTTGCTTTTGATAATGTCCCCATGCCCAAAAATTGGGGGGTTTCCGTGGCTTTTAACGCTTGTCGTTTAAACCAAAGCTCACCGTATTTCTCAAGCCTTAATTGCGTATTTCCCCGAATGCGTCCGACAAAATCCCAACCGAGTGTTTTTATATGCTTAAACCAGGCATTTTGAAAACCGGCATCGGTGATAATAAGGACTCTGGCTTTAGGGTTAACGGCTTGCGCTAAACTGTCAAGAAACACCTTCTGTATCTTTGAATTTTGTTGCTCGCATGACGGAACTATTTGACTTAACAAAGGGATTGAGCGTCCATCACAAATCAAACTCGCGCGCAGTACATGATGTTCTTGTGATGGATATCCACTCCAATCAACAGCAATCACACACAGTGATAGCGGTTCAGTCAGCATGGCGATAATGTGACGAAAAATATCAGGAATATCTCTATGGAGTGCTTCATTACCGAGTAATCGGTCAACGCGTTTAATTTTATGTTTGACGTGAGCCTTTCCGGGCAAAAAACGTCCTATACTGGTTAACGTCAGAGAAGCCCCATTAATTAAAGCGGTAGTGGCATCGATTAATGCGTTCTGACGATATTGATGAAACGGCGCTAAGGCATCTTTGAAGAAGTTATGGCATACTTGACGTGCAGGCATAGCAGTGACCCTATTGACTTGGTGGAACAATCAGTAGATCACACAACGCTATGCTTGTCTATTTTCTGGGGATTCCTCAGCGCAAAGCGGGGAGAAATCAGGTTTCATAGCGTGTTGTCAATGGCAACTTGAAGTTTAATGCGTATATATGCTCAGATTACTGACAAGGTGCTGATTTTTTTCCGGCACTTTGATTTAATCAGATCCCGTTCACCCAATGGAGCTTGCCGCCATAGTAAGAATACCCCCTCTCCAGACGTTTTCCCTCTGAAACACGCTCACTCGATGACCTCGCGCCACAAAATCATCTGGTTCGCACAATCGATGCCGCCATTTATTCAAGATGATTTTATGCCTCTGCTGACAGGGCAAATGAGCATCTCTTTCGAATAATGGATATTTTTGCAGGTGACGGCTTGCTCAGCTTCAATTAACATATCGCCCCTCTAATGGGCCATTGTACTTTTGTGATCCCTCTTATCAAAAAACAGGCGTTGTAAAGTGCAATTGAAAACTATCCCTATCGATAACCAATAACGATCGATGTCCAACAAAAGCAGCCATCCTGCAACCATAAAATAATATTGTCTAACAGAAAACTGAGCCAAAATTTATGCCATTTACTCTTGGTCAACGCTGGATAAGCGATACAGAAAGCGAACTTGGATTAGGAACAGTCGTGGCGCTTGATGCGCGCATGGTAACGTTACTCTTCCCTGCCAGCGGAGAAAACCGCCTTTACGCACGCAATGACTCCCCCATCACCCGTGTTATGTTTAATGTGGACGATACCGTGACCAGTCACGAAGGCTGGAAACTCAAGATTAATGATGTCCAACAAGATAATGGCCTGCTGATCTATGTTGGTACGCGTCTGGATACGGAAGAAGAAAATACCTGCTTGCGGGAAGTTTTTCTGGATAGCAAGCTGACGTTTAACAAGCCACAAGATCGCCTGTTTGCAGGTCAAATTGACCGCATGGATCGCTTTGCTCTGCGTTTTCGCGCCCGTAAGCACCAAAGCGAACAGTTCCGGTTGGCAGAAAGCGGGCTACGAGGTATTCGTGCCAGCTTGATCCCTCACCAATTACACATTGCCAATGAAGTAGGCAAGCGACACGCGCCACGGGTATTACTGGCGGATGAAGTCGGATTAGGTAAGACCATTGAAGCTGGGATGATTATCCATCAGCAATTAATGGCCGGGCGGGCTGAACGTGTATTAATCATTGTGCCGGAAAGTTTGCAGCACCAATGGCTGGTAGAAATGCTGCGTCGTTTCAACCTGCGTTTTTCGCTGTTTGATGATGACCGATATAGCGAAGCACTGCATGACAGCGATAATCCATTCGAAACAGAACAGTTGATTATCTGTTCCTTAGATTTTGTTCGCCGCAATAAGCAACGTTTTGAACTTCTGCTGGAGGCAAGCTGGGATTTGATGGTAGTGGATGAAGCGCACCATCTGGCATGGAGCGAAAAATCCCCAAGCCGCGAATATCAAGTTATCGAACAATTGGCAGAACAAATCCCGTCTGTCTTATTGTTAACGGCGACACCAGAGCAGTTAGGGCAAGAAAGTCACTTTGCCCGCCTGCGCCTGCTGGACCCAAATCGTTTCCACGATTATCAGGCTTTCATTGATGAACAACAAAAATACCGCCCTGTTGCGGATGCCGTAACGTTGTTGTTGTCCGGTGAAACTCTGAACAATGACCAGCAAAATGCCATCGTTGAACTGATCAGCGAACAGGATATTGAGCCTCTGCTGAAAGCAGCAAACAGCAATCAGGATGGAGAGAGCGAAGATGCGCGTCGCGAACTGATCACTATGTTGATGGATCGTCACGGCACCAGCCGCCTGCTTTTCCGTAACACCCGTGGCGGTGTGAAAGGTTTCCCGCATCGTGAATTGCACGAGATCAAGTTACCATTGCCAGCCCAATATCAGACGGCAATCAAGGTTTCTGAAATCATGGGGGTTAAAAAGACGGTGGAGTCTCGCGCCAAAGATATGCTCTATCCTGAGCGGATCTATCAGGAATTCGAAGGGGAAAATGCCACATGGTGGAATTTCGATCCTCGCGTAGAATGGCTGATGGGTTTCTTGATGGCAAACCGCGATGAGAAAGTGCTGGTGATCTGTGCTAAAGCAGAAACTGCGCTGCAACTGGAGCAAATTTTGCGTGAAAGCGAAGGCATCCGCAGTGCAGTGTTCCACGAAGGTTTGTCCTTGCTGGAGCGTGATCGTGCCGCCGCATACTTTGCGTCTGCGGAAGAAGGCGCGCAAGTGCTACTCTGCTCTGAAATTGGTTCAGAAGGGCGTAACTTCCAGTTTGCCAACCAGCTTGTCATGTTTGATTTGCCATTCAATCCTGATTTGCTGGAACAACGTATCGGTCGTCTGGATCGTATCGGTCAAAACCGTAATATCAAAATCAGTGTGCCTTATCTGGAAAATACTGCGCAATCTATTCTCCTGCGCTGGTATCACGAAGGGCTGGATGCCTTTGAGCATACTTGTCCCACAGGCCGCTCTATCTATGACAAGTATTATGAAACCCTGCTCAATTTCCTTGCCAAACCTAATGAGCAAACGGGTTTCAGTGAGTTTATTGCCGAATGTCGCGGGCATCATGACAAGCTTAAGCAGCAATTGGAACAAGGACGTGACCGTCTGCTGGAGATGAACTCCAACGGTGGCGAGCAAGGCCAGAAGCTGGCAGAAAAGATTGCTGCACAAGATAACGATACCGATTTGGTGAATTTTGCCCTGAATCTGTTCGATATTATTGGCATTAATCAGGAAGATCGCTGCGACAATATTATTGCTCTGCATCCATCCGATCATATGCTGGTGCCTGATTTCCCGGGGTTACCCAAAGATGGCTGCTCGATTACGTTTGACCGTGAAAAAGCACTCTCCCGCGAAGATACTCAGTTTCTGAGCTGGGAACACCCCATCATTCGCAATGGCCTGGATTTAATCCTGTCGGGAGATACGGGAAGCTGTGCCGTTTCCATCCTGAAAAACAAAGCGCTGCCAGTCGGGACGCTGTTGGTTGAGTTGATTTACGTTGTTGAAGCTCAGGCACCGAAGCACCTGCAATTGACCCGTTTCTTGCCACCAACGCCAGTGCGCCTGTTGTTGGATCTGAAAGGCACCAATCTGGCTCCTCAGGTGGAATTTGAAAGTTTCAACCGCCAGCTAAACGCTATCAACCGCCATAACGCCAGCAAGCTGGTTAATGCGGTACAGAAAGAGATTCATGCTATCTTGCAACAATCTGAGTCGCTGATTGAAGCGCAAGCGCGTGCGTTGATTGAGAAAGCAAAGAAAGAAGCTGATGAAGCGCTGTCGGCTGAATTGTCACGTCTGGAAGCCCTGAAAGCGGTTAACCCAAATATCCGTGATGATGAACTGGAAGCGATTAGCGCCGAGCATAAGCATCTGCTGCTCAATCTTGATCAGGCCAACTGGCGTCTGGATGCGATTCGTTTGGTGGTTATTTCTCATCAATAAGTCGTTGTTTCTCACAAATAAATAGACAGCAATAACCTGTCATTCGGTAAACTCAGGGGCGTTTTCCGCAAGATGCCCCTGGGGAATCCAATTTTTTCCGACCCATTGGAGCCACTATGCTGGAGTCTTATAATCCCCCGACAGATCCTTGGTTATATGTGCTGTATCAGGACGAGCACATTATGGTTGTCAACAAACCCAGTGGATTGCTTTCTGTGCCGGGTAAAGCAGAAGAGCACAAGGACAGTATCATGACGCGGATACAAGCTGAATTTCCTACCGCTGAATCAGTCCATCGATTGGATATGGCGACCAGCGGTATCATGGTTGTGGCGCTGACTAAAGCCGCCGAGCGTGAGTTGAAACGCCAGTTCCGTGAACGTGAACCGAAAAAAATCTATATCGCGCGGGTATGGGGAAAGCTGGAGCAGGAAAAAGGCTTGGTGGATCTGCCCTTAATCTGCGACTGGCCGAATCGCCCAAAACAAAAAGTCTGTTTTGATACGGGCAAATCCGCACAAACTGAGTATCAGGTACTGGAATATGAAGCCCAGGCTACACGGGTCAGGCTCGTCCCCATCACAGGGCGCTCTCATCAGCTTCGGGTACATATGTTGGCACTTAGTCATCCCATTCTGGGAGATAAGTTCTATGCCCATACGCAGGCAAGGGAAATGGCGCCTCGCCTACAATTACATGCTCAAGAACTGTTTATTACTCATCCGGCTTATGGCACACCAATGCATTTTGAGTGTAAAGCCGAATTCTAACGAGCGCTATTTAAAGCCCCGCTCCTTTTTAATCAAATCGTAAGCTGACTGAATGGACTGCGTCTTTTGTTTCGCCAGTTCCATCATTTCTGGTGGTAAACCTTTTGCCACCAGTTTATCGGGATGGTGCTCACTCATCAATTTTCGATAAGCCCGCTTAATGGTGGTCGCATCATCCTGTTTATTGACGCCCAATACCTTACAAGCATCTTCCAATGTCGCACGCTGCTGCTCATGGCCTTGATGGTGCCCATATTGCTGGTACTGTCCACTGAAATGGCGGCCGCCTTCCATCATGGCAAGGAATTGTTCAAATTGAATACGGGAGATACCTAACTCTTCGGCAATGACAAACAGAACCTTTCTTTCATTGGGATGCAGTTCGCCATCAGCAAATGCTGCTTGTAGCTGAATTTCCAGAAACATGCGGATCAAATCAGAACGGCCGAAGCAAGCACGGCGTAATTGTCGCAATGTTTCACGCAAAGGAAATTGAGACTGTTTGCCTTCACGAAACGCCTGCTGCGCGGAAAGTCGTGCCTCACCATGCAGTTGCATTCTGTTCATCAATTGGGTGGCGAGCTGGATATCCGTTTCTGTTACCCGACCTTTTGCTTTGGTTAAATGCCCCAATACTTGAAAAGTACTGCGGAAAAACAGCGCCTGTCGGGTTGGGCCTTTCGTTGTTCTCCCCAATTTTTGCATCCTGATTTTGTCAAGGATGTGACCAAGCACTAAGCCAATCACTATCCCCCAAAAACCCGCACCAGATGCAATCCCAAATATCAATCCGAATAATTTTCCCCAATACTGCATATAGTCTTCAATTCCCCAATGCCCTGAGCGCAATTTTGCATTATCATACTATCCATTAAGCTCTGTGCCTAACAACAAGATTAGCAAAGTTAAACTTTACTCTGGCGCATATCTCTCAACTACGTTAGTCTCTGAGCGTTTGCCGGCACGATGCCACTGATGACGGAACCGCATAAACATCTATGAATAAATGTTATCCTACCCTGCTGGCCACAATGGTATGGGCAGCACTTTATAGTCAGCAAGCCCATGCTGACCTCGCAGCACAATGTATGCTGGGTGTACCTGTCTACGATAAGCCGATTATCACAGGCGACCCTAATAAACTGCCCGTTTATATTCAGTCCGATGATTCTCACGGTGAATATCCCAATGCGGCTGAGTTCATTGGCAATGTGAATATCCAACAGGGAAATAAAACACTGATAGCCGATAAGGTTCGGCTCGAACAGACACAAGAGCAGGATAAAGAACCTGTGCGCACTGTTACCGCAGTAGGTAATGTCAGCTATGATGACCCGCAGATCATTTTGAAGGGACCACGCGCCTGGGCGAATCTGAACAATAAAGATACCGACGTTGAACAAGGCAAGTATCAGATGGTTGGTCGTCAGGGACGTGGTAGCGCAGATAAGATGATGCTGCGTGATGAAAACCGCTATACCATCATGAATAATGGGATATTTACTTCCTGTCTGCCCGGTAATGATAGCTGGAGTGTCGTGGGTTCTGAGGTCATCCTTGACCGTGAAGAAGAAGTCGCCGAAATCTGGAATGCCCGTTTTCGCGTTGCCAATGTGCCGGTGTTTTATACGCCCTATTTGCAATTACCCATCGGGGATAAACGCCGTTCTGGTTTCTTAATTCCGAATGCCAGTTTTTCCAACAAAGATGGCTTCCAATTCCTGCTGCCATATTATTGGAACATTGCGCCCAACTATGATGCCACGATTACTCCGCATCTCATCACGATGCGGGGTTTGAAGCTGGATAATGAATTCCGTTATTTAACCCAAGCGGGGGCAGGTACAGTTGCGCTGGATTGGATTGGGCGTGATCGTCTGTATGAAGAGGATAAAAGACTCAATGTCAGACCTGAGCGGGATAGCAACAGCCGCTGGTTGTTCTACTGGAATCACAGTGGCGTCATGAATCAGGTTTGGCGTTTCAGTGCTGATTATACCAAAGTTAGTGATCCGAACTATTTCAGTGACTTCAACTCACAATACGGTTCCAGCACCGATGGCTATGCCACTCAGAAATTCAGTATTGGCTATGCTCAACAAAGCTGGAATACCACACTGACAACCAAACAGTTCCAAATCTTTACCCTCAGTGATAGCAAAAAAGCTTATCGGGCTGCCCCTCAGTTAGACTTTAATTACTATAAGAATAATCTGGGACCCTTTGATTTTCATACTTATGCCCAAGTAGCGAAATTTACCAGTGTCGGCAATCAGTGGCCAGATGCAACACGCTGGCATTTGGAACCCGCCATTAACTTACCACTCTCTAATGGCTGGGCGAGCATCAATAATGAATTTAAATTGATGGCGACGCACTATGAGCAAGATATTTCAGAAACGACCAAAAACAAGTCTGATACGGCGTCATTGGAAAGATCGGTAAACCGTCTCCTGCCGGTATTTAAATCAGATGCGAAGATGGTGTTTGAACGCGCCATGTATTTTAACCAGGATTATACCCAGACGCTGGAGCCACGCGTTCAATATCTCTATGTGCCTTATAAGAATCAAAACAACATCAATAACTTTGATTCTTCCCTGCTGCAATCGGACTATACCGGGCTGTTCCGCGATCGCTTTTACAGCGGCTTGGATCGCATCTCGTCTGCCAATCAATTTACCACTGGCGTGACTACCCGTATTTATGATGAAGATTTGGTTGAACGTTTTAGCCTGTCCGTAGGTCAAATCTACTACTTTGAACGTCCACGTACCGAAGATACTCAGTCTGTTTCAGGTAGTAAGGATATCATAGGAAACAAAAAAGGAACGGGGGCGACAACCTGGGCTGGAGATGTACACTGGAGAATCAATGATTCCTGGGGCATCAAAGGCGGGCTGCAATATGATAATCGTCTGGACAGCTTCACTATGGGTAATGCCGTAATGGAATACCGCCGTGATGCTGATCGCATGTTGCAGTTAAGCTACCGTTTTGTTGACCGCGATTATATTCATGCCACACTCAAGGGAGGCGCCCCCGCTTATCAGCAAGGAATTTCTCAGATTGGTATGGTAGCAAGCTGGCCATTGTCAGATCGTTGGGCATTTGTCGGGGCTTATTACTACGATACCAAAGAGAAACAGCCGGCAAACCAGATGGTCGGTTTGCAATACAACACCTGCTGCTGGGCAGTCAGTGTAGGTTATGAACGCAAGATCACCAACTGGCGCTTCGAAAGCAGTCAATATGACAACAAATGGTCATTCAATATTGAACTTCGTGGCTTAAGTAACAATCATAGTTTAGGTAGTCAGAAAATGTTGCAGCAAGGTATTCTTCCATACCAACATGCATTCTGATACCGATAAACGCAATGTAAACAAAATAACCCTGCCAAGGCGGGATTGATATGATGGGAAATGTATGAAGAACTGGAGATCGCTCATTTTCGGATTGATGTTTTCAGTAAACTCTGTCGCAATGGCTGCTCCACAAGAGCTGAATCAAGAGCTGAATAAGGTCGCTGCCATTGTTAACAACGATGTCGTACTGGAAAGTGACGTTAACAGCCTTTTACAATCCGTTAAACTCAATGCAAAACATGCAGGCCAGCAATTACCGGATGAGAAAACATTGCGTCACCAAATCCTTGAGCGCCTGATTATGGATGATATTGTTCTGCAAATAGCAAACCGGATGCAGCTAACTATCCCGGATCAAGCCTTAGATTCTGCACTCGCGAATATTGCGGCTCAAAACCACTTGAGCCTTGCTCAGTTAAAACAAAATCTGACCGCAGAAGGGAT
This sequence comes from Xenorhabdus sp. SGI 60, assembly GCF_056632175.1. Classification (NCBI taxonomy): domain Bacteria; kingdom Pseudomonadati; phylum Pseudomonadota; class Gammaproteobacteria; order Enterobacterales; family Morganellaceae; genus Xenorhabdus; species Xenorhabdus sp. SGI 60. The sequence continues at coordinate 3,780,503 of NZ_CP196860.1, read as the reverse complement.
GAGTTTTGATACCTACCGTAATCAGATCCGCAAGGAGATGATGATTGCAGAAGTACGTAACAATGAGGTACGCCGCCGCATTACTATCCTGCCACAGGAAGTTGATTCACTGGCTAACCAAATCAGCAACCAAGACAGTCAGGGCTATGAGGTAAATCTCAGCCAGATTCTGATCCCTCTGCCAGAAAACCCAAGCCAGGAGCAGGTAGAAAAAGCGGAAACCACGATCAAAAAAATCTTGTCTGAACTCCAGAATGGCGTGGATTTCGGCAAATTAGCCCTCTCCTATTCCGGTGATACCCAAGCCCTGAAAGGGGGAAATATGGGTTGGAACAAACCGCAAGAATTGTCATCCCTGTACGCTGCACAGCTCAAGTCTGCCCATAAGGGGCAGATTATTGGCCCAATTCGTTCCGGTGCTGGTTTTCACATTCTGAAAGTGAACGATATCCGTGGTGGTCAGATGCCAATTGCCGTCACCGAAGTGAATGCTCGCCATATTCTGCTGAAAACATCACCGATTATGAATGACGAGCAGGCACGCAACGAGTTGATGAAACTCAGAGAAGAGATCTTAAGTGGCAAAACTTCATTCGAAGAAGCAGCAAAAGCGCATTCAGAAGATCCAGGTTCAGCCATGCGTGGTGGAGAACTGGGTTGGAATTTGCCGAGTGCTTACGATCCTGCTTTCCGTGATGCGTTGATGAAGCTGCAAAAAGGTGAGATCAGCCAGCCTGTTCACTCCTCTTTCGGCTGGCACTTAATCCAGCTGCTGGACAGCCGCAAAGTTGACAGAACTGATTCAACACAGAAAGATCGTGCTTACCGCCTGCTGTTCAACCGTAAATTTAATGAAGAAGCACAAAACTGGGTGCAGGAATTACGCGCCTCTGCTTATGTGAAAATTTTAGATGGCAACGATGCTCAATAATAAACCCATCGTCATTACCCCCGGCGAACCTGCCGGGGTTGGCCCTGACTTAGTCATTGCCTTGGCGCAAAAAGAATGGCCTAGCCAACTGGTTGTCTGTGCCGATCCAGAGCTGATGCTCTCCCGGGCTAAGCAATTGAATTTACCTCTGCAACTGCAAACTTATTCTCCAGAACACATTTCGTTATCACAAGCAGCCGGAACCTTAACCATCCTGCCCGTTAATCTTCACTCCCCGACGATTGCAGGGGAGTTAAACCGGAAAAATGGTATTTACGTCACGGAAACCTTAGCAAGAGCCTGCGATGGTTGCCTGAATGGAGAATTTTCAGCATTGGTGACAGGACCTGTACATAAAGGTGTCATTAATGATGCAGGCGTGCCTTTTATCGGACATACTGAGTTTTTTGCTGACCACAGCCAATGCTCAAGGGTGGTCATGATGTTAGCAACGGAAGAGCTACGGGTAGCGTTGGCAACCACGCACCTGCCGATTCTGGATGTCCCCAACGCAATTACGTTTGATTCCCTGCGGGAAGTGATCACCATTCTTAATCATGATCTAAAAACCAAATTCGGTATCCCCCGTCCCCATATCTATGTTTGCGGTCTGAATCCTCATGCCGGTGAAGGTGGGCATATGGGACATGAAGAAATAGATATCATCATTCCTGCTTTAGACAGTCTGAGGGCAGAAGGGATATGGTTGGAAGGTCCATTACCTGCGGATACCCTGTTCCAACCCAAATATTTAGATCATGCTGATGCCGTGCTTTCGATGTATCACGATCAAGGGTTACCCGTGTTAAAATACCAGGGTTTTGGCAGGGCCGTGAATATTACGTTGGGACTGCCATTTATCCGAACTTCTGTCGATCATGGCACAGCACTGGAGCTGGCGGGGACAGGTCAAGCTGATGTGGGTAGTTTTATCACCGCATTGAATCTAGCAATTAAAATGATACAAAACAGTAATGAATAACAAAGTCCATCAAGGGCACCATGCCCGTAAACGTTTCGGGCAAAACTTTTTAACCGATCAATTTATCATTGATAGTATTGTCAATGCGATGAACCCACAGGCCGGCCAATCCATCGTGGAAATCGGCCCAGGTCTGGGGGCACTAACAGAGCCAGTGGGTGAACGCATGGATAAGATGACTGTCGTCGAGCTTGACCGTGATTTAGCGGCTCGTTTGCACGTCCACCCCAAACTGAAAGATAAACTGACAATCATTCAACAAGATGCAATGACCGTTGATTTTGGTCAGATTGCCAAAGAACATGGGCAATCCCTGCGTGTATTTGGTAACTTGCCTTATAACATCTCTACGCCGTTAATGTTCCATCTTTTCAGCTATACTGATGCTATCGCTGATATGAACTTTATGTTGCAGAAAGAAGTTGTGAATCGTCTTGTCGCAGGGCCTGACAGTAAAGCCTATGGACGCTTAAGTGTGATGGCACAATACTACTGTCAGGTAATACCTGTTCTTGAAGTACCGCCAACGGCATTTACACCCGCGCCAAAAGTGGATTCTGCTATTGTGCGTTTGATCCCACACAAGAGTATGCCTTATCCTGTTCAGGATATTCGTATGTTAACCCGGATCACAACGCAGGCATTTAACCAACGGAGAAAAACGATCCGCAATAGCCTTGGGAACATTTTTTCTGTTGAACAGTTAACTGAATTAGGTGTTGATCCAAACACGCGGGCTGAAAACATCTCTGTCGAACAATACTGTAAGATGGCGAACTGGTTATCATCTCAACCTGAAATTGCCTAAACACATAAACAGGCGTTGCAGCAACAGGAGGTATCTATGCTCAATGAACCAAGAATTCATATTCAAGTACAAAGTACTTACGTAGAAAGTCAATCACAGCCGGAACAACAACGTTTTGTGTTTGCTTATACCGTATCAATTCGCAATCTTGGGCATTCCCCTGTGCAACTTATCAGCCGTTACTGGCGCATTACCAACAGTGATGGTCACCAAACCGAAGTTCAGGGTGAAGGGGTTGTGGGAAAACAACCTTTGATCCCACCGGGAACAGAATATCGCTACAGTAGTGGCGCTATTTTGGAAACACCTCTGGGGACAATGGAAGGTCACTATAACATGATCGATCACGATGGTCGTCCATTCCGTGTCGCCATTCCCGTGTTCCGGCTGGCTATTTCAACACTGATAAATTAATTATGGCTACATACCTTATTGGCGATATTCACGGCTGTTATCGTGAATTTCGCGCCTTGTTAGAACAAGTCGATTTTAATTCCAGTGAAGACACTTTATGGTTAACCGGCGATCTGGTCGCTCGTGGCCCTGATTCATTGGCAGTACTTCGCTACATTAAGCAACTCGGCTCCGCAGTTAAACTGGTATTGGGCAATCACGATCTGCATCTGTTGGCGGTTTACGCTAAGATCAGCCGCAATAAACCGAAAGATTTGCTGGATGAATTACTCGCGGCGCCGGATGTCGATGAATTAATAAATTGGTTGAGAAAACAGCCAATGCTGCAAATTGATGAAGAACTGAAACTCATCATGGCACATGCCGGACTCACTCCACAATGGGATCTGGAAACAGCCAAAATATGTGCCCGTGAAGTGGAAGCCATTCTTCGCAGTGACAGTTATCCCTTGTTTCTCAATGAAATGTATGGGGATATGCCGAACAATTGGACGCCAGAGTTAAGCGGACTTGCTCGGTTACGTTACAGTACTAATGTTTTGACCCGAATGCGTTATTGTTTTCCACATGGACAATTGGATATGAGCTGCAAATCCAAACCGGAAAATGCCCCTGCTCCACTAAAACCCTGGTTCGCATTACCGCGCAGCATTCCTGATGGCTATTCCATCGCCTTTGGTCACTGGGCAGCCCTGGAAGGTCAAGGCACTCCCGCTGGCATCTACGCTCTGGATACGGGGTGTTGTTGGGGAGGTAAATTGACCCTGCTTCGTTGGGAAGATAAGCAGTATTTCAGCCAGGATTCATTACCCAAATCATAAGGCTGATAAATAATAAACCTGCCTGTGACACTGGAGTGCCCCAAGGCACTCCGCACGTAAGATTAACTCACTCTCGGCGTTCCAGAATTTCAAAACAATAGCTATGAGAATTGTTTTCATCTGCATCGTGGTATTCGGTAAATGTTGAATTCCATTCATCAGGTTCATAATCAGGGAAATGCGTATCACCAATCACTTCTGCATCAATGTGAGTCAGATACATACGATTAGCCAGAGGAATAAACTGCTCATAAATTTGCCCTCCTCCCATCACCATAACTTCGTTAACATCGCCAGCAGCTGATAAAGCAGCTTCGATAGAGTTAACCCAAGTCACCCGATCATCATTTACAGGTTGACTGCTAATCACGATATTCAGGCGCCCTGGCAAAGGACGGCCAATCGATTCATAAGTCACTCGCCCCATTACAACTGGCTTTCCGAGTGTATTGCGTTTAAACCAGGCTAAATCACCCGGCAAAGTCCACGGCATGGTATTTTCCATACCGATAACTCGATCCATAGCCATCGCAGCAATCAAGCTGATAATCATTAAATCACCTTACAGCCAAGTAGTATGAAAATTTGGGACACTATACGGAAAGGGTTACTCGCAGTCGATAAAATTAGCTATTTATCCAAACAAATAGTGAGTTTGCCCGCGAATTGTCAAACAATCCGTTGTTTAACAGATTATTACTTAACAAGCAGGCAGAAAATAACAACTTAATTCAATTTGACAGAATATCGATCTAAAACAGAGCCAGAAACGAGTAAAGTCAGAGCAAAGATTTCATTTAAAAACCAGCAGGATTGACAATTAACTGTCCGGCAACCCCACGATCTGCCATCTCCAATATCTGGCTGTAATACATGAAAGGAAAATGATCATAAGACGGCTGCATCATATTAACCAGCAACTCAGCACGACTCTCAATCCAAACGGTATCTTTCCAACCATAATCCTGTGGCTCTGGACGGTTACCATTCAGGCTGATGACCTTAAATCTTACCCCTTCAATATGGAAAGGCTGGGGCACTGACGTTGTGACTATCCAACGTTCCCATGCGCCTTGTTGGCTTGTGATATCGATTCGATGCTCATTCAGCCGTGAGCCATTAATCCCTTGAGAATAATCGCCCAAATCAATCTGACGACTTTGAATGGTAGAGTTGATCTGGGGATTATCAACGATAAGCTGGTTCGGTAGTTGATCTGTCACCAAAGGAAGTAATCCGCTGGCTTTTAAAGTTAATACCGTCGTTGACAACAGTTTGGTCGAAGACTCAAACAAGCCTTTCAAACGATCGATGACACCAGCGGACTCTCCCGCCGTAACGGTAACACTCTCTACTTTCGACATATCAATCAAGACTTCTCGCCGTTCTCCCGGTGCAAGTGACAATAACTGTACCGTCACGGGAGCAGGCAGCAAGCCTTGATCAGTGGCAATCATGTAGAAAGGACGCCCATCACTGAGTTGCAATTGATATCGCCGGGCATTAGATGCATTCAGGAAACGTAACCTGACCCAACCTCTGGCAACCTCCACAAAAGGATTTTCGACACCATTAACCACCAGGGTATCGCCAAGAAAGCCTTGATTAGCTGACGGGTTATATTGCGGTACACCAAAATTATCCAATCGCTTATCTTGCAAGATAACAGGAAAATCATCGACACCATAATGTCTGGGCAAAGGCAGGCTGCGGCTACTTTCATCTTCCACCAGCCACATACCCGCAAGTCCGGCATAAACATGCCGTGCCATGCGATTTGGGGTATTGGCATGATACCAACAGGTCGTTGCAACTTGATCTATCGGGATAACCGGCGACCAGCTTTCCCCCGGCGCCATCAAACGAGCTGAACCTCCCATCAAGGTTCCAGGCACCAGTAATCCCCCGACGGTCATTGAAACCGGTTCAGATAATCGATTGCTATAGATCAGTTTGACATCATCCCCTCGGTGAACCCGAATGGTTGGCCCCAAATAATGTCCGTTGATGCCCCAGACTTGCGCTTTATTATGACCATTAAATGACCAGGTGGCTTTTTGTATGGCTAAAAACAGGGGTTGCCCTCTGCGGGATTCCAGTAAGGGAGGGAGCGGCAATTTGGTTTGTTGATTTTTGTTGGCCCGAACGACAAAAGGAAGCGCCCCTAAACACATTGCCAAACCAGAAGCCTGAATAAATTGGCGCCGACTCAGTGACATACTTTCTCCACAGAAGGTCTCCACAGAAGGAATAGTCTCTCTACAATAAAAATAATTTTCACAACCCGAATAGCAATTCCCAATGATTGCCTAATTCAAATAATTGCAGGGATGAATACCCTGATATTGTGGCTATCAGGATTTATTATTCTATCGATTGCGTTTAATAAAAACGTTAATTTATTAAACGCAATCATATCGCGAATGGGAGAAAATTTCTAAAATTATCGAAAAATTATAGTGATAATCAGTCCAACTAGCTATCTACGCTGATTAAGTACCTCGACTTCTTTATCCAATTCTTCAATTTTCGTTTTCATCATTTGTCGGCAGTGTTCTGCCAATTCACGCACCTGATCTTTGCTATATTTCGTGGTGTCAATCGGGGGCAACATTTCAACAATAACAGTGCCATTGTCCCAACGATTTAGCTTTATTTTATCGTGGGTTGTCGAAACACAGACCGGCACAATAGGCACACCTGCTGCAATGGCAGCATGAAAGGCACCTGTTTTAAAGGGCAGTAATCCACGGCCACGACTGCGCGTTCCTTCCGGAAACATCCAAACCGAAACCCGATTTTTTTTTATCTGATCGACAACCTGGGAAATCGTGCCATGGGCTTTTGTCCGATTATCCCTGTCGATCAAAATATTACCTGTCAGCCAATAAAGCTGGCCAAAGAAAGGAATAAAGATCAGGCTTTTTTTGCCCACGGTGACTGCACGTGGCTGCACGGCATTCGACATCGTAACCATGTCGTAATTATTTTGGTGATTACCAATATAAATGCTAGGTCCATATTCCCGTGCTTCCTCTGGAATACGTTCCCGCAGCTTAATGCCAAGCACTTTATGTAATTTGCCAAACGCACGCCCAAAAGTCATAACATGACTTGGGTTACGTGGGCTGAATAAACAGTAGATACTTCCAAAAATAAAGAGCAGTATTCCAAACAGAATAACAATAATTCCCCGAATAATTGCTAACATAGCGGCCTCTTGTTGAAAGGCCAGTGCATTCATTACACTGGCCTAAAATTACGATTTATACCTTTTATCCTGCAATTTGCAGCTTAATTGCTTGTATTACAAACCACGTCAATGCGTTCAACACGCTGTAACCCACGAGGCAGAGACGCTCCCTTGCGCCCTCTCTCTGCCCTGAATTTCTGTAAATCCTCAGAGCGAAGCAGTAACTTGCGTTTGCCAAAGTAAAGCGTGATTGAAGATTGTGGGGGCAATACCAGTAACCAAGTCAACCTATCTTCGCCTGATGCAGCTTGTGCCGCCGGGATGGAAACAATCTTATTGCCCTTACCCTTTGAAAGCTGTGGCAGGTCAGACACCGGGAACATCAACATACGACCCGCTTTGGTAAGCGCCAGTAGCATATCATCCTGTTCGTTGTTAATCTCCAATGGCTGCATCACCCTGGCATTTTCAGGCAAAGTAATCATGGCCTTGCCCGCACGGTTCTTGGCGATCAATTCATTGAAAGTACAGATAAAACCATACCCTGCATCAGATGCCATCAAGAATTTCTGATCTTCTTTCGCCATCAAAATATGCTCAACCGATGCCCCTACCGGCAATGCCAGTTTGCCCGTTAATGGTTCTCCCTGCCCTCTGGCTGATGGTAAATCCAACGGATCAAGGGAATAACTACGTCCTGTGGTATCAATAAAGACCACTGGCTGGTTACTCTTGCCACGTACCGCACTGCGGAAGCTGTCACCCGATTTGTAATTCAAGCCTGTCGGATCAATCTCATGCCCTTTCGCACTACGTACCCAGCCCATCTCTGACATGATGACAGTAATCGGCTCAGACGGCAGGATGTCGTGATCACTCATGGCCTTCGCTTCCGAGCGCTCTTTGAGTGGGGAGCGGCGGTCATCACCGTAGTTTTCTGCATCGGCAATAATTTCTTTTTTCAGTAACGTATTTAACTTACGTTCAGAACCCAAAATCGCCTGAAGTTTGTCACGTTCTTTCGCCAATTCATCCTGTTCGCCACGGATTTTGACTTCTTCCAGTTTCGCCAGGTGACGTAATTTCAGTTCAAGAATAGCTTCTGCCTGCGTTTCGGTTAATTGAAAACGCTGCATCAATACTGACTTAGGCTCATCTTCATGACGAATAATATGGATGACTTCATCAATATTAAGATAGGCCGCCAGCAAACCTTCCAGGATATGCAAACGCTTAAGCACTCTTTCCAGACGATGATTCAAGCGTTTACGCACGGTTTCGCGCCGGAAAACCAGCCATTCACTAAGGATTTCAACCAGCCCCTTAACAGCAGGACGGTTATCCAGACCGATCATATTGAGATTAATGCGGTAGCTTTTTTCAAGATCGGTGGTTACAAACAGGTGGTTCATTACCTGCTCGACATCCACGCGGTTAGTACGGGGAACAATCACCAGACGGGTTGGGTTCTCGTGATCAGATTCGTCACGCAGATCATCCACCATCGGCAGCTTTTTCGCCCGCATTTGGTTGGCAATTTGTTCCAATACCTTCGCGCCAGATACCTGATGAGGCAAAGCGGTGATCACGACGTTACCGTCTTCTTTCGACCAAATTGCCCGCATCCGCACCGAACCACGACCACTTTTGTAAATTTTGCGGATATCTTCTTTTGGCGTGATGATTTCAGCTTCTGTCGGGTAGTCCGGTCCTTTGACATATTCCATGACCTCATCAAGCGAGAGATCAGGCTTATCCAACATGGTAACCAGTGCGTTCACTACCTCACGGGCATTGTGTGGCGGGATGTCAGTCGCCATACCAACGGCAATGCCGGTGGTGCCATTGAGCAAAATATTGGGCAAACGGGCAGGCAAACACTTAGGCTCCTGCAATGTACCATCAAAGTTTGGTACCCAATCCACAGTTCCTTGCCCCAACTCACTCAACAACAATTCGGCATATTTGGACAAGCGGGATTCGGTATAACGCATTGCCGCAAAAGATTTTGGATCATCCGGTGCGCCCCAGTTACCTTGTCCATCGACTAACGGATAGCGGTATGAGAAAGGCTGTGCCATCAAAACCATGGCTTCATAACAAGCCCCATCGCCATGTGGATGATATTTACCAAGAACATCACCGACGGTACGGGCAGATTTTTTAAATTTGGCGCTGCTGCTCAACCCAAGTTCTGACATCGCATAGACAATACGACGCTGAACAGGCTTTAAGCCATCACCAATAAAAGGCAATGCCCTGTCCATGATGACGTACATGGAGTAATTCAAATAGGCATTTTCAGTGAACGTGTGGAGCGGCTGACGCTCCACACCGTCGTGAGTTATCTCACTCATGTAATAATTTCCTCAGGATCTGTATTGACTATCTTTGCGCTAAACTTCGATATCGATGGAATCGCCCTTCTCTTGCAGCCAATTACGGCGATCTTCTGAACGTTTCTTCGCCAGAAGCATGTCCATGACAGAGAGGGTTTCTTGATAATTTTCATCGTCGATAGTCAATTGCACCAGACGGCGAGTGTTAGGATCTAACGTGGTTTCACGCAACTGCATTGGGTTCATTTCACCCAACCCTTTAAAGCGCTGAACGTTCGGCTTGCCCCGCTTGCGGCTCAAACGATCCAGAATGGCGCTTTTTTCCCCTTCATCCAACGCATAATGTACTTCTTTACCGAGGTCAATGCGATACAGCGGCGGCATTGCCATGTAGACATGCCCACGTTTCACCAATGTCGGAAAGTGGCGGACAAACAGGGCGCACAGCAATGTAGCAATGTGCAATCCATCAGAGTCTGCATCCGCCAGTATGCAAACTTTACCGTAGCGTAGTTGGCTTAGATCTTCGCTGTCTGGATCGATACCCATTGCAACCGAGATATCATGAACTTCCTGCGAAGCCAGCACTTCATCCGAAGAGACTTCCCATGTGTTCAGGATCTTTCCGCGCAGTGGCATGATCGCCTGAAATTCACGATCACGAGCTTGCTTCGCCGAGCCGCCCGCGGAATCCCCTTCCACCAAAAACAGTTCAGTAATATTGAGATCTTGCGCAGTACAGTCTGCCAATTTACCCGGCAAAGCAGGGCCATTAGTCAGCTTTTTGCGTACCACTTTCTTCGCCGCCCGCATTCTACGCTGCGCACTGGCAATCGCCATTTCAGCGAGTTGCTCTGCATCTTGAATATGCAGGTTCAACCACAAGCTGAATGCATCTTTTACCACACCGGAAACGAAAGCCGCAGACTGGCGGGAAGAGAGACGCTCTTTGGTTTGGCCAGCAAATTGCGGATCTTGCATTTTAAGGGATAGCACATAAGCACAACGATCCCAGATATCATCGGCAGAGAGTTTAACCCCACGTGGCAATATATTGCGGAACTCGCAGAATTCACGCATGGCATCCAACAAACCTTGACGCAAGCCGTTCACATGGGTGCCGCCTTGTACCGTTGGGATCAAGTTGACGTAACTTTCCGTCAATAAATCCCCGCCTTCCGGTAGCCAGAGCACTGCCCAGTCAACCGCTTCAGTATCTCCATTTAATGTGCCGACAAAAGGCGCTTGTGGCAATGTTGTCAGCCCGTTGACGGCTTCTAGCAGATAATCTGTCAACCCGTCGGCATAACACCATTTCTGTTCGGTCTCGTTCAGTTTGTCCTTAAAAACAATCTCAACCCCCGGACACAGTACCGCCTTGGCTTTTAGTAAATGAGTCAAACGGGTGGCAGAAAAACGGGGGATGTCGAAATAGCTTTCATCTGGCCAGAAATGGACACTCGTTCCGGTATTGCGTTTGCCACAGCTGCCGATGACTTCCAATTCTTGTACTTTCTCACCATTTTCAAAGGCGATTTGGTGTACCTGACTGTTACGACGAACTGTCACTTCCACGCGTCTGGACAGGGCGTTGACTACTGAGATCCCAACCCCATGCAAGCCACCAGAGAATTGGTAATTTTTATTGGAAAACTTTCCGCCCGCATGCAGGCGGGTCAAAATCAATTCAACAGCAGAAACTTTTTCTTCAGGATGGATATCAACCGGCATGCCACGGCCATCATCTATCACTTCCAGAGACTGATCGCTGTGAAGGATTACTTCAATATGCTTCGCGTGACCAGCCAGAGCTTCGTCCACACTGTTATCGATCACTTCCTGTGCCAAATGGTTCGGGCGGGCTGTATCAGTATACATTCCGGGACGACGGCGAACTGGCTCCAGGCCACTGAGGACTTCAATGGCCTCTGCGTTGTAACTAGATTGAGTCATGTTGTAATTCTGTCGGTTGCTTCGTTATTAGAGGGCCAATCAGTATTGATATACTGTTGATAATAACAGTCGTTTACCTATTTTTGGCAATTTTTTTACTATTGCCACTGGTTAGCCCTAAGAAGTCAATGATTTGAGGGAAATAATATTCGAAGCCAATAAAAGCATGATTCCCACCAGATTCAACCGTCTGCCGACACTGCATCAGGTAAGCAACGGCTTGACGGTAATCGAGCACCTCATCCCCTGTTTGTTGCAATAACCAAATAAGATCAGGTGATTCCAGCGGGTCAATGTGCATCACTTTGAGATCATGTATATGGCTTGGTTCGAGAGTATAGCGCTCTTCGGTATAGGGATTCACGTTTTCCCCAAGATAATTCTGAAACAAGTCGAAAGGACGTACCGCAGGATTGACAACCACAGCGGGCAAACCAAAGCACTGGGAAAGCCAGATAGCCAGATAACCGCCCAGGGAAGAACCCACCAGCCCGATATTTTCGCCGGCGTGCTCCATCACCAGTTCTTCCAGTAAGATGGCCACATCTTCAGGATAAGGGGGTAATTGCGGCACCAACATGTCAATTTCAGGGTGCTGTTGGTGTAACCACGTTTTCAACGCATTCGCTTTCGCTGATTGAGGGGAACTATTGAAACCATGTAAGTAGAGTAACGTCGACATTAATACCCGTCCGAATCTAAATCCGGGCAAAACTCGTTATTCTTAAGCCTGTGAACCTGTGTCTGCAATTTCGCTTCTTTATTATTGCCAGCCACAGACAGTTCGAGATAACGCCATCCCGGAGCCACTGTATCAAGCATAAAATTAGTACAATGTGGCTTAAATTGCACACAGGTTGATGGTGTTGCCATAACTCGAATGCCGTTCCATATTTCATCAACTTCTTGGTGGATGTGCCCACACAGCATGGCTTTCACCTGAGTTTTTCCTTTCAAACATTCTGATAATTCAGGAGCATTACGCAAACTGTGCTGATCCAGCCATGTGCATCCAGACGGAATCGGGTGATGGTGAAGCATAATAATTGCATGGCGATCACTGTGCTCATCCAGGCATTTTTTCATCCACTCAAGCTGATAATCCGTCAATTCACCATGAGGAACACCTTGCACTTGACTGTCCAGCATAATCAACTGCCAATGCTGTCCGATAACTATCTGCTTGGAAGGTGAAATACCTGCTGCTGCCAACGTGTCAACCATCGCAGGTTGATAATCATGATTACCGGGTAACCAAACACAAGGTGCAGATAAACGGGCAATGCCCTCAGCAAAATGCTGGTAAGCATTGATGGTCTGATCCTGTACCAGGTCACCTGTCGCCACGATCAAATCAACATCGAGATTTTGCTGCAAAATCCTATCTAATACAGCATGATAACTGCGATAGGTATTGACTCCCAGCAATGAGTCTCCCTTATTAGCAAAAAGGTGCGTGTCGGTAATTTGCAGTATTCTGGCTGTGGCGCCTTCTGCCACAGGTACTTCAAGCAGGCTTTCCAAAGGGTTTCCTTTTCCTGTCGATCATAAGGATTATTTTAACGTGTCTTGATGCAAAAGATCTGCTGGCTGGGGCACACTTCCCATTTTCCAACATAAATTAGGAATGATGATCCAACCACTTTTTCCTAAGTTTTTCATGGTGCAATGCCAGCCACTGTATTGCAATAACTGAAGCCGCATTATCAATAATGCCCTCTTCTACCCACTGATAGGCTTGATCGCGACTCACAACCAGAACGCGAATATCTTCATGTTCACCTTCCAGACCATGAATCCCTGACGCGGTGGCGGCATCAACTTCACCGACAAAGATATGCATGCGCTCTGTCGTACCACCTGGGCTGGAAAGATAACTTAATGCAGGCTGGCAGCGTTTAACCTCAATTCCTGCTTCTTCCACGGCTTCACGACGGACGACCTGTTCAGCGCCTTCTCCCTCTTCGATCATGCCGGCAATCACTTCCAACAGCCACGGCGTATGACTGGTTTCAATCGCCGGAATACGGATTTGTTCAATCAAAACAACTTCATCACGCACCGGATCATAAGGCAACAATACGCCAGCATGACCTCGTTCAAAAACTTCACGTTTAATGATTTCACTCCAACCATCGCGAAATAGGCGGTGCTTGAATTGATATTCAGTCATTTTAAAAAAACCGCGATAAAGCGTTTTTTGAGAAATAACTTCGACGTCTTGTTTAGTAAAAGTATATGGCGAGGCAAGATTTTTACTCATAAAACTTCCTGATTAGTTTTTAAAATTTCCTATTATTAAAAGGTATTTTTTCATATTGATCTAAATAAATTCGTTTTGATGATACAAACAAGCAGAAAAATGAGGCAATATGGCACAAACAGCCACCCTGCCCTGCTGGCATTCTCTGCTAGAATCTGTGGTATTAGTTTTTATACAGAGGCAAATAGCTGCACAACAAGGAACGCAAATGAAACAATTGCTCTCTCTTTTTATCGCTATGAATCTGGTAGGTTTTAGTACTTCAAGCCATGCTGCGGATTTACTCCAGATTTATCAGCAGGCAAAAGAAACAAACCCTGAATTGCTTAAGGCACAAGCTGACCGCAATTCAGTGGTTGAAAAGATTAATCAAGCTCGTAGCACTTTATTGCCTCAATTGGGGCTGAGTGCAGGGCTTACTTATGACAAAGGTTTTCGCGATTCAAGAAACGATGAAAATCACGGCACAAATGCTGCTCTAAAGTTGACTCAAACTATTTTTGATATGGGGAAATGGAACCAACTGAATCAATCTGAGAAAACGGCGGGCATCGCGGATATCAATTACCAAGCAGCCCAACAAAAATTAATTCTGGATACTGCACAAGCCTATTTTGACGTTCTGAATAAAATTGATGCCCTGACATACAGTGAAGCCCAAAAAGCCTCACTATACCGTCAATTAGATCAAACAACTCAGCGTTTTAATGTAGGACTGGTTGCCATTACCGACGTACAAAATGCCCGCGCCGAATATGATTCAATTCTGGCTAAAGAGGTTTCTGACCGTAACGATCTGGACAATACTTTGGAAAAACTGCGTCTGATTACGGGCACTTACTACCCACAACTGGCAGCATTAAATATTGATCAATTTAAGACTAAACAGCCGGAACCTGCTGATCAAGTGCTAAAAGAAGCTGAAACCCGCAACCTGAGCCTGTTGTCGGCGCGTTTAAAACAAGATTTAAGTCGTGAACAGATCAAGGAATCACAAACAGGCTATATGCCAACGATTGATTTGTCTCTAGCACAGACATCAGTAATACCCATAATCGCGGGCGCGAGCAATCCGAGGGATATATACAGAGGAGGTAATTCTGTTGGGTTATCCTTAACTCTACCACTATTCAATGGTGGAGCTACCTATTCTCAAGTAGAGCAAGCGAAATATAATTTCGTCAGCGCCAGTCAGGATTTGGAAAATACGTATCGTAAAGTGACACAAGAAGTACATTCCTCTACCAATAACATTGCGGCTGCCATCAGTAGTGTTGCAGCCAACAAACAGACGGTGCTCTCGACACAAAGTTCATTGGATTCAATGGAAGCTGGCTATCAGGTAGGAACCCGAACTATCGTTGACGTATTGCAAGCGACAACCAAGCTTTACCAAGCCAAACAGAATCTCTCTAAAGCACGTTACGACTACTTGCTTTCCCTGTTACAGAATAAACAGGCGCGCGGCGTTTTGAATGAAAATGATTTGCTAGAGTTGAATAAGATGCTAGGTACACAAATCTCAACCTCTGCCAGCAGTATCATTAAAGAGATGAAAACGCCATCAGTTCGCTGAATTAATGCACTATCGTTCTCAATTGAAAAACGTTATATTAAAAACGCTATACTAATAGAAAGCAGCCCGCGATTGCGTGGGTTGCTTTTTAGCACATCCCTGAGAGCCGCTCCCATTGAGCACAATAAAATGGGGTAAGGCTCTTAATCTTAATCAAAGACCTTCAAGATGGATGCCCCTATGACAATGAAACGGACAAAAGAGATAAACCGCGATTCTTTCCGTAAAACGTGGCGAAGCTATCGCCTGACACCTGTAGCGCTTGCTGTCAGTGCTGTTTTTATGCTTTCTGCCTGTGAACAAAACGATGAAACGGTATCACTCTATACGAATGCCGATGAGTGTTCCCAGGCAAATCCTTCTCAAAGCGAACAATGCAAGACTGCCTACAACAACGCCCTGAAAGAAGCGGAAAAAACCGCACCAAAATATGCGACTCGCGAAGAGTGTGTGGCTGAATTCGGTGAACAACAATGTACGCAACCCCCGGCTCAGGCAGGTGTCGGCCAGCAAGCTCAGGCACAAAGCAGTAGCAGCAGTTTCTGGATGCCTTTGATGGCAGGTTATATGATGGGGCGCTTAATGGGCGGCAGCTCTGCACCATCACAACCGCTGTTCACATCACAATCGGCTTCCAGCCCAGCGAATGGCAAATTTGTTGATGCAACAGGTAAAAGCTATGGCCCTGCCTCCGCAGGTGGTCGCAGCATGACCGTGCCAAAGACAGCGATGGCACCAAAACCGGCAACCACAACTACGATTACCCGTGGTGGTTTCGGTGAATCCGTGGCGAAACAATCTGCCATGCAGCGTTCGTCTGCCAGCTCTTTCCCGTTCTATGGGTGGTTAATCAAAGATGAAACGCATTAGTATTACCGAACGCCCGGATTGGCGCGAAAAAGCAGCCGAGTTTGGTTTTAATTTTCACACTATGTATGATCAGCCTTACTGGAGTGAAGACGCTTATTACCAGTTCACTCTGAACCAAATTGAAGAAATTGAAGATGTAACGGCAGAACTGCACCAAATGTGTTTGCAGGTCGTGGAAAAAGTGGTCGATAGTGAAGAGTGGCTGACCAAATTCCAGATCCCAAAACACTGTTGGGAATTTATCCGCTCTTCATGGGTAACCAGTCAGCCTTCGCTCTATTCCCGTCTGGATTTAGCCTATGATGGCAAAAATCCACCCAAATTGCTGGAAAACAACGCCGATACCCCGACCTCTCTGTATGAATCGGCCTTCTTTCAGTGGATCTGGCTGGAAGACCAGACTAATGCTGGCAATCTGCCGTCAAATGCCGATCAGTTCAACAGCCTGCAAGAAAAGCTGATTGAGCGTTTTGCACAGTTACGTGAAAAACATGGGTTTGGCCTGCTGCACATGGCCTGCTGTCAGGATACTGAAGAAGATCGTGGCACCATCCAATATTTGCAGGATTGTGCTGCGGAAGCCGATATTCCTACCGAGTTCCTGTTTATTGAGGATATCGGGTTAGGTGAGAAAGGGCAGTTTACTGACTTGCAGGATCAAGTGATCAGTAACTTGTTTAAGCTGTATCCGTGGGAATTTATGCTGCGTGAGATGTTTTCCACCAAGCTGGCTGATGCTGGTGTCCGTTGGCTGGAGCCAGCATGGAAAAGCATTATCTCCAACAAAGCACTGCTACCAATGCTGTGGAAAATGTTCCCAAATCATCCTAACCTACTGCCTGCCTATTTTGCGGATGAACGTCCTTCAGACATGAACAGCTATGTTATTAAGCCACTGTTCTCCCGCGAAGGAGCTAATATTCGCATCATTGAAAACGGCCGTGAAATCGCCAGTGCGGATGGTCCTTATGGAGAAGAAGGGATGATCATCCAACAGTTCCACGCATTACCGAAATTTGATGGTAACTATACGCTGATCGGTAGCTGGTTAGTGGATGATCAATCTGCGGGTGTCTGTATCCGTGAAGACCGCGAGTTGATTACTCAAGATTTATCACGCTTCTACCCGCATATTATTTTGGATTGATTCAATCAACCAATCTGAATCGATAACATACTTAAAGAGCCATCTTCAATCCCTTCAACTGGCGTTGAAATTGGCTCTTTTTTATCCCATGTCCCCATCACATACAGCAATGGCAGAAAGTGTTCTGGTGTTGGGTTAGACAATTGACCATCTTTCCTGTCCAAAGCATTAAACAGAGGATGAGGCTCTTCCAGACTGGTTAAACTTTCACGCACATACTGCTCAAAAGAGAGTGCCCAGGGAAAAGGTTCTGCTCCCAATTTTGCGGCCGGCAGGTTATGTACAATATTCCCACTGCCCATGATTAAGACACCTTCATCTCGCAGTAAAGCTAATTTTTTCCCTATTTCATAATGAAAAGAAGCAGGTTGATTGCGATCCATGCTCAGTTGGATAACTGAAATATCAGCATCAGGATACATTTTTGCTAATATTCCCCAAGATCCATGATCCAATCCCCATTCTTCAAAATCAGTCTCGACCTCAATCGGTTCAAGAATATCCTGTACCAATACAGCCAGTTCAGGAAAACCTTTAGCCGGATACTGTTTTTCATGTAATTCCCTGGGAAAGTTACCAAAATCGTGGATAGTTCTGGGCTGTGACATCGCTGTAACGGCTGTACCATTCGTGTACCAGTGCGCAGAAATCACCAGAATCGCCCTTGGTCTGGGTAATTTCTTCCCCAGTTCAAACCAAGCGCGTGAGTAACAGTTATCTTCAATGGCATTCATTGGGCTACCATGACCAATGAATAGAGCAGGCATTCTCAGGAGACTCATTTTCCGCCCCTTATACAACAAATTAAACATTCGAATAATGAATTCGGATTATGATAAAAAAATTATGACAGGATTAAGACATTCCTTCCTTGAATATCGTCAATCAAAAATGATGAAGTGTCTTAGAAATACTGAAAGGCTACAGGGTGTGGACTGTAGCCTTTCAAAGTACATGCGCGTGTCTCTTCCCAGTATTCCTTTTAAAACCCGTTAGCTGGCTGCCTTTGCCATTTTTAAGCGGTAATCCACCAAATCTTCAATCGTGACTACCGGCATATTATGCTGTTTTGCAAATTCAATCACTTCAGGGGCGCGAGCCATTGAACCATCGTCATTCGTCAATTCACATAACACGCCTGCTGGTTTGAACCCCGCCATTTTGACCAAATCAATGGTCGCTTCGGTATGACCACGGCGGGTTAAAACCCCTCCCGATTGCGCGCGCAAAGGAAAAACGTGTCCAGGTCGGCTCAGATCACTGGGTTGTGCGTCATCTGCAATAGCAGCCTGGATCGTAGTGATGCGATCTGCCGCAGACACACCGGTTGTCACGCCTTGTGCCGCTTCAATTGAGACGGTGAAAGCGGTTTGATATTGGCTGGAATTATTTTCCACCATCATGGGCAGTTTTAACTGCTGACGGCGTTCTTCGGTCAAGCACAGGCAAACAATTCCACTACCGTGGCGGATAGTTAATGCCATTTGCTCTACCGTCATTGTTTCAGCAGCGAAAATCATATCACCTTCATTTTCACGATTTTCGTCATCCAGTACCATCACGCCCTGACCCGCACGCAAAGCAGCAAGCGCACGTTCAACACGTTCAAATGGCGTTCCATATGAGGAAAGTAGCGTCTGATTCATGGTAAAGAAACCTCTTTAAATGTATGGATTACCAGAATCAGGGCAATTTTGAGGAGTTCGTGCTGCACAAAAATACGGCAACAAAAACAACAGACGAGCGCGAGACTCGATTGATGCTGTTATTCTCTCCCATCCGGACTATCACCGTCGGCTCCAGAATCACACTGGATCTGCTGACCTCTATTTTATCCCGAAAACAACAAAGGGATAATGACAAACAGAGCGCTCGCGGGCTGCATAAAATGATCATTCGATATTTCATGTTACCGCCGGTAGGGACTTTCACCCTGCCCTGAGATAAACAATTTCACTATAGCGCTAATAATCGGCAGGAGCAATCAGCAAAATCAAATATGAAACCTGACTCTCAATCATTTATGCTTTCGCCATAGGGTATTAAAATATTGCTAATATCGTTACGCTATGAAACACCATTACATCATACAAAGGATGATCATCATGCTCGATCCAAAGAAAATTGAACAAATTGCTCGCCAGCTCCACAATGCCATGCCGAAAGGTGTCAAAGAATTTGGCGATGATGTGGAAAAAAAATTGCGTGCTGTTCTGCAATCCCAGTTGAGCAAGTTAGATCTTGTTAACCGCGAAGAATTTGATGTTCAGACACAAGTCTTGTTGCGCACCCGTGAAAAACTGGCCACAATGGAACAACGCTTGAATGAATTGGAAACTCGCCTCGAAGAAGCAGGCAAGAAAACTCAGCAAGCTGAATAATGCGGCAAGAGAGAATGCCATGAAGACAATTGCGTGAGGTAATATGCCGCTATGCGCCAAAAAGCATAACGGCACATAATGCCAAACTTACTGGCTCTTAATGGTTTTGATGATATTGGTTGTGGAAATACCATCTTCGAAGTTTAATACCTTAACTTCGCCACCTGCCGCCCAAACTTCTTCACTACCGGCAATCTCTTTAGGCTTATAATCACCACCCTTGACCAAAATATCTGGCAGGATACCCGCGATTAAGCGCTGCGGTGTATCTTCCTCAAATGCCACAACCCAGTCCACAGATTCCAGCGCTGATAACACTATCATACGTTGTTCCAGCGGATTCACCGGGCGGGTTTCCCCTTTCAGGCGCTTAGTGGATGCATCACTATTGACGGCAACGATCAAACGATCCCCCAATTTACGCGCATTAGACAGATATGAAACGTGTCCTGCATGAAGGATATCAAAACAGCCATTCGTCATGACAATCCGTTCACCACGCTGACGCGCCTGCGTAATAGCTTCCTTCAGTTTGGCTTCACTCATCACGCCAAATCCGGTTTCTGCGCGTCCACGCACCGCATTTTCCAGCTCAACCGGTGACACAGTGGACGTTCCCAATTTGCCAACCACCACACCTGCTGCCGCGTTGGCAAGGTAACAGGCTTCGTTTAACGGCTTGCCCGCAGCTAATGCCGTCGCCAATACACCTATCACCGTATCTCCTGCGCCAGTGACATCAAAGACTTCCTGTGCCTGAGTCGGCAAATGCAGGGGCGCCTGCCCAACCTGCAATAAACTCATACCTCGCTCAGAACGTGTGATCAGCAGTGCTTTCAGCGCCAAATCCTGCACCAGTTTCGTGCCTTTCTGCACTAACTCATCTTCATCCTTGCAGCTCCCTACAACAGCTTCGAACTCTGACATATTTGGCGTCAGCAATGTTGCACCACGATAGCGGCTGAAATCACTGCCTTTTGGATCAATAAGCACAGGAACATTAGCTTCATTGGCGAGCTTAATCATCGCCTGAATCTGGTTTAGCGCTCCTTTAGCGTAATCCGACAGTACCAACGCGCCAATATGCGGTAAGGATTGCTGAATTTTTTCCAGCATCGGCTGGGCATCTATATTCTGGAAACCCTCTTCAAAATCCAGACGCAGCAATTGCTGATTACGCGATAAGACACGCAGTTTCGTGATAGTTGGATGCGTTGGGACAGAAACAAAATCACAACGGACTTTCACACTACTGAGTTTCTCACTCAATGCTCGTGCCGCATCATCAATGCCCGTCAAGCCGACCAGACGTGAATTCGCCCCCAAGGAAGCAATATTCATGGCGACATTAGCCGCACCACCAGGACGCTCTTCTATGGTTTCAACCTTAACCACCGGGACGGGCGCTTCCGGTGAAATGCGGCTAGTTGGACCATACCAATAGCGATCTAACATAACATCGCCAACAACCAAAACACCTGCGCGGTGAAAATCCGGGAGTGTTACTTTCATCCCATGCTCCAAATATCAAAATAAACTGTTGCGGATATTACCATAACCAGACTTAGTGCCAGCAAACTCAGGAAAAGCGACTGCGTCAGCAGCGATATTCTAACCATTTTTGCCAGCTATCACGTATCAATGCTCGCTGCTGGCTGAAATGTCCAACGGAAACCCGGCTGGATAACGCTTGTAACGCTAAATGATGCAATTCATCACGCATGGTAATGTAAGCCTGTGTCAGCGCCATCGCCTCCTGCTCATCCATAATATTATGCTGCGCCATTAATTCGAAAATTCGTACATTATCAGACCAACGGGTCAGCCTGGCTTTTTCTGGTGCATAACGCAGCACCTGATACTGAGCAATAAATTCAATATCCGTGATCCCTCCTGGGTCAGCTTTGATATCAAATTGATCGTGTTGATGGCTGCCCAAGTGCCGATGCATTTTTTCTCGCATCTCACGCACCTGTTGGCGCAAAAGATCGGGATCACGGGGAAGGCATAAAGTTTCACGGCGAATGCGTTCAAAATCATGGCGCATTTTCTCATCACCGAAAACCATGCGTGCACGAACCAGTGCTTGGTGTTCCCAGGTCCACGCCTCATTTTTTTGGTAATCATCAAAGGCTTCAAGGGTACTGACCAACATCCCTGACTCACCGGATGGCCGCAAACGAGCATCAACATCATACAATACCCCCGACGCCGTTCGGGTGCTGAACAAATGCAGGATACGTTGGGCAAGACGCAAATAAAATTGACGGGCCTCAATGGAGCGGGCGCCGTCTGTCATTACTCCCATCGGGCAATCCAGCAAAAATACCAGATCCAAATCAGAGCCATAACCGAGTTCCCAACCCCCCAATTTGCCATAACCAATAATGGCAAAGCCCAATCCCTGCTGTTGGGATAAATGAGCAGGTGCACCATAGCGCTTTACCATTTGGTTCCACGCCAGCCGTACAACAGCCTCAATAATGGCTTCCGCCAGATAAGTCAGGTGATCACTCACCTTCATCACAGGCAAAACGCCCGCAATATCTTCTGCCGCGATCCGCAATAACTGCGCCTGCTTAAATTGGCGCAAAGCCTCCAACAATTGCTCTTCATCATCTTCTGGAATGCGTAGCAGATATTGATAAAGTTCATCGCGATACGCGTCTATCGGTAACGGTTGATACAGCGATTTAGGATCAAGTAGCTCATCCAGCAACACGGGGTGACGAGCAAGCTGGCGGGCGATCATCGGAGAAGCAGCACAGAGCCGGATAACATGAATCATGACCTGTTCTGATTCCAGTATCAGCTCCAGATAAGTCGTGCGACTGACGACACTGAGCAACAAAGAAGTAATCCGCGCCAAAACGATCTCGGTATCTTCCCTGGCTGCAATTTTTGCCAACAAACGTGGTATCAACTGGTCAAGCACATCCCTTCCCCGTGGGCCGATGGTGCGCTTACTGACGTCCTGACGGAAAAGCACCATGACATCAAGCATTTTCCGGGCTTTTTCTTTATCAAGATGAGGAATCAATGCGATAAGTTCATCTGTGTGCAAAGCTTCCTGCCATAAGCTTTTGAAGGGGATATGGCCGGATTCTTCACTAGGCTCTTCTATTTCGTCACCAATCAACTGTTGGAAAATACTTCGCACCGCACTCATTTTGCGCTCGGTTTCTGCCATCAATTCAGCCCAATGAGCAAAATTCATGCCCCAAGAGAGACGGGCACGATCCAACGCATTATCCGGTAAAGTTTGCGTTTGTTGGTCATGAATAGATTGCAGCAGGTTTTCAAGCCGACGTAAAAACAGGTAACTTTCTTTAAGCTGCTTTAACTGTTCCGGTGGCAATAAAGCCAAATCGTCGATAGCCTTCAATGTTGGCAACAATGAACGAGATTGCAGGCTTGGCTCCCTGCCTCCACGGATAAGCTGAAAAACCTGGGTGATAAACTCAATTTCACGAATTCCGCCTGCGCCTAATTTAATATTGTCTTTTAATCCCCGACGACGGACCTCCCGTTCAATCATGCCTTTCATATTGCGCAAGGATTGAATTGCACTAAAATCGATATAACGGCGGAAGACAAACGGTCGCAACATCTGGCGCAGTTCCTGACAATAAACCTGATCATCATTGCCCAAAATGCGTGCTTTCACCAAAGCATAACGCTCCCAGTCACGCCCTTGTTCCTGATAATAATCTTCCAATGCCGGAAAACTGAACACCAAAGGGCCACTGTCACCAAATGGACGTAATCTCATATCGACACGATAAACAAATCCGTCTGCGGTTTGTTGATCCAGTGCCTTAATTAATTTTTGTCCTAATCGGGTAAAGAACTGGGAATTATCCATTTCCCGACGCCCACCTTGCGTAACTCCGTTTTCTGGATACACAAAAATGAGGTCAATATCAGAGGAAAAATTAAGTTCCCCGCCGCCCAATTTTCCCATTCCCAAAATCAGTAGCGGCTGTGCTACTCCATCACTATTGGCAGGCGTTCCCCAATCCTGACAACAACGCAGATAAAGCCAATCACGGGCGGCTATAATCAAGGTTTCGGCCAACATGCTTAATTGCTGCAATGTCTGTTCTGTCGTACTGCTTTGCAATGCCTGCGACCAGGCAATCCTGACCAATATCCGATGGCGGAAAAGACGTAAACACCGCATCAAACCATTTTCATCATTTACCGCCAGCAGCGCTTGTCCCAGCCAATGGGAATAATGTTGCCACTCTTCCGGTTGGGGAGAATTTTGGCGAATATCCACTAGCCATGCAGGATGTGATAACACGTTTTCTGCTACAAATTCACTCAATGACAGCACAGCCTGTTCATCAGGTGTAAAAGGCGTTATTGTTTCCCCTAATGACGGAAGATCCGCAACAATATGCTGTAATTGTTCGGTTAAAAGTGATGAAAGTGGCCGCATAACTGGTTTTTCCTTATGACCGTTTTTTAATAAAAAAAGGGAATTATTGGGATTGAGCCAGCAACCACTGCATTAATGCCAGCTTACATTGCAACCAAGAAGCGCTATAACACAACGTTTCTGCCTGTGAATAGTTCATAGATAAAACAACTTTTAATTCCGGCAATAAATCGGCTAATACACCCAAGAGCGGCAAACCGACTGTCTGTCTTTCGGTCAGTTTTATCAACCATTGCAGAACCTGCGCCAATCCCGTTTTACCTTCTGACAACCCCGCCAGCCATCCTTCTTCTTGCTCCTGCCATTGCGCCAAAATTTCAGGCAGAAGCACAGACAATGGCTGCTGCCATTCCAACTCGTTCGGTACTTTTGGCAATATCTTATGGGGCAAACCATGAACAAGCGCATAACCCCGTGCCGCCTTGCTTTTATTGGCTAAACGCAGGCCATTCTGTGATGCCAGTCTGTTTGCCAATGACAGAATATCGATGATATTTCCATTTTTTAGTTCCAGTTCAAACTCACAAATGGGCGAAGTTTGATCTCCTGAATCTTTATTGCCAGAAAAAATGGTCCCCTGATCCAGCACGACTTCAATTTCACTTTCTCCATAGGTCACAAGCCATTTTTCACGGTTAAAGTCGGTGCTGAATAATTCCGTCAATTGTGCCTGTAGATAAGCGAGATCGGTATTTTCAGGCCAGATATGGTCGGGAAACCGTGTCAGATCTAATTTAGGTTGGTACAAAGGGATATTGAATTCAGGGCGTTGGTGTAACCCACCTATCACTTTACCGGCGGTTTTGATGGTCATCTCATAGTGCCCATCAAAACCACGGATACGCAACCCCATATCCCAACGCCGCAATTGATTATCAGGCGTCTCAAAATAAATATTAGTCAGGTGTTGTGGTGAAGTGTAATCATGAGGAAACTGAAATAACTGCTGGCAAACGGCCGATATCGCATCAGGCTTCACGGACAGTTTCAATTCTATTTCTACAGAACTCATATTTTTTATTCCTCAATGGATATTACAGAATTTTTTCTTAATCCTGTTCACACTTTCTTTCACAGAAGAAAAACTTTTCACAGAAGAGAAAAATAAACCACAATAGGGTATTATCTCAACAAACATCACTTTTATTTCACCAAAAAAACCTCAAAAGGCGTGTATTCGGCCAGTTGATATCACATTCATTCTGGTTTACTGATTGCACCCACAAACTTAACTCTTTACTATCCCTTGAGTAGTTTAAATTACGATTTGATCCATACACAGAGAACAGCTGAGCACAGAATGCAAAAACTACATCAATTATTTATTTTGTTACTGAGTTTCACTCTTCCATTATCCGTACACGCTGAAGAAAAACGCTATGTTTCCGATGAGTTATCAGCTTACATTCGTAGCGGCCCGAGCATTAAAAACCGTATCATTGGCTCATTGAATGCCGGCGAAGAAGTCATATTAATCAGCCCTAAATCAGATAATGGTTTCTTGCAAATTCAAGACAGCAAAGGGCGTACAAGCTGGATACTCGCCAATGAACTCAGCGCCATTCCAAGCTTGCATGAACGCCTTCCTGCAATGGAACAAGAGATCAAAACACTCACTGAAAATCTGGCCACCATTGACGATAAGTGGAATAAGCGTACCGCTGAGTTGCAGAACAAAGTGGCAAACAGCGATAAGATCATCAGTGATCTGAAAAAAGAGAATGCCCAACTCCAGAGCAAATTAACTGTGGCTGAGAAAAAGGTAGAAGTTGCCAATTTGCAGTTGGATGATAAACAAAGAGAGATCATCTTGCAGTGGTTTACCTATGGCGGTGGAGTTGCAGGCATTGGCCTGATTTTGGGGCTTATATTGCCGCACATTATCCCTCGCCGAAAAAAGAAAGATCGTTGGATGAGCTGATTTAAGGAAAATAAGCGTGAAAGTCTATTTGGTTGGCGGCGCAGTTCGCGATCAATTATTGGGTTTGCCCGTCACCGAACGGGACTGGGTTGTCGTTGGCAGCACCCCAAAGGAACTACTGTCTCAGGGGTATCAACAAGTTGGCAAGGATTTTCCTGTCTTCTTGCATCCCAAAACTCATGAAGAGTATGCGCTGGCACGTACGGAAAGGAAATCAGGTCAGGGATATACCGGTTTTAGCTGTTATGCCGCTCCCGATGTGACGCTGGAAGAAGATCTGCGGCGCCGTGATTTAACGATTAACGCTATTGCACAAACTCGTGAAGGTGCATTAATCGATCCCTATCAGGGTGCCAATGATCTCAAAAATCGTATCTTGCGCCATGTCTCTCTTGCGTTCGCAGAGGATCCATTACGTGTGCTGCGTTTGGCTCGTTTTGCTGCCCGTTTTGCCCATCTAGGCTTTTCAATCGCACCAGAGACCCAAACGCTCATTACAGAAATGGTCGCAAGTGGTGAATTATCCTCATTGACCCCTGAACGCGTTTGGCGGGAAACTGAAAAAGCGCTCACTTCACAATCACCACAAGTTTATTTTCAGATTCTGCGTGATTGCGGAGCATTGGCTGTACTCTTTCCTGAAATAGATAATCTGTTTGGCGTTCCTCTGCTTGAATATGATACCGGACTTCATTCATTGCGAGTTTTGCAAATATCCACCCAATTGAGCGAAGAGACAGACATTCGTTTCGCCTCACTATGTAGCCATATCGAAAGAATGCCACTGAAACAAATGTGTGAACGACTGTGCATTCCCAACTCGGCACGCGACCTAGCCACGATTGTGACGCTATATCACAATTGGGTACATACCGTAGAACAATTACCGCCAGAAACCTTACTGAGCTTGTTTAATGCCGTGGATGCCTGGCGCAAGCCGCAACGCATTGAACAACTAATTACCTGTAGTGAAGCAGACAGTCGTGGATACCCAGGAGCAGAAACTGCATCTTATCCACAAGCTGATTATTTACGTAAAATGTTTGCCATTGCCAGCCAAGTCAGCGTCCAGGAAGTGATTGCCCGTGGATTTCAGGGGGCCGGGATCCGCACAGAATTGGAACGTCAACGGCACATTGCCATCGCAGACTGGAAACAACAATCGATTGATTAAGTTCACCCATCAATTTAGCGTCCCAAGCCATTAATTAAATTGGGACGCTTTTTCAATTAGCCCGCACTCCGCTCAATCACTACGCCGACATTTTTTGCATGTGCAACTGCACTTGGTTTACTGACTTTAACCTTGACCCAAGGCGAATGAAATTGATTCAGCAAGATACCTGCCACTTCTTCTGCAACCCGTTCGACCAGAGCAAAACGTTGGCTTGCCACATGATTAATAATCGCCTCACTCACCTTGGCATAATCCAGACAGTGCTCAACATTATCACTGGAAGAGGCTCGTTTGTTATCCCATCCCATTTCGATATCGAGCACTAATTTCTGTTTAATTGTTTGTTCCCAGTCATAAATACCAATAGTGGTAATCACGGTTAATTCTTCAATAAATACGATATCCATCACGACCTTTTCCCCATTTTTCGGTTCGCCAGATACCACTTCCGACGAAATGTGCGTATTATCCATTGTTAGACTTAAGAAAACGACCCTTATTCATTGGAGATATCTTATGAGTGCAATCGCGCTTGGCATGATCATCTTCGCGTACTTATGTGGCTCTATATCCAGCGCGATATTGATCTGCCGTTTGGCAGGGCTTTCCGATCCCCGTCAGCAGGGTTCCGGCAACCCTGGAGCAACAAATGTACTGCGCATTGGTGGTAAATGGGCTGCATTGGCAGTGCTGATTTGTGATGTTCTAAAAGGGCTAATACCGGTTTGGCTGGCATACAAACTCAACGTTTCCCCATTTTATTTAGGTATTACCGCCATTGCTGCCTGTCTGGGGCATATTTATCCCATCTTCTTCCATTTCAAGGGAGGAAAAGGCGTTGCAACCGCTTTCGGTGCCATTGCTGCTATCGGTTGGGATCTGATGGGATTGATCGCGGGGACATGGATGCTAACAGTGCTGTTAAGCGGCTATTCCTCATTGGGTGCCATCATCAGTGCATTAATTGCACCTTTCTACGTCTGGTGGTTCAAACCTGAATTCACTTTCCCCGTTGCCATGCTGTCATGTCTGGTGCTTGTGCGTCATCACGATAATATTCAACGCCTGTGGCGAGGGCAGGAAAGCCGCATCTGGCAGAAACTGAAAAAGAGACAGGACATGACCAATAAAGAGAAAATTCAGGCAACTAAAGAGCAAGAGCAGCAAGAAGACTGACGTGGAGAAAGCCTATGAAAGCACTTTTTTATCATGGCGTCGGCAAAATTTTCGGTCACGTATTCAATTTGTTGTTTCTCATGTATACTCCTCACTTTTTCAGGAAATCAGATGGCAACGGTAGAAGTGAAATGTCGATTTTGTCAACAAACCGAATCGGTAAGAAAACATGGCACGGGTCAAGGTGAACGTCAGCGTTATCGTTGCCTGTCTTGTCGCCGTACTTTTCAGCTTGAATATGCTTATCGTGCTTGCCGGACGGGCATAAAAGAACAAGTTGTGGATCTTGCCATGAATAATGCCGGTATCCGTGACACTGCACGGGCACTACATATCAGTATTAATGCTGTCGTTCGCACTTTAAAAAATTGTCCCCACGATGTGTAACCACATTACCGCTGGAACAGGTGGAAATTGAGCTCATCTGTGAAGTCGATGAGATGTGGTCATTTGTTGGGAATAAAAAGCAACAACGTTGGTTATGGTATGCTTGGGAGCCTCGTCTGAAGCGTATTATTGCCCATACTTTCGGCCGACGAAGCAAAAAGACGTTGAAGAAACTGCTCAAAAAATTATCGCACTTTAACGTCGCTTTTTGGTGTACCGATAAATTCAAGGCTTACACCTTGTTGCCCACGGATAAACACCTCATCGGAAAAAGTTTTACGCAGCGTATTGAACGTGAAAACCTCACCCTTAGAAACCGAATTAAGCGGCTGAATCGTAAAACATTAGGCTATTCAAAATCACCGGAAATGCATGACAAAGTCATCGGGACTTTTATCGAAAGAGAATATTATATTTAAGACCAATCAACATTTTGAATACGTGACCATTACCTGAGATAGAATTCACGCTCAATAAACGTTCCCATCACTTTATCGTGCATCTCTTCGGATTTGGAGTCACCTATCGTTTTTCGATTCAGTCTCTTAATGCGAATACGTAGGGTAAGATTAGTTCTCTCGATGCGTTGGGTAAATTTCTTTCCTGTGAGGTGTTTTTCCTCAGGCAGGCAATCGTAACTGAGAGGAGAAAAAAGATTTATAGGGGGGTATCTCTGGCAGGCAAATAAAAGCCGGATGAGTCTGGGATAATAAATTTAGTGCATAATTTTTTTATTATGGTATGACTGAAATTAAAATTAAGTAATTGTCTGATTTTGCTTAAGAATAGAGATTCATCACAAATTTAAAGGTGGATCTTTTCTATGCTGGAATGGGTAAGCATTGTTGTTATATCCTGCTTAATTGATGCTACATCGGAAATCTTGACACAATTCAATCAATTATTAATTTGATATTGAGTGCTACGGAGAATTGAGGAATGACACATAAGAAATATAATCCCACTTGGGATGGCTATATGGGGGATGTTTTAAGGGGGAATGTGGGAATTAATCAGCTAAAGCCTCAACATGAATTTTTTGATGCTATTGGTCTAGAAAAAGTATTGAGGGATAATACCCAGTATCACTTTGTTCTCACATTATCAGAAGCTCAAAGCATTATTGAGGATATCAGTCCCCGCCGTCCACAAAGTCCAAATCATGGAGAAGCATTTGCAAGAGGTATGGACGGACCAGGAAACAAGAAAAAAAATCCTATGGCGCGTGTATTTTCTGTCACTGATCCCATATCTACCTACGCAGGAAATATCTATGATTCACGTGGATTCCATGATGTTGTTCGAGAATTTAAGAGCTTAGGCATTAAAGCGGCAGAACATGTAGGAAAAAATGGGGAAAGGTATATTCACATATCAGGGCATGCAGGTCTTCGGAATCGTATCATGGGGACACGATATCGTGCCCAAAATCCCCAAATGCTTGGAATGGGAATTGGGCAGCAGGGTCTTAATGCAAGCGTTGTTCAAGGAGTTAGATTCTCCATCATTTTTTCTATTGGATATCGAGTAATAGAAAGTATTTTTAAGGATGAATATACGCTAGCCGATTTTCTTGGAAATGTAACCATGGATATGGCTAAAACTGCTATTATTGCTGCTTCCTCCTGGGTTGTAGGATCACTTTTAACTGCCACTGCATTTTTAGGTGGAAGTATTATTGCCGTTGCTCTGATAGTTTTAGCTGTTGGAGTTATAGCGGCTTATATTTTAGATACTCTTGATAAGCAATATGGGATAAGTGAAAAATTAATAGCACTTTTGAAAGAAGAAATGAAAAGAAAACCAAGAACACCGGAAGCGGATTTACAGCATTTTTTTAATGAATTAGGAAGGTTTAGGTGAATAGTAAATACTTCCAAGCATTAGGTGTGCTAATATTATTATTGTTAGTAATATTTACGGTTATTTTCGTTATTGGCGATGCTGTTTCATTAATATTAATGAAAGATGAAATAACATTTTCTGCCACTGTTGTTATTGGTGTCATGACTTCACCTCTATTATTTTACGCGTTATTATGCTCTATTTTTTTCTTTATTTTTAATAGGCAACCTAAATTTAATAAAGTGATTGTTAACTTTATGGTTTGGTTGGCAATTTTATCATTCATCATCAGCTTACCTGTCTCTTTTTATGTTAGCTATAAGTTAAAAAATGATGGTTATCTGACATGTGATAAAATATCGTGGATGTCACCAACAACATATGTGAAAGATTTATCACTGTGTAATTGAAAACTTTTGTAAATATTCTGTCCTCATGTTTTCGCAAGTTTAGCCTCTGAATGTCAGGGGCTTTTTTATTGTTTATCATAATGTTAAATAGTGTTTATACCCATGCAACTTCAAGTTGTAATTTGCAACACAATATGAAACCTGATATCTCCCCGCTTCGCGGGGAGATATCACACGCATCTTGAAGTTAGATTGGTATATAAAAAAATACGTCCTCAAAATGGAATGGCCGCTTTTAAGAAAATTTGAGAACCTGATGGGCGATTACTGACAACAAAATCTTTTTGCCACTTCAAAGTCAGCAGCCAGCCTTTATCATTGGCATAGCGAATGGAAGGACCGAAACCCACCGCCCTCGCTTTACCCTGTGCGGAGTTTGAGCCACTATCATTCGTGATCTGCTGAAAAACATAACCGCCAACGCCTGCGACCAAACCGTTGCCAAATCCCCAACCCAACGCATAATCCGCATGTAGTGCCTGGCCGGAGGTTGTTTTAGTGTCCTTGTTGCGGAAGTTGACATCATACATCACTTTTAAATCCGCATTGATGCCGTCAGCAGGGAAATAGCTGATTGCCCAGACGGGTTGCGCTGTCCAATAGTTTTTCCCCAGGCTGGAAAGATCGTTGCGGTCATAGTGGCCTGTCGGTGCATTGACATTCAAGCCAATAACATAAGCCAAATCAGGCGCGGGATGATAACCCAAAGCAGGGCCAAAGGTGATATCCCCTATCCCTTTGCTGTTATCATGTTTGTCAGCAGTATCAGCGGTGACATCCAATAATGGCACGATAGCATGATAAGCCAGCTGGCCGCCAAAGACTTGCGCCTCGGTCACCCAAACCAATCGCGGGGCAAGGACATTCACGTTGACTTTAAAACCAGGAACAGGAATCAAATTGCCATGATTGTCCTTAAGCTTGGTATAGTGAATATTGCCACCATAAAACAGGGTATGAAGGCCCGCAGGCGGTAAAGCACCGGATAAGTAATTATCCAGACCATCAGGATAGGCGCCGACACCACCTTCTGTTGCCATCGCGGAATGACTTACCATAGCCAAGAAACCTGGCAGTGATAAAACCGCTGCATAAAAGAGCCGTCTGAATTTGGACGTCATATAACCCTCCTCTCTGTAAGAGATGAATTGATAAAAAATGAAATGATTGGCTACTTTGATCAGCGTCGCGCAAGTCGACGAGCGACAAGATAGCCAGAAGTCCCACTTAATCCGGGGCCTGGGTGAGTTGAAGCCCCAATGTGAAACACGTTACGGACTGGAGTTTGATGCGCCTTGGCACCTTGCGCAGGGGCAAACGGGCGTAACCAGAAAAATTGATCAGGTGAGCAAATGCCTGAATAGGGATCTCCCCCTGACAAGTTACAGTTCAATGCCTGTAAGTCCGCCGGAGAATAAGCTTTGCGGCCAACAATCGAAGATGAAAAACCTGGCATCACTGTTTCCAAACGAGCCTGCACCCGATCCGCAACCGCTTCGCGAATTGCCTCATTCCAATTGCCATCGACAGGAATGGGAATTTCTCCCAAAGCATCGCCTTTTAGCTGCGTGGGTAATTCCTGCATTTGAATCCATAAAATCCAACCGCCTTTTGGCGCACGGGAAGGATCAAGGGCTGTTGGCTGTCCTATCGCCAGTGTCGGATGACTGGGTAGATAACCATTATTAGCCTGTGTCACGGATAAACAGACTTGTTCCATACTCTCCGTTAAATGAACCAGTGGCACATGGCACAATTCAGGCTCACACCACGGCGGTGGGGCGTTCAAGGCAAAATGAATCTGCATTCCCCCGCGCCCATAGCGATAGTTCCGTGCTTGTTGCAAAAGAGTATCGGGAACCCTATCCAGCAAGTGACCATAAAGCTGTTGGGGGGGTACATTGCAGACTATCGCTTCGCTGGCGTGATAAACCTGCCCCGCAACCATCACACCAGAAGCACGACGCTTTTTGCCCTGCCCTTGGGTGATGATACGGTCAACTTGAGCATGGGTGATAAGCTGACCGCCGTGTTGCTCAATGATCCCTGTTAGGGCTTCTACCATACGCATACTGCCACCTTTTACCACCGGCATCCCGCCGGCAACTACAGCAGTAAAGGTGAGCTTACCGATCAGAGCGGAGCTGGCATCATCCGGCCCTAACCCCGTATGCAATACCCACGGTGCCAGCAAAGCACGGCCGAAATCAGACTGTAACTCACGTTCAGCCCAGCGCCGGAAAGTTTCCAGCGAACTGCCGGCAAACCTAGCCAATCCATCCAGGCCACGTTTGCGCCATTCAGAGAACAATAATTTGAGTATCCCGCAACCATAGGGATTTTGCCCTAATAAACCAAAGATCAGCGCCGCATCATCATGGAAGATTTGCTGTGCTATGCGACGCAATGTCTCTCCATCACCTGCCGCGATTTCATCAAGCCGCAAAGCTGAGGCCAGAATATCGTGCTTTAAGGCAATTCCCTTGCCATTAGGTTGTACCAACCCCGTTGAATAATCGCTTTGCAAAAACACCAAGCCTGCCTTTTCCAACGCAGGCTTGAGTTCCTGATAGGCTGGGCTGCCTAAAAACAATGGATACCAGCAAGAGAGCACATCATGGGTATAACCGGAAAAAAGTTCTTCCGTGCGAATACAACCGCCAAGTACTGCGTTGCGTTCCAGTACCAAGACCGATTTACCCCATTTTGCCAACAAAGCGGCACATACCAACGAGTTGATGCCACTGCCGACAACGATCACTTGTGGCCTGGAATCTGTCATGGTATCGCTCCAGAGAAAGATTCAACCAATGCCAGAACACGCAGGGGACTTCCCGAACCACCACCAATTTTGAGAGGAGCAGCAATAATGACCCCCCCCGTGGGAGGCAACAAATCGAGGTTTTTCAGGCACTGCAAGCCATATTTATTCGCCCCGTGCATTAACGTGTGGCAGGGATATGCCACTGGCCAGGCATACGATTGCCCCGCATCCGTATTAATGGTTTCTACCCCGAACCCTCGAATATCCCGCTCGTGGATCAACCATTCCACCGCTTCCTGACTAGGACCTGGTGTATGGGCACCATCATCATGCAGGTTGAGAAAACGTACCGGATCGTCTGCCCATTTCGACCAATCTGTCCTGAACAGCAACCATGCTCCGGCGGGAATATGACCATGCTGCTCTTCCCAGGACTGTAAAAACTCAACCGTCAATATCCAGTCTGGATCTTGTGCCACCTGCTGACTGGCATCCACCACCACAGCAGGCGCAACAAAATTATGCAAGGGAATAGTATCAACACTGTTATCCGGCTGATCTTTACCGCTGATCCAATGTATTGGCGCATCAAAATGCGTGCCGGTATGCTCACCACAACTAAAATTGTTCCAGTACCAACCTGGGCCATTCTCGTCATAGTGAGAAATGCGTTCCACATTGAAGGCCCAAACTTGTCCAAATTGTTCAGGCAACTGCAAGGCCGGAAAATCCGGCGTCAATGTTTGTGTAAGGTCGATGATTTTCACACTGCCTTGATTTAACGCCATGACAAACGCATTTAACGGACTATTCATTAATCATGCTCTCCTGAATGTTTTCCAACAGAATCATTTTTTATATTCCGTGAATATCATGCAGACCGGTAAACATACCGCCGTGAAAAACCAATGGCTTACCTTCGATACTGGCAATGCGTTTGACCTCTCCGATTACCAGCAAGTGATCACCAAGATGCGTTTGCTGGTGATTGGCGCACACCAGTGTCACTATCGCTCCTCCAATCGAAGGGATACCTTCGGGTGTTTCCTGCACTGAAATACCCTGAAATTTATTTTCTACCCGCGAACTGGCAAAACGCAGAGCCAGTTCCTGATGATCACAACTCAGGATACTGATGGTGAAATATTCGCAATCACGGAACACGGACAGATTAGGTGAATGATTGACCAAACTCCAGAGCACCAAAGGCGGCTCCAGTGAAAGTGAAGCAAATGAATTGATGGTCAATCCCACATTACGTCCCTCAGCAGTGCGAGTCGCAACAATGGCAACCCCTGTCGGATACTTCCCAAAAAGCGTGCGCAAATCTCTCGTTTCAAATTCCGTTGCACCCCATTCACTATCAAATAGCGGCATTTGGTTATTCAGAGCGTTACGCTCATGTTTATTTCCCCCGTTTATGCCCGAATTTCTTCAATCAGTTGTGAATGGATGTATTCTTCACAAACACGAGCATCTTTCCACCACGGGAACAGTACCGGAGGATGGTTGAACGCATTAGCAATCGTGCTGGCGAGTGACGGCAAACGCTGGGCGGCTCCTAATAATTCCAGAACATGTGGCTTTGGTGGGATAAGAAGGCTGTTTGTCCATTCCACAACGTAATGACCATATTGCCAGAATTGTTCAAACGTATCGTTCATCCATTCAGCCGTAAAAGGTTTATCGCCACGGGCAAGAATGGCTTCGTAATAGACTTTGCAGGCTTTTGTTGCGTTATTTGAGCCTTGTCCAGTCAGCGGATCATTCGTGACCACGGCATCCCCCAGTCCAAAAATCTGACGACCAGAAGGCAACGTCAACACGGGTTTACGCACTACTGGGGCAAAACGTTTCGCCAGAATGCCATTTTCATCGGTCAGCTCTATATGCTCACAACGTTCAGACTCCCACGGCAGAAAAGTTTTGAGGATCTGCTTGTTATAGGCCAGATGTTCCTGCGGTGTTCTGGCCTCTTGCCAGCCATCCATTGCGCCACCCGGAATGCCTTCAAAAACCATGATGTCGCAGGGACCATTCAGTGTCAGGGCAGGAAAAACGAAATATTCCCCTACACCCGGGATCAGGTTAAAAGAAACACGGGAATATTCAGGCGTTGGCAACATACCATTCACATAGGTCAATGCGAGTGCGCGCCGCGGTGTATCATATGGCGAACGTGATGCATCGCGTTCCAGCAATTTTACAATCTCCCCTTCTCCTCCCGCCAGAATGACCAGTTCATGGCTGGCAGCCAGGCGTTCCAGTTCAGCCCCCCCCACATCGCTAATTTCCAGATTACCGCCACGAGAAGCAAATAACGCCAGCCAAAATGGTATCTTGATGCGTTGATCGACAGCTTGTGCATATTTGTCGAGCCGGGCACTCCATTCAATAACCTTGTCATTGGGAATTTCAGGATGTGGCACGGTGAAACCGATACCTTCAACGGGCGGGCATTGCGTTTCCCACTGATTCAATCCCAAATCACGTTCAAACTGCAAAGAAGAATCAAACATGCACTGACTCGACAGAACCCGGCCATTGCGAACATCATCAGGCGTGCGGTTGGTGACTACAGTAACTTGATAGCCCTTGTCAAGCAGACCAAGGGCCAGAGGCAGTCCAGCCTGGCCACCTTCGACGATAGCGATACGACGCATAGGATTTTCCTCTTTTGTTTTGGATGCCGGAACTGAACCTATTCCGCCAACCGTGGAATAGCGGGTTTCGCCTGTTCTGGTCCCATGACTGAATAACCACCATCAACGGCATAATCCGCACCGGTTACAAAACTCGCTAAATCTGATAGGAGAAATGCCACGACCTGCGCAATTTCTTCGGGATCACCGACACGACCAAGCAGGTGATAATCTGCGGCAACGTTATCGGCTTTCTGTCGCTTCCCCTGGGTTAACTCATCCATAACCCGTGACCAAGTCCACCCTGGTGAAACAGAATTAACGCGGATGTGGTCAGCGGCATAATCCATTGCCATACTACGGGTGATTTGCAGTAACGCGGCTTTTGAAGCGGGGTATAACCAGCGGCCTGTCTGGGCAATTGAGGAAGAAATGCTGGTGAAGTTAACAATAGCGCCGCCTCCCGCCGCAGTGAGGTAAGGCCGGACAAATTGGGCTGCTCTGATGGCACTGATCACATTGATATTCAAGGCGGTCAGCCATGTTTCACGGCTGGAGTCGGCTCCCTCATCCAGATAAGTCGCTGCAAGGTTGATGAGATAGTCCAGACGGTGATAATAAGCAACGACCTCATGTATTCCCTGAGAAAGTTGATTATCGTCAGTAATATCAACATGCCAGAAACGGATGGATTCCGGTTGCAGGCTAGCCGCTTTTTCCCCGCCTGCCTGATCAATATCAAAAATCGCAACCTTAACCCCATATTCACTCAATACCCTGGCAACGGTTGCCCCAATTTTGGTAGCCCCACCAGTGACAATAGCGACTTTATTGTTTAAGTCCTGCATACAGGTTCCCCTTTTGTCATATGCTCACCAGAGTAATTAATCATGGAGGGTTATCATTACGTGAAACAGGGAGATACAAGTAGCCGCTATATGCAAAAAAGATCCATTCAGTGCAGATTTGACATCTTATCTGCTTCAAAAACACGGGTAAGAGAACACGAAAAGGGAGATTAAAGATGAGGGATTATTGCAAGGAGAGTAATTCTTCACGGCTTGAAGGAGTTTTTTTCTAACTTGTCGAATGCCTTCTTTCCGGCCTTTTTCATATAATCGTTGAGCAGCAGTCATAATCACTTTCTGACGACTATCTGTCTGTTCAATCAATTATTGGATAACTTGTTCAAAATACGGTGAATCCATAGCTTTTTTAAAGCCTGTTTATAAAACCGCTGAAAAAAATTAACATAATTAACATGTCACCTATAATTGATTTTATTATTGAATATTTTTACTTAAGCCGTTAATCTGAAAACGCTAAACAATGAAGCTAGAGTAATATTATTCCATATTTAAAATTATAAATATGAGAAAGAATAATTAATAAGGATGATTTTCAGAAGGTAGCGTATGAATTGTTCAGTAGAAAATTTGATTAGGCCGCTAATAAAATTTTGGGAAATTAGTAATGATCCATGGGGTGCGAAAGATCACACCTCAAAATTTATATATGCTAATAAAAAATATCATAAATTACTCTCCCTTCCTAAAGGATATGATGTAGAAGGCCATTTTGATGGTGAACTTCCGGCATCAACTGCAAATTTTCAAGATGAATTTCAGAAACACGATAGGAAAGTTGAAACATTATTAGATCGGGTGACCTCTATTGAAATTCATCCTTTTCAAAATCGCTCCTACCTTCAACCCTGGTATTTCGATAAATTTCCATTAATTGATGAAAATGGGACATGCAGAGGCACCATTTTCCATGGAAGACCGGTAGATACTCTAACACTAGAAAAGCTAAACAAAATCAATATACAAACATCATTAGTTTTTACACCCCCATCAGAATTTTTTAGTAAAAGAGAATGGGAAATAGTGTTTTATATTCTGCAAGGGTTTTCCACTAAAGATATAGCTGAAAGGTTATTTCTGTCCAACAGAACAATCGACAATTACATCCAAAAATTGTATCAAAAAACAGGGGTAAAATGTAAGAAAGATTTGATTGTATATTGTTATGAAAATAACATAGCCAATTATATCCCTGAAAATTTTTTCAGGGAATCACGGTCTATCACTTTTGCAGAATAATTATCCACATATATCTGAAAAACAGGTCCTATCATGGGATAGATGGGACTCAGGGCATAGAAATATTAATTTTACATTTTCATAAGCGACAAGTTGATGTGCTGTATTTGGATAAATACAAAAAATATCCCCTTGAGAAAATCGCCTTTTTTGGACGTCATGAACATCATTATCTAATACTTCACCTGTCCAAATTTCCCCTTCACCAGAAAGTATTATATACCATTCATCTCCGATACTGTGATTATGACACCCTACTCTCTTTCCTGTATTAATAACTGTCGCATAAGCGTTTAGTCCTTCTTTTTTTATCATCTGTCTGACTGAAATACCAACAGCATCATCTTTGATCGCCTCTTCTGTAGAGAAACTAGCGAACTCTATCACAATTACATCCTTATATTTTAATATGAGTAATTTTTACTCTTTGTTAGGTTAAGTATTTAAATTTAACATTAATACATCTGCAAAAAAATAAATTTTTACAATTATCATAATCTTGTCTCAAATATTACTCTTTTTGCTTACACTAGGGAAAACTCATTCATTGGGAACGCCTCAGAAAACTGAAAATAAAGTACAATGGAATCTATGGTCATCCCTATTTTTGTAACACTGATTTTTGCCCTATGATGGGCTTGCTTCAATCCGGCGTCTCTATGTGTAAGGATGCCTGTGCCACGATGAGTTCCGCGCCTGATAAAGCACAGGCAACCACATTCGCATGCTTTTTACCCAGTTGTTTACGAACCCACTCAGCAAGTTTGCTCTTCTGGATATTCAAGCCGCATCATGAACGCGCGGGCGAACGGGATCAGGGTAACCTACGCAAATTTTTATCGCTTCGTTTGCTAATACCCAGCAAGGTGGATTTGCCACCCGTACGGTTTTATCCCCATACACATGGGGAACGGTCTTTCATCAAACCAATGCGCAATGGCGCCCTCGGTTCATCCCCATACACATGGGGAACGGTAGCGCAAAATCGTCTGAGGCTAACGCCAGATCGGTTCATCCCCATACATATGGGGAACAGGCTGGTTCAACCATCACCCGAAGAATGGATCACGGTTCATCCCCATACATATGGGGAACAGTTCAACTGACGTTGGCACCCGGTCGCCATTATCGGTTCATCCCCATACATATGGGGAACAGCGGTGTTGCCAGAGCAACGCGGGCAGACTGCCCGGTTCATCCCCATACATATGGGGAACTGTCTTTAGGTACTAAAAAGAAATTTCTACTGACAGGTTCATCCCCATACATATGGGGAACAGACCAGTGAAAAAGTCCTTTTTTATTAAAAATTACGGTTCATCCCCATACATATGGGGAACAGACACATGCAGCGGTCAGTGATGGCACGATTGTGGGTTCATCCCCATACATATGGGGAACAGTCCAACTCTATTATTATGTTTTTAAAGAACTTTTTTAATAGAAAAAATCCCACCACGTTTTTTACTTAAAAACTTCATTTTATCAAATATAAAAACACTGATGTTTCATGATGTTAAGTCATAAAAAGTTATCTATTGTGAAATGGATATTCCCTCAGCAAGCGTTAACCAACTCCACCGCCTCCCTTGCTAATTTACCCATCGTTCTCCACTCTTTATCTCGGATCAACTGTGGGCTGACCATCCAGGAACCACCACATGCCACAATTTGTGGGATAGCAAGGTAATCTCGAATGTTCTTAACACTGATCCCACCGGTTGGCATGACTTGTAACTGGGAGTACGGTGCGAGTAGCGCTTTAATCATCGCAATGCCACCCGAGGGTTCAGCCGGGAAGAATTTGACAAAATCGATGCCTGCTTCCAGCGCTTGTTCAATCGTGCTGGCGTTATTCACGCCGGGAATGATAGGAATACCGATTTGCTGGCACGCCTGAACGGTATTTGGATTAAACCCAGGTGAAACAACAAACTCTGCCCCTGCTGCTTTTGCCTGACGTACGTGTTCACGATGAAGCACGGTTCCCGCACCGATCAGCATATCTGGCCGCTCCGCTTTTAGCAGGCTAATCGCTTCGGCGGCACTCTCGGTACGAAACGTGATTTCAGCCACAGGCAGGCCGTTGTCTGCTAATGCGTGACCAAGGGGAATGATATCTCTGGCCTCTTCAATAGCTATCACAGGCACAATTTTAATCTGACGCAGACGTGCCATCATCTCTTGCATTATCATTCTCTCCGATTTCGTTCAAATTAAAAAACGCGCGATAACTTCTTGTGTCGCCGCCTGTGGCACAATCGCACCTTTATGCTGGATCACAACCCCAGCGAGCTGATGCCCCATTAATGCTGAATCATGAATGGATTTCCCACTTAACCGCCCCGCGATAAAACCCGCATTAAACGCGTCGCCTGCCGAAGTGGTATCAACGACAGAAGTGACAGGTTGCGTCTTAATATGTTGTGTGGCATTGCAGCCGCTTAAGTCACGATAAAAACAGCCCCGTTCACCCGCTTTGATAATAGCTTGTTTAACCCCGATTCTTTTCAGGCGGTTAAAGCTCTCCTCAGTTGATGTATCTCCCCAGAGACGTGCTTCATCATCGTCAGTAACTAACGCAATATCAGTGATAGCGTACATTTGCTGATAACACTCACGGACTTGCGTTTCATTTCCCCATAAAGCGGGACGGTAATTACTGTCAAAGAAAATCAATTTCCCTTCAGAAGCTAACTGTTTCAAATCAATTAACAGCAATTGGCGATCATTTTCGGGCAAAATAGCCAGGCTGATCCCACTGAGGTAGAGCACATCCATATTCCGCAATTGCTGGCGCAACAGGGGATAATCAGGATGGCGCAAGAGATAACGCGCCGCCGAGTTATTGCGCCAGTAAAGAAACGTGCGTTCCCCTTTTTCATCGAGCTGGATCAGGTATCGACCGGGCTGATGAGCGTTATCACGCAACACGAGCGAAGTATTAATGCCCTCTTGCTGCCAGTGTGAGATCATGCCTTCGCTCAAAGGGTCCGTACCCATCGCCGTGACGAAATGGACATCAAGTGTACCGCCGCCAGCGCGAGCCAGATAAACTGCACTATTTAGCACATCACCGCCATAACTTTGTGTCATGGCCCCAAATGGGATGCCATTTAGCTCAATCATACATTCGCCAATCAGGGCAATTTTCCGCATCTGCATGCTTTAATCCTTCACGGCTTGAAAATAACGTTCAGCATTATTGAAGCAGATATCCTGAACTATCTGCCCCAGCATTTTTTCATCATAGGGAATTTCACCATTTTCCACCCAGTTCCCCAGCATATTGCAGAGAATCCGCCGAAAATATTCATGGCGGGTATAGGATAAGAAACTGCGTGAATCTGTCAGCATACCGACAAACTGGCTTAACAAGCCTAACTGGGAGAGTTGCTCTAATTGGCGCTGCATACCGTCTTTTTGATCGTTAAACCACCAGCCTGATCCAAATTGGATCTGGCCCTAATACTTTTCTCTCCCTGATTCCCGCCCTGAAAATTGCCCGTCATAGTTGCGATCACTTCGTTATCGCGGGGGTTTAAGCAATAGAGAATAGTCTTTGGTAATTGGTCTGTTTTATCCATCTCATCCAGCAAGCGAGATAATGGATAAGCGATAGAATTATCCCCAATGGAATCAAAGCCGCTGTCTGGCCCTAACAGATTAAACATACGCGTGTTGTTATTGCGCAAGGCGCCAATATGCAGTTGCATTACCCAGCCGCGTTTTGCGTACTGCTTACCTAGCCAAACCAGTACCGCTGTCATAAATTGTGCTATTTCCAATTCGCTGAGTAATTGCCCCTGTCTGCGCTTTTGCAAAATGCCATCTAACACTTTTTCGTCAGGTATCTGCGCATAACGCAACTGTTCAATACCATGATCTGATGCCACACAACCGTGCTCCTGAAAGTGTTCGAGACGGCACTCTAATGCCTGCAATAAATCGGTAAAACACCCGATAGCGATATCGGC
This sequence comes from Xenorhabdus sp. SGI 60, assembly GCF_056632175.1. NCBI lineage: Bacteria > Pseudomonadati > Pseudomonadota > Gammaproteobacteria > Enterobacterales > Morganellaceae > Xenorhabdus > Xenorhabdus sp. SGI 60. The sequence goes on along the minus strand of NZ_CP196860.1, from coordinate 3,737,977 downwards.
GGCTTCTCCTAATTGTTCGAGATAGTCACAAAAACCCGGCAACTCAATTTTGAAGACTTTGTCTGGACGCCAGCTTGGTAATACTTTGATGGTAAAGTCTTTATCTTTGGCGATCTGTTGATGGTATTCGAGAGAATCAATAGGATCATCCGTTGTTCCTGCCATGCGTACCTGCATTTGCTGCATAATGCCACGGGCAGAAAATTCATCTTGAGAGAGTTTCTCGTTCGCCTCATACCAGATAGCCTCTGCGGTATCAGGCCCAAATAATTTTCCGCTAATGCCAAAGGGACGTCGCAATTCCAGATGGGTCCAGTGATAAAGTGGATTGCCGATTGTCAGCGGAACCGTTTTCGCCCATGCGAGATATTTTTCATACTCACTGCTTTCAGTACCGGTAATCAGCGCCTCTTCTATCCCGGCCGCCCGCATCGCACGCCATTTATAATGATCGCCCTCCAACCAGATTTGCCCAAGGTTGTGGAAACTGCGGTTTTGTGCAATCTCTTTGGGATTGAGATGACAGTGATAGTCATAAACAGGCATCAACGCCGCGTAATCATGATAAAGGCGACGGGCAACATCATTATTTAACAAAAAATCTTCACACATAAAGGTTTTCATTACGTTTTCCTCTATGGTCAAAGGGCCGCAACCGCCTGGCGTGCGCCAACATTGAGTAAGCTCTGGTAGGCTTTGGTGACGTTATCGATAAAATCACGGTTTTTTACCAGTTGCTTGCCGAAGATCGATTCAATTGCTAATAGCGCTTTCACCACATCTTCCACCACAGCAACAGACTGACCATATTGGGCAAAAATCGCCGCAAAGGTCTCTTTTAATGGATCACGCACATCAATTGGTTGACCTTGTTCACCCACGCCACTGACATAACGCATCCAACCTGCCACACCGAGCGCTAAATGACGATAATCACTTCCCTGCAAAAGGTGCCATTCAATGGAATCGACCATGCGCTGGGGCAATTTCTGACTGCCATCCATCGCAATTTGCCAGGTCTGATGTTTTAACGCTGGATTAGTGAACCGTTCGAGCAATTTATCCGCATAGGTCACTAAGTCGATGTCTTCTGGCATCGACAGTGTCGGGGCTTGTTCATTCAGCATTAATGCATACACTGCCCGACGATAATCGGCACTTGTCATGGTATCGGAGATATGCGCATAACCGCCCAAATAGCCCAGATAAGCCAGAAATGAATGAGCGCCATTTAACATGCGCAATTTCATCATTTCAAAGGGCACCACATCATCCACAAATTGCGCCCCGGCCCGATCCCAATCCGGGCGACCATTGACAAAATTATCTTCAATCACCCATTGACGGAAAGGTTCACAGGCAATAGCACAAGGATCTTCAACGCCCAGCCGTTGAGCAATTTCAGTTAACGTTTCTGGTGTGGCAGCCGGTACAATGCGATCCACCATCGTGCAGGGAAATGTCACCTGATTTTCTATCCATTGTGCCAAATTTTCGTCCTGCAAACGCGCCAGACCTAATACGGCCTCACGGGCAACATGCCCATTTTCCCGCACGTTATCGCACGACAAAATCGTCACTGCCGGAAGGCTTCGTTCAAAACGCAATTTTAATGCCGCCGTGATATACCCGATAGCCGATCTTGGCACCGCAGGATTAGCAATATCTTTAATAATTAATGCATTATTTAGATCTAAACGTCTTGTCGTAGCATCGGTACAATATCCTTTTTCAGTTATTGTCAAAGAGATGATAGCGACATCAGGATCGGCCATTTTTTCAATAATCGCTTGAACGCCATCAAGTAATGGGTGCATCCCCTCTTTCATCGAACCAATCATTTTTAATGTCATTCCATCCGGCCCTTTCTCGGCAACGGTATAGCGCATGGACTGTTTTTTAAGATTTTTAATCAGTGAAGCATCATTTAGCATCAGGTTTACTTCACAAAAACCCCAATCACTGTCTGTCTGTTCTAATACATGATGTGTATAAAGCGCCTGATGCGCCCGATGAAATGCACCACAGCCTAAATGCACCATGCGGGAAGTCAGGCGCTCAGTTGTCCAGTCAGGGTATGGGACAACGGTTAGATTTTTTTCCATAATGGATTCACCAATAAGCGGTAGTGAGTGACATTCATTCACTACTATGTAGGGTTAACTCAGCAACTATTTTGGGTAAAATGCGCGATGAATACCCAACTCCAGGCCACGAATTTCAGCCAGTCCTTTCAGGCGGCCAATTGCCGAATAGCCGGGGTTCGTTTTCTTTTTCAAATCATCGAGTATTTGATGACCATGATCAGGCCGCATGGGAATCAGGTGATTTTCACCCGCTGCCAACCGACGATGTTCTTCTTCCGCAACCGCTTTGACCACTTCATACATATCCACATCCCCCGCAAGATGTGCCGCTTCATGGAACGTGGATGGGTTTTCTTCACGTATGGTTGAACGCAAGTGGAGAAAATAGATACGGGAACCCAATGATTTGATCATCTTCACCAAATCATTATCCGCCCGCACGCCGTAAGATCCGGTGCACATTGTGTAGCCATTGGCATTGCTGTCTACCGTTTCAGCTATCCAACGCATATCCTCTATCGTAGAAACAATGCGTGGCAGGCCCAAGATTTCACGCGGTGGATCATCAGGATGAACCGCCATTTTGATACCGAGTTCTTCCGCCACCGGAATGATCTTTTGCAGGAAATAAGCAAAGTGTTCACGCAATTTGGCCTTATCCATTCCGGTATAACGTTTTAAGTGTTGGCGAAACTGTTCTAAGGTATAGCCTTCCTCTGCACCAGGGAGACCAGCAATGATCGTATTTGTCAGTTTTTGTTTTTCTTCTGCTGTCATTGCAGCGAAGCGTGATTGTGCTTGCACAATTTCATCTTCGGAATAATCTTTTTCTGCGCCACAACGTTGCAAAATGTGGATATCAAAAACAGCAAATTCGATTTGATCAAAGCGCAACGCTTTTGAGCCATCAGGTAATTCATATTCGAGATCAGTACGTGTCCAATCCAGAATCGGCATAAAGTTGTAGCATACTGTTTTGATCCCGCTGGCAGCGAGGTTACGCAAGGTTTGTTGATAGTTTTCGAGCCATCGGTCGTACTCTCCGGTAAGCGTCTTGATATCTTCATGAACGGGAACACTTTCGACCACCGTCCACTCAAGTTGATTGCACTCAATCAATGCCTTACGTTGTTCTATCTCCTCAATAGGCCAGACTTCGCCGTTAGGAATATGGTGCAACGCCGTTACTACCCCTGTTGCTCCTGCCTGACGGATATCCGCTAATGAAACAGGATCTTCCGGCCCATACCAACGCCAGGTTTGTTTCATAACTCCCCCTATAACTAATTCAAGACTAATTCAGGTAACCATAAACTTAATTGCGGCAGGTATGTCACCAGCGCTAACGCCGAGATCAGCGCAATATACATCGGCAATAGTGGCTTCAGTACCTTATCAATACTCACTTCTCCTACAGAGCAACCCACAAATAACGCGCTGCCTACGGGCGGAGTACAAATCCCAATGGCCAAATTAAACGTCATGATGATGCCAAAATGCACAGGATCAATACCCATGCTCATCGCAACGGGTAAAAAAATCGGCGTGAAGATCAAAATGGCAGGTGTCATATCCATAAAGATCCCCACAATCAGTAGGATGATATTAATGACTAGCAGAATGGTCAGCGGATTATCAGAAACCGCCATCAACGTATCGGCAATCAGATAGGGCAGATCAGCATTGGCCATCGCCCAAGACATGCCCATTGATACACCAATCAACAGCAAAACAATAGATGTGGTAACGGCTGAATCAAGAATAATTTTGGGCAGTTGTTTGAGACTCACTTCACGATAAATCACCACCGCGAGAATAAAACTGTAGAGAACGGCAATGGCTGAGGCTTCTGTCGCCGTGAAGATCCCCGCAATAATTCCGCCCATAATCACCACAACCAACATTAATGACGGTATCGCTTTCCACGCTGTAGCAAAAAATTCGCTCCACGTTGGTCGGGGTGTGACAGGATAGCGCTTCCTCTTGGCAATAATGGCAGACACCATCATGAGTGAAACTCCCATAATAATGCCAGGGATATAACCCGCTAAAAACAAGGCAGCAATAGATGTCCCCCCTGAAACTAACGAGTACACAATCAAGGTATTGCTGGGCGGGATGAGCAAACCAGAAGGGCAAGAAGCGATGTTCACAGCAGCAGACAGATGAGGATCGTATCCTTCTTTTCGCTGCATCGGTGCTATTGTTCCCCCGACCGCCGCCGCAGATGCCACTGCCGAGCCTGAAATTGCCCCGAACAGCATGTTCGCCATGATATTGACGTGCATTAATGATCCCGGCAAACGGCCGCCTATCATCTTAGCCAGATTGATCAATCGCGCCGCAATCCCACCCTGGTTCATAATATTTCCGGCCAGGATAAAGAACGGGATCGCCAATAGAGAGAAGTTATCGACTCCCGCCGCCATACGTTGTGCAACAACCGTGATCGCAGACTCCAGCGGCAATGTCATCGTAATAGCGACTAACGAAGATAAGCCGATAGCAAAAGAAACGGGGACACTCAATGCCAGTAATATTGCAAATGTGCCAAAGAGTGCGGCAATGATATACCAATCCATACTCTGACCTCTTATTTCCACAAGTTAATGGTTCTTAGACACAACGGGGGGTTGACCAGAAAAATGCTGAACAATCGCGATCACATCAACGAGCGCGTAGAAAATCATCAATATTCCGCTAATCGGCAAACATAAATAGATGTATCCCATCTTCCAGCCTAATACAGGTGTGATTTGACCATTTTCCAGTGTCGATGCAACAAGCAGGCTGCCACCATAAAGCAGCACAATGGAAGAAAATAAAATAATGGCTGCCTGAATAATTAGGCCGATAGTACTTTTCTTGACTCCGGTTAATTTCATCATCAGCAAATCGATAGCAAGATGGCGATGCTGGCCGGTGGTATAGGCAGCGCCAATCATTGCGACCCACATAAACAGATAACGTGCTAATTCATCTGTCTCGGTACTCGGTGCCTCTAAGACATAGCGTGAAATGACCTGCCACGACACACATAAAACCAAGAAGGCCAGCAGGCAGACGGTAAAAAATGCCAAACTTTTATTGGTCATCGCTACAAGGTTTTTCATTTATCTGATCCCCGTCATTTTGGTTTACCAATTAAAGCCCACACAGGAATGAGAATCTATACTGATTGCACTAAAAACCGTGAAATAATGCCCTAAAAGAGGGTGAGATAGATCACAAACCCAAAAGGTCAACCAATGACGCCATTTTTTGCGAGTCAGATCGACCAATTGCATTTTACCCTTTGCCCAGTAAGTCAGTTCTGATTATTGTTTGTCCACAGAAAATAACAACAATCGACCTTCACCTCTGGAGAACCAAACATGCAGAACAACAAACGACAGGTTTTAGGTATAGCAAGCATAGCGGCTGGTATCATGTTTATACTGGGAACATCCCAGGCTTTCGCTGCGACAACACTGAAACTCAGCCATAACCAGAACCGAAACCATGCTGTCCATAAGGCCATGACCGAGTTCGCTAACGAAGTGAAAGAAAAAACTAACGGGGAAGTTCGTATTCGCATCTATTCTGATTCTCAATTGGGCAACCAACGTGAATCCATCGAATTGATGCAAAACGGCGCTCTGGATATTGCTAAATCCAATGCGGCAGAATTAGAAGCCTTCTCACCAGCTTATTCTATTTTTAACCTGCCCTATTTATTCCGCGATAAAAAGCACTATCAACAAGTCATCAATAGCGACATCGGCAAAGAAATCCTCGATTCAAGCCAAAATATAGGATTTATTGGTCTTACTTACTATGATGCGGGTGCACGCAGTTTTTATGCGAAAAAACCGATTAGAACACCTGGAGATCTAAAGGGTTTGAAAATTCGCGTACAACCCAGCCCAACAGCCATTGCGATGGTAAAAGGGTTGGGAGGAAATCCAACGCCACTCGCTTACGGTGAACTTTATACCGCATTGCAACAAGGGGTTGTGGATGCCGCGGAGAACAACATTACTTCTTTTACGTTAAGCCGCCATAATGAAGTAGCAAAATTCTTTTCACTGGATGAACATGCGATGATCCCAGATGTCCTGTTAATATCGAACAATTCATTGAATAAATTAACCACTGAACAGCAAAAGATTGTGAAAAAAGCAGCGCTGAACTCCTCAAAATACATGATTCAACTGTGGGAAAAATCAGAAAGGGAAGAGCAGGCTAAAGCAGAAAAACAAGGGGTTGAATTTATTGCTGTGGATAAAACCCTCTTTCAAGATGCGGTCAAACCCATGTATGACGATATTGCTAAGACCCAACCGGAATTATTCGAAATGGTCAATCGAGTGCGTAAAGTAGAATAATTTTCTCTCAAAACCACCTATTGTAACAAGAATAGGTGGTTATATTTCTGACATTGATGTCTTAGAATAACATCATTTTTAGTCGATCCATTTAAGTATATGACCTTACGGCGGCATTAAATGATGAATCTTGCAGACTCCAGACGTCCCTATCACGAAGTAGCCCAATCATTACGTCAGATGATGATAGAGATGGACTATTCTCCCGGTGATCGTCTACCGACAGAGCGTGAAATTGCAGAAAAATTCAGCGTTTCGCGCACACTTGTTCGTGAAGCGTTAATTGTACTGGAATTGGAAAATCTTATTGAAGTACGCAAAAGCTCAGGTATTTATCTCCTCCGACTGCCACGCGCCTATTCAAACGATACGACTATCAATGCCGCAGGGCCTTTTGAACTGTTACAAGCGCGCCAATTATTGGAAAGTAATATCGCTGAGTTTGCCGCGCTCCAGGTGACTCCAGCCGATATTGCCAATATGCGCAAGGCGTTGGAAAAAGAGAAACATGATCTGATATCGGGAGACAGTGAATCCGGTGACAGGGAGTTTCATTTAGCCATTGCGCAGGCAACGCATAACAGTATGTTAGTTGAATTGCTTAAACAGTCCTGGGCATGGCGTGAAAATAATCCCATGTGGGTGAAACTGCATAGCCGAATTACCAATACCGACTATCGCAAAGCGTGGTTGAATGATCATCAGGCTATTTTGGCAGCGATGATCAAAAAAGATCCCGCGGCAGCGAAGCAAACGATGTGGCAACACTTAGAAAACGTGAAACAGAGTTTGCTGGAATTGTCAGATGTGGATGATCCGAATTTTGATGGGTATTTGTTTGAGTCGTATCCGGTGGGTATTGGGAAGTGAGTTTTTGGGGATTGGGGAGTTGCGGCTATTTGCAGCTCCCAAAAACTCACTCATCAGGCTGATCTCGCTTTTCATGACATAAACAAAAACCAAGAATAAATAAAAACACTGGCTAATGACTTTCAGTATTATAAGGAAGGAAAAAACTTATCCGGCCACGTATTCAATCCGTTGCTGATTATGTATAGTCGTTATTTTTTCGGGGGGAATAAAATGGCAACGGTTGAAGTAAAGTGTCGATTTTGTCAGCAAACGGAATTTATTAAAAAACACGGCAAAGGCGATGCGGGTCACTAACGTTACCGCTGCTTATCCTGCAAACGCACGTTTCAACTTGAGTACGCCTACAGAGCATGCTAGGCGGACATAAAAGAACAATTTGTTGATCTTGCTATGAATAATTATAGTGTTGCGCTTAATATGTGAATCCGAAAATATATTCTTTTATGATATTGATATATTATGAAAATAATTTACACAAGTAACTACCTAGTAAGTTCCCATTTATCAAATTGATCCTTAATTTCTTTAATAGATGTCAGTTTGATTTTGGGTATGGTTAATTGTTCAAACAAACCCGCATAGCATTTTCTGCTGTTGGGGGTAACAACAGAAATATGATGGATCATTTTCCATTTGATACTATCTCTACTACCTTCCAGACCACCATAGCGCTTGCGTTGAAATAATGTTCTGTTTACATAACGTAGCAGGCTTGATGACGTTGAAACATCTAATAAGATCACTCCAGTTGCCCTGAATAGGCGTTGTGATAGACATTTTCTATAATTCCCATCTATAACCCAGTTATCTTCCTTTATTGCCATATCATGTAATGAGATGAATTCATCTACGGAACGTTCCTGCCAGTTTGTATTGGGTAAATGAAAAAGTTGATCCAGATGAATTACCTTCAAGTTACACTTCCTTGAAATTGCATTAGCAAGTGTGGACTTACCGCTATTTGATGGCCCCATAATGCAAATTCTATTTCCTAAATCTGAAAGTTTCATGACATCCTTATAATGGTATAGCTGGTCAAAGTTCTGAGAAAAATTTCATAATACTTTAAGTTCAAATATATACCTTTTCATCATAGTGAGACACTGATATTTATGAATATCACTTACTTCTCGCGCTGCGAGAAGTAAAAGAAGTGTCCTACGATATTGAATTTTTATTTATTACACCATGGACAAATCAACCACTTGTCAGCTTGAAGTGGCATCCTAGATTAACTAAATCGGATCGGTTGGCTAATACCAGTGGATGTAGTAGAGGCTTCTCATTATATTCCCCGTCAAAATTCACTTGTAAAAGCCCAAGAGCATAATGGAGTAAAGGGATACGCTGAGTGATCAGCAATTTTCCATCATTCATCGCGTAATCACTGGCGATAATTTTTTGCTGAGTAGTGCTGAGCTTGGGGTTAGGCACTACTATAGCAGTCACCAGAGTATTCCACTCAACATCTTGCTCTCTTCCATTTTCGGAAGCATCCAGCAAATCAGGCACACCACGAAATCGACTCATTACAAAGTCCAAGTAATCTTTTTTCTTCTCACAATATGCACGTACATGCCAGCGGATCCCATCATAGACCAACGTATGAGGTACGATATTGCGTCCACTTTGTTCTTCCGAGCTTAAGGATACATAGTCAACATCTACCCTCAACTGATAACGAGCCGCTTGCACCAAACCCCGAACGATCTCTGGATCGATATGGCGGGCTGGCACATTTAAAATCTCAATATGACCGTAACGTAAATCCATTAAAGGGAGAGCCATTCCCCGTTCTAGATGCTGACGCACCTGCTGTTTTTCCTGATGCAGGAGTGTCAGATACTCATCAACCTTACCTTCACTAAAACGGGGAACAAAAAAAGCGGTGGGTTTATAACCCCTGAGTTTACTATCGTATTCTAACCCATTAGGAGAATATTTCTTGATGTAGCGATTGATGTCTTTAGATGCCTGCTGACGACCAATATTAAAAGCAGAGCAAAGGTGGTTTGTCGTCAGACGCCCTTCCCACTGCAACACTATTTCAAGTAAACGAAAGCGTAAAGTTTGATCCCAGGTTAGCTTACCCATTGCCTTTATGTGCTCCAAAATGCGACATGTTCATGTAACCAGTATCGGAATATTATTCCCTGCCGAATATACTGAACTCATTCATCACATGTAGATAAGAGAAATCAATTGCCCGTGACTTTCCACCACTATTTGTTCACTTTACCCCATATGATTTTAAATAAAAAATAAAATACCAAAATCGAACAGGACAGTGGAAATTATTCTGTGTTTTAAGAATGAATCTTTTCAAAAGAAAAAGGGGCGATATTTAAACGGGAGGCATAATGAAACTGAAGCAGGCGCGTAGTCTAGAATATAGGAAAAGACATCACAGCAGAGGAAGCGGATAAACCGAAGTATCTTCGTAAGCGGGTCACGTATTCAAAATGTTGATTGGTCTTAAATATAATATTCTCTTTCGATAAAAGTCCCGATGACTTTGTCATGCATTTCCGGTGATTTTGAATAGCCTAATGTTTTACGATTCAGCCGCTTAATTCGGTTTCTAAGGGTGAGGTTTTCACGTTCAATACGCTGCGTAAAACTTTTTCCGATGAGGTGTTTATCCGTGGTCAACAAGGTGTAAGCCTTGAATTTATCGGTACACCAAAAAGCGACGTTAAAGTGCGATAATTTTTTGAGCAGTTTCTTCAACGTCTTTTTGCTTCGTCGGCCGAAAGTATGGGCAATAATACGCTTCAGACGAGGCTCCCAAGCATACCATAACCAACGTTGTTGCTTTTTATTCCCAACAAATGACCACATCTCATCGACTTCACAGATGAGCTCAATTTCCACCTGTTCCAGCGGTAATGTGGTTACACATCGTGGGGACAATTTTTTAAAGTGCGAACGACAGCATTAATACTGATATGTAGTGCCCGTGCAGTGTCACGGATACCGGCATTATTCATGGCAAGATCCACAACTTGTTCTTTTATGCCCGTCCGGCAAGCACGATAAGCATATTCAAGCTGAAAAGTACGGCGACAAGACAGGCAACGATAACGCTGACGTTCACCTTGACCCGTGCCATGTTTTCTTACCGATTCGGTTTGTTGACAAAATCGACATTTCACTTCTACCGTTGCCATCTGATTTCCTGAAAAAGTGAGGAGTATACATGAGAAACAACAAATTGAATACGTGACCCGTAAGCGCAAGCCATACTTCAAATTTGTTTTGTTACCTTAAAACCGAAATAGATGAAGATCTGCGATATGAAAGAAAATATCAAGCAACGCACAGACAGTTATATTTCAGCAAGAAATCAACATCCAGCTTGGTTACTCCTTGCCACTCGACGCGCCCCACTCGTATTAAGTTGCCTGAAAACCTTGTTTGAGGAATCGAACGACGGTATTCCTCTTGAACATGCTATTCAGCATCTTGCCAACATTCTTATGGATCACGTAAACCACGAACAATATGAAATTAAACAGGATAACCCCCATATTCAGGCAAGCCGTGAACTACGGGAATGGATTAAACGTCGCCTAATTGTCGAGCGTGATGGACGTATATTTGCAACCGATGCACTTGAGATTTCCATCACTTTTGTTGAAACGCTTGATAACCGCTTTATGACTTCCACCGCTTCTCGCTTATCCATTGTACAAAGAGAAATCGAAAACCTGGAAACCAGTCTTAATCCTAATCCAGCTAACCGAATTTCTGTGTTACGCCGCCGAATAGCCGAGCTTGAACGCGAGTTACAAAAGGCAGAAGCCGGACATATTGAAATACTAGAAACACATCAGGCAATTGAACATATTCGCGAAGTCTTCAATCTGGCCACTAGATGGTGTCGTCATGAGGTAAATTGTGCGATAATATTTCTTCTTCCATCAAAAGAGCTGATTAACCATGAGTATACCTGCACACCGCCGTCACGATATTTCAGATCATATTTGGGCTCTGCTTGAACCTCATCTACCTGGACGTCAGGGCGCTTGGGGACGTGTTGCTGAAGATAATCGCCGTTTTATCAATGGGGTATTTTGGATTTTACGGACAGGCGCTCCCTGGCGGGATTTGCCCCCTGATTATGGTGACTGGAAAAATACCCATCGTCGGTTTTGCCGCTGGAGAGATAAAGGGATATGGGAAAAACTGCTCGAACAGTTAGTGAATGCCCCTGATTTCGAGTGGTTAATGATTGATGCTAGCCATATTAAAGTGCATCCCGATGCCGCGGGAGCAAAAGGCGGTAATCAGGCGATGGGACTCACAAAAGGGGGCTCAATACAAAGATACATTTGGCCGTGGATGCGCATGGTATGCCGGTCAGAGTTGTTATTACAAGCGGTACCACAGCGGATTGTTCACAAGCTGAGGCCTTGATTGACGGATTTGATGCCGAGCACCTCTTGGCAGATAGAGGCTATGATAGCAACGCAATAGTAGAAAAAGCGGCACAACAAGGCATGCAAGTTCAGATCCCCAGTCGGAAAAATCGAAAGGTTGCCAGAGAATACGACCGTGAACTTTATCGACTCCGTCATTTAGTTGAAAATGCGTTTCTTCATCTTAAGCGCTGGCGGGGTATCGCGACGCGCTATGCAAAAAATCGCGCATCTTTTCTTGCCGCAGTACAAATTCGTTGTCTTGTTCTTTGGTTGAATGTTTCATGACGACAGAATCTAGTCTGAGAGCCGATTTTCGGCGTGTTGAAGATTCCTGGCGTGAAGCCTATCGTGTTCTCCGACAATCGATTATTGGTGAGCAATATCATCGAGGAGAAATCGTTGATCGTCTGCTTAACGATCAGGAAGCGCTACTCAATACTCCTGAAGGAAGGGTGTTCGACAGTTTTCAACAACAACTTCGCCAGTCTGCTGAACTGACCACAATGAGTAAACGATTAAGCGTAATTCTTAGTCATCCTGCCGCTGCTAATGCATTAAGTCGTATACAACGTCATGAACTGCGTTGGCTAGTAAAACGCCTTGTAGATGAATCGCAAACGGTACTTCAGGCGCGAGCCCGCAGCGAACAAGATGTTCGAAGCTTTATGAAAACCGGCCTCGCAGCGGAACATCATCGTGTCGGACATTTGCTTAATGAATTCTTTAACTTAGCATTAAAACTTAATTGGCAGCGCCAAGCTGTACGCAAAAAGGAAGTGCCATTTCCCGCTGTTGGAGTAGCCGTAGGGGGGATCCCTGTCATTGAACGCCTTCGTTTCAAAGAAGTCGATGATGAAGCAGAGCAAACGCTCGATCTTAGTCATCATGTCGCCGATCTAGCACAAATCGGTGATGATTTCTGGGATGCTTTTCATGGGTTAGATCGTGAAACGTTATTCTATCAGACACTACAGCTATTGAAGGAGGAAAATAGACCCATTGGCCTTGCTGAACTGGCGACATTGCTGCCGCCTGTTCACGATCTCGAAACTTTTGCCTTCTGGATTGGAATGGCAAGAGAAGCAGGCATCGACGTGAGAGACGATCAACGTGAGTATGTTGAACTTAGTGAGGACGAAGATCACCTCTGGCGATTCAATCTACCTACCACTAGGCTGGAAAGCCAGGCACTGGAAGATATTGACTGGGAGTGACAAGCATGGCGGTATTTTTTGACAAATTTATCAATCAGCATAATGCAATAGATTCTGACAATAATTCGGCTCAGCAAGGCAATGATGTAACCGAGCATAACGATGTAACCGGGCATATAGTGGAAAACATCGCTGGCAGCGAAACGCGAACCGTGAAAAAAATACGAGAGGCAGCCCAAGAACTGCTTAAGTATGGTCTGCTGGAAGAGGCAAATAAACCCAAACTGTACCGCACTGTGTTGACCCACCCTGAAGAAATTATCCGAATTTTAGAACCACTCGATCTAGATATTGGTATAGATGAAATTCGCGGTGTGCTGTATGTCAAAGTCAAGCTTGATGAGGTTCAGGAGCAAAATGAATGGTCACATCCACTGGTGCGGCGGCAGAGGTTAAATCTAGAACAATCGTTGTTGGTAGCTATTTTGCGCCAGCATTTTATCGCCTGGGAGCAAGAGAGTGGAATCGGAGCTAACCAGGTGCAGATAGCCATAGACGATCTTCTTCCACAATTACAGGTCTACCTTGGCGATCCGGGAAGCGAGTCAAAAGAGCGAACACGGTTGATTAATCTATTGGATCAACTGAAAGTCCATGGATTAGTGACGTCGCCAGATGACCATGAACGAATCACTATTCGTCCAATCATTGCCCATCTCGCTGATCCGGCAAACCTTCAAGCATTACTAACATGGCTACGGGAACAGGTCGCACACCAGACTCCCTTGGATGACACATCTAAAAAAGATAACAGCGAGGAGGAAGCATGAAGCAAGAGACTCTCCTGATGAAAAATGACTCTTTTATTCTCACCAATATCGAACTATTTAACTGGGGGGGATTTCAAGGATTGCATCAGGCGGCCATCAATCAGGCAGGTACGGCAGTGATTGGCCCAACCGGGAGTGGTGACTCTAGTAGACGCACTGATGACACTACTTTGCGCTAATCCTCGCTATAATCTGGCCTCAACGGGTGGGCATGAAAGTGACCGGGATTTAATCTCCTACGTACGGGGAGTGTCTGGCCCCGGTGATGGAGGAGAAGGACAATCACATATCGCCAGATTAGGGAAAACTGTGACAGGTATTGCCGCAACACTGGAGCGTGAGGGGCAACTGGTACGCCTGGGGGCGCTGCTGTGGTTTGACACAACCAGCTTCAGTGCAACGGATATGAAAAGGCTTTGGTTATTCAGCGATAGTCCAGAACAGACACTTGAACGCTGGCTGAACGTCTATCATGACGGCGGCACACGGTTGCTAAAGCAAATGGAAAAAGAGACGACCGGACTCTGGACATGGTCGAATAAAAAACAATACCTGGCCCGTCTGAGGGACTACTTCGATGTGGGAGAGAACGCCTTTACTCTGCTCAACCGTGCTGCAGGATTAAAGCAGCTAAACAGTATCGATGAAATTTTCCGCGATCTGGTACTTGACGACCATTCCGCTTTTGAGCGAGCAAAGGAAGTCGCCAACAGCTTTGATGACCTGACCGAAATCCATCAGGAGCTGGAAACCGCTCGCAAGCAACAACAATCCTTACAACCTATTGCCCTAAACTGGGCTAAACATCAAGAACAGCAAATACAGCTTGCTGACAAGCTGGTACTGGAATCGTTGTTGCCCATCTGGTTTGCAGAACAGGCAAGCCATCTCTGGCAACAAGAAATCCGTCATCTTGAGACGGCGCTTGATAAGGCAGAAACCAAAGAAGCTCATCTTCGGGTGCAGCTTGAATCTCAGAAAAAAGTCATTACCGACTGCATGCAGCGTTATCTACAGGTTGGCGGTGCAAATATTGATGAACTGAACGACCGTATTAACGACTGGCAGAGCACCCTCACCCAACGAGAAACACTAGCGCACCAGTACCAGCAACTGACACATAATCTCGGATTTTCATCTGTACTGACTCAACCACAGCTGGAGGAGAACCAGCATGAAGCTGAAGCCAGATTCGAGCAACTCACCCACGAGATAAAGCTTAAACAAGATGAGGTGTATCAAAAAGGCGCTCTCAGGCACAACGTGGCCGAGCAACTTCGTCAGCTGGAGTTGGAAAGCACCGAGATTTCACGACGTCCTGACTCTAACCTCCCTGTTCATTATCAGGCATTCCGCAGTGAGCTGGCAAAAGCACTAAATATTGATGAAACCAACCTTCCTTTCGTGGCAGAACTGATTCAGGTTAAGCCGAAAGAAGCTCCATGGCGTGGTGCCATTGAACGCGCTATCGGTAGCCATCGGCTGCGTATCCTTGTCTCACCGGAATCTGCACCAGTAGCGTTACGTTGGGTAAACCAACGCCATAATCGTCTGCATGTGAGATTACTGGAAGTAAAATTACCGCATTCTCCCGCCAGATTTTTTGACGATGGTTTCACCCACAAACTGCTGTGGAAGGACCATCCCTGGATAGAGGCAGTAAAAGTGCTACTAGCAAATATTGATCGCCATTGTATTGACAGCCCCGAACAGCTGCGCAATATCCCCCATGCTATGACTGTTCAAGGACTAATGTCTGGCAAGCAACACTTTTACGACAAACAGGACCAGAAACGCCTTGATGAAGACTGGTTGACAGGGTTTGATAATCGGGATCGTATGACCTTCCTTGCGAAGGAAATTTCCAGGCTTCAGAAACAGATGGCAATCGCAGATCAAGAACTAGAGTCGGTAAAAGGTGAGGCAAGCCAGCTCCAGCATCAGGTTATTTTACTCCAAAAAATTCAGCAAATTGACTTCAATAATATCGATGTTCAGGACGCCATAAGACGGCTAGCTGAACTAAAGGAAAGACTGGAAAACTTAACCCACCCAGATTCTGATGCAAGTGCTGCCAAGTTACTGATGACCCAGGCACAACAAGTTGAAAATGAACTAGAAAAGCAGCTTCAGAAAGCCAATAAAGACTCCGGCAGACTGGAAAAAAGCCTCGAAACGGCTTTAGCTACAGAGCAACAGGCACAGCGGGTTGCACAACAAGGAATATCGGCGGAAGAGCGGCAATTAAGCGCCCTACACTTCCCAATAATAACAATAGAACAACTGTCTGATATTCATGAGCTGGAACGCCAACATATGCGCAAACTCCAGGATGAAATCGAAAAGCTTCAAGAAAAACTGCACGACTTGAACATGGAACTGACTCGGCGCATGTCCGAAGCCAAACGGGTAGATACTGGGGCACTTGCTGAAATAGACACAGTTCTGGACGATATTCCAGCTTATTTGCAGCGCTTGCAGAAACTGACCGAAGAAGCCTTACCAGAAAAACTCCACCGTTTTTTGGACTATTTGAACCGCTCGTCCGATGATGGCGTAACACAATTGCTCAGCCATATTGAACATGAAGTGCTAATGATCGAAGAGCGTCTAAGCGAACTAAACGCCACAATGTTCAGGGTTGATTTTCAGCCAGACCGCTACCTACGGCTGGTAACAAAGAAAGTAAACCATGAAAGCCTACGCACGTTTGAAAAAGCTCAGCGTCAGTTAAATGCCGCACGGTTTGTTGATGATAACGGTGAAAGCCATTATAAAGCCTTACAAGAATTGGTTGCATTGCTTCGGGATGCCTGCGAGAGAAATCGAACTCTAGGTGCAAAAGCGTTGCTGGATCCACGTTTTCGTCTGGAGTTCGCCGTGTCGGTGATGAACCGCCATACTGGTAATGTGATTGAATCACGCACTGGCTCACAAGGCGGTAGCGGTGGAGAAAAGGAGATTATTGCTTCCTACGTGCTTACCGCATCGCTCAGTTATGCACTTTGCCCCAAAGGTAGTAGCCATCCGCTTTTCGGCACTATTATTCTTGATGAAGCTTTTTCCCGTAGTTCTCATACGGTTGCAGGCAGGATCATTGCCGCACTCAAAGAGTTTGGTCTGCATGCAATATTTATCACACCTAACAAGGAAATGCGGCTGTTGCGCCATCATACTCGCTCGGCTATCGTCGTTCATCGACGCGGCCAGAATTCAAATATGGTTTCCCTGAGTTGGGAAGAGCTTGAAAAACACGATCAACGGAGAACACACTAGCAACATGAACTCCCCTGACGAAATCGCTAAGAAACTTTCCAACCAATGGTACAACTCAAAGCTCCGTGCTGAACGCCTACTCCCCCCAGGTAACTGGCCATTGAGTCTCCCCATTGGTAAACCCACCTCAAGGGAATTTACTAAAAATACTCAACAAGTTTTGGAACATGTTCAGGCATGGAGGAATGTGAAGATCGGACGAGTCGAATGGGAGTTAGTGAGTTATCGGGCAAGTAATATGCCAATATCCATGCCATTGCGTTGGGTTTTACAGAAGCCTTCAGAATGGATTAATGCCACCAAGGATCCAGTGGTCAGCTGTGAGTTCAGATTACTTGAGGAAATTATCGAACATGTCAACACAGTTTTCCATCCACTATTGATCAAGAATCGTTCACTTTGGATATATCGAAATCCTCAAGAGGTCATTACGGCAGCCAAGTTGGCCAACCGCTTAACACCGGGATACGCAAATGGACTACCATTGAGATTATTGTCAGGGCTAGGGGTGGATACAAAATTTATTGAAAATAATACATCATTACTAACCAGACTCTTGGACGAACGTTTTATGGGAGAAGCCAGTAAACAAGGTTTAACAGATTTTCTGGATGCTCTTGATGAAAACAACCATTGGGTACTAGTAATACCGCTATCACCAGAATTATTACCCTTTAAAAAAAGTAAAGTCACCACGGCAGAACTGGCTGAAATTAAACTGCCTGCTGCACGCTTGCTCATCATTGAAAATGAACAATGCCAGCATCAACTACCAACTTTACCTGACACTATCGCCATCTTAGGCACAGGACTTGATTTGCAATGGTTATCTAACCCTGCTCTGAAAGAAAAATCCGTTGCCTACTGGGGAGATATGGATACCTGGGGACTTTTGATGTTAGCAAGAGCCAGAAAATATCACCCAACTCTTTCTGCATTACTAATGCATCGAGAGTTGTTTGATGAACATGCCAGTCATAGAGCTGTTCCTGAGCCGGTAAAAGCACAAGACACCATTCCTGATGGTTTGCTGAATGAAGAAGCTAATTTTTATTACTATTTAGCTAATCTACAATGCGGACGCCTTGAACAAGAATTCCTCCCGATAGATGTAGTAACTTCGGCATTAATGAGCTGGGGAACGGATTAGTACATATAAAAGCCGAAAAATTAAGTGGCGAAGAATGATATTTGGGCCAATCCTTATAACACGCACTGTTGCCCGACATCCCATTAATGGTCATTGCTTATGTGTGCCGGGATAACATGCGGTATAAATAAATTTCAGTTGCCAAGGATGACGGAAAGTGTACTTCAAATAGGAATACTATGTACGATTCAATAAATTGATGTCATACCCACTTTCACTATTCATCAGATTAGCAGGCTTATGAAGTGTCCGAGAGCCTTATACCACTATAACTCATTATGGCAGGCCAGATAGTGAGTGCTGAAAAGGCTGCAGGCCATCAGGATTTTTCATTATTATTTTTCTGAAAAAGAAAGCAAAAACAAACGGCAGAACCTAAAGGTTCTGCCGTTACAGACTTATAACTGGCGCTGCTCCAGGCTGGAATAAATCGTTTTGATTTCATCTTTTAAACTTTCTCCACGATATACCATCGACGTATCGTACCGTTGATACTTCTCTTCTCGCTCGGCGCTTAAATCTTTGCGTTCCTTATATTCAAACTGCAAGGCATTAAATTCAGAGGCGAAAAGGTATTTAGCCAGTAATCATCTGGGTGAAGACGCTGGCTGGATCTCAAACAAATCCATATCACCAAAGACAATTTTGAAAATCGTCAATAGCAGCCATATAGGAATTCATGGATGACAGAAGGAACTGGCTATTTTTTGATAGAGATGCGTACTGATAAAACCATATTATCATTTTGTTTTTATTTATAATTTTCTATCTAAGGTAACGATAAGAAAACAGAGACTTTGTGCTCATTCAAATATCGTGCTGGAAGAATCCCTTCTCTCGACGATAAGTATCATTTAGCGTTCGATTCATCTCTGCAAGCACAGGATTTGAATGAGAACTCGGTACTTAAATGGCTTAACTTCATTCCACTACTGGAACAGGCACTCTTTATCAATCTGAAGAGATGGGTCTAGCTCATTTAATTTTTCTATTGCTTTTTCTTACTTCAATTACTTGAAAGGAAATATAAAGGATTTCATTACGTCCGCCTTATAACGTTATGCCTTAAGATGAGGCGACGGTAAGGCGTACCGTTTTTCTCCCCCGTCGGGATAACCTCATCTAACTACCATTGTGCTATACTTGGTGATTTTTCACCCAACCCTGCTTACTCCGAAATAGAGCAATTAAGCCTAATCAAAGAGTTATGGATAGATATAGATGTAATTTATTGATTGTTATTAACTTCCACCATTGGGGGAAATTAGCCAGACAGAAAGTATCTAACTCGTTGAATTTGTTTAATTCTGTTAGGTTGCTGGAATTACTTTGCTGGTGGATCTACGGGCAAGGTGTAAATATGCAGCTTGGCGGCGATGTGCGATCATGGCTTGTAGATTTATACAATTGAGTGCACAAGAATATCATTACATGGCCTTGCAATCGCCCCTATTCCATCACGGTTAGGCCAATATCTTTCCTTAAACCATGCTCTAAGATGACGACGTGTCGGGAAATGAACGCAACCAAAATTAGGATCAAAAAAGTCGACACCATAGAAAGTTACTGCTAACCCAATAGCATGATCTCCATAAGCCAAAGCTTCATAACCTTCATTGATAGTTGCTAAGTTTTCTACAACATTGTTTTCACCATAACAGCTTACATGCATATATGATAATCCATTTTCATTAAGAAATTTCATGCCATCCAGACTTTTAGCTTTAAGATTTTCAACTATTTTGATGTAACTAGGAAATTTTATATTTCCTGGAAATAGGTGAGACTTTCCTGATTTGTGCATCTTTACCCAAGCCATTACTAAACTACTACAGGCTCCATTTTGCATAGTCGAAGAGAAATTAAGGGGAAAATGCAGAGTTTGATTGAAGCGAAATACCCAATTTCCTTCAAATTCATTAGCATCTAATAACGACATTTTTAAATACCCCCATTCACTATAAGTTGGTTTACGAAAAAGATTAAGGGCAAAAATATGTTAAAAACAGGATATATGGGTTTTGCCTAATGTAAAGGGTTTTTAAAAAGCATTTTAGTAAAGATTCTGAACAAGCTTTATATGCCAGTAAATTAAGTCGATTCCACTAAAATGCCGGAATTAAACCCAACTCATTGATATTCCTAAAATCCTCCAACGAAGGAAGCCGAACGATATGCAGCTTTACATATCGCTCAAAACTCTGCGCTTCAGGGTATTTGAGCTTTATCAATGGATTATAAGGTCAGGTGAAAGTTTTACGCGATTTTGTGAGTTAAGTCCGCTAAAGGGCTTTGCATTGTCCGTGGTACCTGAGCTTTGTACCCTATGGGCTGGTGGAGTCGTTCACTGGTAAGGCTTAATCGATACAGAGATCGGGCCTTTGTTGGATGAATATTGGTTTGATGCCCCCCTTAAATCCCAAGAAGTAAGAGAACGCATGATTAAAGGATTTTGATCATGACGAAGTGCGGCAGTGGTACACATATTATGTTGTCATTATTGGCGCATGCGGTACTGTCTGTTTTGCGGATACAGGAGAAAAAAACGCCAGAAGAATTGATATCCCTGAGTGTAACGAAACTGCGTAAGCTGCTGCCAAAACTGATGGTAAAGACCAAGGAAACTGTAGAACAAATTTTATATTGGTCAAGCTGGCGACGACGACATCAATACCGCGTACAACAATACCATTATCGTCAGCGAAAAAATCTTATGATTACAGAACGATTACGGATGTGATATTAGGGTTTAGCCAGTGCTTTTTTGGCTTCATCGCGTTTAGCGCGAGCTTCTGCAAGGATCACTGTCGGCAAGTCTGTATTTTTTGTCTTTGGGTTTCGTAGTCTCTACTTGTCTATTTGGGGAACACCTCAATTGACCTAACCGAATATTCCCCCAAATAACATAGGTTGCGAGGGACACTACGAGACATTGTTAGAAGTGCTATTATTGATTTTATTGGATTTTTTGGAGTTCGTAGACAACAGGAGACAACTACGGAAGTGTATATGGTGCGAAGGCCGAACTCGAATTTAACACCCAACATACTGATATCAATGTATTTTATTAGTCGATATAAATAGTTATACCCGCACTTGTACCCACACATCAAAATCCGTACAACTGATATGACCATTAAGCAAGGATAATGCAGGCAAAAGAACCTTCTTCGAAGATGCCTAAAGTTTACCCATTTCAACAGCCCGTAAATGGTTCTCAAGAAATACATGACCTTTGAGGGGCTGTTATGGACAAATAGTTCGCAGGATTACAGGCAAAGCGTAAATTTAGTTTTTTAGCATCAGCGCAGGATGATTTCTATCCCTAGATGTTGCCATGATATAAAAATTACAGAAGGCCTAAGCTGCTCCCCATTTCTAGAACTTAGTTGGCCCTGTGTCTCGCTCAGTATATATTGAGGCACTAGCAGCTTATAACATTGCAACGGTTTCGCTACCATCTTCCTTTAATACTGTTTCAAGTGCAGGCCATATATCAAAAAAAGGATAAGTGAAGTTTAATTTGCCACACTGCACGTTATATGTAAGCTGTTGTACTCTTCGACGCTTCGCAGTAATAGAAGGTAACACTTCCAAAAAACCCAGCATTTTATCGATAGTGATCTCACCATGATAAAAATGATCACTTTCAGGCTTTATCAGTGTACGCATGCCGTTTTTTAACTCGGTAGTTGTACTCGCGAGGCGATCAATAAAGCTGTAAAACGCTGTTTTATCGACAACATAGCAACCGTCCTGATGATAAATATCCCCAAACATCGAGGTGGTGATAATCATTTTATGTAAGCCCTTTGGCTTCCATTTTGATGGTAAATTCAGGGCATCACGGACCAAATCTAATTGAGCCGCATAATAATCAGCATAACGTGTCACTTGCTTGATCCAGGAAGATTTAGTTCTCACTGCAGCATTATCGCCATTGATATTTACCAGCGTCTGGTAGTAACGATTGAAGCGTACCGGATGGCCATTGGATTTCAACTCAATAAAAAATAAATGATCGTCAATCACCATTGCACAGTCGCAGTCATAATTTTTTCGCACTGAAAGCTGAGCTGCGCAAATTCGAGCTTTTCTAACCCTCTTAATAAACTGTCGTTCGTGGCTTTTACCTTTATCATCAAGTGACATATTTTTTGCGCTAAACAGTGACAGTAGGGAACGCGTCGCACTACTCATTGAAACGATGGAAGGCATCAAACAAAGACCATCACTGCAAGGAAGTAACGGACAATCATTCATATCCAGTGCTTTGTCGTCAAATGTAAAGTAATCGGTGACTAATGCTGCTGTAGTCCAAGAAAGCCCACCCTCGGCAAAAAAATGTATCCATTCATCACGAGTATGATAAATAACCCAATCTTTAAGTTGAAGGTTTCCAGGAATTAACCTTTGGAAGCGATTATCCATCTCCTGTTTCGCTAGCGCCACTAACATTTCATATGCATGAATCCAGGCATAAATAGTTACACCTCCATACTCGAAATATAAATCCTCTAGTGACATATTTTCCATTTCACTAAAATAAGCGATAGAGAAAAAATCTCTTTCATTAATCCACTCGGGAACTACCTGCTTCAACTGTTCAACGAAATTAGGATTTTCTTCCAGAAGTTGCTGAATTTCATAATAGAGAGCAGTACCTCGCATAGTAAAGCGAGAGCGTGCTACCTCATAAGCTTTATAAGCACAGCATTCGTCTACCTCTATAGAAATATTATTTAAATCAGAATGGCTAATTTCTGCATTGCAAAAACGAAAAAGATCGCTGATACGATTAAGTGAGTCAAAATCATCCCACTCTTTCAGCCAACTTCCTGTATTTTTTACAGCCTGCTCGGAACAATGATACTCAAGATTCAGCGAATTTACATGTCGTAACTCTCTAAATATATTACCAGTATAACTACACACTTGGTCAAAGACCATACTGATTGATTTTATATTCTGAGGAGTAACGTCTTCCGATAGTGGCAGGCCATGCATTCTCAATACCACAGGAAAAATAGATTCAACCCGGTCACTTGGGATATTTTCAAGTAGTGAACACATAATACTCAAGCTTATTTCAGATAATATTAAAAATGCATTTAGCTTATGTTCTTTATCTGTAGAGCTATGATAACGCTTGTCCATAACCCTTATACGTCGGAAAAAGTTATTATACGCTAGATGAATAGTCCGACAGTCATTTTCTGTCTTTAAAATCCTATCACGATGGGAAGGAAAACGTAGTAAAAGTTGATAAATGCATCGACCAAAATAATGCGTATAATCCTCTTCAGACTGTTCGGAGAAACGGTGGTAGTAAAGCGCTGAAATTTTAAGTACACTCAGAGCAGGTTCAATTTCAACTTTGTCAATCCAACTCCGATAGAATACTACAAATTTTTCAGCATCCTTCACCAAATTTGTTATCTCTCGTGCATCATAATAAACCATTTTGTTACATCCTTAATAATAACATATTGCTATGTCAGGTCATGATTCCAATTTATTGATAGTGACGAATGTTCAAATAATACCCAATGACTCTGTCATGCATTTCTATGGATTTTGAAAAAGATAAGGTCTTGCGAGTCAGTCTTGCCAAATGCTGACGAAGATTCAGGTTATGCCTCTCTATGCGTTGTGTATAACGCTTGCTGACCACATGCAGTTTACCGGCCAGTATTTTTTCATAACTTTTCCAACCATCTGTCATATAGACCACTATGTTAAAAGGCGCCAGCAAAGCCATCAGACGCCCCAAGGTCCTCTTTGTTCTCGGGCCAAAAACATGGGCGATCACTTTTCGTCTTATCCTGTCGTAGGCATAAAAGAGCCAGCGGGGCTGATTCTTTGACTTCACGTACGACCACTGCTCATCCATTTCACAGCAGACAATCACTTCAGTGCCAGGAGCAATGGTTTCGGTTACCGATTTGGGTTTGAGCTTTTTAAATGGCGAAGAACGGTATTCAGGCCAATTCCCATCACTCGTGCTGTCGCCCGACATCCCATGCCATTCATGGCCATATCGACGATTTGTTTATGTGTACCGGGACGACAAGCGGCATAAGTGAATTCGAGTTGCCAGGAGTGACGGCAGGATTGGCAAAGATAACGTTGCTGACCAGAACGTGAGCGCCCATTACGGTGGATCCCTTTAACTGCACAACAAGAGGGACAGGTCACATCAATCTTTGCCATCTGAATGTTCTCCAAATAGGCATACTATACATGATTCAATAAATTGATGTCACGACCGAAAAATTCTTTATCTTGCCTATGATAATTGCATGTTTTTGATACACCGCAGGACAGGATATACCAGAATTATTTATATATTCTAGTATAGGTGACAATAAAGCAGAAAAATCGTGATTAATATCGTATATTAAACAAATAGATATGGTTACCTGTGTTACATTTTGTTTAAGACAACAGATTAAAACCACACTGACGCGCTACTCTTGTCTTCTCCGAGTTACCGGGCTAATAAATTAACCCAGTAACACGGAGGGCTGAAAGATTACCTGCCAAAAAAACAACTTTTATCTACCCCCCTATTGAAGAATTAGTAATAAAACTGTTCACCTTTGAATATTTTTATTTAAATTCATATCGTTAATGGGTGATAACTTGAAATTAAACTCATCACCACTCTTCACCCTGAACCGGAAAATAAGGTGAATAGTAGTGAACACTTTTTTATATTTCTTTGAAAACTACTGTAATCAAAAAAGTTATTCTTCTGGCAGGCTATCTCTTGCCAGTTTTGGCATCCATTCGATAGCAGTATCAATATTCAGGCTCAGGTTGCTACAAATACCTTGTTTGCTTTTCTTGCGCAGGTAATGCTGACCATACTCTGCCAGCGCGCCCAGCATATCCATGCCAAAACGAGTTACAGAAACAGGTTTATTCAGGTTATTGCCTTTCATATAAGCAAGATAAGCGTGATAAAGGTACTTATGAGGATTGAACGGCATAATTTCCGCATTGCCGATTAACAAACCGTCAGCTTCATGGGAAGCAATAAGATAACCGCAAAAATCGACCAGTGGATCTGTACCGCGTTTGATATCCAGCGCCTCCGCAGATTAGCGCGAGCATCAGCTAATGACACAGCAGGATAAACACCAAAGGCCAGCCGATCTTCTTTTCTATCGGTAGGGCGGTGATACTTCATACGCCAGTATTTAGAACCGCGCGGCGTGATTTCGAGATATAGGCCAGAGCCATCCGCTAATTTATAGGATTTCTCTTTCGGCTTCGCAGTTTCGATTTGTCGGGCGTTTAGTTTCATTTTTAGGGCACATTTAAAATCGAAGTGTAGGTGCCCCAAATTATGCCCTTTGCTGCTTGTTGATTGCAACAGACCACAGTAGACAGCAAAATAACGAAGTGTCTTGATTTATAGGGGTTTTTAGGGAGCTTGTAGACTTAGGTAGACGTTAGTAAACTAACGAATGGTGCCGAAGGCCGGACTCGAACCGGCACACCCGAAGGCGGTTGATTTTGAATCAACTGCGTCTACCGATTTCGCCACTTCGGCACTGAAATGAAATGATTCGGAGAACGGGGGCCATTATACCTGTCAGAAGCACATTCGCAATACTTATCCTTTCGATTTTGCTCAACTGCCGAAAAAAGAATCGCTTATTCTATTTTTTCACCAGATTTTTACCAACAACGCTTAAAAACCAAACCGCTTTTTCCACCCTATCCCGTAAATCCCTCCTCACACAATTCCTTTCAGACAATAGACAACCTATAAACTCCTTATATAATTCAAAACAATACACTGCTATGAGGTAAATTATCATGACTATTATCAGTTGGATTTTTACAGGTATCCTGTTGGGTATCGTGATTGGTGCCATAATGGCGATATTTAAGAAAAACAAATAGCAGCTTTATTCCTTTACTTGAATGCTCCCTGATTGGTTAATCCAAAAATGAAAAAACGGCTATATAAACTGTGTGCAGTTTCCGTCATGACATGGGCGATTTCAGCTTGTGCAGATTCTGGTTATTCACACCAGAAAAAATTTCAGCAATCTAATGCGCAACCGGCAAAATGGGAAGTGTTCGAGAGTAACGACAATATTAAGAAAATAGCTGCTGCATTGGTCGATCAGTATTCCCAATCCATCTTTGAAGAGGGCAATCCTTTGGGAATGGCGATAGTGGTGATCGATAATAATCAGGTTATACATCGCAGTTTCGGGGAAACTTATCCAGGGAACGGCGTTCGGCCACGGCAGGATTCTTTAATTCGTATAGCTTCTATTACTAAATTGATGACCAGCGAGATCATGGTTAAGTTGGCACAGAAGAAACATCTCAAGATTACCGATCCGTTGCAGAAATACACGTATTACGGTGTCCATATACCAAATTACGGCGCAGGTCAGCCAATCCGACTGTATCATCTGGCAAGTCATACCAGCGGATTGCCTCGGGAACAGCCAGGTGGAAAATGGGGACGCCCTGTATTTATTTGGCCGACCCAATCGAACCGCTGGACTTGGCTGAAAACCGCAGGAATAGATGCCGCGCCCGGCACGACGGCTTCGTATTCCAATCTGGCCTATGATTTATTGGCTGATGCTCTTGCTAAAGCCACGAGAAAACCCTATTCCCGGCTGCTGCAAGAGGAGATTACTCATCCTTATCGCATGAAAGATACGACACTGACGCCCACGCTATCCCAATGCGACCGTTTAATGGAGGGGGTTAAATCCAGCCCTTGCGTCAATACGATTGCTGCCGCAGGTAGTGGCGGAATTTATTCTACTCCCGCAGATATGCAGCGCTGGATGCAACAATTTTTATCTTCCCATAATCAGTTAAGGAAGCAGACAGCCAGCCGTGAACAAGGTATCTACTTTAAACGTGCCGATCTGAAATCAATCACAGGGATGGATGTTGCGGGACTGGCAGACGGAATTGGGCTTGGCTGGGTATATATGGATACCAACGGTATTTACCAGAAAACTGGCGGCGGCGGTGGATTCAATACCTATATGGCAATGATCCCTGAAAGCAATATCGGCGTATTTGTGGTGATGACCCGCAAGGAGCAAAGTAAATTTAGTCGTGTGACGAATGGAGTTAATGAATTAGTTGCCGCATTGGCGCGCAATCATAAGCAAATTTAGTTTTGTTGAAAAATCGCCTCCACGGTTGAAGGTGGAGGCGGCGACAGATAAGTTAGCTGAGATATCAGTTTGTTATTTTCTATATAAGAGTAAGTAAACACTCACTGCAAAAAACAACAAACTTGGCAACAGCGCCCCTAATATCGGCGGCATACTATAAACCAAACTGAGCGGACCGAATATCTCATTCAAGACATAGAACACAAAGCCCATACTGATCCCCACCACAACTCTGAATCCCATCGGCACGCTACGCAGTGGCCCGAAGATAAAGGAGAGTGCCATCAGCATCATCACCGCAACCGATAAAGGTGCGAAGATTTTCTTCCACATATTAAGCTGGTAACGTCCGGCATCCTGTTGGCCCTGTTGCAGGTAGGTAATATATTGATGCAGGCCGCGTATGGAAAGCGCTTCAGGATCAAGGGAAACGACGCCCAATTTTTCTGGTGTCAGCCGACTTTTCCAGTCCGCAGAAAGACGTTGTGACCCCGTGATCCGCCCATCTTGGGTTAAATCGGATTCTTCAACCTGAGATAACTTCCATTGATGGTTATCTTGGTCATACACCGCTGAAGCCGCATATCTTATGGATAACAGTTTTTGGTTGTCATCAACATGATAGATGTTGACGCCGTTTAGGGCATTATCCTTCCCAACACTCTGGATATAGACAAAATCTTGGCCGTCTTTCGCCCAAAGCCCTTTGGTAGTGGACATCAGTGAACCACCATACATTTTTTGGGAACGGTAATTGCGGGCAATCTGTTCTCCTTGTGGGGCAACCCATTCACCAATGACCATCGTCAGCAAGACCAGCGGGATTGCCGTTTTCATGACTGCTCCCGCCACTTGCAGGCGGGTAAAGCCAGAAGCCTGCATGACCACCAACTCACTACGCGTCGCCAATGCTCCCAGACCTAATAACGCCCCAAGCAGAGCAGCCATAGGGAAGAAGATCTGAATATCTTTGGGAATGCTCAACAGGGTATAAATGCCTGCGGAAAATGCGGTATATTCCCCCTGCCCGACTTTGCGTAGCTGATCGACAAACTTAATGATGCCGGAAAGCGATACCAGCATAAATAAAGTCATCAGGATGGTTTGCAGGATGGTGCGGCCGATATATCTATCCAATACCCCAAACATCATGACGCTCCTTGAGTCTTAAAGCGCGAACACAGTTTGCGCATGGGAACGGTATCCCACAGATTAAGCGTCACAGCCAACGCAAAGTACACGCCGTTGACCAACCACATGCAGAACAGAGGATCAAGTTTGCCTTTACTGCCATTGGAATGCAGGGAGCTTTGCAGCAGGAAGAAAATCAGGTAGAGCAACATGGCGGGTAGCATACTGAGTATCCGCCCCTGACGCGGGTTCACGACACTTAACGGCACCACCATCAACGCCATGATTAACACCGAAGCAACCAATGTCAGGCGCCAGTGGAATTCTGCACGAGAGTCGTTATCGGTATCATGCCAAAGCTGTTCAATCGATTTTTGTTCAACTTTGTTATCGATATCTGCTTTTTGGTGCCCAATTATGGCCTGATAATTAGTGAACTCAGTAATGCGGAAGTCACGCAATAGTGCCGTACCTTCATAACGCATTCCTTGATGAAGTACCGCCACCTGATTACCATTCGGGCGTTCTTCCATATGCCCGCCATCTGCAATGACCACAGAAGGGCGCTGGTCATTCGCCGGACGGAGCTGGGCCAGGAAAACATTCTCAAAAGTGTTCCCCTTCACGTTACCGATATACAGCACCATGTTGCCATCACGAGAAGGTTTGAATTGCCCTTCCATAATTACCGCAAGGCTTGGGTTGGCTTTTGCATCCGCCAGTACTTGCGCTTTATATTTGGCAGACCACGGCGTGACCCAGATAACGTTAGCCGCCGCCAACGCTGATGTGAATAGAGCCAGAATAAGGGCTGATTTCACCAATACACTTTTGCCCAACCCGCAGGCATGCATAACGGTGATTTCACTTTCGGTATAGAGTTTGCTGAACGTCATTAATACCCCAAGAAATAAACTCAGGGGCAAAATAAGCTGCGCCATCTCTGGCACACCTAAACCTAACAACGATAAAACCAAATTTGCGGGAATATTTCCTTCCACCGCCGTACTCAATACGTCAACTAATTTCTGGCTGAAAAAGATCAGCGATAAGATGAACAGTATTGCGATTTGGCTTTTCAGGGTTTCCCGTACTAGATATCTAATGATGATCACGCTTATTACGCCTGTGAAAACTTGTCTTTTTGCAGGAAAGTCGCTAACTTCGTCGTATATCTACCATTTATATGAATCAGTTTGGCTTCCCCATCGCTAAAATGATACCAAAGCATTCCATATATTGGTTCCCAATTAGAACATAGTTATCGTTATCTAAGTATCAAAAAATAATATGCTTAGTTTAACATAACCGTTACTTTTCTTTGGGATGAATGAATGCGGAACGCGGTATTTTAGCGATTGTATCCGTCTTTGTCTTTAAGATTCAGGAGAACGCATGGAGTTTAGTGTAAAGAGCGGTAGCCCGGAGAAACAGCGCAGTGCCTGTATTATTGTCGGCGTGTTTGAACCCCGCCGTCTTTCCCCTATCGCAGAGCAGCTTGACAAAATAAGTAACGGCTATATCAGTGCCTTATTACGCCGTGGTGAACTTGAAGGCAAGGTAGGTCAAACCTTGTTGCTGCATCATGTTCCGAATGTACTGTCTGAGCGTATTTTGCTGGTTGGATGTGGAAAAGAGCGTGAGCTGGATGAACGCCAGTATAAGCAAATTATCCAGAAAACAATCAGTACCCTCAATGAAACCGGTTCAATGGAAGCAGTTTGTTTCTTGACAGAACTGCACGTGAAGGCGCGCAATAATTACTGGAAAGTACGTCAGGCGGTCGAAACCGCCAAAGAGTCACTGTATGTTTTTGATCAACTCAAGAGCAGCAAAAATGAATTGCGCCGCCCGCTGCGTAAAATGGTGTTTAATGTACCGACCCGCCGCGAATTGACCAGCGGTGAACGCGCCATTCAGCACGGTCTTGCCATTGCATCGGGTATCAAAGCGGCGAAAGATCTCGCCAATATGCCACCCAATATCTGTAATGCGGCGTATTTGGCATCACAGGCGCGTCAGCTTGCTGACAATGTGACCAATCTGACCACCAAAGTCATTGGTGAAGAACAGATGAAAGAGCTGGGTATGAATTCTTATCTGGCGGTTGGACAGGGTTCACAGAATGAATCCTTGATGGCTGTTATGGAGTATAAAGGCAGCGCAGACGCCAATGCGAAACCGATCGTACTGGTGGGCAAAGGGCTGACGTTTGATTCCGGCGGTATCTCCATCAAACCCTCCGAAGGCATGGATGAGATGAAATATGATATGTGTGGTGCCGCTTCTGTCTATGGTGCTATGCGCGTTGTTGCCGAACTGCAATTGCCAATCAATGTCATCGGTGTTCTGGCAGGCTGTGAAAATATGCCAGGCGGACGCGCCTATCGCCCTGGAGACATTCTGACGACCCTGTCCGGCCAGACTGTTGAAGTGACAAACACGGATGCGGAAGGCCGTCTGGTACTGTGTGATGCGCTGACTTATGTTGAACGTTTTGAGCCGGAATCAGTCATTGATGTCGCCACCTTGACCGGCGCTTGTGTTGTCGCGCTGGGCGGTCACTACACCGGCCTGCTGTCTAACCATAATCCATTGGCGCATGAACTGCTGAATGCTTCAGAGCAGGCAGGAGATCGTGCATGGCGTCTGCCGTTAGCGGATGAATATACCGAACAGTTAGAATCCAACTTTGCGGATATGGTCAACGCGTGCGGGCGCTCCGGTGGTGCAATTACCGCAGGCGCTTTTCTGTCCCGCTTTACCGCCAAATATCACTGGGCGCATCTGGATATCGCGGGTACAGCATGGCGTTCAGGTAAAGCAAAAGGAGCAACAGGTCGTCCGGTTGCACTCCTGTCACAATTCCTGTTAAATCGTTCAGGTTTGAATTCTGATGATTAGTGCTCCTACCGTTTAATGGAATTAGGGTATTGCAACTGCAATACCCTTACTGTTTCAGTAACCTTGCAACCAAGAAACTATGAAAAACGCCACCTTCTATTTATTAGAAAAGCTGTCACCGGAAAAGCGGTTATCGGAACAATCCTCGTCGGAGGAACTACAGCCACATGAATGGCTGGCATGTCAGCTTGCTGCTGATCAATGGCGTGCAGGGAAGCGGGTTCTGATTGCTTGTGAAAGCCAGCAACAGGCCGAAAAATTGGACGAAGCATTATGGCAACGGGAGCCGAATCAATTTGTACCGCACAATCTTGCCGGCGAAGGCCCTCGATACGGCGCACCCGTGGAGTTATGCTGGCCGCAAAAAAGAGGCAATGTACCCCGCGATGTATTAGTGACACTGCTTCCTCATTTTGCAGACTTTGCCACAGCTTTCCATGAAGTGATAGACTTCGTTCCTATTGATGAAAATCTGAAACAGTTAGCGCGCGAACGATATAAATCTTATCGTAGCGTCGGCTTTAATTTGACCATGGCAACCCCGCCAACCTATTGAATATCAAGACACAATGGAAAAGACACCCGCTACTCAAACGCAATCTGAGCCATCTCTCGATAAAACATACAACCCGACAGAGATAGAGCAACCCCTTTACAACCACTGGGAACAGAGTGGTTACTTCAAGCCGAATGGCGATACCAGCCGTGAAAGTTTCTGCATCGTCATTCCCCCCCAAACGTCACCGGCAGCCTGCATATGGGACACGCCTTCCAGCAGACTATCATGGATACCATGGTGCGTTACCAACGTATGCAGGGTAAAAATACCCTGTGGCAAGCAGGAACTGACCACGCGGGTATCGCGACCCAAATGGTTGTTGAGCGCAAGATCGCGGCAGAAGAAGGCAAAACCCGCCACGATTATGGTCGTGAAGCTTTTATCGACAAAATTTGGCAATGGAAAGCAGAATCGGGTGGCAATATCTCCAACCAGATGCGCCGTTTGGGTAACTCCGTCGATTGGGAGCGTGAGCGCTTCACTATGGATGAAGGTTTATCCAAAGCAGTGAAAGAAGCCTTTGTTCGTCTGTATCAAGACGATCTGATTTACCGTGGCAAACGCCTGGTTAACTGGGACCCGAAATTACGCACTGCGATTTCTGATCTGGAAGTCGAAAACCGTGAAGTAAAAGGTTCCATGTGGCACCTGCGCTATCCGCTGGCGGATGGTGTTAAGACCGCAGAAGGCAAAGACTATCTGATCGTTGCCACAACCCGTCCAGAAACCATGCTGGGAGATACCGGTGTTGCTGTGAACCCGGAAGATCCACGCTATAAGGATCTGATCGGCAAAGAGATCCTCCTGCCACTGGTGAACCGCCGTATTCCTGTTGTTGGCGACGAGCACGCGGACATGGAAAAAGGCACCGGCTGCGTGAAAATCACCCCAGCCCACGATTTCAATGACTATGAAGTCGGTAAGCGCCACAACCTGCCAATGATCAACATCCTGACCTTCGACGGTAATATTCGTGAAGCGGCAGAAGTGTTCAACAGCAACGGCGAAGTTTCCGATCTCTACCCGACCGATATTCCTGCCGAATACCGTGGCATGGAGCGTTTTGCTGCCCGTAAAGCGGTGGTGGCCGAATTCGAAAAACAGGGCCTGCTGGTTGAGATCAAACCCCATGACCTGACTGTTCCTTACGGCGACCGTGGCGGCGTGGTTATTGAGCCAATGCTGACCGACCAATGGTATGTTCGCACGGCACCATTGGCAAAAGTGGCGATTGAAGCGGTTGAAAATGGTGATATCCAGTTCGTACCCAAACAGTACGAAAACATGTACTACTCGTGGATGCGTGATATTCAGGATTGGTGTATTTCCCGTCAATTGTGGTGGGGACACCGTATTCCGGCGTGGTATGACGCACAAGGCAATGTCTATGTGGGTCGCGATGAAGAAGAAGTTCGCCGCGAGAACAATCTGGGCGCCGATATCATCCTGACCCAAGACGAAGACGTACTGGATACTTGGTTCTCCTCTGGCCTGTGGACATTCTCTACTCTCGGCTGGCCTGAGCAGACCGAAGCACTGAAAACCTTCCATCCGACTGATGTGCTGGTCAGTGGCTTTGACATTATCTTCTTCTGGATTGCGCGCATGATCATGCTGACCATGCACTTCATTAAAGATGAAAGTGGCAAGCCACAAGTGCCATTCAAGACGGTCTACATGACTGGCCTGATCCGCGATGAAGAAGGCCAAAAAATGTCGAAATCCAAAGGGAACGTGATCGACCCTCTGGATATGATCGACGGTATTCCGCTGGAAAACCTGCTGGAAAAACGTACCGGCAATATGATGCAGCCACAAATGGCCGAGAAAATTCGCAAGCGTACCGAAAAACAGTTCCCGGAAGGCATTGAAGCCCACGGTACTGACGCCCTGCGTTTCACTCTGGCGGCACTGGCTTCTACCGGTCGTGATATCAACTGGGATATGAAGCGCCTGCAAGGTTATCGTAACTTCTGTAACAAACTATGGAACGCCAGCCGTTTTGTCCTGATGAACACAGAGGGACAGGATTGTGGCCAAAACGGCGGTGAAATGTCGCTGTCACTGGCTGATCGCTGGATCCTGGCAGAGTTCAACCAGACCGTTAAAGCCTATCGTGAAGCGCTGGATACTCACCGCTTCGACATCGCCGCTAACATTCTTTACGAATTCACCTGGAACCAATTCTGTGACTGGTATCTGGAGCTGTCTAAACCGGCAATCAACAAAGGTTCAGAAGCCGAAGTCCGCGCGGCTCGCCATACCCTGATTGAAGTTTTGGAAGGCCTGCTGCGTCTGGCACACCCAATCATTCCATTCATCACCGAAACCATCTGGCAGCGTGTGAAAGTCGTCAAAGGCATTGATGCGGATACCATCATGCTGCAACCGTTCCCTGAATTCGATCAGGCGAAAGCAGATGAATTGGCATTGAACGATCTGGAGTGGATCAAGGAAGCGATCATTGCAGTCCGTAACATTCGTGCAGAAATGAACATCGCACCCAGCAAGCCGCTGGAAGTGCTGCTGCGTGACGCGAATGATGATGCACAACGCCGTGTCGCTGAAAACCTCAATTTCCTTCAGGCAATGGGGCGTCTTTCTTCTGTTACCGTATTGGCGGCAGGAGAAGCAGCACCTGTTTCTGTCACCAAACTGATCAATGGGGCAGAAGTGCTGATCCCAATGGCCGGTTTGATTAATAAAGATGCAGAACTGGCACGTCTGGATAAAGAAATCGGGAAGCTGGATAAAGAGATCAGCAGCATTGAAGGCAAACTGGCTAACGAAGGTTTTGTCAGCCGTGCACCAGAAGCCGTTGTTGCGAAAGAGCGTGAACGTCTGGCGACTAACAATGCCGCAAAAGAAAAGTTACTGGCGCAGAAAGTGACTATCGCTGCACTGTAATTTTTCTTAGTTGAAATTTATTCATGTAAAGCCACTGTAATTTAATTTGCAGTGGTTTTTTTTCGTAATCTATTTTTTAATTTTCGTCATATTCAAAATCACCTTGTCTTACGTGTTCTGCTCCAGACTTTCTTTCAAATTTCGTAAAGGTTTTATCTTTTAGGTTATAAATTAACAATGATTTCGGGTCACTGTTTCGTACAATAACTACCAACCGTTCTATTTTATTCAGTAATAATGAATACACTGGGAAAAATAATAAGCTGACTGTCAAATTTTGTACCAACCACACTTCAACTAACCGGATGTTATGGATTTTGTAATCGTCTAAAATTAACGTGAGTGCTTTTACCTAACGATAATGCCGTCTTAACTCTTATAATATATTGATAAATAATTGAGAGTTATTCCTTCCATATCCCGTGTAGACGATTTCTCGATTTTAGGCATTATAACAACCGGTAAGATAAAATTTTTGGTTTTGACCTAGTGTGACAATCCGTTTTTGCTGGCCCTTGAAGTACCAATCTGGGCCGATCTTAGGGTTAAAGCGAATATCCACTTCATCTTCATAAGACACTTAGTTTTCTGTTGATGCCTGCAATAACGCCTGGTTAATATGCACTATTTTTTCTTCATACTCAGGATCAGGCTGATTTAGTGTCGGGGGCAGCTCGACGCCAGACTATCTTATTTTTACAAAAGAAGAGGTAAAGGGTACTAATTGAAATTTTTACATGAGCTATTTTTTGATTTATAACACGAAAAGGTCAAGAGTCCAACGAGAGGGACATACTTGAACTGTTGGGGAATAAAGTACCAATAAATAGGTGATTAAGTGCAAGTTTGTCAAAAATCAAAATTCGCAAAAATGGTATATAGATTAATAGACTAAATAAACATTGTTATTTTTATTACAATGAATTACATTCATACACATTAAACTTCAAGTTGCAATTTACAACGCAATATGAAACGTGATTTCTCTCCGCTTCACGGGGAGAAATCACACGCATCTTGAAGTGAGATTGGTATATCACAATATATTTATGTTAAATCAGATTATTACTTATTTTTCCATCTTAAGAAAAAAATAAGGAGTGAGTTAGTGATAAATACTAAAGATATTATCTTCTTCCCTGAGCCTGATCCTGATGAAAATCCCTGGGTATATGGTAAACCTACTGAAGAGGTGATTGACGTTGTAGAATATAGTCCTGAATGGTTGGCTACATGGCAACAACTTTCTTCGATTATCAAAGAAACACTTGGCAACGTTATCTTGAATATTGAGCACGTTGGATCAACGGCTGTTCCAGGGATGGTTGCCAAACCTGTTATTGATATTGATCTTATTGTGGAAGATCCAACTCAAGAAGAAAAATATGTACCAGCATTGGAGCGGCTTGGTTATGATTTAACGGTTCGTGAACCGAGTTTTTATCAACATCGATGTCTTCGCTTGGCAAAACCTAGAGTTAATCTCCATGTTTTTGGCCCTGATTGCCCTGAACACATCCGACATATTTGGTTTCGTGATTGGCTTAGAGAACATCCTGAAGATTGTGAGCGATATATTGCTGCGAAGATAACTGCAAAAAATAATGTTAAACAGGTAATGGACTATAATAAGAGAAAAGAACAAGTAGTACATGAAATTTATCAACGTATATTTCAAAATAAGGGATTATTGTAATAATGTTTGATAATCATTGTGCGGATAAAAAATAAATCTGTTTTGATGTCGACTGACAGGACACTTTTACGTTCTCATTTTTTTACAGGCCCTTATAAGTGGTTACCTTTCAAGTCACTGTGTGGCCTGTGATAGCTGAAAATCACCTCCCATTTCGCCAATTTTATTCTAACCGATATTCCACACCTAATTCAGAATTAATAACTTAGTTGGTTAAGGTTGTTGAAACTATGAAGACAGAGTAATGTAGATGTTCATCATCACTTTTTGAAACCGATATATACCCATCTCACTTCAAGATTAATATTGTTTCTCCCCGCGAAGCGGGGAGAAACAATGAGTTACGTTATCTTATAATGAGCAACTTGAAAGATAACGCGTATAGATGTTTACTTTAATTAACTCTTGGTTAATGACCATAAAAAAAATCTAATTGCTTTTTATAAATTTAAGCGTCATTGTTAATAAATAGAATTTTAATATAGCCGATAAATATGTTTTTTAAGTGGTTAATTTAAGAAACCTTTATAGTTTACCTCATATATTAAAAGTGTTCTTACATACCATACAACACTTTTATATGAATCAGTGAGAAAATTAATTATGCAAAATAAAATGAAAGATGTGAATGAATTGCTCGATGATTTAATTTCTAAACCTGAAATACAGGCACGTTGGGAAAATGAACCTGAACAGGTAATGCAAGAATATCAACTGACACCAGCGCAATACCGCGCACTTTCTGAAGGTAATATAGATGCTTTAATAAATGAAGGGTTAGCGGATAGACATGTCCAACAAATGAGAGTTAGCTGGTAATGATTGATTTCAGCACCCATTTCTTGGAAAGCATCGGCTTGCGGGTATCTCGTCTGGCTGTTGGCGGGAGCCATTTTGGTGTGAGTACCTGTAGAAAAGATGTCATGAGTATTGTTTCTACAGCGTTAGATTTGGGGGTGAATTTTTTTGATACCGCTGATATTTATGGCAAAGGTGAAAGTGAAAGTGCATTAGGTGATGCAGTATATGGGCGCCGGCATCATGTTGTTATTGCAACAAAATTTGGTCATAATGAAGCGGTAAAAGGAGCGAGTCGGACAGCGATGACTCAATGTTTACACAATAGTCTTAAGCGCTTGAAAACAGATTATATCGATCTATATCAGCTACATGCACCTGATCCGTCAACGCCGGTCGAAGAAACTATCTC
Organism: Xenorhabdus sp. SGI 60; assembly: GCF_056632175.1. Lineage (NCBI taxonomy): Bacteria > Pseudomonadati > Pseudomonadota > Gammaproteobacteria > Enterobacterales > Morganellaceae > Xenorhabdus > Xenorhabdus sp. SGI 60. The sequence goes on along the minus strand of NZ_CP196860.1, from coordinate 3,700,239 downwards.
CACCCTTCAATTATGGGTAAAAGAAGGGAAAATACGATGTTACGGCATCTGTAACGTTAAGCCTTCAGAAATAGAACATTATTGTAATACAGCCCAAGCAATGGGGGGAATGTTACCTACTAGCGTGCAAAACCCCGTCAATATATTGAATTACCAAAATTATGAAGAGATACAGTTTTCCCTCAACACATTCCAGCTTGGTTTGCTGGCATCACTTCCTCTGGCTCGTGGGTTATTGGGTGGGCGTTACCGTTCTGTGCTGGATGTTCCTCGAACACACCCTTTGTCAGGTTATAAAGGGCTTGGTTATCGTAATGTGCGCACAAAAAAGGCCATTGATCGATTGATATATGCTGCACAAGAATTAAATCGTCCCCCATCTTTATTAGCGCTGGAAGTCATATTAGCAAATAGGGATATTACTTCTGTTCTGGTTGGCATGAGTCATTCTGAACAATTACTTTCCTTGGCTGATCTTAATTCGTCATTACTCCAGAAAAAAACGATTGATTATATTCTTGGGCGACGTTTAGCTCTGGATTGAATACGTAAAAAAATTAATACATCACTATATTGGAGGTATATTAAATGGCTAATATTCTGAATTTAGATGCATTGAAAAATATGAAACTTAATTATGACCCTTCACCGTGGGCAACTTGCGAGAATACGTTCAAGCAAATAATTTCTGATGATGATTTTCCGGTCAGTCACTGGACTTATCATTCGCAGCGCAAACTTGCTGAAGCGCTTGGCAAGAAAGGATCACAAGAATGGTATCAGCATAATGTAAAAACCCGGCCCTTACTGGAATTGGGAGTAAAAGAACCTTACATGCCAGATGAACTCGCTGATATTTGGTTGTCAGTTGCAAGCGATCTTTTATCAGATGACTATATTGAATGTATTAGTGATGTCAGTGAATATAATGTCAGGACATTGCAATTTCAGGCACATTTTTGGGAATTCGGCCCTGGTTCATTCTTTCAGCCTCATGTAGATAAACCGCACAAGATGGTAACTCACTTAATGTATCTAACAGATAATTGGGTGCCTGAGATGGGAGGCTGTTTGCAATTGTTGCGCTCTGCTGATCTGAAGGATGTTGTGGTGGAAATTGCGCCGAGAAAAAATACGTCAGCACTGATTCGTAGAACAGATTCAGCCTGGCATGCAGTTACACCTATACCTAAAGACATGCAGACAGTAAGAAAAGTTTTGCAAGTATGGTTTTGGGATACACCTGCAACCTGAAATCAACCGAAGAGTGTTGCTCAGGAATAAATAAACATTTAACTGTTGGTTAATCATGTTGTTAATCAGCCAGGAATAGTCACATGATAAATTGGTTGAATACACTTTCTGAATATAATGATGTGGTTGCTTCTGGCTTAGGGATACCTATTATTCGACCAGAAAATACCGTGCAGGAAATCCTCTGGCGTCAAGTCATAGAAGAAATGTATACGGAAGAACTGCGTACCAGTGACAACAAGGACGTTGCAATATTGAATATAGGAGAAAATACGTATTCGATGGCTTTGTTATATGCAAAAGTGATGGAATATCGAGTTATTTCAGTTAACAATATTGATAATATCACTTTGTTATTATCAGAAGTCAGAGAAAAAAACATTCTGCTCATAACCATGGCACACAAATTGAAAGTTGGCTTTGTTGCTAATACTCTTGAAATAGCTTATAAGATTGGCAAAAATATCGGTTTTTTGTGTGGAAGAACTTTTTCTGGTCTGAGTTATTTAATTGTTAAGTCATTATTAAAACCAGCTGTGCTAGAACAGAATGAATTTCTTATCGATGCACCAAAACATAAATATACAAGTGATGAAAATCAGCCAGAAAAATTAGCAAAGTTACTTGCACAACCGGCTATGTTTAAAACGATCAGAAGCCATGGTGAAGGAAGTCATGCGAAACTGCCTTCATTAACTGTTTGTGGGTTACTTGAAGAAACAGAATTCCCTCTGACGCCTGAATGCGGGTGTTCGCGACTAGCTCAGCGATGTAAACGAGCACATGGAAAAACACAAGTATTTTATGGGTTAGATATTCGTGCTTATGCCATTAATTATATATGTTGCAATGGCTTTAATATGGCTGAAGAACTTTATCCTTCACCAGTATCAATGATTTTGGCATTGACAGAAGGGTGGCCAGCGGCTGTTTTAGCACCAATTCGTCCATTGATTGCTCCAGATTACCTTCTGACATTACTCAGAAATATGGCGAAAGAAGAAATACCGCTTGGGCAAATTGTGGCAACACTGAATGATGCTTGTGCAGTGCTTGGGCAACCTTTTACGTTTGCATTAATTGGTGATCCAACATTGCAATTGTCATTGCAAGATGAAAGTCCGTCTCTGCCAGAAGGCCTGCATGATAATACTGAATCAGAATCAACCCATCAAATCATGATAGGGATCAAAACAGTATTGGAAGAAGGAATTTATGGTCATCGGTTACTACGTTCAATTGATGCGTGGTTGGGTGAGACGGTGGCAGATAAATTATCCAGCTTGCGTGAAAAGCTGATAAATATTGAGCAACTAGCTCTTTTCTCTCTGAAAAAGCATGAAGTTTCTTATTTCCAGGAAGATACAAAAACGCTCTTGCGAAATAACGCGCTTATCCAACTATTGATTGTTCAATGGGAAAAAATCTTGGTATCGCTGTTACATGAGGGGCGTGAAAATTTTGATACTTTTGATTTACTGCATTATGATCAATTGATGAATACCATAAAATCCGTTGAACCTTGTCGGCGATGTGGGACATTAATGGAAGTATCTTCATTTGGTCATGCTGGCGGAATAACGGAATGTAGTGAAACTTATATGTGTCGGGTTTGTGGCCCACTTGCTGCCTACCGCTGTGGTGGTATCCGCCTAGAAGATTTGACAGAAACATGGATTGCCCGGCAAGGAGAAAAAGCCACAGTAAAAATTCGACTCCATATTCCTCGTTCTGTTCATCCCATTTCTCAGCGAGTACATTTAGAACTTCGTGGATATGATAAATCCACAGGGCAGTGTTTTGCCTCTGAAGTAAAAACAACGGAATTGAAACATAATAATGTCATAAAATTTGAATTTAAATTGGATGAAAATCAGGGATGCGATTTACATAGTATTCGAATTATCGCTGTATCTGGTTTTGATATTGCTTTTCTCCGTATTCGTCTGGCTTGTTTACCTAAACAGCCATAGGGATAATATTTTTCATGTCATCAAATTACGGCAGGAATATATGATGAAGGTATTAATTCTTAATCGTCGTCCTATTGTAGAAAAGATTGCATTATGGTTTTATGAAGCTGAAATTGACGTTTTTCTTGTAACACCAAAGGCATTGTTATATCCATCGACACAGCTATCTAATAAGGCACATCAATATATTAATAAAATTTATCCTGTTGATAATTATGATTCACCTTCAGTTAATGAATTAATTCTTAGATTAGTCGAAGAAAATCAAATTGATCGTATTATTTCAGCAACAGAGATTGATGTCTTACGGGCTGCGAAAGTGCGTGAAAAAATGGGTTTAATGGGCCAAAACGAAATATCAGCACTGACCTATCGCAACAAATGGATAATGAAATCCCTTTTAAAAAAGAATGGTATCCCAGTTGCTAGAATGCTGCAAGTCACTGATAGACAGTCAGTAGAGAAATTTGCTGATGAGTGTGGTTTTCCTGTCGTTATTAAACCGGTTGATGGAGGTGGCTCGGTAGGTGTGCAGATTATTCACCATGCCGCACAATTACAGGATATTAATTTTGAATTATTAAAATCAGGTTATCTTGTTGAGGAATGGATTGAAGGGGAGTTTTTCACGATTGATGGGTTAATGAGAAACGGTGAAATGCTACATTGTTGGCCATCACGCACAACAGCTAATTTTTCGGCAGTTAATGGGAATTCTGCGTTGCTTAGCTGGATGTTATTACCAGATAACCCTTTGACAACGGAAATATCCGCATTCATGTCGTGGGTGATTATGAGCCTTCCACCAACGCCAGATACTACAGCATTTCATGCAGAAGCTTTTTTTTGTGAAAAAACACATTGTCTTGTGCTGTGTGAGATTGCATGTCGCCCTGGGGGAGCAGGGCATGTACCTGTGTACGAAATGGCATTTGGCCTGAACTTGTATCAGGAAACTCTGCTTGGTCAGGCAGGGCTTCGCACTCAAGAAAATTATCGACATATTTATCCTCATGCGATGGCAGGGTTTGCCTGGTTTCCCCCCAAAAAGGGAGTATTTCATTATGCACCAAACAGTTGTCCTGTTTCTGGTATTGTTGATTATCAATTAATAGCGCGCACTGGCAGATACTATCAAGCTCCTCGCTCGATTTCAGATCACATTGCCAAGGCATTTGCTTTACAGCCGATTGATTGTGATCCCGCTGAGGTTATTACTGAAATTGATACCTGGTGGAAAACTAATGTAATTTGGTGCAATGAAGCGAATAAACCAAATCATTAGAGGAAAGCCTGATAGATTTCAAGTGATATGGTGTAGCCAATAAAATAGTAGCTTGAAAGATAAAAGGTATATTTTTTTTCATGCTTTATGGATGGGAAGTCAATGGCGATACAACGGGGATCAAATAATTGGTTTACGGAAATAAAAAAACATTTGAAGGAGTATTGGAAAGATCGTGAAGTTGGGTTTTTAATTGATTGTTCAGATAGTCTGGATGCGTTGAAAAGTTTGATGTTCGAACTACAAATATGTGGTGCTAAAATAAAAGCGTTAATATCCGTATCGGATAAAGTGTGGCGGCCTAAGGGGGTATTGTGTTGGCATATAGTTAATATTGAAAAATGTCCTCTATCAGAGTTATTAAAAAAAGAATTTGTTTGTATAAAACATTGGTTGGATAAAATTGATCCAGAGAAAAATATCACTTTCTTAGGGGGAGTGAGATTAGCACTTTCTCCATTAGCAGGCCGTTCTGTTTATGGTTGGCAAAGACCTGAATGGGCAAAATTTGAAGATAAGACTTATATTGATGAAAATTTTCACCGATGGGGAATTAATACACCTCCTTATAAAATCATTGCACCTGACTTTAACGATGCGGTAGCCACATTTCACCTTCTTAATAAAGGTAAAGGTGTTATATTGGCTGCCGATAGTTCAAAGTCATTTAAGGCAGGTTCAGAAGGTCTGTCTTGGATTAAAGATCACCATAAACTTGCTAAGGCGTTGGATAAATTTCACGATCAAACTGAAAAACTTCGTATGGCTGAATTTATACAAGGAATTCCATGCAGTATCTTGGCGATGGTTTTGCCCAATGGTGTTGCTGTCTTCGATCCGATAGAAATATTAACGGTTTTTGAAAAATCAACTAGTCAGCTTTTGTTTTGTGGTTCATCGAATCGTTGGCGACCGGGAAAAAATGCAGAAATTATGCGTGATTATACCCGATTAGCGGGAGAAAAACTGGCAGAAGAAGTCGGTTATCGAGGACTCTTCAGCCTTGATGGAATATGGACGGGCAGTGAGTTTTTTGCGACAGAAATTAATCCTCGCCATGCGTCTGGATTGGGACTCAATCGCGCAGTTCCTCTGTTTCCTGATTATCTATTTAATCGGGCTATTCAGGAAAATAGTGCTTTTATTGCGGAGCTTGACCCTTTTCAGGTTGAAACAATCTGGCGTGATATGATCCGAAATTATTCAGGCCAAGATATCACTGTATTGGATAGAGATGAAAAACATCAAAAGGTGATTGAAATCGAAGTGAATGATCAGATGATTGCATTGGGAGTTCCTTCTGAAGGTATTGAGGCTCTTATTTATCGTCCACTGGGGCAGGAAAAATTACTTGGGAATATTGTAGCCGAACTGGTTAGTCGAGTCTCCAATCGCCATTATGTAAGTTTCGTCGATCATAATATAAAAAATGACTAATTTTTTAATGTTCCAAGCTCTATTTTGTAATCTTAAATATACTAAATATAAGAAGTGTAGAATATATTAATAGCTTAAAGGTGAAATATTCTTTAAGCTTATTTTATCTTTTCTTCATCAACTCTTCACTTGTATTGTGATATCGATTTAGAATAATAAACCCAACGCCTGTTAAGGTAACGTATAATATAATACTCCCCCATAATATAGTGCTGGAAAAACTGAGAAGTTGGGTGAATAACCAAGGAGATATTACAGAGGCCCCTCCGAAAGCAAATTGAAGAACAGCATAATAACGCCCTTCATAACCTGAATGAGAAAAAATTAAAATAGCGATTCCTATTTGTGCTCCGAGAATGGCTTCAGCAAGGCTAAGCAGTAAGGTTACAATCAAAATTAAGATAAATTGTAATGCAAAATCACCATGAAGAAATAAAATGATGCTATAGGCGATCGTTTGTAAGAAGCCAGAGCAAGCTAAAGATCTCAGACATCCAAGTTTATTGCCTAATCTCAACGCAACTTGCTGAAAGCAAGGAATACCAAAACAAAGACCAGTAAACACAAAAGCGGCAAACCAAGATGGTAAAGTACGTTCAATCAGAAAGTAGTAAGGTAATACAAGCTCAATACTTTTTCCTGCCAATAGGAGTATACCTATCAAAAAAACGAAAATAAGATATTTTCTATCCTGGAGTATAGAAAAAGAGGAGATGTGATCTTGCTCAGTTTGTATTGGGTTTAGAATAATCTTATTAGATTGTATGATAACATTTCGCGTTATTATAAAAATAATAATTCCTGATATAAAATAACCAAAAGCATTTCCCCAAATAATCAATTTAACTATGATGTTAGATATCCCATCTTTATCAATGAAGAGTAGAGAGAATAAAGCTCCAAAACCTAAGCCAATATTTCTACAACTATTTATAATAGCAAAAATACTCATCTGAGTATTTTTAATAGGAAATAGAACCCTTATTGCAGCAGGGTTAGCACACCAGTAAATACGTTCACCGATGGAAACACATATAACGATGATAGTGACTTGCCAGGGTGTTGAAACAACCAGCATCCAAGGAAATGCACTAAATCGCAGTAAACTACCTACCAGTGTAGAGTTAGCTGGCCCTAGTTTATCAGCCAATAGTCCTGCTGGGTAACCAGCAATAAGTAATGCTATCATCGCACCTATCGTCATTGCCAGCCCAACATCGACGATATTTAACCCTTGCACTAACACTAAATAAAAGATTGCCATAGGGCGCCAGATTCCTCCGCCCATACTGCCAATTGCCATAGCCAGCAAAAACAGTTGTTCTTGACGATTTAAAACCATAATTTTTTTCTCATTCAATTAATGAACTATACCCTTCTTCTTTCAAGTTTCCTCTTTGTTGGCTGCACTCACCTAGACAGATTCAAAACATTAGGTCAATGATTATGTTTGTAACCCCGAGCTATTTTTTGTAAAAACGCTTTCATTTCTGCTCTTGATGTCAATTGAATATAATTCCCATCAAAATCATCCAATAATAACTTATCTTTTTTAAATTGATATTTTCTATATTTTATGATTTGTCGTAAAAAATCTAAGTTTATTTTTTCATAGCAACCAAGAGCCATATCAGGCCGTTGTTTTCCATGCCATTTAGCTATACGCTTTATGGCCTGGAATAAACAAATATAAGTTGGTATGTAGAGATGAATGACAGTATCTGCTTTTTCTAAACGTTGTGGCAGACTTGAACCATAATTACCATCAATAATCCATGATGATTGATTCGTTAAGGAGCATAATTTTTGCTGCCATTCTTCTGATGAAGGGGCTATCCATCCTTCTTGCCAATATTCTTTATCAAGATGAAATAAGGGAATCGAACAAATTTGATTTAGTTGCCTGGAGAAGGTTGATTTTCCTGCTCCAGGAGAGCCTATTATTAAGATACGTTGCATATTATCAATCATATTTATATCCTTCATCTTTCAAGTTGCCTCTTTTTTGGTTGCGCTCTTTCTGCCCTGTCATATAGTTATTTATGCTCCCTAGGATTCATTCCCTTTCCACCGAGATGCAAGTCGAAATCTATTGAATATATATCCACCTATAAGATTATTTTTTTCCATTCATTCAATATAGGGATGATTGTTTTCTCCGATAGTTCATAACGGCGTGCTTGCAGGTGATTAGGAACACCATTTTTTCTGGCTTTATCTTCGATCAGTTGATATTGGCGGCGGAGAAATCTAGCAGACAGCGCAAAATCATGGGCAATTTCTAAAGTGGAAAATTGGAGCTGGTGAAGAATGGCAGCCGTAACAAGTCCTGTGCGATCTTTTCCTAAGCTGCAATGAAGCATCACATTTCCTGTACCAAGTAATCCTGTGATTTCCTGAGCAATTTTCCATACCGTATGGCTCATAGTGAAATAAAGATTAATATAATCAGATTCTGTGACAATACGTGTCTGATTATTCTCTGGTGGTTTAAATCTAATGGGACGACTGAGGTACTTGGTTGATGTGTGAATATGATGATTAAATTTCTGACCATATTCTTCAGGTGTGCGTAAATCTACCAAGATATTGATGGGTAACATTTCTGATAATTTATTGTATGTTGCTTTTTCTTTCCCTCTCTGTATACCACAACGAATGAGCGTTCCACAGTTTATTTTAGTTGTATGTTTTATTTTTAATATTCTCCCATTCAGAATATCAGAGTGATGTATCGGGTAAATCTTTAGTTTCCTGATATTATTTAACTGTTTTTTCATCATTATTCACTGTAATTGATTTACTGTATATTTGTTCGTCAAAATAATATTCTGATGGGAAAATTTGCTTGAGAAATTTTACCATGAGATCTAACTCTCCAATACCAATTCTGGTATACCCATTCATTCTTTCTTGTGAACTCATATCACGGATGTAAAACCCACCTAAAGCAGCGGTTTCTACTAATTTGGCGGGATGATCACCAATAGTTTTAACATTGATGAAATTGGCACCTGAAGGAAGAATTTGCCAATTCGGACGTAATTTCATGATGATTTCAATAACATATTCTCGTGTTTGAATAATGGATTGACAAATTTTTTGAAAATGTTCTTTTTTCGCCAGAATTCTCTGAAGTAATGTCCAAGTACTACCTGAGATAGCTGATTCAGTCCTCTCCTGGGACAAGATATCTATAATTGCAGAAGAGGCTATTATGGCGGCAATACGAGCGCCTGCTAAACCGTAACCTTTAGAAAATGAGCGAACATAAATAATGTGTTCAGGTTGGCCTAAAAGCTCTAAATGGTTAATGCTACCAAATGCTATAAAACATTCATCAATAACCAATAAGTGACCATGCTTGGCACAATAATGAGAAATTTCTAATAACGTATTATTATCAAATTCTATCCCGGTTGGGCTATTGGGATTTGATATTGCAACAATAGAAGGTGGAGTTGCTTGGATTATCTCCAATAATGTTTTTATACAAAAATTTTCCGCACATTGATCATCAAAATAAATGGGTAATATATCAATTTGATTAAGATTGGCGTGATCAATCCAGCCGAAATAGTTAGGTATAGGAATAATTAATCTTTTTGTTGTACATGCAATCAAACGTAATAGTAGACCAATGGCGATATCTGATCCTGGGGTGAAATAAATAGAAGACGAGTTAATTCCTAATATTTTGGCGGCATGTTCATGTTCAACTTGAGGATAAGGGTAAAATTGATATCTTTGTGGTGGAACAATAATCTCCTGAAGTATTTTTGTTAATGCTTTATGGTGTAATTCACCACTACGTAAGTTTATTCCACCAGATAAAAATTCTCGCTGACGAGAAGGACGCTCGGGGGCCAAAGGTAGCGGGTAATTATTATTAACAGATGTTGTATTCGCCATTAATACACTCCATAGCAGATTTTTTTAAATTTCGGCTCCCAATATACGAAGTTGCCCTAATAAATCTGGGTAACCGCGCTCAAGGTGATTAATACCACTTATTTGTGTTGTTCCTGATATTTTTAATGCTGCAATAACTAGGGCTGCGGCTCCGCGTAAATCAGCGGCTTGAACGGTTCTCCCACTTTTGCGGGGAATATGGGGCATAATGTCTACTGATCTGGCATTGCGAATAATTTTGGCTCCCATCTTTTCCAATTCTTCAATATATTGAAAACGCTTGACCCAAACTTGCTCTGTAATACTTCCACCTAATTGGGATGCCATCAGTAAAAGAGCCATAAAGGGTTGACTGTCACTGAATATTCCGTGCGAGGTAACTTGAATATTCAATCGGGATGCAGGAGACACCTGGGTGATAGTGAGAGTATTTTCTTCCCATTGAAGCTGATAACCCAATTTTTCCAGACAAATTATTTCAGCCGATAGCCCGGTTTCGATAGCATCTTGCGAAACGCCAGTAATAGAAATTGGAGCGTTGCAATAAGCGGAGAGGGTCAAATACGTCATGACTTCGATCAGATCAGGGCCAAGGGTCGTTTTAAAACCATCCGCATCAGGTTTCCCCGCAATTATGATTCGATCTTTTTCCCACGCTATATCAACCTGCTGACATTTGATGGCTTCAACTAATGCCGCAACGTCAGGCTTAGAATAAGGATTGATAATTTCACTAATACCTTCAGCCCTTGCGGCGCATAACAATGCAGCTTTTGTTGCGCCAGAATAAAGCGGGCCAGTCAATTTGCCAGTACTTTTTTCAACGACGGCAAAGTCAGCCATATCGATTTGAGTGGAGGAAAAGCGGGATACAGTGGCTTGGATCATATTTCCTATGGTTTCGACTTTAGCACCGAATCGTTGTAAAACGGTACATAGTTGTTCAATGGGGCGCTCTCCTCCTTGACCTACTCCAATCTTACAGCCACCGGTTTCACCTAATATGACCTGGCCCACATGGGCCAGTATCCCAGGGGCAAGATACCACGCACCATGGATCAACGTACTTAAATGTTCGGGGATTTTGGGATTACTTAAGCCACGGGGGTCAATGTGCATGGTGCGTTTTTCTGGCTCATACAATATGCTGGCGCCCAGTAATTGACCTATTTCGCCCAATATCCTGATGTCTGCAATATCAGGAACATTTTTGATTAAAGAAGGTTGTTTTGCTGACAATGCTAGGCTAAACAACGGTGGAAAAGCATGCTTGAAACCTGAAATGTGCACACGCCCTGATAATTGATTGCCGCCCGTCACTTCAATCTGTTGCATATTATTTCTCCAGTGCTTATTCCGAAATAAAAACAGCAGTGAGTACACGTCGGTAAGTCCCTTCAGGCGCAAAAGCAGAAATAGGCGTTACCATATGCCATGATTGATCTGAACGTTGTAGTATCACTGACGTGTTCAGTTCAGGCGGGATCTCACGATAAATATCTTGTGAATCATCAGAGTATAAAATACGCAGACAACCTCCCCAATCAGGAGACCAGTTTCGGCTGAAGTTAAAGATTTGAGTCACAATTTTTTCGGTTTTATCTGTATGTGGCCCTAACCATTGCGAAGAATGATATCGCCATAGCGTTAAATTCAAACGAGCCGAGCTGAGATCTTTGCCGATCAATTTTCCCATTCGATCCCGATATTGATCACTTCTTAAATATTCGCAAAATTCGTTCCATACAGGAGAAAGATAAGTATCCTTTTCAATGCGTAATGCTTCCAGGCTGTAGGTTTTTTTATCATCGGCCTCTTCTGCCATTTTTTCTGCAATGATAAAGCCTTCATGAGGAAATGTTTCCATCAATCTATTGGCTATTTCCTCGTCAATAAAAGGAGATACCATTCCCCAGCGGTAAGGGGTGTTTGTTAATGCTTGGGGTAGTAATAAATTAAACATGGATTTCATTATCCTTATTATTTAAAGGCTATCAGGACATACGTAATGCAGGAGTAGGGTACGCCGTGCATGTTGTGAACCAGACGCTACCTTACGAACACTGTGCCAGGAGCAGGGAGAAGGCAGGAGGATCACTGAACGATTGGGAGAAGGTGAAACGGTTTCCTTGATATCATCAGGATCAGATGAACCGAGAATAAGTAACTCTCCCCCTTCTATGCTACCCGTCGGAAAATAAAGGGTTTGAGTCAGGATCTTATCGGGACGGTCACAATGGGGAGCCAGCCAGCAATTTTCATGGTAAATAGTAAAACGCACGTGTAAGAGAGTTTTTGAGAGATCGCGTTCCACCAATGTTGAAAAGTAATGGCGATAATCATCACTTAATATAACTTTCAGCATTGCTTTCCATGCAGCGCTCAGGGTATTCCATGTTTCCGGCACGGGAATGCCATTATCAATAGCCAGTAGATCCCAAGTACTATAGTGTTTTCCATCACCTTCTTCACGGTGAGATTTACAGTAACCTGTATGTGGAAATTCTGCTTGTAATCGTTTGAATACGTTCGGAGATAAAAAATGATCTGAACAAAACCATTTAAACGGCTCTTTTTTCTTTTTGAAATCAGGTGAATGCCATCGGATATTCATATGTGATCTCCTGATGTGAGGTTTTGCTCATATCCCGCTTGCGGTGTAATTTTCTTCATGACTTCAGTGGCACGATCTTTTTGATTAGCAAATAGCAATGAGTAGCCTCTTTGTCGTTCTTCTAGGAATTGAGGCAATGTGTGAAAAAGTTGGCGATTATATTTACCCATCTCTGTTATTGAGGAATTTTCGTGTAATTCGTTGTAAGGGGTATAAACAGTGGGACGAATTCTGGCACCTTCAGCGATCAACCAGTCGATTGTCTTAATTGATGCTTCTATTGTATCTCCGGGTAAGCCAAGAATAATGAATGCGTTGATTTCTATGCCGTTTTTCTTGGAAATAGCGAGTAATTCTTCAACCTTAGCCTCAGTATTTAGCTTTATTTTGGGTAAGTGCAGATTTGGTGAGACGGAAATGGTTTCTACTCCCAGACTGATCCGAATGCAACCAGCTTGTGCCATCAATTCAATCAATTCTTTATTCAAATGATAAATTGTCGTCACGCATTTCCATCGAATGGGCAGTTTTAATTCGATGAATTTATGACACAATTCTTTTACCCACCGACGATTCAAGGTAAAGGTAGGAGCATAAAAAGAGACATAATCAAATGGCTGGATGCGCTGTTGTTCCGTGATATATTCGATGACACGATCAACTGAAAGCCGTCGTTCGCTTTTACCTTGCATGGGAGGGACATCACAAAATTCGCAACCCACCGGGCATCCTCGTGCGACAGGAATAACGAGTTCGCGTCGATCAGGAATACCACAAAATTTGTTTAAGTCATTCTTATACATACGATCATATGCAGCGTAAGGGATCTCCAATGTATCGGGAAGTATCCACTCTTCTGGACTCAGCATCTGACCGACATCCCCCTGCAAATAACCAAGGGGGGTTTTCACAATAAGACCGGGAATACTCTTTGTGTCGGACTCATAATTTAGTAGGAAAGACTCAACACCACTTTCATAATCACCGCTGAAAACAATACCTTCAAAATTAAATTGCTTAAACCAACCAGGAACTTGCTTTGATAATCGTCCGAAAGTAAATATTTTCACTTGGGGTAAAATCTCTCGACAATACATTGCTGTGCGGCTGAAACTATCCACAGCATCAAAATCATTAAATAAACCAATAAAGTCATAGCCTTTTGCCAATTCCTGAGCTAAATCATGCCAAGTGAGATTTAATGCTCCACCGTCTAACGCAGTAACTTGCCATAATGAGTTTCTTTCCCTGATATAGGTTGCAACTTGAAATAAAGGCAAGTGATGACCGGCATTAAAATAAGAGGGAATATAGGGAGGAATAAGTAATAGTATACGCATATGCAAACCTCCTAAGTTAAATATGCATTTGCCAAGTAAATAAATTGACAAACGGCCATCGTTGCGTAACAGCCAGATGGAAGAAAAAATTCGATTGTTAAACAGGAACGATCAGGGAATTCATGATCTTCATTGAGATCAGTAACTTTTATAAAGGTATGCACAATGGTTGGGCGAAGACTTTGTTTTTCTACTTTTTTTCCATCAACGATATTAAATCGAATAAAGGGATACCAAGGCGTCGTAGCGGCAAATGTCATGACATCAGAATAAGCTGTGGGTAAAACATAGGGTATTGATGATCGCATCACTTGTAGACCTTGGTGATATTGTTGGAACTCTTGGGCGACGAGATTGTTCCATTGATAAGAACTGTAGGAAGCATAATAAAAAGAGAGTCGCCTGGGATCTAACTGATGAAAAAAGTGTTCGGCTTTACCTAGCCATTTTTGGGCTGCTTGTGCTTCTGGTGATGCCGATTGGCATATCAATGACAAGGCTTTTTCCCATTTGCCGTGGTGAAAGGCTTGCCCAATAAGATGAGTTGTAGACGGGCCACCAGGTACACCGAATCTTTGCGTATCATAGTAGTTAATGAAAGCGTGGTTATGAGATGTCTGTTTTGCCAAGGCTTGTGCAATAGGCTTATCTAAATTACGTATGACAATTCGAAAGCTGTTACCTACGAGTTGGCCAATCTTGATATTTTCTTCAAAACAACCAACTTCATGCAATGATAACCATTTTCCCGAAGTCATATCCAAATGAGCATTGATGGCACGGGTATCTATATTCCGTGATAAAGATTGAATAGATATTCTCTGACTTGTTATTCCGTCTTCATCTTTTAATCCCGCATATCCAATATAGCTTTCTGGTATGTCTAATATATTGGCAATATTTGTAACTGCTTCAGAGGTTGTCATTCCTTCTTTACGTAATTGGAAATGCCAGATCTGTTTTTCTATCGAGGGTTGATAGAAGTTTGAAACTTCTTCAACGAGAAAATCAGCAGGTACTTTTTTAAGGCAATATTGAACATCCTTGCAGAGAAAGGTGTTCGGTAAATATTTGGAAAAGTCTGTATTGAGCTCTATATTATTCATTGAAAGATCTCTAATTTTCAGACCATGATTTTCAATGGTCAAAATAAGACTAATTGTTTTTGTATGCTCAATGTACCAACACGTTATATGTTAATACGGTGAACTTTCTATAGCGAAATAATCATCACAGTTTCCTTCTCGCCAAATATCCGTCGTGGCACAATGCAAACCACCACCAAAAGGATACGCATTGCGGAAAGGCACAGGGATGACTTCAAATCCTAACTTATCCAATTGTTCTATTTGATAAATTTCACTTTCTTCTACACATACTGTTTTCTCATCAAGTGACAATATATTCATTGACAGCCATGTACTTGAATAACATAACGGGGGAGAGTGATGATGTGCAGGAGGAGCTGCTTCGATAATCTGCCAGTCATTACGAATAAATAATTCTCTGGATTCAGGCAGTAACGGCCTGTCAGGATTATTTAAAACTAAGCCGGGACGCAAAGGTAGCAGAGTACAATCTATATGGCTTGGGAAAGGATCACCGGGAAAATTGACAGTATGAATACGATAATTAGGAAAATGACGCCGTAACCAATCAATGCCTTTCATGTTTGTAGTAAAGCCATGCTGTACGAAAAGATCTTTCCCACATCGGAAAATATCCGCAGCTTCAAAAATGGGTTCTTCTTCTGTCGTGACGAATTCTTTTTTCATTACCCACTCTTTTCGGATTTCCATGCTGATCTCTTCAGATAAATAACCATTCCGGTAACTCCTATCCGAAAGCCGAGGACGAGGGGCTGATTCATGCCGCATAGTTGTATCTTCTTGCATATAAGCAGCAATCAAAGGGCGATAACATAAATACTCAAAGAAACGGGATCTGAAACTCATTGTTGCTTCAAGAATTTCCCTGCCAATAGTGATGAGGACGTCTCTCGGTGGCTGGCAACCGAACATGGTGCCTTGGATAAAATCCGGGGTTTGTACAGGAGAGTTAAAATCTAATGGGGTTGGCCGATCAACACGAATGCCACGTGAAATCAGTATCGAAGATAAACCATCCAATTGTTCATTGGCAGCATCAACGGATTCTTGGCTTCTTGGGCCATAACGACCTCGCATATCTGAATTTTCTGGGATGCGGGCCATAAATGCAGGTTCTGGTGGAGGAATACAAGCATTATCTGCACGACCGACAATGACATGCCGTAATTTTCCCCATTCTGTATGACATTCAACATGAATAGGAAAATTGTCTGATTTTGAGCTATTATTGGCGTTAACAGAATTAGTCACAATATTTTCCTTTCTCGCATTCATATAATGAAGAGTAACATTGTCATGAATTAAATAAAGAATTAAAATTTACTTTCCAATAAGATAATTACTTCGTAAAATTAAATGTTATTGTTATTTAAATTGATGCTTATTGAGCCTAAAGTCAATTCAAAAAAATTATTTCTTGTTAATTAAAAGTTAACGATGAGTTTTAAGAACTATGTAGAGGTGTTATTTCCTAAAATTGAATCATTAACTACTCATTGAGTTCTTGATTTTATTATTGAGTTATTAAAAATTAAATTACTTGTTCTTTATTTTTAATTTGCCGATATTTAATAATTAAACTTTATTTATATATAGTATAATAATCCACTTCAAACGATAAAAATAGTTAATTAAACTAAAAAACCAATTTATAATATAATTTTAAACCAAAAGGTAATCTTGACATTCCAATATAATCAATATAGCCTCAAGATTGTTAATTTTATGTTGTCACATATAAATGGAGTTGTTATGATTTTATCAAAAAAAATAAATCATTTTTTTAGTGTTGTAGAATGTGGATCTTTCAAAAATGCCTCTAAAAGAATTCATATAAGCCCCCCAGCGCTTTGCAAAAGTATTTCTGACATAGAAGAAATATTGGAGGTTAAACTATTCAATCGTTCTAATAAAGGAGCAACTTTAACGGCACAAGGAGAAAACTTATACAAATATTTATTACCTATACGTGATAATGTAGAGAGCATAAGATCACGTTTTTTACAAAGTAAAAAAAAAAGAACTTAAAGTAGGAACAGATGGTTACAATAAATTATTTGAAAGATTGATGAACCAAATAATTGAGAACGGAAAAATTGATTTTATAAGTGAAAGATATCAATTTGGGGAACATTGTAGTAAACTCCTTTCAGGAGAATTAGATGTTTTTGTCTCAACTCATCCACCAATAGAAGATGGACTAGAGAGAATTTCTTTTAAAAAGTATGACCATGAAACTAATTTTTTTATTTCTTCAAAGAAAATTTTCGATAAAAATAACTCATTGAGTAATATAATTCGTAACGAAAAGATGATTATCCATTCTGAATCAAAAAACATTCCATTATTTTTCGACTTATTGGAATATAGGAAAAAACATAAGATCAACACTCAAATATTAATTATTCCAGAAATTAACAACATTATAGATTTCATTTGCTCTGATGTTGGATATTCTATAATAAATAGTTCAAAATTGAACTTTAGATGTCTAAAAAATACTGATGTAAAACTTATCCCTAATAATATTTTCCAGTCTAAATCATCTAGCTATCTTTATTATTTAAAGAGAAGAGAGTTAGAGTTTTGTAATTTAATGATCTAATTTATTGAGTATATACCAATCTAACTTCAAGATGCGTGTGATTTCTCCGCGCGAAGCGGGGAGAAATCAGATTTCATATCGTGTTATAAATTGCAACCTGAAGTTTAATGCGTATATACCATAATGGGATATATAAATAAGGAACAATCATGAATAAATTAACAGCGGCACTCACCTCAATTATACTCATTTTGGGTTTCAATGATGTATTGCAAGCAAAAGTCTTTACTCTTGATCAAGTTGAATCTGGAGTAAATTCAACTGATTTGCCCCTATGCCATACTGTACATTGGGTTTCAGTTAGGCAAATAGAAAAAAGCCTGGAAGGAAAACCCCCAATAGCTGTTGGATTTGATATTGATGATACGGTAATATTTTCTAGCCCAGGTTTTTATCGAGGAAAGATAGAGTATTCACCCAATGATGAAAGTTATCTAAAAAATCAACAGTTTTGGGAAAAAATGAACAATGAATGGAATAAATTCAGTATGCCTAAAAAAATAGGCATTGAACTAATTAAGATGCATAAAAAACGAGGTGATGATATTTATTTCATCACTGGTCGTACAGAAACGAAAATAGAATCCATTACTAAACAGATACAAAAGATGATGCATATTTCTGATAGTAAAATGCATTCCGTCATTTTTGCAGGTGATGATAAAAATAAGAATGACAAAGCAAGTTGGATAAAAAAATACAAATTGGAAATATATTATGGAGATGCTGATGAAGATATTATAGCAGCTCATGAATCAAATATTCGCGGCATTCGTATCTTGAGGGCATCAAATTCATCTTATCAACCCTTGCCCAAAGCTGGAAAATTTGGAGAAGAGGTAATTATTAAATCTGATTATTAACTTGATGGCATTTTATATTCGACATCGCCGCGAACATTCTTTACAAATTCACACGGAACCAATTCTGTAACTGGTATCTAAATAGGTTTTCATAATACTGAGAGTATCAGATGTTGGCGTTCCTTACCCCGCGCGGAGCGCGGGGTAAGGAATACTCCTATCATTTTGAAACGCTATTTAGAGATGACAATACAGAACTGGCTCGTCTGGATAAAGAGATCAGCAGCATTGAAGGCAAACTGGCTAACGAAGGTTTTGTCAGCCGTGCACCAGAAGCCGTTGTTGCGAAAGAGCGTGAACGTCTGGCGACTAACAATGCCGCAAAAGAAAAGTTACTGGCGCAGAAAGTGACTATCGCTGCACTGTAATTTTTCTTAGTTGAAATTTATTCATGTAAAGCCACTGTAATTTAATTTGCAGTGGTTTTTTTTCGTAATCTTTTTAATTTTTCTTCAAAATCACCTTGTCTTACGTGTTTGCTCCAGACTTTCTTTCAAATTTGTAAAGGTTTTTTTTAGGTTATATATGAAAGGTTTGATTAGAAAGATGCACCAAGCCATCCTTCTCTTTTGTATTGCAGGGCTTCGTCACGATAGATTAAATTTTCATTCTTTTCTGTACTCATCAGAAACAAAAACCTTCTTATTCTTAAAATCTATAATTATTTTTCGGTTTTTAAGGAAGCTGTTTCCTATAATGCCGTCAATTTTTCCCATATGTTGAAAATGTCCCTCAACAATGACTGCGCTAAACTGCTCCGGTTTTCCAGTTGTCGATTTCATTGTGAGCATTGTAGCTTCACATCCTTTGTTATCCATTTGCGGATTAACCGAGAGACAGTTTATAGGTGTGTAGGCTTTAAGTCTCTCACGCCATATTATAGATACCGTCGCACCCGTATCCAGAATCACGCGGTATTTATGACCAGATTGCTCGACATAAAATGTCATTCCTTCATAGGATATTTGGAAAGGAAATTCTGTAAAACCTTTTGGAGCCTTCTTCTTTTTACCTGTAAGACTATCCGCTATAGTTAATGTATTAGATATATAATCCAGTGTTATCTGTTTATCTTTAAAAGCGCCGAGACCGACAACAGGTGTATTTGGTAACTTTCCTTTGTTATAAACCAACAGCCCCCATTGCTTAAATGGAGTTACGATCACATCTTTAAAGATCATATTATTTACGTCCAGATAGCGTGCCAGATACTTTATATTTTTCTGAACTTTTCCAGTTAAATCTATACTGTGATAAGCACTTTCTTTTTTAAGTTCTTTTATTTTATTTATCTGAGATTTATAAAGGTGAAAGCCCATAGAAGAGCCTGTATCAACCATTGCATAGACTGGCTGACCATCAATTACAAATGTTGTATAAGGAACAGAATATTCATCAAAATTCAGTTTTAGTGTTACGGATCTTTTTATATTAGCAAGGGAACTTTCTGAAAATGTGGCAAAAACAAAAAATGAAAGCATTGCTAACCAATAATTAAATTTTACCATTGTCGCAGCTCACTTTTTTATTTTCGGATAAGCAGACTATCGACAAGTTCTTTGCGCTGTGCTTTATTCTTATCTGAATTAGTTACTTGGGTTTTGTTTTCTACTATTTCACGTTGGGTCGTGACATCAATTTATTGAATCATGTATAGTATGCCTATTTGGAGAACATTCAGATGGCAAAGATTGATGTGACCTGTCCCTCTTGTTGTGCAGTTAAAGGGATCCACCGTAATGGGCGCTCACGTTCTGGTCAGCAACGTTATCTTTGCCAATCCTGCCGTCACTCCTGGCAACTCGAATTCACTTATGCCGCTTGTCGTCCCGGTACACATAAACAAATCGTCGATATGGCCATGAATGGCATGGGATGTCGGGCGACAGCACGAGTGATGGGAATTGGCCTGAATACCGTTCTTCGCCATTTAAAAAGCTCAAACCCAAATCGGTAACCGAAACCATTGCTCCTGGCACTGAAGTGATTGTCTGCTGTGAAATGGATGAGCAGTGGTCGTACGTGAAGTCAAAGAATCAGCCCCGCTGGCTCTTTTATGCCTACGACAGGATAAGACGAAAAGTGATCGCCCATGTTTTTGGCCCGAGAACAAAGAGGACCTTGGGGCGTCTGATGGCTTTGCTGGCGCCTTTTAACATAGTGGTCTATATGACAGATGGTTGGAGAAGTTATGAAAAAATACTGGCCGGTAAACTGCATGTGGTCAGCAAGCGTTATACACAACGCATAGAGAGGCATAACCTGAATCTTCGTCAGCATTTGGCAAGACTGACTCGCAAGACCTTATCTTTTTCAAAATCCATAGAAATGCATGACAGAGTCATTGGGTATTATTTGAACATTCGTCACTATCAATAAATTGGAATCATGACCTATTGGTCTAGAAAAAATATTGAGGGATAATACCCAGTATCACTTTGTTCTCACATTATCAGAAGCTCAAAGCATTATTGAGGATATCAGTCCCCGCCGTCCACAAAGTCCAAATCATGGAGAAGCATTTGCAAGAGGTATGGACGCAGGAAATATCTATGATTCACGTGGATTCCATGATGTTGTTCGAGAATTTAAGAGCTTTTTTAATGAATTAGGAAGGTTTAGGTGAATAGTAAATACTTCAAAGCATTAGGTGTGATAATATTATTATTGTTAGTAATATTTACGGTTATTTTCGTTATTGGCGATGCTGTTTCATTAATATTAATGAAAGATGAAATAACATTTTCTGCCACTGTTGTTATTGGTATCATGACTTCACCTCTATTATTTTACGCGTTATTATGCTCTATTTTTTTCTTTATTTTTAATAGGCAACCTAAATTTAATAAAGTGATTGTGAACTTTATGGTTTGGTTGGCAATTTTATCATTCATCATCAGCTTACCTGTCTCTTTTTATGTTAGCTATAAGTTAAAAAATGATGGTTATCTGACATGTGATAAAATATCGTGGATGTCACCAACTACCTATGTAAAAGATTTATCACTGTGTAAATGAAAAAGTTTGTAAATATTCTGTCCTCATGTTTTCGCAAGTTTAGCCTCTGAATGTCAGGGGCTTTTTTATTGTTTTTCATAATGCTAAATAGTGTTTATACCCATGCAACTTCAAGTTGTAATTTGCAACACAATATGAAACCTGATATCTCCCCGCTTCGCGGGGAGATATCACACGCATCTTGAAGTTAGATTGGTATAAAGCATATAAAAACCAGGTCATGCTCCCAATAGTTAGATTTATTACCTGAGATAGAATTCACGCTCAATAAACGTTCCTATCACTTTATCGTGCATCTCTTCGGATTTGGAGTTTTATTTAAGAAGAGAGGTTAATTACAATTTTTCTGGTGATCTTTTATTCATGCTGGAATAGATAAGGCTTACTGTTATATCCTGTTTAATTGATGCTATATGGAAATCGTGACACAAATCACTTGATTGTTACATGTCTTAATAGTAATTAATGAAATTATTCATGACGAATATTATGGAGAATTGAGGAATGATACATAAGAAATATAATCCCACTTGGGATGGCTATATGGGGGATGTTTTAAGGGGGAATGTGGGAATTAATCAGCTAAAGCCTCAACATGAATTTTTTGATGCTATTGGTCTAGAAAAAGTATTGAGGGATAATACCCAGTATCACTTTGTTCTCACATTATCAGAAGCTCAAAGCATTATTGAGGATATCAGTCCCCGCCGTCCACAAAGTCCAAATCATGGAGAAGCATTTGCAAGAGGTATGGACGCAGGAAATATCTATGATTCACGTGGATTCCATGATGTTGTTAGAGAATTTAAGAGCTTTTTTAATGAATTAGGAAGGTTTAGGTGAATAGTAAATACCTTAAAGCATTAGGTGTGCTGATATTATTATTGTTAATGACATTTATAGTTGCTTTCATTATTGACGATGCTATTTCATTAATATTAATGAAAGATGAAATAAGATTTTCTGCCACTGTTGTCATGGTTGTTATGTCTTCACCTCTATTATTATATTCGTTATCAGGCTCTGTTTTTTTCTTTATCTTTGATAGACTACCTAAATTTAACAAGATAGTTGTTAAATATCTTAGTAGGTTGATGATTGCATCATTTATAATTGGTTTTCCTATCTCTTTTTATGTTGATTATAAGTTAAAAAGTGATGGTTATCTGACATGCGATAAATTATCGTGGATGTCACCAACCACCTATGTAAAAGATTTATCACTGTGTAAATGAAAAAGTTTGTAAATATTCTGTCCTCGTGTTTTCGCAAGTTTAGCCTCTGAATGTCAGGGGCTTTTTTATTGTTTTTCATAATGCTAAATAGTGTTTATACCCATGCAACTTCAAGTTGTAATTTGCAACACAATATGAAACCTGATATCTCCCCGCTTCGCGGGGAGATATCACACGCATCTTGAAGTTAGATTGGTATAAAGCATATAAAAACCAGGTCATGCTCCCAATAGTTAGATTTATTACCTGAGATAGAATTCACGCTCAATAAACGTTCCTATCACTTTATCGTGCATCTCTTCGGATTACCACAACATCTAATCATTGGGAGCATGACCCTTAACCGAGTTTGTAGTCTCTACCAAGGTTCATAAGAAGTGCCACGACAGTCACTTGCGGTTTAGTGGTGGGAGCACGTCACTTGCCTGTGTTATTATCTGCGATTATTTGTCTTAAGCCATTCAAGTCATATAATTTACTCGCATAAGATCATTCATTCACACAACATTATTTTTAGTGGGGAACGATGAGTACTAGCTATCTGGCATTTCCTAATATTGACCCAGTCATATTTTCAATCGGGCCGTTATCCCTCCACTGGTACGGTTTTATGTATCTGGTTGGTTTTGTTTTTGCCATGTGGCTGGCAAATCGTCGAGCGGCAAAACCAAACAGTGGCTGGAACAAAACCGAAGTTGAGAACTTGCTGTATGCAGGGTTTGTCGGGGTTTTCGTCGGTGGACGCCTCGGTTATGTTTTGTTCTATAATCTCCCAATGTTCCTTGATAATCCTCTTTATCTGTTTAAAGTTTGGGATGGAGGAATGTCTTTCCACGGCGGGCTGGTAGGGGTTATCTGCGCCATGTGGTGGTTTTCGCGCCGTACTAAGCGTCACTTCTTACAGGTCGCGGATTTCGTAGCGCCATTAGTTCCCTTTGGTTTGGGAATGGGGCGTATCGGTAACTTTATTAATGGAGAATTGTGGGGGCGTGTTACGCTTGATACGCCGTGGGCAATGTTATTCCCGGGTTCCCGCAGTGAAGATATTGCACTGGCCACAACCCATTCTTCGTTATGGCCTATTCTGGAAAAATATGGTGTCCTGCCCCGCCATCCATCACAGTTATATGAGATGGTGCTTGAAGGTATCGTATTATTTATCATCCTCAATTTATTTATCCGTAAACCGCGTCCGATGGGGAGCGTTTCAGGTTTATTCCTGATTGGTTACGGCGCATTCCGCATAATAGTCGAATTTTTCCGCCAGCCTGACGCGCAGCTCGGGTTGTTTGACGGGATAAGTATGGGGCAAATCCTTTCTGTCCCAATGATTTTATTGGGAATAATCATGATGATATGGGCATATAAATGCTCTGGTAACAAAACTCGCAATAACAAAGTACAAGAGGCAAAATGAAACAGTATCTGGATTTAATGAAAAAAGTGCTGGAAGAGGGCACAGCAAAAGATGACCGTACGGGAACGGGAACACGTTCTATCTTTGGTCATCAGATGCGTTTCAATTTGCAAAAAGGTTTCCCACTGGTAACAACCAAGCGTTGTCATATTCGTTCCATTATCCATGAATTGCTTTGGTTCTTGAATGGCGACACCAATATCAAATACTTGCACGACAATGGCGTATCTATCTGGGATGAATGGGCTGACGAAAATGGCGATTTGGGGCCTGTTTATGGTAAACAATGGCGTGCCTGGGGTACTGCGGATGGTCGTCAAATCGATCAATTAACTCAAGTTATTGGGCAATTGAAAAGTGATCCTGATTCACGTCGGATCATTGTTTCTGCATGGAACGTAGGGGAGTTGGATAAAATGGCCTTGGCGCCGTGCCATGCTTTTTTCCAGTTCTACGTGGCCGACGGTAAACTTTCCTGCCAGCTTTACCAGCGTTCTTGTGATGTGTTTTTAGGGTTGCCATTCAACATCGCCAGCTATGCTTTATTGGTGCATATGATGGCTCAACAATGTGATCTTGAAGTGGGTGATTTTGTCTGGACTGGCGGCGATACTCACCTTTACAGCAACCATTTGGAACAGACCAAACTGCAATTAAGTCGTGAGCCGCGTGCGTTACCTAAGTTAGTGATTAAGCGTAAGCCCGACTCATTGTTTGATTATCGATTCGAAGACTTTGAAATTGTGGATTACGATCCGCATCCCGGTATTAAAGCACCTGTTGCCATTTAATGCTCTTTTTCCATCCTCAAATCTGGGGATGGAAAGCTTATTTGCCTGAATTAATTATTCCTTTAACACACTTTGCTAGATCATTACATCCTACACATTCTTACCTTTTTTTTTATTTATTCTTTTTTTTTATGGGGGGCTAATTTTGGTCGGAACTAATATCCATGCAATCCTCCAAAATTATTGATGGATCGTTCTTACTAATAATAGTTACCTCTTTTCCACCCAAAAAACTATAGTCGGCCCAAAAAAAAAGTTTTTTTGTTTTCCTCCCCTTAAAAACCTCTATATTATATATTATCACTTCTTAGGCGGTCCTCCTCGTAGAAAAATTTATTTTTAACCATATAAACCCCACAAAATATAAATAGAAGAAAAACCTTTTTCCCCACCATTTTTTAAGGTCCTTAAATGGCTTGGATTTTTATTTTTTGGTTGGTAAAAAAGTTAAATTGTCCGTTATTATTGAAGCCAACCATAAAATGGGTGCACCAAATAGTATGTCTCACTTTATGTCTTTGCTTTTAAAAAGGGGGCTAATAAAAAATCCGCCTTCTATGAAGGCGGATTTTTACTTGTGTGGTGAAAGTATTGATTAATTTTGTGAACTATCACGCAGTTAAAATGTAAAAAAAATAAAATAGCGACTTAATTTTCAAAACTCTTCGCATAATTAAATAGTGGTACTGTTCATTGAATTTCTAATAGTAGATATTCCCTTTGACAAAATTGAGCAGGATATCGAAGCCAGAAAACAATGAAATATAGATACATTAACAATAATGATGGGTTTAGCTTATTAGAATTAATGATAGCGATGCTTATCATTTCGATTAGCTTGTCCTGGGGATTGTATCATTGGGAGAAATATCAAAGCCGCCTGCGTTTGCAATCAGCGGTACATAATGTGTTGTCTTTTATGGAAAGACAGCAGGCTTTAGCAAATTATTTAAATCAGGATCGTACCTTATGGTTAGTGACAGGACAGCCCTGGTGTTTAATATCGTCTGTCACCAAAATTGTTGCTTGTGATGAAGGTGATGGAGAACGCGTTGATTCTCCTCATGAAGATGTATTTTTGTCATTTTCTACGACTGATCGCATTGATTTTTACGGGATCAGAAATACGGCAATGCCAGCCAGTTTTATGCTGGCAAACTCGGCAGGTGAAATGAGTATCATCGTTTCTGGACGTGGGCGAATCAGGACATGCAGTAATACAATTAACTCGTTTCCTAATTGTGAGGGAATAAAAACCCCATGATTCTGACTAACTTTTATTTTAAACAAAAACAGGCAGGATTCTCATTGCTGGAAATAATGGTAGCTCTGCTAATCAGTAGCGTGATTTTTGTTGCTATGACAAAAACGTATCCGGTTTTATCAGTCCAAATTCTCGATCTCTATCGTAAATATAGATTGCATTATTTGGTGAACAGAACGGCTTATTTGATAGAGAAAGATATTCGGCGGGCAGGTTATTGTCGGGATAGAGAACAGTGCAAGGGTGATCCATTGGTAATTAACAATAAAAATACAGAAATGGCCAACTCCTGTTTTATTGTTGCTTTTGATCTTAATTTAAATAATCAATGGGAAAAACCGGGACACATTGAATCTGAGTTTTTTGGTTATCGTTTAAATAACCGAGCACTTGAGTGGGGAAGAGGGGCAGGCGATTGTCAGGAAAGTGGTTGGGAAAGGCTATTTGATCCAAAAGAGATTGTCATTGATACCTTTCATCTTGAGAAATCACAAGCAAAAGATGGGGTGATTTTTGTCACTTTGTCCATTGATGCCCATTGGTTGAAATCCCCATCAATTGTGTACCGCCATCAAGCTACAATTCGGCTGCGTAATATCAGGGGATAAATATATCAAGGAAAGAAAAATAGATGGCAGATAAACAACAGGGGAATATTCTGCTGATATCGATAATGATGCTATTGGCGCTGAGTTTGATGATGTTGAAAGCGCTCCATTACCAACAGGAAAGTGCGATGCTTATGATGATGGATGAACAAAATTATTTGCAGGCTTTTTGGCGGGCTGAATCATCATTGATATGGGGCAAGGCGCAGTCGTGGCAGATCAATCAGCAAGAAATAGGGGCTTGGATTTGCCTGCAACATACTGAATTTAATTTGAAAAGTTGCCTAAAGCACTATTCAGACAATCTTTTTTTATTAAAAGGTATTGCTCAATTTGCATCAGGGGAAAAGCTTGAACTTTATCAATGGATGAAACAGATGAAACCTTTAAATCAAGATACACTTATTCCTATTGAACTGATTCCTATTGAAAGCGGTTGGCTGGATTTTTGCCCGGTTGCTCAGGCTGAATTTTGTTTATGAAAACCAGAAGACAAGAGGGGATGAGTTTACCTGAGGTCATGATTGCGTCTGCCGTATTTGCGATCTCTTTATTGGGTTTAATGCGTTACCACCAAGCACTGTCAGCTAATTTTCAACAATATTGGGGGCAGCTTAAGGCAGTACGATATGTCCATAATCAGTTGGAACAGTATGAACGTTTGGCAGGCCAGATTGATTTGCAGAAAGAGAGAAGAGACAGCTATACAGCGGGGATGGAAAATGGAAATTCAGCGAGAATTTCGTTCTTGGGGGTGCTATCAGGTAACGATTAAGCTGACAGTACATTACAATAAGCCAAGTAAATTAGAACGCTGGTTTTGTGCAAGTGGGAGACATAAAACCGACGTCTAATATAGTCTACTAAAGGATATTAATTAAATAAAAATACTTAAAGGTGAACAGTTTTATTCCTAATTCTTTAATAGAAGGGTAATCAAAAAGGTTTTTTCTGGCAGGTGTTTTTTAGCTTTCCGATTGATCGGGTTAATGTATTAGAACGATCAATCGGAGAAGGCAAGCGCAGCGCGTCAGTGTCAATCTGAATAGGTCAAAAATGAGAAACAGGATCACACAAATTCGGATACAAGCTCCTATTTCCAGATGCAATCACCTGTTTTTTCATCATAAGCATGCCAATTTTCATTAAACTCAATTTCTTTACCTTCTTTATTTTTATATGTGAAACCTGAGAATCTTGCTCCCTGTGAAATAACTGTATATGTTCCATTAATTTCTCCTTTAATTATTTCATTCCATACTATAGTATAAATAGATGGCCTTGTTTCTATTGGTATTTCATTATCTTTAACAAAATTAATAGGTATGGCTGTATCAGATTTTTCATACTTAACATAGCCAAGATAGGCTTTATCTTTTTCTGAATACAAAGTGACATATTTTATATTTATTGGTTTTTCACCATATGAAGTAAAACACATAATCTCAGTAGACTCTTCAAAAGCCAACGCCTTAAAAGATAATAGTACCAACAAAAAAAGAGTGTTTTTTTTAATCACTTCCATTTCCTTTTAGATTAATAATTCTCTTGTTTATACCAATCTAACTTCAAGATGCGTATAATTTCTCCCCGCGAAGCGGGGGAGAAATCAGGTTTCATATCGTGTTGTAAACTGCAACTTGAAGTTTAATGCGTATATATAGGAAAGAACATCAGAATAGTATATTCCATATAAAGCGTACTTTTCGCCAGTGACAATCCTAATAATTCATTGATTATCTGAGTGATAAGTTCAATACTCCAGCGTGAACGCAAACAGTTAAAATTCTGCGGGGAGTGTGATAACAAGAACGACAGCAAGCTAAAAATCGGGGCTAAATTCCATCGAGCAGGTCTGCCTCTCGGCAAGCTTTTTAATCCTTCCAGCCCATATAATGTTAACCCATTTATCCAACGATGAACGGAAGAACGTGAACAATGAAGGATTCTGGCGTCGTTCACTTTGGGGGATTGGTGCTATGATTCGCATGACTCAGTCCATTTTGGGATTTTTTTGATTTGGCGATTAATCAGATCGCAAAAATTGGACTGAGTTCCCTCCAAGTGATCTACTATTTTGAAAGCTTATTTAGTTCTGATACTGGAGCCATTTCAACTTCCAGTGAAGTCTAGCTAAGTAAAATAATTTTTATAAAATACAATAAAATCAGTGTGAACTATTATTTTTACATCTAAATAGCGTTTCAAAATAATAGGAGTATTCCTTACCCTGCGCGCCGCGCGGGGTAAGGAACCCCAACATCTGATACTCTCAGTATTATGAAAACCTATTTAGTTTAGTCTGTTGCAATCAATATGCAGTGCGGGGCATAATTTGGGGCACTTACCATTTAAAAATCTCAATTCCTCATCTGTTTTTGCAGTGAGGAAATATTTTTCTGGCAGGTATTTTTTTCGGCTCTCCATGTTACCGAGTTAATGTATTAGCCCGGTAACATGGAGAAGACAAGCGCAGCGCGTCAGTGATATTTGCTGTCTCTGGATTCAAGAATACCCATTAACTTTTTATATTCAGGTCTAACCTCGCCATAAACAATATCGCCATTAGGATATGTCATAAATGGCCTGTCATTATTCTTTCTATCAGTCCAAACTGAAAGCATTTGTTTTATATATATGTAATTTAGGTTAATGTTTTTAGCTGTTCCTGTTTTATACGTTAACGGATCGTGTTTCCCTATAAGGTCAAATGAAAACTCCTTGCCATTTAAAAAGAGTTTTGTTATAAGGGGAAATAAAATTATTTTTTCATGTACATCCCCGTTTATTTTTAAATAACCGCCATCAAATTCTTGTGGTGCATTACCATCAATAACAAATGTCGTTTTAAATCCAAAGTTTTTGTTAATAAGAGGATCAATTTTTGACGTATCTTTCAGCTTGACTTCAAAAGTAATATTACTCAGTTTCCAATCACACTTCCCTCCTCCTTCCTTAGGGACACTGACCTTAACTTGATTTGGCTGACCGATTGAGAGCGGGTAGGTGGCACGATGAAAGCCCGGAACAGAATACGACTTCATATTCGCGGTTCGGCGTTCTTTGCGGCAGATTTCAGAACGATACATGGCTGAAAGGGGTAAGGCATCCAACTCATCAGGAAGAGTTGCCATAAAATGAACATTCTCTCCATTAATCGGTGGAGAAAATGATTCACTTTGCGCGCACCCTTGTATGAAAAACACAGCAAGTAGGGAGGATAATACGCTTTTATTGCATAGAGATTTCATTGGTGTTTTCCTTGTATCGCTCAAGAACGTATTCAATAATTCAGATAGACATCGTTATGATGTATTATTTCATCAAATGACCCTATTGAAGCTATTAGCTTAGGCGTTCCGAATTTAATCTGACAGGCACTAAATCAAAGTGGGCGACTGCCAGATTAAGTCTGAATGACTACATCTTAGTTTGTTTGCTGTTTCTGGATTCAAGAATACGCATTAATTTATCAAAGTCTGGTGTTACATCACCATTGTATATTATTGTTCCGTCAGGGTAAGTCATTGATGTTTCTCTATCCTTATTTTTCCCTCCCTGCCAATAAGTCAAAAAGTTTTTTTCATATAAGACATTAAGATGAATTTTTCTACCATTATTCATTTTATATGTCATAACATCATATTTTCCTACCAAATAAAATGATTTACTATGATCCCCAAAAAACCTTTCTCTTAGTAAAGGAAATAAAATAATTTCTTCATTTAAATTACCTGTTTTTTTTATATATCCACCATCGAACTCTTGGGGTGCATTACTATCAATAACAAATGTCGTTTTAAATCCAAAATTATCGTCAATAAGAGGCGCAATTGTTGACGTATCTTTCAGCTTGACTTCGAAAGTGATATTACTCAGTTTCCAATCACACTTCCCTCCTCCCTCCTTAGGGACACTGACCTCAACTTGATTTGGCTGACCGATTGATAGAGGGTAGGTGGCACGATGAAAACCCGGAACAGAATACGACTTCATATTCGCGGTTCGGCGTTCTTTGCGGCAAATTTCAGAACGATACATGGCTGAAAGGGGTAAGGCATCCAACTCATCAGGAATCGTTGCCATAAAATGAATATTCTCTCCATTAACTGAGGGAGAAAATGATTCGCTTTGCGCGCATCCTTGTATGAAAAACACAGCAAGTAGGGAGGATAATACGCCTTTATTGCATAGAGATTTCATGGGTGTTTTCCTTATATCGCTCGAGAGCGTATTCAATAATTCAGATAGACATCGTTAAGATTCATTATTTCATCAAATGACCCTATTGAAGCTATTAGCTTAGGCGTTCCGAATTTAATCTGACAGGCACTAAATCAAAGTGGGCGACTGCCAGATTAAGTCTGAATGACTACATCTTAGTCTGTTTGCTGTCTCTGGATTCAAGAATGCCCATTAACTTTTTATATTCAGGTCTAACCTCGCCAGAAACAATATCACCATTAGGATATGTCATAAATGGCATGTCATTGTTCTTTCTACCAGTCCAAACTGAAAGCATTTGTTTTATATATATGTAATTTAGATTAATGTTTTTAGCCGTTCCTATTTTATACGTTAACGGACTTCCTTTCCCTATAAGATAAAATGTATTCTCATTGCCATTTAAAAAGCTTTTTGTTATAAGGGGAAATAAAATTATTTTTTCATGTACATCCCCATTTATTTTTAAATAACCTCCATCAAATTCTTGTGGTGCATTACCATCAATAACAAATGTTGTTTTAAATCCAAAATTTTTGTTAATAAAAGGCGCAATTGTTGACGTATCTTTCAGCTTGACTTCAAAAGTAATATTACTCAGTTTCCAATCACATTTCCCTCCTCCCTCCTTAGGGACACTGACCTCAACTTGATTTGACTGACCGATTGAGAGCGGGTAGGTGGCACGATGAAAACCCGGAACAGAATACGACTTCATATTCGCGGTTCGGCGTTCTTTGCGGCAAATTTCAGAACGATACATGGCTGAAATGGGTAAAGCATCTAACTCATCAGGAATCGTTGCCATAAAATGAATATTCTCTCCATTAATCGGTGGAGAAAATGATTCACTTTGCGCGCACCCTTGTATGAAAAACACAGCAAGTAGGGAGGATAATACGCTTTTATTGCATAGAGATTTCATTGGCACCTTCCTTATATCGCTCAAGAGCGTATTCAATAATTCAGATAGACATCGTTAGGATGCATTATTTCATCAAATGACCCTATTGAAGCTATTAGCTTAGGCATTCCGAATTTAATCTGACAGGCACTAAATCAAAGTGGGTGACTGCCAGATTAAGTCTGAATGACTACATCTTAGTTTGTTTGCTGTTTCTTGATTCAAGAATACGCATTAATTTATCAAAGTCTGGTGTTACATCACCATTGTATATTATTGTTCCGTCAGGGTAAGTCATTGATGTATCTGCACCCTGATTTTTTCTTCCCTGCCAATGAGTTAAAAAGTTTTTTTCATATAAGACATTAAGATGAATTTTTCTACCATTATCCATTTTATATGTCATAACATCATATTTTCCTACCAAATAAAATGATTTACTTCCCCCCCCTAAGAACCTTTCTCTTAGTAAAGGAAATAGAGTAATCTCTTCATTTAAATTACCTGTTTTTTTTATATACCCACCATCGAATTCTTGGGGTGCATTACCATCAATAACAAATGTCGTTCTAAATCCAAAATTATTTTTAATAAGAGATGCAATTGTTGACGTATCTTTCAGCTTGACTTCAAAAGTAATATTACTCAGTTTCCAACCACACTTCCCTCCCCCCTCCTTAGGGACACTGACCTCAACTTGATTTGACTGACCGATTGATAGAGGGTAGGTGGCACGATGAAAACCCGGAACAGAATACGACTTCATATTCGCGGTTCGGCGTTCTTTGCGGCAAATTTCAGAACGATACATGGCTGAAAGGGGTAAGGCATCCAACTCATCAGGAAGAGTTGCCATAAAATGAATATTCTCTCCATTAATCGGTGGAGATAATGATTCGCTTTGGGTGCACCCTTGTATGAAAAACACAGCAAGTAGGGAGGATAATACGCTTTTATTGCATAGAGATTTCATGGGTGTTTTCCTTATATCGCTCAAGAGCGCATTTCAATAATTCATCTTGGTTAACATCTTGTTCAAAAACATCGTGCAGTTTATTTTCGAGTGCCATAAAAGTAGTGTTACGTTTTGCACTCAGTGGAGCGGCATCTTGATGATGTATTAA
The DNA here is from genome assembly GCF_056632175.1 of Xenorhabdus sp. SGI 60. Classification (NCBI taxonomy): domain Bacteria; kingdom Pseudomonadati; phylum Pseudomonadota; class Gammaproteobacteria; order Enterobacterales; family Morganellaceae; genus Xenorhabdus; species Xenorhabdus sp. SGI 60. Next base: position 3,667,262 of record NZ_CP196860.1, on the reverse strand, counting down.
TTTATCAAATTTTTCTTTTGAAGCTATTAGCTTAGGCGTTTTCGTTGGCTCTAAGAAACTGAGCAATTGATTATTTATGATGGCTTGATATTTACTGCCCATAAAGTGGTCTGTTGCTGTCGTTATAATCGTATCTAAATCAGACCCTGTCCATAAATTTGTGTAATTGCCTGTTTCGATTATTTTTAATTAATCAACTCAAACAGGTGACAAAATGGACGAAAAACAATTACAGGTGCTGGTCACTGAGCTGGCTAAAAATCTAAAGATCCCTGAAGATTTAAGCCAGCTTTCTCGTTTCCTCAAAAAATTGACCGTTGAAGCAGCATTGAAAGCAGAGTTGACCACGCATTTGGGTCATGAAAAGCACCAGCTCAAATCTGGCTCGAATATCCTCATGCTAAAGTTCAGCTATGTATCCGCAATAATCTGCGCTATGTGTCCTGGAAAGACGCGAAAGCCGTGGTTAAAGACCTGAAACAGATTTATCAGGCACAGACAGAAGAGTTCGCTCAGCAAGCACTGGAGACGTTTTCCCAACAATGGGATGAACGTTATCCCCAAATCAGTAAGAGTTGGCGGGAAAGTTGGCTTCATTTATCCACTTTTTTTGTTTATCCGCCTGAAATCAGGAAGGTTATCTACACGACAAATGCTATCGAATCACTGAACAGTGTGATCCGCCATGCCATCAAACGGCGAAAAATATTCTCATCAGATAATTCAGTGAAAAAAGTCGTCTGGCTGGCGATCCAAGCGGCATCGAAAAAGTGGACAATGCCGATCTAGGATTGGCTTCGTGCAATGAGCCGGTTTATTATTGAATTCGGTGACCGTTTAGACGGTCACATTTAAAAATGAAAAATGGTGATTACACAAAATCGGGAACAGGGTCGGTATGTCTCAAATTCTTCGGAAACAAGATCCTATTTTTTCCAGACACAATCACCTATTTTTTCATCATAAGCATCTTCAATTTCTACAAAGTCAACCCGCTTACCTTTTTTATTTTTATATATTAAACCAGAGTAGTATGTTCCTTGTGAAAGAACCATATAGGTTCCATTGACTTCCCCTTTAATCATTTCATTCCATATTGTTGTATCGATAGATGGCCTAATCTCACTTAATATTATATCGTCCTTAACGAAAACAATCGGTATAGCTGTATCAGACTTTTCATACTTAACATAACCAATTTCAGCATTATCTTTTTTTGAATACAGAGTGACATATTTTATATTTATCGGTTTATCATCACCATTAGTATAACAAGCAACTGAAATAGATAATTCAGAAGCAAAAGCATTAGAAGATAGTATAACCAACAGCAACAAAATGATTTTTTTACACATTTTAATTTCTTCCCCTTCCTTCTTCCCTTCTTTCTTCCTCTCTCAGGGCAGCGATTCTTCTGTTTATGTAGGCTGGGACATCCATCAGCCGCAGTACCACAATCTGACCACGCAGCAACACCTGTTGATGTAACCGCCAATGCTCTAGCTGAAATGACCACGGCAGTGTGCTGCGATAACCCCAGCCCCAACTGGCATCGCTGAGTTCGTGTTTATCGAGCAGCAGAGCCAGTTCTGGCAGGCTCTTGGCTTTGGGTTGGATCAGCCACGGGCTTTGTTCCAGCATGGCATTCATCGGGGTGCCGCTGTAGAGCGGAAATGCCTGCTCTGCCCAGCCGTTGAGGTAAAAAGTCTGGACAGGGTTCGGTTCCGCCAGGCTGTTGACCAAAAAATAACAATCCCCTCTGTCCTGATGTGATAGCCAGGTTTTCCAATCAGTTGGTTCCATCATGCTTATTCTGCTCCAGTGATAATCCAGTTTTCTTCTTGCTGCGCAAGAATGGCGCAAGGCGGTTTAGCCGGAAACTCTACCATCGGCAATGGCTCCACACCTTCCGGTAATTGTAGTGCCAGCCCGTGTCCGCTGCCTGCTGAACCCTGCCCGACATTAATCATTGAAGACAAAATGCCCGCTGGTGTGACTTTAAGAAAACTGCCGCCCACTTTCAGCGTAATTTCGGCTGCCGCTTCCAGTACCACTTTGCCGCCGCTTTTCAGGTGGATTCGATTATATACGTATTAAACTTCAAGCTGCAATTTACAACACGCATCTTGAAGTTAGATTGGTATAACGCCAATTTATTCATCATCAATAAATTGGTGTCTTAACCTAAATAACTTTTCAAAATGGTAGGAGTGTCGAAGAAACTCAGTCCAATTTTTGCGAATTTTGATTTTCCACAAACAAAAAAGCAAAAGAGAGGACTGAGTCATGCTTATCTTACCACCAACTTTCCGTATTGAACGCCGTTTGATGAAAAAAATTGCCCAAAAAACGCAAGATAAAGCCTATGCTATCCGGGTTATGGCCGTGCTTGCACTTTACCGAGGTGAATCAGTTTCTGTCGTAGCTAAAGAATTTTGTATCGCTCAATCTTCTGTATGGCGTTGGATTAAGCGTTTTAGAACATATGGTTGGATAGGATTGAAAAGTCAGCCAGCGGGCCGCCATCGCCAATGGGATCTGGCCCCACTTTTACCTTTTATTCTTCATTTACTGGAAATTTCGCCACAACAGCTCGATTATGTCCGTTCTCGCTGGAGTCTGGAGCTTTTTATTATTCAGATCAACAAAATAATAAACATGAAATTTTCAATCAGTACACTTTATCGATTTCTCCATAAAAATAAAATCGTTTGGCGACGGGTAGCCCCTACCGTACATAAACCAGACCCTAACTATGAGGAGAAAATGGCACGTATTAATCAGGCATTATCACAGGCATCAGAAGAAAATCCCGTCTTTTATGAGGATGAAGTGGATATTAATTTCAATCCCAAAATAGGTTCAGACTGGTATTTCAAAGGGCAGCAAAAAAGGCTCATTACACCGGGAAAAAATCAAAAATACTACTTTGCTGGTTGTTTTAATATTCAAACCAGAGAAATTGTCTATACGGGTTATAATAGAAAGAACTCTCAATTATTTATCAAAATGTTAGAGAAATTAAAGCACCATTACCGTCATGCAAAAACGCTAACCGTCATTTTAGATAATTACAGCATTCATACCAGCAAACAAGTCAAAGCCTGGTTGGAGCTAAATCCGACAGTAACACTGTTATTTCTTCCTATTTACTCTCCATGGTTGAATAAAATAGAACGGTTATGGCAATCATTGCATGAAACGGTGACACGAAATCATTATTGCCAATATATGTGGCAGCTAATCAAAAAAGTTAAGATTTTTTTGAATGCCGCTTCAGCAACCACATGGAAAGGAATAGGAAATATGAAACTCTCATGATTATGAAAAGTTATATAGAACTATTTATTCCCAAGCACATTTTTTCATTCCTTCAGCATAAGAGTCCATTCTTTCTTCAAACTCGATTTGTTTCCCATTTTTATTCATATAATTAAAGCTAAATAGTGGCCCATGAATAACAACTGTATAAGTGCCATTAAATTTTCCTTGAATTATTTCATTCCATACTGTTGTAGTAACATAGGGTTCATCTTCAAATGTTTCATAGTATTCATCAACGAGAACAATAGGTATAGCGGTAGCTGATTTCTCATATTTAATATACCCAAGTCTGGCATTATATTTTTGGGAATATACATTGACATATTTTATATTGATTGGTTTTTCACCATGTGAACTCAGGCATATTATTTCAGAATATATATCAAACGCGAAAGAATTTACTGAAAATGAAAGTAATGACAGAAAAACAATATTTTTAATCATCTTAATTACCTTTTAAAAGAATTATTTTTTTATTTACATAAGTAAGAACATCAGAATATTTAATGCCGTATATTTTATTATCTTTCTGACTAGTCTTGTAAGGTTTCTCCATTATTAGTTGTTGTGTTCTCTCATAGCCTTTCAAAGCCTCATTTTTATCTTTTACTGTTCCTTTTTTCTTTGTGGTAGGATCATGCCAAAGTCCCCATGCGAGAGAATTAACCCTGTTATCGTAAATAGAGCTATGAGTAAACTCGAATTTCCCATCACCTAATAACTGATTAAGATGTTCTGCCCTTAATATATCAATAATTCTTTTTAAATGTTTTAACCTATCATCATAACCTGTGAATCCTCCATTAATAATTGCTGTCACCTTGTTAAAATCATCATTTTTTCCTGAGTTAATACATAATCTATAGAACCAAAATACAGACAAGACACTATGTGGTGGAGACAATAGTTTATCCCTAGCCTGAGGAGAAGATGTTACATCTTCTTTAATAAATTTCTCATAAGCTTGATAATTCTCTATCCGTGATAATTGTATAAATTCCCGTCCATACCATGGGTTATACCACATTGTTTCACCTCCATTTTCTTTCATAAGCCGCATTCCACCGGTTTCATGATAAATCTGAGCAAAAAAGTGGGCTTTTTCCCGACATGTTGTAATACCAAATCGCCTAAGCCCTTGATTAAATGCCCCTAAGTTATCTTCTAATATTTTTGATGGTGCTTTAGGTGCTATTTTTTTCAATTCCTCCAACGTAATATCCCGATTACAGGCACAGTTATCCCAGCCAACGGTTTTCCCTGTTCATCCACTAATTGAAATTCAATCCAGTTCTTCAGTATCTTCTGACAATCGTGACAATACACTGAATTTTCATTACTCATAAATTTTGTTCCTGTTCTTTTCTTGTTCCCCAGAGATGTTTTCAATTTGCTGTTCGGTTTCGAGTTTTGCCATAGCCAGTGTTATGTTTGTTGCTCCAGTCTTCCTACTGGCTGATCTGGTTGTTTTGCCATTGCACCGTGGTTTCCTATAAATCGTCATGCAATGCGCTATTTAATACTTTCAATCCGTAAGGGAATCGCTGTGCAATAAACGGATTTTCAGTCAGCAAAATACGGTTATTTTACGCATAAACTCATCAAATTAATTAATGAATTAAATCCTATTTTATCGTTTTTTGGTGAAATATGAGGCAATGAACGGAATACGCAGGCAAATTCAGGTGAGTGGATACACTAACCCTCTTTAAAAGGCTGTTTAGGCCGTTTGTCAGATGAAAAATATTTTCCGGTTGCTATTATTACGTTTGAAGCGAGCTGATTAACCACTTACTGATATTTCAAATCGCAGTAGTGAAAAATCACGATATTGTTTGAAACGGAGGCGTGACAAAATAGAGGATAATTTACAGAGGGGGTTATTCTTGGATGTTTTAATTGGTGGTTTCTATTCCAGTGGGGCATTGATGTTTAGAGTTTATCATTCAAATCAGCTCGATATTCTCAAGGAGTTGATGGCGACATTGATTGGAGAAGATCCCCTTTCGGACCCATTTGGCAAAGAAGTGATTTTGGTTCAAAGCCCAGGGATGTCACAGTGGTTGCAAATTCAGTTGGCAGAAAAATTGGGTATTGCTGCGAACATGGAGTTCCCACTGCCGGCAACCTTTATCTGGCAGATGTTTACCCAAGTGTTGCCTGATGTTCCCAAAGACAGTGCTTTCAGTAAGGATGCCATGAAGTGGAAGCTGATGACCTTACTGCCCGATTTGTTGACGGAACCGGAGTTTTCCGCACTCAGGCATTATCTTGATCAAGATATTGATAAACGCAAAATTCACCAGTTAGCTGGCCGAATTGCCGATCTGTTTGACCAATATCTGGTTTATCGCCCCCACTGGTTGGAAAGCTGGGAAAATGGTCAATTAATTGATGGCTTGGGCAGTAACCAGTTATGGCAAAAAAAGCTATGGTTTGAACTGACAGCATATACCCGCCAGTTACAACAACCTTTGTGGCACCGCGCCAATTTATACCAACGATTTATATCGAAGTTGGAAGAAGGGAGTTTTCCATTGGCGGCTCTTCCCTCGCGTATTTTCATCTGTGGCATATCTGTATTGCCTCCCGCTTATCTGCAAGTATTGAAGACATTAGGTAAACATATTGATATTCATCTTATGTTCACAAATCCATGCCAATATTATTGGGGCGATATCCAGAGTTATGCCTTTCTTGCTAAGTTAAATAGCCGTAAGCCTAGACATTATAAAAGCAAACAATTGCTGGAAAGATTCAAAAAACCCGAAGAGGTGCCATCGCTGTTTAATGCAGAAGGAGAACAGGATCTGAACAATCCATTGCTGGCATCTTGGGGAAAATTGGGAAGGGATAACCTCTACCTGCTGTCACAATTGGAGCCAGATTCCGATATTCATGCTTTTGTTGAATTAGAACCTGATTCTGTCTTGCACCAAATCCAGCGAGATATCCTTAACCTTGAAGATCATGCCCAGATTGGTTCTACCGACAATTCCTTCAAAAACAGCCTGAAAAAGCACCCATTTGATGGGGCAGATCGCTCGCTGTCTTTTCATTCATGCCATAGCCCGCAGAGGGAGATCGAAGTATTGCAGGATCAAATTCTGCATTTATTGGATGATGATCCTTCACTGACACCGAGGGATATCATTGTGATGATGGCGGATATCGATAGTTATGCCCCCTATATTCAGGCTGTTTTTGGTAATGCGCCCGATGATCGTTATATCCCCTTTGCCATCTCTGACCGTAAAGTTAGTCAGGCGCATCCTGTCTTGCAGGCGTTTATTACCTTGCTGGATTTGCCGCAGAGTCGGTTTACGGCAGAACAGGTGTTGGCATTATTGGAAGTCCCTGCTTTAGCTAACAAATTCGCGATTCAGGAAGAAGGGTTGCGTTTATTACGGCGTTGGGTAAAAGAATCGGGAATTTGCTGGGGGCTGGATGATGACAATATTGAAGCATTATCGTTGCCCGCTACAGGGCAGAATACCTGGCGCTTTGGCCTGACGCGTATGCTATTGGGTTATGCGATGGATAGCCATGCCGGGCCGTGGAATGATGTTTTGCCTTATGATGAATCCAGTGGTCTTGCAGCTGAACTGGCAGGGCAATTAGCTGAGTTTTTAATGGCACTGAATCGCTGGCGTAAAATTTTGGGTAAAGAACAGCGATTGACGGATTGGTTGGCTGTATGTCCGCAACTGCTGGAAACTTTTTTTGTAGCGGATGACGAAGTTGAACTGGTTCTGGCGCTTATTACGCAGCAATGGCAAAAAGTAGTTGAGAATGGACTGAATGCACATTATGACGAAAGCATCCCTTTGGTGCTGCTGCGCGATGAGCTGGCGCTTCGTTTGGATGATGAAAAGATCAGCCAGCGCTTTTTGGCCGGCGCCCTCAATTTTTGCACTCTGATGCCTATGCGTTCTATTCCTTTTAAGGTTGTTTGCCTGTTGGGAATGAATGATGGAGTTTATCCACGTACTATCCCGCCACTTGGGTTTGATCTGATGGCAGAAAAAACTCAGCGAGGGGATAGAAAACGGCGTGACGATGACCGTTATCTCTTTCTGGAAGCGTTGGTTTCGGCTGAACAATTTCTTTATATTAGCTATATCGGCAAATCGATCCGCGATGATACTGAGTGCAATCCCTCTGTATTGGTCAACGAGTTACTGGATTATATTTGCCAGAGTTTTTGCTTATCCGGCGATGAAATGTTGAATGTTGATGACAGTGCCAAAAATGTCAGAAAACATCTGCTGTCACAGCATACTCGTGTGCCTTTTGCGAAAGAAAATTTCTTACCTGACCATCACTTACAAAGTTATGCCGCAGAATGGTTGCCAGCTGCGACACAACAAGGTGTTTCAGCAACTGATTTTTGTCAGCCGATTGCGTTTGATCGCGGTGAGGTAAAAGAAGTTGTATTAGATGAACTGATCCGCTTTTATCGACACCCTGTCCGGGCGTTTTTTCAGCAAAGGCTGAAGGTGCATTTTGTCATTGAAGAGATGGAGTTACCTGAAGAAGAACCTTTTGTGCTGGATAACCTGCAACGTTACCAATTTAACCAACTGTTGTTAAGTATTCTGATTGAACAGGGAGCGCCTGAATCTCTGTTTTACCACCTCCGTGCGTCGGGAGGGCTGCCATATGGTTCCTTTGGTGAAGTTTATTGGATGGAGCAACTGGAGTCCATGCAGCCTTTGGCCTCCAGGGTGCGTGAAGAGAGAACAGCCTCTTCTTCTATTGACTTATATGAGCCATTAGACACGGTGATGTTGGCTGGCAGAATCAGTCAGGTACAGTCTGATGGCATTTTACGTTGGCGGCCAGCGAACTTAACGGCCAATGATGGTATCCAATTATGGATTGAACACCTTGCCTATTGTCTTTCAGGTGGAAGTAGTGAAAGCCGCATGTATGGAACAGGTAAAAAGGGAAAAAAAGAGAAGGAAGATAAAAAAGTGTCAGAATATCGTTTCTTACCGTTAAAACCGGAGGAGGCGAAACACTATTTGAACCAGATGGTAGAGGGCTATTTTCAAGGAATGTCTGAACCTCTTCCCTTATTTTGCCGAAGCGGCTGGGCATGGTTAGTTGACTGTTTTGATAAGGAAACTCGTGAAATCGATTTTTGTGAAGAGGTTCAACAAAGTGCTGAAAATAAATTAATGGAACACTGGTTAGGAACACATGACAGGAAAGGGGAAAGCGCTGATCATTACGTACAACGAGCTTTCCGGCAAGTTGATCAATCACTTTTGGAGCGAATGAAGCGTGAAACTCAGCGTTATTTACTGCCGATAGCACGCTATTCCAATGGATCATTATTTAAATAATTAGGGAGAATATTAGGTTATGCCTAAATGTCTTATCCGCATCATGACGGTGCTCTTTTTGCTATTTCTTGGGGTTACTGCATATGCACAATCGCCCTGGCAGCCATTGGCAGATACGATCCACAAAAGTGATCGCGATCCTCGTCAATATAAAGCGATTCAATTGCAAAATGGCATGACAGTTCTGCTGGTTTCTGATGAAAAAGCGATTAAATCATTGGCTGCCGTGTCTCTTCCGGTTGGCCATATGGAAAATCCAGATAATCAGCTTGGTCTGGCCCACTATCTTGAACACATGGTATTGATGGGGTCCAGGCGTTACCCGCAACCCGGAGGATTTGCTGAATTCTTGCAAAAACATGGGGGAAGCCGTAACGCCAGTACTACCGCCAATCGTACGGCATTCTATCTGGAAGTTGAAAATGACGCCTTAGCAGAAGCGGTTGATCGCCTTGCGGATGCGCTTGCTGAACCTTTGCTGGAGCCAGTCAATGCTGATCGTGAACGTCATGCCGTTGATAATGAAATGACCATCGCTCGTGCGGGGGAAGCGCATCGTTTATGGCAAATTCGTTCCGAGACCATCAATCCGGCTCACCCTAATGCCCGCTTTGCCGGCGGAAATTTAGAGACGCTCAAAGATAAACCCGACAGCAATTTACAGACAGCCCTGATTGATTTTTACCAACGCTATTACTCCGCTAATCTGATGAAAGGGGTTGTGTATGGCAATCAATCCATCAATAAATTGGCTCAGATTGCAGCAGAAACCTTTGGCCGTATTCCGAACCGACATGCAACGGTGCCTGCCATTACCGTGCCGGCAATCACAGATAAAGAAAAAGGCACCATTATCCATTATGTGCCAGCACAGCCTTACAAAGCGTTGCGACTGGAGTTTAGCATTGCTGACAACAGTGCAGATTTTCGCAGTAAGACGGATGCCTATGTCGGGTATTTGCTTGGCAATCGCAGCCAAAATACCTTGTCTGATTGGTTACAAAAACAGGGATTAATCGAAAGTATCAGTGCTGGGGCTAATCCCAAAACTGATGGTAATTCTGGGACGTTTGATATTTATGTTTCGTTAACGGATAAGGGTCTTGAACAGCGTGATCAAGTTATCGCCGCCGTTTTTTCTTACATTAACCTGCTGAAACAACAGGGTATCAACAAGAGTTATTTCGATGAAATGGATAAGGTCCTGAATTTGTCGTTCCAGTATGCATCAATCGTACGCAATATGAACTACATTGAAGGGCTGTCTGATGCCATGTTGGTATTACCTATATCCCATGTGCTGGATGCGGGTTATGTTGCAAATGAGTTTAACCCAAAGGCGATAGCTAGCCGTCTGGACGAATTAACGCCTGAAAATGCACGTATCTGGTTTATCAGCCCAACAGAGCCACATAACAAAGAAGCTTACTTTGTGCAGGCGCCGTACCAAGTCAATAAAATTACGCCAAGACAGCTGGAGGAATGGAAAAAACTCGAACAAGGAGACTTATTTTCTTTACCTGAGTTGAATCCTTATATTCCTGATGATTTATCCTTGGTTAAAACATCTGGCAGCCAAACACACCCTAAAATGATTTTGGAAAAGCCAAATGTTCGCTTGCTGTATATGCCGAGCCAATATTTTGCGGATGAACCTAAAGGCAGTATTGCACTGGAGATGCGCAACCCGAATGGATTGAAAAAAATCAAAGATCAGGTTTCAGATACTTTATTGAGCTATTTGTCTGGACTTGTACTTGATCAACTGAGTTATCAGGCATCGGTTGGGGGAATGGGCGTTTATACAGGTTATGTTGATGGTTTGAAAATCGGCGTCAATGGTTATACACAGCACTTACCAGAGTTGTTAACTTCAGCAATTGATCAATATATTTCGTTTACACCGACTCAGGAAGAACTGGATCAGGCGAAATCGTGGTATCGGGAACAAATGGAAGTCGCCAATAATGGCAAAGCCTTTCAAATGGCGATGCAACCCATTTCCCGCCTCTCTGGTGTGCCTTACTTTGAACAGGCAGAAAAATTAAAGGTGCTGGATACCATCACTGTTGACGATATTGTCAACTACCGTCAAAGCATGATCCAACACTCGGCACTACAGGCCTTGGTCTTCGGTAATTTCACTGAACAGCAGAGTATTAATATCGTTCAATCAGCACAGAAGCAGCTCGCTAACCAAGGAACGGTATGGTGGACTGGCGAGCATCTTGTCATTGATCGGAATTATGCGGTTAATTTCAATGGCACGGCGAATAGCACGGATAATGCTCTGGAAGAAATCTTTATTCCAACGGGGTATGACCGTATCCAGGGATCGGTTTATTCCAATTTGCTGAGTAGCATTTTATCGCCGTGGTTCTATGATCAATTGAGGACGACAGAACAACTTGGTTATGCGGTTTTTGCTTTCAACCAAAATATCGGTAAACAGTGGGGATTGGGTTTCTTGTTGCAAAGTAACAACAAGCAACCGGATTACCTGCATCAACGTTACCAGAGCTTCTATCAACAGGCTGATAAAGAACTGAAAGCGATGTCTGATGCTGAGTTTGAACAGTATAAAAAATCATTGTTAATAGAAATGCGTGAGCCGCCACAGACTTTCTATTCAGAAGTGGCTCGCTTTGATGCAGATTTTGGGCGTAATAATTTCAAATTTGATACCCGTGAGAAAATCATCGCAGCGATGGAAAAAGCCACCAAAGCGCAGATTATTGCGTTTTATGAAAAAGCCGTTCTTAAACGTCAGGGATTGGCGCTGGTTTCCCAAATTACAGGGAAAAAAGGGACGGCTCATCAATATGCCGAGCTGAAAGGCTGGAAAACTTACGACTATGTGTCAGATTTCCAGAAACACTTACCGGTTAAGGTGAATGCTCAGTGAGCAAAGAAATACCCTCTCATAAGCTTAACCCGTTAACTCTGCCGCTGTATGGTCAGCGGCTGATCGAAGCTTCCGCAGGGACGGGGAAGACTTATACGATAGGCTTGTTGTATCTCCGGCTATTACTGGGATTGGGCGGTTCTGCCGCCTTTTCCCGCCCGCTGAGTATCGAAGAGATTCTGGTTGTGACTTTTACACAAGCTGCAACAGATGAATTGCGTGGACGTATCCGTGAAAACATCCACCAACTCCGCTTGGCTTGTATACGGGAAGAAACCGCGGCTGGCGATCCGATCTATCAGCAATTACTGGATGAAATTCCTGATAAAGAAAGTGCGGCCAGTTGGTTATTAGCCGCTGAACGCCAGATGGATGAGGCGGCGATTTATACCATTCACGGCTTTTGCCAGCGCATGTTAATCCACAATGCATTTGAGTCAGGTGTCCTGTTTGATCAGACCTTAATTCAGGATGAAAACCAGTTACGTAAACAAGGCTGTGCTGATTTTTGGCGCCGTCACTGTTATCCCCTGCCATTGCCAATTGCTGCGGAAGTCAGCCGGATATGGAGTGGGCCGGAAGCATTATTGAAAGATATTTCAGACTATTTACACGGAGATATGCCGTATATCCTTAATGCCCCTGATGGTGATGAAACGCTGTTTAGCCGCCATCAGAAAATCATTGAGCAGATTGAAGCGATAAAACGCCAGTGGAATGATGCTGTTTTTGGGTTAGAAGAATTGATTACTCATTCAGGTGTTGATAAGCGCAGCTACAGCAAAAAGCATTTACCTAACTGGCTGCATAGTGTTTCTGAATGGGCTAAATCACCAACCAAAGATTACCTGTTACCCAAAGAATTGGATAAATTTTGTCAATCGCGCTTATTAGAAAAGACTAAAAAAGGGGAAGCTCCGCAGCACGCGCTGTTTGCAGCAATTGAGGGTTTATATCAGCACCCATTGACATTGAAAGATATCATCCTGTCCAAAGCAATTGTTGAAGTTCGCCAATCGGTTAATCAGGAGAAGCTGATCCGTGGTTACATGGGGTTTGATGATTTGCTGACTCGTCTGGACAGTGCCTTGCGGCGTGCAGGAGGAGAGCAGCTTGCAGCAACTATTCGGCAGCGCTATCCCGTCGCAATGATTGATGAGTTTCAGGATACCGATCCACAACAATATCGCATTTTTCAGGCCATATATTGCCATCAATCAGAAAATGAACGGGCTGAAAACGAAACGGGCTTATTATTTATTGGCGACCCCAAACAAGCGATTTATGCGTTTCGGGGGGCAGATATTTTTACTTACATTCGTGCTCGTTCTAACGTTAAAGCCCATTACACGTTGGAAACAAACTGGCGTTCTTCTGCGTCAATGGTGCAGTCTGTCAATAAACTGTTTTCTCGCCCGGAATTCCCGTTTTTGTTTGCACAAATCCCATTTCTTGACGTTGATGCCGCAGAGAAAAATCGTGAGCTGAGATTCTCCTTACATGGTGAGGATCAAGTTGCCTTACGATTTTGGTTACAGTCTGGTGATGGTGTTTCCAAAGGGGAATATGAGCAAACTATGGCCCGACAATGTGCTGCCCAAATACGGGATTGGTTGCAGGCAGGGCAAGAAGGAAAGGCACTTTTACATCAGGCAAAAAATAAACCGACAGAAGCAAGCCGACCGGTGGTGGCGGCAGATATTACGGTGTTGGTGCGTGATAGGCGGGAAGCCGCATTGATCCGTAACGAATTGAACGCACTGAGAATACCATCGGTTTATCTTTCCAACAGAGAAAGTGTGTTTGATACCCCGGAAGCGAAAGATTTGCTGTGGTTGTTACAGGCAGTATTGGCACCGGAAAAAGCACGCGAATTGCGCAGTGCATTAGCCAGCAGTCTATTTGGCTTAAGTGCACAACAAATTGACCAGTTGAATAACGACGAAAGGGCGTGGGATCGTCTGGTTGATGAATTTGATGGCTATGCCCGTTTATGGCGTACTCGTGGCGTATTACCCATGTTGCGGGCAGTCATGGTGAAATACCGGATAGCAGAAAATCTACTGGCAGGTGATGACGGTGAACGTCGGCTTACCGATGTTATGCACATTGGTGAGTTGTTGCAGGAGGAATCTCAACAACTAGATAGCGAACATGCTGTTGCCCGTTGGCTGGCACAACAGATTTCACGCCCGAATCCGCAATCAGAAAGCCAGCAACTGAGGCTGGAGAGTGATCGACATCTGGTGCAGATCTGTACCATTCATAAATCTAAGGGATTGGAGTATCCGTTGGTCTGCTTGCCTTTTGTTTGTGGTTACAGGAAGCAGAAACTGGCGGTGTATCATGATCGCCATAACTTTGAGGCTTATCTTAATATTTCTCATGATGATGAAGCGTTGAAAGAAGCTTTGGCGCTGGCTGATGAAGAACGCCTGGCCGAGGATTTACGCTTGCTCTACGTTGCATTAACACGTTCGGTTTATCACTGTAGCGTCGGGGTAGCCCGCTTATTAAAGGGAATAGAGGAAAAGCAGGTGATACTGATTTGCACTTATCTGCCCTTGGATACCTGCTACAAAAGGGGCAAAAAGGTGATGCAGAATTACTGGTTAACAGCTTGAATGAGCTTTGTAATGACAGCATAGAAATAAGGCAAGTGGGAGATACCACTGACTTGCAATGGTGTCCACAAAGTGAAAATACACTGTCGCTGGAAGCCAGAAAATTGCAACGTTCCGTTCGGGATGACTGGCGGGTGACGAGTTATTCGGGGTTACAATATTCCGCTTCCCACGCCACTTCCTCCACTTATGCTGGTACATTTGGGGAATCAGTTGATGTGATCGTGCAATCCATTGCTCCGAAGCTGGATATTGAAGCTAGTGGTGAAAAGCAGGAAGAACAATCGTTACAGATGACTCCGCATACTTTTCCGCGAGGGGCGTCTGCGGGTACATTCCTGCACAGTATTTTAGAAGATCTGGATTTCGGCAATCCCCCGGATCGGTTGTGGCTGGTGGAAAAACTGACAGCGTCAGGATTTGATGAAAACTGGGCACCCATATTGGCGCAGTGGATAGAGGATATTCTGGGCGCAGAGCTGAATGAGCAAGGAATGAAACTTGTCGGTGTGCCTCGTCATCGTCAGCAAAGTGAAATGCAGTTTTACCTGCCAGTAGATAAGTTATTACATGCAAAGGAAATGGATGCACTAGCCCGTCGTTATGATCCACTGTCTGCGCAATGTGCTCCGTTATCCTTTCATCAAGTCAAAGGCATGTTAAGAGGTTTTATTGATTTGGTTTTTTGCTGGCAAGATAAGTTTTACGTCGTGGATTACAAATCAAACTGGTTAGGTGAAAACAGCCAGTCATATACGCAAGAGGCGATGGCAAGAGCCATGATAGAGCATCGTTACGATTTCCAGTATCAGCTTTATACTTTAGCGCTGCACCGTTATTTGCGTCATCGGTTAGCTCATTATGATTATCGCCGCCATTTTGGTGGCGTGATCTATCTGTTCCTGCGGGGTATTGATAAAGATAACCCAGGGCATGGCATTTACTCTTACTTGCCTCCCTTTGAATTTATTGACGAACTGGATACGCTTTTCAGTGCTGTTGGTGAGGAAAAAAGCGTATGAATTCCATGATGTCATTATTGCAACAGGCGGTGAACCAGAAGCTGCTGCGCCCTTTGGATGTACAGTTTGCTTATGCGATGATTGAGGATGAAAATCCGCTGTTACTGTTGATTACGGCCTTATTAAGCGCTGAATCGGGCGCGGGGCATGTCTGTTTGCCATTGGAGCGGGTTTCGCCAAAATATTTTTTTGAAGGCAGGCAGCCGGAGTTAGCTGCAACGCTTTGGTCTTTGGCCGGAGAACCCGATCAACAGCAAATTCTGGCTGTTTTACAGGCATGTCCGGCGGTAAGTATGGGGGAAACTCCGGCACCGGTGATCCTTTTCCATCAAAGGGAGAGTGATTACCGCCTGTATTTACAACGCATGTGGCAAAGTGAACAGAGGGTGGCGGATTTTTTTGCCGCTGTGGAGTTAACCGATACTTTTGCTCAATCTTCCCATGATCAAACGGTTGTTGATGAAATCCAGTTACGTCGCATTTTGGATGAACTTTTTGGTGTCACTGTTAAAGGAGAAATTGATTGGCAAAAAGTTGCGGCAGCAGTGGCTGTAACGAGCCGTATTTCGGTGATCTCTGGTGGGCCAGGAACCGGCAAAACCACGACAGTAGCTAAGTTGTTGGCTGCCTTGATCAAGTTGCATGAAGGGAAAAAATTAAGTATTCAATTAGCTGCGCCAACCGGTAAGGCAGCGGCCAGATTAACTGAATCGCTGAGGGAAGCGGTCAAGAAACTCGATTTGACGCCAGAACAGTGGCATAGCATTCCAGAGCAGGCGCAAACTATCCATCGTTTACTGGGGGCGCAACCCGATAGCCAGAAACTGCGTTATGGGCGTGATAATCCGCTGTCCCTTGATATTTTGATCATTGATGAAGCCTCGATGGTGGATTTACCGATGATGGCGCATTTGGTTGATGCTTTGCCGCCACGGGCGAAAGTGATTTTCTTGGGGGATAAAGACCAGCTTGCATCGGTTGAAGCCGGAGCGGTATTGGGCGATATTTGCCGTTTTGCTGAACAAGGTTATAGCGCCAAGCGGGCTGAACAATTGGAGCGCTTAACTGGATGTCAGCTAACATCTTATTCCACCTTACATTCCGATAAAAATACGCCTGCCGTGCGGGATAGCCTGTGTCTGCTGCGCAAAAGTTATCGCTTCAACTCGGCTTCCGGCATTGGGCGATTGGCATCGGCTGTGAATCAAGGAGATCGCGGAGGCGTCGCGGCAGTGCTGAATCAGTCTTTTCCCGATGTTGATTTTTACCCACTTGCAGCGGATGAAGATTATCAGCGTCTGTTGACAGAAACCGCTGCGGGTTACTCTCAGTATTTAACCATGGCAAATGAACGGATGGCGGAAGAAGCCATTTTGGCGGCGTTTAATCGTTTTCGATTGTTGTGCGCGTTAAGGGAAGGCCCCTTTGGTGTTACGGGACTGAACCAACGAATGGAACAATTGCTGCACAGGAAAGGCGTCATTACCCTGCCCAAAAACGTAGAGAACCGTGGTTATGTCGGGCGCCCTATTATGATATTGCGTAATGACAGCACCCTTGGACTGTTTAACGGAGATATCGGGATTATGCTCAAAAATCAGGATAATGAACTGAAAGCCTATTTCCAGTTGTCTGATGGACAGATTAAAGGATTTCAGCCAAGCCGGTTGCCTCAACATGAAACGGCTTATGTGATGACAGTGCATAAATCTCAAGGGTCTGAATTTGAGCATACGGCCTTGGTGTTACCGACCCAACACTCACCAATAGTCAGTCGGGAATTGGTGTATACCGCACTGACGCGGGCGAGGGAAAAATTGACAATTTATGCCAATAAGCCAGTTTGGGATAAAGCTGTGGCTACAGCAACACAGCGGCGGAGCGGGTTGGCAGATTGGTTCAACCCGCAATAAAAAGCAATGTGGCCAAGGATTATATGGCTGGAATGTCTATAGTTAGCTTGACGTAAGCAAACTTCATCAAGCCTGTAAATCCAGCATCAAAATTTTGGAACAGCGCTGATAGTTATACAGCGCTTGTTTTTCCACGGGCAACATATCTATTCCTGCGGGCTTAAAACCTTTCTCCTGAAACCAGTGAATACTGCGGGTTGTGAGTACGAAAAGTTTTTCCAACCCTCTTTGTTTCGCCTGATTAGAAATTGAATCTAGCAGAATTTCACCTCTGGAAGAGTTTCTGTAGTCTGGATGTACCGCAACGCAGGCCATTTCTCCAATTTTTTCATTGGGATAGGAATATAGGGCAGCGCAGGCGATAGTGATATTATCGAGTTCAATCAGGGTGAAGTTATCAATTTCCATTTCCAGTTGTTCACGTGAACGGCGTACCAAAATACCTTGTTGCTCCAATGGGCGAATAAGTTCAAGAATGCCACCAATATCATTAATATTGGCGCGGCGTATCTGCTCGGAACGTTCCATCACTATTTGAGTGCCGATACCTTCGCGGGAAAAGAGTTCCTGAACCAACGAACCATTTTTTTGATAACTGATCAAATGGCTGCGGCGAACGCCATGGCGGCAGGCCTTAATCGCTCCCCTTAAGAAACGCACGGTTCCTGAATGAAAATCACCCGAGTTTTCCAATTTGTGCAGGTGAGCTTCTCCTTCATTAAGAAACATTTCTGATAAAGTGTCACCTTCGGCGTCGAGTACGCCCTGAGATGAGCAAAATCCAATTAATTTTTCTGCTTTTAATTTGATTGCCAGTTGTGTTGCAATTTCTTCGGAAGTGAGGTTGAAACTTTCTCCTGTAACGGAAACCGCAACTGGCCCGATCAGCACAATAGCACCATTATCCAGTTGTTGGTTGATTGCTTTCTCATCAATACGGCGGACTCTGCCACTGTGGCAATAATCGACGCCGTCATCGATTCCCAAAGGTTGGGCGATAACGAAGTTTCCGCTGACAACACTAATATTAGCGCCTTGTAATGGGGTATTATTTAAACCCATAGAAAGGCGTGCTGTAATTTCTAGCTGTAATAAGCCAGCCGCCTGTTTGACCAAATCCAGTGTTTTGGCATCGGTTACTCTGGTGTGTTTGTGGTAAATCGATTGGCAATGGTGTTTGGCGATATTCTGTTCAATTTGTGGACGGGCACCATAAACAACGATTAAACGAATGCCCAGGTTATGCAGTAATCCAATATCGTTGACGATATTAGAAAAATTCTCATGGGCGATGGCTTCACCTCCCAGCATAATGACAAAGGTTTTACCTCGATGTGCATTGATATACGGCACCGAGTGGCGTAAGACTTCAACCAATTCGGTATTGCGTTCTTTCATGAAATCCTCTCTAATTGAATTTTTATTCGTATTTTTTGTATTTTTATTCTTTTTGAAGGGAAATGGCAAGAGGAAACATGGATAAAAATAACGTTATTATTTATATTGGTATAAATAAATCAGGTCATCAAAAAATACATTTTTTGATGACAGAAGTTTGCTAATTAATTAGAGTTCCTGCCTGACTATTATGTTTGATAAAGATTACTGCGTTTGGTTGTTTTTAAATGGAATAAATGATGAGTCACTCAGGCCATAATATTTCACGTCGTCGCCTGCTGAAAGGCGCAGCCGCTGTATGGTTATTAAGCATCAGCCCAATAGGTTATGCAGCGACTTCACAAGTTATTGCTGTTCGTATTTGGCCTGCATCAAGTTATACCAGAGTGACGCTGGAGTCTAATATTCCACTTAAATATCGCCAGTTTTCGCTTGCAAACCCTGATCGTATTGTCATTGATTTGCAGGGTATGCAGCTTAATCGCATTTTGAGCAGTATGGGGGCACAGGTTCAGCGGCGTGATCCTTACTTAAAATTAGTGCGGGCAGGGCAATTTAACCCTAAAACGGTGCGTTTAGTCTTTGAAATTAAACAGCCCGTCTCCCCGCATATTTTCACATTGCCACCAATTGCAAAGTTTAAACATCGTCTGGTGCTCGATCTGTATCCCCAAAAAGCTGTTGATGTGGCTAATGATCCTTTATTGGCTCTGCTTGAAGAGTATAACAGTGGGAATTTAGAACAGCATTTGCCTGCACAGACACGCAAACCCGGTAAGGCAGGTAAAGACAGACCGATTGTGATTATGCTCGATCCCGGTCATGGTGGTGAAGACTCTGGGGCGATTGGGAAATATAAAACTCGTGAAAAAGATGTCGTGTTGCAGATTGCCCGTCGTTTACAGGCACTCATCAAACGTGAGCCGGGCATGAAAGTTTACATGACGCGAAATGAAGATGTGTTTATTCCCTTGACGGTGAGAGTGGCAAAAGCGCGTAAGATGCGCGCTGATCTTTTTGTTTCTATTCATGCGGATGCCTTTACAAATCGCTCTGCACGGGGGTCATCCGTGTTTGCGCTTTCCACTAAGGGGGCTACCAGCAATACGGCCCGTTTTCTCGCCCAAACTCAGAACGAGGCAGACTTAATTGGTGGAGTCAGTAAAAGCGGAGATAAATATTTGGATCATACCATGTTGGATTTGGTTCAAACCGCAACGATTAATGATAGTCTGAAATTTGGTAAAGAAGTGCTCAAGCGGGTGGGGAAAATCAATAAACTGCATAAAAATAGCGTCGATCAGGCGGGATTTGCGGTATTGAAAGCGCCAGATATCCCTTCCATTTTGGTAGAAACTGCATTTATCAGTAATCTGGAAGAAGAGCGCAAACTTAAGACCGCAAAATTCCAGCAACAAGTGGCGGAATCCATTTTTGCGGGCATAAAGGCGTATTTCAAAAATGGCGCTGAATTGGCGAGGCGGTGAAATATTCGTCTTGATAAACTATTGAGTAATACCAGTAAGAATTTATTGCTTATGATGTAATGTTGGTTGTTGGCTTTATATTTATATTTAAATCGGAATGAAATAATGTTTAAACATAGATTTTAAAATCAGTGGAAATAAGGTAATAGCAAACGCTGGAATAAAAATGAGGTAAAATTGCGGAGGTAAAATGAAAAATAAAAATTGGTTGCGGGGGCCGGATTTGAACCGACGACCTTCGGGTTATGAGCCCGACGAGCTACCAGGCTGCTCCACCCCGCGTCCGTCTATTTGCATATTTTGATCTAATCGATGAATGCAAATATTGAGCAATAATATCATAAAGGTTGGTTGCGGGGGCCGGATTTGAACCGACGGCCTTCGGGTTATGAGCCCGACGAGCTACCAAGCTGCTCCACCCCGCGTCCGTTTATCTACATATCCTGATAATTAATCGTGAATGCAAATACTCAATGATGACACTATTTACTGCCTTTCTAGAGTGCGTCGATGCTACATCATATCGACAACAACACCTAATCGAATTGGTTGCGGGGGCCGGATTTGAACCGACGACCTTCGGGTTATGAGCCCGACGAGCTACCAGGCTGCTCCACCCCGCGTTCGATGTCGGCACACTATACTCTGGAACGGAGAGGTTGCAAGTTTTTTTATTGAAAGTGACTAATTTTTTTGTCTTTTGGTTTAAAAGTGGACTTATCGTTTTATTTTTGTGCTATAGACTGGGTTGAAACAGCAAGCTATTTTTTTAACTACATATCATTATTTATTAGTGTTTGATATTGTTCGTGATCCGAGTAAGTGATGGCTAGAGATAAGGCATTAATATGAGAGTTTGGGGTAAATATCTTTTAGTTGGATTTGTCATTTCGATATTAGCGGGATGCCATTTTCGACCCACTGATCAGGCTCAGCAGTATAAGGATGGGCGAATTAGCCAAAACCTCCAGTTGGTTAATACCCCTAATGCCGAAGGCACTCCCGTTAATGCCAGAGACTTTGCCACCCAAGTTGAATATATCAGCAAAGCTTCTCCTCGTCTTTATGACAATAACCGTGAATTATTTAATGCAATTGAGCACTGGATGCTGTCTGGTGGTGATACCTGTGATTTAAATGAATTTGGTTTACTGGCTTATCAGATGGAAGGTGAAGATAAATACGGCAACGTGAAGTTTACCGGTTATTACACACCTGTTTTGCAAGCACGACATACCCGGCAAGGAGAGTTTAAATATCCACTGTATCGTATGCCAACTCATTTACGTTCCCGCTTGCCGAGTCGTGCAGAGATATATAGAGGCGCCCTGAGCAAGAAATTTATTATCGGGTACAGTAACTCCCTGATGGATAACTTTATGATGGAAGTACAAGGGAGTGGCTATGTCGATTTTGGGGATGGACGTCCATTGACCTTTTTTGGTTATGGGGGGAAAAATGGACATGCCTATCGTAGTATTGGCAAGGTGCTGATTGACCGTGGAGAAGTCCCGGGCGAAAAAATGTCGATGAAAGCTATCCGTCAGTGGGGAGAACAGCACAGCGAAGCCGAAGTGAGAGAGTTGCTTGAGCAGAATCCTTCATTTGTTTTCTTTAAACCTGAATCCTATACCCTCGTGAGGGGAGCCAGCGCTGTGCCTCTTGTTGCAAAAGCCTCGGTAGCGTCTGACAAGTCATTGATCCCGCCCGGAACGGCATTGTTGGCGGAAGTGCCGGTACTGGATGAAAAGGGTAAATTTACCGGTCAGTATCGGATGCATCTGATGGTGGCACTGGATGTTGGTGGTGCCATCAAAGGGAACCATTTTGATATTTATCACGGTGTTGGAGAGAACGCGGGTGAAATGGCCGGTTTTTATAATCACTATGGTCGTGTTTGGGTATTGAAGAAAGCATCATCTGGTTTTTTGGCGGCAAACCAGTAAGATCCCCTCCAGTTTAAACCATCAATCGATAACCTATCTCAATAGAGGTAGGTTTTAGGCAGGATTTATTTAGCAATGCAAGTTTCTCTCTCTGATGCTTATCTTCAGCGTTTTGCTGGTACGGCGCGGTTATATGGCCAGAAAGCGCTTTCATTATTTGCCCGTTCCCATGTCTGTGTTGTAGGCATTGGCGGCGTGGGTTCATGGGCGGCAGAAGCGCTGGCGCGTACCGGTATTGGTGCTATTACGTTGATTGATATGGATGATGTTTGCATCACCAATACCAATCGCCAGTTGCACACCTTGATACAGAATGTGGGCTTACCAAAGACGGGAGTCATAGCCGAACGGATACGAGCGATCAATCCTGAGTGTCAGGTCACTTGCATTGATGATTTTGTTACCCCTGATAATGTGGCTGAATTGATGTCCACAGGGTTTAGTTATGTTATTGATGCCATTGATAGCGTGCGACCAAAAGCGGCGTTATTGGCTTATTGCCGCCGTTATAAGATCCCGCTTGTGACAACTGGCGGCGCGGGCGGGCAACTTGATCCTACCCAGATCCAGGTGGTGGATTTAGCAAAAACGGTGCAAGATCCATTGGCGGCAAAATTGAAGGAGCGCTTGAAGTCGGATTACCGCGTAGTGAAAAACGGCAAAGGTAAGTTAGGCATTGACTGCGTTTTTTCAACGGAACAGTTAGTTTATCCACAATCTGACGGCACAGTTTGCGCGGCCAAAAGCACTGCGGAGGGTTCCAGGCGAATGGATTGTGCTTCTGGTTTTGGTGCCGCAACGATGGTTACGGCGACTTTTGGTTTTGTTGCTGTATCCCACGCATTGAAAAAGATGGTGGCGAAAGCTGAACGGGAAAATACGCTTTAAGCGAACCTAATGAATGTAAGTGTTCGCTATTTCCTGAATGGTATTTATCAGGGCTTTCACACCATTGAGCCTTGAGCCACTGAGTTGTTGTTCCAGGCCGAGTTGTTGGAATAGCTCGGCCAAAGGCGTTTGCACAACCTGCTCTGGGGTTTTGCCTTCTACGGCAGTCAGCAGGATTGCCAATAATCCTTTGACGATACGGCCTTCACTATCGCCATAAAAATGCAATCGGCCGTCTGCAATACGTTGATATCCCAACCAGACGCGATTTTCACAGCCTGATCTTTCGATATTTTGTTGTTTTAGTTCCTCCGCTAGAGGAGGCAGCTTTTTGGCGAGACTGATTAGCTGCCGATAACGATCTTCCCACAATTTGCATTGCTGAAAGTTTTCAATAAGTTGCTGTTCCGTGATTTCGGTTCCAAATGGATGCGGAGCCAGGATAGTGTCTGAGTGTTGTGTCATGGGTTATTTATCTTACAGTGGGCTTGGTGCTGATTTCCTGTGGATGAGGTTTCAGGATCATAGCAGTTATCTTTTTAAGATGATTATTCTTTAAAAATGAAATTTTATAGTGCTTGCATCGATTAAAATATAATCACATAAACAATTCTTTAAACTTTTGTAGTAAACCATAGGGTTAACCAGGTGGCCCCATTATATGATGCTGTATTTATTATATTGGTTTAATTAATCACTTAAAATAATTTAATTAAATATTGATCAGCAAAAGAGAACGTTAAAGTTCGATAGTTATCCGCCATTAAGTTAAAAGCCTATCAAAATATATTTGATAGGCTTTTATAATGAGGTAATTGATAACAGGACAATATCAATCATCCATCAGCAGTGATAGTGCAAACTTTACGGCACTGATCAATCTATCCGCATCTTGCTGGTTATTATAAGGCATGAATGAAGCGCGCAGACAGCCGCTGATCCCAAGTGCATCCAACAATGGCTGGGCACAGTGTTGGCCTGAACGCAGGGAGATATTTTGTTCGGCAATCAGCGTCGCTAAATCACTATGGTGTATTCCGGCGATATTGAAAGCCAGCAAACTGGAACCCGCCACACGGTAACTGTTAAAGCCCGCCAGAGTGCTAAGTTGTTGTTCGGTGTAATCTGTCAGCGCAATCGCGTGGGATTCAGCGTGCTGGATATCAATCGTTTTCAACCATTCCAGGGTCGCTGCAAAGCCAATCACGCCAGCAATATTGGGTGTTCCCGCTTCAAAACGGTAAGGTACGGCTTCCGGTGTGAAACCATCGAACGAGACTTGAGTCAGCATTTTTCCGCCGCCATGCCACGGTGACATCGCATTCAGCAATTCACTTTTGCCATACAACAAACCCAATCCATTTGGGCCATACAGTTTATGGGCAGAGAAGGCATAAAAGTCGATATCCAGTTGTTGCACATTGACAGGCGCGTGAACGATACCCTGAGCACCATCGGCCAGAACACGGCAATCATATTGATGGGCGAGAGCGGTGACTTTTGCCAAATCTACTGCGGCACCGGTAACGTTAGACATCTGGCTGATGGCAACCAAGCGGCTTTTTTCATTCAATAGTTCTGCCAGAGTATCGATTTCTGGTTGGCGTCGATTGCCAATCGGCCATTTAACGATTTTGGCGCCGGTTTGTTCCGCCAGAATCAGCCACGGTAACAGGTTAGCGTGGTGTTCCTGTTCGCTGACGATGATTTCATCACCAACGTTCAGACGAGGGCGAAAGTAACTTTGGGCAACCAGATTGATGGACTCAGTAGTCCCTTTTGTCCAGATGATATCTTCAGGTAATGACGCATTGATCAATTCCGCCACCAGTGAACGAGCTTGCTCATAACGAGCAGTCATGGCCTGCGCCGTGGCATGTTGACTGCGGTGTACTGTTGCACTGTGGTTTTGGTAATAGTGCCCGCTCGCCTCAATCATGCATGCCGGTTTTAATGCTGTGGCTGCACTGTCCAGAAATGTGGTGGATTGTTGCAAGGCAGGAAATTGCTGGCGGAATTTTTCTGAGTCAAAAGCTTTCATAAACGCTGCTAATTTAATCGTTGTGTGATAAAGAATAAGTTTTTCTTTAATCAAGAGATAAGGAATTCTACAGGAGAAAGCAGGGAAAAAAAGCACCGCAATAGCGGTGCAATAAAAAATCACTATGGACAGACAGGGTAAATGTACAGGAAGTGAAAAAACAGTAGCTTATGCTACAAAGCCTGGTTTCCCAGACAACTTGCAAACACAACATCACAACCACAAAGCCAAAAGCTTCAATGTATCGTTACAAAGAGACTTTTCGTTCCGGCTATAGGAAGTGCGCACACTATAGGGATTTGCTGGTATATCATCAATGGACAAATTATAATGCTTCGGATTACAAAAACTAATAATTAAATGAAAAGAGTTACCGGTATCGTCACTACTATATAGGAAAAGAACATATAAGAAACGAATATGTCTAAACGTTTACCTCCACTCAATGCGTTACGCGTTTTTGATGCCGCGGCCCGTCATTTAAGTTTTACTAAAGCGGCAGAAGAATTATTTGTGACTCAGGCTGCTGTTAGTCATCAAATGAAAAGTCTGGAAGATTTTCTGGGATTAAAGCTTTTTCGTCGTCGTAACCGTTCGTTATTGTTGACGGAAGATGGACAGAGTTACTATCTCGATATCAAGGAAATTTTTACTGCTATCAATGACGCAACCCGTAAACTTCAGGCTCGCAGTGCCAAAGGCGCGTTAACGGTCAGTTTATCCCCCAGTTTTGCGATTCAGTGGTTAGTACCCCGGCTTTCAGGTTTTAATCAGAGTTTTCCGGGGATTGATGTTCGCATTCAGGCAGTGGATCGGGAAGAAGATAAACTGGCTGATGATGTTGATGTCGCGATTTTTTATGGCAGAGGCAACTGGCCGGGGTTGCGCACCGATCGCCTTTATCCCGAATATCTGCTGCCTGTCTGTTCTCCTGCGCTGCTGACGGGGGATCGCCCATTGAAAACTCCCGCAGATCTTGGCAAGCATACTTTGTTGCATGATTCATCTCGCCGGGATTGGCAAGCCTATGTTCGCCAGCTTGATATGCAGCAACAGATTAATGTTCAGCAGGGACCAATATTCAGCCATAGTGCGATGGTGATTCAGGCAGCTGTGCATGGTCAAGGTGTTGCGCTAGCCAATAATGTTATGGCACAAAATGAAATTGATGCAGGGCGTCTTGTCTGCCCATTTAATGATGTTTTGGTCAGCAAGAATGCATTTTATTTGGTTTGTCACGATAATCAGGCAGAATTGGGCAAGATTGCGGCGTTTCGCAAATGGATACTAACCCAGGCTGCAACTGAGCAAGAAAGGTTAGGATTTATTACTCAACACACCTAATAGCTGACAAATAGAAACAGGAGCAGTGTGATGAGCAGTCGAACTATGCTTATTTTTGTTGGGATCAGTGGTTTTTTCTACGTGGCATTAGGCGCGATGGGGGCGCATATGTTGGCACCTATCCTGACACCACGTCAGATGGAATGGATTCATACCGGCCTGCAATATCAAGGGCTACATACACTCGCCATGATGGCTCTGGCAGCTTTGTCAATGCGCCAGCCTGTAGCGCCGTTTAGTTGGAGTGGGATTTTTTTCACGGTGGGAATTGTGCTGTTTAGTGGCAGTCTTTATTGTCTGGCCTTTTTACCGCTAAAATTTCTGGTTTATTTGACACCAATTGGTGGGTTCAGTTTTCTCATTGGTTGGTTATGTGTATTAATTGGCGCTCTGCGTCTAAGGAAATCGGCGCTTAGCCATGAATAAAGTTGCTTTATATTGCCGCCCGGGTTTTGAAAAAGAGTGTGCGGCAGAGATTACCGATAAAGCGGGTAAAAAAGAAATTTACGGTTTCGCCCGTGTGAAAGAGAACAGTGGATATGTGCTGTTTGAATGTTATCAGCCCGATGATGCGGATCGTCTGATCCGCGAAATACCGTTTGGTGAATTGGTTTTTGCTCGTCAAATGTTGGTTGTGGGCGAATTGCTGAAAGATTTGCCGCAGGAAGATCGCATTACCCCGATTGTTGCCATGTTGATCGGTGTCATTGAGAAGGCGGGTGAGCTGCGTGTCGAGGTGCCGGATACCAATGAAAGCAAGGAGTTGATGAAGTTTTGCCGGAAGTTTACTGTTCCGTTACGTAATGCGATGCGTCAGGAAAAACTTCTGCTGGCAAAGGAAAATTATAATCGCCCTGTGATCCATGTCTTTTTCATCGCTCCAGGCTGCTGCTATGCCGGGTATTCCTACAGCAATAATAACTCCCGTTTTTATATGGGCATTCCTCGCCTGAAATTCCCTTCAGATGCACCAAGCCGTTCAACGCTGAAACTGGAGGAAGCCTTTCATATATTCATTCCTTATGATGAATGGGAAGAGCGTCTGGGTAGCGGCCTTCACGCAGTGGATCTCGGTGCTTGTCCGGGAGGATGGACTTACCAGCTCGTAAAACGCAGTATGATGGTTCATGCGGTAGATAATGGCCCGATGGCGGATAGCCTGATGGAAACAGGCCAAGTGAAGCATCATCGTGTCGATGGCTTTAAGTTTGAGCCGGCAGTGAAAAACATTTACTGGCTGGTTTGTGACATGGTTGAGAAACCGGCCAAAGTTGCCCAACTTATGACGGATTGGCTGGTAAACAGTTGGTGTCGTGAGGCGATCTTTAATCTTAAATTGCCGATGAAGAAGCGTTATGAGGAAGTGGCGCATATATTGCGGGAAATAGAACAGCAATTGCAAGAAAATGGTGTGAATGCACAGATTCAGGCGAAACATCTGTATCACGATCGTGAAGAGATCACGGTACATGTCCGTCGTATCTGGTCTGTGTATGCAACCAGTCGGGATTATTGATGCAATCCTTTATTGTTAAGTATGCTGCCTTATTGGCAGCACTTATTTATTCTATCTATCGTCTTATTATCCTATTTATCTGTTGTCATACCACTTAATTCAACTATTTCAGTTACCCTTATCCCAGATACACAATGTGAAACCCAGAGATGTGGAATTAATTTCAGGTTGAATAAAAAATAACCCATCTTTAAAAAAGTAGGGAAAAAACAGGTAAAGAGATAATTCTTTCTTAAGATCAATTTCTAGCAGATAAAGACAACATTATTTATTACTAAATCATGTTGTTTTTTTATTATCAAAAAAATTTCATTGAGAAATTAATAATTAATTACATAAATTAAATTTGTTCAATATGTATTCTAAAAAAGTATATTAATTATTTTTACATAGACAGTAACTAACGCTATTTTATTCTGGAGTTTTATTTCTAGGCGGGCCTTAGAAAGAATTTAAAACTCTTACCTCCGTTATTATCAAAATTTCGGGTTTTTAGGATGTTTATCTTGTTTTTACAGGAGATTTATATGGCCTCAAAGAAAAAGCATACCTATACGGAGTTATCTGATTCCAATTCCGTTCAGGAAGTTAATTCATTTCTTAAAGCCTATGTTCCAAATTACGACACCTCTATTCGGGTTGCTCATGATCCATTAGGAGATAATGCGCCTGATGAGCTTCTGCGGGGTCATTATAAGTGGTCCAATAAGTATGTTGATTCTTCTGGCACTTTGGAATTATCGTATCATTTCATGGAATCGACACCGGCTATAATGCCGCTGTTTGAAATTTCTGGCTTCAGTGCTTTTAATGAAGAACAAAAAGAAACAGCGAAACTTTCTTTACAATCCTGGTCTGATGTTGCCAATATTAAATTTACCGAAGTAAGTAGTGCTAAAAAAGCGAATATCACTTTTGGTTTCTTTGATCATAGTGACAACGATGATTATGCCTTTGCAATTTTGCCACAAGGACAAAAAAACGCTTTTACATGGTATCACGCTAAAAGCCATACTTTTGTAGACAATGATATTGATGTGAATGGTTATGCCCGTCAGACTTTCACTCATGAAATTGGTCATGCATTAGGACTGGAACATCCTGCCGATTATGATGCTTCTGATAAAGTGCGTCCAGGCTATATCACTAAAGCAGAATATTTCGAAGATACTCGTGCTTATACGGTCATGAGTTATTTCAGTGAAAAATATACCGGCCAAGATTTTAAATATGAATATTCATCGGCGCCCCTGGTGAATGATATCTCTGCCATTCAGGAATTGTATGGTGCGAATATGGAAACCCGTAAGGGAGATACCATATATGGTTTCAATTCCAATACTGACCGCGACTTTATGACCGCTACTGACGCTGACAGCAAACTGGTATTCAGTGTCTGGGATGCGGGTGGTGAAGATACCTTTGATTTCTCTGGTTTTACTCAAAATCAGCGTATCAACCTGAATGAAGGTGCTTTCTCTGATGTTGGCGGTCTGAAAGGCAACGTTTCTATCGCCCGTGGTGTTGTTATTGAGAACGCGATTGGCGGCAGCGGCGATGATATTCTGGTAGGTAACAGTGCAGACAACATCCTGAAAGGTGGCGCAGGCAATGACATCATTTATGGGGGGCTGGGCGGTGATCATCTGTGGGGGGGTGAAGGTAACGATACCTTTGTTTACCTGGATGGCAAAGAATCACTGAAAGACAATCCAGACTGGATCCACGATTTCGTCTCTGGTGAAGACAAGATCGATCTGTCTGAGTTCAATTTCGGGGGTAATAGCGATATTAAATTTGTCGATTCCTTCTCAGGTAAGGCGGGCGAAGTGCTGTTCACTTATGATGAAGTGAATGAGGTAACCGATCTGGAAATCAGTCTTGGTGGTGATCTGGCTGGCAACGATTTTCTGGTGAAAGTTATCGGTCAACCGTTGACTGAGGCAGATTTCATCGTCTAATTGATGTCATCACGTTAATAGAATACCGCCGTATTCCGCTCAGGATACGGCAGTATTATGGAGATGATGGAAAGGGGGAAAAGGTGGACTTCTTGCTTTGTGGCTGTCGGTTTTATCGATCAAAATCGCTCTTATCAATAATTTTAGCTCTCTTTTTTGTCGGAGGATGTATGGCGAGTAGTTTAAGGCTTCCAAGCGCGGGTGAGTTGAAAGGATTATGGCAACTCTCCGATGGAAATAAGCAGTGCAGTATTGAACTGACCGATATCCGTTTACCCGAAGGTTCGCTTTGGGCTTTGAAAGGTAATGCGTGTGTAACTGAGTTGGTTGGGCAACCTGTTGAGGGATGGTATCCATCTCCAGATGGCATCACATTGACCGATAATGAGGGTAATAGCTTGGCCTTTTTTAGCCATGAATCAGAACAGTGGATTGCTTACTTTGTTGATGGCAGGGAACTGGTTATGACATTTAGCGGCGCATATAAGTAACCATTTTTTATGGTAGGGTGGGGAAAAAGAAAAAAAAAAAACTGGTGAGAGGTGCAGTATGGGGGGATGGAAGAATTTAAAACTATTGTATGTTCTGGATATGTTTTCTCATTAGTAAGTTTGTTTGATAAAGGAACTTTAACTTATATTGTCAATGAATAAAATTAAAATAACTAAATTAGTTTACTTACTTAAGTTCCTAGTAGCATAAATGTTATATCTTTTTAAATACTCTTTAATACGCTATATTTTTTTTGAATTAAAAAAAGAATATAATAAATATTATATTTATTTTATATTTTATTGAGCTTATTTATAACAGAGTCTAACATAACATCACGTATATTATATTATCCAATTAATTTAATTTTTATATTACTTTTTTATTAGCATTACAAAGTACATATATAAATAATGTTAGTAAATAATTAAGGCGTTCGCTTTGCATAACAAGTATAGTTCGATGCTAAATGAAAACCTACAGTATGTCGGTATACGTCAGGCTATGAGTAATAGATTTACTATATATATAACATTTATAGATACATATAGGATTGTTTTTAGCCTTAGTTTAGGATTTTTTCTTGAAGAATATATATAATTTAAGTAATCCTCCCTTTTTTCTACCCCCTCTGTAAAATAGGTATTTTGAATTTTTCAGAACTTTACTGCAATTTTATTTTTCTCTGTTTGACGTGTAAAACAATTTTATAAAACCATGATTCAGTATAGGAGAATGCAAGTATACTTGGTTGTATTGGGTGCACGTATTTTATTAACACTTGGAATCATGTCGTTAAATTAAAAAAATCAGGAAAATAAATTTAGTAATTTAAGAAATATAGTATATTGGGTTTTTGAAATTCTTATAAATCATTACTGTTTACAGAGGTGAAGGTTATCCCCCCCCTAATGAAAAAAAAAACGTGTTTTAAAAATTTAATTATTGTTTTTTTTGTTGTTAATATATCTTGTTGTTTTTAAAAAGAAAAATAGTATTGTGGGTAAACATATCAAGTAGCCAGTTAATGCGTTGTAAAAAAAAAGGGGGAAAAGTACTAGGCTTAATTAACTCATATTCGCTTGAATGATATTTTTGCAAGTCCTTTAGTGATGTCGAAGGGATTATAGTGAAACTACACTTTCCGAAGGATGAAATCACGGATGTTATCCGTGCACGCAGTAAGGTCTTCTGGACTATTGGATTATTTACGGCATGCATCAACTTGCTGATGCTGGTTCCCACTATTTATATGCTGCAAGTCTATGATCGCGTACTGCCATCCAGTAATGAAATAACCTTGCTGATGCTGACGTTGATCACACTGGGGATGTTCGCCATGATGGGCGGGCTGGAATATATCCGAAGTCAGGTGGTGATCCGCATTGGTAGCCAGTTTGATATGTGCCTGAACCAGCGGGTTTATACCGCGTCGTATGAATCCAACTTGAGAAACGGTTCCACCGATGCCGGGCAGATGCTCAATGATTTGGCAACTATCCGCCAGTTTCTGACCGGCAATGCCCTGTTTGCCTTTTTTGATGCCCCTTGGTTTCCGGTTTATCTTTGCGTCATCTTCCTGTTCAGCCCGTATTTGGGGTTGTTGGCATTGGTTGGGGCGATCATTTTGATCACATTGGCAGTATTGAACCAGTGGTTATCCCAAGCGCCTTTGGCGGAAGCCAGCCATCTTTCTTTACGCTCAGCCAATTTAGCCAGTACCAACTTACGCAATGCCGAAGTGATTGAAGCGCTAGGCATGTTGCCGGCATTGCGTCACCGCTGGTTTGGTTTGCATCAGCGTTTTCTCAATTTTCAGCGTATTGCCAGTGAACGTTCGGCCGCTATCACGGCGTTGACCAAAACGATACGTATGGCTTTGCAGTCGTTGATTCTTGGCTTAGGTGGCTGGTTAGCGATTGAAGGGAGTATTACACCTGGGATGATGATTGCAGGTTCCATTTTGATGGGAAGAGCGCTGTCGCCGATTGAACAGTTGATACAGGCATGGAAGAGCTGGAGTGCTGCCCGCTTATCCTGGCAACGGCTGGACAAGCTACTGAAAACTCAACCAGAACGCAAAAGTGGCATGTCATTGCCCGCGCCTAAAGGCGTGTTGTTGCTGGAAAAAGTATCCGCAATGCCGCCGGGTAAAACACGGGCGGCTCAAGCCTCGCAAAATGGCTCATCACCCAATAGCCAATATGTCTTGCAGGATATCAGCTTTACCTTGAATGCCGGTGAGGTGCTGGGCGTGATTGGTCCCAGTGCATCGGGGAAATCGACGTTGGCTCGCTTGCTGGTGGGGATATGGCCCGCGCAAGAAGGCGTTGTCCGGCTTGATGATGCGGATATCTACCAATGGAATAAAGATGAGTTAGGGGCATCCATTGGTTATCTTCCACAGGATATTGAACTGTTTGGCGGTACGATCGCGGAGAATATCGCCCGTTTTAATGCTGTTGAACCTGAAAAAGTTATTGAGGCGGCGAAAAAAGCCGGTGTCCATGAATTGGTGCTCAATCTTGAGCGGGGTTATGACACGGTAATCGGCGCGGGAGGGATGGGTTTATCCGGTGGACAAAAACAGCGTATAGGTTTGGCCCGTGCCTTGTATGGCAACCCATCGCTGGTGGTGTTGGATGAACCTAACTCGAATCTGGATGATGTGGGTGAAAAAGCCCTCAGTCATGCAATCGCACAATTGCGGGAGCAGGGGAAAACCGTGGTCGTTATCACTCACCGGCCTTCATTGCTTTCGCAAACAAGCAAAATTTTGCTATTGGTGCAGGGGAAAATGAAAATGTTTGGCCCTTCCCAGCAAGTGATGGCAGCGCTGTCTCAATCTTCGTCACAGTCACAGTTAAAAGCGGTCGAACGTGCCTCGTAACATGATTCAGCCATATTTCAATCCTTGGGATATTTCGATCTGGGAGTAAAGATGTCTTATCAGACTAACGCAAAGGATGCCCAAAACGAGGTGTCGGAATTATTGCCGCTGGATGCAAATCGTTACCTGCGAATAGGTTGGCTGATTATAGGGATCGGCATTGTCGGGTTTTTCATCTGGGCAGCATTTGCGCCACTCGATAAAGGGGTGGCTTCTTCTGGTGCTGTCGTGGTTGATGGCAATCGCAAAACGGTACAATCCCCTGTTAATGGCATTATCAGACAAATCCAGGTGAAAGAAGGGGATCACGTCAAGGCCGGGCAGGTTTTGGTTCAGCTCAGTCAGGTACAGGTTAATGCGCAAATTGATTCCCTGAAACAGCAGCTTTATACCACTTTGGCTACAGAAGCCCGGCTTTTGGCAGAACAGCGAGGTCAGGATGCGGTTGTTTTTCCGCCTACGCTACTGAATCAGCAGTCGGAGCCACGCATCAATGAAATTCTGGCCTTGCAGAAACAGCTCTTTTTATCACGTCGTGAGATGCTGCGTAGTGATCTGGCGGGAATGCAGCAGGCCGAAGAGGGACTGAATTTTCAAATCAGGGGATTGCGGGAAGCGCTGGTAAGTAAACAGCAGCAACAAGTTTCGCTTAAAGAACAGGTGACAAATTTGCGGCCTTTGACTGAAGAGGGCTATTTTCCCCGTAACCGTTATCTGGAATTACTGCGTAGCCAAAGTGAATTAAGTGGCAGCATGGCGGAGATGACAGGGAGAATTGGCCAGCTTGAAAAGCAGCGGCAGGAAACGCAGCAGCGGATTATCCAGCGTCAGGCAGATTACCAACGTGAAGTGCGCAGCCAGTTGGCCGATGTACAGGTTCTGGCGAATGAGCTTAGAAATAAGCTGGAAACGGCACAATTTGATTTGTCACACACTTCTATTATTGCGCCAGTGGATGGCTCAGTGGTTGGATTAACCGTATTTACCCAAGGTGGTGTCGTGGCTGCTGGTGAGAAACTAATGGAGATCCTGCCAACTCAGCGTGCGCTGGAAGTTGAGGCGCGTTTGATGGTGAACCTGATTGATAAAGTTACCGTAGGGCAAGATGTCGATTTGATGTTTACGGCGTTTAACCAGAACCGGACACCGAAAGTCACGGGCAAGGTGATGGTGGTTTCGGCTGACCGTTTGGTGGATGAGCGTACAAGAGAGCCATATTATCAGATGCGATTGAAAGTCAGTCCTGAAGGCATGGAGAAACTGGCAGGATTAAATATCAAACCGGGGATGCCGGTTGAGGTATTCATCAAAACAGGTTCGCGTTCGTTGTTGAGTTATCTGTTCAAGCCATTAATGGACAGGGCGTCTACCTCGCTGATTGAGGAGTAATGGGGATGTTGATGTATCACAATATTGCCAATAGCCGGACCCTATTTTTTAAGCAGGTATTGCCAGTATCGATATTATTATGGCTGCTGGTGTTATTTCCCCGTTTTGCCAGTGCGCTTTCCTTAACGGAGGCTTATGCGCTGGCCTTGCAGCACGATCCAACGTTTCAGGCTGCGATCAAAGAACAGGAAGCGGGGCAGGAGGAGAAAAACCTTGGGCTGGCGGAATTGTTGCCCAAGCTATCTTTTAGTTACCAGAATGTCCCAAGAATTGGCAAAAGATGGACTCACAATCTTTAGACCAGCGGGGAAGGGTCGTCAAGGAGAGCCGTGACCGGCAGTATGATAGCTATAGTGGTGCGATTATTTTGACCCAGCCGGTGATCGATTTTGAGGCATGGGCGCGTTACCGAACCCGTCAGGCTTATACCTTGATGAGTGATAGCCGTTTTCGGGCTGATAGTCAGCAATTGGCGGTCAGGGTAGTGAACAGTTATGTGGCGGTCGCTTATGCGCAGGATCGGTTGGCACAGGTTGCTCAACAGCGGATTGCCTATGAAGAGCAACTGGAACATAACCAGAAATTGTTTTTTTCCGGTGAAGGCACCCGCACCGATGTGGCGGAAACTCAGGCGCGTTACAGTCAGGTATTGGCTGATGAGTTAGCGGTGCAAGATGAGCTGGATGCCGCTATCCGTGACTTGCAGTTATTAGTCGGCATACCGTTGCCAGTAGATGTGCCGGTTAATCGTTTATCCGACTCACCGCAGTTCAAAACCATCAAACTGGATTTAGAACACTACGCCGATTGGGAACAACGGGCATTACGTCAGAATCCACAGCTGGCTGCTGCCCGCCAAAAAGTGGATGTCGCATATCACGATATCGAGCGTAACCGGGCGGGATATCTGCCGAAACTGGAGCTATACGCTTCCCATAGCGAAAATAAATCCAGTAGCGATAACAGTATTGACCAAAAATACCGGACGGATTCCATTGGATTGCGACTCTCCATGAATCTCTATAATGGTGGAGGCACTGCGGCAGCGGTGCGCCAATCAGCCGCAAATTATGGCAAGACTAAATTCGAAATGGATGCACAGACGGGGGAAATCCTGAATGCACTGCGGCGCAATTATAACGCTTGTGTGAATGGTGAAAAGCGGATACGCGCCTATGAAACGGCGGTGGAAGCGGCTGCATTACAAGTGAAGGCGACGCAAAAAAGTGTGGCATTGGGGCAGAGGGTGAATATCGATATCTTGAATGCCGAGCAACAGCTTTATACCGCCCATCGTGAACTCTCTCAGGCAAAATATGACTATATGAAAGCGTGGATTGGGTTATTAAATGAATCCGGTCAACTACAAGCTGAACATATTAAGTTAATTGCTGATTATTTTGGTTGAAATATGGGAGAACGGGTCACACAGAAGAACAATATAATTTATTCGCTTGAGATGATAAGTACGCACAGTGAACACCGTTTATTTCGCCCGTAGGCGGTATTTCTCTTATCTATTGATGAGTCGCAATTGCTGCAAATTACCCTGTAGTGACAGATCGGTTCTTAGTGAAGCAATTTCACGGCTGAGATAAGCCATTTCTTTGTGAGACGCTAATTTCTTTCGCCATTTATCCGGTTGGGCGTCCAGATTTTGGAATAAATTATCCAACGAACCCGCTTGTTGCAGCAGGAGGGCGGCCGTTTTGGGACCAATTCCCTGAATACCTGGGATCTTACTGCTACTGATACCGGCAAGCCCCCAATAATCGGGAAGTTGGTGAGGTTCAACACCAAACTCCTGCTGAATAAAAGGCAGATCCAGCCAGCGTTTTTGGAAGTAATCACGAATTTGGATATTAGGGGAAAGGAGCTGGCAATAGCCCTTATCTGTTGAAACGATGGTGACATGATGCCCGCTATTGGCGACTTTTGTTGCCAGTGTTGCGGCTAAATCATCCGCTTCATGCCCTTGAGCGTGCCAGCAAGCAACCCCCAGCGCGTTGAATGCCTGCTTAATTAAGGGCATTTCTTGCTGTAAGTTGTCCGGCATGGCAGAGCGGCCCGCTTTGTAATCCGGGAACAGCTGATGGCGCCAACTATGGCTGCGATCAGCTTCATCAAATACCGCTACCGCGTGAGTCGGTGATGCATGGGTGATTAACTGCTTTAACGCATGTTCACAGGCAGGAATGCAAGGGCTGCCCTGTACTGCATGGATGCGCCGAATCAGGTTTAAGGCGTCTACAATCAGAAGATGTATCATGGTGAGAAAAGGTATCCGCGCTTTATGTGATTATCTCATAACAGGGTTCATAAGCAGTGCCTCCGGGGAGTTTCATGCGATCCTGCTCGACAAAATCTTTCAACAGGTCATCCATGCGATGCATGATATCTGCATCACCGTGGATCTTGAATGCCCCTTGTTTTTCTATGGCGTAAATACCCGCTTCTTTGACATTGCCTGCCACAATACCAGAAAAGGCACGTCGTAGCGCTGAGGCCAGTTTTTCTGCTGGCTGGTTTGGGTATAAATTCAAGTCAGCCATGTTTGCGTGGGTTGGAATAAATGGCGACTGTAGATCCGGGCTGATTTTCAGTGACCAGTTGAAGCTATAGGCATCTCCGGTTGCGCGGCGCTTTTCTTTGACCTTCGGCATGGCTTTTTTCATAATACGGGCGACTTCTGAGGGGGTATCCACAATAATGCGATAGTGCTGGCGTGCCTGTTCCCCCAGAGTATTAACGATAAATTCATCCAACACCTGGAAGTAATTGGCGCTCTCTTTGGGACCCGTCAAGACCAGAGGCAGAACTTGATCTTTGTTTTCAGGATGCATCAGGATAGACAACAAATACAGCAATTCTTCTGCCGTTCCCACTCCGCCGGGGAAGATAATGATGCCATGGGCGATACGGACAAAGGCTTCCAGGCGTTTTTCAATATCAGGCATGATGATTAGCTCATTCACCAGCGGATTAGGTGGCTCTGCTGCAATTATTGAAGGTTCTGTGATGCCGATAAAACGACTCTTTTTGTAATTCTGCTGGGCATGTCCCACTGCGGCGCCTTTCATCGGTGCTTCCATTGCACCGGGGCCGCATCCCGTACAGATATTCAGTTCACGTAGTCCCAGCTCATTGCCTACCTTGCGCCCATACAAGTACTCTTTCTCATTGATGGAATGGCCGCCCCAACAAACAATCATATTAGGATCTTCTGAGATATGCAGTGCCTTGGCGTTGCGCAGGATGGAGAAAATGGTATTGGTAATGTGCATACCATTTCCCATATCCAAATTATTTGCCTTCTGTGCATCGGTAATTTGTGCGTGGACAAATAAAATATCGCGCAGTACTGCAAAAAGATTGGCTTGCAGGGAACGGATGATTTTACCATCGACGAAGGCTTCTTCGGGGGGATTAATCAGTTTCAGTTTTACCCCACGCTCTCTGCGCAGTACGTTGATATCAAAATTTTGATACTTTGATAGTAATTCCTTACTGTTATCTGTTTGACTGCCTGAATTAAGAACCGCCAGTGAACAGTTACGGAAAAGGCGGTATAAATCACTGCTTGCGGTACGCTTAAGCATATCTACTTCAAGC
The DNA here is from genome assembly GCF_056632175.1 of Xenorhabdus sp. SGI 60. Lineage (NCBI taxonomy): Bacteria > Pseudomonadati > Pseudomonadota > Gammaproteobacteria > Enterobacterales > Morganellaceae > Xenorhabdus > Xenorhabdus sp. SGI 60. Next base: position 3,629,159 of record NZ_CP196860.1, on the reverse strand, counting down.
TGAGAGAGTAAATTCATTGATCCTAATGGATTGACATGCGTAATCAAAAACGACTCCTTTTACCTCTTATGGGGATTTCTCAATAATGATTTATACCCCTGTTGGGTATAACTGACTTCATCCGGCAGTTCGGTTAGGGTACAGACGATGATTACTGGCGAGCTAATCTTCCGGTTGCCGGAGTAAACGCTTCGTTACTGCGCCACGGGTTGATATCCAATCCTCCCCGACGGGTATAACGTGCATAAACCGTCAGCTTTTCAGGCGCGCATAACGTCATTACGTCATTGAAAATGCGCTCAACACATTGTTCATGAAATTCATTGTGATGGCGGAAAGAAACTAAGTAGCGCAATAGTTTTTCCTGATCGATTTTAGGACCTTGATAGCGGATCATCACTGATCCCCAATCGGGTTGGTGGGTGATCAGGCAATTCGATTTTAGCAAATGGCTAACCAAAGTTTCCTCAATGACAGGACCCGTTGCTGCCTGGTTAAGATAATCGCGACTGAACTGATAATCATCAATGTCAATATCCTGATTATCGATGCATTTTCCCTCAAATTCGGCAATTGGCTGTTGGCTGAAAGTGTGGAGGGGATGCAGAACAACTTCAATATTGCCATTGGCGCAAGCAGATAAATCCTGTTGCAACGTTTTTTGTACTGTTTCCCAATCCGCAAAACGAGTTTGGTTAAAGCTGTTGAGATAAAGTTTAAAGCTTTTTGATTCGATAAGGTTTTCACTGGCCGCATCTAAGCTGACGTGACCGATGGCAACTTGAGGAACGCCGCGTGCGTTGAGCCAAGAGAGTTCGTACATTGTCCAGATATCTGCACCATGAAAAGGAAGATTATCAGGAAACAGCTCAAGCGGTTCACGGTTCATACTGCGTGGAACTGCTTGCAATAAAGTAGGATCATAGTTATCGCGGTAGGGCGTTGGTTTACCCAATGTGAGTTGGGAAAGCGCATGATTATCTTGGTATAAAGACATTAGGATTCCTTAAGGCTAAAAAAGCTTATCATTGAGCTAGTCTTTATGACAAAAAGCGTCTTGATGACTAAAAGCATCTGTAGTGTATCAAGGAATCCTGATGGTTCGTATTTTTATTTTTATTACACCTGATTCCCCCCACCAGTTTACTGAACAAATATCATTGTCGCTTTTATTGGCGTAATGGGTGAAGTAAGGGCATCAATGTTATTGAACTTAAATAGCAGGTATATACGCGTTACCTTTCAAGTTGCTCATTAGTAAGACAACATAACTTATTGTTTCTTGATATGAAACCTGATTTCTCCCTCGCTTTGCGGGGAGAAATCACACGCATCTTGAAGTTAGATTGGTATATATCTTGCTATTTATTAACAACCCAACGTTGCTCCACCATCAACAACTATATCCTGCAAGGTAATATGGCTGGCGAGATCTGAGGCAAGAAAAAGAACTGTATCTGCAATTTCTTCCGGTAGGGCAATTTTTTTCAAAGGAATACCTAACTTAAATTGGTCAGGAAAACCATTAATGATATTTTGCCTGGCTGTAGTTGCAGCGCCTTGCCACATATTGCGTAGCATAGGCGTATCCGTTGAACCAGGAGAAACCAGATTACAACGCACACCGTAGGGGGCCAATTCAAGCCCAACGCTTTGGCACAGGCTACGCATTGCCGCTTTAGAAGCACCATAAGCCGACATTTCAACTCGTGGAACATGAGCAGCGTTAGAGCAAACAGAAACGATGTTTCCACTGCGTTGTTGTTGAAATTGTGGAATTACGGCTTGAAAGAGGTTAAAAGCGCCACCAGCATTGACATTGAAACATTGTTGCCAATCTTCCCAACTCAGGTTTTCTGTTCGTCCTGTTCGCAAAATGCCAGCACCATTGATTAATACATCCAGGTGAGGTTCTGCTACGAGTAATTTGCGGCAAAGCTGACTGACGGCGATAGGATCACTGATATCTAACTTATAAGCAATAAAAGGAAGTGCAGAATCGGGAAATGCCAGATCTAATCCGATGACTTTCGCTCCGGCCTGACTAAATCGGCTGGCAATGTGATAACCAATACCACTGCCGGCGCCTGTCACCCAAACATGTTTATTGCTGAAATCAAAAGCTATATTCATAGTTTTGATTCTGAGTTAGTCGTCAACAAACTGAGCCAATTTGCCAGCGTTGGGGTTTTCATTAGTGAGATAAAATCAATATTATGGTTTTCATAGCGCCAGCGTGCTGCCAGTGACATTATGTTTACTGAGTCAAGACCGTAATCCAGCATGTTTTCATGATCATCAATATCACCACAGTCATCATCCAACAGCGGTAAAATTTCAGCGCGGAGACGTTCGCGAGTCCATTCAGGTTGCGGAGATATTTCATTGAGTAATGTTTCTGTCGTTAGTACACGACCACAGCGGCCGGCAATATAATCTAATGCCATGATGTGTTCATCGTAACTGAAATCAGCCAGTGCATCAGCGACAAAAAAAGGCTGGATATCACGCATAAAAGCATCTGTCGCCGTTATCATGCAACCAATATGAGCATAAATACCGCAAATAATTAATTGATCACGCCCCATGTCTTTCAGCTGTTGTTCCAAATCTGAACGTTGAAAGGCACTGTAACGCCATTTTATTAATACAGTGTCATCGCTTTCGGGCGTCAACACAGGAGTAATGCTTTGCTGCTCAGGATACCGATTTATCCCCGCACCCCATATATCATTCAGCAAACCACGTTCTGCATCGTCCTGATGTTTAGGTTGGGCGGTGTAAAAAACCGGTATTCCCTGTTTTTTGCACATTGCTTTTAGATGCACAATGTTATTAACAACCTGCTTGACGAGCAGACTGTCAGCTTGCCAGAAATTGAGGAAATAATTTTGCATATCATGAATGAGTAGGGCGGCACGCTTGCTATCAAATGGCCAATTCACTTTATTGGTTGGTAATTCTTGAGAAGTGGGAAGAAGGTAATCATTTAGTGTTGGAATACTCATTTTGTCCCTCTGTGATACGTTTAAGGTGCTGTATGAATTAACGTGCTATGTGCGATGTGACGTAATTTTTGTTTATCGATTTTTCCGACTGGCGTCATGGGAAGGGAAGGCATATTTTCAAAGCGGTCGGGAAGTTTGTAATCCGCGATACCTTGCTCGCGTAAAAAGCGACGTAATACGGCTGATTTTACCTCTTTGCGGGTGACGACATAGGCACAGCTCTTTTCTCCCATGATTGAATCAGGGATGGCGATCAGTGCTGCATGGATCACCAGTGGATGGCGTAACAGTAAATTCTCTATTTCTTCTGCCGCAATCTTTTCGCCACCACGGTTAATTTGATCTTTTTCCCTGCCTACAACTTTTAGATAACCTTTCTCTGTTTGAATGACTAAATCACCCGAACAGTAAAAACCATTTTCATCAAACACTTGATTATTATATTGAGGGCTTTGGTAGTATCCACGGAACGTATAAGGTCCACGAGTCATCAGTAAACCAGGAACACCGAGAGGTAGTGGATTACCCAGGCTGTCGGAGATCCACACTTCATCATCATCACTTATCGGGCGACCTTGAGTAGTGAAAATAGTTTGTTGGTCATCATCCAAACGTGTGTAGTTAACTAATCCTTCGGCCATGCCAAATACCTGTTGCAGTTGACAACCTAATTCTGAAGGTATCCTTCGTGCCAGCGATTCACTCAGGCGGGCACCTCCTACTTGCAATAACGCCAGACTGTCCAGAGGTGATTTATCCCCTGTCAGAGCAATAGCTTCCAGCCACAGGCTTACCGCAGGAGGAACTAAAGCAGCAACGTTAATCCGATATTGTTCAATCAACGGGAAGCAACTTGATGCACTGGGATCATTGGCCATAATCACTTGGCCTCCAGCATAAAAAACCCCTAATGCGCCTGGTGAACTCATCGGATAATTATGTGCGGCAGGAAGAGCACATAAGTAGCATGTTTGAGGATTGAAATGGCAGATATCAACGCTGGCTCGAATGCTGTAGTAGTAATCATTGTGAGTTCGGGGGATCAGTTTTGGCATACCTGTACTCCCGCCCGATAATTGGAAAAAAGCGACTTCATCGGCTGGAGTGGGCGTCGCGATAAAAGTGTTTTCTTTTTCATTAATCAATGTCGTTAAATCTATCGAACGGTCGCTATCTCCCCGCAGGAATATGTGTGTCAGTGAAGAGTAATGTCTATGCAGTTCGTGAATAAAGGTATTGTCAGAAAAGAGTGAATGGCTACGGTCTGCGATCAATAGTGATGGTTTAATTTGCTCGGCATAAGCGAATAGTTCACTCCGTTGGTGGCTGAATAGGGCATTGACGGGAACCACGCCTAAACGCAGCAAAGCAAAAAAGGTGATATAAAATTCTGCAATATTCCCTAATTGCACTAATGCGGTTTGTCCATGCTGAACACCGCGGCGCTTGAGGGAAGCGGCCAGATTATCCGCGAGTTGATTGAGTTGGCGATAAGTATATTGTTGAGATGAGCAAATCAGAGCAATATTTTCGTTGTCAGCATGACGCCTAAGTATGTCGCAAAGGGGAAGATCAAGCCAATAACCGCGCTGGCGATAGCGTTGTGATAAGGTTTCAGGCCAGCGATTAAACTCAATACTCATAACACACGTTCCTTACTGTCAGATAATCCTAGAGCTTGTAGCATGGTGCCCAATTTCACCCCTGTTTCTTGCCATTCAGCATGGGGTTGTGAGTCAGCAACGATGCCGGCTCCGGCAAAAAGTCGAATATGGTTTTCGAATAATTCACCACAGCGAATGGTAACAACCCATTCACCATTGCCCTTAGCATCACACCAACCGACAATACCGCCAAAATAGTTGCGCTCGAAGGGTTCGAGCTGAGCGATGAGTTCGTAGGCTCGTTCTCTCGGTGTTCCACAAAGTGCTGGAGTTGGATGAAGTAAGCCAGCAACGGAGAGGACATTAGTGTGTTTATTGCGCAATTCACTGCGTATTTCTGTCGCGAGGTGCCAAAGTAAAGGCGTGCTGAATATTGACGGAGAGTCTGGGATCATCAATTCAGTACAGTGTTTAGTGAGCGCGGTTCGGATTGCATCAATCACGAATTGATGTTCATGGTGATCTTTAGCTGAATGGAGTAGTGATTGACGCAACGCACTGTCTTCCAGAATATTGTGGCTTCTGCGTGACGAGCCTGCCAGTGGTTGAGAAATAAGGGTATTACCCTGTTTACGTAGTAGAAGTTCTGGGCTAGCACCAATTAACGTGCTGTTTTCTAGTGGAATATGAAAGTTGTAGCTATAAGGATTTTGGGCATTAAGCTGCGTAAAAAGCTGAATAGAGTTAGGTTTTCGAGCAAATTCAATATCCAGTAGACGCGAAAGGACGACCTTATCAAGCAAGCCATGATGGATGGCGTCAACAGCTTGAGAAACCATCTGGCAAAATTCTTCTTTTTCTGGCCATAAATACCACTGTTGCATTTTTAACGGTGGCATAGAGGATCGAGTGGAAAAATGCGCGGTTTCCTGTTCCAGCCAACGGTATTCATAAGGTATATAGAGGGCGGAAGGTTGGCGTTTATCAAAAGGGATTGCCCCGACTGCAATAGGATTTTTAATTCCCGCTTGTTGAGCTTGAAGGAATAATTGAGATAGATGGTCACTTAATAGATTATCAATATCATCATAATGATTGGCGGGAGTGGTTACTTTGGCAAAACGTCCTCGTGCATGTAGGCTTTTATTTGAAGATAGGAACACAAAATCATCACAACTAAAATCCGATAATTCGGATGTGTGATATTCAGTCATTAACTTAAGCACGATATTTCCCTGTTACTATTTAATAAAAAAAGTCATTTAATACGCATTAATGTTGATAGACGCAATTCACAGTGGCAAAAGCGTTTGCTTTATGCCACTGGAGTAAAGATTTTGTCTTACCAAGTATATTCCACTGTGGCAACGATGCTGCGCCCGCTACCGTAGAAGCAGGCTTCTACATTTGAGCATGAAGCAACATAACGTTTATTGGTCAGGTTATTCACGTTTAGTTGTACATTCGCGCCTTTTAACTGTGGGGAAGCTTCGCCAAGATCGTATTTCGCCATCAAGTCATAGAGGGTATAGGGCTTGACGTGGAATGTTTCGGCATAATCACCGGAAGTCGATCCGGTATAGCGTATACCGGCTCCCAGAGTGAATCCTTTCAGAGCAGTTTGCGTGAAGCTATAACTCCCCCAGGCAGAAGCTGCATGTTCAGGCACTGAAGGGATTCTTTTGCCAATACGTGAAGTATTGCCATCGTCTTTAGTTTTAGTGTCTGTATAGGTATAACTTGCTATCAGGTTAATTTCTGGTGTGATTTGGGAATGAATTTCAGCCTCTGCTCCTTTTGAACCAATTTTGCCAATTTGCTCGCTAAAGCGGGTAACTGGGTTACTGGTGGTTACGTTTTTCTGGGTGATATCGAACAGAGAAAGTGTTAACAGCGTATCACTATCTTTGGGTTGGAATTTAATCCCGATTTCAGTTTGTTCACCTGTTGTAGGTTTGAATGCCGGTGTACCAGGTGCTCCTTGAGACAAGTTAGGTTCAAAGGAGGTGCTGTAACTGATATAAGGCGAAATGCCGTTATCAAAGGCATACAACAAACCCGCACGTCCTGTGAATGCACGGTCTTTTTGTGTTGTTGAGGTGTTTTTGAGCAGGTTTTGTTGCTTGGTTTCAGTCCAGTCATAACGGCCGGACAGAACTAAATTCCAGTTTTCCCAACTGAGTTGATCTTGTACGTAAGCACCTAACTGGTAAAGTTTCTTTTTGTCATTTAAAGAAAGAGATAACTCATTTTCATTGACGGGGATACCCCAAACTGGATTTGACCAATCAAAGTCGTATTGACTACCGCTTTTATACCATCTTCTGCTAAGGCTATCCGCCCATTTGTAATCGATTCCACTAATAACGTTATGATCAATGTTACTGGTTGAGAATAGTGCCTTCAGCTGATTATCCACATTAAATGATTGCGTTTTGTTGTATTCCCTCTGTGGACGGCGTTGGATACTGGTTGGTAGGTCTTTTACATCCGATACATAAACGAAAAGCTTAAAACGCTCATTTGCTCTTGAATAACGCAGGTTTTGTTGGAAAGAGAAAACATCATTAATGTCATGCTCAAAAATATAGCCGATAGAGGATTGTTCCCGTCTGGACTGATTAAAAGAAGGTTCACTGAGATTCATCTTGTAGGGAATATAGCCTGCATTGGGAACAGCTGTTACGGTGCCTTTTTTAGGATAGAAATTACGGAATCCCGCTTTGGGATCGTACTGATAACTGCTCAGCAACGTGAAAGTTGTATTGTCGTTTGGTATCCATGTCAGAGCTGGAGCAATGGCAATTCGCTCTTTTTTATAATCTTTGACAAATTGTTTTTGGGTGCTGACGATACCATTTAAACGATAAAGAACGGGAATGTCATCACCCAATGCCCCACCAAAATCAAAGGCTAATTCACCCAGGCTCTGGTTACCTGCTTTCATCTGGACTTTACGAATGGCCTCTGCTGTGGGCCTTTTGCTGGTCATATTAATCAAACCGCCAGGGCTGACCTGACCGTATAGCACAGATGCCGGCCCATGCACTAACTCTACACGTTCCAATAACCAAGGATCGAGCTGATTACCATAACTCAAGCCATCAAGGAATTTAGGCGCGTAACGAAAACCACGGGTAATCACTTCGTCATTACGGTTAGAAGAGCCGCGGTAGTTAGTCACAACGCCACTTGAATAATTCAGGGCGTCGGCAACGCTCGTTGCGCCTTGTGCTTCTATTTGTGCGCGATTGATGACACTGATTGACTGGGGAGTCTTGATAAGCGGAGTGAGGCTTTTGGTGCCTGCGGCACTGTCTGATTCTACAATGTTTTTTCCAGAATACCCTTCCGTCTTGCTTGTGACGATTAAGGTATCTTCGCTGTTATTGGAAGTCCCATTATTGGCTGAGGCATAGGGAGATAACAGTAAGACAGAAGTAAGCGATAAGAATAATTTATTATAGTTATAGTTTCTATTTGTTCTTTTTGCGGTTTTCAATATCTTATTCTTGCTAGGCAATACCATGGATTTCATCTCTCAATATAGATACTTTTAAAATAATTGATAAAAATCAAAGTTATAATTAAGGCGACGCCACTATGGCTAAGCTGAATAGTGAGGGCCTCCTGCCTCGTTACTCCTGATAATGCTTCATTAACTCTGTTAGCCAGTGATTAAGATTAATAAAATAAATTGGATAATATTGCAAACAAAAATCATTATCAATATCATTGGTGAATGATAATCGTTTTTATTTTCTAGGATCATTGCTGGTGTGGTGTATCAAATGGATATGTCATTTGTGAGCGGATTTTTTTGAAGGGGATAAAGGGATGACATTAGTTTTTCAGCCACCAGGTACGGCAGCTCATTTATTAGCTGCGCGTCATGTTGGCAGTGAGTTGTGGTGGAAAAATATTGCTATTTTGGGAACGCCCATTATAGAAATTACGAATAATCATCAAGTTAAAACAACCTTCTTTTGGCGAGATCCTAATGGGGACGAACAAAATTCACCTTTTCGCCAAGTCTACATCGATATCAATGGCATCACTGATCATCACTGTCCGCAACCTCAGAGTCTACAACGATTGCCTGAAACGGATATCTGGTATTGGTCAGTGAATCTTGAAGATAACTGGAGAGGAAGTTATCGATTTATACCCGTGACTGACGCACATTTGCCCCCTCAATTTTCAGACGAAATCAAGCAGCGTAATCAACAGCAACGTGAATGGTGGATTTCACTCTTTCCATTATCTATTTCAGATCCTTTGAATCTACAGGAATGTCATCGTAATGGGCTTGGTTTGCCTTTATCAGCGATCCATATGCCCCATGCACCTGCACAGACCGCATGGTCATTAATTGATGGGAGCCGTCCACATCATACTGCGCAGCCGGATAAACGTGAGCCTTTGCTTTTGCACTGGCACAGTGATCGGCTTAACAATCAAAGGCGTGTTTGGCTTTATTCCACGGGGGAAGAAACCGCACCCTCCCGTCCTCTTATCATTCTGCTGGATGGGTTGACTTGGGCGGAAAGAACTCCAGTTTTTCCGGTGATTGAGGTAGCAACTGAAAAACAGCAGATACCAGAGGCGGTTTGGCTGTTGATTGATGTTATTGATATGCCGCATCGAGAGCGGGAACTTCCTTGCAATCCCGATTTTTGGCAAGCGATTCAGGATGAATTGCTGCCGCTTGTCGCACAGTATGTAGCTTTTAGCGATGATCCTGCACAAACAGTGATAGCAGGGCAGAGTTACGGTGGGCTGGCGGCATTGTATGCCGCGCTCCATTGGCCACAACGTTTTGGTTGTGTTCTCACACAGTCAGGATCTTTCTGGTGGCCTGATAGCAAAATTGTTCGGCAGTTTATGCCATCTTCTGACCATAAACCAGGTTGGCTGACACAGCAGGTTCTTGGGCAAAAAGTTATTCCTTCGTCGTTAAAAATTTTTCAGGAAGCAGGTTCCCGTGAAGCAGATATCCATTTTGTTAATGATCAAATGTATGCCGCGTTGCAAGGGGCTGGGCACAACGTGAATTATCGCGTGTTTAATGGTGGACACGATGTGTTGTGCTGGCGTGGTGGGTTATTTGATGGCCTTGGTTGGTTACTGGCTAAAAAATGATATGAAAAACCGATTATTGTAATCCAAGAATTGATGAGAATTAAAAATGAATTTGGAACAAAAGAATCCTTTTGATGATGACGAAGCCACTTTTTATGTACTGATAAATAATCAACAACAATATAGCCTTTGGCCGACTTTTGCCGCACAACCCGCCGGCTGGGAGCGGGTTATTGGCCCAGATTCACGGGCCGCTTGTATCGCATACATAGAAGAGCATTGGGTGGATATGCGTCCGGCTAGTCTGCGCAATTTCGATCTGCGTCAACCATCTGCGCGAACCACAGATAAATCAAACTGATAATGCTGATGGTTTAACCTGTCGATAAGAAAGGAAATTTAAACGTGCCCAATGTATTGCCATGTACTGAAATTAAGTCAGTCGATTTAACGTTGCCACTCGTTGCTGCTCAGCCTGGAATTTGGGTGGCTGATCAGCTTGCCAACCGCCGTAATGTGTTCACCATTGCGCATTATATTGAAATTAATGGGAGACTGGATCGCACCCTATTTGACGCCGCTATTCGTCAGGGATTGGCTGAAGCCGATACCATTCACGCGCGATATTTTGTTAATGAAGAGGGAGAGCCTGTACAGCAAATTCCAGCCTTCTGTAATGCACAGCAAGTAATTGCTCCTGAGTGGTTTGATTTTTCTCATGGACAAAGCGGAAAGGGAGAACGTCTATCACAGGAATTAATGCGGACAGATCTGGCTGCTGAGTTACCTGCCGATGGAGAACGTCCTCTATATCGACAAGTGATCATGCAGGTTGATGCTCAACCAGAGCGCTGGTACTGGTATCAGCGTTTTCACCATCTAATGTTGGATGGCTTCAGTTTTGATGCTCTGACTCGACGCATTATTGATATCTATAATGCATTCAGAGCAGGTCGCCAGCCAACTGAAAATCCTTTCTGTTCCTTTGAATTAGTCGTCAAAGAGTACCTGAGTTGGGAGCAATCTGCTGCGAAAGCAGAGTCAGCTACGTTCTGGCAAAAGCATACCCGTGAACGAGGTGTTGCTGTTTCACTTTCTACTGAGAATATTGATAATAATAACAATGCATTACCTCTTAATCATCATTGTCATTTTCCGCTTACCCAGTTTGTTTCAGTAAAGAACGATGATTTACTGCGGCCATTCCAGCCAGCTGAAATTGTGATGGCTACACTCTGCATCTATTTCTATCGCATGAGTGGAGAAAAACATCTGTCGATCGGTTTTCCTTTTATGCGGCGTTTGGGATCACAAGCGCTTTGTGCGCTCGGCCCCGTGGTCAATCTCTTACCGCTGCAAATAAAATTGCAAGACAGGATGTCCCTGGCAGAAGTAGCAAAGGCGTTTGTGGATGAAATGAAGCAAGTGCGTCGTTACCAGCGATATGAAGCCGAACAACTGCGTTGTGATCTGGGATTATCCGGTAGCAACAATGCGCTTTATGGGCCTGTTTTCAATTACAAAATCTATAATGAGGCATTGAAACTAGACGGAAAACCCATCAAGACGCATACACTCGCGATGGGACCAGTGGATGATTTAGAGTTTGAATTATGTTGTTATGATGATCAGCTTCATCTGACACTGATTGCGAATCGAAACAAGTACAGTGAACAAACGCTACAGTGGCACAGTGAACGGATCAGCTATTTGTTGAATCAATTGCTTATGCAGCCGCAGCAATCCATTGCGTTCATCCCTTTGATTCCGCCACAAGAACAACAACGGCTTGATAGCTGGTCATGCGGGCCGAAAACTCAATTGCCTGTAGATAGTGTTTCTGTACTGGATCTCTTTTTGCAACAGGTCGAACAGCAGCCTGATGCTATCGCGATACGTTGTCATAATGAACAGCTGACTTACCATCAATTGATGGTAAAAGTGATGCAACTTGCACGTTTCTTGCTATTACAGGGAATGGGGGCTGAAGATGTGGTTGCCATTGGCATTCCTCGTTCAGTGGATTCAATTATTGCTATTTTAGGCGTCTTGGCCAGCGGTGCAGCTTATATTCCCCTTGATCTCGATTATCCGCAGGAACGTTTGCAGTTAATGTGTGACGATGTTCAGCCAGCCTTGCTGATCACTCACTTGACTACACTGGGACAAATGCCTGCAACGTTCAAAGCCATCTGTCTGGATGATCCACAGATAGCGACGCAGTGTTCCCGTTTATCCCCGTTACCCGTCACAGACGAAGAACGCCGCGAAAAACTGCGCGGTGAACACTTGGCTTACATGATCTACACTTCGGGATCTACCGGTAAGCCAAAAGGGGTGATGAGTACACATGGCGGATTGCTGAATTTATTAATCTCCCATGCAACGCATTTATTTGGGCCTGCCATTGAGAATTTTTACCGGCAATATGGCCGACGAGCGCGTGCAGGACATACTGCCTCTTTCTCCTTTGATTCCTCTTGGGAGCCACTGTTTTGTATGATCTTAGGCAGTGAACTCTATATTTTTGATGAGGAACTGAGGCGGGATGCGTGGGGTGTGGTACAGCAGATGAATCTGCTACCGATTGATATCATGGATATTACGCCTTCCTTCTTGATCCAACTTATCGATAGTGGGTTGTTGGAAAAAGGTAATCACCAACCTGCGTTTATTATGATTGGTGGTGAGGCGGCGACACCGCGGTTGTGGGAATTACTCAAACAGCAGCCGCAAATGGATGTCCACAACTATTATGGCCCCTCAGAATATACGATTGATACGCTGGGAAGCAGTATTCGGCTGGCCGATCAACCGGTGATTGGACGTCCAGTTGCTAATACCGATATCTGGCTTTTAGACCGTTACTTACAACCTGTGCCAATAGGTGCAGCGGGAGAATTGTATCTCTCTGGCGCGGGTATCGCCCGTGGGTATTTGCATCGCCCAGGGATGACGGCAACACGTTTTGTCGCTAATCCATTCCGTCATGGCGAAGTAATGTATCGCAGTGGTGATCTTATGCGTTGGCGCCCTGATGGATTACTTGAATTTATTGGCCGCGTGGATCATCAGGTTAAAGTACGAGGTTTTCGCGTTGAATTAGGCGAAGTAGAAAATGCTCTGGTTGATTTGCCGGAAGTCAGTTCTGCGGTTGTGATTGCTGAACCTATCGGCGCAACATATCGGTTGGTGGGGTATTGTGCTGTACCTGATGAGCAACAACGTGCTTTACCTAATATCTCTGCTCTGCTGCTGGCGGCATTGGCAAAGAAACTGCCTGATTACATGGTTCCTTCCCTCTTGATGGTATTGGCAACCTTGCCTATTTCGATCAATGGCAAAATAGACCGTCATTCATTACCTAAACCACAACAACTTCCATTGCCAGTAGGCAGAAAAGCGGAAAGTGAGCAGGAAAAATCCATTTGTGAAGCTTTCTCCAGCTTGTTAGGTGTGCAAGAAGTCAGTGCCGATGATGACTTTTTTGCGCTGGGAGGAGACAGTATTTCTGCGATGGCGCTGGGAACGCAATTGCGTCGCCTTGGTTGGCAGTTACGTCCGCGGGATATTTTCAGTGAACGTACACCTGTGCGTATGGCATTGAAGATGACGCCTATTGCCATTGTTAAACCTGCTCCTACACGCCTTCAGGAAGGGGCGATCGATAGCCTGCCTATTTTACAGTGGTTTGCTGAGACTCATGGCATTAATACCCGTTTTGTCCACGGTGTATTTATACATGTTCCGGCAGAATTGCAGCCGCAACACTTATCACAAGCATTGGTTGCCTTAGAGCAAGCGCACCCTGTACTGCGCGCATTGACTCGTGATGGTCGGCTGATTGTAGGTGAGTCTATTCCGTTATCCAAAACCGCTCATTACAGCCTATGGCAAGATTGCGAAGATATTGAAGCTTGTGCTGAGCAAGCTTTCCACGATGCCGTTATGCGTTTGGAACCTGCGAATGGTCAATTATTCCATGCTTGTTTATTACAACATAACGGTGTGTCTAAAGGATTAGTGCTTGTTATTCACCATCTGGCAACAGATGGTGTTTCGTGGCGAATAGTATTGGATGAGTTACGTCAAGGAGTAGAAGCAGCAATCGCCGGTCAGCCCGTAGTTTTGCCGGCAGAAGAGTACACGTTGTACGATTGGAATGACTATCTACGCCAAAATCTGCCACAACGTGCAGCTGAATTGCCTTTTTGGCAACAAATGTTAAATGAAAAAACGCCCCTTTTAGGGCAGCTTCCGCTGGATATCCAGCGGGATCGCCAAATAATTTCCTGCAACCAGCGAACATTATTGAGTGGCGAACAAACGGCCGCATTATTAGGGAGCTTGCCAAAGCAATACCACGCGAATATTGAAGAAATTTTATTAACAATGTTGGCAATGGCTTGTTATCGTCGTTTTAACGTCAATAAGTTACGTTTCCAGTTAGAGTCTCATGGCCGTATTGAATTCGATCAAACCGGCGATTTAGCCCGGACTGTTGGCTGGTTAACCGCTGAATATCCAATAGTGGTCAATTTACCGCTGACAGGAGAACACCAACCTGCTGCGATCATGAGTTCTGATAGCGCTATTTCTGACATCGTCAGAGCGGTGAAAAGCGTTCTACGTGCAGTGCCGGATCGTGGCGTCGGTTATGGCTTGCTGCGCTACCTTGATCAAACAGGGCGGGAAATACTGGCAACGCAAGAGACACCAGAGATCTTATTTAATTATCTGGGGCGTTTTGTCGAGACAGATCACTTATGGTCACCACGACGAACTAAACATCTTTTCCAGGATGCTTTTGCGGTTTATCAAGATCCCGAAATGTCCCTAAGCCATAGCTTAGAAATCAATTTGTTTGTGGATGAGCAGGGCAATACACCACAGTTGGTGATTAATTGGCAATGGGTTGATGGTATTTTTAGCCAGCAAGATATTGCGGAGTTACATCGCGGTATGGCATGGGCGGCTGATTGCTTAATCCAATTCGCCAGACAGCAGCCTTTACGGGCCATGGCGACTTTAGTCGCCGCAGAAACTGGGCTATCAGATATTGAAGAGAACGATCTCACTCAGTTGACTGAGCGTTACGGTCCACTATCTGCCGTATTACCGTTACTGCCACTGCAACAAGGGTTATTATTCCATGCACAGACAGCGACCGAACAGGGGAGCTATAACTCGTTGACACGTCTTTCCCTGTTTGGGGCATTGCCTGTGGCTGAATTACGACGGGCACTGTCAGTTTTAGTTCGGCATCATCCGCAGATAGTTGCGAAATTTGATACTGAACAATCCCTCTCTCCACTGCAATTGATCCCCATTATTTCTGATGACAAAGATTATTGGACACTTGATTTCCATCAACTGCCTGAGTTGACAGCGGAAGAGGAAGAGGCTGCATTACGGGAACTGGAAAAAGCAGAACTCACGCGAAACCTCTTTCAGCAGCCAGCAGCGATGTTACATGCATTACTGGTACGCCACGGTAAAAGCTTACGCCATACGCTATTGCTAAATGTTCATCATCTGATCGTTGATGGCTGGTCAACACCTATTCTGGTTCAAAACCTTTTGACCTTGTTGAATCAAGGAGAGCAAGCCTTGCATAAACCTGAGATACGTTATCAAGACGTAGTTCAGCAATTATTGGCGCGTGAGACGGAGCCTTCTCGTCAATGTTGGCAACAGGTATTGAAAGATGTTCAACCAACGTGTTTATTCGGCGAACAACACCGTACTGGTGAGGTTAAAGAGCTTGAGATATTACTCGCACCAGAGATGGAGCAAGCATTGACTGACTTGTGTCAGCAACGTGGTTTAACGCTCAATACTTTGATGCAAGGCATTTGGGCGCTGCTATTGAGTATACAAAGTGGCTCATCTGATGTTGTTTTCGGCTCTCCGGTATCGGGGCGGTTTGGGCAGATTGACGGGTTGGATCAGCATATCGGATTGTTCAGTAACACCTTACCCGTTCGCGTTATTTTGGATATGGAACAACCGCTATTACCTCAACTAAAACAGCTACAGGTACAGCAGATCCAATTGATTGAGCATGACAATATTGGTCTGGGCGAGATCCAGCGAATTGCAGGTACGGGTACACTTTTTGATACTTTATTGGTGGTTGAAAATTATCCTGATGTGGAACAGGACAAAGGGAATAAAGAAAATATTGCAGGCATCATCTGCCAAAGCATCAATAACCGTGGTTATACCCATTACCCTTTGACATTACTGGTATTGCCGGGTAAGCGTCTGCGTTTATTAATGGAATATCGTGAAAGCGTTAAACAGCCTGAGTATTTGGCTCAACGCATACTGTTCTTGTTCCAACAATTAATCGAACGGCCAGAAGTTGCACTGCGGGAGTGGGGGTTACAATTCGCCGATGAAGCCGCACTAATTGAGGAAGTTAATAACACTTATCATGATATTCCTTCCAAAACACTTCATCAGACTGTGATTGAGCAGGCAAGCAAAACGCCTGACGCTTTGGCGTTGTTGGATTGTCATCATCGTCTGACTTACCAGCAAATGCGTCTTCAAACTCGGTTATTGGTTGATCGTCTAATTGATGCGGGTGTACAGGCAGGGGACATTGTTGGGGTTGCATTATCGCGTTCAGTTCGGCTAAGTCTGGCGTTACAGGCGATTTTGGAAGCAGGGGCGACGTGGTTGCCTCTTGATATCGGCTATCCTGACGAACGCTTAACCATCATGCTGGAAGATGCGCAACCTCGAGTAGTGATTACAGAAAATGAGTATCAGGCACGTTTTGCCAATCAGGCACCGTTGTTGTTGCTGGATACACTGGCAGATGAAACACAACAGCCTATCCATCCAGCCGCCAATGTGACGCCTGAACAGGCTGCATACATTATTTATACCTCTGGCTCTACAGGGCGGCCAAAAGGAGTGGTGGTGAGCCACCAAGCCATTGTTAACCGTTTATTGTGGATGCAGGATGCTTATTCATTGACGACAGATGATGTGGTATTGCAGAAAACGCCCTGTAGTTTTGATGTTTCTGTATGGGAGTTTTTCTGGCCATTGATGACCGGTGCTCAGTTAATGATGGCACCACCGGAAGCGCATCGTGATCCCACACTCCTTCGGCAACTGATTGATGATTATCACGTCACGACATTGCATTTTGTGCCATCAATGCTGGCAACTTTCATTGATTCTTTCGCGTTACAAGAACAAGAAGCACCTTTCTGCCGTAGCTTGAGACGTGTTTTCTGTAGTGGAGAAGCCTTGTCCTGTGAACTGGCGCATCGCTATCAAATGCTGATTACTGCACCTTTGCATAATCTTTATGGGCCAACAGAGGCGGCGGTGGATGTGACATGGCAACCTGCGTTTGGTGAGGCATTGCAGCGTTGCAGTAGCTCTGGTGTCCCTATCGGTCGGCCGGTATGGAATACCCAATTGCGTATTTTAGATCCTTGGTTGCGCCCTGTTCCCATTGGGGTGGCGGGTGATCTTTATCTCAGTGGGATCCAGTTAGCCACAAACTACCTGAACCGAGCTGATTTGACAGCCAGCCGTTTTGTGGCCGATCCGTTTGCATCGGGTGAGCGGATGTACCGAACGGGGGATATTGCCTGCTGGTCAGAAAACGGTGAGGTTGAATACCTTGGCCGCAGTGACGATCAATTAAAAATACGTGGTCAGCGTATTGAACTGGGTGAAATTGAACAAGTGTTACTAGAACAGCCAGAAATCGCCCAGGCTGCGGTTGCTGCACGTGAGTTAGGTAAGCCAAGTCAGGCAATTGAGAATGTTGATGCGCGTCAGCTAATTGCCTGGGTGATCCCGCAAGCAGATGTGACATTGGATATTCAAGCGCTGCAACAAACAATGATGAAACGATTGCCTGCTTATATGTTGCCGGTCAGCTATGTAATACAGGAAAAATTCCCACTGAGTGCTAATGGAAAATTGAATCGCAAGGCACTTCCGATGCCAGAGAAATTAACAACAGGCAGGTTACCGCAGGCGGGTTTGGAAAGTCAGCTAGCTAAGTTGTTTGCAGAGATTTTAGCGTGCGACATTGTTTGGGCTGATGATGATTTCTTTGCTTTGGGCGGGCATTCGTTGCTGGCAATGCGTTTGGCAGCCGAAATACATCGACGCCTTAATCTCCGTGTTTCAGTCGGTCATATTATGGTCGCGCGAAGTGTAGAAAAATTGAGTGCACTACTGGTAGATGAACAGAAGAAAAATTCGGCCGAAAACGGCGGAATAGGTGAAGTCTTACCGTTGAGGGAAGGAACGGGGCCAGCACTCTTCTGTGTGCATCCAGCGTCAGGTTTTGCCTGGCAATACAGTGGGCTTTTGCGTTATCTGGAGGGCGACTGGCCGATTATCGGCTTACAATCTCCTCGTCCTCATGGTGTCATTGCTGACTGCGACAGTCTCGACGCAATGTGTACACGCCATTTGGCGACCTTACGAAATATCCAACCTCATGGGCCTTATTACTTGCTGGGTTATTCTCTGGGAGGAATGTTGGCTCAAGGAATGGCTATCCGTTTACAGCAAGAAGGTGAGGAAGTTGCTTTCTTGGGATTATTGGACGCTTATCCTCCAGAAGGTCAGGATTGGGGAGGGTTAAGCGAAGAAGAGGCCAAACAGGAAATTGCCCGTGAACAGGCAGAGTTTATGGCGGCCACAGAAGATGAGCATGATCCGCAACTGCGTAAGGAAAAGCAGACTATGTTTGAGGATATCGTGGCTAACTATCGAGATGCTGTCCGCAGTTTATTATCCGCTGTTAACCAGAAATATGATGGCGAAGCTACGTTGTTTGTGGCTACCCGAACATTGCCGCCTGAATTGGATGTCGAGGAGACATGGGCACCTTGGATTCGCCATTTACGGGTTTATCGGCAAGATTGTGAACATGCCGATATTCTTTCTCCAGATTCATTGAAACAGTGGGGGCCACTGCTCAATAACTTGTTGAAAAAACGCCGTAATTAAGCTTGCAGCAATTGATTTTATCGTATTTAACGCACCGTATGGAACATTATGGCTACTTCATCAATTTTTTTGGATTTTAGTTTACTTAAAAATAATGCCCATTTTCGCGCTATCTTTATTGCCCGTATGTTATCTGTCTTTGCATTAGGGATGCTGACGGTTGGTGTGCCTGTCCAAATGCAGTTTCTGACAGGATCTACCTTACAGGTCGGGATTGTGGTGGCACTGGATGGCGTTGGTATGTTCATCGGGTTAATCTTGGGTGGAATACTGGCTGATCGTTATGATAGACGTAAACTTATTTTGTTTGCCCGTGGCACCTGTGGTCTCGGTTTTGTCGCTCTGAGTGTTAACGCATTTCTAGACTCTCCGTCCCTGTATATGCTCTATTTTCTTTCTGTTTGGGATGGTTTTTTTGGTGCGTTGGGGATGACGGCATTAATGGCAGCCATCCCCAATTTAGTCGGGCGGGAGAATCTGGCGGCGGCAGGGGCCTTGAGTATGATTACTGTTCGCATCGGTGCCATTATTTCACCGGCATTGGCAGGGATTATTATTGTTGTTGGTGGACCAGGATGGAACTTTGCCGTGGCAGCCATCGGTACATTAGCCACGTTGTTACCCCTGATGAGGCTCCCTGAAATGAAGCCCCAACCAAGTAAGCAGGAGCATCCAATCAGTGCATTGATAAGCGGAGTGAAATTTGTTTGTCAGCATAAAATTGTGGGCAGTGTCATATTGGTAGGGATGATGATTAGTATCGCGGGAGCCGTGCGTATCCTGTTTCCTGCCTTATCTCAGGAAGTCTACCACCAAGGGCCGTCAGCAACGGGGTTGATGTATTCCGCTGTTCCCTTGGGAGCCATGCTCGGCGCCTTTACCAGCGGCTGGATAGGACGCAGTACCCGACCTGGTGTTCTGCTTGTTATATGTGCCCTGTGCTCCTTTATCACGTTATCCCTGCTAGGGATCGTGACCAATATCATTCTGGCATTACTTGTGTTGGTTTGTTATGGATATTTGAATGCATTTGCATCCTTACTGCAATTTACCCTTGTTCAGAGTCATACACCGGATCATTTACTGGGGCGAGTGAACAGTTTTGTCACTGCTCAAGATGTTACTGGCGATTCTTTGGGAGCATTGGGATTAGGTTTTATGGGCCGTTTGTTATCTCCGGTAATCACTGTTTTTTCGTTTGGAACTTTTGCTGCACTTACCTGCTTGTTGCTTGCAACAGTAGTAAAACCTTTACGTCATTCTACCCTGCGTGACAGAGAAACAAGCACCTTAGAGCAAAGGTTGCAGCAAGATGATAATTAATTGAAACCAGGGTTATACCAATCGTCTTTCAAGATGCGTCTTATATCTCCCCGCTATGCGGGGAGATATAAACAATTACATTGACTTACAAGCTGCAACTTGAAATTCATTGGGTATATACGCATTAAACTTCAAACTGCAATTTACAACACGATATGAAACCTGACATCTCCCCGCTCCGCGGGGAGATGTCACACGCATCTTGAAGTTAGATTGGTTAACGGAAATAAAGAACTATTCCAATGTTTCAAAATAACACTATGACATGAATTGTTATGATTGGGTTAAAATTTATTAAAATAAAGGTTAATTAAATGTGGCATTTTATAATGTGTGTTGGTGGTGTAAATAGGGTAGGTGATGGCTTTGATTAAACCCGCTTTCTTTTGATAACAATCTAAAAATCAGCACGCCTTTTTAGTCTGTCCCTGCTTTTTAGACAACTATCACCTTGATGGTTTCAAGCTGCCTACACAATAAAAAACATAAGAGCTGGTATTTTTGCAAATCAACAATGGATGGTGACTAAAATGAATAAGAGATACAGAATACCTTTGAACACTCTGGTTTCCACACGTCTATCAGTCAAAACCCAACCACGAGTACTTTATCACGCTATAGCTTGCTGTTTGGTCGCGGCCAGCGCAGGCACCTATGCGGAAAATTATGTTGAGAAAGGACGGATGGGTGATCCTGCCAGTTGGCGTTCCGGTGAGTTTTCGGGCCAATGGGGGCTTGGTGCTATTCACGCTGATGAAGCGTATGCCAGAGGCTATACCGGTAA
Source organism: Xenorhabdus sp. SGI 60 (assembly GCF_056632175.1). Taxonomy (NCBI): domain Bacteria; kingdom Pseudomonadati; phylum Pseudomonadota; class Gammaproteobacteria; order Enterobacterales; family Morganellaceae; genus Xenorhabdus; species Xenorhabdus sp. SGI 60. Next base: position 3,608,358 of record NZ_CP196860.1, on the reverse strand, counting down.
AGGGATCAAATTAGGCATATTTGATCAGGCAGTTTATGCCAAACATCCTGAGTTTATGGGAAAAGATAAGGTCATCAACTTAAAAACTTCTGGGATACGTGAGTATACCGATCCCTATATTCCGGTGAAGAAAGGTGATTCATTCACTTATGATGGTACGCCGTCCGTGGATAGGTACGGGAGACTAGGAACACATGGTGTCCATGTTGCAGGCATAGCGGCAGCTAACAGGGATGGCAGAGAGATGCATGGCGTGGCTTATAACGCCCAAATACTCACTGCGGATAACGGCGATCCCGGCCCTGAAGATGGCATTATCTTAGGCAATGATGGTGGTGTTTATCAGGCTGGTTGGAATGCACTGATAGACAGTGGCGCCCGTATCATTAACAACAGCTGGGGGATTGGTATTGATAGAGAACTTGAGAGGGGCGGGAAGATCCGAACGCAGCCCATTTTACCTTAGCAGAGGCTCAGCAGCAGTTTGATGAAATCAAACCGATTTTGGGGACAAAACCGGGAGGTGCATATCAGGGGGCGATTGATGCTGCCCGTAGCGGTATTGTGACAATTTTTGCTGCTGGCAATAGTAATAACTACAGTAATCCAGATGCTATTGCGGGTCTGGCTTGGTTTGTGCCAGAGATTGCACCAAACTGGTTGACAGTCGCGAGCTTGCAAAAAGATCCAAATAGTACCAATAGCGAGCCTTATACCATCAGCGATTTTTCCTCCCGCTGTGGCTATACGGCCAGTCTTTGTGTCAGTGCACCTGGTAGTGGGATCTATAGCTCAGTTATTAAGGGAACTGGAATAGATGATATTACTACCGGCTATGACAGTTATAGAGGGACCTCAATGGCTGCGCCACACGCTGGTGGTAGTATTGCGGTATTGATGGAGCGTTTTCCCTATATGAGCGGCGAGCAAGTCGCCTCCGTGCTTCGTACTACGGCTACTGATATGGGGGAAAAGGGTATTGATGAGCTTTACGGCTGGGGATTGATCAACCTCGGTAAAGCAGTAAATGGCCCTGGCATGTTCTATACCGCAGAGGATATTCCTGAAAAACTCCGTATACCCGATCCTGACGGAGTCGCCTACGGCAAGGGGCAGTTTATCGCTGATATTCCGGGGGTTGGTGCCGTACTCGATAAGGGTAAACCGACTGAACGCATCTGTGATGCTGGTCAGTGTGCTCAGGATCAGTGGAGCAATGATATCAGTGGTCATGGTGGATTAACCAAACAAGGTCGAGGTGCGCTGACTCTCAGTGGCCAGAATGCCTATTCTGGTCCAACACTGGTCAAACAGGGATTACTGAACGTTAGCGGTAGTGTCTCTTCTGGCGTTTCAGTAATGGAAAGTGGCATTCTTGGTGGGAATGGTACGGTGGGGACGCTCAATGTGCTGCGTGGCGGTACGGTAGCACCGGGTAACTCTATGGGTACGCTTAAGATTGCCGAAAAAATTACCTTTGAACCCGGTTCTCATTACGCTGTGGAAATTGCTTCCGATGGGCGCAGTGACAACATTCAGGTTGAAAAAAGGGCACAGATCGATGGCGGAAAAGTTACCATTTCCCTTGAGAATACGGCTAACTTGCTTTCTTTTGAAGAGGTGCGAAGCCTGACGGGTCAGCAATACACTATTCTTAGTGCGAAGCAGAATATCAATGGTCGTTTTGATGATGTCGTTCCGAATTACCTCTTCCTTGGTGCTGGATTGTCTTATCAGCCTGGTGAAGTCACTCTCCATGTTGGGCGTAATGAGACTGCTTTTGTCGATTTTGCTAAGACACAGAATGAACGTGCAGTGGCTGCTGCCGCTGATACCCTTGGCATGGGTAATCCGGTTTACGAAAGTATCTTAGCCAGTCGTTCTGCGGAACAAGCCCGCTTTGCATTCCGTCAGCTTGATGGACAAATCCATGCTGATATTGCGTCCCAGTTGGTTAATGACAGCCGTTATTTGCGTGATACCTTGAATTCTCGTTTGAGTCAGATTGAAGGCTATTCACCTTCGTCTGATATTCATGGAGACAAGAACGGTGCATGGGTTCGACTGCTTGGTGCATGGAGCCACGCTTCTGGTACAACGAATGCGACGGGCTATCAGGCTTCCAACTATGGTTTATTCCTTGGCGCGGATGCTCTTATTGATGAATACAGCCGTCTTGGTATCGCAACTGGTTACACTCGTACTTCCCTTGATGGTGGTAACAGTGCTACTGCTGACAGTAATAACTATCACCTCGCTCTTTATGGTGACCGTCAATTTGGTGACTTCGTTTTGCGAGCCAATAGCGGATTCACGTGGCACCGTATTGATACCAAACGCTTTATCAGCTATGGCAGTCAGCGTGATAGTGAGAATGCCAAGTACAGTGGACGAACAACACAATTATCCGCTGAACTTGCTTACCCTCTGCCGACAGGGGTTGTGAATTTGGAGCCATTCGTTAACTTGGCTTACGTCAATTTCCGTAATGAAGGCATTAACGAAGACGGTGCCGCTGCCGCACTTCGTGGTAACAGCCAACATACGGAAGCAACTCTTTCCATATTGGGATTACGTGCCAATCATAGCTGGCAGGCTGCATGGGGTTCTTCAATTACCCTAAATGGAGAATTAGGCTGGCAGCACCAATACGGTGAACGTGAACGAGCAACAGGTTTATCGTTCCGTGGCAGTAACACGACGTTTGTGACTCACAGCGTGCCTGCTTCTCGTGATGGCGTGGTGCTAAAAGCTAATGCGGAGATGAGTGCAAGTAATAACGTTTCATTCACGCTTGGCTATAGTGGATTGCTCTCCAGCAGTCATCAGGACAATAGTATGAATATCGGTTTTAGATGGCAATTCTGATGATGGGCGGGATGTAAATATTCGATAAAATATGTGGAGTCAGTGATGCTGGCTTCACAATATTTTTTATAGTTTTATTGTAGTGTATTAAATGCCATTTCTATTAATGCCCTTTAATTTTTATCCTCTTGCATAATTGAAGAGTCTCATTTTCACTTTAATCCAAGGCTTGCATGTGAACTTTTCCAAAATTGGCGTCTGGCGATGGGGCGTTAAATATGTTCAGCGAACTCTTCTCCGTTAATGCTTCAAGATAATCTCTTTGATGTTACCACTATCATTCTGTATCTTGCGAATATCAGTGAATAGGATGTTTATCACTGACTGTTAAATCAGAATCCAGTTTCGCCAATGGAAATTCAAGAGGTTGTGATAGTTACTATTACATTTGCAATTATTTTTACAACAATAAGTTAACGATTATTATGACATACCGTTTATCATCAAAAGATATTTGGGCATTGGGCTTTATAACCTCTGCCCTGTTCGTCGGGACAAGAAATATCATCCTGCCTATGGTTAACCTGCAAACCGGTGAGCATGTTTGGAGCGCTGCGGCTGGTTTTTTGCTCACGGCTATGGGGCTGGGTACATGTGCTAACACTGTATTTATTCGGGGGTTAGCATGAGTCAACAATGGACATCCCGTCTGGGGCACATATTAGCAGCAACCGGATCTGCCGTTGGCATTGGCGCTATTTGGAAATTCTCGTATGTTTCAGCAACAAATGGCGGCGGTGCATTTCTGGTTGTATTTTTATTGTTTAGCTTTGTGATTGGATTAGCGGTTCTGTTAGCTGAAAACATGCTGGGAAGCAGTACGGGTGAAGTGGCCGTTAATGCGTTTAAAAAATTACTTGGTAAACACTGGGGATGGGTTGGCCTTATAGGTGTATTCAGTTCATGGTGTATCTATAGCTTCTACAGTGTTGTCGGTGGTTGGACCATAGGCTACACAGTGATGGCAAGTACAGGAAAATTGAATATTACAGATGTTTCTCAACTGACATCTATTTTCACCAATTTCATCAGCAATCCATGGTGGCCGATAATCGCACATCTGGCATTTTCAGGGCTAACCTGTTTCGTTGTATTATCAGGTGTGCAAAAAGGTTTGGAAAAATCAGTTAAAGTCATGATGCCAATGTTATTTTTGATCATGATAGTGTTAATTATTGTTGGCATCCGTTTACCAGGCTCAGCAGAAGGGTTAAAATTATTCTTATACCCAGACTTTAGTAGCTTGACCGGAAAAGGTGTTTTAGATGCATTAGGGTTGGCATTTTTTTCACTGTCTATTGGTTTAGGGATCCACATTACGTACAGCTCCTATTTGCCTAATAACAAAGGCATTGGTAAATCGAGTATTTGGGTTGTAAGTCTCTCCTGCTTGGTTTGTATATTGGCTGGTCTGATGATTTTTCCTGCTTTGGCTGCTGCTGGTTTAAAACCCAATGCGGGACCTGGTTTAACGTTTATGACGATGCCAATTTATTTCGCCAGTCTTCCTGGTGGCTCAATCTTAGCAGTCACTTTCTTTTTATTATTATTAATGGCCGCACTGACCTCAGCAATTTCATTACTTGAGCATATCGTTGCTTATGTTCAGACGCGTTTTCAATGGACGCGCCGTAAAACAAGCTTAATAGTCACGGCATCGATTATGTTAATGGGGATACCTGTTTCCTTATCTTTTGGTCCTCTAAGTCACGTCACATTAGGTGGAAAATCCATCTTCGACATGCTGGACTTTATTACTTCCAATGTTCTCATGCCATTATTCGGGATTATCATCTGCCTTGTATTTGGTTGGTCACGTAAGGTCAATGCACTAATACCGGATAATCTGTCATTGCGGAAGCGTCAGTGTTTACGCTTTATATGGCGATATGTCGGACCGTTATGTATCGGGGTGATTTTGGTACACGGACTTGTTTGATTGTGTTAAGCATCATCTTTCATCCATTTTTATTTGATAGAGAATGATACTGCAATTTTGCGACACTGTTGCATTTTAGGTAAAAATTTAAACGGGCGAGTTTATCCACCAAAACCGCCCGTTAGCTGTCATCAAAATGCCTTGAATCAATTTTAATCCTTTAACGCACTCAAATGTTTGATGGGAAATTTCATATGGAGTTTATATGCATTAAACTTCAAGTTGCAATTTACAACACCATATGAAACGTGATTTCTCCCCCGCAAATCGGGGATAAATCACACGCATCTTGAAGTTAGATTGGTATAGATTTATATTGAATATTTGGCTAATCAAGATAATAACTGATTAGCCAAATTAAATTCATTACCTTGCTATCACAATCTTACCATTAATAATGGATAAATAAGGGCTATAAGTTGCAGTATCACCGGTGATTTTATTGTCGAACAGTATAGGTGAACGACCATGAGCACCAGCTTCCAGACGGAATAGACGCCCATTTCTATAACTGACTAATTTGAATTTTTTCCATTCTGGATCTACTCTGACTATATATTTATCACTATCGATTTTATCTTCAAACACCATAGAATGGAAAAAAAACTTAGCGTTACTGTTATCTGCAATAGCCCATTCCTCCCAGGCAGGTTTACTCATGCGCCATATTTTATCCAAATCCTTTTGAGCAAATGAATGAATTATTTCCTGATAGAAAGATTTTATAATTGGCAAATCTTTTTCTGTCACCGGTTGGGCTTTTGTCCACATCCACTCAGGCAATCCATCAATTGAATATGTTTTTTTCGCAGAAAATAAACCTTCTTCTGCTGGTATTGTGGACATACCAGTAAAATCAAAGCCCGCCTTCTCATTAGGTATATTCTTGAGTGATTCTTCAGTGACTGGATTGCCATCTTTATCAGCGACTAATTTAATGCGACTAATGACGTCATCATTTTCTCCATAAGCTGACACTTTTTTTAATGTTGCTTCACATCGAGATTCAGGCATAAGTTCTTCTTCAAAAGAGCGACTGCCAAATAGTAACTCTATGGTATTAGATCCATTTTCTAAAAAAGCGGTTGAATTTATACCGCTGGATTGAATTCCATGGGGAGCATCTAAATTATCCATAGCTGTCATGCCATTAATACGTACTACGCGGTCACGTATTCAAAATGTTGATTGGTCTTAAATCTAACGCGATGCTCGACTTTAACATCCTATAACGTTGGCTTGTTGAAGCCAGTCGCGTTGACTTTTACCTTGTTTAAAATTGGCAAAAATACCCAACGTGTGAGAAAGCAGTTTTCTGGCAATTCGATTACCCAAATGCCACAAATCCCGCGCCCAGCACTTCTCGATAGCAAATTGCCCGGCGAGTTGACCAATCACGGTTTCAATTAAACGGCGTTTGTCATTAATACGCTTTCTGATTTCCCTGGGAATCGGATCATCCATATTGGCACGCACCGGCGTAATCATCTCAATGCCCTGCTTTTTCATTTCCTGTTTAAACTCAACGCCTAAATACCCTTTATCGCCCAGCAAATAGCCTTTTATCGGGACGCACAAATCCCAGGCCGCTTCACGCTCACTGACGCTCGCAGGTGTTAACGTGAGCCCCGTGACTACGCCGGTTTCATCTATCATCAGATGCCCTTTAAAGCCGTAGTATGTTTCGTTCTTGGCGGCACAATATCCATAATCCGCTTGCCCTTTAAAGTTGGCGCTGCCTTTCGCTCTTTTGAATCCACAGACGGGCAGGGGAAATCCGTCGATAATATGCACCGGTCTGTCGAGCGCGCCCAATAACGTCGCCAGCTGCTCTTGCAGCTTTTGTTTGACAACCCAAAGATTTGCAGCCTGTTTAGCAAAATTGGCGCGTGAGCCCAGTCCCGGAAACCACTCGCGCCAGTGGTCAAAAAAGTATTTCCAAATCCCTTTATCTGTTGAAAACCCTAAGAATTCACCAATCACTTCCATCGTGATGACTTCGGCATCGCTCATCTTAGGTGGGTTCCCCCCGGCTTCTTAATCGTGTGCCTTGCTGTAACGCCGTTAAATTATCGTCTACCCAACAAAACACCCAAATGATAAAATCTTGCTGTGACATAGCCTTTTGTTCCTTTATTTCTCTATTTTTGGCGATTTAAAGTTATAAAGGAGCGGCTATGTCATTTCAACTCATCATGAAAGTCGAGCATCTCGTTAAATATAATATTCTCTTTCGATAAAAGTCCCGATGACTTTGTCATGCATTTCCGGTGATTTTGAATAGCCTAATGTTTTACGATTCAGCCGCTTAATTCGGTTTCTAAGGGTGAGGTTTTCACGTTCAATACGCTGCGTAAAACTTTTTCCGATGAGGTGTTTATCCGTGGGCAACAAGGTGTAAGCCTTGAATTTATCGGTACACCAAAAAGCGACGTTAAAGTGCGATAATTTTTTGAGCAGTTTCTTCAACGTCTTTTTGCTTCGTCGGCCGAAAGTATGGGCAATAATACGCTTCAGACGAGGCTCCCAAGCATACCATAACCAACGTTGTTGCTTTTTATTCCCAACAAATGACCACATCTCATCGACTTCACAGATGAGCTCAATTTCCACCTGTTCCAGCGGTAATGTGGTTACACATCGTGGGGACAATTTTTTAAAGTGCGAACGACAGCATTAATACTGATATGTAGTGCCCGTGCAGTGTCACGGATACCGGCATTATTCATGGCAAGATCCACAACTTGTTCTTTTATGCCCGTCCGGCAAGCACGATAAGCATATTCAAGCTGAAAAGTACGGCGACAAGACAGGCAACGATAACGCTGACGTTCACCTTGACCCGTGCCATGTTTTCTTACCGATTCGGTTTGTTGACAAAATCGACATTTCACTTCTACCGTTGCCATCTGATTTCCTGAAAAAGTGAGGAGTATACATGAGAAACAACAAATTGAATACGTGACCGATTTTATCCATTACCCTGCTCATTTGTACGCTCCATAATATTTGGGTGAATCAATCCTTAGTTAATATTGGTGAAAATAATTTAGTAATAAAATTACTATTGCATATTTTGGGTACATTACGGAGCAGAATATAATAGAACTATTTATAAATACAACCGCGGATAAAAATACATCAGGAAAATTGTGATTGATATCTACTGTTAAATAAAATCAATTAATTGCGTCATTTAAATTTCACGGATCACAACGGATTAAAATCACATTAACGTGTTATGCTCGTTTTCTCTGTGTTATTGGGCTAATACATTAACCTGATAACACGGCGAGTTGGAAAAGCTCTCGTCAGGAAAGTCATTTTTAACTAACCCCTCCCTTGTCAGTTTCGGCATCCACTTGATGGTGGTATCAATATTCAGATTGCTGCAAATGTCCTGTTTGCTTTTCTTGCGCAAAACATAGTGCACTGGTATATCCATACCAAAGTGTGTCATGGAAACTGATTTATCCAGATTAGTACTTTTCATAATGGAAGCAATTAACCTGCTGAATTGCTTCCAGCTTACATTCATCGGAATATTGCGCATTTATGTTAGAGCCAAATGATCATAAAAAAATAAATAGTCACTCAACAAAAATAAAACATATACCAATCTAACTTCAAGATGCGTGTGATTTATTCCCGCGAAGCGGGAATAAATCAGGTTTCATAGAGTGTTGTAAATTGCAACTTGAAGTTTAATGTGTATATGATAAATAGAATAACATTCTAAATTTTGTTTTAATTAATATTATAATAACACTCTTTCATTTCAAATGGGAAATCGTCAACGGTCAAATTGAATTCGATTTTTCATGATAAATAATCACAGTTAGAACAATAGAATTTATATAATAAAAATTGATCATGCCCTCAATTTATTGATCATGATGAATGTTCAGATAATGCCCTATGACTCTATCATGCAAGGAAAGCTGCCTCTATAGAGGGTACCGTAACTCAGTGTTGGAGACCAAGGGCGAGCATTTGAAAGGGAATGATGACACTGAGTACAAACGTCGCTTGTTTGAACTGTTGACCGAACACGTTAAAACAGCAGTGGATGCGGGAGAACCCACTTTGGAAGAGCATCTGGTGGTATGTCATTCCGAATGCTAATGGAAAACAGTTGGTCGCAGGAAATCGTGCATTAATTGAACTAATGAACAATCTAGTGGGATTGTACTGTCTCCAACTCTCACGCTCCTTTTTTCAAGAGGAGCGAAGCTTAAATGGAAAGTAAAGTTTATTAGGAGCAGGTCAGGTTGATGACCGAAAATCGGAAATCTCAAAAAGTGCGTGAAACATAAATGTATATGCTTACAAATAAACAACTGCGTTGAAACAAGGAATCCGGTAACTCCGGATTCCTTGTTTTAATGGTTACTAGCAATTCGATATAGTTGCCTAATGTAGTGGTAAAGATTACGAATGCTGCTCAGTCGTTGTAATTATTTGTTGCTGCATGGGGTTATTTGCTTTTGCATAGTCGAACGGTAAGATAGCTTTTCTCGGTTTTGTATCGGCTCAGATCTGTTCTGGCAGTCACCGTTCCGCTCCACTTTCCTCTAATTTTCCAGCACCAACCGGGCAAGCTTTGCAAAAATCGAACTCTTACTGCTCTCGCCGCTCTTGAGCATATCCAGGGTAAAGCTATTGAGGTAAACGCCAGCTAACGGGTGGTTAAATACATCCACGGCATTGCCCTGGGCATCCCATATCAGTAGATTTTCCACTAGCTTAGGCCGCGCAATTGAAGGATTTGTAGGTTGAGCGTCGCTCACCAGGATAAATACTCCATTCTCATGTGGCTGCAGGTAGGTATGGTGATGCTTCATTTTTTGCGATTTGGTCAGCGGGTCGTGCTTCGAACGGCCTGGTGATATCAGATAAGGCAATATGTTTTGATCAGATTTTGCCGAGCGAGTAATGGTGTACTTATCAAAATTATCCCCTTTACGTTCCGCCAGCTCTTTTTCTCGCTCCTGATAAGCGTACAAATCGACGACATTAAGTTGAGCTGGACCAATCAGGCGCGGCACGCGCACGCTGTTGTAGGTGGTAAGTAGAACATCTGCAGCGTGGTCGTAAAGATAAAAGCTTTTGTCGAATACTTTTTTTAATCGTTCCAGTGGGGGATGTTCAACCGATAGCCAGTCTAGTTTACCTTCAGTGATACCTGTATTTACCACCTTAAGATGGCCGCCTTCTACTTTCAGTTCAACATGCCCAAGCAAGGGGAAATTGTTTTTCGTATTACGTACCGCATAGGCAGTATAGTGGCCATCCGTCAGGTCTGGTAGTGAGATGTGGTGTTCATTGAGTAAGCTCTCTTTGAACCACAGCTCGGTTTTTGTCCGACGAATCTTGCTACTTAGCAAGTTAACTGCCGATTTGAGGCGGCTACGAGGCTTTGCAAGATCAGCTTTGTATTGGTTAGGATTATTTACTGACAGTTCATTAATAAGGTCGATTGCATCCAGTAATTTGCAATCAATGTTCATACCTTGCAAGACTACGGGCAGAGGCCTCTGATGTAACCATCCTTGCAAGCGAGCTAGTTTAAGCTGGGTGTAGGTATCCCAGTCGAGTTCAGGTTGTTTCCGGGCAGCATCAAATACAGCATAAAAATCACTGTACTCAGCAGATTCATCATCTTGCTGACGGATGCTGTTGCTCCGTTCTTCATCTACTGTGTTGAGTACCAGAATGGAAGTATTGGCCGGCAACTCAGAAAAACCGGTTTGCTGAGAATGTTTAAGCGATTCTAGCGGCCATAGTTGATATCCAAGAAATTGGGAGGCTAACGCGTCAAAGAAATAAGCTTCTTGCGTGGCGCTGAATTCGACGCCGTTGTTAACCACCAACAAAGTGTTAGCCAGATTTCGATCGAGGTCGGTAATGAACTGATTGACTTCGTGGGTGGCCTGAAACGGGATGGGGTAGTGTGAAATTTCCAGCTCTGTAAGGCGCTCGCAGGCTGCATTCATTACCACATTATAGGTGTAGGCCTGGCATTCACCATAGCCGCTGCGTTCACGGAAAAAGTCCAGTTTGCTATCTCGAGCATCGAGTTTGCGCTTGGCTTTGAGCCGACGATTATCGATATTAAACCACACGCTGGTATCATCCAGAGAGAGGTACAATTCATCAGCTGGCTCAACCAGGAATTTTTGTTTGTGCAAGGTAAATGCGAGCTCTTTATGTTCCGAAGCATAAACGCCGAGTTCGAATGCCTCCATCACGCCGGTGCCGCTTTTCTGCGTGATGGGCTGACTCAGGCGAGCATTGAGATAGAGCGTCGAATTAAAATAGGTTGGCGATACTGAAAAACGCTCACGGGCTTGTTCCAGCATCACCATTTTCAGATGCAAGCTGAACAAGCCCTGAATCAGGCGAGACAAGTCGTGGTTTTCGGCGATGAGTTGCTGGCAAAGCTTTTTAATGCGTTCTGTCAGCGAGAGATAAGCCGAACTGTTTAGTGCAGATGCAGGAGCTAAGAAAAAAAAGACATGCTGGTAATTGGGTAAGCGATGTAGCTCATATTTTACGTCCTGATTGGCCTCTAGCCCAAGCTTCTGCCGCACACAAGATTTAACCTCCTGATGAATACGTGCATAGTAATCAGCGGATTTTTCTTTTCTTTCTTTAATGAAGCGTTGAACCATAAAGTCTATCGTATATAAATTAGATATTGGGGCTAATAAACGTTGAACTGTTGTCAACTGATCTTCTTCAAGCTTGATCAAATTGGTGCGGGCAATCGGGGTATCTGTCAGTTTATTCAGATTAGGGATCATGAAAATTTTCCTTTAGTCGGCAACTTTTCTATACCTAGAAGGGCTTGTAACATCGGATTAATGTCCAGAGTGGTGCCTAGTTTCGATTTTTCCAGAGGACGTCCACTCTCTCGATTTTTGGGTTGATAATACTGATAGTCAGTTTGAAACAGATTGAGGTAGTGGATCGTGTGATCAGCGTTATCCTGCCACATCAAATTATTGGGATTCTGGCTGTAGGCGACATTCAGATAAACAAACCGAATGCACTCGTAACGACCAGCTAACGCGGCCTGTAGCTGTTTCTGCCCCTCTGTATCAGCCTTTTGGCTAGCGATATTTCGGATCTGGCGAATCTTATTGCTACTTTTCTCAAGCGCTTCCTCTGCCCGCGTCAAATCGTCCAGATGAGTCGCCCAGCGCTTGACATCGACACATATCAGGTCATCACCCACTTCAATAAAGCGGTCAAAGAACTCATATACCAACGGTTCAAGGCGCTCAAATACTTGCTGGTCGGAGAGTGGGGCAACACCATAATTTTTCAGTACCTTATCAAAAAGATATTCTCCGACGTTACCTTTGAGCAACGGAACTAGCATGGGGTTGGGCACCCATTTTTCGAATGCTGTTTCCTGGAGCCTTGCGCATTCACGAATCAACTCACCGACCAGATTGCCGGAATAGACATCGTTTCTATACTGCGGGAAGATGGTTAGCTCTGGTCGGTATTCCCTGGCACCTCCAACGAAGTCCGACAGGGCGGAGTAATCGCTGTGGGCAAGTCCATCCGGCCCGCGCTTGTGACAAAGTAAGATGGTTTGATTGTCCTGCTGGCGATGAATAAACAGGACGTTGTGGATAGACTGCATTTGCCGATTGGCAGCATACAGAGGATTGGCTTGAAGTTTTGCCAGCCAGCGCTCTGGATTAGTAAAGGATTCAGGCGCGCGGAACAAATTACATAATTCGAGATATTCGAGATTACCTGCGCGTACCTGATTTATCCAGCCAGTTTTCAGGACTCGCTTGTGAACAGTATCTATGCGACGACCATTTGCTATGACAGCCTGCTCAAAAGTATGTCGCTGTCCTTTATCACTAAATGATTGACTCTGAATAAGTTTTTCGCATTCCTCCATGAGGCGGTGGTTAAGCAAGGACATGCTTTCTGATACCACCTCGTTGCCGCTATCTTCACTGAGAGCGGCGAACTGAAATGCAACATTACGGAACACGTCGCGGGGTAAAAAGATTTCTGTTTTCAATAGAGTGTCGCGGCGCTCGACTCGACCTACGGCTTGTACGGCGACTTTGAACAGACTCATATCATGTTCGGCCATCAACAGGCGATAATTTTCACCTTGGGCGAAATTAACGCTGAAATCTGCCAGCTTGTGGACGGCAATATCATCATCGGCGTAATGTTTAAGAACGGTAACATAGTTAGGCAATGTATTGAAATTTGCGCCATTGCCCTTCACCTCGCTATAATACGATGAATTGATTAACACTAAGCGTTGAAAATCGACATCCAGACGCGGCGCATTCGTATCATTAATATTGCCGTCGTGGTACTTAACGAAGTAGTTGAGACCGGTGCCCGCGCTGTTATAGGTACTCATAAATACCAGCACGGTGTTGCTGTCATCAATATAGGTTTGACTCTTAATATCTTCGATATTAGCCAACGGTGAGTCGAAGAACACCAGACGGATAGTGTGACGTTCTGGAAAGGGAGTAAAGGTCAGGATCTGGTCATGCTTCTTACTGTTATCCGTTTTTTCATCGCACTGGGATTTCATCCCGTACAGCTGACGCCACGCTGTACGATGAGTGCTCCAGGCACGAATAAAGGCTCGCTTAAAACCTCCTGAAAGTGACAGAATCAGGCTGTTTCTACCCTCGTAGGCAGCAAGCAATAAAGCTTCCAGTTCTCGGTGGTACTGACGCTGCTTATAGGGATTTTTCAGAGTGTTTTCCAGCGGTTCCTTCAGTGCTTTAAAAAAGTCGTTATACACCTTACGGAAGATCTCGCAGTTTTGGTGGATATCGGTCAATGCCGGTAACTCATCATCAAACACCTTGAACTTGACGTCGCGAATACGGGCCCGTAGTTTGCGCAGTTCCTTGAGCATATCGATATCTGCCATTTCGCGTTCAACAACCCGGTAGCCAAGGTCGTGGCTATAGCGTTCCAGGAAGTGACGACTGAAGTTACCGTTTTTGGTGTGGCTAAAACCGCTGGTTGCACTAAGTCCTACTACTTTATTGTGAGTGCCAGTGAGCAAACGCAGTAGCATGGCTTCGGGCAACTCTTGTACCAGATCCATCTCGAACGCCAGAATTATTGTGCGCTCTGCCCCCGCATTGACGTAATTTAGTTCGGCTACCGGTGTCATCGTGAACACGGTTTTAGGTTGCAGATAAGTGTAGAAGTGATCAATCAACAAATTTTCATCGGTGGTGCGATCAAAGATATGGCGTACAACACCAGCTACATTATTGGCTGCGTCAACAAACTGACCTAACGGCGTGTTCTGACTGCTGGAATTATCCTGGCCGCCATTTTTCACCCAGCGCTTAAAGTGGCGGTTGGTGATTTGGGCGCATGCGACAAGGATGACGGATACCAACTGGAACAGATCGTGTAAGGTGGGGTTAGTATCACTGGTATCATTTTCGACTTCGTAATACAGCTCGGTACGCGTTATGTCTCCTTCGCTGTTGCGCATACGAATTCGTTTAAGCCCCTCTTCATTGACGTACATTTTAGCGTTGAAGCTGAAGACGTTGCGGGTAATTGAGATAATACGTTCGGCGGCGTCGCCGTTGACTTCAAATGCTCCTAACTGGTCCCGAAACATTTCCAGTATCGCTCCCAGCGTCACACCGGATGAAAGTTCGCATTTTTCTTCCAGTAACTCGCGCAGGGTGGCGATGAATTTGACCATTTCTTGCTCAAAGGTGGTTTGAGCTTCTTTGGGCTTGTTTCGGTGCTCCAGACTACATACCGCGTTGTGAATACGTCCTGTTACTGAGATAACGTGCGCCAGGTTGTTTTCCTGTTTAACCAGTTTTACATGGCATGTTTCTTCAAGGCGAGTGTAGGCTTCATGAAGTTCATCAATTATCACTGTAAAGCGGATATTATTTCGGCGGAAAGGGCAGCCTGGATTGCGTCTGAAGTGTTCGTCGCGAAGATAGGCTACTTGCCTAGCATGACCAGTAGCCGCAACGGTGCTGATCTGCGGATCTTCTGGCTTCAGCTTGCCGCCAACCAACAAGTCAAAACCCACAGACTCAAAACGCACGCCTTCACCTCGTTGGCGAGGTGCCAGGCGATAAGTTGATGTGTCGAACTTGTTAGTGGTCATTAACAGCACAGACGGGCGGTACTGGCAAACTTCGAAAGGTAACACCTGCTTGATAAGCTCGAAGTAGACTTCGTGTACGCTCATTTTTGACGAAGGTTTTCCCTGCATAGCGTTAAGCTCTCGCTTTCTACGAGCAAGAAGTCCGCGATGAATGTATTCTTTAATGGAAGTTTTTTCACTATCCGAACCAAATAGTGATTTACAGGCTGACTCAATCGTATTGCGGATGCTGTGGCGGCAGTTTTTTAGCTGCTCTTCGAGCATTTCCCTGTCGTAGTTGGTATCCTGGGAACTGTATGTCGCCAGCTTTTCCAGTTGCTCTTCACAACGATCGACTTGTGAGACAAGATAATTGAGCGAACGCATAGCAACCTTGATAAGGGCGCTGCCTTTCGCCCCTTCGTACCACTGAATATAGCGGTCGCGGTTTTTTAGACCGGATGCCCAATCCATAAAGTCGAGGTCGGCAATATCCTTACGGGCAAGAACGCAAATGAACTCTCCTCCAACTGCCTGAATTCTGTTTTTCTGGCTGCTGTCCAGGTCGATTTGTGATTTTTGCGGCGATATGAACAGCAGGTTGGTAAAGCCACCTTCGGGAAACAGATAACCTGGCTTCTGGGTTTTAGCAAAGCGCTCCAGATATTCGACATACCCCTGAATCACACCATAGCTTTTGCCGAATCCCGTGCCGTCGGAACTGAAGATGACCTCAGCGCCATCACGTTCATGCACGTGATAAAGTTGGGAAGCCCGGGCGCGACAAGTGTTAATATCTTCAATCAGCTTTGCGTCAGGAGTTTGGCTGGATATAAGGTCTTTCAGATTATTATCGATAGTTTTCTCTCCAGTACGTTCATATTTACGGTAACTATTGATGGTTATTTGGCCGCTTTCGATCAGAACCTTTTCCACTTGCATTGGGGCAAGGTGCAAATCAGTCGCGATTTCACTTATAGTATCGGATAGCGGCTCGTGCGGATTGCTAACAGTAAAGTGGTTTAGCGCTGCTGCAACGGTATCTGGATGCAATGCTTTCCTGAGCGTTGGAAAGGTGAGGCTGTAATCATAGAGCACCAAATCATTGTTTATCAGGCAGCGGAAGGGTTGTTTTTCTGGGCCAACGCCAGTTTGCCCGGCAAAGCCCAGAATACCGGCATCTTTTAGGCGAAATAACAGCGCTGGGGCATCGCGGTCAGGTGAGGCAAATGCAGTGTGGAGTTGCTGGCTAAATGGCATCGTGGCATTCAGCCGTTCATGCCTGGCCAGTGTGGAAAAGTGCTGGCGCACTAAGGTTAACAGCTTACAATCTTCCTCAATAGTCCAACTTTTTCTCATTTTTCTACCCCTTAATATAAATATTCCCGCAACCACTCTGTCACTTGTTCAACATCAAAAGCGCGTAATCCATACTCCTGTGTCAGCAATGCCTCTGGTAAGAACTCATCATATTTTTCGAGGCACTTTTCAGCGATGCTTACGGCAAACAGGATTCTAATGGCAAACCTTCTTGAAGTGCGTTGGATAACGCCTGTTTAACCTCCGCGACCGTGGTTTTTTTCAACTTCAATCACACTGGCAAATGATCTCGCTTTAAGACCGCGCTGGATAAGTAATGCCGACAACGTGTTTACTCGCCCAGATTGGGGAGAATGTAGACATGCTGCCCCTGCTAAATAAAACATTCCGAAACCAGATTATTGTTGCGAAAACAGTGCAGCCCCTCATCAAGCAGGCCTCTTGTAGCGGAGTTGGCAAAATCGGCCTTGCGATCGCCAACGATGATGCGGTAGTCGCCTTCTCGATAAATGGTGAGCATTTCCTGGCGGACGACATCATGAATGGATATCTCACAACCCAGCGGGAAAATAAATCTATTACCACGGTCAGATAGCACCATCCCTCTGTTGTACGAATATACGTGATGTCTCCGCACCAAGAGGTATTTGGGCATAGTGGGGCAAACTGTTGCCGCAAGAGATTCGGCGAAGCGGGATGGCCTTCACCGGCCGGACGATAACGGTGAGCCCCCGGTTGACAACTTTTGAGACCACATTCCCTGCATCAGACGCCGGGCCAGCCAACGTCCAACCGGTTTCCCTTCATGGGTCAGCAAATGACTCAATGTCCGGCTGCCTATCGCTCCGCATCTTTGGTTATACAGTTCACGAACCCGGATGCGCAACTGCATAGCTCGTGTCGACAGGCCGTTGTCGCCAGTCATAATAGGCACTGCGTGACACTTGAGCATCTGACATAATTCCTTGATTGCCCATGAGGGCTCAGCCGTGTGATCAACGCATAGCGCCACGACGCATCTCGCTCATCAGCACGGCTGCCTGCTTTAGGATTTCTTTTTCCATTTCCAGACGTTTCACCTGTTTTTCTAATGCCTGTCTCTGGCGTTGTTCAGGCGTCAGGGCCTTGCCTACAGGCGTAATTCCCTGCATTTCGGCTCTGTATTGGCGAACCCATTTTCCCAGGGTGCTGGCATCAATCCCCAGTGAACGGGCGACTTTAACAACCCGCTGCTGATGGAGAACAACCTGTTGAACCGCTTCCAGCTTAAATTCAGCGGAATATTGATGTTTGGTGGGTTTCAATTTCATCGTCACACCTCATTGTCATGTTAATAACATTAGCAGGATTATAAAGTGTCTGGGATTATTATACCATATATGGACGCCCCAGTTGTGCAAGCACTAAGTTATACGGTTTGCGACCATATATCCGGCGTCATAATGGAAAAATTATCCGCGCCATGATGTCATCCGCACCCTGTTTCCTTCTCACTACATCGGTATATCACTACCTTGTATAAGAACAGGCTATTACAGGGACGGTAGCCGTTTTCTCATCAGTGTTTGCAAACTCGATAATGCGTCTATTTTTGTTGCTCAATTAATTAATAGTAAAAGCTTTTTCCATATTAAAATCCACTTCATCCCGCAGAACACGTCAGATAATCCGGGTCAGTTTGTTGGCTAAAGCGATCGTGGCTTTCATAAACCCGCATCGGGCAATCAGTTTTCTCAACCATTCTCCTAGACAGTCATCACGATTTTGGACACAGCGCATCACTGCACGAGCACCGTGGATAATTAACGTTCGGAGATGACGGTTTCCATTTTTGTTCAGGGAAGACAGCCGGTTTTTTCCACCTGAACTGTGTTGTCGGGGAACCAGGCCACACCAGGCAGAAAGTTGCCGGCCATTGGCAAATTGAGGCGCACTGACTTCACTCACGAAGGCTGCCGCAATAAGGGGACCGACTCCGGGGATTGTGAGCAGATAGTGATAACCGCTTTGCTGACGGGAAAGTGCCGCTATTTCATTATCCATTTCATGAATGCGAATGTTCAGATTCCGTAGGTCTTCCCCCAAAGTATGAAGCAAACGTCGTAGTGCAGAGGACAGCTCATGGCTCTCCTCTTCTAGATAATGTCGTCATAAGATATTTAACCAAAGAACAAGACAGCGGATCTGAACAGCAGCAAGAAATGAGGCACTATTTTTGGCATAACGGGTCGCTATACCCCGCCAGCGTTTAAGATGAAGAAACGCATTTTCAACTAAATGCCTGAGTCGATAGAGGTCCCGATCATATTCTCGTTTTACTTTGCGATTTTTTCGGTCGGGAATTTGCGCTGCCATGCCTTGTTTTTTTGCTTGTTCAACCACGGTATTACTGTCATAACCCCGATCCGCTAATAAATGTTCTGCATCTATTCCGTCAATCAAGGCCGCAGCTTGTGAGCAATCCGCTGTGGGACCGCTTGTAATAAGCGCTCTGATCGGCATACCATGCGCATCCACGGCCAGATGTATCTTTGTATTGAGCCCCCTTTTGTGCGCCCCATATCCTGATTGCCTCCAGCCGCCCCTGCGGCATGGGGATGAACCTTAATATGGCTGGCATCAATCATCAGCCATTCGAAATCGGGTTCAAAGATGAGTTCTTCAAGCAGTCCTTCCCATACGCCTTTGTCCCGCCACCGACAAAAACGGCGATGCGTATTTTTCCAGTCGCCATAATCGGGCGGTAAATCTCGCTAGGGTGCGCCTGTCCGTAAAATCCAGAACACGGCATTAATAAATAATCGATTATCATAAGCAACACGCCCCCAGGCCCCCTTACGCCCCGGTAGGTGAGGTTCAAGCAAACTCCAAATATGATCGGAAATATCGTGACGGCGGTGTACGGGTGTGCTCATGGTTAAGTCATCCATTCATGTAATATAGAGTTATTATTACATGAATTTATTTATGACGACACTATATAGAATCTCAGGCAGGTACTGTTGCAGTTTCTGAATACCAGCAGGAACGATCACCCCCTCCTCAGCGAGGAAAGCCCGAATCTGGTTGGCGAGTGCGGTACGTTGTTCCACCATGAGTGTCGGGCACTGCGCAGTGCCTTGATATCTTGCTGTTCCACCGTCTTGACCGGAACAAAATGGATACCGGGTCGGCACAAGTCTGATGATAAATCCCATCGCCTGAAGGGTTCTGCCCCAATAGTGAGAAGTTGCACAGGCCTCCATAGCAATGAGGGTTCCTGACGAAAAAGTGCGCACAGTATCAAGCAATTTTTGCCGTGAAATTTTTCGGTTCGAGGCGACAGAACCGTCCTCCATCCAGACACAGACTTGAAAAACGTTTTTGGCGAGGTCAATGCCAATGACTTTAATCGTATTCATGAGATGTTCTCCCGAAATTCAGTGCATCGGAAAAAAAGATGGCACTATTTGCTGCTGAAAAAGGGGACGTCCATCACATCACTACAAGTTGTATTTATCCTGGCCGGATGTAGTGTATCTGGCGGTAATATTGTTGCCGGCAGCATTACTTTTGGGGATGGTGGTCGTGATCACCACCTCGATGTTTAAAAAGTATCTATGAGAGTCGGCGCTGGACGATGGCAGACAAGCCGCATCGCGGCGCGTCAGTCTGGTCATTAAAGACTTCTTTCAACCATCGCAATAATGACTGAAAAAAGTTCGGTTTCTGCCTCAGTTGCAGTAATATCTCCGTTAGCGGCTGCATAAGATAAAGCTTCAGCCGCTCCCAGCATTGCCCAGAGACGTGCTGCGGTAATTTTTCCGCCTTTGGTGTATGGCATCAGTGTTATTCTGCATTTTTCTACGAAAAGCCGTGCATATTCGCGTTTGATCTTTTCGAGTTCAGGTGAGCCGGCTAAGGCGGCAATAACACTGGGTATTTCACGCCCCTGAACAAGCACACAATTGATGTAAGTGGATGCAATAACCGCGGCTTTTTTTTCCAAAGTGGGTTCACTTTGTTGAATAGCAATGTCCATGATCTCAGTTTGGTTGCTATCAAATGCAATGTACAGTGCTGCCAATAGACCAGAACGTGTACCAAAATGGTCATAAACAACCGGTTTTGTCACACTCGCTTTTTTAGCCAGCCTGCCCAGAGTTAGCGCCTCTGTTCCTTCGTCCCTAATGATCTGCCAGGCAATGGCGATTAGCTGCTGATAGCGTTCTTCTCTTGTGAGGCGAACACGTGTTTGCGAATTAGCCAGTTTTGGATAGGCTTTGTTGCTTGACATATTTATATACCAAAGGTAACTTACTGATGGTAACCTACTTTTGGTATATAGATTACGCTTGTCTTTTCTCATAATCAAGAAGGAGGCATTTGGTGCACGCACTTATCGTTATCTCACACCCTATCTCTGACTCTCTCAGTGGTCATGTGGCTCAATATATTGCCGATGGAATCACGCAGTCAAACTCCGAAAATAGTGCCGAGATTGCCGATCTTGCAAAAGAAGGATTTGATCCAAGCTTTACTGAATCGGATATTGCGGCTTTTTACAGAGAAAGTTTACCTCCAGCTGATGTCATTGCTGAGCAGTCACGAATTGCGCTGGCTGATGCGCTTGTCTTGGTCTATCCCGTCTATTGGTGGACAATGCCTGCTTTACTTAAGGGGTGGATCGATCGTGTGTTTTGTCATGGTTGGGCTTATAACGAACATCCTGATGGAAGACTCGAAAAAAAACTCCAGCATCTTCCGGTACATTTGGTTGCTATTGGAGCGGCTGGTAGAGAGACTTATTTAAAACATGGTTTTTGGGAAGCTATGAGAACACAGGTTGATCATGGCATTTTTGATTATTGTGGTGCCCCTGTCATCACTTCAGAATTACTGCTTCATCCTGAATTAAAAGAGACAAATGCGTATCAAGAAGCTGCATACAGAATTGGTCGTCGTATTTTCATCATGGCTGACGCTCCAGAAGCATAATGTCCGGTTAACTCAGAATCAAAGCCAACTTTCTGCCATGCGAGTGTTGATGAACTGAGTCCTGCCTCATGAGAAACCGCTGCTAAGGTTGTCCCGCGTTTGCGCAATGCGGCGATGATATCGGCCTGATGCCAGTCGTTTTGAACATTGTTATTATTCATTCCTGCTACCCCTTTCCATTAATTAATATTGATGGTGGCGATTCAGACAGGGTTAGCAGACCGGAGTACCCACCGGCGAGGCCGAAGCCTCCCCCACCTGAATCACCATTGAAAGGGTGATAGCAAGCGCACTGGCAGAAATATCCTACCAGTGTTTGGGTAATCGAATGGTAGGTGCCCCGAATTATGCCCTTCGCTGCATCTTGATTGCAACAGACGAAACTAGACGTAAAAATAAGAATGGATGTTGATTTTGCTGGATTTAGCAGGAATTGTTTGACTGGGCTGGACTTCACTGGAAGTTGAAGTGGTGCCCGGACTCGGAATCGAACCAAGGACACGGGGATTTTCAATCCCCTGCTCTACCGACTGAGCTATCCGGGCTAACGGGGCGCATTAAACCGTATTCAGCCAAATCCGTCAAACACTTTCTGCGAAAAAACCACGAAAGATGATTGATTGGTGTATTTTTATACCAATCTGGTGTGGTAATTCAGCTAATGTCGTTTTTTATTAACTTAACGCCCCATTTTTTCGGCATTTTGCGATGGTTAGAATATCTTGAGCCAAAATTTTCGCAATGATCACATCTTCAAGGTCTCTTTTCACTAATAGCTTACTGAGACATCCCTCAAGGATAAGTTCCATCTGTTGGGCAACTTGCTTACTGTCGTCAATATCAAGTTGTTGTAATAATTCTTCCGTGTAATGGAAAGAGTTTTGTTTTTGTAATTCTGCTAATTGATGGATTGGATGGTCAACGTCAGGAAAAGCGCTGCAAGCAGCGATAAACAGACAGCCTGGATAACGTTGTTCTTGTACTTTTTCCTTGAGAGCGTCGTAGCGTGCCAGTAATTTTTGCTCAGGATTTAAGGATTCATCCAATAGAGTTTGACGCTGCCAGATTTCAATTTGCTGACTGTGGTAGCGCAGGCAGTCGTAGAGTAAGGCTTCACGATCAGGCCAAAAATGTTTTATATGGCCGGTATCAATATCGAAAGGCGTTAAAAGTGTCTCCAGTGTCGCTGACAGGCCATGTTTTTCCAATAAACTCAGGACATGGCTCAGTACATATTCACGTTGCACAGTGGTTCTCCTTCCAGATTATTTTTATTGTCGATGTTGTAATTGTTTTACATGCTGGTTAAAACGTTGAGCATCCATGAATCCATTGATTCGCTCACCGGTTAGCTCTTTTCCTTTATCGAAAAACAAGATAGTGGGGAGTCCCAGCACTTGCAGTTTTTGCAACAATTCTTTTTGTTTTGGGGCGTTATCCGTGACATTTGCCTGTAACAAGAGGAATTGACTTAATTGTGCCTGTACTTTTGGATCACTAAAAGTATATTTGTCAAACTCCTTGCAGGCTACACACCAGTCAGCATAGAGATCCAACATAGTTGGTTGATGATGATTTTTAGTCAGAATTTGCCTTAACTCTTGCCAATCAGAGATTTGTTGAAATTTTAAAGTGGCTTTTTGCTGTTCTGCCGCAGGGCTTCCCCATACCCAATTTTGCAAAGGACGTGAAGCGATAAGTGCCAGAGCCAGTAAGATAACTTGTAAAGTTCGTACCCAGCCGTTTTTGCTGTTTAAGGTTAATGCGAACGCCCAACCAAGGAAAGAAACGGCCAATAGGCTCCATAATCTTATGCCCCATGTGTCACCAAGTACGCGTTCCAGCAGGAAAACGGGCAGAGCCAAGATAATGAATCCGAAGGCTTCCTTGACGTATTGCATCCACGGGCCACTGCGTGGCAGGAGTTTGTGACCAAATAGTGTGACAGCGATAAGCGGTAAGCCCATTCCCAAAGCGTAGAGGTACAAAGTTAAGCCACCGACCAATGTATTACCGCTTTGGGCGATATAAAGCAAAATAGCACTGAGCGGTGCGGTAGTGCAGGGAGAGGCGATTAACCCGGCTAAGGCTCCCATCACGAATACGCCAATGTAAGAGCCACTTTGTTGTTGGTTGCTCCAATCCGCGAGGCGAGTTTGGAGTGAAGAAGGAAGCTGTAAGGTATATAGCCCGAACATGGATAAGGCGAGCAAAATAAACAGCACTGACAGCCCGACGAGAATGTAAGGATTTTGCAGGGCAGCTTGAAATTGCAAGCCAGCCGCTGCGACGACCAAACCAAGTATTGTGTAAGTGAGCGCCATTCCCTGAACGTAACTCATGGCGAGCCAAAAGATCCGTTTCAGGCTTTCAGGACGTTTTTGACCCAAAATAATGCTGGAAATCAGCGGATACATGGGCAGTATGCAGGGAGTAAAAGCAATACCAATGCCAATTAACAACGCCCAGAGTGGCGAAAAGGGCACATCATGGGATTCAGATGGGCTATCTCCCTGTTGCAAAGGTGCTTGTAAGGAGCCGTCTTCTTTATTTGTCGCTATATTGGTTGGTGTCGCGGTTTCATTGCCTGATAGGGTCGAGGCAGCAACGGCTTGCAATGGTACGCTTAAGGTTTCAGGTGGATAACAATAACCCGCTTCTGCGCATCCTTGATATGTGACCTGGAGAGAGCTGGCGTTGGTGGCAGACAGAATGGGAACATCAATCCGTGTCGATTGAAAATAGACTTCTGTCTTACCAAAAAACTCATCTTCATGATCTACGCCTTTGGCGTACGTAATTTTACCCAATGATGCTTCTTGATTGGGAATGATATTGAACTGTTTTCGATAAAGGTAATAACCGGGTTTGATATCCCAGTTTAGCGTGAGTTTATTTCCTTTTTGCTGAAAATTAAACATGAATGCCTGATCAGCAGGAAGGTAGAGATTTTTCCCGGGTTGCTCAAACAGTGCGCTAGCTTTGTTAGGCGACAGAGCGATACCGCTGAACAGCAGAAGCAACATAAGAATACGTTTCATCATAAGATAATCTTTAGCCTGCCTGTATCGTGGATTTGATCCCTAATATTAAGACAATACAGAGTTTTTTACAGGAAAAGATGTGGCTGGAAGATTTCAGGGACTGGCACGCCCCTGAAATAATGATGTCAAATAATCGAAATTGTGAAGTTATAAGATCATTCCACCAAACAGAAAACCGAATGTGACCGCCAATACAACGGCAAGAGTACCCGGAATAAAGAATGGATGGTTGAAGACAAAACGCCCGATACGGGTGGTTCCGGTATCGTCCATCTGTACGGCTGCAACCAGTGTCGGGTAGGTTGGCAGGATAAACAGGCCTGAGACCGCAGCGAAAGAAGCGATCGCGGTTAATGGCGTGACATTCAGTGCCAGAGCCATTGGCATCAATGCCTTCGCTGTTGCGGCTTGTGAATAGAGCAAGGCTGAACAGAAGAAGAAGATGACTGCCAGCAGCCACGGTTGGGCGTGAATTAAACTACCTGCGGTTTCTTTGATCCAATCAAGATTGGCCTGTACGAAAGTATCCCCCAGCCATGCAACCCCTAAGATACAGATACATGCACTCATGCCTGCTTTGAAAGTGCTTGAGTTCAGGATGGCATCGGTATCGACTGAGCAAATAATGGTGGTGAGCGTAGCGACACTGAGCATGATGATCAAAATCGCATTTGTGGTATTCATCAGAGGTTTTTCAACCAGGCCGACACTTGGACTATTAATAATCGCATAAATGACAACACCAACAACACCTAGCAGGAACAACAGAACAGAGCATTTTGCTTTGGGTTTGATTTGAATCTGGCTGGCACCACGCATTTTTATCAAGCCCTCTTCAAGGCGTTTTTGATAAACAGGATCATTCGACAGTTTGGCATCAAAAAACCATGAAATAATGAATGACATGAGGATGATGGCGCAAAATGTTGAAGGCAGTAATACCATTAACAGGTGGATATAGCTGATGCCTTGCCCTTCCATAGTCGATGCCATATAAACAACCGCCGCAGAAATAGGTGAAGCAGTGATCCCGATCTGGGCAGCGACAACGGCAGTAGAGAGTGGACGACATGGTTTTATGCCTTGCTCTTTGGCAACTTCTGCAATAACAGGCAATGTTGCCAGTGAGATGTTCCCCGTACCTGCAAATAACGTCAGAAAATACGTGACGATAGGTGCAAGAACTGTGATGTATTTGGGATTCTTGCGCAGTAATTTTTCAGTTTGTTGAACGAGATAATCTAGTCCCCCAGCCACTTGCATAGCTGATATCGCAGCAATAACGGCCATGATAATTGAAATAACGTCAAATGGAATACTGCCTGGTTTAACACCAATGGCGGCGAGGACGAGAACACCAATCCCACCAGCAAAGCCAATACCTATTCCCCCTAGCCGTGCCCCTAAAAAAATGGTCAGCAGAACAATAACCAATTCTACGGCTAACATGTTAAATACTCCTTCATTTATTTAGTTTTATGAAAATCTATAGTTAATAATTTGTGTTTGCGGAAAATTAAAAAGGCACGCTTCCGGTTGGAATAGCGTGCCTTAATAATTAAGACGAACTCGTTATTATAATCATTTAATTAGTCATCAAAACGTTTTGCTTTATAAGTTGGATGTTTTAGGTTCTCAACAGAGAAAATATCATCTAATTCAGCTTCGGTCAGTAAACCGCGCTCAAGCACGACTTCACGGACGCTCTTGCCTGTTTCAGCACAGATCTTACCCACAATATCGCCATTGTGGTGACCAATAAATGGGTTCAGATAAGTCACGATCCCGATAGAGTTGAATACGAAGTTTTCACAAACTTCTTTATTGGCAGTAATGCCGCTGACGCATTTTTCAACTAAATTACGGCATGCGTTGTTCAGGATAGACATAGATTCAAACATAGCCTGACCAATCGCAGGTTCCATTACGTTAAGCTGTAACTGACCGGCTTCTGCTGCCATAGTGACACAGATATCGTTACCGATGACTTTGAAGCAAACCTGGTTAACAACTTCTGGCACCACAGGATTAACTTTCGCTGGCATGATGGAAGAACCCGCCTGCAATTCTGGCAGATTAATTTCATTCAGGCCAGCACGAGGGCCGGAAGAGAGCAGACGCAAGTCGTTACAAATCTTGGACAGCTTAACGGCCAGACGCTTCAACGCGCTGTGAACCATGACGTAAGCGCCACAGTCAGAGGTGGCTTCTATCAAATCTTCTGCTGGTTGGCAAGGCAAACCTGTGACTTCGGCCAATTTTTCAACAACCAGTTTTTGGTAACCTGGTGCAGTATTTAAGCCAGTACCGATAGCGGTAGCGCCAAGATTCACTTCCAGCAGCAGTTCTGCCGTGCGGATGATGTTTTTGATCTCTTCTTTCAACAGCACAGAAAAAGCCCGGAATTCTTGGCCCAGTGTCATGGGGACAGCGTCTTGCAGCTGGGTACGGCCCATTTTCAGGATGTCATCGAATTCAACGCCTTTTTTGTCGAAGCCCTCTTTCAGCAATTCAATGGAATCAATTAAGTGCATCAGGGAGTTATAAACAGCAATGCGGAAACCTGTAGGATAAGCATCATTGGTTGACTGGCTTCTGTTTAGGTGATCATTTGGGTTCAGGTACTCATATTCACCTTTTTGATGTCCCATCAACTCCAGGCCGATATTTGCCAGCACCTCATTCGTGTTCATGTTGAGTGAAGTACCGGCACCACCCTGAAAGACATCAACAGGGAATTGATCCATACATTTGCTTTTAATGAGAACTTCATCACATGCTTTGACAATGATATCTGCCACTTTTCCAGAAATAGTATGGAGTTCTTTGTTTGCCAGTGCCGCAGCTTTCTTTACCATCACCATGCCGCGGATGAATTCAGGCACACTGTTTATGGTACGGTCACTGATATAAAAGTTTTCAATCGCACGTAGAGTGTGAATACCGTAGTAGGCTTCAGCAGGAACTTCTCGTTTACCTAACAGGTCTTCTTCGATACGAATGTTGTTTGACATGAGAACCTTCTTAAAATTGGATACGTTTTTTGACTGTTCTATTACGTGTTTGTTGAAAAATAATGTTGCCGAAAACAATTTCCCTGATATTAGACACTTATCATGAAATTGCTGGCGCGATCATATGTGGATTTGTGAGAAATGCCTTGAACCTAGATCACTTTATAGCGCTATTTTATTGATGAAATAACATATGTGTGACTAAGGTCACGATTATGGAAAAAGAAAGTTAAGAGTTTGAAGTATTGAAAACGGTCACGATTACCCCCACATGTGTTATCTAACACCATATTATGTGATCTAACCCGATATTAGGTGTCACACAGAGTGTGAATGATCGAATAGTGTGAACCTTCAATAATAATGAAAGGAGAACCACGTGCGTTGGCTCCCGCTTATCCTTATATGCCTTCTGGTTTACATCGAGTCTGTCTTGTTTGTTCGGATTGCCTCTGAAGTTGGGGTCTTGTTGACTCTGTTATTGGTTATTCTTACATCTTGTCTTGGTGTATCCCTCGTGCGTAATCAAGGCATCAAGAATTTTATCTCTATGCAGCAAAAACTCGCCGCCGGTGAGAGTCCTGCGGGAGAAGCTGTTAAAAGTGTTTCTCTAGTCATGGCTGGATTTTTGCTGATATTGCCCGGTTTCTTCACCGATTTTCTCGGATTACTGTTGTTATTGTCTCCCGTACAGAAACTTCTGACCGCGAAGTTATTGCCTCATATTAAGTTTTACCGTCCGAATACTTTTTATGGTTCCGGTAATTATAGTCATTATAATGGCGGTTCTGGGCAGAACGGAGAGACTTTTGAGGGAGAATATGAGCGTAGGCAAGACGGCGACTCCCGTATATCGAATGACCAAAAATCCGCAGAGCAAAAGCATTATGGTGAGTCTGGCAGTGAGCGCAATAAAAAATGATTGCCACTGTGTTGGCTGAGATTTCAGTGAGTAAGAAAAAAGTAAAATATTTTTGTTACTCACCCTTGAAGTCATGATCTCAAGCCCCAATTTGTAGCTTCATGATACTGGTTCTGTTGGGTTCTGGTATCAATCCTCTTACCTGATATGGACTTTATTTATAGGAGATCTATCGATGAAAATTCGTCCATTACATGACCGCGTTATCATCAAGCGTACAGAAGTTGAATCAAAATCCGCTGGCGGGATTGTTCTGACTGGTTCTGCTGCGGGCAAATCTACCCGTGGCGAAATTTTGGCCGTCGGCAATGGTCGCATCCTTGAAAATGGGGAAGTGAAGGAGCTGGATGTAAAAGTGGGTGATACCGTCATTTTTAATGAAGGTTACGGCGTTAAAACAGAAAAGATCGATAATGAAGAAGTATTGATCATGTCTGAAAGCGACATTCTGGCAATTGTTGAAGCGTAATCATTGAAAATCTTATTACGCTTAGATCTTCTTAATTGAACGAATTTAAAGGAAAGACACAATGGCAGCTAAAGACGTAAAATTTGGTAATGATGCTCGCAGCAAAATGTTACGCGGTGTGAATGTACTGGCTGACGCAGTTAAAGTCACTCTGGGGCCTAAAGGCCGTAACGTAATTTTGGATAAATCTTTCGGTGCACCTGTTATCACTAAAGATGGTGTGTCTGTAGCACGTGAAATCGAATTGGAAGACAAATTCGAGAACATGGGTGCGCAGATGGTTAAAGAAGTCGCTTCTAAAGCCAATGATGCGGCGGGCGATGGTACTACTACTGCAACCGTACTGGCTCAAGCTATTGTCACCGAAGGTCTGAAAGCTGTTGCTGCTGGCATGAACCCAATGGATCTGAAACGCGGCATCGATAAAGCTGTTGTTTCTGCCGTTGAGGAACTGAAAAAACTGTCCGTACCTTGCTCTGATTCCACTGCCATTGCGCAGGTTGGTACAATCTCTGCAAACGCCGACGAAACCGTAGGTAAACTGATCGCAGAAGCGATGGACAAAGTCGGTAAAGAAGGTGTAATCACCGTTGAAGAAGGTACTGGTCTGGAAGACGAGCTGGATGTTGTTGAAGGTATGCAGTTCGACCGTGGTTACCTGTCTCCTTATTTCATCAACAAACCTGAATCAGGTGCTGTTGAGCTGGAAAACCCATACATCCTGCTGGTTGACAAGAAAATCTCTAACATCCGTGAACTGCTGCCAGTTTTGGAAGGTGTAGCCAAGGCAAGCAAACCTCTGGTTATCATTGCTGAAGATGTTGAAGGTGAAGCGTTGGCAACGCTGGTTGTTAACAATATGCGTGGTATCGTGAAAGTTGCTGCGGTTAAAGCACCAGGCTTCGGTGATCGCCGTAAAGCGATGCTGCAAGATATTGCTACTCTGACTAACGGTACTGTTATCTCTGAAGAGATTGGTCTGGAGCTGGAAAAAGCGACTCTGGAAGATCTGGGTCAGGCAAAACGCATTGTTATCAACAAAGACACCACAACTATCATTGATGGTGTAGGTGAAGAAAGCGCAATTGCTGCACGTGTTACTCAGATCCGTCAGCAAATCGAAGAATCGACTTCTGATTATGACCGTGAAAAACTGCAAGAGCGTGTCGCTAAACTGGCAGGCGGTGTTGCTGTCATCAAAGTAGGTGCAGCAACTGAAGTTGAAATGAAAGAAAAACGCGCTCGCGTTGACGATGCACTGCACGCAACTCGTGCGGCTGTAGAAGAAGGTGTTGTTGCTGGTGGCGGTGTTGCTCTGGTTCGTGTTGCCAGCGCGATCTCTAACCTGACTGGTGACAACGAAGATCAGAACGTCGGTATCCGTGTTGCACTGCGTGCAATGGAAGCGCCAATGCGTCAGATCGTAGACAACGCAGGTGAAGAACCCTCTGTTGTTGTAAACAACGTGAAAGCGGGTAAAGACAACTACGGTTATAATGCTGCAACTGAACAGTACGGCGATATGATCGAAATGGGTATCTTGGATCCAACTAAAGTAACCCGTTCTGCATTGCAATTCGCAGCTTCCATCGCTGCCTTGATGATCACTACCGAAGCAATGGTAACTGAACTGCCTAAAGATGACAAAGCTGACTTAGGTGCTGCTGGTGGCATGGGCGGTATGGGTGGAATGGGCGGCATGATGTAATGCTGGCATTGCCCATCCGTTAGGATAAAGTCTTTAAAGGCGAGCAGGGAAAACTTGCTCGCCTTTTTATTGTTCCTATAACTAATGAGGGAAGTTATGCGAATTAAAATTTTATTGGGTGCGTCAATATTGCTGTTGGCAGGGTGCACAACAACTCATCAATTAACCTCCGCTGGTGCTAATGTGCGTTTTGCGGACACTCAACCAGGTAGTGAATGCCAGCGGTTAGGTGAAGTTACTGGCACTCAAAGCAACTGGCTCAATGGCGTTAGCAATGAAAGCAGTTCTATGCGTAGTGCAGCCAATGATTTACGTAATAAAGCGGCTGAAATGGGCGGCAATGTTATTTATGGGATAAATAGTCCCTCAGAGGGATTGCTGGCTAGTTTTGTCCCCCTTGATAGCAAAATGGTTGGTCAGGTCTATAAGTGCCCTTAGGTATTAATAGATGGGGTTAGTGGGAAAGTGGTTTGGGCAATGCCCAGAAAGAATTTCAGTTTCTGTGCGCTGCCCATTTAGAATAGCTTAATAATGATGGAATTAACCTAATCAGTGATCGATTGGCATAGGAACTATCACGAGTTATGTGTTAGGCCTAAATCCAGCGGGGTTTTGCTTGGCTCTCCACCAATTTCTCTGGTCAGGCTCGGAACCAGATAACCGGATACTTTAGTCAATAATTCTCGCATAATAGCTTTTGCCTCTTCATCGTCCACGAGAAAATGTGCGGCACCTTGGACTTTATCCAGAACGTGAATGTAGTAAGGTAATATGCCTGCGTCAAAGAGTGCATGACTTAAGTCAGCCAAAGTATCTGCATTATTATTGACATCACGTAACATTACGCTTTGATTCAGAAGTGTCACTCCAGCTTGTTTTAGCCGCATCATGCTTGTACGAAACGCTTCATCAATTTCATTTGCATGGTTGATATGGGTCACCATAATCACCTGTAAATGAGTTTGTGCTAAACGATTGCACAGCGAAAGCGTAATTCTCTCGGGGATCACAACGGGTAAACGCGTATGGATACGTAACCGCTTAATGTGTGGAATGGATTCAATGTGATTGATTAACCAATCCAGCTCATGATCTTTGGCCATGAGCGGATCACCACCAGAGAAGATAATTTCGTCAAGCTCAGTGTGTTGCTCAATGTAATTCAGGGCAAGCTGCCAGTTGTTTTTATTGCCTTTATTATCTTCGTAAGGGAAATGACGACGGAAGCAATAGCGACAATTAACCGCACAGCCTCCTTTGACCAAAAGTAAAGCCCGATTGCGATATTTGTGCAATAGACCAGGAACAACGCTACGTTGTTCACCTAAAGGATCATTGGAGAAACCAGGGGATATTGCAAACTCTTTCCGTGAAGTCAGGACTTGTAATAGAAGAGGATCACGGGGATCGCCTTTTTTCATTCGTGTTACAAATGCTCTTGGTACGCGCAGAGGAAACAAGCGTTTTGCTTCATTGCCTTCTTGCAATATCGAATGTGTGTTTAAGGATAATAATTGCAATAACTCATTGGGATCAGTAATAACATCCGCAAGTTGTTGCAGCCAGGCTTCTCTGACAGGGTGGATATGAGTTATAATATGTGCCATTTTTTGGCTAAGCCATTTTGTTAAAAATTAGAGGATCTCCATGGCTACTTATAGTACCAATGAATTCCGTTCAGGTCTTAAAATCATGTTAGATGGCGAGCCGTGCGCTATTCTTGACAGTGAATTTGTTAAACCAGGTAAAGGACAGGCATTTGCCCGCGTCCGTATTCGTAAACTGATTTCTGGTAAACTGCTGGAAAAAACTTTTAAATCAACAGATTCTGCTGAAAGTGCGGATGTCATGGATATCAACCTGACTTATTTATACAACGACGGTGAATTCTGGCATTTCATGAACAACGAAACTTTCGAGCAGTTGGCTGCGGATGCGAAAGCCGTTGGTGACAATGCAAAATGGCTGATCGATCAGGCAGAATGTATTCTGACTCTGTGGGATGGCCGTCCTATCGCTGTAACTCCACCAAACTTTGTTGAACTGGAAATCGTTGATACGGATCCAGGTCTGAAAGGTGATACTGCTGGTACTGGCGGTAAACCTGCAACCTTGAGCACCGGCGCTGTCGTTAAAGTCCCTTTGTTTGTACAGATCGGCGAAGTGATCAAAGTTGATACTCGTTCTGGCGAATACGTTTCTCGCGTGAAATAATCGCGTTTGTTATTCTAAAAAGCCGCAGCCTCTTTGTCCAGAGGCTGCGGCTTTTTTGTTATAACTCATTGGTTATTATCATTGCGACTATCAGATCGGGTAGCTATAATCCAATTTCATTTCTTATCGTTATCCCGGACGACCTGGATAAACGTCATCTCATCGGGGACGGCCCCACTTGTCATCATATAAAGGGAAAGACATGTCTTGGTTGATCCTTCTTATTGCTGGTTTGTTGGAAGTAGTGTGGGCAGTAGGCCTAAAATATACCCATGGTTTTTCACGCTTGGTGCCGAGTTTAATTACGATCAGCGCGATGGTGGTCAGTATGGGGTTACTAGCCTATGCCATGAAAAATCTACCGGCAGGAACTGCCTATGCAGTGTGGACAGGTATTGGCGCGGTAGGTACGGCGATTTTCGGCATCATGGTGCTGGGAGAATCTGCAAATTTCACGCGGATATTAAGCCTTGGCTTGATTGTGATTGGCATTATTGGCTTAAAGTTGGCGAGCTGATTACTTATAAATAAACCCAGCATAGTGCTGGGCTTATGGTTATTTCTTTTCATAACGCGAAGGCCATATTTCTTCTGGCGTGCGTCCCAGCGCTGCTGCAATAAGACGCTCGCCTTTTGGCCAATGTCGTTGCAATGCATTGGCAAGAGTTGATGACGCCAGCCCTGCTGCTCGCGATACTTCTGACAGTGTTGTCCCGCGTTTTTTCAATTCGGCGATAATATCAGCAGAATGCCAGTCTTTTTTTTCCATCCTTAAACTCTCCAGTTATCAATAATCTTTTTGATTAAAAAGTAAGTGAGTGTTCAGTAGACTATAAGTCACACATCATAGCATAACTTTAGCTGAAACGTGACTTATAGTCCGTGGTCGGATAAGTAACATGAATCGATACTTATCGGATGAAAAAATCGAACAACATCAGATCCCTTTTTGGTCAAAGAATTAGGTATCTCAGGAGAGAAGCTGGGATGTCACAAGAGGCTTTTGCCGATAAGTGTGGACTGGATCGCACTTATGTCAGTGGCATCGAGCGTGGTGTCAGGAACCCTACTTTGGAAATTATTTATGTGATAGCAAATGGATTACAGATTGAACTCAGTGAATTGTTCGATTTTGGGACAATACACCCTCCCCATTAAAACCAATGATCAAGATAAAATACAGATCGTTAGAAATATAAATTTCAGCAACTAATCTCCTATATTTTCATCTTCTTTACTTTCAATTGCAAAGTTGCAGCCAATAAAGCTGCGACTTGAAAGAATCATGTTTCCTTGTCGTTTGGCCTTAGTACCAAACTGAGAGATATATTCTATTTTTGAATATGATATTTATTTTTGTCATATTATAAGCAAGGCTTGCTGAAATTTGGTAAGAAAATAATCTTTGATTAGATATCAGCTGGGAACAAAATGATGTTAGTGATCCCTGAACTTGTGATTGGGGCGATTGTTGGTTTGATTATCAGTACTACCGGTGTTGGTGGTGGAGTGATAGTTTTGCCGATCCTGACCTATTTTTTTGGATTAGATGCATTAGCTTCTGTCGCGACGGCTAATTTTCTTTCCATGTTGATGAAAATATCCTCTTCTTATATGCACTTTCGCATGGGAAATATTCCATTACGCCAATCTTTGGCTATTCTGCTGATCATGATACCCGGTACGATATTCGCCAGTTATGGCGTCACAATGCTGAGTCATTTAAGCCATAATCGGGTACAACTTGAATGGGGAATTAATTTACTGGTTTTGTTGGCTATCTTGTTTTCCCTTTATCTTTTTTACCGCCGAATACGTCAGCCACAGTTACACAGGAATCAAACGCAACCACGATTACAATCTGGGTTGATTAAGCCTTTCTTGCTGCCTGGTACGGGGGCTGGATTGGTGCTTGGGGCGACAGGAGTTGGTGGCATAGTGGTATTGCCACTATTATTACGCTATGGGCAAATGAGTATTAAACAAGCGGTTGGTGTTTCCCTTTTTATCACGATGATGTTATCCGGTTCATCTGCTTTTGCTTATGCCTATGGAGGGCATACGGATTGGAAATTGGCGTTGGTATTGTTTGTTGGCTCTTTGCTGGCTATCCCTTTTGCCAGTTATTTGATAAAGCATTTGTCTGACAAAACACTACAATACGCCACATTATTCCTGATCTTATGTAGTGCTGTGTTGATGGGCATCCGGTTAGTTTGATAGAAATTCTTTTGACTATTGAGGCAGAGAGATAACCTCAATAGTCAAAGAATAAATTAATAATATCAGCAAGTTGTTTCACCAATATTTTTCAGAGCATCAATCACTAATTGCCAAAATTTGGCATGATCCAATTTGACAGCAACTTGCGTATGGCAATCTTCAGGTGGTGGAAAACGGAAATCTGCAACTGTCATTCCTGTGGTTAAGCTTCCCATCAGTTCGATATTAACGGGGACTTTTTGGGTCGTCATAACATCAGGATCGATCACATAGGCTACAGCACAGGGATCATGCACAGGAGGATAGCCAAATCCTTGATGCTCACGATACCTGTCACCATAAAATTTCAGTGCATCCAAAACGAACTGGGCGGCCTGTGTTTTAATCTTAGCGATAGCTTCGATAATTTCAGGTGTTGCTTGCGCTTGGTGAGTGAGATCTAAACCGACCATCGTCAGCGGCCATTTTTCATTAAAAACAATGTGTGCGGCTTCTGGATCGATCACGATATTGAATTCTGCAACTGCGCTTCTGTTTCCTTTATGATAACCCCCTCCCATTAATACCACTTCTTTTACCCGCTCAACAATTTGCGGTGCTTTGCGTGCAGCCATAGCGATATTCGTCAAACCCGCAGTTGGCACCAAAGTGACACTTTTGGGGGGATTTTCCATAATCACATCAATAATGAGATCAACTGCGTGGCGCGCATCCAGTTTCATGTTAGGTTCAGGAAGAATAGGGCCATCCAGACCCGTTTCACCATGAATGTCTGGGGCTGTATTGATCTCCCGAACAAGTGGACGGTGGCAACCTGCTGCGAAAGGAACGTTATGAATATTAGCGATGCGTGCAACGCAAAGCGCATTGCGGGTTACTTTATTCAGGGTTTGATTACCAACAACTGTCGTTACAGCCAACAATTCAATATTGGGGTTTCCGTGGGCAAGCAGGAGAGCAATGGCATCATCATGCCCGGGATCGCAGTCAAGGATAATTTTCTTGGGTAGCATATTTATTCCTTTCCAGTGATTATGACCTTCATTTCTCAAGTTGTTGTTTTGTCGGCCACAACTCGAAACCTATTAAGTACATATGTAAATATTTACGTTCAGAATAATTTACTAACAGAAAAAATTCCTTCCAACTCCATCACAAAATGAAAAGGTAAAAATGACAATTTGTTAATAAATATCTTAATAATTGTGATTTAATTAACATGAAAACAACAAAGGGTTTGAGCATTTCAAGTACATATGATTCATATATATACCGAGACATTAAATGCATAGATGTCTATTTTTATTAATTTATTAATATTTTGTTATTTATTGTTTTGTTAATACACCTGAACAACTAATGTTCAAAAAATGTAATAAACACCTCTGATGAAAGGAGTAGCAAGGTTACACCATCAGGGAATAAGCAGATGCTCATGGGGTATAACATGAATAATAAACTTGATTCATTAACATATTATACGGCGACGAAAAAATATGATCTTCGTTTTCCAATGCTGACAGAAGATCTGGATGTTGATGTCGTTATCATTGGCGGCGGTTTTTCTGGTATCAATACCGCATTAGAGCTGGCAGAAAAAGGCATCACTAATATTGCTATTTTGGAAGGCCGGACTTTGGGATATGGCGGTACAGGCCGTAATGGTGGACAGGTGATGACGGGTATTGGTCATGATTTGGATAAGATCAAACGCCATGTGGGTAAAAAAGGTCTGGAAACCATTTTTAAAATCAGCAGCTTGGGGGCAGGAATTATTCATGATCGAATTGCCAGGTATGATATTCAGGCCGATTTTTGCCAGGGGTATGCCTATCTTGGTTGGAATTCTCGGCATGATAAAACCCTGCATAGTTGGTTACAGGAATTTCGTTCGGCTTCCCCTGAGAAAGAAATTGAGCTTTATACGGGGGCAGATGTTAAAAAAGTCATTGGCTCAGACCGTTATACCAGTGCACTAAAACATATGGGGGGTGGGCATGTGCACTCACTCAATTTGCTGCTGGGAGAAGCCAAAGCTGTCACTGAATATGGCGTCAAAATTTTCGAAAACAGTCAGGTTGTGAGCGTAGAGTATGGCCCCAGGGTCACAGTACGTACAGTAACAGGATCGGTTCGTGCCAATAAGATGCTGTGGGCATGTAATGCCTTTTTAGATGGACTCGAACCGACTATTTATAGAAAAACAATCAATACTTATGCTTTTCAATTGATGACAGAAGAATTGTCGGACGATTTGATTGAAAGGATCAGCCCAATTCGTGGGGCATACAGTGATATTAGTCCGGTCATTGATTACTACCGTGTTACCAAAGAAAATCGCCTGTTATATGGCAGCGCGACACGCTTTATTGAATATATCCCTTCCGATTTAAAAGCATGGAATCGCAATCTCATGCTCAAGACTTTCCCGTACTTGAAAGATGTGGAGATAGAGCTGGCATGGGGTGGGCCATTATGTTGTAGCGCTAACCTGTTTCCGCAAATGGGTTCTCTGCCTAAGCATAAAAATGTGTTCTATGTTCAAGGCTATTCGGGTTTTGGTGTAACGCCAAGCCACATCATTTGCAAAATTTTGGCTGAGGGGATGAGCGAAGGCTCGGAGCGTTATTCGCTACTGAGTTCAATTCCACACCTCGATATTATCGGGAAAGATAAACTGAGAAATGTATTGCTCTCTGTCGGTAAAACCTGGCACCAGGCTTCAGGTTACTGGAAAGGGCGTTGTTAGTTTTTCTTTTTACATTTTTGGAACGGTCACAGTTAAAGGTAAAAGTCATGATAAAGCCATTATTATTAGATAAAGCGCTTCCTGAATTAATGCCAATGGGCAGTGTCACCAATCTTGGTTCTGTTGTGGTGGAAGGCGATCCGCAGGCAAGTGTAGCCATGATCTACGGGGAACCATCAGATAACCTGACATGTGGCATTTTTGCCTGTACCAAGGGTAAATTTAAAATGATCTATCCCTTTGATGAAATGGCAATAGTGCATGAAGGTTCAGTGATGCTGACTGATGTCAAAACAGGGGTGATGGTTGAATATCATAAAGGCGATTCGTGGTTTGCGGTAAAAGGGAGTGAAGTATTGTGGGAAATCACCAGCGAACGTTTCGTCAAACATTATATGGCTTGTATAAATGGGCAATTGCCTGACTAAACAGGGGAAAAGTGATGAGTGAAGTTAATTTGCTGGAGTCCGTTACAACCTTTTTGCAGCGCCCTCATGGTCATTATATTAATGGAGTCTCTGTTCTTGGTCAGGAAAATGAAGCTTTCTCTGTTATTAACCCGGCCTCTGGTGAAGTGATAGCGACGGTTAATCAAGGAGGAGAGCACGAAGTTAATCAGGCAATGCAGGCGGCATCAGAGGCTTTTCTCGGCGTGTGGGCACAGACTTCTCCTATGGAACGGGGGAATTGCCTGAATCGGTTGGCTGATCTATTACAAAAAAATAGTGAGGAGTTAGCACAACTGGAAAGTTTATGCTCCGGCAAACCGATTCAATTATCCCGTATGTTGGATGTGGGAGCATCAGCTGATTATTTACGCTATTTTGCCGGATGGTCGACCAAAATCACGGGTGAAACACTGAATGTTTCATTGCCATCGCTTAAAGGGGAAAAATATTCCGCGTTCACGCGCCGTGAGCCTGTTGGCGTCGTGGTTGGCATTATTCCGTGGAATTTCTCCATCATGATTGCGATTTGGAAATTGGGGGCGGCACTGGCGTGTGGTTGTACGATTGTGCTTAAACCCAGTGAATATACTCCCTTAACCATGCTGCGTGTGGTTGAACTGGCAAAAGAAGCAGGGGTCCCGGATGGGATCATCAATATCGTCAATGGTTCAGGTGCTCGCGTTGGCACTTCTCTCATTAATCATCCTCAATGTGCCAAAGTCACTTTGACAGGCTCTGTTCCAACAGGAATAAGCGTGGGAAAATTGGCCCTGGAGCAAGGGCTGAAACGCACAACATTGGAGCTTGGTGGTAAAAATGCAGCGGCTTTTCTGTCTGATATGACAGTTGAAAAGATCGTTGATGGCATATTGGAAGCGGGATATGTATATCAAGGGCAGATTTGTGCGGCTGCGGAACGTTTTTATATTCCATCCGTTCATATGGATGCTGTTTTGGTGTTACTGTCTGAACGCTTATCGGCGATGAAAATTGGCTCTCCCCTTGATGAATCAACGGACATGGGACCTTTGGCAAACAAAGAACATTACGAAAAAATTCTGTCTATGTTTGAAAAAGCACGTCAGGAGGGCAATGAAATCGTCTACGGAGGCTATGCTTTGGAGGGAGCGGGATTTTTTGTCGTACCAACAGTGATTAAAGCCAAGAGTGTTGAAGACACATTAATGAACGAAGAGACATTCGGGCCGATTGGGACTTTCCTCAGTTATGAGAATGAGGAGGAATTAATTACCATGATGAATGCGACACCATTTGGGTTGTCTGCCAGCCTATGGACGAACGATATGAGCAAGGCGATGCGTATGATCCCCTGCATTAAAGCGGGAATGCTATGGATTAATATGCATACGTTTCTGGATCCTGCGGTTCCATTTGGTGGGATTAAATCTTCAGGGGTTGGTCGTGAGTTTGGCAGTGCATTCATTGAGCATTATACAGAGCTGAAATCGGTCATGATGCGTTATTGATGGATGCGTTAATAATTGGCTTTTTTTATTTTATTCAAAAGATGGCGCAGTCATGACTGATTCGCAAGGGGATAGACAGAAACATACCGGTATGCAGCTACGTGATGCAATGAACCTAAAATAAGCATGGTGACAAATGAGGTATATCCGTCAGTTATCCCGTCAGGAAATCCCTGATGTCTGGAATATTGATCGCACTGAATTGATTGAAAATTTATATATCCAGTAACAAGATAAATTAATACTGACGCCGCAATGCTTTGATATATTTGATATAAAAGATCGTGGGGCGTCTTTTTTTCCAGGCGCCTTGCTGCTGACACTTGCTCTGCTACTGCATCGTAATGCACGTCATTTTCATTGATCCCTGCTGGTATTGCTGTGATATGCAGTTTGTTCGCACTATCTGGGACATCTTTAAGAGGATGACAACAGTAAGCAAGATTAGGGACGAGAAGAAAAATGTAACAGTGGTGCGAAGGGGGGGACTTGAACCCCCACGTCCGTAAGGACACTAACACCTGAAGCTAGCGCGTCTACCAATTCCGCCACCCTCGCAGGTACTGCCATTTATCTGGTTTGTTTAATCGATAGTTATCTGATTTGGTGCGAAGGGGGGGACTTGAACCCCCACGTCCGTAAGAACACTAACACCTGAAGCTAGCGCGTCTACCAATTCCGCCACCCTCGCATACTCAGACACTATCACTTAAACGATCCATAGCATGGAGGCGCATTCTAGAGATTTTATAGCTGGCGTCAATCATTATTTAGGGAGAAAACGTGTAATTGGTGTAAAAATCAGCATATTGATATGGTTGGCAAGGGCAGAAATGAAATGCCGGAAAATAGAAATTGCCTGCCCGTTAAATTGAGGCAGGCAACACAGGATTGCGTTTGCTACCCAAATTATTTCTTAGTTGCTTGATATACTTTGAATTTACCTGTTTGAGCAATAACTTCATGGCTGCCAAAGGCATTATCCAGCAGATTAGGATAAGGCAAGAAAGCGTTCGCAACGATCCGCAATTTACCGCCGGATTTCAGATGATTGGGTGCCATGCGGATCATATCTTCAGCCGCCGCCAGGTTGGTTTTCAGGCCATCATGGAAGGGGGGATTAGAAATAATCCAGTCGAATTTTTCTTCAATGGCAGAATACACATTACTTGTGATTACATTGCCTTTCAGTTTATTAGCTTGCAGTGTCGCCTTACTGGATATGATAGCAGCGGCATTGACATCGCTCAGTGTCAGGGACAAATCAGGGTTCTTTTTACCCAACACGGCTGCCAATACCCCAGCACCACAAGCCATATCCAACAGACTGCCAGAAATAGGGGCATCGAAAGTAGAAAGCAGCAGACGACTGCCGATATCCAAATTATCTTGGCTAAATACGCCGGGCAGCGTATTGACGGCGACATCTTCCACTTGATAGCTGTTCCACCAATTGTTTTGGTCGAATTGCACCTGGTTTTTCAATTGACCGTAAAACAGGCTGCAACGGCGTGCTGTATCGATTTTTCGGAAAGTAGCGATGCCTTCCATTAGCTTATCAACACTGCGCACACCACTACGGTTTTCACCCACAATAAAAATATCAGTATCGGGGGACAGGATGGAAAACAGATTGCGGAGTTGAAAACGAGCTTCCTGTTTGCTTTTTGGCCAGTAATAAATCAACGTATCACATTCTCTGATAAATTCGCTGTCTGCTACAAGGCCAAACCAGGCATTATCACCAAGCTGGCGGATCAAGGATTGCCAGTGGTGATATTGGTTAGTATGCACACGCACACTTGCCGCTTCGATTTCCGTTGCCAGGTTATCCTGAAGATCACCGGCAAAAAGCAGATGATGGGAGCGAAATTGCTCATGATGGCGCAGGATAACTTCGCTGGCCGGGGTTAATACTGACATCTATGTATAGCTCCTT
This sequence comes from Xenorhabdus sp. SGI 60, assembly GCF_056632175.1. NCBI lineage: Bacteria > Pseudomonadati > Pseudomonadota > Gammaproteobacteria > Enterobacterales > Morganellaceae > Xenorhabdus > Xenorhabdus sp. SGI 60. The sequence goes on along the minus strand of NZ_CP196860.1, from coordinate 3,566,895 downwards.
ATAAACTTTATCTGAATATCAGTGGGCGGTACTGACAGGCCGATTGGCGCAGAGTTAAACCCTCTGATAATATATTACCTGTTATTTTTTTATGGCAGATGGAATAAAACACGATGACAAAGCGTGACAGATTACTCTCCCGGTTGGGGATCACCCAATGGGTTTTGCGTAGCCCAATGGCTTTGCAAGGTGAATTATCTGTCCTCATCCCTGATTCAACCCGTCTATTGATCATTAGTCATGATCACATTGACTTAAGTCATTCATTGTTTGCTGATATTTTCACAGCCATGGGGATCGATGCCTCATCGGTATATTGCATCACGACCAAAGATGTTGAGCTACTTTCGGAATCAATCCACTGCCCAAGCTGGCTGTTGGGGGTTGATATTACCTTACCAGTACAAGGGATTTCTTTGAGAAGCCCAGCATTAAATGACTTATCTCTTGATGGGCATGCAAAACGTGCTCTTTGGCAACAAATTTACCATTATGAAGAATATTTCTCTATTAACTCCCGTTGATCTTCCCGCAGCATTTCAAATAGAACAGGCCAGCCATGCGTTTCCGTGGAGTGAAAAAACCTTTTACTCCAATCAGGGAGAGCGTTATCTCAACTATAAGATAACGCAGAATGACCAGATTATCGGTTTTGCGATAACACAGTATGTCATGGATGAAGCAACACTATTTAATATCGCTATTCATCCTGAATATCAATCACGGGGCTATGGCAGGGCATTGCTGGCGCATCTTATCAACATATTGCCTGAAAAACAGATCAATACATTGTGGCTTGAAGTCCGACGCTCTAACCAAGCCGCCATTCGTTTATACGAAGATATGGGCTTTAATGAAGTTTCCATCCGCAAGAATTATTACCCGACTGCGGCAGGTAAGGAAGATGCCATTATTATGGCATTGCCGTTGTTTGGTAGGTAAGAACGGGGATGAGAAAAAAATCGTATAAAAATTCTTGCAAGAAGCGACAGGAAAATTTAGAAAAAGATAGTGATGTCGTTAAAATGAAAGAAAAGTGGTTGTAAGGTGAGTTGTAAAGTGATGAAATGAAAAATCCTCGGCTAAGGGAGGAAAGATGGTGAATGGTTACAAGAGATAAGGATTGTAAATGGTAAAGTAAAACATCCATACTTGGAGCCAACGTAAACTTCAATATCATACGAAAAGTTATTGCTAAAACAGAATATGTAACGGGAAATTCCTGGCGTGAATTCAGGGGCCAAAGTTGATTTGTCCCCGACTGTACCGTGTTTCGCATGATGAGCCTGTTGAAAAAGGGATATGGTGTTTGAGCGTTAGATCTCGAAATGAGAAAAGTAATGAATGAAAAAATTAATGGATTTATTGACAGTGAAAGAAACGTGTAGAGGAAGGGCGATATGATTTCCCAGAACAAGAGATTCTTAATTCAACCAGATATAAAGAATGTTGGGCTGATTATTATTGTATCTCGAACATCATTGGTTGTTTATAAATCCAAGTTCAGCCAAAATAAGCGCCAATCACGATTAACTCGACGGATTTGAAAGTGGAGCGCTATCAGAAGGTGTTTTCCAAGTGATATCAACCCGTACAACCAGAAGATTACCATTGATGTCAAATTCCTCATTTCAGCAAGAAGTCGCGACACGGCGCACTTTTGCAATCATTTCACACCCTGATGCGGGTAAAACAACCATCACCGAAAAAGTATTACTGTTCGGACAGGCGATCCAGAAAGCGGGCACAGTAAAAGGTCGGGGTTCCAACCAACATGCCAAATCAGACTGGATGGAGATGGAAAAACAGCGTGGTATTTCCATTACCACTTCCGTGATGCAGTTTCCCTATGCTGACTGTTTGGTTAACTTACTGGATACCCCAGGACATGAAGACTTCTCGGAAGATACTTACCGCACCTTGACTGCCGTTGACTGCTGTTTGATGGTTATTGACGCCGCGAAAGGGGTTGAGGATCGTACCCGCAAGCTGATGGAAGTGACTCGCCTGCGTGATACGCCGATCCTGACATTCATGAACAAGCTCGACCGTGATATTCGTGATCCGATGGAGCTAATGGATGAAGTGGAAAATGAACTGAGTATTGCCTGTAGCCCGATTACATGGCCAATCGGTTGTGGTAAGTCCTTTAAAGGCGTTTATCACCTCTACCTTGATGAAACTTACCTGTACCAATCAGGTCAGGGGCATACTATTCAGGAAGTTCGCGCTATCAAAGGATTGGACAACCCTGAATTGGATGCGGCAGTGGGTGAAGAGCTGGCGAATCAATTGCGTGAAGAGCTGGAACTCGTCAAAGGTGCATCCCATGAATTTGATCAGGAAGCCTTTTTACAGGGAGAATTAACACCGGTTTTCTTCGGTACTGCATTGGGTAACTTTGGTGTTGATCATATGCTGGATGGCCTGGTTAAATGGGCTCCAACCCCAATGCCCCGTCAGGCTGATGCACGTGAAGTGGCTGCGGGTGAAGAGAAATTCACCGGTTTTGTGTTTAAAATTCAGGCTAATATGGACCCGAAACACCGTGACCGCGTTGCCTTTTTGCGCGTTGTCTCCGGTAAATATGAAAAAGGCATGAAACTGCGCCAGGTTCGCATTAAGAAAGACGTTGTCATTTCTGATGCGCTGACCTTTATGGCGGGAGATCGTTCTCATGTTGAGCACGCTTATCCGGGGGACATTATCGGTCTGCACAATCATGGCACTATTCAGATTGGCGATACCTTCACTCAAGGTGAAGAGTTGAAGTTTACCGGCATCCCTAACTTTGCACCTGAATTGTTCCGTCGTATTCGTCTGCGTGATCCGTTGAAGCAGAAACAGTTGCTGAAAGGTCTGGTGCAATTATCAGAAGAAGGTGCTGTACAGGTATTCCGTCCGTTGTCCAATAACGATCTAATTGTTGGAGCGGTAGGTGTGCTTCAGTTTGACGTGGTTGTTGCCCGCTTGAAGAGTGAATATAACGTTGAAGCACTGTATGAACCGGTTAACGTGTCCACCGCTCGCTGGGTAGAATGCAGCGATGTGAAGAAATTGGAAGAATTCAAGCGTAAAAATGAGCTGAATCTGGCTCTTGATGGTGGTGATAATTTAACTTACATTGCACCAACCATGGTCAATTTAAACTTGACCAGTGAACGCTATCCTGATGTTTCCTTCCGCAAGACACGGGAACATTAATCCCTTTTCCGGGCCAGCTATTCTGTTGGCCCTTATGATTTATTCTATCTGTATATTCTGTTTTTTTGCCAATAAAAGAATAACTCTCTCTGTTAATGAAAATGTACGTTATTTTTTGTAAATCTCATTTTATCACCATTGCCTAATTGACATACTGCATACTGTTTTGGTGGCGGTTCAGGCTGAAATTAAAAAAGGTGGTAGGATGAAAAATATTAAGTTTACACATTCACTACTGGCTGTTGTTCTAGGCTCGGTATTGGCCAGTAGTAGTGCTCTGGCAGCAGATCTTTCTGTGGGAAAGACATTGGAGAGTACAGGACAAAAAATCGATAAATCTCTAGACAGTGCAGGGAACAAAATTGATAACTCCTTGCAAAAAGCAGATGCTTATTTAGACGACAGTGCCATTACAGCAAAAGTGAAGGAAAAATTGCTGGAACATAAGGGTATAAATAGTCATGACATTTCGGTGAAAACGGAAAAAGGCGTTGTCCATCTTTCCGGTTTTGTCAAAAACAAACATCAAGCGGCGAAGATAGTTAAGATTGCTCATGGAATAAAAGGTGTCAAATCAGTAAAAAGCACGATAGAGATTAAAAAACAATCTTAATCTGAAAAAAATAACAGATATTGTGAATAGAGTGGCTGATAATAGCCGCTCTTTCTGTTTCTTTTCCTCAAATAATATCTTGTTAAGTGACAAGATTATTCATTCGCTGGCGGCATTCTGGTCACTTGCTATTCTCATATCAATTTAACTATTGATGCTTTATTTCTTCACTTTTTATAAAAATGTTACAAGCAAGTTGTCTGAGCAACGATATACTGATAGGTATTCGGCGGCTTTCAGAGGGAGAGAAGAGTGGGGAAACATATTTCAATAACATTAGGTAATATCGAACCTTTAGCTTATAACTCACAGATTAAACTTGGGAAAATTGCTCTCGTTTGTGAAGGTGGTGGTCAGCGAGGTATTTTTACCGCCGGTGTTTTGGATGAATTTCTCCGTCTTGGTTTTAATCCGTTTGAACTGTTCCTTGGGACATCGGCGGGAGCGCAAAACCTTTCTGCCTATATTTGTGGTCAGAGGGGGTATGCACGCAAGGTAATCAACCGTTATACCACCGACCCCGCTTTTTTTAATCCATTACGCTTTGTGCGCGGTGGGCATTTGATCGATCTAGATTGGTATATTGATACCCTATCTGAGCAGTTGCCACTCAATATTCCTGTCGCAATGCGTCAGTTTGATGTTGGACGTGAATTTTACATGTGTGCTTGCCGCTCGGATAATTTTGAGCCGAGTTACCTGCATCCAGATGACAAAAATTGGATGGATATTCTCAAGGCCTCAAGCGCCATTCCGGGGTTTTATCGTAACGGCGTTACCCTTGGTGATGTGGTTTATCAAGATGGTGGTATTTGTGATGCGATCCCAGTGCAGGAGGCCTATCGCCGAGGAGCTGATACTATCGTTGTGATTCGCACAGTGCCTTCACAGCTTTACTATACGCCTCAGTGGTTCAGGCGCATGGAGCGCTGGTTAGAAGTTAGTAGTTTGCAAAAAATGGTCAAGATGCTCAATCTCCATGCACAAAGTTACCGTCGAACCCAGAAATTTATCGAAAATCCACCGGATGATGTGCAAATCTTCGAAATTTATCCACCCGCACCCTTGGCAACAATGGCTCTGGGCAGTCGACTCAGTGCGTTAAATCAGGATTATCATTTGGGGCGGCGTTGCGGACGATATTTTCTGGCAACGATTGGACATACTTTTGTTGAAGGCAAATTTGGGCATACAGAACGTAAAAGTTATGGGGTATGCCGTACAGGGTTAAGTTCTGATCGCAACTGTTTTCGGCGCAACCATTTCCTGAACAGTGGTAATCATTGCCTGCCAGTGGAGTCCCCGGCGCCTGAGATGGTGGAGCATGTGCAAACGAGAACTCTCATGATAGATAAGTTGGATTAGATGCTTATTGATACACATTGCCATTTTGATTTCCCTCCTTTTGCTGGTGATGAAATAGCGAGCCTGCAACAAGCCAGACAAATGGGCGTGGAAAAAATTATCGTTCCCACAATAAGTCAAACAAACTTCCAGAGAGTTTCTGCGTTGGCTGAGGCTTATTCTCCGATTTATGCCGCATTTGGTTTACATCCACTTTATATTGCTGAACACCAAGCGGTTCATCTGGATGAATTGGAGCAAAAACTACAAGAAAAAGAGGCCAAATGCGTGGCGGTAGGCGAAATCGGTCTTGACCTTTATATGCCAGCTCCGCAGTTTGAAAAGCAGAAAAGCATGTTAGAAGTACAGCTAAAACTCGCCAAACAATACGATCTACCGGTGATACTCCATTCCAGAAAAAGCCATGACCCGTTGGCGGCAATCTTGAGAAAGCACAAATTATCGCGAACAGGGGTTATTCATGGTTTTGCGGGGAGTTTATCTCAAGCCCAAGCCTTTATTCGTCTGGGGTTTTACATTGGTGTCGGGGGAACAATTACCTACGATAGGGCGCAAAAGACCCGGAACACTATTTCACAATTGCCTTTGTCATCTTTGGTGTTGGAAACGGATGCGCCTGATATGCCGTTATCGGGCTTTCAAGGGCAGCCAAACCGACCAGAAAGGGTTGCACAGGTTTTTTCTGTATTATGTGAATTGCGTCGGGAGTCGTCAGATGAAATTGCCAATCAGCTTTACCAAAATAGCACTATCCTATTTGCATTGAGTTGACTTATAACATATTAATAATGTTTAACTTATATTCTTTGCCTATTTATCCTGCCTTTTACCTTTTTCTCCGTTAAATCATCTAATCCCACCGGAATCAGGTGGTTTTATGTGATGTATGTCTCATTTTGTATTTTTATATTACTTTTTGCGGTATTAATTTGTGATGTTAGTTGCTTGTTCCTTTTTAGTCCTAGGTATAATCGGCTCACACACAATGTCAGTAGGAATTTATAGGATAACTGACATATTTTCTTATTATTTATTCAGTGAACAGGGATCCTTCCAATGCAACTCCTTATGAGCCTGATCGGAATGGTAGTGCTGGTTTTTATCGCAGTACTCTTCTCCAGTAATTATCGAGCCATTAAAATCCGCACCGTCTTGGGCGCCTTTCTGATGCAGGTTGCCGTTGGGGCATTTGTACTTTATGTCCCCGCCGGCAAAGACATTCTGGGGGGAATGTCAAAAGGCGTTTCCAATGTAATTGGATACGGACAAAAAGGAACAGATTTTATTTTTGGCGGTCTGGTGTCCGACAAAATGTTTGAATTATTCGGTGGCGGCGGTTTTGTTTTTGCCCTGCGTGTCCTGCCAGTGATTGTTTTCTTCTCATCACTCATTGCAGTGTTGTATTACATGGGCATTATGCAGTTCGTCATCAAAATATTGGGTGGCGGATTGCAGAAAATATTGGGAACCTCACGGACTGAATCTTTGTCTGCGACTGCAAATATTTTCGTAGGCCAAACTGAAGCCCCTCTGGTTGTTCGTCCGTACATTGCAACTATGACCCAGTCTGAGTTGTTCGCTGTGATGTGTGGTGGCCTGGCTTCTGTTGCCGGCTCTGTACTGGCGGGCTATGCATCTATGGGGGTTCCATTGGAATACCTGATTGCGGCTTCATTTATGGCTGCACCAGGGGGTTTGCTGTTTGCAAAATTGCTGGTGCCGGAAACAGAAAAAACTCACGATACGGCTGATGCGATGTCGTTGGTTGCGGCAGAAGATCGTCCTGCGAATATTATTGATGCTGCGGCATCGGGCGCAGCATCCGGTATGCAGTTAGCCCTGAATGTTGGTGCCATGTTGTTGGCATTCACCGCATTGATTGCTTTGCTGAACGGTATCTTAGGCGGTATCGGTGGCTGGTTTGATTATCCTCAATTATCGATGGAATTGGTTTTGGGTTGGGTTTTTGCACCAATCGCCTACCTGATCGGTATTCCGTGGAATGAGGCAACAGTTGCGGGTTCTTTCATCGGGCAGAAATTAGTTGTTAATGAATTCGTGGCATTCATGAACTTTAGTGAATACCTGCAAGCAAATGATGTTGTCCAGGCTGCGGGTCTGCAAGTACTTTCTGACCATACTAAAGCCATTATCTCTTTTGCTCTGTGTGGTTTCGCTAACTTGTCTTCTGTTGCGATCCTTCTGGGCGGCTTAGGGGGGATGGCACCAAGCCGTCGCGGTGATATTGCCCGTTTCGGTTTGAAAGCTGTATTGGCGGGTTCACTCTCTAACTTGATGAGTGCAACAATTGCCGGATTCTTCCTCTCGTTGTAAGACACAGGAAGTCTGTATCAAGTTGAATGCAGGTGAGATTTCTCACCTGTATTTGTTTTAAGTCTGTTGTCTGATTCAGTGACGATAATAATACCGTTGGAGAGTTTTATGACCGATTTAACTGCCGCCGCTCAACAGGCGCTGAGTTTGATGGATTTAACTACACTTAATGATGATGATACCGATGAGAAAGTGGCAGCACTTTGTCGTCAGGCAAACAGCTCTGCCGGAAAGACGGCAGCTATCTGTATCTATCCACGTTTTATTCCCGTGGCACGTAAAGTATTACGCGAACAGGGAACTCCTGATATTCGCATTGCCACGGTGACTAATTTCCCACATGGCAATGATGATATCGACATTGCACTGGCTGAAACGCGTGCTGCCATAGCTTACGGTGCTGATGAAGTGGATGTTGTTTTTCCTTATCGTACATTGATGGCCGGTAATGAGCAGACTGGTTTTGATTTGGTAACAGCCTGTAAAACGGCCTGTACTGAATCAGGCGTCTGGCTAAAAGTCATCATTGAAACGGGGGAATTAAAAGAAGCGGCTTTGATTCGCAAAGCATCTGAAATTTCCATTAAGGCTGGAGCGGATTTCATCAAAACTTCAACCGGTAAGGTTTCCGTTAATGCGACGCTGGAAAGTGCCGAAATTATGCTGAGTGTGATCCGTGATATGGGCGCAGGTGATAGCGTTGGTTTTAAACCGGCGGGCGGTGTGCGTACTAGCGAAGAAGCGGCACAATATTTGGCGTTGGCAGAACGTATTATGGGAAACAAATGGGTTGATTCCCGTCATTTCCGTTTTGGTGCTTCCAGTTTGTTGGACAGTTTGTTGACTACTCTTGGACACCAGAGTCAAAAGCAGAGTAGTGGTTATTGAGATCAATAATAACTCACTGCACACACGCTAAGATAGTGTGCATGACTGCCATTCTTTTCAGGTATTAATGATTGGGAGGTAGCTTTGTTTCTGGCACAGGAAATTATCCGCAAAAAACGTGATGGTCATCCATTGAATGAAGAAGAGATCCGCTTCTTTATTAACGGCGTCCGCGATAATACGGTTTCCGAAGGGCAGATTGCTGCACTGGCAATGACTATCTACTTCCATGACATGACGATGGAAGAACGCGTCGCACTGACATTAGCGATGCGTGATTCTGGTACGGTTTTAGACTGGAAGACATTGAATTTACCCGGCCCGATTGTCGATAAACACTCGACGGGCGGTGTGGGGGATGTCACTTCCCTGATGTTGGGTCCAATGGTGGCGGCTTGCGGGGGATATGTACCGATGATATCGGGACGTGGCTTGGGGCATACCGGAGGAACGCTGGATAAATTAGAATCCATTCCCGGTTTTGACATTTTCCCTGATGAGTACCGTTTCCGCGATATTATTCGCAATGTCGGTATTGCCATTATCGGACAGACAAATTCGCTGGCCCCTGCGGATAAACGCTTTTATGCGACGCGTGATATTACGGCGACCGTTGATTCTATCCCTTTGATTACCGCCTCTATTTTGGGTAAAAAATTAGCCGAAGGGCTGGATGCTTTAGTCATGGATGTGAAAGTGGGTTCTGGGGCATTTATGCCGACCTACGAACAATCGGAACGGCTGGCCGAAGCTATCGTTGAAGTCGCCAATGGTGCGGGATGTAAGACGACGGCACTCTTGACGGATATGAATCAAGTTTTGGCATCCAGCGCGGGTAATGCTTTGGAAGTGCGTGAAGCTGTCCAATTCCTGACGGGGGAATACCGTAATCCTCGGTTATTTGAAGTTAGAAGTTACCATGGCATTATCTGCTGAAATGCTGGTGTCAGGTAATTTGGCTATTGATCGTGACGATGCATACCATAAATTACAAGTCGCACTGGACAGTGGCAGGGCAGCGGAAACATTTGGTCGCATGGTGGCAGCGCAGAAAGGGCCGACTGATTTTGTTGAAAATTACTCCCGCTACCTCCCGACTGCGGAATTTGTCAAGCCAGTATTGGCTGGAGAAGTGTTAGCTGAACAGATGTTAGCGGGAAAAAATTGCATTGTTGCAGAAATGGATACCCGTGTCTTAGGAATGTCAGTTGTTGCATTGGGCGGAGGACGTCGTAAAGCGACAGATCCTATTAATTACAGTGTGGGTCTAAGTGATATCGTTGCGCTAGGCACAAACGTGAATGCGGATACTCCCTTGGCAATGATTCATGCCAATAGTGAGCATACCTGGCATGAAGCCGCAGAGGCAGTACGTAAGGCTCTTGTTTTGAAGGATAAGGAAACCGTTTTTAAGGAAAGCGAGACACAAGCCACCATACCGATGGTTTATCGTTATATCCGTGGATAAATCATACAAACATTGGAATTGATTTTAATAGCTGGCAGTTTCCGCATTGATAGCGTGAATTGACGCAGGAGAAAATAATGAAACGTACATTCATCATGGTATTGGATTCCTTTGGTATCGGTGCAAGTGCTGATGCTGAAAAGTTTGGCGACAAAGGATCTAACACTTTGGGTCATATTGCAGAACACTGTGCCCGTGGTGAGGCTGATATCGGCCGTAAGGGACCACTGCACTTGCCAAACCTGAGTCGTCTGGGATTGGGCAAGGCAACGGAAGAGTCTTGCGGAACGTTCCCGATAGGTCTGGATAAAGATGCCGAAATTATTGGCGCTTATGGTTACGCGAGTGAACTTTCTTCTGGTAAAGACACGCCGTCAGGTCACTGGGAAATTGCGGGCGTTCCGGTTCTGTTTGACTGGGGTTATTTCAGTGATCAAGAAAATAGTTTCCCACAAGCGTTGTTAGATAAACTCGTCGAACGCGCAAATCTGCCGGGTTATCTGGGAAACTGTCACTCTTCCGGTACGGTTATTCTGGACTCATTGGGTGAAGAGCACATGAAAACCGGTAAGCCGATTTTCTATACCTCTGCGGATTCTGTTTTCCAGATTGCTTGCCATGAAGAGACATTTGGCCTGGATCGTCTGTATGAACTGTGCGAAATCGCTCGTGAAGAGTTAAATATTGGTGACTATAACATTGGCCGCGTGATTGCCCGTCCATTTGTTGGTGATAAAGCCGGGAATTTCCAGCGTACAGGCAACCGTCATGACTTGGCCGTTGAACCACCCGCGCCAACTGTCCTGAAAAAATTGGTTGATGAAAAGCAGGGAGAAGTGATTTCCATTGGCAAAATTGCAGATATTTACGCGAATGTCGGGATCACCAAAAAAGTCAAGGCGACGGGAATCGATGCCCTGTTTGATGCTTCGCTGATTGAGATGGAGCAGGCAGGGGATAACACCATCGTATTTACCAACTTTGTTGATTTTGACTCTTCCTACGGCCACCGCCGTGATGTCGCCGGTTACGCAGCCGCACTGGAGTTGTTTGACCGCCGTTTGCCAGAAATGCTGAAATTGGTTAAAGAAGACGACATTCTTATCTTCACGGCTGACCATGGTTGTGACCCAACGTGGGCGGGATCTGATCATACTCGTGAGCATATCCCCGTTTTGGTTTACGGGTCTAAAGTGAAACCAGGCTCATTAGGGCATCGTGCAACGTTCGCTGACATTGGTCAGACAGTAGCGAAATACTTTGATCTGACGCCAATGGATTACGGTAAAGCGATGTTTTAATTTTTGGTGGAGACCAATGGGTCTCCCCAATTTCCCATCCATTTTGATACGTAATAAAAACAAGGAAATAATTTATGGCCACCCCACATATTAATGCTGAGATGGGCGATTTTGCTGATGTTGTTTTGATGCCTGGTGACCCACTGCGTGCAAAATACATTGCGGAAACTTTTCTGGAAGATGCTCGTCAGGTTAACAATGTTCGCGGTATGCTGGGTTTTACCGGTACTTACAAAGGCCGCCGCATCTCTGTTATGGGTCATGGAATGGGTATCCCATCCTGCTCTATCTATGCCAAAGAGCTGATCACGGAATTTGGTGTTAAAAAAATCATCCGTATCGGTTCCTGCGGTGCGGTCAGCAAAGATGTTAAAATCCGTGATGTAGTGATTGGCATGGGGGCATGTACCGATTCCAAAGTAAACCGCCTGCGTTTTAAAGATCACGACTTCGCTGCTATTGCTGACTTTGATCTGGTTCGTCATGCAGTTGATGCGGCGAAGGCAAAGGATGTCAACGTGCGTGTCGGTAATATCTTCTCTGCCGATCTGTTTTATACGCCAGATCCTCAAATGTTCGACGTAATGGAAAAATACGGCATTCTGGGTGTTGAAATGGAAGCGGCGGGTATCTACGGTGTCGCTGCTGAATTTGGCGCAAAAGCGTTAGCGATTTGTACTGTGTCTGACCATATCCGTACTGGTGAGCAAACCACGGCTGAAGAGCGCCAAAATACATTTAATGACATGATCGAGATTGCGCTTGAATCCATCCTGATGGGTGACAATTAAAAAAGTGTAAATAGTTTTAGTCTTTCATTAAAAAATTACAGGCCCTTTCCATTATTGGAAAGGGCTTTTTTTATAAATTACATGCCAATTGATATCTATTATTAAGAGCAACTTTTATCTATTTATTTAATCGGTATTTCCTTTCTGCTTAATTTGACTGGAAAACGAATGAAAAATAATAAACTTAACAATATTTGAACGGTTTTTTTAAGTGATATTCCCAATTAACAATTAGCTTGGTAATTATGTTGTTTAGATAAATACCATTATTTTATATTGACATTAACGATAATCATGATAATAAAAACCAATTGTTATGGTTATGACGGGATAATAAAATGCGCCTGTCTTTCAGGAAGATAAAACAGAGCAATAAAACAACGCCAATTAAGATACTAAATTACTAAACATTGTTCGATATAACTCAGGGGAATAACCCAAAATTGAAAAATTATTAGTAAAATATACTACTCATAATCCGCAAATTTTTGCAAAAATTCATATTTCATATGATGTTAAGGTGCATAGGTGGTTTTATCGGCTGAAATTTGACTTAGGGTTTATTATGTAGAATGATATTGCCGGTTTGGTTTATTTTGACAGGTTATGATTTTTGTCAAAAAACTAAATAATCATTAGCCTAAGTGTCAGAAATTAATTTCTGTGCTGCGGCTTCCCTTTGGTTATGAATATCTACTTTATTATTAAAGGAATAAGTTAAATTATGAAACTTAACAAATTGGCGATGGTTTTAGGTTTTGGTGTAGCTTTGACTGCTGGCGCTGCAAGTGCAGCACCCACTGAAGGTAACGGTACAGTTAAATTCAGAGGCTCTATCATTGATGCACCTTGCTCAATTAAAAACACCAATGTTGAAGTTGATATGGGCGCCGTTTCCAGTCATGTTCTGAAAGATGGTGGCCGTTCAGCGTCTAAGCCTTTCAAAATTGAATTAGAAGGTTGTACTCTTGGGACTAAATCAGGTGTGAAAACTGCCTTTACTGGTGCGCCAGCTTCTGAGGCAGGTCTGCTGGCTATTGAAGGCACAGCACAAGGTGCAGCAATCGCAATCACTAACCATGGCAACAAAGTCATTCCTTTGGGTGAAGCGTCAGACAGCATGTCTATCCATGATGGCAACAACGATCTGAATTTCGCAGCACACCTGAAAGGTCTGACAAGTCAGGCTGGAGAAGAAGGTGTAACGCCGGTGAAAGTCGTAGCAGGTGATTTCACTGCGATCGCAAACTTTACTTTAAGCTACCAGTAATATTGCAAGCTATCTGATAATTTTTAATGCTTGAATATCAGGAAATTCACTTTAATTGTTAACCTCGATTTTCCTGATAATATATTTAGGGTATTTCTGGGATAGCGCGTGTAAGTAAGATATGACTACAATATTCTGTAACAAGAACTGTTTTATTGATGCAGGTCAATATTATTCATGATTGAATAAGCAGATTGTGTCATTAACAAAGTGATCCCTGTAGTGGTAAATTGAAATACCCTTTTTTTATTTAATAAGTGAAGCACAAACAGAGAACTTAATATATTACGGTTAGGCAGGACATGTGGCTATCTCTGCAACCTCAGTATCGGTCAGGGTCCTCAATTTAGATCGATGAACTTTAATGACGCCATGTATGAGGTAAGAACGCCTGTGCGCTTACAGACTTGGTCGCGTCAGGTAGCGGCTAAATTCAAACTGGATGATTAACGATTCATTGTTCAGAGGATGCTATGGCTTTGTTTTCAGATGCTATGAATCATAATTTTTTATCTGATTATAGAAAAATAATCAGTAATAAAAAGACAAACAGTAATAGGAAAAATATCTTTAATAGAAATAATGTGATTAATCAAAAAAGAACAGCTAATAAAATAAAAACAGAGCACTTACTATTCGGAATTAATCCTCTTTTTGCTCTTATACTGTTTGCATTGTCTGGTATTCAGGTTACTCATTCCAGGCCATCAATTGAATTCAATATTGGTGCACTGGATGTCAATGAACGTGCCAATATTGATTTGGATAAATTTGCACGTGCAGGTTACATCATGCCGGGTAACTATATGATGAGTGTTCGGATGAATCAGCATGAACTCCCGGATACCTATTCTATCGATTTCATTGCACCGCCTGATGAACCAACAGACAGTGAAGCCTGTATCTCCCCTGAATTGGTGAAACAAATCGCACTGAAACAACAGTGGGTAGAAAAATTAGGGTGGCAGAATGAAGGTAAATGTCTTGATCTCAATACGTTGCCAGGTACGTCAGCCAGAGGTGATCTCGCTACTTATACGCTTTATTTAATCATACCTAAAATTTATCTGGAATATGACTTACCGGATTGGGACCCCCCTGCTCGTTGGGATCATGGGATCCCCGGATTACTGTTTGATTATAACGTTAACGCACAAACCTCTAAACCTGTTCACGGGAGTAGTAGCCAACAAATAAGTGCTATCGGAACAGCGGGCATTAATGCAGGGGAGTGGCGTTTTCGGGCTGATTGGCAGGCCAGATATAATCGTTTCAAAAACCAGGGTGGCGATAAATCAGGCTCTTCTGGTGGAAGAGAACGTGATTGGGATTGGAGCCGTTACTACATGTATCGTGCGATCCCTCGTCTGGAGGCGAAATTGACATTGGGTGAGGATTACCTCAATTCCAGCATTTTCGATAGTTTCCGCTATACGGGGGTCAGTTTAGTGACTGATGAAAATATGTTGCCCCCGAATTTACGTGGATATGCGCCTGAAGTCACAGGGGTAGCACGGACTAATGCCAAGGTAACGGTTAGACAGCAGGGGAGAGTACTGTATGAAACTCAGGTCGCTTCTGGCCCATTCCGTATTCAGGATCTTAGTGATGCGGTGGTAGGAACGCTGGATGTCAGGGTCGAAGAGCAAGACGGTGGTGTGCAAGAGTTTCAGGTTAATACTGCGACGATCCCTTATCTGACCCGCCCCGGACGAATACAGTATAAATTTGTTGGTGGTCAATCCACGAATGATAAGCACCGTCGTGAAGGGCCTGCGTTCGGCCTGGGTGAATTCTCGTGGGGAATTAACAACGGTTGGTCGCTGTATGGCGGTCTCTTAGCCGCGGGAGATTATAACGCTTTGTCACTGGGGATCGGTCGCGACTTGATGATGTTTGGTGCACTGTCGTTTGATGTAACGGAATCAAGGGCAAGATTACCGGGGGAAAATAAAAACCTTACCGGTGGATCTTATCGTCTCAGTTATTCGAAACGTTTTGATCAATATAACAGTCAGGTGACGTTTGCCGGATATCGTTTTTCTGAGCGCAATTTCATGAATATGGGGCAGTATATCGATCGCCGCTATCGCAGCGTTTCTTCCAATAGCGGTAAAGAGATGTATACCATTACTTTCAACAAACAATTTACTGATATTGGCTTAAGTACCTATCTCAACTATAGCCATCAAACTTATTGGAATCGGCCAACAAACGATCGCTATAACATTTCCTTATCTAAGTATATTGATATTGGGCGTTATAAAAATATCAGCGTCAATCTGTCAGCCTATCGTAACAATTTTGACAATAAAAAAGATGACGGCATGTATCTGAATCTTTCCATTCCGTGGGGAGAAAGTGGCACTGTCAGCTATAACGGGTTGGTTAATCGTCAGGGCAATGCGCATACAGTGGGTTATTTTGACCGTATTGATGATCGCAATAACTATCGTGTTTCAATGGGGACAAGTATTGATGGCAGGGCATCAGTTGACGGTTATTACAACCATTATGGCGACCAGACGTTGCTCACTGCCAGTGCCAGTTATCGGGATGGTGGCAATACGACGGCAGCCCTTGGCCTGCAAGGTGGGGTGACTGTAACGGCAAAAGGGGCTGCACTGCACCGTACTAATATGCCTGGCGCGACGCGCTTGATGGTAGATACAGAAGGGGTTAGCAATGTGCCTGTCCGGGGATTTGGTTCAGCGGTGCATACCAACTACTTTGGTAAAGCGGTGCTGTCCGATGTGAACAACTACTATCGCAACAGAGCAAATATTGACTTAGATAACTTGCCCGATGATGTAGAGGCATTGCGTTCTGTTCAGCAGGCAACATTAACAGAAGGCGCGATTGGTTATCGTAAATTCCAGGTGATATCAGGTATTAAAGCGATGACAATTATCAGGTTATCTGATGGTTCATCCCCGCCGTTTGGTGCATCAGTCATGAATAGTACCCAACGTGAAATCGGGATTGTCAGCGATGACGGATATGCTTATCTGAGTGGAATAAATCAGGGTGAAAAACTGCAAGTCCATTGGGATGGTGGTGCTCAGTGTGAAATTACGGTGCCAGATGAAATAACATCAGAATCTTTAACTTCACTTTTACTACCTTGCCAGTTTTTAACAGGTGATGGTAAATAAATTGTAATGAAACGATCTGAAAAATCTTTATTTAATAGAGTATTATGTTTGTTTGATTTGAAAAATGCGGCTGGTACAGCAAATATAAACATGAGTCTTTTTTGAGCTTGAGCAAATGACACTATGAAACTGAAAAATATTCTAATGATAACCGCTGTGACGGTAAGTTGCTTGATGCCAATTCATCAGGCAACGGCAGCGATAGCGCTAGATCGCACTCGCGTGATTTTTAATGGAAATACAAAATCCGTCAGCCTGAACATTGAAAATCAGCATCTTGATTTGCCTTATCTGGCACAGGCATGGATTGAAGATGATAAGGGAAATAAGATCAATGGTCCGATTGTCGTTGTTCCACCAGTACAGCGTGTTGAAGCTGGAGCGAAGAGCCAGGTCAAAATTCAAACACTGCCAGCGATAGCCCAATTGCCACAAGATCGGGAAAGCTTGTTCTATTTCAACTTACGTGAAATTCCACCACGCAGTGAAAAATCCAATGTGCTGCAAATCGCCTTGCAGACACGCGTCAAGCTGTTCTATCGCCCGGAAACAGTGATGGCACGCCGTATCGATCTTGATAATCCCTGGCAGGAAAAACTCACCTTAACCCGCGAAGGCAATCAATATGTAGTGAATAACCCAACACCTTATTACGTCACGATTTCAGAAGCATCGAATAAGGTGAACGGTAAAAGTGTCGAGGGGTTTGAGCCTCTTATGTTGGCACCCAGAAGCAGTGAAAAACTGGGAGGAAGCGCTAACTCATTAGGTAATACGCCAGTACTGACGTATGTCAATGATTATGGTGGACGTCCACAGTTAACATTCAACTGTAGTGGCAATACCTGCGCAGTGACAAAAGTTGTTACTGATTAAGTTGTACAGATGGTGTTTCATCAATCAAGGTGTTGACGGGGCATCAACACAGAATTAGCCGAAATACGATACGTTTTTTCGGTAATGAGTTGGATAAATGTAGGGTAAATAATAATGAATCCGTTAAGTATCAGATTATCCAGATATGTATTGCCGATGCTGTTTTTTTTCGGCTTTGGTAGTCAGCAAAGTGCGTATGCACGGGATAATTTGCGTCAGGATGTCAGAATTACGTTAACTGTATTTGCTCCTACTTGTTCGATTAAGACAGAAAATAAAAATATAGAAGTGGATTTTGGCAATGTTCTTAACCGTGATCTTTATCTGCAACATCGGACAAAAGGCAAGCAATTTAAACTGTATTTAGAGGATTGTGATCCTCGTATAAAACGTATTAAAGTCAAATTCTTAGGAGAGGAAAGCGAAGGGCTGCCGGGGCTGTTGGCAATTCGATCTGATGGCCGTATTCGCGGTGTTGCCATCGGTATGGAAAAAATTGACGGTACGCCGATACCGTTTAATAAAACCAGTGAATTCCCGTTATTAGCCGATAGTCAAAATAATGTGATTCCATTTCAGGCATATATACAAGCCACCCCCCATGCTATTCAAGAGAAAAAGATTGGTTTTGGTCCATTTACTGCTGTCGCGACTTTTGAAGTTAATTACGACTAGTCATGCTGACTGGTTTTTCATCCACGATCTTTAGTCAGAGTTTGATGTTATTGGAAAATAAGTTATGCGCCATATTAAAAAATCGTTGTTGAAGCTAGCAGCCCTGTTGTTTTTAGCCAGTGCCACGCATGTTTATGGTGGAGCTTATGTTATGCCGGTGAATACGCTTCCCTCATATAATCAAGCTATTACGACCATGGAAATCATTGCATGGACAGAGGAAGAAGGGATACCGAATCCTTGCTATGGCAATACCACATGCTATGTTGGCCCAGATGTGATGTATAAGAATGGGCATCGGCCGGGAATGTACGGCTCTTGCGTGGATGCAAGGGTATGTTTGGATGCACATAATTATCGGACAACCGCTGACGTTATGCGAGCTTATAAACGCAAATTTGGTATTCCTAAACGGGTAACATTTACCATCATGAACACAATGGCAGATTGTATCGGTTTATTTTATACAACTCGGATAGAATCGGGATTTGGTATTGCACAACAATTTCCCAATTCCACTTGCAATAAAATGCCGCCACCAAATCAAAATTGTCGCATTGAATTACCTTCTGAAATTGCTTATGGGGAATTAACTGCGGCAGAAGTCAATAATGCCACCCGCACAATTAATGGTACATTTGAATGCGCTGTTGGTAGCAACAAAATTATGTTGCATGCCAGATCAACTAATAATGAAGCAAACGTTTATCTCGATTCCGATAAGGAAATATATTCGACGTTACAGATTAATAAAAAAAATGCAGCAAATGGAGTGAATGTTACTACGGATGGGAGGAATGTTGTCACGCCTTTCACACTGACGTCAGTATTGCACGCACGAAATCCACCGAAAGCCGGAAAATATGAAGGTACAGCAATAGTTTATTTAACTTATTTATAAATTGAGAGTAAAGATATTATGCAAGTCAGTATGCTGGTAGGAAAAAGAATCCAAATGAAAAGAAAAGAAATTGGAGTGACAGCAGCAGAGCTGGCAGACAAAATAGGAGTGAGTCATCAGCAATTGTCACGTTATGAACGCGGAACCAATAAAATCAGTCTGGAGCATTTGGTCGCTATTTCTATTGCCCTGGAAACGCCCGCAAACTGGTTTTTAGAGGATTGTTTTATGCCCCCTAAGGTTCATATGAATAATCAATATACCTGTGTAGCAGAAACAATATTGGGTTTGTAACACGATCTTATATTGATAGCAGCCATTCCAATTCAGGAATGGCTTTGCTTTTTTACCGCCAAAAATGGCGGTATCTTATTTGATTATTTAGTCATCTTAGCATGCATTTCTTGTACAGAAATAACCTGTTCAGTAGGATCAGCGCTAAGAGCCATCGTGGTTGCAAAGCCGCCATTCAACGTTGTGTCATAGTGCACTTTATATTGCAGTGCGCTGCGACGCAGCAGTTTTGAATCCTCAATCGCTTGGCGACCTGCGGTGGTATTAACGATATAGTCATATTCACCATTTTTGATTCTGTCCTGAATATGCGGACGCCCTTCATGAACTTTATTCACCAAACGTGGGTTGATCCCGGCTTCACCCAGCACAATTGCTGTACCGTGCGTTGCGTCCAGCTCAAAGCCGTGTTTAAGTAATTTAGCAGCCAAATCGACAATACGCTCTTTATCACCTTCGCGCACAGACAGTAGCGCCCGGCCTTTTTTGCGCAGGGTAGAATTACTGCCTAACATTGCTTTTGAAAAAGCTTCGGCAAAAGTCCGGCCAACCCCCATGACTTCACCGGTAGAACGCATTTCGGGTCCCAGAATTGGGTCAACGCCTGGGAATTTATTGAATGGCAGTACCACTTCCTTTACGGAGTAGTAAGGTGGAATAATCTCTTCAATTGTCCCTTGCTCAAGCAGAGACTGACCAGCCATCACACGTGCCGCTATTTTTGCCAGCGGCATACCCGTTGCCTTCGAAACAAAGGGGACGGTACGTGCTGCGCGTGGGTTCACTTCAATCAGATAAACTTCGTTGTCTTTCACCGCAAACTGGACGTTCATCAGGCCGCGGACACGCAGTTCAAAGGCCAGTTTTTCAACTTGCTGGCGCATGACATCCTGAATTTCTTTGCTCAAGGTATAAGCCGGCAAAGAACAGGCTGAGTCACCGGAGTGAACACCCGCTTGCTCGATATGTTCCATAATGCCGCCAATCAGGACACGTTCACCATCACAGATGGCATCTACATCGACTTCAACCGCATCATCAAGGAAGCGATCCAGCAGGACTGGCGCATCGTTGGATACGCTAACCGCAGTCTGGAAGTAACGGCGCAAGTCTGACTCGTCGTATACGATTTCCATTGCACGCCCACCCAGCACATACGATGGACGAACGACCAGCGGATAACCAATCTCATTCCCTTTTTCAACCGCCAGCTCGATAGTGGATACTGTGGCATTGGCGGGTTGTTTCAGGCCAAGGCGATTAACCGCTTGCTGGAAACGTTCGCGGTCTTCTGCACGATCAATGGCATCAGGGCTGGTGCCGATAATAGGGACCCCCGCCGCTTCCAGCTCACGAGCCAGTTTCAGTGGTGTCTGGCCGCCATATTGCACGATAACCCCTTTGGGTTGTTCAACCCGCACAATTTCCAGCACGTCTTCCAGTGTAACAGGTTCAAAGTAAAGACGATCGGAAGTGTCGTAATCGGTAGAAACCGTTTCAGGGTTACAGTTCACCATGATGGTCTCAAAACCGTCTTCACGCAGGGCCAGCGAAGCATGTACACAGCAGTAATCGAACTCAATACCTTGTCCGATGCGGTTCGGACCTCCGCCCAATACCATGATTTTTGGCTTGTCACTGTTCGGGTTGGCTTCACATTCGTCTTCGTATGTGGAGTACATGTAAGCAGTATCAGTAGAGAACTCTGCCGCACAGGTATCAACCCGCTTGTAGACTGGATATAAGTTGTAGTCATAGCGTAGCTTACGGATCTCTTTATCGGAGACACCTACCAGTTTCGCCAGCCGCGCATCAGCAAAACCTTTGCGTTTCAGATGACGCAAGAAATCAGAGGTCAGTCCGTTAATACCTTGCTCTGCAACTTGTTCTTCCAGACGAATCAACTCTTCAATTTGCACCAGGAACCAGCGGTCGATATTGGTCAGGTTGAAGAGTCCATCAACAGACATGCCAGCGCGGAAAGCATCGGCGATATACCAAATGCGTTCAGCGCCAGCATCTTTCAATTCACTGCGGATTTTGGTCAGGGATTGTGGATCATCCAGATTGACTTTGGGATCAAATCCGGTCGCGCCGACTTCCAGACCGCGCAGAGCTTTCTGCATGGACTCCTGGAAAGTACGGCCAATCGCCATCACTTCACCAACAGATTTCATCTGGGTGGTCAGGCGGTCATTACTACCGGCAAATTTCTCAAAGTTGAAGCGAGGAATTTTCGTCACAACATAATCGATGGAAGGCTCGAAAGAGGCTGGAGTACGTCCGCCCGTGATGTCGTTCATCAATTCATCAAGGGTATAACCGACCGCCAGTTTTGCGGCGATTTTTGCGATTGGGAAACCTGTTGCCTTGGAAGCCAATGCTGATGAACGGGAGACACGTGGGTTCATTTCAATGACGATCAGGCGGCCATTTTTCGGATTCACTGCAAACTGAACGTTTGAACCCCCGGTTTCTACGCCAATTTCACGCAATACCGCCATCGAAGCGTTACGCATGATTTGGTATTCTTTGTCGGTCAGTGTCTGTGCTGGCGCTACGGTGATGGAGTCACCGGTATGGATACCCATGGGATCGAAGTTTTCAATGGCGCAGATGATAATGCAGTTATCGTTTTTATCCCGCACTACTTCCATCTCATACTCTTTCCAGCCAATCAGGGATTCATCGATCAGCAATTCATTGGTTGGAGAGAGGTCTAAGCCGCGTTCGCAGATTTCTTCGAACTCTTCCCGGTTGTAAGCGATACCACCACCGCTTCCACCCATGGTAAAAGAGGGGCGGATAATACAAGGGAAACCGACTTCTTCGGCTACCGCCAGCGCTTCTTCCATCGTGTGGGCAATACCAGAACGTGCTGTGTCCAGGCCGATTTTTTTCATCGCCTTGTCAAAACGCTGGCGATCTTCTGCCTTATCAATGGCATCAGCGGTAGCACCAATCATGGTAACGTCAAATTCTTTCAGTACGCCTTGGCGCTCCAGTTCCAATGCACAGTTGAGTGCCGTTTGCCCGCCCATTGTTGGCAGAATGGCATCCGGGCGCTCTTTTTCAATGATTTTGCGTACCACTTCCCAATGGATCGGCTCGATATAAGTCGCATCAGCCATTTCAGGATCGGTCATTATCGTTGCCGGGTTCGAGTTTACCAGAATGACACGATAACCTTCTTCCCGCAGCGCCTTACAAGCCTGTGCGCCAGAGTAGTCAAATTCACAAGCCTGGCCGATAACAATGGGACCAGCCCCTAAGATCAGGATACTTTTAATATCAGTACGTTTTGCCATTTTTCTTCTTCTCCTGATTATTTGGTGTTCTGAACGTTTGCCTGACGATATTGCTCAATTAACTCGATAAAGTGATCGAATAGTGAAGCGGCCTCATGTGGACCAGGGCTGGCTTCAGGGTGTCCCTGAAAACTGAATGCTGGTTTGTCAGTACGATGAATGCCTTGCAAGGTGCCATCAAAGAGTGACTTATGCGTTACACGCAGATTGGCTGGCAGTGAGCTTTCATCAACAGCAAAACCGTGGTTCTGGGCGGTGATCATAACAACATTGCGATCCAGATCTTTGACGGGATGGTTGCCGCCATGGTGACCAAACTTCATTTTCACGGTTTTTGCCCCACTGGCCAGTGCCAGCAATTGATGTCCCAGACAGATACCAAATACAGGAATTTCAGTATTCAGGAAGGATTTGATTGCTTCGATAGCATAGTCGCATGGCTCTGGGTCACCAGGTCCATTAGACAGGAAAATGCCATCCGGTGCCATTTTCAGTACTTCATCGGCGGGCGTTTTTGCCGGTACTACGGTAACGCGGCAGCCGCGATCGACCAGCATACGCAGGATGTTGCGCTTCACCCCAAAATCATAGGCCACAATGTGGTAAGGCAATTCTTGCTCTTTACGTGCTTCGGGTAGCCCATCCGCTAATGTCCAGCTTCCTTGTACCCATTGATAAGATTGTGCTGTCGTGACTTCTTTTGCCAAATCCATGCCTTTCAGGCCAGGGAATGCATGTGCTTTTTCCCGTGCAACATCGGCATCAGCCTCATTACCTGCAATAATACAGCCGTTCTGTGCCCCTTTTTCTCTTAACAGGCGGGTTAGCTTGCGTGTATCGATATCTGCGATAGCGACAATATTGTGACGTTTCAGGTAATCAGACAGGTTTTCTTCACTGCGGAAATTGCTGGTCACTAAGGGTAAATCACGAATAACTAAGCCTTGGGCTTGAATGGCGGGGGATTCTTCATCAGCGGCATTGATGCCGACATTACCAATATGGGGATAAGTAAGAGTAACAATTTGGCGGGAATAGGAAGGGTCGGTAAGTATTTCTTGATATCCGGTCATTGAGGTATTGAAGACCACTTCTCCAACAGCCACACCTTCTGCACCAATAGCGCGACCGTGAAATTGGGTTCCATCTTCCAGAACCAATATAGCTGACTTAATCAAAACGCCCTCCAAAATGAATAATTAGTTGCATCCAATGCATATTAATTCAGGGTTAGTCCTTAAAATCAATGCCAATCCTGATTTTTGACAAAATTTTGGCAAATTGCGCGCATTCTAATGATGAGAGTGGGGGTTGTCTAGAAAAAATGGCATTTTTATTGGCTTTTTTATAACTCTCGGTCTTATATTGAGTAAACATAGCTGAAAAATATAAGAAAAGTGGGATAGATAATCGATTACGGTGAGAGATAACTTGAAAACAGAAAAAAAGTATGGCTTCTCTCGTGTTCATAGGAAAAAGATAACAAAAAGGCTAAGCATTATTATAAAAACGGTCATTAATTTAGATTTTTTGTTATAAGATATTTGTATGTCATTATTACGCAACTATTTTAAAAATAATTGCGTAATTACATAGTGTTATTTATTTTTTTAAATCAGATATTGTCAAGGTTTAGGACGTCTTTCATGTTGTAAAGGCCACTGTTTTTCCCTGTTAACCACATTGCTGCTTTAATTGCACCGTTAGCAAAAGTCATGCGGCTTGAGGCCTTGTGGCTTATTTCTACACGTTCACCGATATCGGCAAAGATCGCGGTATGTTCTCCAACGATATCCCCTGCTCGGATGGTGGCAAATCCAATGCTTTTAGGATCGCGTTCTCCCGTATGGCCTTCACGGGTATAAACGGCGCAGGTGTTGAGATCACGGCCTAATGCATTAGCGATAGACTCTCCCATTGCCAGTGCGGTTCCCGACGGAGCATCCACTTTATGGCGGTGGTGGGCTTCAATAATCTCGATATCAGTATATTCCCCCATCACTGCGGCGGCTTTTTCCAGCAGTTTTAGTACCAGATTGACACCGACACTAAAATTTGCAGCAAAAACAATGGGGATTTCACGGGAGGCTTCTGTAATCGCTTGTTTACCGGCATCATCAAAACCTGTTGTGCCAATGACCATTGATTTACGATATTGCCGACAAATGGAGAGGTACGCCAGTGTGCCTTCTGGACGGGTAAAATCGACCAGTACATCAAAGTGTTCAATAACCCGGTGCAGGTCATCATTAATCATCACGCCGTTTTTACCCATGCCTGCCAGCTCTCCAGCATCGGTGCCTACCAATGAAGAGCCGGAACGCTCTAATGCTGCACCAAGTATAACACCATCCAACTGCTGGACGGCCTGAATAAGATTGCGTCCCATGCGCCCGCCAGCACCGACGATAGCGACGCGAATATCTGTATCAGCCATAAGGCCCTCTCTGTAAATCATTTTTAATTGAGGTGACAAAGGAAACTGTTCTACAGCTTAACTGGCAAGGACTGGCAGCGCCAGATTTATAGCTTGTTCATAAGAAAAACAGGGATCATGTTGGAAATTATAAAATTTATCTATTCAGGGTTCGTCAGCGTCTAATGAAAAACCATATTATACTGATTAACCAAATACGTATGTTGAGGCTGGAGGAGATATAAGACGCATATTGAAGTTATATTGGTATATAATGTAGTATTTCCACTGTGATTCACTTATTATAATAAACACTTTTAGTTTATGTTTAAATTTAATTGATATTCTGACGAGCTTATATGTTTTTTTACAATAAAATATCTTGGTGGTATTTTATAAAAACAGTAAGTTATTCCGTCTTATACCATGGCCTGACAAAGTTAATTTATTTTTATGTTAATATGAGCCATAAGTTTTTTTAATAAAGTAGAGTTGGTTGTATATCATGATATTGGAATAATAAAAATCCAATTAATTAAATTATTGCATAGGATAGCATCATGTTCAGATCAAAATCTTTTAATATTCTTCGGCCTGCAACATTGGATTCCTTAACTCATGCTAAGTCTGTTTCAGATATCTCCTCAGCAGTGATTGATGTCAGCATTTTTATAACAATCAGGGAAGTTAGCCCACATGAAGCATTAAATGTAACTAATATAATAATGACAACCACCATGAACACTGAATGGAAATGTAGTAGCTCCGAATACTTGCCTGGTGATAATGAACAAGAAAAATGGAACATGAGATATGATTCTGCATATTCTATGTTTGAGCTTGTACATAACAACATCGAGCGTTTTATTAGGAGAAAAAAATTATCAAGAATGGATTCATTATTTTTTGCTGCCTATTTTAAAGGTGTTCCTGTTGGAATTTTAGCATTTACTCCTGCAAATGACATAACTTCTGAGCTGCCTACGGTTGAGTATTTGGCAACACATTGTGGTATTAGAAATTGTGGTGTTTTACTAATGGAACATGCAGTGAATAAATCACAGCAATTAGGAAACAATGGTAAGATAAAACTTTTTCCATTAAGTGAAGCTACGCCGGCATACATTAACATGGGATTTTCTCGTGGTGATTTAGGATACTGGGTGTTAGATCCTGCTAACAGTCATAAATGGCGTTTTAACCTTAGAAATAAGGGCTATAGATATATAACATGTTGACTTAATATACCAATCTAACTTCAAGATGCGTGTAATTTCTCTCCGCGAAGCGGGGGAAAAATCAGGTTTCATATAATGTTGTAAATTGCAACTTGAAGTTTATCAAGTGCATACGGAATTATTAGGAGAAAATGATGTTTAGATCAAAATCTTTTAATACTCATCAACCTTTAGCATCTGGCTCTTTAACCCGAACACAATCCTTTTCAGAGAAATGGCCAAGCTCAGTCAATGTAAGAGCATCCATCGTTATTAAGGAGGTTAATCCACAAGAAGCGTTAGCTGCAGTGCGTCAGATAAGAGAAGAAATGGCGAGTAATGGTTGGAAATGTGGTAATGGTGATAGTGAGCAGAAAAAATGGAATAGTCGGTTTGCTAAAGCACATAGTATATTGGGTGGCATAGGAATAAATGCAGGACAACCTATACCAGGAGAGAATTCATCATTTTTTGTTGCTTATTTTAGGGGGACTCCCATAGGGGGATTACAGATGTCTTCAAGTGATAATACCTCCACTGATTTTCCTAAAGTTAATTATTTAGCGACTCATTGCGGTATTCGAGATTGTGGGGTTTTACTGATTGAACAGGCAGTAAATAAATCGCAACAATTGGGGAAGAACGGTAATCTAAAACTTCGAGCAGTAATTGACGCTGTACCGGCATATATGAAGATGGGATTTGTTGTGACAGAATCTTACATGGAATTACACCCGATTGAGTGCAATGACAAATGGAAATATGATGGGATAACTAATACTTATCGATATAAGTTTATCTAAATTTCAATCAGAGCACTCAAGACATCGTCATGTATTCGGATTTTTTGTGGGAGATCGGGTCGGGATTTATTTCTTATCCTTCCCAACCCATCTTTATAACTTAAAAAAGCTTATCTGAGTTAATTAACCTCTTTCACTTCAACCCGTAACTCTTTTGGTACTTCAAAAACGATATTTTCTTCTCTGCCATGCAGCTCGATAACTGTTTCTGCGCCAAACGTTTTCAGGCGTTCAATCACTTGTTGTACCAAAATATCCGGTGCCGATGCCCCCGCTGTGACACCTACTGCGTTCACACCTGTGATCCACTCTGCCTGGATATCCTTAGCTGAATCAATCAAATAGGCAGGCTTGCCTACGCGTTGTGCAAGTTCGGCCAGGCGGTTCGAATTTGATGAGTTTTTAGAACCAACAACCAACACGACATCAGCCCCTGATGCCAAATCACGCACGGCTTCCTGACGGTTAGTTGTGGCATAGCAGATATCGTCTTTGCGTGGGCCGACAATATTGGGAAACCTTGCATTAAGCGCATCAATTACTTCGGAGGTGTCATCAACCGAAAGTGTCGTTTGTGTCATAAAACAGAGGTTATTTTCATCCTTAACTTGCAGTTTCCACACTCTTCCGGTGATTCCACCAGATACATGCCCCCTTTGGGGTTATTGTATTGCCCCATGGTGCCTTCTACTTCAGGATGACCAGCATGTCCGATTAAAATCGCTTCTTTACCTTTTCGACTGGCTCTTGCGACTTCCATATGAACTTTGGTGACCAATGGGCAGGTAGCATCAAACAGCATGGTTAAATCACGGGAGCGGGCTTCCGCACGGATGGCTTGAGATACGCCATGAGCAGAAAAGATCAGAATGGCGCCATCGGGCACTTCTGAAATTTCTTCAATGAAAATAGCGCCAAGATTTCTGAGATTGTCAACCACATAGCGGTTATGTACCACTTCATGGCGAACATAAATGGGAGCGCCGTACAATTCCAGCGCCCGTTCCACGATGCTGATAGCACGATCAACACCGGCACAGAAACCACGAGGGTTAGCCAGCAATATTTGCATGGTTTTCCTCCAACTGAGGGTCAATTTCCAGCACTTCAATCTCAAAAGTGATGTTTTGTTCAGCCAGCGGATGGTTAAAATCAACAGTAATGGAACCTTCAGCCACGTCTTTGATAAACCCCGGCATTTCACTGCCGTTCATGGCTGTAAATAACATGATGGTGCCTACTTCTGGGATACCGGCATCGGAAAAATCACGAGGAATGAAATATTGGACTAAATCAGGGTTGTGTTTGCCAAAAATGGTTTCTCCAGCCAGAGTAAATTGATGCTTATCACCGACTTTCAAACCAAGAAGTTGCTCTTCTAATGGGGCAGAGAGACTACCATTACCGAGGCGGAATAATGCGGGTTTACCTTGGTTGTAAGTCGAATCCGCTGTAGAGCCATCATCCAGCTTTAATGTGAAATGTAATAAAACTGCACTGTGCGTTTGCACCTGCATTGACATATTGCTCAAGCCTTTTACTTAAAAAATGATTGCAAATATACCACTATTGGGTATAGACGGAGTTACCAGCCCCAGTTAACTAAGCCGGAGCTGGTTTTATTATCATTCTTTCAATGACTAAGTTTTCGAGACCGCTTGCTTGTCCTTGTCATCAGGGCTGATAAAGCTCTCAATGATAATGAGAGCTGCCCCGATGCAAATTGCAGAATCGGCAATATTAAAGGTAGGCCAGTGCCATTCTCCGACATAAAAGTCGATAAAATCGACAACAAAGCCATGTACCAGCCTGTCGAACAAATTTCCCAAAGCCCCACCAATCACTAAGGCGTAGGCAATATTGCTCAGTTTCTGCCTGGCATGGGAACGATACATCATGACCAGCAGTACAACCGTGATGGCAGTTGCCACCAATGCAAAGAACCAACGCTGCCAGCCGCCCTTATCGGCCAGAAAACTGAAAGCCGCCCCTAAATTCTGGGCATAGGTCAGATTGAAATAAGGTATCAATGGAACGGATTCATACAGTGTGAAATGCTGCAACACTAGGTGCTTACTGCCCAAATCCAGTATTAATACCACAACAACCAGCCAAAGCCAGCGAAGTCCGGTGGAACAAATGGGTTTACTCATCAGGCAAATTTACGCTCTTCACCGTTACCGGCAACGTTAGTCACACAGCGGCCGCAAAGTTCTGCATGTTCCGCCACCTGGCCCACGTTTTTAGCATAGTGCCAGCAACGTGGACATTTTTCTCCGTCTGCTTTGCGCAAGGCCACTTTCAGGCCCGTAATTTCACTTTGCTGCGCATCCTCACCGGCGGTTGCATAAGCAGCAACGTCAACCTGAGATGTCAGCAGGACAAAGCGTAGTTCATCAGACAGTTTGTTGAGTTTTTCTGCCAGTGCTTCATCTGCATAGAGTGTGACGGCTGCTTCCAATGAACTGCGGATATGTTTGTCATTACGAGCCTGTTCCAGAACTTTGTTCACTTCGCTACGTACTGCCAGCAGATCAGCCCAGAAAGTATCGTTCATATCTTCGCCATCTGCCAGACCAAACAGTCCGTTGTACCACTCTTCGGTAAAGACGTATTGAGTACGTTTACCGGGCAATTCATGCCAGATTTCATCGGCAGTAAACGACAGGATCGGCATCATCCAGCGAACCAGGGCTTCTGCAATATGGAACAAGGCAGTCTGGCAGCTACGACGAGCAAGACCGTCACTTTTCGCGGTGTATTGGCGATCTTTGATGATATCCAGATAGAACGAACCCATTTCCACAGAACAGAACTGCATCAAGCGTTGAACTACTGAGTGGAAATCATACTCTTCATAGTATTTGAGGATATCTGTCTGTGCTGCCTGAGCACGGCCAACTGCCCAGCGATCCAGAACAACCATATCTTCTGCTTTTACCATGTGCTCTTCCGGGTTGAAACCGTTCAGGTTTGCCAGCAGGAAGCGGGCGGTGTTACGGATACGACGGTAAGCATCAGCAGAACGCTTCAGGATCTCGTCAGAAACCGCGATTTCGCCAGTATAGTCAGTTGCTGCCACCCATAAACGCAGGATATCTGCGCCCAGTTTATTCATCACATCTTGTGGGCTGATGGTATTACCGATGGATTTGGACATCTTACGCCCTTGTTCATCAACGGTAAAACCATGAGTCAGAACCTGACGATAAGGGGCTTTGCCTTTAATCGCCGTAGACAACATCAGTGAAGACATAAACCAGCCACGGTGCTGGTCAGAACCTTCCAGATACAGATCGGCTGAATTGCCGTTGAATTCTGGACGTGCATCTACAACCGAAGAATGGGTACTTCCTGAATCAAACCAAACATCCAGTGTGTCTGACGCCTTGGTGTAATCTGCGGCCTCATCACCCAGCAGGTCTGCTGCATCCAGATCCCACCATGCTTGAATGCCATCGACTTCAACGCGCTTGGCGACTTCTTCAATCAATTCAACGGTGCGAGGATGTGGCTCTTGGGTCTCTTTATGAATGAACAGAGACATTGGCACGCCCCATGTACGCTGGCGGGAAATACACCAGTCTGGACGGTTTTCTACCATTGATTCGATACGTGCCTGTCCCCAGCCAGGTATCCACTGAACATCTTTGATCTCTTGCAGCGATTGTTCGCGCAAACCATTTTTGTCCATGCTGATGAACCATTGTGGTGTTGCACGGAAGATAATCGGTTTTTTGTGGCGCCAGCAGCACGGGTAACTGTGTTGAATTTTTGCCAGATTCAGCAATGCGCCTTTCTCTTGCAACAATTCAACAATGATATCGTTAGCTTTGAAGACAAATTGTCCATCCAGAGAAGGATAAGTACCAGAGATATAGCAGCCATTCGGGCCAACCGGGTTGGCGATTTCAAGGCCATATTTTAAGCTGATAGCGTAATCCTCTGGACCGTGACCACCCGCAGTATGGACTGCACCTGTACCGGCTTCAAGCGTTACGTGATCACCGAGGATGGCGGGAACATCGTAGCTCATGAATGGATGGTTGAAGCGCAACAGTTCCAGAACCGCACCTGAGCAATCGCCTAAAACTTCCCATGCAGTGATACCCGCGCGCTGCATAACGTTTTCGACAAGTTCAGCCGCCAGAATGATACATTCGTCATTGATTTTGACCAATTGGTAGGTGATTTCTGCACCCAAGGCAATCGCACGGTTTGCTGGTAATGTCCACGGGGTGGTTGTCCAGATGATTAAAGAAACAGGCAGACCTTGTGGTTGTACAGCAAATTTGGCATACACGGCATCAGCATCAACGGCCGCGAAGCGCACGTCGATGGAAGGGGACGTTTTATCGTAGTATTCCACTTCCGCTTCGGCGAGGGAGGAACCACAATCAGTACACCAGTGAACGGGTTTTACGCCTTTCAGCAAGTGCCCATTTTTGATAATGCGGCCGAGAGCACGAATGATGTCGGCTTCCGTTTTGAAGTCCATGGTCAGGTAAGGTTTATCCCAATCACCCAGGACACCCAGACGTTTGAAGCCCACTTTCTGTGCTTCGACCTGAGTCATGGCATATTTACGGCACTCAGCACGGAATTCAGCGGCGGAAAATTTTTCCCCTGGCTTGCCGATAATTTGCTCAACCTTAAGCTCAATAGGCAAACCGTGGCAGTCCCAACCTGGAATATAAGGCGAGTCGAAGCCTGATAGCCCCTTGGACTTAATAACAATATCTTTGAGAATTTTATTAACTGAGTGACCAATATGAATATCGCCGTTTGCATAAGGAGGACCATCATGCAAAATAAACGTTTTCTTGCCAGATTTTGCTTTTCTAATTGCCTGATACAAACCTTCTTTGTACCAACGTTTCAACATATCTGGTTCGCGCTTAGCTAAATCCCCGCGCATAGGGAACCCTGTTTCCGGTAAATTCAGGGTATCTTTATAGTCACTCATTATAGATTCTCAGTTCCAATTTTCCGCTAGATACATGACTTGGATCGCTGCAAGAGATAGTTTCTCGCAGCAACCACATCATTTGCGATTTGCTGTTTAAGCGCATCAAGAGAAGCAAATCGCTGCTCATTACGCAATTTTTTACGTAATACTACATCAATATGACGCCCATACAGATCCATTTGGGTATCAATCAAATGCACTTCAAGTTGTTGGCCTTGACCCGCAACGGTAGGGCGATTGCCGATGTTTGCAACACCTGGTAGGGGGTTATCACCCAATCCATGGACTTCAACAGCATAAACGCCCTGAACAGGCGCAACCAGACGTTTCAACGGTAAGTTAGCAGTAGGAAAACCGATAGTGCGTCCCAATTGCTTACCGTGAACAACTCTGCCACTTATACTGTAAGGATGCCCCAATAATATTTCAGCCAAAGCCAGATCATCACTTTGCAGTGCCTGACGAATGGCTGTACTGCTGATCCTAAGACCGCTGTCACAAAAACTGTCTGTGCTGGTAATATCAAAACCATATTGCTTACCTGCTCGCTGCAAATAGTGAAAATCCCCGCGGCGATTTTTGCCAAAACGGAAATCATCACCTACTGCCAGAAACTTAACACCCAGTTTTTCAATGAGCAACTGTGACACAAAAGCTTCAGGTGAGTTAGCTGCAAAATGTTTGTCAAATTTCACGCATAACAGATAATCAACGCCATTTTGAGCTAGATACTTTATTTTATCTCTCAGCCTGGTCAGGCGAGCTGGTGCTTTATCTGCCACAAAAACTTCCAGAGGCTGCGGTTCGAAAATCATGACCATCGTCGGTAATCCGAAACGCTGCCCTTCTTGCTTCAAGTGTTTTAGTAAAGCCTGATGCCCGCGATGGACACCATCAAAATTACCAATCGTCAGCACGCAACCATGGTGACGCGCCCGGATATTGTGTATACCGCGAATTAGCTCCATAGCTGGCTCAATACCGTGGAAATTGCCGGATTATACCTTGTACAAAGCTCAAGGTTAACCCACGATCACAAAGGGTTTTAATTAATAAACTGATTCATACAATAAAAATAGGCTAGATGCCCGAAAAATATTTAATTTATCGCATTTCTCTGTGATTCATTCAGTTTTTTATTGCGAAAGACTGTATTCCCTCTGAGTAAGCTGATAAAATCCCGCCCCATCACAACGTAATCGGCGTCGCTGTACAACGACGCTTATTTGCACAAATCCATTGACAAAAGAAGGCTGAACAGGCATATTCCTCGGCCTTTGAATTGTCCTCGATAGAATATATTTGGGAGTTGGACCTTGGCTAATATCAAATCAGCTAAGAAACGCGCCGTACAGTCTGAGAAACGCCGTCAGCACAATGCGAGCCGTCGTTCTATGGTGCGCACTTTTATCAAGAAAGTCTACGCGGCTATCGCTGCTGGCGATAAAGAAACTGCACAGAAAGCCTTCAATGACATGCAACCAATTGTTGATCGTCACGCCTGCAAAGGTCTGATCCACAAAAATAAAGCAGCACGTCATAAATCTGCACTGGCAGCACAAATCAAAGCAATGTAATCATTGGTTTTGATGATGCTAAAAAAACCGGCTCTAAGCCGGTTTTTTTGTATCTGTTGATTTTAATATGCTGATTTTAACCTGATTTTTCAGGGCGACTTTTGGGGGGCGAGCTGAATAATGCAGAAAAGTCTTTGTTACACACGCGCTGGACTGCCGGATGCTGGATCATGCGCTCGGCAAAGATAACGTAATATTCTTCCTGTACCGTATCCAATCGACCTATCTCAACAATATCACTATCAGCAAAAATATCATTGGCGTAGAAAGAAGGCGCAATGAAAATGGCGTTGTGATACAGACCAAACGCTTTCATCAAAGCGGCATCATCAAATTCGCCCAGCACTTCAACTTCAAGATTTTTATTGCGTATCCACGTCAGGAGCTTTCTGCCTAACATAGAACGGCGGCCGGGGATTAATAAACGGCGCTCTTCCAAGCATGCTGGAAAGGGCTTTTCTGGGATCGGCTGGCGGCAATAAAAACTGATATTGCATTCCCCCAATTTCACTGAAAACAATCCTTCCTGTTGAGAAGAATCCACTGGACAATCGGATAGGATCATATCCAGCTTATGCTGGCTGAGCTGTTCAAGCAGCATTTCATGTGTCGATTCAAAACAACGCAAGTGGATTTTTTCGTGCTCCACAACGGTTGTTTCCAGCACTTTACTCACTAAACGTTTAGACAGCGCATCAGCGACCCCTACATCAAACAACAGATTTGATTCTCGGCTGTAAGTCACGATATCCATCATTTCCTGGCTGAGTGTAAACATCTTATCCGCATAGCGGAAAATGAGTTGCCCCAGTTCTGAGGGGACTAGACCTCTTCCTTGACGCTTGAATAACTTTCCACCCAGACGCTCTTCCAACGCTTTTATCTGCCCTGTAATGGTTTGTGGTGTCAGGTAGAGCGTTTCTGCTGCCCCCACAACAGAACCTTCCTTGCAAACGTGCCAAAAATAATAGAGGTGGTTAAAATTTAAATGTGAAACCCGCATATATTTATCCTTGTGTATCGCCTCACATCTGTATAACAGTCGTGACCATACATTTCAGGTCGCCAGATTATGGCGTTTTCCTATTTTTCTATTGCTATTTTCTATGACTATGAAAATATTCGCAGCATCGCAGTTATAAACGTTTTGCCACGAATATTAATAGAATGAGTTACCTCGGAAATTCTTTCTATATCTGTGCTTAAATTAGTCTATTCATCTGTTTTTGACTACGGTTTTTTTCTTCGGTAATAGTATGGTTAGCAGTCCATAACCGACAACAGCCGCGGTTGTAGAACCTATCAATATTCCTAAGCGGGAATAAGTACTGAAGGTGTCATTGAGACCTTCAAATGCCAGACCTGAGATAAAGATAGACATGGTAAAACCGATCCCACACAGTACGGAAACAGCGAAAATTTGTTTCATGCCAATTTTTTCCGGCAATTTAGCAATTCCCAGTTTTACCGAAATCCAGCTAAACAGGAAAATACCCAATGGCTTGCCAATAAACAGGCCAATGGCAATGCCTATAGGCAATATACTGGTTAAGCCATCTAATGTGACGCCCTGTAATGAAACACCGGCATTGGCAAAAGCAAACAGTGGCAGAATTAAATAAGCAACCCATGAATGCAGTTCATGCTCCAACGTTTCAGAAGGTGACTCACCTTTTTTATCTCGAAGGGGGATCAAGAACCCGACAATAACGCCAGCCAGTGTGGCATGAATGCCCGATTTCAAGATACACACCCATAAAGCAGTACCAACAATCAGATAAGCGGATGTTTTAGCTATTCCTTTCCAATTCATCCAAACCAGTAACCCAATCATGGCGGTAGCCAAGCCTAATGCTGTCAAAGATACAGTTTTGGTATAGAACAAAGCGATAATGAAGATGACACCTAAATCATCAATAATCGCTAACGCCAGCAAAAATACTTTTAATGCGGTGGGAACACGCTTCCCCAACAACGCCATGATCCCTAGTGCAAAAGCAATATCTGTTGCGCAGGGAATTGCCCAACCTTGTTGGGTGATCTCGTCACTGCCATTAAACAGCAGATAGATCAATGCTGGCGCCAACATTCCCCCAAGCGCAGCAATGGCTGGGAAAATAGCTTTATCGCGACCCGCAAGTGAGCCTTCCATGAGTTCCCGTTTTACTTCCAGCCCGACAATGAGAAAAAACACCGCCATTAATCCATCATTTATCCATAGTAATAATGGCTTATTGATTTCCAGCGCGGCGAATTGCACTGCAACAGGAAGGTTGAGAAATTGATGATAAATACCCTGTAATGGCGTATTCGCCATAACCAGCGCAATAATGGCCGCTATAATGAGAAAGATCCCTCCTGCGGCTTCTAATTTTAAAAATTGGCGAATGATTGCAGTCATGGATAAATTAACTTATGAAATTGATCAAGGTCATGCATGTTATGCTAGTCATGATATCGGAAAAAGTAGATTATTTATGCTATATTAATCGTTTTATTCGAATTATAACATAACGAAATAATATTTTTCGACATATTGATAAATTACACTGCATAACAGAAGAAGTTTTAATCATTATTTGTGATAACGAGATGAGTAAGATACTCCATGACAACATTACTTTTCCTGTTTGTCCTTGGCGCGGCTTTGTTACATGCCAGTTGGAATGCCTTAGTTAAGATTAGCGCTGATCGGTTTTTAGGCATTTCAATTATTGCTTTTTTTGCCGGAATTATTGCTACATTGGGATTGTTTTGGGTTGGATTACCGTCATTATCTTCTGTGCCGTGGTTAATCTTATCTGTTATTTTACATACGGCTTATTGCCTGTTTTTAAGCCGCTCTTATGCGACGGGAGATTTGGGGCAGGTATATCCCATTGCCAGAGGTTGTGCGCCACTCATTACCGCTTTATTGAGTTGGATAATTTTGCAGGAAATGTTACCGCCCCTTGCCATGCTGGGAGTCGGGTTCATTATCGTGGGAATTCTGCTAATTGCTTTTCCACATGGGAAAAATGCTCTTCATCTGGATCGTAAAACGTTACTTGCGGCAATCACAACATCGGCATTTACCGCCGGTTATACCTTGTCCGATGGCGCTGGCTCCAGAGCTGGCGATAATACTTTGGCCTATATCTTATGGCTGTTTGCTATTAATGGTTGGGTCATGGGGGCGATGATGTATTGCAAATATTGGAGTACCGCCGGAAGGAAGCTTCACCAATATTGGAAACAGGGGCTATTGGGTGGGCTAATGCAATTACTCAGTTATGGCATCGTGATTTGGGCTATGAGCCATGCATCTATCGTGCTGGTTGCTGCATTGCGCGAAACTAGCGTGTTATTTGCGATGTTATTGTCTGTGGTTATCTTGCGAGAGCCGTTTAGCAAAATGCGATTATTGGCTTGTATTGTGATTGTGGCTGGGGTTATTACTACGAAGCTAGGGTAACTTCCCTCTAAAATTGAGGGTGGATTAACAGATTAGGAATCCCGCCTGATTATCAATATATGAGCAAGATAATCAGGCGGGATTTATCAGAGATCTAAATTACTTGGTCAGATCATCAAAAAATTTTTTCACGCCATCAAGGAAACTCTTGGAGCGAGGGCTATTGGTTTCACCGCTTTTCCCGCCAAAGGATTCGCCTAATTGACGCATTAATTCTTTTTGTTCTTCATTCAGTTTAACCGGTGTTTCTACTACGACACGGCACAGCAAATCGCCCTGAACGCCGCCGCGAACGGATTTAACCCCTTTGCCTTTCATACGGAATAGCTTGCCCGTCTGGGTTTCCGCAGGGATTTTCAGGCTGACACGACCATCAAGAGTTGGGACTTCAATTTCGCCACCCAATGCCGCCGTTGCGAAGTTGATCGGCACTTCACAATAGAGATTGCTGCCATCACGCTCGAAGATATGGTGAGATTTGACCTGAACCTGAACGTACAAATCGCCGGATGGTGCACCGTGTTCACCTGCTTCACCTTCACCGCTTAAGCGAATGCGATCACCGGTGTCGACGCCAGCTGGAATTTTAACGGACAGTGTTTTGTATTTTTCAATGCGACCATGTCCATGACATTTACCGCAAGGCTCTTTGATGATTTTTCCGCGTCCGTGACATTGAGGACAAGGCTGCTGGACTGCGAAGAACCCTTGGCGCATTTGTACCTGGCCGGCACCGTGACAGGTTGGACAGGTTTCTGGGGAAGCGCCCGATTTGGTTCCGTTGCCGTGGCAGGTATCACAGGACTCCAGTGTTGGAATGCGGATCTCTTTGGTCACACCACGGACAGCTTCTTCCAGAGTTAATTCCATGCTGTAACGCAGGTCTGAACCACGGCTAGGACGCTGTTGACGACGGCCACCACCGAAAATATCTCCGAAAACGTCACCAAAGATATCGCTAAAGTCAGCTCCGCCCCCGAAACCACCAGCGCCACCGCCCATGCCACCCTGTTCAAAGGCAGCGTGACCATATTGGTCATAAGCGGCACGTTTCTGAGGATCTGTCAGGATCTCATACGCTTCTTTAATTTCTTTGAATTTACTTTCTGATTCTTTATCCCCCTGATTACGGTCAGGGTGATGTTTCATTGCCAGCCGTTTATAGGCTTTTTTGATTTCTTTTTCGTCTGCGGTTTTGGAAACTCCCAAAACTTCGTAATAATCTTTTTTTGCCATCGTATTGTCTACCCTTAACACGCACGCACGGGCGTGGAGTTACCTCAACGCCCGTGCCAGTTAACAAGTAACAGGCGCCCTGTTACTTTGCCCGCTAAGGGCTATTATTTTTTGTCTTTAACTTCTTCGAACTCAGCGTCTACAACGTCGTCATCTTTCTTTGCGTTGCTTGCGCCTGCATCGGCAGCACCAGCCTGGGCTTGCTGTTGGGCAATTTCCAGCAGTTTCTGAGAGGCTTCAACCAGAGCTTGGATCTTCGCTTCGATTTCAGCTTTGTCTTCGCCTTTCGCCGCCGTTTCCAGTTCAGAAGTTGCTTTCTCGATTGCTGCTTTATCGTCTGCTGTCAGCTTGTCACCTGCTTCTTCAATTTGCTTGCGGGTGCCGTGGATCAGTTGGTCAGCCTGGTTACGAATCTGAACCAGCTCTTCAAACTTACGGTCAGCTTCTGCGTTTGCTTCTGCATCACGTACCATCTGCTGGATTTCCTCTTCATTCAGACCAGAAGATGCCTTGATGGTGATGTTTTGCTCACGACCTGAGTTTTTGTCTTTCGCCGAAACGTGCAGGATGCCGTCAGCATCAATATCGAAAGTAACTTCGATCTGCGGAGTACCGCGCATTGCTGGCTGAATACCATCCAGATTGAACTGACCCAGAGATTTGTTATCGCCGGCACGCTTACGTTCACCTTGCAGTACGTGGATCGTTACCGCAGACTGGTTGTCTTCCGCTGTAGAGAACACTTGACTATGTTTAGTTGGAATAGTGGTGTTCTTAGAAATCAGGGAAGTCATTACGCCGCCCATGGTTTCGATACCCAGAGACAGTGGAGTTACGTCCAACAGCAGAACATCTTTCACGTCACCTGCCAGTACACCGCCCTGAACCGCTGCACCCATTGCAACCGCTTCATCTGGGTTCACGTCTTTACGTGGCTCTTTGCCGAAGAAATCTGCAACTGCTTTCTGTACCAGTGGCATACGAGTCTGACCACCAACCAGAATCACATCCTGAACGTCAGTTACAGACAGGCCGGCGTCATTCAGTGCAACTTTCAATGGCTCGATAGAACGTTTAACCAGGTCTTCAACCAGAGATTCCAATTTTGCACGGGTAACTTTAATGTTCATGTGCTTAGGACCGGTCGCATCTGCTGTGATGTATGGCAGATTTACGTCAGTCTGCTGTGCAGAAGAAAGTTCGATTTTCGCTTTTTCTGCTGCTTCTTTCAGACGCTGCATTGCCAGTGGGTCATTACGCAGGTCGATGCCTTGTTCTTTCTTAAACTCGTCAACCAGATAGTTGATCATGCGGCTGTCGAAGTCTTCACCACCCAAGTGGGTATCACCATTGGTCGCCAGAACTTCATACGTTTTTTCGCCATCAACTTCATCAATTTCAATGATAGAGATATCGAAAGTACCACCACCCAAGTCATAAACCGCGATGGTGCGGTTACCCACTTCTTTGTCCAGACCGTAAGCCAACGCAGCCGCAGTTGGTTCGTTGATGATACGCTTAACTTCCAGACCAGCGATACGGCCAGCATCTTTAGTTGCCTGACGTTGTGCATCGTTGAAGTATGCAGGAACAGTGATAACCGCTTCGGTTACGGGTTCACCCAGATAGTCTTCCGCTGTTTTCTTCATTTTTTTCAGAACTTCAGCAGAAACCTGAGGTGGTGCCATTTTCTGGCCTTTCACTTCCAGCCATGCATCACCGTTATCCGCAGCCATGATTTTGTATGGCATGATAGAGACGTCACGCTGTACTTCTTCGTCCTGAAAACGACGGCCAATCAAACGCTTAATGGCGAACAACGTGTTTTGGGGGTTAGTAACAGCCTGACGTTTAGCTGGTTGACCAACCAGAGTTTCACCATCCTGAGTATATGCGATGATAGAAGGTGTGGTACGGTCACCTTCGCTGTTTTCAAGCACACGAGTGGTTGTGCCGTCCATAATTGCTACACAAGAATTGGTAGTTCCCAAGTCGATACCAATGATTTTACCCATCTAAACGCCTCCACAAAGAATTCATATATTCGGTCAAGTTACTAAGCTATATGAGGACGAATGTTTGCTTTTCAATGGCGTTGTTCGCCAGAAATTCCTCATTTTATTTTCCAGCTAATGCCGAAATATTCAGTAGTAACTGTAGTTGAGACTTAGATGGGGTCATTCATCTCATCATCAAGGGGAGAATTGAAAAAAAATTGAGATTTAACAAAAAAATTTTTCGCAGACCATTGTGTAGTTGATGCCATCACATTATGATTCGCCGCCTTTTATGATTTCCTGGCGCGGTAAAGTGCCATGAAAGCTTTTTAATATTTTGTTTTATTTGTATTTTCTAGGGGAAGTATGCATTCTAATCAGTTGGCGAACCCAGGCCCATTGGGTTTAATGGGTTTTGGCATGACAACCATTTTGTTGAATCTGCACAATGCAGGTTTTTTCCCATTGGCATCCGCAATTTTGAGTATGGGAATTTTTTACGGTGGTTTGGCTCAGGTGCTGGCCGGCATCTTTGAGTACAAAAAAGGAAATACGTTTGCTGCAACCGCATTTACCTCTTACGGTTTGTTCTGGTTGAGCCTGATCGCGTTGCTTTTCCTGCCGAAGATGGGGCTGGCTGAAGCAACCAGCCAAGAGTTCCTTGGTGTTTATCTCGCCCTGTGGGGAATTTTCACGCTGTTTATGTTCTTTGGTACGTTGAAAGCTAACCGTGTCCTGCAATTTGTATTTGGCAGCCTGACGCTGCTGTTTGCATTGCTGGCAATTGGCAATATCACCGGTGATGCCCGCATCCTGACCTTTGCGGGTTATGAAGGCGTTATCTGTGGTGCGAGTGCTTTCTATCTGGCAATGGCCGAAGTTCTGAATGAACAATATGGCCGTACTGTTCTGCCAATTGGTGAAGTGAAACACGCTTAACCGTTTTTAACAGGATGGGTGATTTATGCTCATCCTGTGTTTTATTAATCCTCTAATTTCCTGCCCACTTTTTCAGATAGATTTCTTCCGCAAGTAAACCCCCAATAACAGACCAACCGCCGATAAGGTCAGCATATAGTAGGCAGGTGCCAGAGGAGTATATACCAACAGTATGGTGACGAAGATCGGTGTCAGTCCACCGAAAATGGCATAAGCCAAATTATAGGCAAATGAAATGCCACTAAACCTGACTTCTGGCGGATAGCTTTTCACCATAACAAAAGGCGTAGCGCTAATCACACCAACAGTCAGACCAGCGAAGGAATAAGCGCTAAATAGTTTGAGCGGTTCATGGCTGATATTGTGATAGAAAAACCATGTTGTGGCAGCCAATAGAATGCAACCGATAATCAGCACGATACCGGCTCCCCATTTGTCGCATAAATATCCGACAGAGATACAGCCAATTGCCAATGAGATGATTGCCAGGCTGTTTGCTTGCAAAGTCAGTGATTGTTCCAGATTAAATACTGTCTGCATATAGGTTGGTGTTATCAAGATAACGACGACAATGCCAGCAGAAAGGAGCCATGTCAGCAGCATGGAAATAGCGATGGCGCGTTTGTGATTAAACACGACAGTTTTTAGTGGCAGCTCTTCTGCCAACGTTTTGCGTTCCTGCATTTCTTTGAAGACAGGAGTTTCATGCAGCCAGCGGCGCAGATACATGGCACATAAACCGAAAATACCGCCTAAGAAAAATGGCAGACGCCATGCCCAATCCAAGACTTCTTGCCTGGAATAAATCGAAGTAATAATGGTTGCGACGAGAGAACCAAATAAAATCCCCAAACTCAATCCTGCCGTTAAAACACCACAGGCAAATCCGATGCGTTTATGAGGAACATGCTCTGCCACAAAAACCCAGGCTCCGGGTACTTCCCCCCCAATTGCGGCTCCCTGCATAATCCGCATTAGTAGCAGCAGGATAGGAGCAGCAATACCTATGGCGTCATAGGTGGGCAACAGGCCGATGGCCAGAGTGGGTACAGCCATCAACAATATGCTGAGTGAAAACATTTTCTTACGCCCAATGAGATCGCCAAAATGGGCCATGACGATCCCACCTAAAGGCCGAACCAGATAACCCGCTGCAAAAATACCGAATGTCTGTAGTTGTCTGAGCCATTCAGGTATATCCGCAGGGAAAAAGAGTTCCCCAAGCGCAACAGCAAAAAAGATAAAGATAATAAAGTCGTAAAATTCCAGAGCGCCACCTAAAGCCGCTAAGGACAGCGTTTTATAATCTTGTTTATTTAATGGACGATTGTGATATTGTGACATAAGTTACCGATTTATAGTTATAAAATGGGTTCTAAGGTGTTTATTTTCAATGTTCTGGTCAGACTCAAAATAGATGAAAATAAAACTTATGCTATATTAAAAGATATTTATTCTACAACTTTTAAAAAGAACCCAACCCACATGTTATGTCACTTCCATGTCGAATAAAATCACACGCATACTATCTTTTTTAAAGCACAGGCAGTGCGGAAAATGAGGGAAGTGGCATGAAATACCAGATACTGGCCCAGGAAATCATTGTGGGTGTTGGTGGTAAAGCAAATATTGTCAGTCTCGTTCATTGTGCGACTCGGCTGCGTTTTAAACTATGGGATCGCTCACTCGCCGATATCAATAAACTAAAAGCCCATCCTGATATCATTACGGTTGTCGAAAGTGGTGGACAATTTCAGGTTGTGATTGGTAATCAAGTCAAAGAGGTATATCAGGTTATCCAACAAGTGTTAGCACCTTCTGATGAAACACCTGCAATGCCAAATCCAACTGGCAAGCACGATAACTTATTTAACCATTTTATCGATATTATTTCGGGTATCTTTACCCCATTTTTGGGGGTAATGGCAGCTTCCGGGATCTTAAAAGGCTTGCTTGCCGTTACCATTGCATTTCATTGGCTAACACCTGACAGCGGTACTTATCGTATCTGGTATGCTGCCAGTGACTCGCTGTTTTATTTTTTCCCTTTATTACTTGGCTATACCGCAGGTAAAAAGTTTGGGGGCAATCCATTTATTACAATGGGAATTGGCGGAGCCTTGGTACATCCCATGATTATCTCTGCTTTCGAGGCATCTATAGTTGCTGGCAGCACAACTGAATACTTTATGGGTATCCCACTCTCATTTTTGAATTATAGCTCTTCTGTGATCCCAATTATTTTTGCCTCCTGGATAAGCTGTAAAATAGAGAAAAAATTGGATTCACGCCTGCCCGTCACCATTAAAACCTTCATTACTCCCCTTGTCTGCCTGATATTGATTGTTCCACTCGTCTTTATTGTCATTGGGCCAGTGGCGACATCGCTAAGCTATTCATTGGCTTATGGTTATCAGGCAGTATATGAGTTTGCACCGGCTCTGGCAGGGGCAATTATGGGAGCAATCTGGCAAGTTTGTGTCATTTTTGGGCTGCATTGGGGATTAGTACCAATCATGTTCAACAACTTAACGGTTTTGGGGCATGATACGTTAACCCCCTTGTTGTTACCGGCCGTAATAGGGCAAACGGGGGCTGCATTGGGCGTTTTCTTGCGTACCCGCGATGCTAAATTAAAAATGTTGTCTGGCTCTGCTGTTACCGCTGGTATCTTTGGTATCACTGAGCCTGCGGTTTATGGGGTTACCCTGCCTTACCGTCGGCCGTTTATCTTTGGTTGTATTGCTGGTGCGATTGGTGGCTCTGTGGTTGGTTATTACCAAAGTGCTGTTTATTCAATAGGACTAAGCAATATTTTTACTTTTACTCAAATGATCCCGCCATCAGGAATCGATAATACCGTATGGGGCGCAATAATTGGCACATTGCTAGCGTTTATTATCGCGACCATTTTGACGTGGTTATTTGGCCTGCCTGCTGTTACCAGTTCACCTACAGAAAACAACACCGATAAAAACCAATCTGAATTCCTACATAAGCCTTAAATATCCATGAGAGGAGGGTTTGCATGAAACAGTTTCCAACGCATTTTTTATGGGGAGGCGCGATTGCTGCCAATCAAGTTGAAGGTGCTTA
The DNA here is from genome assembly GCF_056632175.1 of Xenorhabdus sp. SGI 60. Classification (NCBI taxonomy): domain Bacteria; kingdom Pseudomonadati; phylum Pseudomonadota; class Gammaproteobacteria; order Enterobacterales; family Morganellaceae; genus Xenorhabdus; species Xenorhabdus sp. SGI 60. The sequence goes on along the minus strand of NZ_CP196860.1, from coordinate 3,522,748 downwards.
TTTGACGGATGGAAAAGGTTTTTCCACTTCAGATGTTTTGCCACAAGGGATTACTGGCCCCGTTGTTGAACGTGATCCTGCGGATGAAACGCGATATCTCAAAGATATTGCTATCGATTTCTATCACCGTTACCCCGAAGATATCGCCCTGTTTGCAGAAATGGGATTTAAATGCTTACGTACCTCGATTGCCTGGAGCCGGGTTTTTCCTCATGGCGATGAAAAGCAACCCAATGAAGCGGGCCTGGCATTTTATGACCAGTTGTTCGACGAAATGGCCAAATATGGCATCCAACCTTTGATCACATTATCTCACTATGAAATGCCGTGGACGCTAGTCAAAAAATATGGCGGGTGGGGAGATCGCAGATTGATCGCCTTTTTTGAACACTATGCGCGCACGGTATTTAATCGCTACCAGAGTAAGGTGAAGTTATGGCTGACATTTAATGAAATCAATATGTCGCTGCATGAACCGCTGACAGGTGTTGGATTATCGAGAAACAGCACTCAATCAGAGATCTATCAAGCTATTCACCATCAATTGGTTGCCAGCGCCAGAGCAGTGAAATTGTGCCGAGAGATCATTCCTGATGCCCAGATTGGTAATATGTTGCTGGGTGGTTTGATGTATCCATTAACCTGTAAACCCGAAGATGTATTGGCAACGCTTCAGAAAAATCAAAAGTGGTTATTTTTTGGCGATGTCCAAAGCCGTGGGAATTATCCTGGCTATATGTTGCGTTATTTTCGCGAGAATGGCATTGAACTGACAATTACAGAGCAAGATAAGCATGATCTGAAAAATACGGTCGATTTTATCTCATTTAGTTATTACATGAGCGGCTGTATGACCGCAGATGAAGCGGAATACCAGAAACAGCAGGGTAATATTCTGCATATGGTGGCTAATCCTTATTTACCCAGTTCAGAATGGGGTTGGCAGATAGATCCCCTTGGGTTACGCACGATATTGAATTTGTTATGGGATCGCTATCAGAAACCTTTGTTTATCGTTGAGAATGGCTTGGGTGCGAAAGATACACCGGAAGCGGATAGCAGTATTCGGGATGATTATCGTATTCAATACCTTAGCGATCATCTTATCCAGGTCAGAGAAGCGATTGAAGATGGTGTGGATATTATGGGATATACCAGTTGGGGGCCTATTGATTTGGTCAGTGCTTCAAAAGGTGAGATAAGCAAACGCTACGGTTATATCTATGTTGACCAGAATGAACAGGGAACCGGTTCATTGGAGCGGCGTCGTAAGAAGAGTTTTTATTGGTATAAGCGGGTGATTGAAACCAATGGTAGTAGTTTGGGTGAGTAATTCTATTTTTTTATCCATAAGGTTCTGAGCCTGTTCAGAACCTTTATGGTATGGGCTTTTAACGACGTGCACTTTTCGGCCTGAATGCGGTGACAACGCTTTCATCCGTTTCCACATAAGGGCCATCCAGCAATTGGATGCAGTAAGGAACACTGGCAAAAATTCCCGCTACCAACACGTTGCCATTTTCGTCTTTTAATCCTTCCAGTGTTTCTGCGATGGCTTTCGGTTGTCCGGGAAGGTTGAGAATCAGCGCTTGATTGCGGATCACGCCGACTTGTCGGGACAGAATGGCTGTTGGCACAAATTGAAGGCTGATTTGACGCATCTGTTCCCCAAATCCGGGCATTTCCCGATCCGCAATTGCCAGTGTTGCATCCGGCGTGACATCGCGACGAGCAGGCCCTGTCCCTCCAGTGGTTAGTACCAAATGGCATCCCAGTTCATCGACCAATTCACACAATGTTTGTTCAATCAGGATTTGCTCATCAGGGATCAGCCGGGTTTCTACGCTAAAAGGTGTGATAATCGCTTTTTTCAGCCATGTTTCCAGTGCGGGCAGCCCTTTATCCTGATAAACGCCGTTTGAAGCGCGATCAGAAACAGACACGAGGCCAATGCGCAATACATTCATACAAACCTCAATTAATTATAATAAAAGGAAAAATAAAAATTTGTTGGCTGCAACGTGAAATAAACAAAAGGCGACCCATTATGTCGCCTTTAGTGCAAGAGAAAATAGCGTATCGCCTGAGATTACAGCAAATCAGCGATCATGCTTTCAAGTTTGCCTTGGTCTACGGCAAACTTACGGATACCTTCCGCCAGTTTTTCAGTCGCCATTGCATCCTGGTGGTGGTTCCAGTAGAACTCAGCTTCAGTCATTGGCGTTGGGCGCTCTTTGATTTCGCCTTCATAACCCAATTTTCGCTCAACTTCACCAGCTGTTTCTGACAGCTCTTTCAGCAGTGATGGAGAGATTGTCAGGCGGTCACAGCCTGCCAGTTCCAGAATTTCACCAGAGTTACGGAAACTTGCACCCATAACAACCGTGTTGTAACCGTGTTCTTTGTAGTACTGATAAATTTCAGAAACAGAAACCACACCTGGATCTTCATGCGGTGCGAACTCTTTCTTGTCGCCATTGGCTTTGTACCAGTCAAGGATACGGCCAACAAATGGAGAAATCAGATAGACCCCTGCTTCTGCACAAGCACGAGCCTGGGCAAAGGAGAACAGCAGAGTCAGGTTACAATTGATGCCTTCTTTTTCCAGTTGTTCCGCAGCACGGATACCTTGCCAGGTGGAAGCCAGCTTGATCAGAATGCGATCGTTGCTGATACCTGCTTCGTTGTACAGTTTGATCAAACGTTTTGCTTTCGCTACGCTCGCTTCGGTGTCATAAGACAGGCGTGCATCAACTTCCGTGGAGATACGGCCAGGGATCAGTTTCAGAATTTCCAGACCAATGTTGACAGCCAATTTATCGCCGGCATCAATAATTTGCTGTTCACGGGAATCGCTTTGACCGCGCGCCCATTCAATAGCTTCATCGATCAGTGGGCGATATTCTGGAATTTGAGCTGCATTCAAAATCAGGGAAGGGTTGGTGGTCGCATCTTGCGGCTGGTACAGTTTCATCGCCTCGATATCCCCGGTATCTGCTACTACTGTTGTCAGTTTACGCAGGGAAGTCAGTTTATCGGTCATGTTTAATATCTCATCGTTATACGTAAAATCTTTGGCAACATTGCCTCGCCATCTTGTGATAATAACATGGTCAAGCGCGGCTGTAAGGTAGGAAAATTCTCTCGTTGAGATTCTCCTCTTTTTGTCTTTTTTGCTAAAGTGGGAGAAGTCTGGATTATTAGGAAAAAATAATGCTTATTACCATTTCACCAGCGAAAACACTCGATTATGAAAGTCCACTGGCAACAAAAAAGTTTAGCCAACCGCTGTTATTGGCGGAATCCCAGCAACTGATCGAGATTTGCCGGACTTTAACGCCTGCGCAAATCGGCAGTTTGATGCGTATTAGTGATAAACTGGCGGGATTGAATGCTGCTCGTTTTGCAGAATGGCAGCCCAATTTCACGCCAGAAAATGCCCGTCAGGCGATGTTGGCATTTAAAGGCGATGTTTATACCGGTATGCAGGCTGAAACTTTCTCTGCTGACGATTTTGATTTTGCCCAAACACATTTAAGAATTCTATCTGGCCTGTATGGGGTCTTGCGTCCTCTTGATTTGATGCAGCCTTATCGTTTGGAAATGGGGATTAAGCTGGAAAATCCACGCGGTAAAGATCTGTATCAGTTTTGGGGCGATTGCATTACTGAAAATTTAAATGCAGCACTGGAACAGCAAGGTGATGATGTTCTGGTCAATCTGGCATCAGATGAGTATTTCAAATCAGTAAATAGCAAAAAGCTGGCAGCCAGGATTATCAAACCTGTTTTTCTGGATGAAAAAAATGGCAAATACAAGGTCATTAGCTTCTATGCTAAAAAAGCCCGAGGCCTGATGAGCCGTTTTATTATTCAGAACCAACTGACCGATCCGGCACGGCTGGTAGAGTTCAATCTGGAAGGATACGTTTTTGATGAATCTCTCTCCAGGGGAGATGAGTTGGTGTTTACGCGTTCTGAGCAGAATTAATTTAATTTTCAATATATAGAGTTCAAAATGATATCACTCCACCTATAATAGGCGGAGTGATAAGTGCCATATTATTTCGATTGTTTTTTCAGCAAAAATTCACGCAATGTTGAGAAATCAGCAGGCATAAAGTGGGATAACAAGTCCAGATCTGCGCGCTCAGCCAACGCTTGTGGCAAAGGCAATGGTTGACCGAGAGTGGCTTCGACGCTTTCCTTAAATTTAGCTGGATGAGCAGTACCCAGGAACAAGCCATATTCCCCTTCTTGTAATTGATCACGTAAAACACGATAAGCGACAGCAGCATGTGGTTCGGAAATATAGTCTTTTGCCGCCAGTTCGCGCAGGGTGCTTTGAGTGGTTGCGTCATCCACAACGCCGTTTGCCAGATCACTCAGTACCCAGTCTTTGCATTTGAACAATTCTTCAATGCGTGGCCAGTTATTGGGCTGGCTGACATCCATGGCATTGGACAGCGTCGGAATGGTCTGATGTGGCAGCCACTTGCCTTTTGCTAAATAACGAGGAACGGTGTCATTGACATTGGTTGCCGCGATAAAACGTTTTACCGGCAGTCCCAGCGATTTTGCCAGTAGCCCTGCGGTTAAGTTACCGAAATTGCCGCTTGGCACGGAAATCACCAATTGTTCACGTTTTTCTGCGGGGATCTGCGCAACCGCTTCAAAGTAATAACAGATTTGTGCCAGCAGGCGGCTGATATTAATAGAGTTGGCTGAGTTAAGATGTAAAGCCTGTTTCAGTTCTTCATCATCAAAAGCCTGTTTGACCAATGCCTGGCAAGCATCGAAATCCCCCTTGATAGCAACCGTATGGATATTGCCACCCAGAGTGCAAAAGAGTTTTTCCTGCAATGGGCTGATCTTGCCTTCGGGATAAAGGATCACAACCTGTACGTTATTTAAGCCATAGAAAGCATGGGCCACTGCGGCGCCGGTATCACCGGATGTTGCAGTCAAAATAGTGACGGGCTGTTCTCCTGCAATCTGGGCAAGAATTTGTGCCATGAAACGGCCACCAAAGTCTTTGAAAGCCAGTGTCGGGCCGTGATAAAGCTCCAGTGAAGCGATGTCATCTTCGACAATCGCTACAGGGGCAGGGAAGGCAAACGCGTTTTTCACGCGGGTTGTCAATTGTTCTGCGGGAATTTCATCGCCAATAAAGGCAGAGAGAATGCGCTGGCTGCGGCTGACAAAATCCAATTTCAATAAATCGTCAATTTCATTACGGCTGAATTCTGGCAAATCCTGTGGAAAAAAGAGGCCTTGCTGTTTACCTAACCCTTGCTTTACCGCCTGTGAAAAACTGACCTGCTCGCTGTTATCTTTTAAGTTATATAATTTCATGGTTACTTTACCTGTCGTGCGCCTGCGAGATCCAGACGGCAAATGTGTACAAAGCCTTCATCATTCTGTACGTAATGTTGTTGCAGCCAGTGTGTAACTTCTTCTGCTACAGCCATTTCATGACAAATGGCAAACAGTGTTGGGCCGGAGCCGGAAATGCCGCACGCCAGCGCCCCTAATTTTTTGACAGCTTCACGTGCATTGGCAAAGCCGGGTAAGAGTTGGGTGCGATAAGGTTCCGCTACAACATCTTGCATTAATTTGGCCGCCAGTCCTGATTGCTGGGTATGGCAGGCATGGATAAAACCCGCAAAGTGACGGCCATGCTCAATGATGTCCTTACGGGTATAGTGACTGGGCAGGATTGCACGGGCTTCTGCTGTCGATACTTTGATGCCGGGATAAGCCATTACCCATAGCCAATTATCAAATGTGGGAACAGGCAGGCAGGTGGTATCTTCTTGAGATAATATCAATTGCAATCCTCCCAAATAGCAGGGAGCGACATTATCATAATGAACACCACCGGAAATGCGCCCTTCTAATTCTCCCATCATCTCCAGTAACTGGTGTTGGTTAAATGGGCGGCCAGCATATTCATTCAATGCCACTAAACCGGCGACGACAGAGCAGGCACTGGAGCCTAATCCTGAACCGATCGGCATATTTTTCTCTAATGTTATGGCAACGGGCAGTTTTTTTCCCAGTCGTTGACAAAAAAGCTGCCAGCATTGATAGACAATATTTTGTTTGGGATCGGCAGGTAACTTGCTAACAAATCGCCCTTTATTATTCAGGCTGAAACTTTCAGCTTCACTGACGGAGACACAATCTCCAAGTAACGAGCCATCAATGGGAGAAACTGCTGCGCCAAGCACATCAAATCCGACGCCAACGTTCCCGATAGAGGCAGGCGCATAAACCCTGATAACCATTAAACCCCCAATTTCCATGACAGAGTGCGTAATATATCAGCAAAAACGCCGGCTGCCGTTACATCATTTCCTGCGCCATAACCACGCAATACCAGTGGAATGGGCTGATAATAACGGGTGTAGAAAGCCAGCGCGTTTTCGCCATTCTTGACTTTATAAAGTGGATCGTTGCCATCAACAGAGACAATTTTCACTGTACAACGGCCTTGCTCAATCAAGCCAACATAACGCAAGACTTTTCCTTGTTCTGCGGCTTGTTCCGCACGTTGGCTAAATGCCTGATCCAGTTGTGGTAAACGTTGCAGGAAATGGTCAACATCGCCACTGGCATCGAACGATATAGGTAAAACGGGTTCGACATGAATATCTTCCAGTTCCAGTTCATAACCCGCCTCGCGCGCTAAGATCAGCAGCTTTCGGGCAACATCCATGCCAGAGAGATCATCGCGTGGATCGGGTTCTGTAAAGCCTTTCTCTTTGGCGAGCATTGTCGCTTGTGACAGCGTCATTCCTTCATCCAGCATGCCGAAAATAGAGGATAAAGAACCCGACAGGATGCCACTGAACTGCACTAATTCATCACCGGCATTAAGCAGATTTTGTAAGTTTTCGATAACTGGCAATCCAGCACCTACGTTAGTGTCATACAGGAACTTACGTTTCGATTTCTCTGCGGCCTGACGGATTTGGCGGTAATAAGCCATCGATAAGGTATTGGCTTTTTTATTAGGCGTGACAACGTTAAAGCCATTGCTGAGGAAACTCGCATACTGTTCCGCAATCGACTGATTGGAGGTACAGTCCACAATGACTGGATTCAGGAGATAGTACTCTTTTTCAAGACGGATAAGACGACTCAAGCTAAAAGGCTCAGTGGCTTCTGACAGTGCCTGCTGCCAGTTATCCAGACAGATGCCTTGCACATCAGTCAATAAAGCGCGGGAATTGGCAATACCACAGACGCGCAAATCGATGTGTTTCTGTTTGAGCCAGGTTTGCTGACGACGTATTTGCTCGATCAACGCACTGCCTACACCACCTACACCGACAACAAAGACCTCAACAACCTGAGCGGTGTTAAACAGCATTTGATGGCAGAGACGAACAGCCGTAGTCGCGGCATCATTTTCAATGACGGCGGAAATGGAACGTTCAGAAGAACCTTGCGCAATGGCAATGATGTTGATGTTGGCGCGTGTCAATGCGGAGAAAAAGCGGGCAGAAGTCCCTGGCTGAGTACGCATACCATCGCCAACGACAGAAATAATGGCAAGATTATCGATCACGTCGATGGGATCAAGCACACCATCTTTCAGCTCCAGATAAAATTCTTCTGTCAGTGCCTTTTGTGCTTTTATCAACTCTTTTTGCGGTACACAGAAGCTGATGCTGTATTCTGACGAAGACTGTGTGATTAATACAACGGAAATACCTTTGCGTGACATGACGGAAAAGATCCGTGCCGCCATCCCGACCATACCTTTCATGCCAGGGCCGGAGACGTTGAACATCGTCATATGATTTAGATTGGTAATGCCCTTAATTGGCATGTCCTGATCTTTTTGCCCATGATCAATGGGTGCATCACCAATAAAAGTACCCGGTGCATCGGGATTGGCCGTATTTTTTATCAGACAAGGAATTTGAAACTGGGCAATAGGGGCGATAGTACGAGGATGAAGGACTTTCGCACCGAAATAAGACAATTCCATCGCTTCTTGGTATGACAGGCTTTTCAGCAAGCGTGCATCTTTCACTGCCCTTGGATCACAAGTATAAACACCGTCTACATCTGTCCAGATTTCACAACAATCTGCACGCAGACATGCCGCCAATACTGCGGCTGAATAGTCAGAGCCGTTGCGTCCCAATACGACCAATTCGCCATTTTCATTGCCCGCAGTGAAACCAGCCATCAGGATGAGGTGGTCAGCAGGAATGTTGAGTGCCGCAATGCGTTTGGAGGATTCATGGATATCGACGGTGGATTCGAGACAATGCCCATGCGCCAAAAGGTTTTTGACCGGATCAATGACTGTCACTTTATGACCACGAGCCTGTAGCACGGATTCCATGATGGCAATCGACAGTTTTTCGCCACGACAGATCAGGGATGCATTAATGTTATCTGGGCATTGTTTTAACAAGGATATGCCGTGCAGAGTCTGTTTAAGGCTGGCTAGCTCACGTTCTACTAGCCCTTTCAGACGTGCATAATCAAACCCGGGTTGTTGTTCTTTCAATCCTGACAGCAAATCAGCAAAGATTTGGGTAGCATCGCTCATATTAGAAACAATATCTTGCCCTGCAACCGTTTTTTCGATCATCGCCACCAGATGGTTGGTGATTTTTGCCGGTGCAGAGAGTACTAAGGCAACTTGCCCAAGGGATAACTCATTCTCGGCAATATCTGCAACACTCAGTACACGTTGGTGATTTGCAACTGAGGTTCCGCCAAATTTCAATACGCGCATTAACGTTCTTCTCCTGATTTCTGTCCAAAAAAAAGCCCGTATCTTGTGGGATACGGGCTTATTGTTGTTTTATGTGTATGCGTCAGCCCGCACCGCAACTCATGGTTCCGGTGGTAATCGTGGTTGTAGTAATGACGGTTATAATCATGCTTGTAAGAACCCTTTTTTCGAGCTGATGTGCTGCATCGTTTTCTGTCTGTCTTTTTTAATTCGTTTGACTCCCTATTGGTTAAATTAAATTGTGGTCAATGTCAAATATTTTTTATAGCAAAAGAAGAAAAAAACATCATTATCCGTATCGAAATTATTCAAAATATAACCCAAATGACAAATCATTATTTGGTTAGTTAGCTTATTTAATAGCATTTAATTTTACAAAAAACATATTTTGTAATTATTTTGTCTTTATGATAAAAACGTGTCATCTGGATAATTTCAGTGTCGAGCGAATCTCTTCAAGTATTCACGATATTTTAACATCCATTAACATAATTTATTCAATTTAATAACAAATGGCCTGGATTAAAATTAACAATTACAATTAATGTTAACGTGCTACAATTGATTTTGATATGTATCAACAAAAGTTAGTTTTTTTAGAAGGCAAATGCATTACTGGCTGTTATATTGCTGTTAATAGACTAATATAGAAGCCTCGTTTAAATCGGGTTTTTTCGGGTATGTACCCTCCAGGAAAGCGACGCCAGCTTTTAGTGTAAAACATATCAAAACGTTTATTTCGGGCATAAGCTGATTTTCTGTCACTCAGAACAAGATCAGCGTATTTTCTTTTAATAATAACAGCTTGTGTCATACAGATTCTGTTTTTTAGCGATTTTAGGTAGCAACCATGCAAACCCCGCACATTTTGATTGTTGAAGACGAAATTGTCACACGCAATACCCTTAAGAGCATTTTTGAAGCCGAAGGGTATGTTGTTTATGAAGCCAATGACGGTTCAGAAATGCACAACATTCTGTCAGATAATGATGTCAATTTAGTCATTATGGATATCAATCTGCCAGGTAAAAATGGCTTACTGCTTGCCCGTGAATTACGTGAGCAGGCAAATGTTGCGTTGATGTTCCTGACAGGCCGTGATAATGAAGTGGACAAAATTCTTGGTCTCGAAATCGGTGCTGATGATTATATAACTAAGCCATTTAACCCACGTGAATTAACCATCCGTGCGCGTAACTTACTTTCTCGGACAATGAACCTGAGTCCTCCAGGAGAAGAGCGCCGCCAGGTTGAAAGTTATAAGTTCAATGGATGGGAGCTGGATATTAATAGCCGCTCTTTGGTTAGCCCGATGGGAGATCATTACAAACTGCCACGTAGCGAATTCCGTGCGATGCTTCATTTCTGTGAGAATCCAGGAAAAATCCAGACTCGTGCAGAATTGTTGAAAAAAATGACGGGCCGCGAACTGAAACCTCACGATCGCACTGTTGATGTGACGATTCGCCGTATTCGTAAACATTTCGAATCGATACCCGATACGTCGGAAATCATTGCGACCATCCACGGTGAAGGTTACCGTTTCTGTGGTGATTTAGAAGACTAATTGATACCTTTTTATAGGTATATATTCGACATGGCGTCTCTGTCAAAAAGCCCCGTATGTCTTATGGCATCAGGGCTTTTCTTTTAGTTGGTGCTTGCCTCAGTGATGAGTTATTCACTCTTTCCACGGCATAATCGGTACAGCACTGATTGCATTTTTAGGGGAACCATCGATCACTTTGTCAGAATAAGTTAAATAAATTAGCGAATTACGATTTGGATCGTAGAAGCGTACAACCTGCAATTTTTTAAATACCAAAGAAGTGCGTTTCTGGAAAACAACTTGTCCTTTCTTAGGGGATTTCTTTATCTTATCTGCCAATGCAATCGGGCCAATTTGCTGGCAGGATATGGCGGCATCAGATGTATCTTCTGCCAATCCCAACCCTCCCTTAAGCCCTCCAGTTTTGGCTCTGCTCAGATAACAGGTGACATTTTTAACGTCAGGATCATCAAAGGCTTCTATCACTATCTTGTTATCGGGACCAAAAAGTTTGAACACTGTGTCAACAGAACCGATCTCTTCAGCATGCAAAGCCGCAGGAGAAAAGAGTAAGGTAGCCGCTATCACTATTTTCTTCATTGTTGCCATATCCATATATAGTCCAATTGAATTAAATAAATACAGTGAAAATATCTATCATTCACATATAATGTAACGCAATAAATTTAATTAAATTATTTCCAATGTGAATGTATCTGTGATGGAAAATCAGGACATTATAGCTGAATACGCATCCAAGACGAGTAAGTAATGGTCTTTAAAACGTTATGCCATTGGAGTTAGGTCAACATCCAGCACGTCAGTAATCAATGTATTTTCTATTATAATTCATATCATTGACTTATTTATCAAGACAATGCTTGACATATTACCGATTCTGCTATTAATTTATTCCAAGCAAAAACTTGTTTAATTCATTGAGAGTTTGTTGATTATCTCAATGTAACAATCAATATGCCTAATGAAATCATCTTGGCATATTGTACCTAAAGAATAACTAACCAATAGTTATAGTAAACATTGGTAATCAATTTGCCGGGATAGGTGTACGGCAACAACACTCAGGGAAATTGTAATCTAGGTTTATTTTGGGAAAAGTATAGGTGTTGATTATTGATCAAACTACACAATATCTGTTTTTAGGAAAAAACTTTTAGTTTTCAGACTAATAAGTTGTTTTACATTTATATGATTTTCTTTTTGTCTTAATGACTGAGGGAGATGTATGGATCAAACCAACATCATTCGAGACTTGCTGCATTGGGTGGATAATAATCTGGATCGTCCATTGTCTCTTGATAACGTTGCAGCAAAAGCAGGTTACTCCAAATGGCACTTACAGCGCATGTTCAAGGAGATAACAGGCCAGGCAATAGGTTCTTATATCCGTGCGAGAAGATTATCCAGGGCTGCCGTTGCATTACGTTTAACCAGCCGTCCTATCCTGGACATTGCCTTGCAATATCGCTTTGATTCTCAACAAACTTTCACAAGAGCTTTCAAAAAACAGTTTGACCGAACGCCAGCAGCCTATCGTCGAAGCGAAGAGTGGTGCGCAAAAGGAATATGTCCTCCTATCCTGCTGGATAACAAACCTCTGCCAGAGCACAAATTTGTCACATTGGAAGAGAAATCACTTATCGGCACTGAGCACACTTGCAGTTACACACTTGAGCAATGGTCAGAAGATTGCAAGAATATGCGCCATGAGTTTTGGATTAACTATCTACAAGATGCGGAAGTATTACCACCGAGGCTTTATGGATTACACCATACGACCCCTTGTATGGAGAGTGAAGATGAACAGACAGTGTTCTATACCACAGCCATAGAACCAGAATATGCTACCTTTGATACCAAAGATAGCCATCCCGTCGTCTTGCCGAGTGGGGATTACATTTCATTCAGTTATTTCGGTGATAAAGAGCAGCTACAAGAGTTTCTCTTTACAGTTTATGGCGTCTGTTTGCCTACACTAAACATAACTCGCAGAAAGGGATACGATGTCGAGCGATATTACCTCACCAATCTTGAATGGAAAAATCTTGGGGATGAGACACAAAATCATGTTGTGGAATTTGAGTATCTCATCCCAATTGAACGTTAACCTTGTAATTCATCCAGGGCGGGCATATCCAGATGAGTGATATCGCCCGTTGTTTCAACTATCCAACCAGGGGCCAGCCACGGGCTATCCTGATAATCCACCCGTGAGATGGAACAGTTTCTCAACCGTAGACGGCGTTCTGAGTTAGCGGGAAGACCCAGAATAGAGCAGATCAAACTGACGAGAGCTATTCCATGACTGACCAACAATGGACGACTACCCGCAGGCAGGTTAAGGCAATTTTCCAGTGCGGCCCGCATACGGGTAGACACTTCATGCATCGATTCACCTTCTGGGATCCGTCCATTTGGTGTACCATCAACAAGACTTTTACGCCAGGATTCTTCTTTTGGTGTGAGGGAAGTTAGTTCGCGATTTTCCAGAACGCCCATATTTAACTCTCTCAGGCGTGGTTCCAGTATGACGTCGCAAGCACAGGCTCTCGCGATGATTTCTGCTGTTTGGCGTGTCCGACCAAGGTCACTGGTGATAACATGGGTAATGTTTTCTGATTTAACTCTCTGCGCGACCAAGTGAGCTTGGCGCCGACCCGTTTCAGTCAAAGGACTGTCAGATTGCCCCTGAATACGACGAGCCACATTCCATTCGGTTTCGCCATGACGAACAAGATAGACCTGTAACATAGTTATTTTCCGTTATACTGCATCATGAAATAATTCAAAGGATAATTTATTTATATGTACCACGTTATTGCAGCAACAACTAACCCTGCGAAGATAAAAGCGATTAGCCTTGCATTCGATGATGTTTTTGGCCCAGGCACTTACCATATAGAAGATGTTAATGTAGACAGTAGCGTACCTCAACAACCCATTGGTAATACTGAGACTCGTACAGGTGCTCGTCATCGAGTTATGGCTGCTCGTCAGGTCCGGCCAGAAGCGGATTTCTGGGTTGGCGTTGAAGCAGGAATTGAAGATGATATGACGTTTGCCTGGATGGTCGTTGAGCATAAACAAACTCGGGGAGAATCGCGTTCTGCTAGCCTGATGTTGCCAGAAAAAGTCTTGGAAGGCATTCGTAAAGGACGAGAACTTGGCCATGAAATGGCGGATGTCACTGGCGTCAATAATATCAAGCAGAAAGGTGGTGCGATTGGCTTTTTTACCCATGGTATACTGACGCGTACCAGCGTTTATCATCAAGCTCTGATATTGGCTCTGGTGCCTATCCATCATGAAATTTACAAAGAGTCGAATACTTAATCTTAACGGTACGTAGCTGTTTGGGGGCGTGATTAGACGGCCCCCGCTGCATTATTTAGTTTGTTATTTTATCGTGGTTATTGTCAATCAGTTAGTAACTGATTTTCCAGCCATTTCTTAACATGAACCGGTGCGTTCTTTAAGCTATTGGAACCACGTGTAATTGTCGCAATACCAACGCCCAGCTCATTTTTCAGTTCGCGCTGGTTCATTTGCCCACGCATCAATTCCTGAATAATCCGAACCCGAGTTGATAAAGCGGTACGTTCATCGGGAGTCAATAATAGCTGCAAAATAGAATGTTGCAAATTTTGTTCAAATGCTATTTTTAACAACTCAACAAAAGTGAGCCAGTCATCACCATCTTCCGGGGAAAGCGCCGGATCAATCAAATGATTTTGTGCCATAATTAACTACCATACTATTTAACTAGTACAGTAGCATACCATATTAATCTTAAATTAATAACGTCTTTGCCATTCCGCATTTGTCAGCACATTTGGCATCTTCCCCATAAAATTATGGTAGAACATGTCGTAGGCAAGAACATTTTTGACATAAGAGCGCGTTTCTGCAAAAGGAATGCTCTCAATAAAGGCGATGGGATCGATGTTCCCAGCGGTGTTAGCTAACCAACGCTCAACATTTGCAGGGCCGGCATTATAAGCGGCACTGGCAAGAATACGGTTATAGTCAAAACGCTGATAGACGGATTCCAGATAAGCGGTGCCAATTTTAATATTCGTCATCGGATTCATTAATTGATTGCTGCTGGCATAACCCTGAATTTTCTCACTCTTCACGGTATGTTCGGCGGTTTTTGGCATGATCTGCATTAATCCACTGGCTCCTTTGGAAGAACGGGCCTGTGGGTCCCAGGCACTTTCCTGACGGGCAATTGCCATGGCATAACTTTGTGAAATATTTTTATCTGACGTGAAGTTTGCAAATTCGTTTTGCCACGCCATCGGGAAACGCTCTTCAAGGTGGTCCCACATTTTTCCCGCAATAGTCGCTTGTACACTGAATGCGGGCCAGTGCTGCTCAAATGCATAACGGGCCAACTGTTCTTGTTTCACGCGATCTTGCGAAGAAACCAGGAGAAGCCATTCTGAGCGTGCCAAATTATCCATATTCCAATACAGCAACTCCCGGATACGTTTAATTGCTGGCATATTGGCAATGGAACGATCGGGTCTTTCTGATTTATTGATGGTCAGGGGATAAGAAATATGTAATTTCTGGGCTGCCACCATGGGATAAAAACCACGATGTTCGGTCAGTTTACGTAATATCGCATTACCTTCTGCGCTTTTCCTTTGATTGAGCAGAATAATAGCATGCCAATATTGCCACTCATCTTGTTGCAACGTTTTTTGCGGCAGCAACGAAATCCATCTTTCAAGCCCGGAAAGATCGCCATCCCTCAATGCCAAGCGGGCACGCCTTTCAATTAATTTGATAGAGTGTGAATCGCGAATGGTCTCATCCCGCCATTTTGCTTGCTCTGGTGTAATGTCTCCCATCAATTGCCATGCGACGATATCTTTTAATTGCTGTCGTTCGGCATCATTCATCTTTTGTGAGCGGACAAGGGTAGGGATGCTTACTCTGGCAAATTCAGCATTTGTGCGGGCAAATCGGGAAAAGTTCGTTATGATAACCGAGCGGGTGAAGTCGGTTGGTGTGGCAGTTGTGGCAAATTGTTCAATGAATACAGGATCATGTTGTAGCTTCAGTAAGTTCGTACTCAAGCTTTGATAACGCAATGGCAAGCGTTTGACAAGATAGGTAACAAGTGTGGTGTTATTGGTTTTCATCGCCAATTCGATACGCTGTAAAATTAAATTTGCAGACAGGTATCCAGCCTGATCCCAGGCGGTGAGTAGTTTATCGCAACTATCAGGTAATGAGTTGCCATGGAGCCAAATTTCTTGGGCGCCTTGCCAGGCGACTTGTTGGTGTCCCGTGGCCCATTGCGCAAAGTAATAATCACAGCGTTCTGCAACTGTATTTGGCGGGTTGAGACTGAATGTCAGGATGCCGCTCCAGTCACCATTATTTGCCAGTACACGGATAAATCGAGATGCCAGCGAACGTGCTGGCGGCAAGGTAGGGTGAGTGTGAATAAAGTGCTGAACTTGCTGAGGAGTGGTAGTTGCCAGATCCTGAGATAATTGACGATATTCGAGATAGGGATACAGGGGATAATTTTTCAGCGTTGGCATCAGACGCGCCACTTCCTCCCTATTTTGGGCATCCCATGCCTGCTTTATTGCTTGATATCGTTGACGTTGGGCATCCAGAGAATCAGCATGTGCCGCTCCAGCAATAACAGAAACCATACTCACAGCCATGACGAAATGCTGCCACTTACTCATTGCCACATACCCCTTCGGAAGACTACTATCGGTGTCCAAATGCCCTGTGTCTAAATGCTTTGCTCAGGTGCGTAGTCCAAGTGAATTGTTAAGATGTTATGTAATTATAATCATATTATTGATATGAGTTATTACAATTGTCATACCAAATGGAAAACGCTGAAAAAGTGCTATTTGATAAGAGGATAGGTAAAATACGCCATCCAAACTAGATAAACACAAACGATTTTTAAAATTTCTTGATTAATCAAAAGGTAAACTACATTGGCTCAATATGTTTATAGTATGCATCGGGTGGGAAAAGTTGTTCCCCCTAAAAGGCATATTCTGAAAAATATTTCTCTGAGTTTTTTCCCTGGAGCAAAAATAGGTGTTCTCGGACTCAATGGTGCCGGTAAATCGACTTTACTGCGCATCATGGCGGGTATTGATAAAGATATTGAGGGAGAAGCGCGTCCACAACCGGGTATTAAAATCGGCTATCTGCCGCAAGAACCTAAGCTTAATCTTGAACATACTGTTCGTGAAGCTGTGGAAGAAGCTGTTAGCGAAGTTAAAAATGCGCTGACTCGTCTTGATGAAGTTTATGCGGCTTATGCTGATCCAGATGCGGATTTCGATAAGCTGGCAAAAGAGCAAGGTGAGCTGGAAGCGATTATCCAATCTCATGATGGGCACAATCTGGACAATCAGCTTGAACGAGCGGCTGATGCTTTGCGTCTGCCGGCATGGGAGGCGAAGATTGAACATTTGTCCGGTGGTGAACGCCGTCGTGTGGCAATTTGCCGTCTGTTATTGGAAAAACCAGACATGCTGCTGCTTGACGAACCCACAAACCACCTTGATGCTGAGTCTGTTGCATGGCTGGAACGCTTCCTGCACGATTACGAAGGCACAGTGGTTGCGATCACCCACGACCGTTACTTCCTTGATAACGTTGCTGGTTGGATTTTGGAGCTTGACCGTGGTGAAGGTATTCCATGGGAAGGCAACTACTCTTCATGGCTGGAACAAAAAGATGCACGTCTGGCACAGGAAGCTGCGTCAGAAGCGGCTCGCCGTAAATCCATTGAGAAAGAGCTTGAGTGGATCCGCCAAAATCCCAAAGGACGTCAGGCAAAAGGTAAGGCACGTTTAGCTCGCTTTGAAGAACTGAGTAGCGTTGACTACCAGAAGCGTAATGAAACCAGCGAATTGTTCATTCCGCCAGGCCCTCGTTTGGGGGACAAGGTGCTGGAAGTCACCAATCTGACCAAATCTTACGGTGATCGCGTTCTGATCGACAATTTGAATTTCTCTTTGCCGAAAGGGGCGATTGTTGGGATCATCGGCCCGAACGGTGCGGGTAAATCAACGCTGTTCCGTATGTTGTCAGGACAAGAGCAGCCCGATTCTGGCTCAATGACACTGGGTGAGACGGTTAAATTGGCTTCTGTTGAGCAGTTCCGCGATAGTATGGATGACAGCAAAACCGTTTGGGAAGAGGTTTCTGGTGGTCAAGACATTATGCGTATCGGCAACTTTGAAATTCCGAGCCGTGCCTATGTTGGTCGCTTTAACTTCAAAGGCGTCGATCAAGGCAAGCGTGTTGGTGAATTGTCTGGTGGTGAGCGTGGTCGTCTGCATTTAGCTAAGCTGTTGCAAGTTGGCGGCAACATGTTACTGCTTGACGAACCAACCAACGATTTAGACGTCGAAACGTTGCGCGCATTGGAAAATGCTCTGTTGGAATTCTCTGGCTGTGCGATGGTTATTTCCCATGACCGTTGGTTCCTTGACCGTATCGCAACACACATTATTGATTATCAGGATGAAGGTAAAGTCACCTTCTTTGAAGGAAACTTTAGCGAATACGAAGATTACAAGAAGCGGACTATGGGGGCGGAAGCACTGCAACCTCACCGCATTAAATATAAAAAGATCAGCAAGTAAGCCTGCCAGAAAAAACGGCCTGATATCAGGCCGTTTTTTATTTGATAATAACTAACTCATTGTCATTACTATGCTGTTACGAGACTAAAACTCGTTGTTCCTGTATGGATTCATAAGTCTTAGTTGCCTTTCCACTTGCTAAAGTGATAACGCTATCTGCATGTTGCATCAGGCGTCTGTCTTGGGAGGCAATGACAACCGTACCTTTCTGTTCATGGGCAATAAATTTAAAGATATTAATGAACGTCTGAAATGCCTGATGATCTAAATTGCGTGTTGGGTCATCTGCAAATAAATACTCAGGTCTTCTGACTATGGCTTTCGCCATTGCTGCCAATTGTTTCTCGTTTTCAGACAGTTCCCCTGGATAATAACGGGTTTTATCGCCTAATTTTACAATATCCAGCGATTTTTGCGCGATTTTTTCGGCTTGCTCGCGAGCAAGTGACAATTCATAAGACGTTGATAATAATAAGTTATCTAAAAGAGTGAGTTCACTAAATAAGTTGAAATCTTGGAAAATAAACCCACTATTTTCATGATGAAACTTTCCTAATTCCACATCATTCATTAGTTTCAACTTGTTATTATTAATTAATACATCTCCTTGATCTGGTTGTAACATACCCGATGCAATCGACAACACTATACGGTTAGTCGATGCCTTCGGCCCTGTTATCAAAGTAATTTCACCTGGTATAATAGAAAATGTGATATTTGAAATCATTTCATGATTAACTGTAGCGTCAGTTAAACCATATGAAATATTGATAACCTCAATCGATTTAAATTGATTCAAGTTCATATTCTCAACACAATTAGGTTAAAAGATTAAAGCTTTTTCCTTAAACATATGCTGTCTAAATTCATTCGTAGCGACACTGATATCCTTATGGTATTGTACGAATAAAAATAGTATATATGTGAAACATCTTCATCAAGAATATACTCATCTTATGTCAATTATTATTTACTATGACTATCTAATAAATGAGATGTTTCTTAGTCTTGGAATAAAAAATCAATAATATTAATGAATTATGCTAAGGTAACAATGAAAAAATAAAAATAGCATAAATTCTTCTATTTTTATTCCACTTTTATAATAAGGGAAAAAGTCATTTCATATTTCGTTAATATTTTAATGTTACTTGTTATTACCTCCGTTATTGATAAAAACACCTAGAATATTTGTGGGTTTATTAGTAACTAATAAATTTTATATAAATAAATCAATAGGCCTGTTCATTAAATGACTTATTCCCCTGTAATTCAAGTCAAAACAGTAAAATTAAAGTATCAAAAAATATTATTATCACAATTTATTTTATTACACTTGTTAAAATAACCAAAGTAAACATTTAACTCATTGTTAAGACAGGGTAATTATAATAAGGTAAAGATTACACTGAATAATAAATTACTATCAATTAACCGTGATAATAATATAAGTGTAATCTATTTTATATATAAAGGTTAGTTATTCCATTAACATCTGTTGAACTAACTCAACGCAACGTAGAAAACGTTGATCATAATCCGGTGAATTGACACAGATATAACCGATATTATTTTTTTTCAACAAACTTTCAAGCAAATGTTGAAATTCTTTGCGATCTCGCTCGCTACCCAAACTTCTTAAACCATCTGCAATCCACGGTGTGTTGTTTTCTAAAAGAATAATTAAATCAAAGCGATATTCATCAATCATTGCCTGAACAAAAGGATGTTCTTTTCCTTCGTAGCGTTTGCAAAATGCCTGTGTTGTGACAAAATCAGTATCGATAAATACAACCTTATTGGCATATTTAACAGAAAAATCAATGTATTGAGCATGGCCTAATGCAATTTTATCGTAATCTGAGTATTGTAAAGCCATTTCATCGCCTCCCAGATGGGAAAATACGTATTCGCGCCCATATTCCCATGCGCTGGTCGTGTTAAACATGTTGGCCAGTTTATTCACTAATGTCGATTTTCCGCTCGATTCTCCGCCAAGAATGGCCACTGTACGTACAAAAAATGGCTTTACTTCTGTAGGGATATATTCCCAGTAACGGAAAGGAGCCTGACGGATTTGGCTACCGCTAATATTCATGAAGGAGCGTTGTGGGTCGATAAGCACAGTTTCAACGCCGAAATATTCTTGATAACGAGGAGCATCCTGTGTTTCGCTGGAATAGATATAATTAGGGTTGATGCTTTTTGCTGCCAGAAACGACTTAACGCCGTTGCTCCAGGATTCCCAGCCATTCGGGTAAGGCTCCATTCCCTGTTCATCAAATGCATGAATATGAATATTTTTTTGGTATTTGAATGTTTGCAGCAACCATCTCAGACGATCACTTACCGTTGGTTGCTGAGACATCGAACTGTTGATGAATAACTCACGATCACGCACTTCATCGTAACAAAGAACCACATGTAACTCATCAACCTGACTGGATGCCCGTTGGATCAAATAAATGTGTCCGGTATGTAATGGGTAAAATTTACCAAACACAACGCCGACAGTTTTCTTTTCCATGGGATATGCTAATCCTAGATATTGATGAAGAGATGCCAGTTTCTGTGCACTGGGACTTTTTATTTTGTCATTAATTAGTTGGCTGAGATAGCCTTTGGTCATTCCGCTGGCATCAGCAACTTGCTGCAACGTGTAACCTGCCTGTTTGATCGTTTCTTTCAAATAGTCAAATTGTCCCATAAGACCTCCTATATGTTTAGTATACTAAACAAAATAGCATGATAGTCGTGAAAGGTAAAAACAAAATTGAGCGTTTATTGATTCTTTGGGGTTAAATATTGTTAGTTTGTAAACCATAATTGTTTAAAATTGGGTGGTTATTGAGCAGGTTGTTTGGTTTTATTCGTTGTATAAATATTTACATATCTATTTGTGGTTTAAATTTAACCAATAATTGTAATCAATAAATAACAATTATTTAATTTATAATGATTATACGTATAGTAGGAATAGAAAAAATTTAAATAATAAGGTGATTAACTATTTATATTTAAATTTTTTATTTAAGTAGAATAAGTAAAAATAGTTCCCTTTAATTTTACCTTATTTCAGAAAAATCTGAATTTTTCTTTTAGTATGCAATTTTTTGAAATTTAAACAGGTATAAAAAAATTGTTTTTATTATCTGCTTCATTTGATATGTGATGGTCGGCAGAAATTTCTCGCTAATTTAGGAAAAACACTTAGATTATTGTTTAATGTCACCGCTTTGCAGCGGAGATGTCAAGTTGCCGCTTTGTCAGCGGCAACTTGTACATCCATAGGGTATAACGGGAATAAAAGATTCTTTTTTAATCCAGATCATCCAGAACAGATAACGCATCGGCCAGCTTTTTGACACCAAATACTTTCATGTCAGGCAGTGATTTTTTCGGCATGTTAGCATAAGGAACAATAGCGCGTTTAAAACCGTGTTTAGCGGCTTCTGAAATGCGTTCTTGTCCACTGGGAACGGGACGAATTTCTCCTGCCAATCCCACTTCTCCAAATACCACCAGATCACGGGGCAGAGGTCTATCGCGGAAACTGGAAACCAAAGAGAGCAATAACGCCAGATCAGCACTTGTCTCCGTGACTTTTACCCCACCGACAACGTTCACAAATACATCTTGATCAGACATTTGCAAACCGCCATGTCGGTGCAGAACTGCAAGTAGAATAGCCAGCCTGTTTTGTTCAAGCCCTACTGCTACACGACGCGGGTTTGCCATCATGGAGTGATCTACCAATGCCTGAATTTCAACAAGCAACGGGCGCGTGCCTTCCCAGACAATCATGACCGAACTGCCGGAGGTAATTTCATCCCCACGACTCAGGAAAATGGCGGAAGGATTACTTACCTCCCGTAATCCTTGTTCCGTCATCGCAAATACACCGAGTTCATTCACGGCGCCGAAGCGGTTTTTGTGGCTGCGCAGGGTGCGGAAACGGGAATCGGTTTCACCATCCAACATGACGGAACAGTCTATACAGTGTTCGAGTACTTTAGGGCCGGCCAAAGTACCATCTTTTGTCACATGCCCGACCATGATAATGGCAACACCACGGGTTTTGGCAAACCGTGTCAGGTAGGCCGCAGTTTCCCTGACTTGTGCAACACTGCCTGGTGATGATTGAATATCTGCGATATGCATGACCTGAATTGAATCGATCACCATGAGTCTGGGTTGTTCCTGCTCTGCAATCAGACAAATCTGCTCAATGCTGGTTTCTGATAGCATATTCAGTTGATCTGCCGGCAACCCCAGCCGATGTGCTCGCATCGCCACTTGTTGCAAAGATTCTTCCCCTGTCACATACAAGGTTTTCATCTGGGTTGATAGTTGGCACATGGTTTGTAAAAGCAAAGTACTTTTCCCCGCTCCCGGGTTACCGCCAATCAAAATGGCGCTGCCGGGAACCACACCACCACCGAGAACACGGTCAAATTCTTTAAATCCGGTTGAAAAACGGGGCAGCTCTTCCAGGCTGATATCAGACAGTTTCTGTACTTTACTGATCCCGGCACTCCCGGCATAGCCACTGAGACGCTCAGTACGGGATGATGCAGCTGCGGCTAAACGCACTTCCGTAATGGTATTCCATGCGTGACATGCGGTACATTGCCCCTGCCAACGGGGATAATCTGCGCCACACTCGTTACAGACAAATGCCCGTTTTGCTGCTTTTGCCACTTTGTACTCCCTCAATATAATGACTTTTGCCTGTGAGCATTAGCGTTCTTCGTGTTTCAAACCACCGCTCAATACACACAGGACGCCCATTAAGTCTGCATGGCGGATAGCAACTTTGGCCTGAGCGTAAACTTTTGGCTTAGCATGATAGGCGATCCCCAATCCTGCCTTGCGGATCATTTTCAGATCATTGGCACCATCCCCAATAGCGACGGTTTGACTCAGCGGAATATTCAGTGCTTTTGCCAATCTGATCAGAGTGGTTGCCTTGTATTTTGCATCAACAATCGGCCCTTTGACTTTACCGGTCAGCTTGCCATTTTTTATCTCCAGTTGATTGGCGACTGCGTCAAAAAGACGTAGCTGTTGGCGAAGATTATCAGCAAAGAAAGTGAAGCCGCCGGAGGCAATCGCAACGTGCCAATCTAATGATTGTAACTTGCGAACAAGGCTGGTTAGCCCTGGCATGAGCGGAAGTGTTTCCATCACTTGCTGTAAGATTGAGGCATCGGCGCCTGCTAACTGGGCCACTCGCCCGCGCAGACTTTCTGAAAAATCCAGTTCACCTTGCATCGCCCGCTCCGTGATTTCTGCCACTTTATCACCGACTCCGGCCAGACGGGCAATTTCATCAATACACTCAATCTGGATAGCGGTGGAATCCATATCCATCACCAATAGGCCGGGTGAGCGGAGGCGAGGGATCTGCCCTAAGGGAACAACATCCAAACGACACTCATCTGCCTGCCGTTTAATGCGAGGCGAAAGGCTACCGGCAATACGGACAACCTGATAATCATCGATCCGCCATGAAGAGACCACCACAATGGCGGCTCCCAATCGGTGCTGGAACTCGCTGATACGCTGTTTATCCAAACCACGTCCATACAGCAACCAGCCGCTATCTCCTGCCCGGTAATCCAGAGGCATGACTTCATCACCACTGAGGGATAGGGGTAATCCGGGCCATTTATGGATCTCATCCGGTAAGTAGCGATAGGCCAGATTATTAGACATGAACATTGACTCCTGTAATTCCATATAATTTGGTGCAGGCAAAAAACGCTTTTCAAACTATCCTATCATTACCGCATCTGGCAACATGTGCTTTCTGAACATAGGACGAGATAACGATGATAAAAGCCAAGCTAAAAATCAGACTGCACAAGACGGCGATTATATTAATATGTATAGCACTGCTAGTACTGCTGATGCAGGGAGTTTCCTATTTCAGCCGTTCTCAACAACAGGCGCATATGGATCAATTTGAAGATCTGGCGAAAACATTGGCAAAACAGGTCGCATTCAGCGTGTCTGATTATATGGATAATGGTAGCAAAGATCTTAATAATAAAAAGATTGTCGCTAACTTAGATTACTTGACGAATAATAGCCGCATTTTGGATGCCAGTGTCTATCTGGAAAATGGCACACAGATAGCACGAAGTGGTGAACCGATTTCTGTTCGTGAACGATTATCGTTGGAAGGCAAAAAATCCAGTAGTTATTTCAACCAACAAATTGTTGTGCCGATACCAGGAGAAAATCATCCAAAAGGTTTTCTTCGCCTGACACTGGATACGCATCGATTGGCGACCGAGGCTAAACAGGTCGATAACACAACGAACTTACTTAGGATAATGCTCCTGCTCTCTTTGGCGATTGGGTTTATTCT
Source organism: Xenorhabdus sp. SGI 60 (assembly GCF_056632175.1). Classification (NCBI taxonomy): domain Bacteria; kingdom Pseudomonadati; phylum Pseudomonadota; class Gammaproteobacteria; order Enterobacterales; family Morganellaceae; genus Xenorhabdus; species Xenorhabdus sp. SGI 60. The sequence goes on along the minus strand of NZ_CP196860.1, from coordinate 3,498,393 downwards.
GGCTCATAACTTGCTGAAACTGTCTCCTAGTCGCTGGCAACAATCCCCTTATCTGCTGACGGCCAATACTAAATCTTCTGATGAAGCAGAAAGTAAAGCACAACATGATGATAACCAACGGTAATGTCACATTACCGTTGGTTATTGTGCGGATAACTCTCCTCATTATCAATGTTCTTTCCATAATACCGATTGAAACAAATGGAATAGAGTACGCCGTGTAGAAGTGCAATCATGACTGCGCCGTAAAACACAATCGGCTGATGGGCAACACTAATATGCACAATCGGAATATTGTTAAAACGAAAGATATACATATGAAAGGCCATCGCTGCGATTGCCAATAAGATCCCCGCTGCGTTGTGGTGGATCCGATGTGACAGCAGTAACCATTTTAAGGCGAAGAAAAAAGGAATAAGCATTAATAAAGAAATAACCACGTAAACCATTATCATTTCCTTAAGTTTTTGTTTGGAATGTTGATGTAAGTAGATAGATTGAACGCTGTCATAAACAAGTAGCGTGTTTCAATTATCTATTTAATATGCCTGTTATTTAGCAATGTGAAGTAAGTCTATAACATGGTTTATACATAAATAGTAAACATAGTTATTATTAATGTTTTTGATTTTGTTAATAAGTTATAGTGTTTTAAAAAAGGCATCTGTTCCGATACCTACATGACCTGAACCCTATTGAAAACAGAATCCAGGCCTGTTGGAATAGAATGAATGAAAAATTTATGGTGTGCGTTTTCTAATTATAACTGATTGTAACTATCGGGGTTTGGGCCTATTCGCTTCCCAATATCCAGTACAGCCAAAGCGGTTAAATCTTCTTTTTCCAGTCTGAAATCAAATACATCAAAATTTTCTTTAATACGGGAAGGTGTAACCGATTTAGGAATGGCAATCATACCGCATTCAAGATGCCAACGAATCACAATCTGCGCTGGCGTTTTGCCGTATTTAAGCGCCAGACGTTCAACCAATGAAGAATTAAAAACGCCTTTTCCACCCCGTGATAACGGACTCCAAGACTCGGTTGTAATATAATGGGTGGCATTCCATGAGTGAAGTTGTCGCTGTTGTAGTAAGGGGTGCAATTCAATTTGGTTGATGACGGGAACCACCCCCGTTTCCTGTATTATTTTTTGTAAGTACTCGATATGAAAATTACATACACCGATACTGTGAGTCAGGCCAGCTTCTTTCAGTTCAATCAGTTGCTCCCATGCATCAACATAATGATCCTGTTCGGGCACTGGCCACTGAATGAGATAGAGATCAACATAATCTAACTGGAGTTTGTCCAGGCTTTCTTGTAATGCTGCACGAGCATCCAGGTGGCGATCATTCCAAAGTTTGGTGGTGATGAAAATTTCTTCGCGTGGAATATCAGTTTCCTGCAAGGCTTTTCCCACCCCTTCTTCATTATGAAAAATTGCTGCTGTATCAATGGAGCGATAACCGACTTCTAATGCGGTATGGATAGACTTAACAACCTGTTCATTACTCGCTTTCCAAACCCCAAGCCCCAGTTGTGGCATGTGATTTCCATCAGCGAGTTTAATCATTGTCTGCTGACCCATTCTTACTCTCCTTTAGGTTTGGAATTTTTTGATCATGGCTTGAATAAAAAAATCAGAAAGATAAGGTTGTCCATTCCACTCAAGGCAAGTGATTAAATTTGGGCGGAATTCAAACAGTTGGTAGTCACAGTGCCTGTTGGAATGGACGCTGATTGTGCAATTCCTAGTTGATAATCCAGTAAGTTGATAATCAAGTAAATAGGTAAAATCGTGGTTTTTGCAATTGTAAGTACGATAAGCGTGTTATTTTTTTTTCTTTGCTGCTGCTTTCTTATGACGCCAGTACATCAATAGAGAAGCAGATAACCCACTGATTAACAAAATGACAGGCAAAATCACCAAAATATTCATGACCATATCTTGATGTGCTTTAACGAAAGGGATCTGGTTCAAGATATAGCCAAAACCCACGATAATAATGACCCATAAGAAGCCACTTAACCAGTTAAAAAATTGAAAGCGTTTATTATTTAGGCCAGAAATCCCGGCAAAAGTTGGCAGGAGAGTGCGAACAAATGCTAAAAAGCGTCCGATAAGCAGGGCAGACAGACCGTGTTTAGAGAATAATACATTGGCACGTTGGCGATATTGCAAGGGAAGTTGAGCCAGCCAGTTTTTGACAATACGGGTATGGCCGAGCCAGCGCCCCTGTAAATAACCCAGCCAACAACCCAGGCTTGCCGCGATGGTTAGCAGAACGACTGTGGGGATGAAACTCATGACACCTTTGGCAATTAAGGCACCGGAAAGCACCAGAAGAGTATCGCCGGGCAAAAAGGCGGCTGGCAGTAGCCCGTTTTCCAACACTAGCGTGACAAAGAGGACGCCATAAATAACCCAGATGACATCTGGATTGGCAAGTTGGTTAAAATCATGATGCCAGAGTGCATGCACGATCTCGCTTAACGTTTCCATTGTTTATCCTGTGACTTTTGCGAGTAAAAATAATTAACGAACAGATCTGCCTCAGTGTACCGCAAAATGATGAGATAGAGGGTGATTTGATTCAGCATCAGGAAAACCGTGGCTATCTGCAAATACGCAGTAAAGAGATAGCCACAATTTAAAAATGAAAGTTAACGAATTGCCAAACGAGCAAAACCTGCTTCCAGATCATCAATCAAGTCTTGTGGATTTTCCAGCCCGATATGGAGACGGAATAAGGTGCCCGTTTTTTGCGGCGAAGGGTATTGACGCAGTCGTTGCAGCATTTCTGGTTGAATGCCCAAAATTAATGACTCAAAACCTCCCCACGAAAAGGCCATCTTAAAATGATTCAGGTTATCGAGATAATCTGCAATTTGTTGAGGTGTCAGCTGGATATTCAGGAGAAAAGAAAATAGCCCACAGGAGCCAGTGAAATCGCGCTGAAAGAACGGATGCCCCGGGCAAGAAGGCAGGGCAGGGTGATAAACTTCGGCAACTTCCGGCCGCTGTGCAAGCCATTTGGCAATTTTGATACTGTTTTCTTCGTGTTGTTTTAAACGAACCGCTAACGTTCGTAGCCCTCGGCTTGCCATATATACCGTATCAGGATCGGCAATTTGCCCGAACAGATATGATCCTTCTCTGAGCTGATCCCAACATCGTGCGTTGGCGACTGCTGTACCCAGTATCCCGTCTGAATGACCAATAATATATTTGGTGGCGGATTGGATGGAAATATCGATGCCAAAATCCAGAGCCTTAAACAGTACGCCAGCCGCCCATGTATTATCAATGATAATTACAATCTCAGAATTGACTTGCCGAATAGCACGCACGATGGCAGGAATATCCTGCACTTCCATCGTCAGGGAGCCGGGTGATTCAAGAAAGATAACTTTGGTATTAGGTTGAATCAGCGAAGCAATGTTCTCTCCGATCATGGGGTCAAAATAATCGGTGGAAACCCCCATTTTTTTCAGAACATGGTGGCAAAATTCTTGGGTAGGTTCATAGGCAGTACCTGTCATTAAAACATGATCACCGGTTGCCACAAATGCCAGAATTGAATGGGTAATAGCGGCCGTACCGGAAGGATAGAGTGCACAACCGGCGCCACCTTCCAGTTCAGCCATCGCTGCCTGGAAAGAAAAATGGGTCAGTGTGCCACGACGTCCATAAAATAATTCACCCTTAGCACGGTTCTTCAAGGCGTGTTTTAAATCTTCAACAGTATCGAAAATGACAGATGAAGTGCGTTGAATCAGGGGATTAACGGCACTTTGCGTATATCTTTTTTGTCTCCCGGCACTAACTAATAAGGTTTCTAGTTTTTTTTCTGTCATGGCATTATTCCCCAAGTTATTTCTTGCCTGTATCTAAATAGAATCGTTCAAATAATGATTAGCAAGTTAAAAGATTTGGGGCGTTTTACCAAAGAGATTCGAGCAACTTGACGAAAATTCACGGTGAGCGGGTGATGGTAAACCAGGATCGATTAATGAAAGAACATCATTAAGTGGTACTTTTTTATTAAATAGTAATGATAATTACTATCAAATCGCCAAATGTCTGATATCATTTGTAGCGGACTTTTTCCTCTTTCGAGGTAAGAGGCATAGATCAGGGTTCAAACGAAACCAGCATCTTCCTGAATTTACCTTGCAGTGCCGTTATCAAGCTGTAAGAGGGCGAAGATACAAGGTTAAAAGGTGAGCCATGACGCAGGACATATTAGGATTAGCAAGATGAGTAAACGCGATTCACTGCTAAGTAACAGAATCTATAAGAAAGAGAGTAAGGCTAACTGATGCGTAATTTGACAGCTTCTATTCTATTGGCACTCGGATTAACAAGTTCAGCATGGGCTGAGACCACGCCAGCCACACCAGAAAATCAGGCTGCTGCTCAGGTAGCCGCTTCTCCGGCAGCACCAACATCTTCCGCAGCGCCACAAGCGGCTGAACCAACAACTGATGCACCAACAACCGCAGATGCGCCAATTGTGGCAGCGGATACAGCGGAAAATGTAACCGTGACAGAAACCGTGGCGCTTGGTGAAGACGTTTCTGGCAACCCATCCGGCGGCTTTGCAACGGATTTATCTGTTTGGGGCATGTACCAAAATGCAGATGCGGTAGTAAAAACCGTCATGGTGGGACTGGTGATTGCTTCTGTTATCACATGGTCGCTGCTGTTCTCCAAAGGGGCTGAACTTTTAATGGCCCGCCGTCGTTTGTGCAAGGAGCAATTGGCTTTGGTTAAAGTTGCCAATCTGGATGTGGCAGTGAAAATTGCCGCAGATTTTGGCAATCGCAGCGTCAGTCGCCTGTTGTTGAGTGAAGCACAGTCAGAGCGCGCCCTGTCTGCTGACAGCATTGACAAGGTTGGAATTAAAGAGCGAACGTCGTTCCGTATGGAACGTGCCGTCGCAGCAATTAGTCGCCATATGGGGCGTGGTAACGGTTATCTGGCGACCATTGGTGCAATTTCTCCATTTGTGGGGCTGTTTGGTACTGTTTGGGGGATCATGAACAGTTTTATCGGCATCGCTCATTCACAAACGACTAACCTGGCTGTGGTTGCACCAGGCATTGCGGAAGCCCTGTTAGCGACAGCATTGGGACTGGTGGCAGCGATCCCTGCGGTAGTGATTTATAACGTCTTTGCCCGCGTTATTTCGTCATACCGCGGTCAGGTGGGTGACATGGCCGCTAAAGCAATCCTATTGCTGGGGCGTGATCTTGATCTGGCTGAAAGCAAAGCAGAAAAAGCAGAAGCAAGGTAATAAATTATGGCAATACGTCTTAATGAAGATTTGGACGATAACGGCGAACTGCATGAAATTAACGTCACGCCGTTTATTGACGTGATGTTAGTCCTGTTGATTATTTTCATGGTGGCAGCACCATTGGCAACGGTAGATATCAAAGTTGATTTGCCGGCATCAACCGCTAAACCGCAACCACGACCAGAAAAACCGGTATTTTTGACTGTGAAAGCAGATAAGCAGTTGTATGTGGGAGAGCAGGCGATTGATCGTGATAACTTGTCTTTGGTATTGGATCAAACCACGCAATCCAACAAAGACACGACAATTTTCTTCCAGGCTGATAAAACCGTGGATTATGAAACCCTGATGAGCGTCATGGATTCTCTACGTAAAGCGGGTTATCTCAAAGTGGGATTAGTGGGGATGGAATCAGTTTCCGCGCAATAACTTTTCTTTGATGACCAGAAATATGAACTGCCCGAATCGTTAATCGGGCAGTTTTAAGTCATCACTCCCATATTGTCTCTTTCAACCCTAATGGCTGCATCTGCATATTTCGATTAATGTATTCATATTTGATTGTGTATCTCAATTGAGCTACAGTATATTTATTGACCAACACAGGGGGTTTAGCATGGCTGCAAATGCGTTTGTTCGTGCTCGTATAGATGAAACACTAAAAAATGAAGCTGCTGAAGTGCTGGCTAGCATGGGTTTAACTGTATCTGACTTAATCAGAATGACTTTGACCAAAGTCGCCAAAGAGAAGGCGTTACCGTTCGATATGCGTATTCCTAACGCACTGACGGCAAAAACCATTGCTGATAGTGAAAACGGTATAAATATCCATAAAGCGAAAGATGTTGACGATCTATTTTAATTGGAACTGCCCGAATCGTTAATCGGGCAGTTTTGGGAAAGCACTAAGATTGATTCTTCCAGTCAAAAGGCAATAGCTCACTAAGAAACAAAACTTTTTCCTGTGTGACTTTTACTTCTGCATGGATATTTTCTGGATTTATTTGGCTGATAAATTCCCGACAACGGCCACAGGGAGGAATGATATTGCCATGCCGATTGACAGCAATAATCCTGATTATCTGTGTTTCACCCTGCTTTATCATCTCAGAAATTGCACCGTGCTCTGCACAAAACCCCATAGAGCAAGCCGTATCGATATTAATACCAGTATAAATATGTCCAGATTTACTTTGAATCACGGCGCTGACATGACCGTATTTAATATATTTATTTAATTGTGTCGGGGATATTAAGCAATGTGCAATATACTCCATTTCGTCAAAAGAAATCACAAAATAATACTCCTTATTTATGATTAAATGGAATAATTTAAATGGATTAATAAATTAAATGACTCAGTCTTTTATATTACGGATGAATTCCACGACCGATTTTGCCATTTCCTGCTCATTATCGCCTTCAACCCGAATAATCACCTCCATACCACTTTTGATTCCCATCGACATCACTTTAAACATGCTTTTTAGATTGGCACGTTTATCTCCTTTAATCATTTCAATTTTGCCACTGTAATTTTTAACGAAATTACAGAGTTGGGCGCAAGGCCGCGTATGCAGACCTGAAGGAGCGGTAACAACCACCGAATATTCAACCATAAAATTTACCTGCTTATATATCTTTTATCTTTAAAGCTATCGCTCGAAATTTATTCGGTATAAAAATAAGATCAGGATTTTTTTAATGAACTGCCCTGAGTTTGAATAACATTCTGATACCAATAAAACGAATCTTTTTTATAACGGGAAAGATCTTTAATGTCATCATCTGTTCGATTAACATAAACAAAACCATATCTTTTCTTATATCCATTGCTGGTAGAAAGTAGATCCATAAAACTCCACGGGTTATAGGAAATCACCTTAACGCCATAATCCATTGCTCGCTTAATGGCATTAATATGTTGTTGAATATAGTTGATGCGATAATCATCATGAATCGAGCCATCAGATTCCAACTTATCATCGGCACCAAAACCATTTTCTGTGATCATCAATGGCTTCTGATAACGGGTATACAAATCACGCAAAAGATATTCCAATCCAATGGGGTCAATTGCCCAATCCCAGTCGGTTGTATCAAGATGTGGGTTTTTATGGATTTGATAGAAATCAGGCTGAATTTCATGCCCATCAATTTGCCCTTTAACACCGGTTGGGTTAAAGCCATCCATTCTCCGTTGAGCATCTTTTGGTGCGGCGGCAGCGGCATGGCTGCAATAATAATTAATTGCCAGAAAATCAGAATAACCTTCTTTAATCAACTCCATATCACCCGCTTCGATATGTGGTGCTAGCCCCTGATTTTTTAGATAGATGAGTGCTGACTGATTATAGTGCCCTTTCAGGTAGATATCGGTGAAGTAGTAATTACGCAGGTCATTAGCATTTTGAGCCGCTAAATTATCTTCTGGTTTACTGGTGAGTGGATAAATGGCGGAATAGCCCAAGGCAGCGCCGACCAACCCGTTGGGAACCCACTGATGAACTAATTTGCAGGCGATAGCGTGGGCAAGATTCATATGATGGTTGATCTGATATTTGATTTGTTCATCATGCAGATAGTTCTCTGGAATTAAACACTTTTTCGTCCAGAATTGCACAATAATACTTTGTTCATTGATGGTTAGCCAATATTGTACTTTCTGACTAAATTCTTTAATGACAAATTCGGCATAATAGGCAAAATCTTCTACGCTTTGCCGATTAATCCAACCATGATATTTTTCGACCAGCGCCATAGGCATATCATAATGGTATAGCGTCAGAATTGGCGTTATTCCATTTTTCAACAATTCGTCGATAAGATTATGATAAAATTCGACTCCCTTATCATTCACTTTCCCGATGCCATCTGGAAAAACACGCGACCAGGCAACAGAAAAACGGTAAGATTTCAAACCAAGTTCTTTCATTAACACAATATCTTCTTTATAGCGATGGTAATGATCACTGGTTATATGGGTATCGGCAAAACCTGGATTATTATTAATAACATCTTGTTGTGACAGTTTTTTACCGTATTCTTCTGCGGCGCCTTCAACCTGATAAGCACTACTTGATGCCCCCCAAAGAAAATTCTCTGGAAATAAATCACTATTTTTTATCATGGCATTTTCCTTTACTTGTTTTCATTGGTTATTTTATGAATAAATTCATAAAGACTAATTATTTCTTTTCTCAAATTAAGCTCACTGCGGATGGTCATTAATGTATCCTGAGCATGGATAAATAACAGATCTAAACAAAAATTTTCCCCTTGAGTCTCTTTCTGAATAATCTCAGTTTGTGCATGATGAGCAGATAACATCATTTTTCTGGCTTTATCCAGATATAAGTGGGCATTTTTAAAATCACCAACATGCGCATATTTAATGGCTTCTTCACTTTTTTCTCTTGCATTACCTGCATTGAGAATAATTTCCAGAGCAACGGGAGTTAAGAGATTGTCCTCACGGTTCATTTTTAAACTTCCTGATGAAATTAAACACATTAATTATGTTGACTTGTATTGGCATATTCTTCCTCAATACGTTTTTTTTCATAAACCTTAAAAAAGGGATACCAAGTGATAAGGAAAACCGCCATAAGCACGCCATAGCAGATAATTGCCCGCCAGTCTTCCGTAATAATGACACTGGAAAACGGAGCCGGTATCTGTCCGACTTGGATCATTTTCGCGGGGATATTTAGCCAATCTGAGCGCATGAAAATCCATACAATAATTGGGCTGGTAATTGCATTGATCCACATTGGCAGCATTAAGAGCGGGTTAAGGACAATGGGCGCACCAAATACCAACGGTTCGTTAATATTGAAAAAAGAAGGGCCGATACAGATATAGCCGGTTGTTTTCAGTTCTCTGGATTTTGAAAACAGCATTAAAAGATTCAGGGCAAGTGTTGCACCTGTTCCGCCCATGGTAATTAAAGCCGCGGTGAATAAGGTTTCGTAAGTCACGATATTCGTCGGCGGTTGACCGGCAGCCACCTGCGCTATATTGGCCGTAATCCCAAGCATGAAGATGGGCATTTGCAGGCCTGTAAACGTCCAGACGGAAATCCCCATAGACATGGCTATGGCAGGAATTAGCGCCATGAGGATAAAGCCGGGCAGGGTTTGCCCGAATGCAGCGATAGGAGAAAAGAGCGACAGCAGTTTAGAAAAAACATCAATATCAAAAGTAAAGACCAGCAATGTGCCGCAGCCGATGGAAATCAAGATAGGAATAATCGCATGTATCCAGCCGACAACGAAATCAGGTAAAGCACTCTCTTGCAATAATCCTAATTTGGTATATAAATGAAAGAGATAAGAAACAAACAGCCCGGTGATAATACCTAATAATATTCCCGCCGGGCCAAAGCGATCAAAACTGACGAGCATATTGCCATCGATAAATTCTGGTTTAATGAACATCATATAAACACAAATCGAAGTGAGTCCGGCAATCAGCGTATAACGAAAATGATATAGCTTCTCCATCATTTGGTTGGCAATCATAAAAGCCGTAATTAAGCCGAGCATGCCGAAGGAATAATTGGCAATCTTGCCAAGATCAGGCAGGAATAAAAAATAAGAACGAAATACGTTATAAAAAAAGATAAGTGAACCGGCTAAGATAAAAGGAATATTTTTTTGCATCGCACCGGAAATGGCGGCCACCCAAGGTCGTTTGGTAAAATTTTGCATAGCAGGTGCAAATGAGTCAGATAACCAAGACATAAAAGCTTGCATTTTTTATCTCTCTCTGTTTTTTCTTCTAAAATTCCCTGGTGAAATTTAAATTCAATGAGTAAGTTAGTTTTTCAGGGTATTGATGGCTAACTCAAGTAATGCTTTACCATCTAATCTTCCATAGATTTCTTGTGGAACAACCATGACAGGAATATGATAACGGTCGGCATGTTTCTGAAACTCTTTTTGCTGGGAAGCATAGTGTGGCCCAAGGAATAAAATATCGATTACAGAAAAATATTCTGCAACCTCACTTTCACTTCTGGCTTCAACCGTGACAGGGATAGCCTTGTCTTTTGCTGCATTGCGGGTTCTGGTTGCCAGCATTCCGCTGGAAATACCGGCTCCACAGCATAACATAATAAATATCTTCTTCATGTCACCCTCTTACTTATTCAGTCGTTTATTGATTTCTATTCTTCGATGAAGATACAATTTCCACTCTTTTTCTTGTATATTCAAATTAATATTTGCACTCATAGAGGGCAGGTTTTTATTTTTAAATGACAACATTAAAAGTAATATTAAGCCATTGTTTTAAATTTTATAGGTATTATTATGCTAAGAATTAAACAGAAAGAGTTATTAGACTATCTATTAACTAAAAATACACCTGTCTCAGCATTAAAATTATCTCAAATATTAGCGGTATCAATAAGAACTGTAAAAAATTATGTTGCAGAGATTAATGAGTTCCATGAACAAAAAATTATCATTTCCAGTCGGAAAGGCTATTTGTTATCACACAATTTATTATCACACGATATCGTCAATAAATTACATTATCAGAAAAACAATCTGCCTAAAACGTATCAGGAAAGAGCACACTTTGTTATCAAAGCGATCTTGTTATTTAAGAAAAGCAGTAACATATATGACCTCAGTAGTGATTTATGTATAAGTGATTCTACATTAAAAGCATTGATTTATAAAATGAATGCATCATTTCAACGTTTTAATGTGAAGTTTGTATGTAAAAACAGTCATGTTGAAATATTAGGCGCAGAACATGATCTAAGAAAATTAGTTTCTTATGCAATCTTTGAACAAACCAATTATCATTTCATTGATACAAAAGCATTGGAAAAAATATTTGAAAGTAACCAAATTAAAGTTGTTATTGAAATAATGACAAGCGTTTTTGATAAGTGGGAACTGTATCTTAGTGATTTTTCATCTACCAACCTTATTTTGCATTTCCTGATATTGATTAAACGATTGAAGAAAGGCAGATATCTGGGTAATCATAGATTACCTATAGAAAATAGCACCCTAAAATTGATCTCAGATGAATTATGCGACAAGCTTCAATGCTGTTTTGGGATTGTTGTTCCTGAAAGTGAAAGAAGATCTTGCTATCTTTTTCTGAAAACCAACATAAATTCTAATAAGGCAGATAATGAAGTCATTGATTCCGTTGGTGCTAAACTCTATCAATTTACTCGGCAACTTGCTGAGTCCGTACAAGAAAATTATCTGATTAATGTGTCTTCCGATGATTTTATTTCTTTATTGTCATTACATTTATCGGGATTACAAACCAGACTAAAACATAAAATATGGACTAAAAACCCCATGCTGGAGATAATCAAAAAGGAATGCAGAATTATCTTTGATATTGCTATATTTATCTCTTTGCAACTCAATGCGTTTTTCAACAGTAAATTGAATGAAGATGAAATTTCTTTCATTGCATTACATGTTGGAGCAGAATTTGAACGGCAAAAAAGGAATATTACTAAAGTGAGATCCGTGCTTTTGTGTCCAAGCTATCGTGGAATTGAAAATAAAATTTACCATCAGTTATTACGTGATTTTGGTGATGAGATTAACCTTATTAAGGTCATTTCTCAACCTGCTCAATTGGAGGGCATAGAGTTTGAATTATTGATTACGACGATAACTTTTTCTCCACAACGATATTATGAAACTATTTATATTTCACCGTTCCATTTAAGAGATAAACATTCTGAATTGATGGACAAAATTGATATAGCCAAGGCAAATCGGAAATGGGCGACGTTAATACGAAATATTGACTTATTTTTTGATCCTGAACTTTTTCTCTTTAACCCTGATTTTCGCAATCGGGATGAACTTATCGAAAGTGTTTGCCGGAAAATGTTAACGAAGGGATATGTTGAAGCTGATTTCATCGACTATGTGTATGAGCGTGAACATGCATCTTCGACGGCTTTTGGTATCTTAGCGTTACCTCACTCGGTAAAACCGGATGCGGTGAAAACCTGTATCGCCGTTGTTATCAGCCCGAAAGGGATACGCTGGGGAAGCGATGGACGGGTACATGTGGTGTTTTTGAGTGCAATAAATCGGATAGATAGAACATGTTTTGCGGAGAGTTATGATGCGTTGTTGGATATCTTCAATCGCGATGGTGTTATTGGTGCACTGGGTAAAATTACTGACTTCGAAAAATTCCGAAATATTTTAATTGAATATAAACATCATTAAAGAAATGAATTCCCAGAAGTATAATGGCTATTTGGTTGATATAAAATAAAAAACCACCTACCAAAGTGGTTTTTTCGATGGACAAAAGAGCTGATCATAGATTTTCTTCGATAACTGCTCAGATTGTGGGACAAAGTTTTTCGCAGTTAGTTTAATTGAGGATCTAAAATATCTATTACTTTAGTGAGTATTTCATCAACAATGCCAGGCGTAGCCTGCGCTGAATAGGTAGCTTTGAGTTCATTCAAATCAAGTGAGCGGATTTGGTAACAAAGCACAACACCGGTAATTTTTCCAGTATCGGTACTTGAGCCATCAAGATATACGGTGACAGCTTCAGAACGTGCTATTCCTCCTCTACTGGTAATTGGAACGCAAAGTGCAGTACCTAGCTTTTGATTTAGTGCAAATTCAGAGATAACCAGGTAGTAATGCGCCCCTTTAAACTCTCTGTCGCTAACGGGATCGCCATTAGCGTGCCAGATTTCGCCTTTACTTGGGAAGTTCCTTCTACGTACCATTAAATCACCTCATTACCAACAGGATGAGAATTTATGTCGTCGGCTGTTGCTTCGTTGAAAGTCTGTATTTCTGTTTCATCGATGCCCTGCAACAGTTCAGAAAGAGACTTCCGGCCTCTGGCAATTCTACCCGTTGGTTTGATGCTTATTGTGTCGCCTGATGGTGTTATATCCAATGTCATGCCTACAGACCATCCCATTACTGTTGCAACATCATTATAAAGAATTGTGTATATAACATATACATCATTAATCATATTCCGTTGAGTTTAGATCATGCCTCATAACCGATTATAGAATACAAAACTGTATCTTTAGTTTAGCTTCCTGAATTGAAATATTCGGGTCGTGACATCAATTTATTGAATCATGTATAGTATGCCTATTTGGAGAACATTCAGATGGCAAAGATTGATGTGACCTGTCCCTCTTGTTGTGCAGTTAAAGGGATCCACCGTAATGGGCGCTCACGTTCTGGTCAGCAACGTTATCTTTGCCAATCCTGCCGTCACTCCTGGCAACTCGAATTCACTTATGCCGCTTGTCGTCCCGGTACACATAAACAAATCGTCGATATGGCCATGAATGGCATGGGATGTCGGGCGACAGCACGAGTGATGGGAATTGGCCTGAATACCGTTCTTCGCCATTTAAAAAGCTCAAACCCAAATCGGTAACCGAAACCATTGCTCCTGGCACTGAAGTGATTGTCTGCTGTGAAATGGATGAGCAGTGGTCGTACGTGAAGTCAAAGAATCAGCCCCGCTGGCTCTTTTATGCCTACGACAGGATAAGACGAAAAGTGATCGCCCATGTTTTTGGCCCGAGAACAAAGAGGACCTTGGGGCGTCTGATGGCTTTGCTGGCGCCTTTTAACATAGTGGTCTATATGACAGATGGTTGGAGAAGTTATGAAAAAATACTGGCCGGTAAACTGCATGTGGTCAGCAAGCGTTATACACAACGCATAGAGAGGCATAACCTGAATCTTCGTCAGCATTTGGCAAGACTGACTCGCAAGACCTTATCTTTTTCAAAATCCATAGAAATGCATGACAGAGTCATTGGGTATTATTTGAACATTCGTCACTATCAATAAATTGGAATCATGACCAATATTCTTAGATAATGTTATTTGTGCTGATATTATATTTTTTGTTTTATTTAGGGATGTTTGGTTTATTCCTCTGTATTAAAAAAAGTAAAATATAGATTGTTTTTACTATGTTGCTTTATATTGAAATGCTTCTGTTTAGCTTTGGGTTAGGATATTTTTCTGTTGTTTTTATTTATAACGAATATATATTATGACATGGAAGCGGAGGAAAAATAACAACATATTATATAGTATACTAAAACAAATATTAATAATGAATCATTAATTCAATTATTTTAGTTAATTTAATCATAAATAAATAAAATTTTGATTTTGTTATGATGCTTGTGTAATAAGACTGAACAACCACCGACTAAAGTCGGTGGGTTAGTGATTAACGGACTGAAAGTCCGGATACGCGTCGGCTAAACGACGCGTCAATCGTCCATTCTGAAATTATCATCCGGGTTCGGTTCAAAATGATGCTCCAGATAGGCCCTTATCATCTCATCCGTTAATTGACCCACCGTGGCACAAAAATAGCCTCTACCCCAAAAATGTTGACCCCAGTATCGCTTTTTCAGATGCGAAAATTCTTCAAACAACTTACTCGCTGTCCTTCCCTTCAGTCTCCTCATGATTTCTGAGGGCGCTAATGTCGGAGGACTACTCACCAGTATGTGAATATGGTCTTTGCTTACTACGCCCTTTAATATCCTGATTTCAAACGTTTCACATGTCTGACGGACTAATTCCCGTACCCGTATAGCCACTTCACCTGTCAGCACTTTGTACCTGTATTTTGTTACCCACACAAAATGATATTCAATCTGGAATACTGTGTGACTGCCGTATCTGTAATCCATGTTGCACCTCCAGTACAACACAGTATTGCAGCTAAAGCTGACCGACTAAAGTCGGTGGTTTTAACCTTTCATATGGAAGAATAAATAAAATAAAAAGGATGAATTAAAGTAAATTTACCGATAAAAATATCAACTTTTCACATTAAGGTTAATGTAAGTGTTCGAATTCAAATTATATCGAAATAAAAGGGTTTTCAGATGGGGAAATGAGAAGTTAAATTAATTTTAAATTAAACCTGCAACACGAATGGAGAACGATATGTCATTAAATCAACGCTTAGCAGAAAATAAGATACCTGTTACAGAAGTTCCCGCAGTGACCTTAAAAATGTTAACCAGCCAGATAGAAGGAGTTGCTCGTCCAGGCGGTATCTTTACTAAAGAAGATCTCATTAATATCAAATTATATGTTAAACATAGTTTGGAACTTCCATTTACTTTACAGGGCGTCAAGGAATATATCGGTTATAACGATATTGATATTGATGGTTTGAAACCCGCGAATATTACCGCTCTGTTTAAAGAAATTCACGATCATGCACTTAGTTGGAGTGATGTAGAAAGTAACGTCCAACAGCAAAGTATCGATCTGGAAAATGCCGGCCGGCAAATTACCGAAACTGGAGGAGAAATAATCAGTGTCATTGAACAAATGCCGATTATTGAACGAGTAAAAACAGAATTAGGTGATTTAACTGATGAGCAATTAGCGGAAATAACTTATACCAATGATGATAAAGAAATCGCTGTTGAATTGGGTAATATCCTTGAGAGCATGAAGAAAGATATTAAAAAACAACAGGAAAATACTCAGAAAGTTAAAAATGCGGTAACCGATTTTAAGATCACTTTAATTGGTGGGAAATTAACAAATGGCGAAATTGCACAAGGATTAGAGCCACAGGTGAATAGTAAGAAAAAACTGATGGATGATAATAATCTTTCTGCAACCATTAAAGATCTGCAAGATAAGATTGATGAGAAGAATAAAGAGATTGAACAACTCCAAAAAGACTATGATAAATACGTTGGCCTGGCATTTTCTGGCATGGCCGGAGGTATAATTGGTTGGGCGATTACGGGGGGTATTTTTGGTGATAAAGCAGAAAAAGCCCGTAAACGAAAAAATGAACTGATCGAGGAAGTTAAGGGATTGCAAGATCAAGTGAAAAATAAAAGTGCATTGCAAACAGCCATTCAAAATCTTTCCCTTAATTTTAACAATATCCATATTTGTATGCTGGATGCGGAATCTGCCTTAAATCACTTAGATTTTATGTGGAATACAATGCTAACGCAAATTACGTCTTCAAAAGATAAATTTGCTGAAATTAATGATGCATTGAAGCTGACCTCTTTTGTGGCAACATTTAAGCAAGTTATTAGCCCCTGGAAAGAAGTTCAAGGCTCTGCTGTGCAATTAGTGAAGACTTTTGATGAAGCATTGGCTGAATATAAGAAACTCTACAACTAATTTTTTCTGAGAAAATTTTATAAAATAAAAAGGAATATTAAAATGTTTGAAGATAGTATCTTACAAAAAGAAATTTTGTATCCAGAAATTAATATCAAAGCCATGAATCAGGCGGTAAATGCTATTTGGCTTTTGGCACAACGACAAACATCCGGTATTGCAATTATCGGGGAAAAAGTTGAACGAATCAGGCTTTATAGCCGTGACCTTGATGAACTGGTGCGTCGTTCGTTGTCGCAATTAACGCCGATACTTAGCCAGCTTGCAGCGGGAGAGACTTTCCAAACAATCAACCAAATCGATGAGGCTTTGGCAGTTCCTGATTTGAGTGACGATGATCGTCAAGCTTTGTTGGCAGAACGTGATCAATTGATCCAAAAGTTATCGCAAGATATTGACCATGTGATTGTTAATTTCAGTAACAGCACTAAGCAATTGGATGGAAAAATCAACGATATTCGCAATATGGTGATTGCGGAGCGTTTGGGGGAGCTTTTGACACAAACGGAATCACAGAAAGCAAAATTGCTGAGTGATATTGAAAGTAAAGCCGAAAAAAGAAATAAATTGGATGCTGAACGGGCTAAAATTATCGAAAGTCAGGATGTGATCCGTGAAAATAATATTGCGGATATGTTTAAATATTTTATCCCTAGTGCCAGTGATATTGATGGCCTGGATTTTACTCAACCTAAAAAAGAGGCTATTAAACAGGCTATAAAACAAGGTGTTGAGATAGCCAGAAAAATATTAGGTAAAGTTTCTGAAGGATTGAAATATATCGATCTGGCCGATGCCAGAATGAAACTGAGTGATCAAATCGATCAAGTGATAAAAGAAACTGATGCCCTGAAAGTGACATTACACGAGACGGAACAACGGCTTTCTGGCTTAAAAGATGTAATGCAAATCGAAGCAGAACGCACCATTATGCTTGCTGAGGCGGTTAAACTGGAACAAGCGTGGAACACATTCGCGACTCAATTACATCGTTTATCAGGTAATAAAGTTGATCAGAAATATTTAACCAGTTTGATAAATGACCAATTGGATTTTTTAGCTAATTTAACCTCACAATATAATATGTTGAAATAAGCATTCTGATAAAGAAAGGTTGGGAATAAATATTCTCAGCCTTCGTTTTGATAAATTGTATCTGACCAGATTAAATCATTGCCGCAATATGAGAAAACTGATATTGCGTAAAGTCTTTGACCTTTAGGTGACCGTGTTCGATATAGCGCCTCACGTGACACGACTGCTTTATCGGCAATCTGTGCCATGTCTTCTCGCTTCGCGGGGAGACATCACACGCATCATGAAGTTAAATTGGGATATAAATAATTACAGAATGATAAGTTGCACACAATATTTTACGGATTTAACTGTTAATTTTTTAAT
Organism: Xenorhabdus sp. SGI 60; assembly: GCF_056632175.1. Lineage (NCBI taxonomy): Bacteria > Pseudomonadati > Pseudomonadota > Gammaproteobacteria > Enterobacterales > Morganellaceae > Xenorhabdus > Xenorhabdus sp. SGI 60. Next base: position 3,480,500 of record NZ_CP196860.1, on the reverse strand, counting down.
GGTTCTGGTGTTTTTTCCTGAGAAGGATACCTCCAGAAACGACCAGATGATCATTCCAGAAAAAGCAGAGGAAAGGAAATGTCTTATATTCAATCTCATTTAGCGGGGCAAGTTTGGTTCTCACTCGGAGACAGCATAACAGAAAGAGGGTGGTATCAACCCATCGTGACTGAAATGTCAGGCTTAAGAAAATTTGTTAATTACGGCATTGGAGGAACCTGTATAGCTCAAAAAAATAAAGATGATAGTTCTGCTATTTGTTTAAGGTATAAAGAAATGGGCAACAACCCAGACATCATTACCATATGGGGAGGGGTTAACGATTTTGGCTATGATTTTGGCTCTTATGGAGGAATAGAAATAGGTGACAGTAAAGAAAAAACGCCATTAACATTTATTGGCGCGATGAATTTATTGCTGGCAGGAGTCACAAAGCAATACCCCTTATCAAGGATAGGGTTCATCATAACAACGCCTGTCTCAATAAAAAGAGGAATGAACCAGAAAAATCTGAAAGGATACTATTTATCGGATTATTGCCATGTTTGCCGGGAAGTCTGCGAAAGCTATTCCATTCCGTATCTGGATTTATTGAAAAATTCCGGTTTTAATGAAGAAAATATGGATATCATGACGAGCAATAGCGCAGGTACGGAATCCGATGGGTTACATCCGTCAAAAATAGGCATGGAAAAACTGGCTCCTAAAATATCAAACTTTATGTTGTCAATTTAAGAGGGATTTTGAATGAGAGTTCTGTCTATAGATTTATTAAAGATAATGTCTATCTTTTTTGTTGTCGTATCCCACGTTACATTGTTCTTCTTGTTACGTCATGATAATGACGTAATTTTGTATTTGTATCGGCAGGCAGGCCAGTTGGGTGTTTCGTTATTTTTTATGTGCAGTGGTTATTTTTTGCTGAATAATAAATATGAAAACCAAACAACTTATGCAATTAATAAAGTAAAGAAAGTTTTAATGGTATTGTTGTTTTGGTTGGTCTTTTATTATATCTATGATAATTTCTTTATTAGTCAATTCACAACGGTTTCTAGTGTTAATTTTTTAAATTATGTTAACGTTAGCCGGGTTATATCAGATGCCACTCATTTATGGTTTATATTTGCGATCATTTCTCTTTATATATTATCCCCGTTAATACGCAATTCATTTAATTCAGGGAATGCCAAGGGGCTTACAAAGATAATATTCATCATGTTTATTATTTCTAATTTTACATTGCTGAATGCATTGACCGAGTATAAGTATAACCTTTCCATTGTACCCTTTGATATTTTGCTCCCATTTCAGGTTGAAGGGTTACTTAGTTTTCTGATAGGCGGGTATATCGGGCTGACAAACCCTAAAATAAAATCCTTTTCCTTGAAACACATAACGCTGTTGGTATTATCCATTATCTCATTGATAGTGCTGTCACTGATATCTGTCAGAACAGGAATGACCTTCTTTTATGGGAAGTTTTATAATATATTCCTTCAAGTCTCTTCCGTATGCTTATTTTTATTTATGATTAATTTAAATATCAGTAAAATATCAGGAGTAACAGCAGGCATAAGCAAGAATATACTGGGGATATATCTCGTTCACAATATTTTTGTTGTTGAGATACATAATGATTTTATCCATGAGTTTTTGTTAAGGGTATTTCATAACGTAAATATATATATTTATATAATAGTGTATTCATTACTGGCTTTTATCCTCTCATATATATTGTGTGTTTTATTGCGGAAATTTAAGATAACCTCATCAATCATCACTATTTAATGTGATAAATTGAAGGGCATATATGACAGGCTTAAAAAAGCGCCGTATTCAGTCCGGAACGGCGCTAAGATATTAAGACTAAAAGGCTATGCCGGAAGCATAGCCTTGGATTCAGAATATAGATTTAGGGAAGTTATTGTGCACTCCACTTGAGGCTAAAATGTTTGGTTTGGTCTTTTTGTTGTAATATACTCAAAAAACTCGGCCAGAATCAGATCGGCTACTAGAACCACAGAAAACATTTAAGTGGCACATTTAACTATATGAATAATATGAAGAAGGCTCAGTATACCAAGGTTATAGGTATTGCCATCAACAGTGATATACAGAGTTCTTTGCAGTGGTGCCATTACTTCCGTCACAGCGGAGCATCTTTACAGGATATAGTTAGTATTAACCTGTCATAGCCATCGGAGGAGTACACTCCTAAATCATCTGGGGTATGGTCTATATAAAACTCTATAACATTTTCAATTCCCTTGTCAGTGGTTTGCAGTCCGGTTAAAGAACCAAACTTGCCACTTGAATAACCCAATAGCGTATAAGCTTGCTTGAAAACAAGACTAACAGACCCAAATGTGAGATCAAAAGACAGCGAAACATCAGAACCAGGTAACGTCGTCCAGTCACAAGCCATTAAATCTTCCAACGTTGGCTTCCAGGGTGCCCACATGCCATTTTGATCACTTTTCTCAATATACGGATTTCCTTTATCAGTGCCCACTTCTGATTCATAGGCAAGGCGCATATGTTCTATAGGAGCATTCCAGCCACTACGATGTACCTGTTTTTCTAAATACACCTGAATCAGTGCCCACGGAGAAGAGCCAACGGGTGCAGCGACATCATTGTCAATACTAGTCGTGAACCTTATATTGCTCAGGATCAAATGGGCATTGTTTAGTTGCATTAGCCTCGGGATTGTTTTGATCAGACATAATTTCCTCACTTATTTATCATTAGAGTAAAAGGTTATTTCATTCTATTGCTAAACCACCCGTTGATATTACTTAAGTTAAATTTAATCTCAATAGGATGCAGTCACACCGCCATTAATTCGCATTAATATCTGGCGTTGTATTATGGAATTCGTTTATTCGACGAGTAAATAATCTTCTGGAGGGTGAATTAAATATTTGCTGCTGATATTTTTTATTAAATGAATGACTAACAATTATAATATGTGGATTAATATACATTAATAGTAATATAAAAATTAAACTCTAACAAAGTGCTATTATGATTTTTTAATAATATTGTTTTTATTTAAATTCGAAGTATTCACGATCAATTTCTTATAAATTTCCAACCTTATTATAGAAAAACAAAAAGGCTATGCCGGAAGCATAGCCTTGGATTCAGAAAATAAATTTAGGGAAGTTATTGTGCACTCCACTTGAGGCTAAAATGTTTGGTTGGTTTTTTTTTTTTAATATCTCAAAAAACTCGGCGTCAGAAACAACTCCTGATCTCAGAGACATCATTTTGACTGCCATTATTATAAAAACAAGGTCAAATTTACCAAGGTTATAGGTATTGCCATCAACAGTGATATACAATCTTTGCAGTGATGCAATGCCGATCACTTCGTCACAGCTCGGCAGCATCTTTACAGGATATAGTTAGTATTAACCTGTCATAGCCATCGGAGGAGACTTAAATCATCTAAACTCTATAACATTTTCAATTCCCTTGTCAGTGGTTTGCAGTCCGGTTAAAGAACCAAAAGCTTGTCACAACTTGCATAACCCAATAGTCGTATAAGGCCCCAATATCGCATAGATGCAAAAAAAGAATTAAAACCAAATTTGAGATCAAAAGACAGCGAAACATTCAGTTAACTTTTCAGGTTTAACGTTTCGTCCAGTCACAAGCCATTAAATCTTCCAACGTTGGCTTCCAGGGTGCCCACATGCCATTTTGATCACTCTTCTCAATATACGGATTTCCTTTATCAGTGCCCACTTCTGATTCATAGGCAAGGCGCATATGTTCTATAGGAGCATTCCAGCCACTACGATGTACTGTTTTTCTAAATACACCTGAATCAGTGCCCACGGAGAAGAGCCAACGGGTGCAGCGACATCATTGTCAATACTAGTCGTGACTTTAACCTTATATTGCTCAGGATCAAATGGGCATTGTTTAGTTTCAGACATAATTTCCTCACTTATTTATCATTAGAGTAAAAGGTTATTTCATTCTATTGCTAAACCACCCGTTGATATTACTTAAGTTAAATTTAATCTCAATAGGATGCAGTCACACCGCCATTAATTCGCATTAATATCTGGCGTTGTATTATGGAATTCGTTTATTCGACGAGTAAATAATCTTCTGGAGGGTGAATTAAATATTTGCTGCTGATATTTTTTATTATAACTTATTCACCTTATTACAGAAAAACAAAAAGGCTATGCCGGAAGCATAGCCTTGGATTCAGGATTTGGATATTGATTATTTTGTTAAATTCACAGGCCTAAACCATATTGTTCTTTGTCATATTATCGTAATTCACTCCAGTTTTCGATGATGAGTCTCGTTTTTTCAATCATGTATGTCATGCCGACCGGAACAATAAACGTGATATTGCTAAACGTGTGTGGGCTACTGTCTAATGTTGCTAGTGTGGCAATATGTACTCCATTAACAAAAATTCTAGAATACTGACTTCCTGGGTAAGCAGAAATGACAACCTGAATAGGCGAACTTGTTTCATTTACGTATATTGTGCCGGGTGTTCTGGCATTGGTGACATTTTGCCAATTTTGTCCAACACCGATTATATTCTCTTTGAGGGCATTTTGGTTGGCAATATTGGCGAGATCGTATGCCGCCTTAACTGCTTTAGATGTTGCCGCATGAGTCTCACTATCACTATCAACGTCATTACTGAGGGTAACAAAGCCTCTATCTTCCAATGTTGCGTAAGGGTGATTGCGGCTTTGAGCGTGTTCTTCTATTGCTTCTTTGATCGAATTTTTGACATATTCCGGTGTTGTAACGACAACAAGGTCATCATTTTCTAATTCTAAGGTTTTTATTTCAGACTTTTTATCTTGATTATTCATATTATTTCCTGATTAATATTAAATGATGGGATATTTCTTCGACTGTGAAAATTAATAAAATCTGTTCATTAATATTTGATAGTACAGTTTAATTAAATTCAGTTGATTAATGTTTGGTAAGTTACATATTTGGATAGCAGGATGAGATAAAATATTAGGCTGGTAAATAATAAAATGTATCAATTGACTGATAAAACTAATTACGAAAAAAGTGAGATTTTCCACCTCAGTAGATAGAGAGTTTGTGCGAGTTGATTTATTTCAACCTTATGGCGTTGGTTACATACAGTTGTAATATAGAATGATAATAAGGTTGTGTAAAAGATTAATATTCTGATAAATAAAAGGCTGAGAATCTTTTTCTCAGCCTTAATAATAAATATTACTCATACTTAAGCAAAGTCATTGCTGCGTTAATCCGAGGTGTAATATCTGTTTCTGGCAATGGTGGAAGAATACCCAGTGCCATTTTCCTGAGTGGTTCTGCAATTACCATCGAAATGACAAATTCACTGATAATGGGAAAATCCATTTTTTTCAGTAATCCTTGTTGATATTGGCGTTCAAGCCAGTTAGCCAATATATTCCGGCCTCTTTCAATTCCAGCTTGCTGATATTTATCTAACATTGCTTGACGATAAGGAAAATCGGTTTGTAATAATTTAAATAATCCCACCGCTTCCATAGATAAAAGTTTTTCTGCTATTTTAATTAAAAATAGTTTAAATAACGTCATCAACTGCTGAAAATTATTAGCCTCTTTTTTAAAAGAGGGAATAAAATAATCTTCCCAACGTGTGACCATTTTTTCGAGCAAGTCTTCCCGATTTTTGACAAAACGGTAGAGCGTTTTTTTGGCAATACCGGCTTTTTTGGCAACCTCATCCATGGTTGTTTTGTTATAACCTTGATGAATAAGAAGTAAAAAGGTGACGTCGTGAATTTTTTGGCGTATTTCTTGCTCTGGAATAGTGGGGCGGCCTCGTGGACGTGGATGATTTTCTGCCATTTTTAGTACCTTAATAAGTTATTAATATTTGTATTACGCCGGCGTGATCCCATTAATAAACAGAACAACTTGATTTAAGTTTAAATGGAAGAATTAAATCACATTTCACCAAGTACAGAATTCGCAGAGGCTTGTCAACCCGATTAAAGCGTGATTACCCGTTCATGAAATTATGACGTCAATGCCGGATGTTGACGAAAAATAGCAGAATAGAGTGGGACCACGGTCCCACTTGGAGAGCAGCGTCATCTATTAGGGATTACGGTAATGTGATCGCTGACAAAATCTATTAGCTTGCTATCACTCGTGATGAGCGGAATCTTGTTGTGTTTTGCCTGTTTGCCATGCTCGAATCATGGCATTTTTTATTACCCCGCCATTATTTATAACTTACTGTTTTTATTAAGTTATTGTCATAATTGATATTGCTGAGTTATAGGGAATATTTCTATGATGTGACGTTCATCACAAGATGGCATTTTTTGCTAATTTTTGTTAGCAAAAGGTTTGTTTAGATCTTAGTATCGTCATTGCTTGTTACAAATTTAACATTAAATTAACTAAAACAAGTAAAATACTCCGCCCACCTGATTATTGACTATTCCAGAGCAAATTGTTCTTGGGATATGAATCTTTTGGCGGTGGCTAAATAATAACAAGACTAATGAGGATTATGATAATGATAAAACGCAACGCACTCGCAATGGCAATTCCGGTACTTCTCATTACGGGGGGCGCAAATGCCGCTGAAATTTATAATAAAGATGGCAATAAAATAGATTTATACGGAAAAGCCGATGTGCAAAGAACTTTCTCCAAATCAGATAGCCAGACTGGTGATGGTTCTGTCGGTCGTATCGGTATTAAAGGTTCAACCCAAATTACGGATACACTAACTGGCTTCGGGCGCTGGGAATTCAATATGGGCGCCAATGGTACAGAAGTGGAAAGTGGAGCCAATACCAGAACACGTTTAGCTTTCGCTGGGTTGAAATTTGGTGAATACGGTTCGCTGGATTATGGGCGTAATTATGGTGTGGTTTATGATGCCAACGCATGGACAGATGCATTGCCGGTCTTTGGTGGCGATTCTATGGCCGCAACCGATAATTTCCTGATGGGGCGCTCAACAGGGTTATTAACCTACCGCAACACTGACTTTTTTGGTCTGGTGAATGGCCTGAATTTTGCCTTGCAGTATCAGGCTAAAAATGATAGCGGTACTAAAAATAGCCGTAAAGATGTTGCAAGACAGAATGGTGATGGTTTTGGCCTTTCCAGCACTTATGATTTTGGTAATGGTTTAAATATTGGGGCGTCATACGGCAACTCTAACCGTACTTCGGTACAGAAACTGGGTTCTGATGCCGCTAATGTTCTGGCAAAAGGGAATAAAGCCGAAGCGTGGATCGTTTCTGCCAAGTATGACAAAGATAACGTCTATCTGGCCGCCATGTATGGTGAAACCCGTAATATGACCAGATTTGGCAGCTCTGTGAATAACTACACGATGTTTGCCAATAAAACCCAAAATATTGAGCTGACGGCTCAGTATCAGTTTGATTTTGGTTTACGCCCCTCTGTCGCTTTTGTTTATTCCAAAGGTAAAGATCTGGGTAATGACCTGGCTGATAAGAGTATATTGACAGACAAGGGATCTGAAGATTTGGTGAAATATGTTTCAGTCGGTGCCTTCTATAATTTCAACAAAAACATGGGTACGTATGCTGAATATCAATTTAACTTATTGAAAGATAATGATTTCACTAAGAAAGCGAAGATCAGTACTGACGATGTCTTTGGTGTTGGTTTGGTTTATCGCTTCTAATAGTTATCGAACTGCCTCAAACCCATTGAGGCAGTTCTCTTGTGATTACCTTTCGGCTTCACCGCCTAGTGCATCAATCGTGTTTTTGATGAGCGCAGCGAGTTCCCCTGTCATTAAGGTAAAATCAGCATCGAATCGTTGGGCAACATCTTCACGATCGATATCATCATTTTGATCACGTAAAGTTTCGCTGAATTTAATCCGTTTGAAAGTGCCATCGTCTGACAGCATAAACTGAATACGCTCTTCCCAGTCCAAGGCCAACTTAGTGACATATTTGCCGGATTCAATATGCGCCGCAATTTCGTCTGAGACCAAATCCTGTTTCTTACAGCGGATCACCCCACCTTCTTCCAGAATGGCTTTTAGCTCGGCTTCATCCATCAGGGCATAACCGGTAGGAAGATCACCTGAACGTACCCATTCGGTTAGCGTCAATTCAATGGGATTGGTGAAAGTAAGAGGAACAACAGGCAGTGATCCCAATGTCTTTCTCAGCAGGGCCAGATTATCTTCAGCCCGTTTTGCGCTGGCGGCATCAACGATGATCAAATGGTTGACGGTATCGATCCAAATATAGGTTTGGCTGAAACGGCTGAATGCGCGTGGCAGCAATGTATGGATCACTTCATCTTTCAGTGAATCTTTCTCTGTCTTTTTCAGCTTGCGGTGTTGTTCACCTTCCAGACGGGCTATTTTGTCCTGTAATTCCTGTTTAATCACCGGAGAAGGTAGCATTTTTTCTTCTTTGCGCGCGCAGATCAGAATTTGATTGCCGGAAGCATGGGTTAATGCTTCACCGTGGGAACCCATTGGCGAAACCCAGCCAGTTTTCATCATATCCTGGCTGCCGCATGGGGTGAATGCCAATGGGCTTAATTGTTTTTCCAGTTCATCCGCCGAAAGGGAGATCTCTCGGTTTAAACGGTAAATCATTAAATTTTTGAACCATAACATGCAGTTACCCCATATTGTTGCGCATCGTGATAAAGGTCATCTTAAAATATAAGGGTGCATGATAACGAATCATGTGACGAAGCCCTAGAACTTCATGAGTCCCATATAATCACTCTCTCATTTTCATATAATAAAAAGCGTCATCCGGCTAAATAGGAAAAATCAGCTATGCGTATCCGCTATCGCCAACGATAGCAAGGCAATGTTAAAAGTGCAGCTATGTGGCGACTTACCGCCCTAACCGGAGCACGTTTGTCTTTTTTAAGTAAATTGCCGGAGCTTGTAATTTAGGGAGGAGCTTGTTTGAGTTCTCCCGTATTATTCTATAAAGGGGAATAGCATGATGAAGAACATGTTGAAAATAAAACATGTTGAAAATATCAACCTTGGCAATGCTGGTGGCATTCAATGTGAACGCGGCAACCGTTGATTTACGGGTGATGGAAACCTCGGATATTCACGGCAATCTGATGGATTTCGATTACTTTAAAGATAAATCCACAGAGCAATTTGGTCTGGTTCGTACTGTGAACTTAATTAAGGCGGCCAAAGCGGAAGCAACCAATGCGATCTTGGTAGATAACGGTGACTTGATTCAAGGCAGTCCGCTTGCGGATTACATGGTGGCAAAAGGATTGAAACAAGGGGAGGTTCATCCGGCCTATAAGCTGATGAATACTATGGGTTATACCGTTGGTAACTTGGGTAACCATGAATTCAATTTTGGCTTGGATTATCTGAAACAGGCTCTCGCCGGTGCTAAATTCCCTTATATCAATGCGAATATCATCAATGCCAAAACCGGCAAAAACTACTTTACGCCTTATATTATCGTTGATACTCCAGTGAAAGATCGCGAAGGTAACGAGCATACGATTAAGATCGGTTATATCGGTTTTGTGCCACCACAAATCACAATTTGGGATAAAGCCAATCTCAATGGCAAAGTGGTTGTTAATGACATCACTGAAACCGCAAAAAAATTCGTCCCGCAAATGAAGAAAGAGGGGGCAGAGCTGATTATCGCCATTCCCCATTCCGGTTTTTCTCAAGATCCTTATAAAGCGATGGCAGAAAACTCGGTTTACTATCTGAGTGAAGTTCCCGGTATTAATGCCATTATGTTTGGTCATGCTCACGGTGTATTCCCAGGCAAGGAATATACAGGTATCAAGGGCGTTAATGTCGCTAATGGCACGATTAATGGCATTCCTGCCGTCATGCCGGGGCAGTGGGGGGATCATTTGGGTGTTGTTGATATGGTGATCAATAACGACAGTGGTGAATGGAAAGTCGAATCTGGCAAAGCGCAAGCCCGCCCTATCTATGACAAAGTCCATAAAAAAGCATTGGTTGAACGCGATAATAAACTGGCTTCCATCATCGAAAAAGATCATCTGGGAACGCGCAAATTCGTGAGTAAATTCATTGGTAAAGCCTCTGACAACATGTACAGCTATCTGGCGCTGATCCAGAGCGATCCCACCGTTCAGATCGTCAATGATGCGCAGGTAGATTACACCAAACGCTTTATTCAGGGTGATCCAAACTTGGATGGACTGCCTGTTTTAGCGGCGGCGGCACCTTTCAAAGCAGGCGGGCGTAAAAATTCACCGGCTGACTTTGTGGAAGTGGAAAAAGGGGATCTGACTTTCCGTAACGCCGCTGATTTATACCTCTACCCAAATACGCTGGTGGTGGTAAAAGCAACGGGGGCGGATGTGGTTGAGTGGCTGGAATGCTCGGCGGGCATGTTTAACCAGATTGATGCAAACTCCACCAAACCGCAAGAATTGCTGAACTGGGAGGGTTTCCGCACTTATAACTTCGATACCATCACAGGGGTTAACTATAAGATAGACCTGACTCAACCCGCCAAATATGACACTGATTGCCAGCTTATCAATAAAGGTGCGAACCGCATCAAAGATGTTACCTATCAGGGTAAGCCAATTGATCCAAACACCACTTTCTTGATCGCCACCAATAACTACCGTGGTTACGGTGGCAAATTTGCCGGAACCGGAGAAGATCACATTGCATTTGCTTCACCGGATGAAAACCGTACTATTTTAGCTTCTTACATTGCCAGAATCACCAAAGAGAAGGGGGTAGTATTAACCCAAGCGGAAAACAATTGGTCATTCTTGCCAATCAAAACAGATAAAAAATTAGATATCCGTTTCGAAACTTCCCCAACAGAAAAAGCAGCGAAATTCGTTAAGGAACACGCCCAATACCCGATGAAGTACTTAAAAAATGATGATACTGGTTTTGCTATCTATCAAATTAATTTGACAGAGAAAAAATAAAACTGACTGAACGTAATTGTATTAATGCCTGCTCTTCTGCCTGGCTAAAGGGCAGGCAAGTTATTGTGATAGCATTTATCTGTGATAGCAAGAATTTTGCAATGATTGGTTGTTTAGGATGCCAGTTGGCCAGATATCTAAGAGATAGTGTGACAGAGATAAAAGATACCGCAGATCAGCGTAGATAAAACCTATAGATCAAAGATATTGTAACGGTTGTTTGATCCAGATCAGAAATGCAACGCTAATTATCATGCGTTGTACTTCTGCATTAGCATAAATTTCAATTTACTCGAATATATTACTCAATATAGTCATTCTCATATCGGTAATAGTCATAAGGTAATAGTCATAAGGTAATAGTCATAAGGTAATAGTGGTATATGTATTGATTATTTAGCAATGAAAACAATTATGGAGACCGTTAATATGCAGAAAATGCTGGTAAGAATAATAAAAAATAAAATAGCTAAAATATTTATCTGTTCTGTCAGTCTGATGCTGGGAAATATCACTTTCTCATATGCTGCGATTGTTCCTCCCAATGTACAATTGGCGGATAAGCAAGAAATTACCCGCAATAATTTTTCCGAACCGAGTTCTTTAGATCCGCATAAGTCTGAGGGGAGCAGTGAATTTGATATTTTGCGGGATTTTTTTGAGCGTTTGGTGGATACAGATAAAGAAGAAAATATTATCCCTGCTCTGGCTGAACGCTGGGAAACCAAAGATAATAAAACGTGGATCTTCCATTTAAGAAAAGGTGTGAAATGGTCGGACGATACACCGATTACTGCCCATGATGTGGTTTTTTCTTTTCGGCGATTGGTGACTCCTGACACCGTTTCTCCTTATGGTAGCTACCTGATTCAAGCCAATGTCGTGAATGCTCATAATGTACTGTCTGGTAAGAAAAAACCGGAAGAACTCGGCGTTAGGGCGCTGAACGATGTAACGGTAGAAATCGCCTTGGAAAGGCCAAAAGCAGGTTTTCTGCAAATGTTGGCGCATCCCGCAGTGTCTCCTGTCAGTGAACGGGTTATTAAGAAATATGGCAACAAATGGACCCAGCCAAAGAATTTTGTCAGCAATGGGCCTTTTAAGCTCTCTGAATGGGTAGTGAATGAAAAAATTGTTGGTGTCAGAAATCCTTATTATTGGGATGATAAAAATACCCTAATTAATAAAGTCACTTACTTGCCATTATCAGATTATAAAGCGGATCTAAACCGCTATATGACAGGAGAAATTGATATATCTAACGGAGGGCCGTCGGAGTTTTTGCCAACCGTTAAGAAGAAATTTGGTGATCAATTGCATGTTAAACCCATAATGAGTGTTTATTACTATCTCTTTAATACACAAAAGCCGCCATTTAATGATATTCGGGTCAGGCAAGCGCTGGCTTTAGCACTGGATAGAAACATTATCACTGATAAGGTATTAGGCAATGGTCAAAAACCTGCTTATGATGTGGTATTTCCTGGGGCCGGAGGTATTTATTTAAAACAACCTGACTATGCCTTATGGACACAAGCACAGCGCGTTACCAAAGCCAAAATGTTACTGAATGAGGCTGGCTTTAACGAACAGAATCCACTCAAGTTTACCTTGTTATATAACACCTCCGATTCCCATAAAAAAATTGCCATTGCTGTCAGCTCGGCGTGGAAAAAGAATCTAGGTGTGGAAGTTATCTTACAAAATCAGGAAACCAAAACACAAAATGACAGTATGACGCAAGGCAATTTTGAGCTGACAAGATACGCATGGAATGCGGATTATAGTAGCCCGACCAGCTTTTTAGATATTTTCACATCAGGGAATACCAATAACCATATGAGATATCAAAATAAGGAATTCGATCAATGGGTTTTAACAGCAGATGAAACTAATGATCCCGCCGATTATCAACAAGCCATTGATATTCTCAATCAAGAAATACCTGCCATCCCCGTTTATTATTATGTCCGTGTAAAACTAGTCAAGCCCTATGTTGGTGGATTCCACGTTGACTCAATGGGAAATATCCCGACAAAAGATCTCTATATTATTAAACACTGATTTTTTGATAATAGAAGCCTGTTTAAACAGGCTTCTATTACTTGATAAGTTAATTGAAATTATCAAGTAAATAAAATGGCAGCGTAATGTAATGATAAAAGCAGCAATTAATGGAGACTCAAAACATGAAAAAACTCATAGCGGGTTTAATGAAAAAGAAGCTTACTCAAATTCTTACCTGTTCTCTGGGAGTATTATTAACAAACATCACATTTTCTTACGCTGCCGTTGTTCCTCCAGGAACACAATTAGCTGAAAATCAGGAAATTGTACGTAATAATGGCGCTTTCCCCGCCTCTTTAGATGTACATAAAGTAGAGAGTAATGTTGAGTTGAATATTATCCATGATTTTTTTGATGGTTTGGTTTATACCGACAGAAAAAGTCATATTGAGCCTCGATTGGCTGAACGTTGGGAGACGAATGATAACCAAACCTGGCTATTTCATTTAAGAAAAGGCGCTAAATGGTCTGATGGCTCGCCGATTACCGCCCATGATGTGGTATTTAGCTGGCGACGTCTGCTTGATCCAGAAATGGGTTCTCCTTATGGCAGCTACCTTGGAACCGCCCACATAATTAATGCAAACGATATACTGCTAGGTAAGAAAAAATTGGAAGAACTCGGTGTGAAAGCGCTGGATGATTTCACATTGGAAGTGAAACTTGATAAACCCGTGGCTTATTTCTTGCAGATGCTGACCCATCCAATTTTGGTTCCGGTGAGTGAAAAAGCGGTTAAAAAATATGGTAATAAATGGACACATCCCGATGTTTTTGTTGGCAGTGGTGCATTTAAACTCTCTGAATGGAAAGTGAACGAAAATGTTATTGGGGTCAGAAATCCTCATTATTGGGATGATAAAAATACCGTCATTAATAAAGTGACTTATCTTGCCATTACATCAGACAAGTCAGATTTAAACCGTTATCTTGCCGGTGAAATTGATATTACCATGACTATTCCTCTGGATTCCTTTGCATCATTAAAGAAAACATTGGGTGATCAAATTCATGTGAGTTCTATGCTCAGTACTTACTATTACGTGTTTAATACGCAAAAATCGCCGTTTAATGATGTTAGGGTTCGGAAAGCATTAAGTTTAGCTATAGATAGAGATGTAATTGCTCATAAGATATTGGGAATGGGACAACTGCCCGCTTACGATATTTTGCCTCCTAATATCGGCGGTATCACCTTAACCCCACCAGAATATGCCTCTTGGACACAGAAGCAGCGGGTTAAAAAAGCCAGAGAATTATTGAACGAAGCAGGTTTTAATGAGAAAAATCCGCTCAAATTCAACTTACTTTATAACACGAGAGAATCCCATAAAAAACTTGCCATTGCTGTCACTTCAATGTGGAAACAGAATCTTGGTGTTCAGGCAAGTTTGCAAAATCAGGAATGGAAAGTGATGCTGGATAATATGCACCAGAGCAAGTTCGATGTCGTCAGATACGCATGGACAGCGGATTACAACAGTCCAATGTCTTTTTTGGATACTTTCCTGACGGGAAGCAGTCATAATATACCACAATATGGCAATAATGATTTTGATCAGGCAGTTATTAAAGCAGGTGAAACCAATGACATTGTTTATTACCAAAAAGCGATAGCCATTTTTAATCATGATACGCCAGTTATCCCTGTTTATTATTATGTCAGTAATCGCTTGGTTAAACCTTATATTGGTGGATTTTACGTTACCCCAATGGATTATATTTCTACAAAAGATCTCTATGTTATTGAACATTGAACATTGATAACCATAGTGGTTCGTGATATCTATTCAAAGGAAAAGCAAGAATTGCTTTTCCTTTAGGGTAACTTTTGCCTCTGTGATGAAATTTGAAAACTATTGTGTATAAATACATAGCTATAAATATGGTCTGATGGTACGCCAATTACCGCGCATGATGTGGTATTTAGCTGGCGATGGTTAACAAACCCTAAAACGCTTTCTCCATATGGCCGCTATTTTGCTGATGCTTCCGTAGTAATACGGCTTTGCCACGCCGTTTCATAAAGCCATTTTTGCGTTGTACGCCAATGCCGTCGAGCAAGGGGATCTGCGGTTTGGCTTTCATGGGCTTGGCCCGCCGTCAACATCAGGTTGAGTGGGAACCCTTTTCCGAGTAGAAGTGGGATTTTGGCGCCATAACCACCGCGTGAGCGACCCAACGCCATTATCGTCAGCGATATCAGGATGTTAACCCTTTTTTGGCCCCGGCGGCGTTAATTCTTTACTGACCTCGCACGTTGCTGCCATCCAGACAAATTTAAGACCAGTCTCTTTCATCCAATGCTTCACACATTGCTGCATCCCACCCTTTAAAGAACCATTCTGTCAAGCAATGGACAGTAATCGGTGGTAATAAAGACCTTGTTGATAATGCCTGATTTTGACCAACGGTTAAATCGGTTATAAACCGTTTTCCAGGGACCGTCGTAGCGCAGTCAGGCAAATCGCGCCAGGGCGCCTCCCCCCCCCCCCCCCGGATGTTTTTCGCCCCGCGCGTCTTCTCTTTGCTCCTCCAACAATAGCCTCTTCCCTCTCCGCATGTGACACTTAAACCAGAACATCTTCATCATTCACTCATTTTTCCCGGTATCGTTTACCTTTCCGCCCTCCCCCCCCGTTCTGTGCCTGCGTGCGAGGCGGAAGCAGCGCACAGGCGCACCTGAACATAAACCAGAAACCATTGCCCATTTTTGTATCCCACGACGGTGTTCAACATGTGGACGTCCTGCCTGCGCTGAACGGACAGGCGGTAAACAAGGTTCTATCACTCTCCAGGCGTCATGCCCAGAAATGTCGTAGCGTGCCATCTTTTTGTCCCAGCTATTAAAATCAACTGGATAAAATAATACTATCAATTTATATTAAGGGGCACAGCCTAATATTACATACACACCATACACATTGCTCAAGCGGGTGTTACTATTTGATTTCCATGTTTAAACTCGAAATTCTGCTGCCAATTGACTGAAACCTAATCCATTCTTTTTTTCCACTTTTATTTGAACAGGGAGCCGCTCTTTTAATGCTTCTACATGGCTAATTATCCCGATAGTTTTTCCTGATGCATTAAGGTGGTCCAGTGCATCCAAAGCGATATCCAGGGTTTCAGGATCAAGCGTGCCAAACCCTTCATCAAGGAACAGGGATTCTATTTGTGTCTTGTTACTCACGAGATCAGACAAGGCAAGTGCAAGAGCCAGGCTGACAAGGAAACTTTCACCTCCAGAAAGTGTTTTGGTATCTCTCATGGCTTCCGCTTGCCAGGTGTCAACGACTTGTAATTCCAGCCCACCGTCATCCTTGCGTTGCAAGTAGTAGCGTCCATGTAATTTTTCCAATCGAATATTGGCCAGATGCACGAGATGATCCAATGTCAGGCCTTGAGCAAAACGGCGGAATTTAGCGCCATCGGCGGAGCCAATAAGATTATTGAGATAGTTCCAGTCATCATATGTTTGTTGTAAAAGTGCGATCTGTGCCAGTAATTCCTGTTGGTGTTGGCGGCGAGTTGCATCACTGTTCAATAGGGTTCTGACTTCGCCTTGTTGTTGGTTGTTGTGTTTCAACTGAGCCGTAACGTCGGTCAATAGGGCGGCTAATTGTTGAGGTTCATACTGGTTAAGTAACTGCGGCTGTGTTTTTGTATGTCGCTGTAAGGCCACTTCTGATTCATGATGGCGTGTTTTGGCTTGCAATTGTTGCTGTTCAAGTTTTTCTTGTAATTGTTGTAATTTTTCCCGCTGTTCCGGTTCCAATAAAGCACGTTCAAAGGATGATTGATCAGGAAAGCCTTGCCGTTCTAAGCTTGTTTGGAAATGGCTGGCAGCAAGTTTGTAGTTTGCTTCGGCGGCGATGTGGCTTTTTTCTATTTCACTGGCAGCACCGATTAATTGACTCATTTTATTTTGCAGGGTTTGCAGATGGAAAGTTGCTTGTTTGTGGCTTGTTTCCAGTTCATTGGTTTTTTGTTGCAAAGCCTGACGAACGGCAATGATGGATTGTTCGCCAAATAAACGATGACGTTCCTGGCGTGTTTGTTCCAATAACTGTATTTGTTGTTTCTGCTGTTCATTCAAAGCATGAAGATGAGTGGAGAGCTTATTTTTTTGTTTGTCTAGTTCACCCAGTTTGCTTTGCAAGGCTGCTTGTTCTTTTTGTAGCAGCTGCCACTTTTCTCGTGAATTGTGGTAATTTTTTAATTCCTGTTCACGCTGTTGCAGCCAGTTTTCTGTTTCATCGGGGGCTGGGAGTGTGAAAGGTGTTAGCTGTAATTCCGTGTTTAACTGTTGTGCTGTCGCTGCGTAGTTAGCTTCTATTTGTTGAACTTCTCCCGCCTTTTCTGCCAATTGCTTTTGGGCTGAATCCTGTTTGAACTTTTCCAATTCAATATTCTTTTCACAAGCTTGGTATTGCTCCCGATTGCCAGCAAGTGCTTTTTCGGCTGCTTGATAGTTTTTCTCTGCCTGTGAAAGTGCTTCTTGTTGTGCTTGGTATTGGTGATAAGTAGATTGTCGCTGACTGATAAAGTGATTAACCGTGTCTGCTTCCATCGGTAATTCTGTAGCTTGTAACTGCTGGCAATGGTGTTCCCACTGTTTAACCAATGCTGCTAATTTAATAGTGCATTGTGCAATATTTTGCTGCAATTGCTCGCAGTGCTGCTGTTGAATCTGTTGTTTTTGCTGTAGGGTCGCACGATTTTCTTGCAATTGTTCAATCTGTTGGCGCAGACTTTTCAAACGCTCTTCTGAATGTGGTAGGGCAATATTCTGGTATTCGTTGATTAAAGGATGATGAGTTGAACCACACAGCGGGCAAGATTCACCTGCTTTTAATTGTGCCCGTTCTTTTTCCAGACTAACTATTTGTTGTTCTAAACGAATTCGATTGGTGAGATCGTCATAATGTTGCTGCTTGTCTGCCAACTGTTGATTGAGGATTGCGGTTTGATCAGGTAAGTCTTTTACCAATGCTTGAGATTGGATCAATTGGTTTTTATCAGCTGAGATCGTGGTATGTAACTGCTGGATCTGGGGAAGTAAGATCTCCAGTTGGTTTTGTGATACCCATTGTTTCTGATAATTTTCTAAATTTTTTTGTAATTGTTCTAATGGATGCTTTTGCTGCAAAGTTGTGAGTTGGCTTGCAGCAGCGGCAAGGCTGTTGCGCAGCATTTGGCTCTGTTCTTGGTGTTTGGCTAACTCTGCATTCAAGGTATGTAAATAATCGGTTGTGTGGGCAAGCTCTGAGGCAATTTGTTGGGTGCTTTGGGTAAGCTGATTTATTTTTTCTTGTCGCTCTTTCTGGCGGGTGAATAGTTGCTTCCATTCAGGCAGTTTGCTGTCCAAACTGCGGTAATAAGGGTGCTGCTCATCATAGGATTCCAACTCCTTTTGTTCGCTATTTAAAGCAGCTGTTCGATCCTGTGTCGCTTGGTGTTGGGATAAGATGTCTGTGAGGTCACGGTTTTGTCCTGCAATCTCTTGTTCAAGTTTCAGCAAATCCTTGGATTGAGTGTCAATTTTATGATCGAGCGGCGCAATTTGCTCTGAGATGAGCGTTTCTTGCTGGTTTTGATGCTGTAGATGTTCTTCCCGCTTTTTTTCCAGTTGTGCCAGGTGCTGTTCGGCAGGTTGCAGCATTGCCAGCTGTTGTTGGCGTTCATGCTCTATTTTTGTGCGTTGTTCTGTGATCCTCTGTTTTTCATGGATGGCTCGGTTTTGTGCATCCCATAATGGACGGATTTTCTCTGCTGGTTCGCCGGCAGCAAGTTGCTGCAATTGAGGTTGTGCTTCTTGAATTGCTTGCTCAGTTTGTTGTAAAAGTGAAGCACTGCTGACCAGTGATTGCTGTAGCTCATTCTGTCGCAAAAGCCACTGTTCGGCTGTTTGCAATGCTTTCATTTGTTGGCTGAGTTGGGTTTCTTCTGCAATAAGCTGTTGTTGTTGGTTTTGGTATGTCTGTTGTTGTTCTGGCGTGAGTAACTCAATGGAAGAGGCTTTGGCTTGTTGGATATTCAGCTCAGATTGTGCCTCTTTATGGCGTTGATAAATTTCCTGGGACAGGATGCCGTAAATTTCTGTACCGGTTAGCTCTTCCAGTAGATCGGCTCTGTCTTTATCTTGTGCATTTAAAAATGCGGCAAAATTCCCCTGTGACAAAAGCATTGATTTGGTAAAACGGCTAAAATCCAGCCCAGTTATTTCGGCTATTTTTTCTTTTTTCTCTGGAATTTTATCAGCCAGGATTTTTCCCTCTTTTTTGAGGGCTAATTCTCCTTTTGGGGGCTGGAGTTTGCCATTTGCCTGGTTACGAGCACGACGCTGACTCCAAAATGCCCGATAAGCGACGCCTTTGACTTCAAATTCTACTTCAGCAAGGCACTCTGCGGTATGACGGGTCATGAGTTCATTTTGCGAGGCAGAAATAGTGTTGAGCCTTGGTGTTTCATGATAAAGGGCGAGGCAAATGGCATCCAATAAAGATGTTTTTCCTGCACCTGTAGGGCCGATAATGGCAAACAATCCATTGCTGGCAAAGGGTTCTGCCGTAAAGTCAATTTTCCATTCACCTTGCAGGGAATTGATATTTTTCAGCCGTAAGCTAAGAATTTTCATGGCATGTTCTCTTCAGGTTATTGCTGAGAAATATCATCCAGCGTCTGTTTAAATAGAGTGGTCAGGCGTTGTTTTTGGGCAAGATCATCGATTTCTGCCAGCGCCAAACGCCGCTCAAAGACTTCATTTACACTTAGCTCGGTAAGCGTTTCTTTATTTTGTTCTGACAGTGACCGTTGGCGAGCGCTTTTGCTGCGGCGTAGCAGGATGATCTCAACAGGCAACCCTTCACTGAGAGCCTGAATGCGTTTTTGGATGTCGTGCAGATAATCCTGGGTTGCGACTTCAATATCCAGCCAAACCGGGCGCTCTCCCTGATGTTCCTTGAAAACGTGTAATTGCTCTTCGATTTGTTTCAAATTACCACGAATAAGCTGCATAGGCTGATAATGTGGGATTGGTAACAGTGTGATGTTATCGAGTTTGCCTGATTTAAAGTCCACTAAGCAGACACTTTTTTCCTGCCCCACTTCATCAAAACTGAGTGGAATAGGAGAACCGCTGTAGCGGATATGCGTTGATTTACCGATGACTTGCGGGCGATGGATATGCCCTAGTGCAATATAGTCAGCAGGAGGAAATGACTGTGCGGGGAAGGCCTCTAATGTGCCGATGTAAATATCGCGAACGGAATCCGTAGTGGAAGCGCCCACCGTAGTGAGGTGACCAGTGGCGATAATCGGTAATGGCTGGCTGAGCTGTTCTCGTAATGCACAGGCTTGTTGGTAGAGCTTGTGATAATGCCCGGAGATGGCATCCTGTAGTGCCTGCTGTTTTTGTACGCCAGATTGCCCCGCCTGACTGGTCATGATATCCCGTGGCCGCAGATAGGGAATGGCACAGAGAATTGCCCCTGCATTGCCATCTCTGTTATTCAGAAGCTTTATCTGCTGTGTGATATCTTCAGTTTCAGCATTGGCAATCACAATGGTATTCAGGTAAGAGAGAAGGGATTTTGATTCGTTAAGTGTGGCAACAGAATCGTGGTTTCCACCAAGAATGACAAGCTGGCAGCCTGTAGGCTGTAATGCCACAATGAATTTGTTATAAAGTTCACGTGCGTAGCTGGGTGGCGAACCGGTATCAAAAATATCGCCGGCAATAATTAGTGCATCAACTTGATATTGCACTATTTTTTCAATCAGCCACTGCAAAAAATGCTTATGTTCAGCAGCGCGGCTTTTAGTAAAGAAATATTGGCCAAGATGCCAGTCAGATGTGTGAATAATTCGCATGATTTTCCCGCCCGTTACTTCCTTGCTTGTTGCAGGGGTTAATTATAATGGCAGTTTGAGGGATGTCCTGTGCAATTCGACATTCTTTACTGAATTTTCGAGCTACTTCGCATCCACAATGAAATATGACAAAGTTGCAAAATTTTCTTTGGGAGCCAGTTTGTCTCTTGCTAATTGAGGAGTAAGAGGTTTCATAAAAGTGTCATAAAATTGACTCATAATATTTGCAGCGAAAGTCACTAGCCTTAATGACATTAACGGAATTAACCATGGTTAAACGCATTTTGGTAGTTGAAGATGAAGTGCCGATTCGTGAAATGGTCTGTTTTGCACTGGAACAAAACGGTTATCAGACCATTGAAGCGGAAGATTACGATACGGCAATAAGACGTTTGTCTGAACCTTATCCTGATTTGGTATTATTGGACTGGATGCTGCCAGGAGGCTCTGGGATACAACTTATCCGGCAAATGAAGCGGGATAATAACGTTAAGGCGATCCCTGTCATTATGGTTACGGCTCGGGTGGAAGAAGAAGATCGAGTGCGTGGTTTAGATGTCGGTGCGGATGACTATATAACGAAGCCTTTTTCACCGAAGGAATTGATTGCCCGGGTTAAGGCTGTTTTGCGCCGCCTTTCACCTATAGAGTCGGAAGAGATTATTGATATGGATGGATTGGTGCTAGACCCATCATCCCACCGCGTTTCCAGTCATGGACAAGATGTGGAAATGGGGCCAACTGAATTCAAACTTCTCCACTTTTTTATGACTCATCCTGAGCGTGTTTATAGTCGTGAACAGTTACTCAACTATGTGTGGGGAACAAATGTTTATGTGGAAGATCGTACGGTTGATGTACATATTCGACGCTTGCGTAGGGCGTTGGAGATAGGGGATCACGCTAAGATGGTACAAACAGTGCGTGGTACGGGTTATCGCTTTTCTACCCGCTATTGATTGTTTGGAGTAAGGTCACGTGCTTGAGCGTTTATCTTGGAAAAAGTTGGTATGGGGGCTTGTGCTTTTTTGCTTGCCCGCTGTCATTTTGTCTCTTTTTATCGGTCAGTTAGCATGGTTGCTGGTTATTGCGCTATTTTTGGCCCTGATATGGCATGGCTATAATTTGCTGAAATTATCCGATTGGTTATGGCTGGATCGCAATATGTTACCGCCCGCCGGTCGTGGCGGCTGGGAACCTATCTTTTATGGTATTTATCAGTTGCAGCAACGCAATCGCAAACGACGTCGTGAACTCGCGTTACTCATCAAACGCTTTCGCAGTGGTGCTGAATCATTGCCGGATGCCATTGTGATAATGACCACGGAGGGCAATATTTTTTGGTGTAATCGTTTGGCACAGCATTTACTTGGGTTCCGCTGGCCTGAGGATAATGGTCAGCATATTTTCAACCTGCTTCGCTATCCTGATTTTAGCCGTTATATTACCGAGAATGATTTTTCCCACCCTCTGTCCATCGAATTGAATAATGGCAATATGATAGAGTTCCGCATTATGCCTTATTCTGAGAAGCAATTATTGATGGTCGCGCGCGACATCACCCAAAAACGACAGTTGGAAAATGCCAGACGGGATTTTTTTACCAATGTAAGTCATGAACTCAAAACCCCCCTCACTGTACTGCAAGGTTATCTGGAAATGATGGAGGATCAGGCGTTCGACAATAACGTAAACCAGAAAGTCATCGGTACGATGCGGGAACAAATACGAAGAATGGATGGTTTGGTGCAACAACTGCTGCATCTTTCCAAAATTGAAGGGGGGCCACAAGTGAACGTGAATGAAGTTGTGGATGTTCCCAACATATTGAAAGTATTGCAACGGGAAGTATTGCAACGGGAAGTATTGGTTTTGGGAAATGAGCAGTACGATATTGTGTTTGATATTGATGAAAAGCTGAAAGTGTTTGGTAATGAAGAGCAGCTGCGCAGTGCAATGTCCAACCTTGTTTATAACGCCATTAGACATACCCCTCCGGGCACAAGGATTGAGGTGAGCTGGCGAGATGTTTCCCAAGGCGCACAGTTCAAAGTGAAAGACAATGGCGGTGGAATTAGCGCGGAACATTTACCACGTCTGACAGAACGTTTTTATCGCGTCGATCTGGCCCGCTCACGTCAAACTGGGGGGAATGGGTTAGGTTTGTCGATAGTGAAACATGCTTTGCATCACTACAATACCCATCTTGATATTGCGAGTACTTTAGGGAAAGGCTCCGTTTTTAGCTTTTTATTGGCATCTCGGCTTATTGCCTCTGCCAAAAACCGTTTTATGACAAAATGATTTATGAGTTAGCATGAACAAAAAATGCGCGCGAGCGGAAAATGAACAAATCATATAGTGTGTATTCAATGATAGATAACAATAATAACTGATTTTAAAAACCAGTTCAGTACATTATTCTGGTTTTTGGTTTACTGCTTGCCTTTTAGCGCTATAAAAGTTTTACTTGGGGGCAGTTGTTGGCGATTCTAGCTGTTATTACTACTATCATTCTGTATCTTGCGATTATCAGTGAATATTATGTTGATCACTGACTGTTAAATCAGAATTCGGTCTCGCCAGTGAAAATTCAAGTACTTGCGATAGTTACTGTCGCAGATGCATTTCTTTTGGCAATAATACATTAGCAATCATTATGGCATACCGTTTATCATCTAAGGATATTTGGGCATTAGGTTTTATGACCTTTGCCTTGTTTGTTGGTGCGGGAAATATTATTTTTCCGCCTATGGTTGGCTTGCAGGCAGGAGAGAACGTTTGGATCTCAGCCGCAGGCTTTTTGCTAACCGCTGTTGGCTTGCCAGTCATTACTGTCATTGCGTTGGCAAAAGTGGGGGGGGGCATTGAAGCACTCAGTGCACCGATTGGAAAAACGGCAGGTCTGATTCTGGCAACTGTCTGCTATTTAGCTGTCGGCCCCTTGTTTGCAACCCCCAGGACTGCAACGGTTTCTTTTGAAGTGGGTATTGCACCACTTACCGGAACAGGTGATCTTCCCCTATTTATTTATAGTGTGATCTATTTTGCACTCGTGGTACTGATTTCATTGTATCCGGGCAAACTACTGGATAGTGTTGGCCATATATTGGCTCCAATCAAAATCGTAGCGTTAGCCATTTTAGGAATTGCGGCTGTGTTGTGGCCGGCAGGTGGCCCTGTTCCTGCTATTGAAACTTATCGGGAAATTCCGTTCTCAAATGGCTTTGTCAATGGCTATTTGACCATGGACACACTGGCTGCAATGGTATTCGGTATTGTTATTGTTAACGCAGTTCGTTCCAGAGGAATTGCGGCTTCTTCCCTGTTGACGCGCTATGCTATGTGGGCTGGCGTGATTGCCGGTCTTGGCTTGACGCTGGTATACCTCTCTTTGTTCAAACTTGGGGAAGGCAGTGGCACATTAGTGCCTACCGCGGATAATGGGGCTGCGATTTTGCACGCCTATGTCCAAAGCATTTTTGGTAACTACGGCAGTTTCTTCCTCGCGGTACTGATTTTCGTTGCTTGTATGGTAACTGCTGTTGGCTTGACGTGTGCTTGTTCTGAATTTTTCAGCCGCTATTTGCCATTATCCTATCGTACTCTGGTACTGATTTTAGGCACATTCTCCATGTTGGTTTCTAACATGGGCTTAAGCCACTTGATTAAGTTCTCACTTCCCGTACTGACGGCCATTTATCCTCCCTGTATCGTGCTGATATTACTGAGCTTTACAATCCGTTGGTGGAATAACTGCACCCGTATTTTGGCTCCTGCCATGTCTGTCAGTTTGCTGTTTGGGGTTTTGGATGTCATAAAAGTTTCTGGGTACCTCACCCATTTACTGCCTGAGTGGGCGAAGCATCTGCTATTAGCGGATCAAGGTTTGGCTTGGTTACTGCCTACTTTACTGACGATTGTTGTGTGCGCTATTTATGACCGCATCGTAGGAGGCGTAAAGCTCCCAAAGTATGAAGTGCAGCCTGAAGAGAAGTAGGAATGAAGTCTATTCATGATAAACATGGATAAGTGATGTTATAAGATGATAAAGGTGAGCTGTTGAAAGCAGCCCACCTTTTTTGCTGATTTGTGCTGGATTAATAACCAATGGCGGCACCGGCAGGTCGCCGTGCATCGTTAGCACCGTAGATATAGCCTTCACGGACAATACCTGATACGACTGAATCATTGCCTGACGATTGTGGAGTCACCCCAGCGGCACCTGGCAATCCAATCATGATTAATTCTGCTGCTCCCCAAGGTGTCTGTTCCACCATTTTGTAACCCATTTTTTCCAGTAAATTCAGTGTGTCTTTCGACAGGCCACGTTGTTCATAATAGACTTCGTCAGGTAGCCATTGATGGTGGATCCGTGGGCTATTGACGGCTTCTTGTGGCGGCATGTTGAATTCGATGATATTCAGGGCAGTTTGTAGTGTGATGGAGATAATGCGTGAGCCTCCCGGAGAACCTAAGACCAGAAAGATTTTATTACCCTTGGTCACGAGTGTTGGACTCATTGATGATAGTGGGCGCTTACCCGGGGCGATTGAGTTGGTTGCACCTTGTACTAGCCCATACAGGTTCTTCTCACCGACTTTAGTGGTGAAGTCGTCCATTTCATCGTTGAGGAAGAAACCAGTTCCTGGGGCAATCACGACAGCACCAAAACGTCCGTTGATGGTGTAAGTTGTTGATACTGCGTTCCCTTCTTTATCTACCACGGAATAGTGGGTAGTCTCTGGTTTTTCATGAGGACCAATGCCTGGCTGAATATTCACTGATGGGGTGGCTTTATTGGGTTGAATCTCTTTTCTGATTGATTCGGCGTAGCTTTTACTCAACAGTCGATCAAGCGGATTATTGATAAAAACTGGATCGCCCAGATAGGTATTTCTATCCATATAGGCGTGGCGCATGGCTTCTGTCAATGTGTGAATATAAGCAGCAGAGTTGAATCCCATGGATTTAAGATCGTAGCCTTCAATGACGTTTAATATCTCACATAACGTAACACCACCAGAGCTGGGCGGCGGAGAAGAGATGAATTTATAGCCTCGGTAACTACAGGTGACAGGAGCGGTTTCTGTGATGTGATAATTGGCGAAATCCGCTGCGGTAATAATTCCGCCTGATTTTTTTGATGCTTCTGCAACTAATTGGGGAATTTTGCCGTGATAAAAAGCATCAGGTCCATGTTTGGCAACCATTTCCAGCGTGTTGGCTAAATCGGTTTGAATAAGTCTGTCCCCGGGTTCGAATGGTGTGCCATCCTTGCGCAGGAAAATACGGGCAGCTTCTGGATCTTGAGCGAAACGCTTAACTGTGGTGTCCAGAATATCGGTATCGCCACGGGTCAGTATATAGCCTTCGCGTGCCAGTTTGATGGCCGGAGCCATGACTTGTTCGCGAGTTAATGTGCCGTACTTTTTCAATGCTTCTTCAAATCCCATCACTGTACCCGGTACAGCAATTGCTTTATAACCGTACAGGCTGGCACCTTTGATAACGTTTCCATTTTTATCCTGATACATATCAGCGCTGGCTGCGGCAGGGGCTGTTTCACGGAAATTAATGAAAGTATCTTTTCCATTGGCAAGATGGATGGTCATAAAGCCACCACCACCAATATTGCCACAGCAGGGATTAACCACTGCCTGGGCATATCCAACGGCAACCGCCGCATCAATGGCGTTCCCGCCCATTTTTAGAATATCGATGCCAGCTTGTGAAGCAAGGCGTTGTGAGCTGACAACCATACCTTGTTTAGCTTCAACAGCCAGCTCAGTGGCTGCATAAAGTGGGGTGGAAATAAGTAGGGATATAGCGACAAGTGTTATTTTCCATGCCTTGAACATGTGTTGTTCTCCTGAGAATAGGTCAACTGTTAATTAGTTTAGGTGTTTGTGGTGTTTTTGTTGCGAATGAGTGGTTCACCTTATCTAATGCTCAGGATTTTTAAAAGTAAAAAACCAGCCGGTTGGGCGGCTGGTTTGGAATGTTTCATAACATAATGTTATGAACTGATTGAATCCTAATGGGATTACAGCTTATCAGCGTTTTTGGTCAGGTATTTTGCTACGCCTTCAGGTGAAGCGCCCATACCTTCCTGGCCTTTCTCCCATTGTGCCGGACAAACTTCGCCGTGTTCTTCATGGAATTGCAGAGCGTCAACCATACGCAGCATTTCATCAATGTTACGGCCCAGTGGCAGATCATTAACCACCTGATGGCGAACAACACCATTTTTGTCAATCAAGAAAGAACCACGCAGAGCAACGCCCGCTTCTGGGTGCTCAATACCGTAAGCTTTCATGATGTCACGTCTGATGTCAGCAACCATTGGATATTTGACTTCGCCGATGCCACCTTCGTTGATTGAAGTTTTACGCCATGCGTTGTGAACGAATTCAGAGTCGAAGGAGACACCTACAACTTCAACACCACGTTTCTGGAATTCTTCATAGCGATGATCAAAAGCAATCAGCTCAGAAGGACAAACGAAAGTGAAATCCATTGGCCAGAAGAAAATAACAGCAGCACGGCCATTCAGGTGTTTTTTCAGATTGAAGTTATTAACAATTTCACCGTTACCGAGAACGGCGGCAGCTGTAAAGTCAGGGGCTTGGCGGGTGACTAAAACCATAATTGACTCCTGTGATTTTAAAAGGTGTTATGTAAAAACGGGTTACAGCATAAGGAATTAGGTTATAGCAATAAAGAATAAAATACCAATCGTTATAATAGTTTTTACCTATCAATAAACTGTTTTTAATTCCTTTTAGACTACATAAGATAAAGCTATTTGTGAAAAGTTCAAGATAGTTGCTACTCAAACAGATGCTTATTTGCTGCTAGTGACATCATTTCTGGATAGAACTGGCAAAATAGGGTTTCAAAATCAAGGTAATGATTTTCAATATCCTGATACGATCCTGCCAATGCAGATAATTTTGGGCGCCTGCGTGCCATGCTCTGCAAGACATTGGCGATGCATGACATATCGGCATAACGGATGAATAAGTTTTGTGACCAGAGGTAGTTGTTCAATTCCCGAAATTTTTCAGGGGTTGAAGCGAGATGAGGTTCTATATTGTGGCGGGCAAGATTGACAAATTCGAGCAAGGAGTAATTTTTTTCAAATTTGTCCCAATGCCGAGAAAGAAAGTGATCCCAGATGATATCAAGGGTAATGGGGGCGACGCGCCGATATTCGGGGCGAAATAATTTGCGAGCTTCCAGGACAAGTGGATGCTTGTCCGTCAGGCTGTCTACCCGACGGTGCATACGGATACCGGCTACAATATCAGAACAGAATGCGCCTTCTGGAGAGCCGCGGACGAAATCTGCCATCAAATTCCCCAGTAAGGAACTTTCCGCTAATGCAGCTAAATGAAGGTGTGCGAGAAAATTCATAGCGAGAGTATACCGTAAATAGTTAAACCAGGTGCTTCTTTGTTGCACACTTGCGCTTGCAGCACTAGACTAGTCCGCCTGTTTTTTTGAATGATACAGATAAAATGCGTGTCGCTGATTTTACATTTGAACTGCCAGAAGAGCTGATTGCTCACTATCCCCAGCCACAGCGAAGTGCTTGCCGCCTGCTTTCCCTTGATGGTGAAACAGGCAAGCTGGCACACGGTGTTTTTACTGATGTGCTGGAGAAGCTGGAAGCCGGAGATTTATTGGTTTTCAATAACACCCGCGTTATCCCTGCGCGCCTGTTTGGCCGCAAAGCGACGGGGGGAAAGTTGGAAGTTTTAGTCGAAAGGATGCTGGATAATAAGCGAGTGCTTGCTCACGTTCGTGCTTCCAAAGCACCGAAAGAAGGCGCTGAACTTATCCTTGGTGAAGCGGAGAGCATTAAGGCAACGATGCTGGCGCGTCATGATACGTTGTTTGAAATCCGTTTTGATGATGAGCGTGATGTATTGACCATTTTGGATCAAATTGGTCATATGCCTCTGCCGCCTTATATCGCTCGTCCTGATGAAGATGCGGATCGTGAGTTGTACCAAACTGTCTATAGTGAGCGTCCGGGCGCAGTGGCTGCACCGACGGCCGGATTGCATTTTGATGAACCCTTTTTGGCTGCCTTGCGTGCAAAAGGCATTGAGATGGCCTTTGTCACCTTGCACGTTGGTGCCGGTACTTTTCAGCCTGTGCGAGTGGAAACCATTGAAGATCATGTGATGCATGCCGAATATGCGGAAGTGCCACAGGATGTCGTGGATGCGGTGCTGGCATGTAAGGCGCGTGGTAATCGGGTTATTGCGGTAGGGACAACATCGGTCCGTTCGCTGGAAAGTGCTGCGAGAGCTTGTCAGGATGGGATTATCGCGCCATTTTTTGATGATACCCAAATCTTTATCTATCCCGGATTTGAATATCAGGTCGTAGATACACTGATTACCAATTTCCATCTGCCGGAATCCACCCTTATCATGCTGGTTTCTGCGTTTGCCGGTTATAAAAACACCATGAATGCCTACAAAGAAGCGGTAGCAAAAGAATATCGCTTTTTTAGTTATGGTGATGCAATGTTTATTAATCGCAATACAATGGCGGCAAAAGAACGAGTATTAAAAGAGTGAGTACCAGAAGAAACGGTGCTGAAATCAATTAAATATTTTGTAATAAAAGAGTTTAAAATCAAAATATTCTTCATTTCAGCCCCGCTGATTTGAATAATATCTAAACAAGCATCAGACTGTTTTTCTGATGTCTGGAGGTTAAGTGAAATTTGAGTTACAAAAGACGGATGGCAATGCCCGTCGTGGTCGTTTGATTTTTGATCGTGGCGTTGTGGAAACACCGGCATTTATGCCAGTGGGAACTTACGGCACGGTAAAAGGTATGACACCGGAAGAGGTGAAAGAAACGGGAGCGCAGATCCTATTAGGGAATACTTTCCACCTCTGGTTGCGTCCGGGGCAGGAAATCATGAAATTGCATGGTGACCTGCATGATTTTATGCAGTGGCAAGGCCCTATTCTGACTGATTCTGGTGGTTTTCAGGTTTTTAGTCTCGGCGCTATGCGCAAAATCAAGGAAGAAGGGGTTCACTTCCGTAACCCAATCAATGGAACGCCTGTTTTCCTCAGCCCGGAAAAATCCATGGAAATCCAGTATGACTTGGGTTCTGATATTGTCATGATTTTTGATGAATGTACGCCATACCCCGCTGATTGGGATTATGCGAAGCGTTCTATGGAAATGTCATTGCGCTGGGCTGCGCGCAGTCGTCAACGTTTTGATGAGCTGGATAATAAAAATGCCTTGTTTGGTATTATTCAGGGCAGTGTTTACGAAGATTTGCGTGATGTCTCCATAAAAGGGCTGGTGGAAATCGGCTTTGATGGCTACGCTGTAGGGGGATTGGCCGTCGGTGAACCGAAAGAAGATATGCACCGTATTCTGGAACATGTTTGCCCTCAGATCCCACAGGATAAGCCTCGCTATTTGATGGGAGTCGGCAAGCCAGAGG
The DNA here is from genome assembly GCF_056632175.1 of Xenorhabdus sp. SGI 60. Lineage (NCBI taxonomy): Bacteria > Pseudomonadati > Pseudomonadota > Gammaproteobacteria > Enterobacterales > Morganellaceae > Xenorhabdus > Xenorhabdus sp. SGI 60. The sequence continues at coordinate 3,450,100 of NZ_CP196860.1, read as the reverse complement.
ATTTGGTTGAAGGTGTTCGTCGTGGTATCGATATGTTTGACTGTGTGATGCCAACTCGTAATGCCCGCAATGGTCACCTGTTTGTGACCGAAGGGGTTATCAAAATCCGCAATGCCAAACATAAAGAAGATACATCTCCCCTGGATGAGCATTGTGACTGCTATACTTGCCGCAATTATAGCCGGGCATACCTCCATCACCTTGATCGTTGTAACGAAATTCTTGGTGCAAGGCTGAATACGATACATAATTTAAGGTATTATCAGCGCTTGATGGCTGGAATTCGTCAGGCCATTGAAGAAGGCAAACTGGAACAGTTTGTTGAAGCGTTTTATCAGCAGATCGGTAAACCCGTTCCGCCGTTAAATATATAATTTATCGTGACTAATCAGTCTCAATATGTGTAGCATATTGGGCTGGTTTTTGATCGAGCCACTGTCGATTTTAATAGCAATGTTCTCGACAGTCACATTTTCGATAACAATGAGGGAAATTTGATGAGTTTTTTTATTCTGAAGCTGCGGCAGCTGCTGGCGCATCAACGCAAGCTCAGGGAAGCCCATATTCTCTGATTATCATGCTGGTTGTTTTCGGTTTGATTTTCTATTTCATGATCCTGCGTCCACAACAAAAACGCACCAAAGAACATAAAAAACTGATGGATTCCATCTCCAAAGGGGATGAAGTGCTGACTTCTGGTGGTTTGGTGGGTCGTGTCTCTAAAGTGTCTGACACCGGCTATGTGGTTATTGCCTTGAATGACACCACAGAAATAACTGTCAAACGTGACTTCGTTGCTGCCATTTTGCCGAAAGGTACAATGAAGGCTATTTAATTTTCCGATTTTCCCGAAGGGAACTGCCGTGTTGAACCGTTATCCTTTGTGGAAGTATCTGATGCTGATCGCTGCGATCCTCATCGGTTTGCTTTATGCACTTCCCAACCTTTATGGTGAGGATCCGGCTGTACAAATCACTGGCGCGCGAGGCATCGCCGCCAGTGAAAAAACGCTGGACCAAGTCCGTAATGTTTTAGAAAAAGATCAAATCAAGAGCAAGTCCATTGCATTGGAAAATGGCGCAATTCTTGCTCGTTTCAATAACACTGATGTGCAGCTTCGTGCGCGTGAAGCGTTAGTTTCTGCACTGGGTGAACAGTATGTTGTCGCATTGAACCTCGCGCCTGCAACACCTGTCTGGTTAAGGGCAGTCGGTGCTGAACCGATGAAACTGGGTCTTGACCTGCGTGGTGGTGTTCATTTCTTGATGGAAGTGGATATGGAAACCGCGCTGGGTAAATTGCAGGAACAGAATATTGATGGTCTGCGCTCTGAACTGCGTGATCAAGGCATCCCTTATTCGACTATCCGCAAAACGGATAATTATGGCGTCGAAGTTCGTTTCCGTGATAACGATGCACGTTCTAAAGCAGAAAGCTATCTTGAACCTCGTCACCGTGATTTGGTGTTCTCTAATGAAGCCAACAGCACGCTGAAAGTGGTGATGAGTGATGAACGTCTGCGTGAAGCTCGTTCTTATGCAGTACAGCAGAACATCACTATTTTGCGTAATCGTGTCAACCAATTGGGGGTTGCAGAACCTCTGGTTCAACGCCAAGGTGCAGACCGCATTGTGGTTGAACTGCCTGGTATTCAGGATACTGCCCGCGCGAAAGAAATCCTGGGGGCAACCGCAACTCTGGAATTCCGTCTGGTCAATACCAGTGTTGATCAAAATGTCGTGCAATATGGCCGCATTCCGGCTGATTCAGAAGTGAAAGATACTCGTGATGGTAACCCTGTTGTACTCTACAAGCGCGTTATTCTGACGGGCGACCATATCACCGATTCGACCTCCAGTACTGATGAGAACGGTTATCCACAGGTGAATATTTCCCTGGATAGCGCTGGCGGCACAGCAATGTCTAATTTCACCAAAGATAATCTGCAAAAGCCAATGGCAACGCTGTTTGTGGAATATAAGGACAGTGGCAAGAAAGATGCCAATGGTCGTGCGATTTTGGTTAAGCAAGAAGAAGTTATCAACATTGCCACGATTCAGTCACGCTTAGGTAACAGTTTCCGCATTACCGGTATTAACAATCCGGCAGAAGCTCGTCAATTATCTCTGTTACTGCGGGCAGGAGCGTTGATTGCACCAATCCAGATTGTGGAAGAGCGTACGATTGGGCCAACTCTGGGCTTGCAGAATATTGAGCAGGGCCTTGAAGCGTGTTTGTGGGGCCTGATTGCTTCTGTCGTATTTATGGTGATTTACTACCGCAAGTTTGGTCTGATTGCGAGTTCTGCGCTGCTGGCTAACTTGGTGCTGATCGTTGGTATTATGTCCCTGCTGCCGGGGGCGACCCTGACCATGCCGGGGATTGCGGGTATCGTCTTGACGCTTGCCGTCGCCGTGGACGCGAACGTATTGATCAACGAACGTATCAAAGAAGAATTGCGCAATGGCCGTACGGTGCAGCAGGCAATTTACGAAGGCTATAAAGGGGCGTTCTCCAGTATCATCGATGCAAACCTGACTACGCTGATTACGGCTATTATTTTGTATGCAGTAGGTACTGGCTCTATCAAGGGCTTCGCGATCACCACCAGTATTGGTGTGGCGACTTCAATGTTCACTGCTATTGTGGGAACACGTGCAATCGTGAACTTGCTGTACGGTGGCAAGCGTATCAATAAGTTGTCAATTTAAGGAGCACGTTGTGGCACAGGATTATAGTGTTGAACAATTAAACTATGGGCGTAAAGTTATCGACTTTATGCGCTGGGACAACGTTGCCTTTGGGATTTCGTTCCTGCTGTTGATCACTTCCATCATTATGATGGGGACTCGTGGGTTTAACTGGGGGCTTGATTTTACCGGTGGTACGGTCATTGAGGTGAAGCTGAGTCAACCAGCGGATCTGGACAAGATGCGTGAGAGCCTGAGCCAGAATGGTTTCGCTGATCCACTTTTGCAAAATTTTGGCAGCAGCCGTGATGTGATGGTTCGTATGCCACCTGTGGAAGGTAATGCAGGGCAAGAGCTTGGCAATAAGATTATCTCGGTGATTAACCAGGATATTGATAAAGATGCCAAGGTTAAACGTGTCGAATTCGTTGGCCCAAGTGTCGGGAACGAACTGGCACAAACCGGAGCGATGGCGTTATTGATTGCACTGATCTGTATCCTGATTTATGTCGGTTTCCGCTTTGAGTGGCGTCTGGCATTGGGGGCAGTTATTGCACTGGCGCATGACGTGATTATTACATTGGGTATTCTGTCGTTGTTCCACATCGAAATTGACCTGACTATTGTTGCATCGTTGATGTCCGTTATCGGCTATTCATTGAACGATAGTATCGTGGTGTCAGATCGTATTCGTGAGAACTTCCGTAAGATACGCCGTGGTACGTCGTATGAAATCACCAACATTTCCCTGACTCAGACCTTGAGCCGTACCATCATGACTTCTGCAACCACCTTGTTGGTTGTATTGATGCTGTACATTTTCGGTGGTGAAATGCTGAAAGGTTTCTCACTTGTCATGTTAATCGGTGTTTCTATCGGTACAATCTCTTCTATCTATGTTGCTTCTGCACTGGCTTTGAAATTGGGTATGAAGCGTGAGCATTTGATCCAGCAAAAAGTTGAGAAAGAAGGGGCAGATCAGCCCTCTATTCTTCCTTAATTATTTGCATGATCGAGCACTGGTATTGCTTAAACACCCTGTGAGTACTTACTGACAGGGTGTTTTTCGTCATCACTTCAAGGTACACTGTTATCCCTTCGCTTAACTCTGTCAGGAAACGATATGCATTGCCCATTTTGCGCAGCCGTTGATACTAAAGTTATTGATTCCCGTCTGGTAGGGGATGGCTCACAAGTGCGCCGTCGCCGTCAGTGCCTGGAATGTCATGAACGTTTCACTACATTTGAAGTTGCGGAACTGGTGATGCCGCGAGTGATTAAAAGTGATGACATTCGAGAGCCTTTCGACGAAGAAAAATTGCGTCGTGGAATGCAGAAAGCACTGGAAAAGCGCCCTGTCAGCTCTGATGATGTGGAAACCGCAATTAGTCACATTAAGTCACAGGTACGGGCAACAGGAGAGCGTGAAATTCCGTCCAAAATGATCGGAAACTTTGTCATGGATGCGCTGAAAAAACTGGATAAAGTGGCCTATATCCGTTTTGCTTCTGTTTATCGCAGCTTTGAAGATATTCGCGAATTCGGTGAAGAGATTGCCAGACTACAAGATTAAACGTTGTAACTCTTACTAAAAACCATAACACGGATTAAACGCTATGACACTTGATGAAATATATATGTCCAGAGCGCTGGAGCTGGCGTATCAGGGACGTTTTACAACATCCCCAAATCCGAATGTAGGTTGCGTTATCGTTAAAGATGGGCAGATAATCGGGGAAGGTTTTCATGCACGGGCAGGCGAGTCTCACGCAGAAGTCCATGCCTTGCGTATGGCTGGTGAAAAAGCTAAAGGCGCTACAGCTTACGTTACCCTTGAACCATGCAGCCATCACGGTAAAACTCCCCCTTGTGCTGATGCTTTAATTACCGCAGGCTTAAGCCGTGTTGTGGTAGCGATGCAAGATCCCAATCCTCAAGTTGCCGGGCGTGGTTTGTATAAATTGCAGCAGGCCGGAATTACCGTTGAACATGGTTTGATGATGGAACAGGCGGAATCCTTGAATAAGGGTTTTCTTAAACGTATGCGTACAGGGTTCCCGTACCTGCAATTGAAACTGGGCGCATCATTGGATGGCCGAACTGCGCTGGCATCGGGGGAAAGTAAGTGGATTACCTCACCGGAAGCCCGTCAGGATGTGCAGAAATTACGGGCGCAGTGCAGCGCCATTTTGAGTTCCAGCGCAACGGTATTGGCGGATGATCCTTCCCTGACTGTCCGTTGGAATGAACTGGATGCGGAAACACAAGCGGTTTATCCGCAAGCATTGCTCCGCCAACCCATCCGTATCATTATGGATAGCCAAAATCGAGTGACGCCACAGCACCAAGTTGTCCGGCAACCAGGGGAATGTTGGTTAGCACGTACTAAGCAAGATCAGCAAAAATGGCCTGATAATACCGAACAGATTTTATTGCCAGAACATGGTGTCGGTGTTGATTTAGTGTTGCTGATGATGCAACTTGGAAAGCGTCAGATAAATTCTGTGTGGGCAGAATGCGGCCCTGCTTTGGCCGGGGCTTTATTATCGCTAGGGTTGGTGGATGAATTGATCCTTTATATCGCACCGAAAGTATTGGGAAATTGTGCCCGTGGATTGTTCGATATCCCTGAATTGCAAAAATTATCGGATGCGCCTGGATTTACTCTGTTTGATGTTCAACAGATTGGTCCTGATGTGCGTCTTCGCTTACGGCCGTGTTAAGTGTTTTGATTTTGGGATCGCCCTAAATCAAAAATCCTAAATCAAAAATAATGTGATAAGATCCGCGCCCCTGCGGATATGAATAAAGTATAAGGAAGGCTATGAACGTAATCAAAGGTGTTGTTGCAGCTCCTGAAGCCCGCATTGCTATTGCAGTTGCTCGCTTTAACAACTTCATTAATGACAGCCTGCTGGAAGGGGCCGTTGATGCGTTGGAACGCATCGGCCAGGTTTCTTCAGACAATATCACCGTAGTATGGGTGCCGGGTGCTTATGAACTGCCATTGACGGTCAAGGTGCTGGCGGAGTCCCAGAAATATGATGCGGTTATCGCTTTGGGTACGGTTATCCGTGGCGGAACAGCCCATTTCGAATATGTTGCCGGCGAATGTAGTTCAGGCCTGTCCAGCGTGGCAATGTCTAGCAACATTCCTGTTACATTGGGTGTTCTGACAACAGAAAATATTGAACAGGCGATTGAACGCGCCGGGACTAAAGCGGGCAATAAAGGGGCGGAAGCCGCCTTGACCGCGTTGGAAATGATCAATGTAATCAAAGCCATTAAAGGCTGAATTTTTTAGTTTTAATTAAGGGGAATTTTGTGAAACCTGCTGCTCGTCGTCGTGCTCGTGAGTGTGCTGTTCAGGCAATTTATTCGTGGCAATTATCCAAAAACAGCATTGCTGATGTTGAATTGCAGTTTTTGTCAGAGCAGGATGTAACCGGTGTTGATGTCACCTATTTTCGTGAATTGCTGTCCGGGGTAGCAGTCAATGCTACAAAATTGGATGCCTTGATGGCGCCTTATCTTTCCCGCCAGCTCGAAGAGTTAGGTCAGGTAGAAAAAGCCATCTTGCGCGTTGCGATGTTTGAACTAAGCTTTCGTGATGATGTTCCCTACAAAGTGGCTATTAATGAAGGCATTGAACTGGCAAAAACATTTGGTGCTGAAGATAGTCATAAATTCGTGAATGGGGTGTTGGATAAAGCTGGCCCGGCAGCACGTAAGAAAAAGTGATTGCTTGCCAGGAGTTCCCCATTTTAACTCGATGATTTTACACATGAGGCCGGATTTCCGGCCTCATGTACTCATCGTTGGTCACTTTTTGGAATTCTATTATGGCATGTGGTGAATTTGACCTCATTGCACGTTACTTCAATCGCCCTCTCAGCCGCCGACGTGATGTAAGTCTAGGGATTGGTGATGACTGTGCACTGATGACCGTTGCAGATAAGCAAGAATTAGCAGTAACAACGGATACGTTGGTCGCTGATGTCCATTTCCTTCCTGATATCTCACCGGAAGATTTGGCTTATAAGGCACTGGCTGTCAATATCAGTGACCTGGCTGCCGTTGGGGCAGATCCTGCTTGGGCATCATTAGCGTTAACGTTGCCTGAAGTTAATGAGGATTGGTTAAAACACTTTAGTGATAGTTTGTTTGAACAATTGAACTATTACGGTATGCAGTTGATTGGTGGGGATACGACAAAAGGCCCTATGAGTTTAACGCTGACCGTACATGGATTGGTGCCGTCTGGCAGGGCGTTACGTCGTGCGGGGGCAAAGAACGGTGATTGGATTTATGTCACCGGAACATTGGGTGACAGCGCAGCAGGGCTTGCTTTGTTGCAAGAGCGTCTGATTGTGGAAGATCCTGCGATCTACAATTGGCTGGTTAAGCGCCATCTCCGTCCCCAACCCCGTGTTTTACAAGGGCAGGCGCTGCGTGATCTTGCTTCTTCCGCAATTGATCTGTCCGATGGATTGATTTCTGATCTCAACCATATTCTGACAGCTAGCCAATGCGGTGCGCGTATTAATCTGGATACGCTGCCTTATTCAGAAGCGACGCAACAATATGTTCCTGCGGAACAGGCATTGAAATGGGCGCTGAGTGGTGGGGAAGATTATGAGTTGTGCTTTACTGTACCTGAGCTTAACCGTGGCGCGTTAAATATGGCATTGGCCCATTCGGGGGCAAGTTTTTGCTGTATTGGGCAAATCAGGCCAGAATCAGAAGGCATCCGCTATTTTAACAATAACGAAGAAATTGAGTTGGATCTGAACGGCTTTGACCACTTTAAAACGGATAAAAAACTGATAGTACCTTGTCCTGCTGCACACAAGGAAGAAAACGATCAAACGGAGGGAACGCATGGATGACGCAAAACGCCACTTAAAAATGAGTAATCCTTGGCATTTATTGGCTACGGGATTCGGTAGTGGTTTATCGCCGATTATACCCGGCACCATGGGTTCAGTGGCGGCGATCCCTTTCTGGTTGCTGTTGGTGCAGCTACCGACATGGGGAATTTGGTTGGTTATTGTGTTGGGAACTGTCATTGGTTGTGTGATTTGCCAGAAAGCGGCCGATGCCATGAAGGTGGAAGATCCCGGTTGTGTCGTTTGGGATGAATTCATCGGAATGTGGATCACGCTGATGGCGATCCCTGTGCTCAATTGGCAATGGGTTTTGGTTGGCTTTGTGGTATTCCGTATTTTTGATATGTGGAAACCGTGGCCGATTCGCTGGTTTGACCGTTATGTGAAAGGTGGTATTGGCATCATGCTGGATGACATTATCGCGGCAATCTTTGCGGTTATAGTCATCTGGTTACTGAATTTCTACCAACTGTTACCTTTCTAAGTTAAATAGCCACTGGGATTCAGGTGGCTATTTTTCGTTTTTCAGCTTGTTGTTCCGCCAGAGATGGTCATGTCTTTTTCATGCTTCAATGTTGACTCAATAGCGATTTTCAAGGCTGTTGTCATCATCTCTACAGGCATACTTGGCGCACCAGAATGTTTTATTGCCTGCTCAGGTAAATAAGGAACATGGATAAAGCCACCACGCACAGCAGGAGTACGTTGGTTTAAATAATGCAGCAAACCGTACATAACATGATTGCAAACGAAGGTTCCCGCAGTTTGGGATACTGTTGCAGGAATTCCTGCATTATTTAATTCATTGACTATCGCCTTGATGGGTAGGGTAGAAAAATAAGCTGTAGGGCTGTCGACAATGACAGGGGTATCAATGGGTTGTTGGCCTGCATTATCTGGAATACGGGCATCGTTAACATTGATTGCGACACGTTCTACGCTGATATTTGATCTGTTTCCAGCTTCTCCGACTGAAATTACTACTTCTGGTTTAATGTGTTCAATCGCCGCATAAAGCTGTTCCAGAGAAGTATCGAAAACACAAGGCAGTTGGCGAACGTCAATATTTGCATCCGCGATTTGACATCCCTGCAATGGTCTGACAGCTTCCCATGATGGATTGACGGTTTCACCAGCGAAAGACTCAAAAGCAGTGACGAGAATGGTTTTTGTGGCGATAGCTTTCATGACGGTTCCTTATTGTTGTTTTATAAGAAGAGTAGAAAATAGAGCAGGAATACATTGGTAAGTAATAAGACACATCCTGTGGGGATTTGTGCCTTGATGACAGCATTGCGGTCAGGCAACTCTAACAGGGCAGCAGGGACGAGATTAAAATTTGCCGCCATGGGTGTCATCAACGTACCACAATAGCCGGAGAACATACCAATGGCAGCCATAACGGCAGGATTGCCACCGTGCTGTAAGATCAAAATGGGAATGCCAATACCGGCAGTCACGATGGGAAAAGCCGCGAAAGCATTACCCATAACCATGGTCAGCAGAGCCATACCTAATACGTAAGCTGCCACGGCGATAAAGCGACTATCGACAGCGATATAACTTTCGGTCAGGTGGGCAATCACTGTGCCGACACCGGCAGTCGTAAACAGCAATCCGAGCGTAGCCAGAAGTTGTGGCAGGATGAATACGCAACCAATGGAGTCCAGCAGGCGGCGGGTCTCCTGTATTGGCTGTGTTATGGCATCACGGCTTATGCGTAATGCCATAATTAATCCTATCAGACAGCCGAGAGTAATTGAAAAGAGAGTCACCAGCGTTGCATGATTTCCCTCACCAAAGACTGCTTGTTGTAAGCCTGGAATGTGGTTAAACATCAATACGCCAATCATTGTGACAACGGGGATCAGCAAGACGGGAAAAAATAGTTGATTGCCAAGACGATCAGCGCCTTCCAGCCGTTGTTCTGGGGGGCGTTGATGATAATTTCCCAGCTGAACCCCACCAAACCCTGCCAATAGCGCCATAAGGACGACCAGCACACCGATACTAATATGGGCAATTCTTTGGGCATGGGCTTCATCGCTAATCCAGATAGCTATTATATGATGACTCCATTTCCCCATCAGGAAGATCAAACCGTAAAGTGCCCAGAATAGACCGGTCGTTAAACGGCGAGGGTTAGCAATATCCCGCCATGACATGATAGCGACAGCCAGCAAGAGCACTCCAGCCAGCACGTAGAGATACTGTAATTGAAACATTATTTCTCCTCCTTGCTGTGCAGTTTGATGTGATTCAAGGCATTCAATTCGTTGGCAATCCGGTAATCAAGGCGATATAACCGAACTGAATGGATGAGAAAAGCACAAATGGCGGTAGGGATCCCCCAAAGGGCGATATGCAGTGGTTCGGTGTGAATACCCCCTGATTCCAGCATGAAATTGTGCATAAAGATAATTGCCCCGAAGGCGACAAAAATATCCTCCCCAAAGAACAGACCGGTATTATCCGTTGCTGCGGACATAGCGCGAATGCGATGACGAACTGAATCCGGCAACTCTCCATATTGATTTTCAGCCGCCCCTTCTGCCATAGGAGCTAACAGGGGGCGAACCATTTGCGGATGCCCGCCTAAACTGGTTAAACCTAATGCGGCAGAGATTTCTCGTATAAACAGATAGACAATCAATAGACGCCCGGTTGTCGCCATTTTGATATGAGCAATGGATTTCTGGGCCCGTTCTTTTAAACCGTGTCTTTCCAATAGGCCAATGATGACTAAAGGAAACAGGATGGTCAGTGTCAAATTTAGGGTATTAACAAACCCAGAACCTAGTTTCTCCAAAATATCGGTTATCGGCATGTGAGCAGCCAATCCCGTGACAAGACCAGCAATGGTGACGACCAGAACCGGATTAAATCTGATGACAAAACCGATGATGATGACGGCGATCCCGATGAGGGGCCAAAAGTTGATGGTTTGCTGCATATTTTATTTCCCCATGAATAAATGTATTGTTGTTTTATTGTGGGTTTAGACTGTATTTATTGTTAATGCATTGTTTTCATGTTGTTGAACAATAAATAAACTTCGATTAACAAATAAGCAAATAAAATTCGCAATGGATTGTAAAAGTGGAATGTAGATCACTTCTTGGATGAAAAAGCGTTTATTGGATGAGAAGGTTTTGCTAAACGGATTGGAAACCAAAAGGGATAAAACCGATATCTGTGATACCATACGGGCATTAAATATCGGCACTAACGTGGTTACTATACCAATCTGACTTCAAGATACGTGTGATGTCTCCCCCGCGGAGCGGGGAGACATCAAGTTTCATAGCGTGTTGTAAATTGCAACTTGAAGTTTAATGCGTATATAACTATTGTGCTTTTAAAAAATACTGATTATTTAATTTGCAATAATTACACTTCGTTTGCAGTAAAACGCTTTACCCACAACAAGACCAGTACTAATACTGTCAGTGGCAAGCCGTGGAATATTAGAATGACAATGGGAGGTGGATAGAACGGGGCGACCAGCAACATTCCTATCCCAAAGCCCGTCATTTGTAACAGAGTCAGTAAACTGAAAATTGGCAAACGTAAATTTTCCGGTTCACTTTGTGCCCGTGATATTAGGCTCACTTCCGCGATCCCGTCACCTATTCCTGCCCAGATTGCGAATAGCAGTAGCCAGAATACACTGCTTTGTTGGAAAGTGAGGATAAACCCAGTCGACATCAGAGCGACACCGATAAAGAATAGTTTCTCCATCTTCAACAGATTGCGGCTACGCAGCCGGTAACTAGCCAATCGCGCGCCTCCGAACTTTCCTATCGCCCATGTTGCCAGCAGTAATCCCATCGTGGTACTGGCGTTATCGGGGGTAAGCAGTTTTGAAATGATGGGAAAACCGACGTTATGGGCAGCGCTACCCAATGTATCTGCCAGACTGAGAAATAGCATACCTGCCAGCATGGGCGCACCGCGCAACCCGTGGCGCAATTCACGCCACTCGTTACCCAGTTCTCTTGATATTTTCAGCTCTGGCAAGGAGAGAAAACGAAGGGGCATAATCAGGATCGCCGCCAGCAGATAAGTCATGATATTGACGGTAAATACTATTTCATAACCACTACTTGCGACCAAAAGTCCCGATACAAGGCTGCCAAATACGGCTCCTGTGGCAGCGACAGAGGTAAGCCAGGAATTAGTTGATATACGTTGGGAAGCATGAACCCAATATGGCAGTTGACTGTTTAATCCGATAGCAAACATTGAATTACCTAAGCCAATGCCGAAGGCGATCACCGGTAAGATCAGTAGCTGCTGTGATGCGGGGATCAACAATAATAGGGACAGTAAAATGACACGTACCAGATCAAAAAAAACCAGCGGCCATCTGCCTGTAAATCGTCTGAAAAAAGGGGTTCCGATCAAGCTGGCAATGATACCGCCAGCAACACGACAGGCAAGAAAAATACTGACGTGCATGACGCTATTACTGAGCAGATAAACATAAGTGGAGAGGGCCACCATATTCAGGAATGCACCAAAATCGGAGACGAACCGAGCACTGACGATCAATAAGGCATTAAGGCTAGAACAACGCAAACCCAAACTATTTTCCTGGCTTGGCATGATTATTCGCTCACTTATTATTTAGGCAATTGTCGGAAAGTTACCAGCAATAGATCTCGAAATGCTGCATTTGTAGAAGATACTTGTCGAACACTGCTTGCCCGATGATAAAGTCGTTTATCATTTATTGCGAGTGTTTCAAGAAAATGCTCCATTGCGGTGTGTAGCAAGGGCGGAGCTTCATGGGCGGTTGCGTGAACTTCGGAAATCACCGGCTCTGTATTGTGGCTTTGGATAAAGTGCATAAAAATCCAATGCTGACCATCCTGATGAATCCCGGAGGTTGTCGGACTGTCTTTACCGGCTTGCGCTTTTACCCGAAATTGGTGAATATCAATCGCATAGTGATGCTTTTTCGTTAATTGGTCACCTAAAATCGCTATATCTGTTGCAAGGATATGCTGCATGATGGGATGAGTAATAAAGGTTTCTTTAACATAGCTGAGTTGATTGGAACCTTTTTTGTACTCAATGTCATAGGTAACGGATGAATGATATTCATTGTCCCGATTTAGTTGAAGTGGATTCTCTTCATCAGGGTGGTAATAATAGCGCAGGATACGTCTTTCCCTATGGGTATAGTCTTTAAAATTTTGATCTAAAACCAATTCATTCCAATAATCTTTAAAGGTTTTTATTTCTTCTGAATCACGGGAAATAAGTTCACTGAAATGTGGAATATGGCAATAGTGCTCATTCATCAAACGTGCCGATATATTTGCAATTTGCATATCCTGACTACTTTTTGGTGTTGGGTTAATAATGGGATAAACGTGTTCTAACATTTCCTGGTGTAATGAGTAGGCATCGGACGCATCGTCTACTTTTGCCCAGCACCTGAGCAAGTAATGTTCTTCAGTTTCTGCGTTGATATAGTAATCAGTGGGTTGGGAAATACACTCGATCACGTTTGGATGGTTTTTCATGTGTTCGATGTTTTTAATACCCCGAAAGTGCCCGCTCTTGTCTGGGTACATAGCTAACATCGAATAATGCTGTTTAGCCGCTGTAGCCCGTTGTTGGGCGAGGCTTATCTGTGTATCAATGTCTTGTCCCTGCAAGAGAATGGAGAGATATAGCTGGTATGGATCGAGCCCTGCGATATCACGGAAGGATGAATTTACAAAGAGTCCACCAAGGCGTGGATTAATTTCAATCACTATCGGGCCATCTTTGGTCATACGAAATTCAAGATGAGCAATGGCATAGTTCAATCCAACGGCTTGTATGCAGGCTCTGGCATAGTCCCTAATCTGTTCCTGCTCAACAGGAGAAAATGATACAGGGGGACAAATCAGCAAGTTTTCCAGTACGGTGTTTTCTTTTTCTGTCAGGATCAATTTTTCATTGATCAGCACCGGATGTATTTTGTTCTGGCTGATAACACATTCGACAGTGCCTTCCACGCCATCAAGGTACTCTTCCAATAGCAGGCTTTTGCCCGGTATGTTGATATGTTTCTCACCCGCTAAAGTGAAACACTCCTGTTTATTTCCCATAAAATCGATATAAATCGAGTGGTCATAGTGGGTTGTAAATGCGTGATAATGTGCTTTAAGTTCAGACCAATCACGGCATTTTTTGATGAAGACTGAAGCTGCCCCAAATGGAGGTTTTGCAATTAAGGGATAACCAATTATTTTAGCTTGTGAATAGAGTTCCTCTTCGGTATGGCACAAGGCATGGTGTATTGATCTGACGCCATATTTTTGTAGTGCCTGGCGCATTAAGAACTTGTTGTTACAGGTTGCAATCGCAGAAGCAGACGTATTTGGCAAGCCAATATTGCGACAAACTTCTGCAACAATGCAGCCAACTTGGCCGTAAGTAGACGCATGGCCTGCATAACACAAAATACCTCGTAATCTATAGGTTTGTTGCAAAATGGCGACAAGATCCTGTAAGGCATCTTGTGTCAGTGACTCTAAGTAAAAAACATCATCGCTATCTATATAAAGACGCTCTGTGTGCTGGCGTCCTTTCAGCGCTGCCGTTAGGCAACTCATTCCCATTTTTTTTGCTGCAGTGAAATGGGCTTCACGATATTTATAGCGCGGAATTTGGGCATCATCGATATCAACAAACAAAATCGCATTTGGTTTCATTTGGCATCCTTGAAATAAATAGGTTTTATCATTCGCTGAAAATAATAAGTAAATTAATTATCTAGCCATTCACATTGTTCTTGTTGCCAGTTGATAAATCGGTAATAACGTTTGCCGTTTATGGATTCAAAATAAGGTATTTCTTCCGGATTAGTGAATAAAGGCACGGTGAATTTGCCTTTCATATGTGGCAGAACATATTCCGGTAAAGCGATATTGGAAACTCGACGCTTGAGTTTACTCATGATAGCAATGGCATCATGGATTGAGGCTTTGTATTCTGAGGAGCCGGGAGAGAAAGGCATAAAATGGTAGAGATAGTAAGGTTTAATCCCTATGCGATATAAATCGATAAACAGTTTATGGAGGATTTCTTCTTTGTCATTGATGCCGCGTAGGAAGGGCATATTGGAAAAAACAATCGGTACGACACTCTGGATGCGGCGCACGGCAGACTGAAATTCTTCACTTAACTCAAGTGGATGACAGATATGGACACCAAAGGCGTTAACACGGTGTTTTTTCAGTGTTTCGATTAACGCATTGGTAATACGGTAGGGATTGAATGTCAGAGCCCTGGAATGAACGCGGATTAACAGGTCTTCTCTGATTTCTCTGATAGCAGACAGCGATTCATCCAATTTGTTATCTGTCAGCATCAAGGGATCGCCACCGCTCAGAATGACCTCTTCCACAGAGGGGGTATTTTTGATGTATTCAAGGGATTGTTGGAAGGAAGTTCGGCCAGCGTTTGATTTACCTGAATCAACTTTCAATGTTCTTAGAGCTTCAAAGCAAAATTGACAGTAGGAGTTACAGGCATTAACCATGCGCAAGATCACCCGATTGTCATATTTATGCTGGCAGATGGGAGTTTTCATTTCATTATTAAGTTCCCAATTTTCAGATTCCCCATCATAGCCATTGGACTGCTCTTCACGCCAAAATGGAACCACTTGTCGCCAAAGTGGGTTTGTCGTGATATCGCCTGATTGGTTGGTGGCTAATATCCGGCGGAGATAATAGGGAGTTATTTGTATTTTTTGGCCTTGCAAATTTTGCTGAATACGTTGAGTTATTTCCTCACTCCATCCACCACAGGCGATACGTAAAGATTTTTCATCACGTAATGCGTTTTTTTGTTGCCAACGCCAATCAGTCCAGTTTTCATTAAAGTCATAAAGGCGTTGTTGTGAATTAGATATGGTATTGATATTATCCATCATTATTCCTTAATATTTATTAGTCTTATTTGATGTTTTTTATTACTTTTTATTTTTTATTGCTATCGTAAGCAAAGAAAATAACCATTTAAATAGCATGGGTATCACAGTATTTGTATTGAGTCAAATTGATATGCTTAATTTGAGATATAGGAAATAATCTTTGGCTATTGATAAATAGGTTTTCATAATACTGAGAATATCATTTTGAAACACTATTTATATCAAATATTAATGGTCGCTTTCTGAAATTATAAAAGATGAGTTGATAAAAAATAATATATTGGTAATGGGGAATATTAAGGGAGATAAGAATTGAAATATACCAATCTAATTTCAAGATACATGTGATTTTTCCCGCGAAGCGGGGAGAAATCACGTTTCATATAACGTTGTAAATTGCAACTTGAAGTTTAATTCGTATAGGAAGTAAAATGGATGCGTGTTTTTATTTTAAACACCCATCCATCCTTTATGAGAGGTTATTTAGCCAGATATTTCTCGATATTATTTTGAATACCCGCCGCATCCAGCCCTAAATCAGTATGCAGCTCTTGTTGTGTTCCTTGCGGGATAAAGTCATCAGGTAAACCCAGATTCAATACGGAAACTGATAACTTTTCTTGCATCAGCAATTCGTTAACACCACTGCCTGCACCACCCATGATGGCGTTTTCTTCCAAAGTCACCAGCAGCTCGTGGCTGGCTGCCATTTCCAGCACCAGCTCTTTGTCCAGCGGTTTGATAAAACGCATATCCACAACGGTTGCATTCAGGGCTTCAGCCGCTTGCAGCGCATAGGTTAATAATGTGCCAAAGTTAAGGATCGCAATGCGCTCTCCCTGACGGCGGATTACGCCCTTGCCGATTGGCAATGTTTCCAGCGGTTGGAGTTCAGCGCCTGTCCCTGTACCGCGAGGATAACGAACAGCAGCAGGACCTGCTTGATAATGATATCCGGTATGCAGCATCTGGCGGCATTCGTTTTCATCGCTGGGAGCCATAATCACCATATTCGGGATACAGCGCAGGAAAGAAAGATCAAAAGCCCCTTGATGGGTTTGACCATCTGCACCGACAATGCCGCCACGGTCGATGGCAAATAAGACAGGCAGATTTTGGATGGCGACGTCGTGGATCACCTGATCATAAGCGCGTTGCAGGAAGGTGGAATAAATGGCGACGATAGGTTTGTAGCCGCCAATAGCCAAACCTGCGGCAAAGGTGACAGAATGCTGCTCGGCAATCGCGACATCAAAATATTGTTCAGGATATTCGCGGGAGAAGCGCACCATACCGGAACCTTCGCGCATGGCTGGGGTGATCGCCATCAGTTTTTTATCATGAGCGGCTTGTTCACACAGCCAGTCACCGAAGATCTTGGAAAATGTCGGGCGAGTCTCTGCGCTTTTGGGCAAAGAACCCGTTGAGGGATCAAATTTTGGGACGGCATGCCAACTGATAGGATCTTTTTCCGCTGGGGCATAACCACGACCTTTTTTTGTCATGATATGCAGGAATTGTGGCCCTTTCAGTTCGCGCATGTTTTTCAAAGTCTGGGTTAGCGCCAGTACGTCATGACCATCAACCGGCCCGATATAGTTGAACCCAAGTTCTTCAAACAGCGTTCCGGGAACCACCATGCCTTTCAGATGTTCTTCCGTTTTTTTCAATAACTCTTTGATAGGAGGTAGGTTGGAAAACACTTTTTTACCACCTTCACGCAGGGTGGTATACAGTTTGCCTGACAGAATCTGTGCCAGATGGTTATTCAATGCTCCCACGTTTTCAGAGATAGACATTTCATTGTCATTGAGAATAACCAGCATGTCGGGATCGATATCGCCAGCATGGTTCATCGCTTCGAAAGCCATGCCCGCAGTAATGGCGCCATCCCCAATAACACATACCGTCTTGCGGCCTTTGCCCTCGTGTTTGGCAGCAGTCGCCATACCTAAGCCAGCACTGATTGAGGTGGATGAGTGACCGACGCACAAGGTGTCATATTCGCTTTCTTCCCGCCATGGGAAGGGATGAAGGCCATTTTTTTGCCGAATGGTATCAATGCGATCACGGCGTCCAGTCAAAATTTTGTGTGGGTAGGCTTGGTGACCAACATCCCAGACTAAATTGTCAAAGGGGGTTTTATAAACATAGTGGAGTGCGACGGTTAATTCGATAGCGCCAAGGCCGGAAGCAAAGTGACCACTGGAGCGGCTGACACTGTTCAGCAAAAATTGACGCAGTTCATCGCATAACTTTGGCAAGGTTTCTTTGGGTAGCAGGCGAAGCTCTTCTGGAGTCTCAGCCAATGCCAATGTTGGATATTTCGCTATATCAATGCTCATACTATGCCTGTGTAAAATGCTATATCCGTTAAAAGTTAAATAGTAAGAACCCTGTTATTATCAGTGTGTAATTTCTAGGTTCACCCCGTAAGGCGCTTTACCGGTTTCTTTAGCTGTTTCTCTCAATGATAAAACCAGCCAATTTCTTTAAGGTTGCGGTGTCATATGACCGTTTTTCCAGTTCTGTAAGGGCGGCGCGCGCTTCTTCATACAGATCTCTGGCTTTTTGTTGGGCTTGTGCTAAACCCAATAATGCAGGGTAAGTATTTTTGCCGAGTTGCTGATCGTTGCCCTGACGCTTGCCAATAATTTCAGTATTGCCAATGACATCCAAAATATCGTCATGTACCTGAAATGCCAGACCGATGGCTTGGGCATATTGCTCCAGCAACGGCAGCACTTCATGGCCACGTTGTCCTGCACTATAAGCGCCTAATCGGACGGCTGAACGTATTAATGCACCGGTTTTATGTTGGTGGATCTGTTCTAGTGAAGCAAGGTCGATCTGTTTACCTTCTGCCGCCAAATCCAGCGACTGCCCACCACACATGCCGGCAAAGCCACTGGCACTTGCCAGTTCAGCGATCATCGCAAGGCGATCGGATAGGGCCACATTGGGCATATCCTGTTTTGCCAGAATTTCAAAGGCCAGTGATTGTAGTGCATCACCAGCTAAAATAGCTTGACTTTCACCAAATTTGATATGACAGGTGGGTTGCCCACGACGTAAATCGTCGTTATCCATGGCGGGTAAATCATCATGGATCAATGAATAGGCATGAATGCACTCTATCGAGATGGCTGCGGCATCCAGACTCTTTTTAGGGAGGCCAAACATTTCTCCCACGCTGTAAACTAAAAATGGCCGTAGCCGTTTTCCACCCAGTACTGCACCATATTGCATTGCTGTACCTAGTGGGCTGTTTAAAAAGGGCAATGAAGAAAATATTGCCATCAGTTTGTCATTAATATGTTGCTGACAAGTGCGCAGTCTTTCTTCAAAAGGAACATTATATTGTTCAGACATAAATTTACTCAGCATCGGACGAAAATTCATCAAGAGGCGATTGTGCATCATGGTTCAGTAAAATTTGCACTCGTTGTTCTGCCTGTTGAAGCGTTTTCTGTCCTTGTCTTGCAAGTTGAATACCACGTTCAAATTCATTCAACGCATCTTCTAATGGGAGTTCCCCGGATTCCAGCCGAATAACAATTTCTTCCAGCTCTTTAAGAGAGGTCTCGAATGTTGGCATTTGTTCGGTTGCTGATGTTTGATTTGCTTTAGACATAATGACTTAACATATGGTTATTTAACGAATTAGCAAAGCAAGTTCGTTACAGAATTGCAGAGTACCCTACTACACCAAGAAAAATAAATCATGTGTTACCACTATTTTTTTATAGTCGGTTTTTGCAGTCGATTTTTTACAGGTGATAAGCCAGATGGTGTTATACTCTGCGCCCTATCCAACTGAACACTTAAGAACAATCATTGCTATTGTTGATGATAGTTCAACATTGAATGACTACTATATCTTACTATGAAGTTTATCATTAAATTATTCCCAGAAATTACGATTAAGAGCCAGACCGTCCGGTTGCGCTTTATTAAAATTCTTGCCAGTAATATCCGCAATGTGTTGAAGGCCTTCGGAGAAGGCATTGCTGTGGTTCGCCATTGGGATAATATCGAAGTTCGGGTTAAGGATGATAACCTCGGTGCGGAAATTTGTGACGCACTGACACGTATTCCAGGTATTCACCATATCCTGCAAGTAGAAGAGCGGGATTTTCGTGATCTGCATCATATCTTTGAACAAACCTACGAAACTTACGGTCATTTGCTGCATGGTAAAACATTTTGTGTTCGCGTAAAGCGCCGTGGTAAACACAGTTTTACTTCCAATGAAGTTGAACGCTATGTTGGTGGCGGCTTGAACCAGCATATTGAATCAGCCAAGGTGAAACTGACCAAGCCTGATGTCACCGTGAATCTGGAAATTGATCAGGATAAGCTGATTCTGGTTAAAGCCCGTCATGAAGGGATTGGCGGGTTTCCTATCGGTACGCAGGAAGATGTACTGTCATTGATTTCCGGTGGATTTGATTCCGGTGTTTCCAGCTATATGTTGATGCGTCGTGGCTGCCGTGTGCATTACTGTTTCTTTAATCTTGGTGGCGCAGCCCATGAAATTGGCGTAAAGCAGGTTGCCCATTATTTGTGGAACCGGTTTGGCAGCTCGCATAAAGTCCGTTTCGTTGCTGTGAATTTTGAACCTGTCGTGGCTGAAATTCTGGAAAAAGTTGATGACGGGCAGATGGGGGTTGTGCTGAAAAGAATGATGGTCAGAGCGGCTTCCAGAGTTGCAGAACGCTACGGTGTGCAGGCGATTGTAACCGGTGAAGCCCTGGGGCAGGTATCCAGCCAGACTTTGACGAACTTAAGGTTGATTGACAATGTTTCAGATACGTTGATCCTCCGTCCCCTGATTTCCCATGATAAAGAGCACATTATTAAGCTGGCCCGTGAGATTGGCACCGAAGATTTTGCCCGTACCATGCCGGAATTTTGTGGGGTTATCTCAAAAAGCCCGACAGTGAAAGCCGTTAAAGCCAAAATTGAAGCAGAAGAAAACAATTTTGACTTTGACATCTTAGAACGCGTGGTGAGTGAAGCCCAGAATCTGGATATCCGCCAAATTGCAGAGCAATCCAGTGAGCAAGTGGTGGAAGTGGAAATGGTCTCTGCACTTTCCCCTAATGATGTGTTATTGGATATCCGTTCTCCCGATGAACAGGATAATCGTCCGTTAAATATAGAAGGTATTGAAATTCAGTCATTGCCTTTCTATAAACTGGGCACCCAGTTTGGTGATTTGCCGAAAGAAAAAACTTATCTGCTGTATTGTGAGCGTGGTGTGATGAGCCGTTTACAGGCACTTTATCTGCGTGAACAAGGCTTCGGCAATGTTAAGGTGTATCGACCTTAATTTGCTCTTAAGGCATAAGATTGCTTACGGAATCGATCCGATAAGCAGCCTATGTTGTATCTTCTTCCCCTTTATAGGGTGAGACGATTATTGGATGTTTTGGTAATGATTAATACCGGGAGGTAAAACGAGTTGCGCAGCAACTTCTGCGGCTTTTTCTTTTCCTTTCAACAATTCAATCAGTTTCAAGGCAAAGTCAAAGGCAGTGGCAGGCCCTTGGCTGGTCAGTAAATTAACCCTCTCGTCAAAATAAACCCGTTTATCAATCCATTTTTCTGGCGCAATCTTATCCTGCATACTCGGATAGCCAGTCATATTTCCGACAGGAAAAAGTTGATGATATTCCAATACGATCGCCGGAGAAGCACAGATTGCCGCAATGATTTTTCCCTGACGTTGTACGGTCCGAATTTTTTCTACTACCAGTAAGCTGTCACGAAAACATTCTGCACCTTTTATGCCTCCCGGCAGAATAATGGCGTCAAAATCTTCGTTAACGACATTAACCAAAGGGACATCGGCAACGATTTTGACGCCGCGTGAGCAGGTTAATATGAGAGAACCCTCGGTTTCTGCACTGGCTACGGTAACATGAATTCCCGCCCGAACGAGTAAATCAATCGTCGTAACAGCTTCGATCTCTTCGCTGCCGTGAGCGAGACAAATAAGGGCTGAGGTGCTCATATTCTTCCTCCTTGCGCTTAATATAATGATAAACAGTGGTATTTTCGGTGACAGACAAACCGTGAGTACGGGCCCGACGTATTAAATAACCGGTGATGTAGTCTATTTCTGTATGTCGCTGTGCCCGTATATCTTGCAGCATGGATGAATAATTCTCAGCGGTTTGCTCGATCACGTTCATGACGTAATCAACCAGGGTTTGTTTGGTGGTATGAATATTGTCATGTTTCATAACCTGATAAATTTCGTCACATAATGCTTGTATTTGTACCAGGTGATGCTGTAAGTCACCATTTTTGCAGTTATAGATGACGGTGAGAGGATTAATGACACAGTTGACGGCAAGTTTCATCCAACTGATAGCCTGTATTTCATTGTGCCATGCTACATCGGGCAAGGCGCAGTGTAAAACATCGGCCAGAGCGTTAAGTTTGGTGGTATTGGCTGTGATGGCGCCAATATGAGTCATCCCATGTGACTTATAGTGCACAATGTTATTTTTTCGATAGGCTCCATGTGTCGTTACGCCAAGTAAAATGGGGTTGGGCAGAGGCGCAAATTCTTCCTGGGTTCCCATACCATTATGCAATAACAGGATTGGACAATGGGGAGACAGTTTGTCAGCAAGGTGATTGACTGCGTCAGAGACTTGCCACGCTTTTAAACAAACGAGAAGTAGTTTGCTTTCAGCAAGGTGTTTCTCGTCATTGGCAGGAAACTGTTGATTAAAAGCCTGACCATTAAAGTTTTCGATCTGGACGGAAATAACAGGCTGTGGAACCCTTAGCCATCCCTGAACACTATGATTCTGTAGGGATAAGGCAGCAAGCCAAAGTTTGCCTATAGCACCACAGCCAAGAACGGTTATTTTCATATTTCTTCCTGATCTGAAAATAGGATAATTGCAAAAAGCTCGTTGAGTTTCCCGAGTATAGAGCTTTTGCCAATAATGGAAAGCGGTTATCATGCCGATTTATTGATTAGCTGGAGGTGACGGGTAATGCCATCATTTGATATTGTTTCTGAAGTTGATATACAAGAAGTGCGTAATGCAGTAGAAAATGCACAGCGTGAGTTAAGCAATCGTTGGGATTTTCGTAACGTCCCCGCGAGTTTTGAATTAAACGAAAAGAATGAATCGATCAAAATTGCCAGTGAGTCTGATTTTCAGGTGAACCAACTCGTTGATATTTTGCGTGAAAAATTTTCTAAACGCGGAATTGATGGTTCTGTCATCAATATTCCTGAAAATATGGTTCATAGCGGTAAAACGTACAGTGTAGAAGCGACCTTATTGCAAGGTATTGATACGCCGTTAGCGAAAAAGATTGTGAAGCTGATTAAAGACAGTAAGCTGAAGGTACAGGTCCAGATTCAGGGTGAGCAAGTGCGGGTAACAGGTAAGGCTCGCGATGATTTGCAAAGTGTCATGGCATTGGTTCGTGGTGCAGAATTTGGGCAGCCTTTCCAGTTTACTAATTTCCGCGATTAATTTCCGTCATTATCACTAATAGTGAATAATTAATCATAGTACGGTGTTTGGCAACACCGTACTTGTTATAAATACCCCAGCTATTGATGGGATAATACAAGTTGTTCTAACTGTTTGCGATTGGTGAGTTTAGTATCGACTTTGATATACGCACTGTGTTCTTCTGGTGCGATGACAATCTCTTTTACACCAGTTTGCGCCAATATCTTTTTCTCCAAAACCTCAGGGTTGTTGAGTTGTTCTGGCAAAATGAGCCTGATGCTGCTGACATAGGGGGGTTGCTGTAAGGTCAGGCTGATAATAAACCAGAGTGCGGTCAGCGCGACGCCTCCCATAAAGACGAGTGATGCACCTTGCCATTCGTAAAGTATTCCCCCAAGGAAACCGCCCAAAGCCACGCCAAGGAATTGACTGGTCGAGTAAACGCCCATGGCCGTGCCTTTGTAACCCGCAGGGGCTTCTTTGCTGATGAGTGAAGGCAAGATAGCTTCCATGATATTAAATGCAAGGAAGAAAATTTGAATGCCTGCAAAGATCCCCCAAAGATGCGATCCCTGAAACCATAAAACAGCTTCAGCGATGAATAGCATAGCGATACACAGCAAAAATACCTGCTTCATGCGACGTTTTGTTTCTGCGTAAATAATGAAAGGTAAAACGGCGACAAAAGAGATAAGTGTAGTAATTAAATAGACTTTCCAGTGTTGTTGTGGCGGAAAACCTACTTTTTCCATAATAAGGGGAAGGGCAACAAAGCTCGACATCAATAAGGTATGCAGGCAGAGAATACCAAAATTGAGTTTGATGAGTTGGGGATCGAAAAGTACACGTTTGAAGCTGCCGCGTGCGATACCTGACTCACGATTTAATAAATGCTTATCTGTATTTGGTACAGCAAACAGTGTGATAAGTATCCCGCAGCCAGCAAGGATTGCAATTGCTCCAAATAGGCCATTTAAACCGATTTGGTGGGTGATAATAGGGCCGACGACAATTGCAAAAGCGAATGTAATGCCAAAGCTAATGCCGATAAATGCCATTGCTTTTGTTCGATTCTGCTCACGAGTCAGGTCTGAAAGTAATGCCATGATAGCAGCAGAGATTGCTCCCGTACCTTGCAAGGCTCGCCCGATAATAATTCCCCAAATAGAGTCGCTTAAAGCGGCAATAACACTGCCTAATGCAAAGATAAGAAGTCCACCGATGATTAAAGGTTTTCTACCAATTTTGTCTGAAAGAAGCCCGTATGGGATCTGGAATATTGCCTGTGTTAAGCCGTAGATGCCAATGGCAATTCCAATAGGCGCTTCAGTCGCATCACGTAACGCTAAACCATAGGTTGTCAGAACAGGCAGAACCATGAACATGCCTAACATGCGCAGGGAGAAAACAGAACCTAAGCCCCATGTTGCCCGAAGTTCAAGCGGAGTCATTTTATTATCGTTCATGGATACCTCAAAAAATCTGGTATGACATTTCAATTAGGTGAGAGCAAACGAAAAAAAGCGTTTGTCACCGAATAAGTTGTCATTGAATAGAGATAAAAGAAAGGAAAAAGATGGCAGGACTTACCCTGCCATCTTAAATATTACCAGACGTAAGTCAGTAGGTTTTCTGGAGATGCTGTTGAATCTACAGACATCATGACGCTTAATGACATGATAGCGACGATAGAAAACAGAAATAACTTACGGGCCCAAATACGGTCATTAGAGGTTTTATAACCTGATAATGCCATACCCAACCACCAGATGCTCACTGCGGCAGCGACGATAAGGTATTTATAACCCGCATAACCACTGATGGTCAGCATCAAAGTGGCAACCATAAAGGCCAGAATATACAGAGTGATGTGGTTTTTCGCGACGGAAATCCCTTTAATCACGGGTAATACTGGAATATTGGCCGCTTGATAATCTTTGAACCGAAAAATAGCAATGGCATAAGAGTGGGGCATTTGCCACAGGCTGAAGATCAGCAATAAGATCAACGCGCCTGTATCAAAATGCCCTGTTACTGCACAGTAACCAATCACGGGAGGGGCTGCGCCTGACAAGCTACCAACCAGCGTGCCATAAACAGATTTTCTTTTCATGTAGAGGCTATAAACCCCAACATAAACGATAAACCCGATGAGAGCTAACTGCATTGCTAAGACATTGGCTGCTACATAAAGCAGCACTATGCCAACAATACCTAACACTGAGGCGTAAATCAGGCTGATTTTCGGATCGATAAGTCCTTTCACAAGGACTCTTTCTTTCGTTCTTTCCATGATACGGTCAATATCGCGGTCGATATAGTTGTTGAATACACAACCTGATGCTACCACCAGCGATACCCCGACCATCGTTGCAAAGAACAAGGGGTAATCTATTACGCCCTTGGAAGCGAGTAGAAAACCACCAATCGCAGAAATTAGATTTCCGAAAATAATTCCTGGTTTGGTCACTTGCAGGTATTGCTTAATCATTCAAATCAACCCTTAATCAACCATCATATTGATGTTCAGGTTGTACATGATCCACAGGGAGCCAACAACAACGATAGCGATGACCAGTAATGTGAATATTAAGGCAACGAGGTTCCAACGCTCTTCAGATGATGTATTCATGTGCAGGAAGCAGATGAAATGAACAAAAATCTGAATAACAGCCATAGCGACTACTGTCACCAGAATTGTGCTGTGTGAAGCAGTGCCATCCATTACCATCCAGAATGGGATCACGGTCAGTATGACTGACAGAACAAAACCCATTAGATAGGTTTTGAAGCTACCGTGGCTTGCGCCGGAATGAGAAGTATTTGGATGACTCATTACATAGCTCCCATCAGATAAACGACAGTAAATACACAAATCCAGACAACGTCAAGGAAGTGCCAGAACAGGCTCAGGCAGTTCAGGCGCATACGGTTCACATCAGTCAGGCCGCGGCGTGAAACTTGAACCATCATGATAACGATCCAAATCAGACCGATGGTCACGTGCAGACCGTGAGTTGCAACCAGTGTGAAGAAGGCAGACAGGAATGCACTATGGTCAGGACCAAAGCCTTCTGAGATCAGTTTATGGAATTCATAAATTTCCATTGAAACGAAGCCAAGGCCAAACAGGAAGGTAATGAATAGCCAAAAATTAGCCTGACCCGCTTTACCCTTGTTCACGCCCAGCATGGCGAAACCATAAGTGATACTACTAAATAGCAGCAAGAAGGTTTCTACCAGTACAAATGGCAGTTCAAAAATATCTTTACCAGACGGACCACCCGCAGTGCCGTTAACTAACACGGCATAGGTAGCGAACAGACTTGCAAACAGAATCAAGTCACTCATCAGGTAGACCCAGAAGCCAAATATTTTGTTGGCTCCTGTATCGTGGTGCCCATGAGTATCATGGGCGGCTGTGTTGTTAAGGGTTTGAGTCGACATTATTTCACACCTGCCTTTCTCAGATCTTCATAACGCTGATTTTCAACTTTTTCGATTTCAGCTACAGGAACGTAATAATCAACGTCTTCGTCAAAGCTTTTCACGATGCAACTGATGATGATGCCAGCGAAACTTGCAATAGCCATCCACCAGATATGCCAGATCAAAGCAAAG
This sequence comes from Xenorhabdus sp. SGI 60, assembly GCF_056632175.1. Lineage (NCBI taxonomy): Bacteria > Pseudomonadati > Pseudomonadota > Gammaproteobacteria > Enterobacterales > Morganellaceae > Xenorhabdus > Xenorhabdus sp. SGI 60. The sequence goes on along the minus strand of NZ_CP196860.1, from coordinate 3,423,468 downwards.
CCTAAGGTCAGACAGAAAGCACTGATGATCACACCTGCGCCGGTATTTTTAGGCATATGAATTTCTTCATATTTAGCAGGACGCTTATATTCAGTCCCTTTTTCTTTCATATCCCACCACGCATCACGAGTCTGGATGTGTGGAACTTCCGCAAAGTTATAGAACGGCGGTGGAGATGAAGTTGACCATTCCAGAGTACGACCACCCCATGGATCACCGGTCAGATCACGGTTCTGCTCACGGTCACGGATACTGACGTAGAACTGGATAACCTGACACAAAATACCAAGAGCGATAAGAACAACACCGCCTGCTGCAACCACCAGCAAAGGATGGAATTCTGGGTTGATATCTTGGCTCAGGCGACGGGTCATGCCCATAAAGCCCAGTGCATACAGAGGCATAAAGGCAACGAAGAAACCTGTGATCCAGAACCAGAATGCACGGATACCCCATTTTTCATTTAGCGTGAAACCAAATGCTTTCGGGAACCAGTAAGTTGTACCGGCGAAGCAGCCGAATACTACACCACCGATGATAACGTTATGGAAGTGAGCGATCAGGAACAGGCTGTTATGCAGTACGAAGTTTGCACCAGGTACGGCCAGCAGAACACCTGTCATACCACCAATAGAGAAGGTGACCAGGAAGCCAACAGTCCACAGCATTGGGGTTTTGAATTCAATACGACCACGGTACATAGTGAACAGCCAGTTGAAGATCTTAACCCCGGTTGGGATGGAGATAATCATCGTGGCGATACCAAAGAAGGCGTTAACGTTCGCGCCGGAACCCATGGTAAAGAAGTGGTGCAACCATACGATGAACGACAGGATGGTAATAACGATTGTCGCCCACACCAGTGAGGTATAACCAAACAGGCGTTTTTTCGAGAAGGTTGCAGTGACTTCGGAGAAAATACCGAAGACAGGTAGAACCAGTATGTAAACTTCAGGATGGCCCCAAGCCCAGATCAGGTTGATGTACATCATCATGTTGCCGCCCATATCGTTGGTAAAGAAATGGGTGCCCAGATAACGATCCAGGGTTAGCAACGCGATGGTTACTGTCAGGATTGGGAACGCAGCAATAATAAGGATGTTGGTGCACAGTGAAGCCCAGGTGAAGACTGGCATTTTCATCATGGACATACCTGGTGCACGCATACGCAGGATGGTCACAAAGAAGTTGACACCGGTCAGCAATGTACCGACACCAGAGAGCTGAAGGCTCCATATCCAGTAGTCAACACCGACTCCCGGGTTGTACTCCAGACCAGATAGCGGCGGGTATGCCAACCAACCAGTTTGTGCAAACTCACCGACTCCCAGAGAGAGGTTGATCAATGCGACACCGACAACAAATAACCAGAAGCTCAAAGAGTTCAAGAATGGGAATGCAACGTCGCGCGCGCCGATTTGCAGAGGAACAACAATGTTCATCAGACCGACAACGAAAGGCATCGCCATAAAAAAGATCATGATAACGCCGTGAGCGGTGAAGATCTGATCATAATGGTGCGGGGGCAGGAAACCGGCTTCACCAGTGGAAGCTAAGGCTTGCTGTCCACGCATCATGATGGCGTCAGCGAAACCACGGAGCATCATCACCATGGCAACGACGATGTACATGACACCAATTTTTTTATGGTCAACGCTGGTTAACCATTCACTCCAAAGCCATTTCCATTTACGGAAATAAGTCAAGGAACCAACAACTACCAGTCCCCCAAGCAAGATCCCAAGTAATGTCACCACAATAATGGGTTCATGTAATGGGACCGCATCCAGTGTTAATTTTCCCCACATGCTTTTATTCCTCAACACCTGAATGAGCCGGCTGACTCATATTCATATTATGACCCGCAGCTTCACCATGTTCTGTTTTGCCGTGAGCAGCCATACCATGCATGCCACCATGGCCCATGTCACCCATGAATTTGGCGATAGTCTCTTGGAACAGTTTTGGTTTCACGCTTGAGAAGTATTCAACGGGATTGTTTTGGCTAGGTTTAGCCAACACATTGAATGCTTGTACGGTATCCAGGGTTTTCGGTGATGTTTTCACTTTCTGCACCCACTCTTCAAAACCTGCACGATCATCAGTCGCGGTTGCAGTGAATTTCATGCCTGAGAAGCCATGACCACTGTAACTTGCTGAGAACCCATCGTATTTACCCGCTGAGTTAGCAATCAGGTGCAATTTTGTCTGCATGCCCGCCATTGCATAAATCTGACCACCCAACTGTGGGATGAAGAAAGAATTCATCACAGAGTCTGAGGTGATTTTGAAGTTAATTGGAACATCTTTAGGGAATACGATTTCGTTTACAGTTGCGATACCCTGATCTGGATAGATAAACAGCCATTTCCAGTCAAGGGAAATAACTTCAATCGTCACCGGTTTGACATCACTGTCCAATGGCTTATAGGGATCGAGTTCATGCGTTGTTTTCCATGTAATCGTCGCCAAGGTGATGATAATCAGGATAGGCACAGTCCAAACGACAAGCTCAATTTTATTTGAGTGTGCCCAGTTTGGACGATAAGTTGCAGATTTATTGGCTTCCCGGTAACGTAAGGCAAAAATAACTGCCATTACAATAGCCGGTATAACAACGATCAGCATCAAACCAAACGCTGTTAGTATCAGCGTTTTTTGTTCGACGCCGATCGCCCCTTTGGGATTCATCAATACCATATCACAACCACTTAGCATTAAGGTGGCTGCGAGTAATGACGATAACCCAATAGTTTTTTTGTATTTCATAAGTCTCATTGAGCGACCCCAGATAACAAAAGCTTTATTGTCGTTTCATCAGTGCGGGCATTCTACGGTAAGGTTACCGGAGTGTAAACAATTGTAATAGAAGCAGGTTGGCTTGTAGGCTTTTTATGTTAGAGGGATCACATGTGATTCTAAATTTAACAAAACGTTAATTTCGGTTAGTTATCTTAGCTAAGAAATCAAAATAGACAATTAATTTCAAATAACCCTCTATTTTAAAAGGAAAAGTCTTGATAAAAACCAAAGAAAAAATCCGAAAATATGCTTTGTTATCGGAGAGATAACTATTATTTATTGATTTCGATGAGCAACACCAAGCTGCTCATCGATTAAACTAATTATTAGAAGTTATATTTTACACTATAAACAATACCATCCTGCAAGAAATCTTCTCCCAGTTTGTTATCCGCATAACGGTATTGAACTCCGGTTGTAAAAGAAGGATGTGGAGTCCACCATAACGCAACAGCGCCATTGACACCTTCGCGTCCGCCGTTACCGTAGCGTTCATTGCGGTTCAATTCAATTTCATTCCAGTTTGTCACGCTGAATTTTTGTTCCCAAAGGTTGAAATCGTATCCTGCAACCCAGCCCACGACATAACCGTTATTGCCTGAATAGAAAGTTTGGTCAACATAGTGCAGTGCGACAAAAGGTTTGAACCACAGGCCAGCAATATTAGCATTATAGCCTAATCCATAGAGGGTATTAACTTCATGGAAGTTTCCACCGTTCGCTTTGCCTGGTAATGAATAGGTTCCATAAACATGACCATAAAGGTTGAAACCCGTATCGCCTAGATAGAAACGACCCGTTGTCTTGAAAGTATAACGTTGGTTATCACCTGGTTGAGCTGTTTTACTGTTGAAAGGATTTTCTAAATCAGCGAAACCATATAGTTCGCCCCAGCTAAATCCTGCTCCACCTTCCAGTTCTAAATAAGCAAAATCATCCTTATGTGAGGTTTGTCCGGTTTTATGAGTAGTATGTTTGCTCCAGTCAAGGTAGTTCATGCTGACATTGCCAAACCCCCCCTGGTATTCCGCGCAGGCTGAAGCAGAAACTAGGGCTGCGGCAATTGCGGTGAGTGTCAAAATACGTCTTTTCATAAATTCCCTTTATATGGTTTTAAGATGGTGAACGATATTTCGAATAGTTCGAAATAATATGCGCCCAAATAATAATATTTGTTAGTTCAAATATAAATAATTTCACCTTGAAAAAGATGTTGTTCAGGCCACATAATTGTGAGTTTTTACTCTTCTTGTGAAGTTTGTCACTATAGCAAAATCAACATAACCTGTTCTGCTCAAGAAGAATCGGACATTTTTACGAAGGCCATTTCATATTCTATGGGGGAAATCATCTCTGTCGAGTAGGCATCAGCCGCCTGCGGGACGGTATGACCCTGTTCAACAACCAGATTGACGGCGTTTCTTAAAGCTATCGGTAAATTTTGGGGGCGATTCTCGTTTCATAAAGACAACTTTAAATAGCGTTTCAAAATGATAGGAGTATTCCTTACCCCGCGCGGAGCGCGGGGTAAGGAACGCCAGCATCTGATACTCTCAGTATTATGAAAACCTATGTAATTAAAGTCATTTTATTCCTTTATTAAAGTGCCTGAATTTATTAAAGCACAACAGAAACCGGCCTTTTGACATTCGGGATTGGGTTGCACTTTGGCGTTGAATTCGCCAAAAATTTTTTTTTCAAAATAACCTATTTTGTGAATAAGTTCACAAAATAGAAATGATCAGGGTTATTCTAAAAACCAGACCTATTTTTTTATTTGTAATTCATTATGTTATAAAACCCCCCTCGATTTTGGCACAAAATCACTCAGTATAATGCACTCACCAGAGTGAATCTTGCGAAAATTTATTTTACAACGGCAATGTTTTTAACTTTTTACACTGTGATTGTACAACGCGCCTTTTTTTTCCACTTGATTTTATTTGGTTTTTAATTGTCCACTCCTTATTATTTCCGGCAGAATTTTTTATCACGAACGGAACCAATCATTCTGGCTTAACCGGACATGTCTGCCTTATTCAGTACAGGAAGCTCCCCTATTTTCAGCTTATTGTCAGACGGGAAAAGCAGGTGTGCAAAAGAGGTTTTCCCTTCCTGCCGAATATGACGATGTCCCCGTTAAGCCCATTGCCATTTTATATTCCATCGGCATGACTTCAGGGAGACAGACCGTGTCAGAGAAAGAGAAAAAGCCCCTCACAACATCGCAGGCAGGAAAAGCGCTGTTAGAACAGGGACAGGAAGCAATAACAAAACAGGCTAAAGAACTGTTAGCGGATACAAGCGGTAACGCCAGTGACCTCCTCCGTTCCGTAACAGGAATAGCCGGTAAAGTCGGATTACCGGATGGGGCGGGCAAAGCCGCCGCTATGCTCGATTCTGTGAGCGGAATTGCCGGCAAAGTCGGATTGACGGGCGGAACGGGCAAAGCCCTTGGCAGTCTCAGTACTGGCAGCCTGCTCCCCGGTGGGGGCTTTGCCGGCGGGGCAGGCAAAGCCCTGGGGGTCTCAGTGCCGACAGCCTGCTTCCCGGTGGGGGTTTTGCTGGCGGGGCCAGCAAGGCACTCGGCGCGCCGGGGCTGGCCGCCAAAGCCGCAGCGGGTAATCTGGGGGCAGGAAAAATCCTGCAACTACTGGGCCAAAAACTGGGGTTGGGCGGTGACGGGCCAGCGCCCAGCGGCCTGCTGTTCACCCTGACGGCGGGCGGATTACCGGCGCAAACCTTTGTCGTCACTGATTTCAGTCTGGACGAACATTTCTCGCGTCCATTCCTGCTGGAAGTGGGGCTGGCCAGTGCCGACTCCGCCATTGACTTTCCGCTGGTGCTTGACCGCACGGCAACACTCACTGTCCTGCACAATGGTGTTGAACAACGTAGCGTCACGGGCATCGTCACCCGCTTTGAGCAGGGCAACACCGGGTTGCACCAGACCACCTACCGGATGAGTATCCGCCCCGACCTGTGGCGTACCACCCTGCGGCAGAACTCGCGTATCTTCCAGCAACTCAATATCGCCGGCATCATCACCAAAATCCTCAAAGAGCACAGTATCCGCGATGTGGTGTTCAACCTGCGCCACCCGCATCCAGAGCGCGAATTCTGCGTACAGTACCAGGAAAGTGACTTCAATTTCCTGCAACGGCTGACCGCCGAAGAGGGGATTTTCTACTTCTTCGAATGCAGCAACGGGCGTAACACGCTGGTGTTTGCCGATGACTGCGGCTCGGTGCCTCCGGGCATCCGCCTGCCTTATCAACCGGGCGAGGGCAGCACGCTGGGCGAACCGGCGGTCAGCAGCCTGACCCACAGCGCCCAGGTGCGTCCGGCTCAGGTGCAACTGAAGGATTACACCTTCAAGAACCCAAGCCTGGCCGGCCGAATTTCACCAGCAGATACGGGACGAAAACCTGCAACAGCTATACTACGAACACTACGATTATCCGGGGCGCTTCAAGGATGAGGCGCACGGCAAGGCCTTCACCCGCTACCGGCTGGAGGCGCTGCGCAGCGACGCTGTGACCGGAGAGGGCAGCGGCAATGCGATAGCCCTGCAACCGGGCAAACTGTTCATTCTCGATAACCATCCCCGATAAGACCTGAATCAGTCATGGCAGACCGTTGCGACCAGTCACAGCGGCAGCCAGCCGCAGGCACTGGAAACGGCCAGCTCCGGCTCCGGCACCACCCTGAACAGCCACTTCTACTTTATCCGCCAGAACCAGCACTGGCGCCCGGCGCCGTTACCCAAACCGGTGATTGATGGCCCGCAAATCGCCAAAGTGGTTGGACCGGCTGGCGAAGAGATTTTCTGTGACCAGTACGGCCGTATCCGCCTGCAATTTCCGTGGGATCGCTATGGCAAGAGCGATGACCAAAGCTCCTGTTGGATCCGCGTCACCCAACCGTGGGCCGGGCAAGGCTGGGGGATGCTCGCCATCCCGCGTATCGGGCAGGAAGTGGTGGTGGATTTCCTGCACGGCGACCCCGACCAGCCCATCGTCACCGGTCGCACCTACCATGCCAGCAACCTCCCACCGGGCGGGCTGCCGGGCAGCAAAACCCAGATGGCGTTCCGCTCCAAAACCCACAAGGGACAAGGGTATAACGAACTGCTGTTTGAGGATGCCAAAGGCAGCGAGCGGCTGGCGCTGCATGCGCAAAAAGACATGGACACCAAGGTGCTCAACAACCGCAATACCCATGTGCTTGCCAACCACACCGAGACGGTGGAGAAAAACCAGACCATCGAGATCCATGAGAACAAAGCGGAGACCGTCACCCTGAACAGCACGGAAACGGTGCAGGAGGTGCGCAAACTCACCACGGGCAAGGACTACATTATCACGGTCGGGACGCACAAGCAGGTCAACGTCAGCAATACCCTTTCCATCACGGCCGGGGATGTGATTGAGCTGCGCTGTGGCGCGAGTGTCCTGCGTATGGACAGTGCGGGCAAAATCACGGTACAGGGCAGTGAGTTCAAATTTGAGGCCAGCGGTGCGGTACAAATCACCGGTAAAGATATCGACCTGAACTGATAAGGACACCCTGAGATGGAATTTCGTAACCTGACCCCGTTTGCGGTCATGAATTATTCGATGCTCGATGTGGAGGATGCTGAACACCATGTCGCGGTGATGAAAATCGGCTACCAGCTTCTGTCTGCCGGGCAGGGGGAATACAGCGCCGAATTACTGCCGGTACCACCATTGTGTTTGCAGGATGAATATCGCGGCACGATGAATACCTCACAGGTGTTGCAGGAAAGCGACCTCGCCCCGTTCAAACCGCGCTGTGACGTGATTGTCAACGGCACGGCGTATGCGCCGGAAAATAAACCCTGTACTGAATTGCCGGTGCGGTTGCTGATACAAAGCAAAAGGGACAAACCTTGCTCGACAAAACCCTGACCGTGACCGGCGAGCGGGAATTTATTCGCATGGTGACGGAAACTGGCAACTGAGTGAGCCAAAACCTTTTATTTCCCTGCCGCTGGATTACCGTTACGCCTTTGGCGGTGAATGCAAAATCTGGGCCCATGATGAAGCGAGCCAGCGTATCACGAGGGATCGCCTGACCCCGGAGCAACGCCAACAGCACCCGGACGGGGAAAAAGCCCCCATCGCTCACGCCACCTGCGAAACCAATCCGCTGGGAACCGGTTTTATCACCCCGTGGTATGCCGAAGCTAAACAGCTTACCGGCTATCCGGCACCGCGTATCACCCGACCGGATGCGCCGTTTACAGTGCAATTTTACCGCCCAACTGAATGGCACATTGCCCTCCAATACACCAGCCTGCCAGCCACAGGGCATGGGGTTTATTGGTCGCCCATGGCTGCCCCGTCGCACATTGGCCGGCACTTATGATGCTGACTGGCTGGCACATCGCCATCCTTACCTGCCGAACGATTTTGATTTCGGCTACTGGAACGGCGCGCCGGCGGATCAACAAATTGGCTGGCCAGCCACGGATATTTCCATCACCCTGAACGGCCTGACACCGGATGGGACACTGCATCTGCCGGGGCATCGTCCGTTTATCCTGCTGCAGATGCACAACGGCCTGTTGCTGCCCGTGCCGATGCGCACGGACACGCTCATTATCGACAGCGATGCCAAAACACTGCACCTGACCTGCCGGCTCAATTTCAGGGCTGACTTGCCGGTACGGGTCGCGGAAGCGCGATTTGAAATTAACCCGGATGCTCCATTACTCAAACTGGCGCCACTGGAAGGGGAGAAAAAAGATGGCTGATAACTACACCGCCCGTACCGCAGGTGACTGGATGATTGTCGGCATGCTGCCGGATGTCTGCAAAACCCCGATGGGTTCTTCTACGCCGCCGATCCCCTACCCGGTCGTGGCGAAACTGGCGGACAGCTCAGCCCCGGAGAAAACCGTGCGCGCCAACGGCCAGCCAGTGGTGGTGTTTGCCCACAGTTTTGTACCTGCCACAATCGGTGATCAACCGGGCGTAGCCAATGGCGTCAAAAGCGGCACCGTGGGCGGCAAATGCCACCCGAAAGGACACACCCCAGACCGTACGCGCCGGCAACAAACTGATGCTGCGCCACGGGGATGAGTTTTGGATGAACGGGGCATAAGGAAAAAAACGATGGCAGAAAACAACGGAGCCAGTGCAGATACTCAGGCAGAAGAATCGACCAGCCCGAAAGCGCCTGATATCCCTATTGAACCGCTCAAACCAAACTCCCCGTTACCACAAAAGGTACGGGATGACAGCCCGACAGGGGAAGGCAATACCATCGGTAAAATTGTCGGTCAGGCACCACAGGCAGGCAATCCGCCGCATGAAGCTAATGCGGTAATACTACCGGAAACCAAAGAAGAAAAAGGGCTTTGGTCGCAGATAAGAGATTACTTTGACACGGGTATGATAAATTCTGTGAATGCCGATGCAGAAGAACGCGCCGCTATATTAGCTATGACCGGTCAGACAAAAGCCGCAGAAAACTTACAGGCTGTGACAGAGAACGCCCGGCAGAATGCTGATAAATTTCGTGCGACGGATATGGCTATTGGCGCAGCGAAACGTGTCAATAACATGGCTGTCGATGCCGCAGAAGCGGTAACAAAACTCCAGGGGAATGCCTCTGCACTGGAAGCACAGGCTCGTGCGGCTGAACTGGAAGCTCTGGGACAAAAACGCGCGACCGAAGGTTTACGTAACACGAGTGTTGCCATCGCCCAAAATACTCAAGAATTTAATCTGGATGCCAAACGAAAGCGTTTTGATAATCCGATGCAGGAAGGCGGAGCAATGGCAGTAGATACCGGTATGACGGTATCTTTAGCAGGCGAAATACCCAATATACTTAAAAGCATTAGCTCCTTTTTTACCCTCGGCAAAACGGCCGCTAAGGAGGTTGCCAAACAAGAAGTCAAAGGAGTCGCGAAAGCGAAAACTCAGGCAGCAGGAAAAACTAAAGATGGGAGCGGGGCTCGCATTAAGAGGGAGTCGAAAACAGACGCTAAAACTATCGATAAACCGGAAAACCACGCCCCGGATCAGGCCAAAAATACGTCCAGCGACAAACAAGGCAATAACCCGGAAAAAACCACGGGGGGCGGTGACCCGGTTGATATGGCCACCGGTGACTTCCTGCAGGTCTGGCCGGTCATGGCTATCCCCGGCTTGTTGCCCCTCACCCTGACCCGTACCTACCGCTCTACCGCCAATCCTCAGGGGCTATTCGGCCCCAAATGGGCCGATGACTGGTCGCGCCAACTGGTGCTGAGTGGTGGCAAGGTACTTTACACGGATGCCGCCGGCGTGGTCTACGACTACCCCACGCCGGACAACACCGTCTCGTCCCGAAACAAGCACCTGCCCCACTGCCTGCTGACCGGCGAACGGGACGGCGCACTGAGCCTGACCGACAACCAAACCCAGCTCACCCATCATTTCAACGCCATGACGGGCAATATCCGCCGTTTGTCTGCCATAACAGATCGTCGTCAGAACACGATTCATTTTCATTACAACAAACAGGGTCATCTGGCGGAAATTGTGCGCAATGACGGCATCCGGCTGGTACTGGACTATCAGGACGGGCAACTGCAAGCGATTGATCTGATTGATGGTGACCACCAACAGCGCTGGGTCACCTGCGGCTATGATGCACACGGCTATCTGGCAGAGTGCAATGCCTTCCAGCACAACCACCTGTGGCATGAATACAACGCACAGGGCTGGATGACCCGCTGGCACGACACCGACCAGACCGACCTGTCGGTGACCTACGATGAGCGTGGACGCGTGCTCAGCACTACCTCGTCCAGTGGTTACTGGTGTGACCGTTTTCGCTATGAAGAGGGCACCCGCACCACCATCTATCTGGATGCGGAAGGCGGCGAAAGCCGGTTCATCTATAACCCGGACGGGCAGGTTATCCGGGAGATTGACCCGCTGGGACGCGTCACCCGCCGCCAGTGGCAAAACAGCCAGAAAATATGGGAAGAAGATCCCGCCGGCCATGTCACTACCTTTGCTTACAATCCCGACGGCGCCCTGACCGAAATCGTCCTGCCTACCGGCGACGCCTTTTACTATGGCTATGATGCCCGCGGCCAGTTGATTGAAAGCGTGCTGCCCGGGGGAGAGCGCTGGCGGTATCACTATGATGAGCAAGGTAACCTCACCGAGCTGACCAACCCGCTGGGGCACAAGGAGGCGTACCACTACGGCGCCCACGGTGAACTGCGCCGGCGCCTCCTCCCCGATGGCTGCGAGTGGCACTATACCTACGACAGGCAACTACGCCTGGCCAACATCATGGCCCCGGATGGTGAAAATACCGGGCTGGAGCTGGATACACTGGGGCGGCTGCGCGGCGTCACCGATGCCCTCAAACAACAGACCCGCTACCGCTACAGCGACGACCATGCCGGTCTCAATGGCAGCCTGACCGAAATCACCCTGCCGGATGGCACCACGCAGCAACTGGCCTATGACAGTGAACGGCGTGTGGTGGCGGCAACTGACGGCGAAGGGCGCACCACACGCTACACTTACGGCGCATTTGACCTGCTGACCCAGGTGACCCGGCCGGATGGCACCACGCTGCGCTTTGGCTATGACCGCCTGACCCGCTTAATTCAGTCACGGGCCTCCACCGGCGAAACTTACCGTTATGAGCGGGATGCTGCCGGCAGATTACCCGCGAAATCGATTTTACCGGACGTATCCTTGATTATCAGTACGATAAACTGGGGCGTCGCACGCAAGTGCAGTACCCCGATGGTCAGCAACTCCGCTGGCACTATTCCGCTGCCGGCTTGCTGGTCAGACAGGAAAGCTGGCAGCCGGAAGAGCATCAGTGGGTACTGAAAGCGACCACCACTTACGAATACAACCAACGGCATCAACTGGTGAAAGCCACCAATGCCGATGCGGTGGTGGAATATCAATATGGACAAGACTACGGCCTGCCGACCTGTGAGCGTATCAACGGGCGAGCAATCACCCGGCGAATGGGACAGCCTGACGGGGCGCTGTCAGTGAAAGCCTGGATGGTCACACCCTGCACTTCGGCTATCACCCTCTGTCGGGGGCACTCAATCATTTCCAGTTCAGCCAGCATGCGCCGCTGACGCTCCGGCATGATGCGCTGGGGCAGGAAACGGTGCGCGAAAGTGCCAACGGGTTTATCCTCGCCAGCCGCTACACCGCAACCGGCTTGCTGGCCCATCAGTCAGCCGGGCGGGACAGGCCTTTTTCCGGGAAGCACTGGCTCAAAACGACCCGCACTTCCCGCCACAGGCCACTGCCGTCAACCGGAGCTGGCAATATGACCGTGCCCGTAACGTCCTGGTCATTGACGACAGTCGCTGGGGGCAAACCCGTTATCGTTACAATACCAACGACCAGATCCTGAACACCCAATTCAGTGGGTTCCGCTCAAATGAAGAGCAATTCAGTTACGATGCCAACGGCAACCTGCGCCAACATTTGCCCACCGATGCGCAGGGCGCGATGGAACAGTTCACCCAACGCCAGCAGGCCGGTCGGGTCGTGCAGCGGGGTGATTCGCATTATCACTATGATGATAACGGCAGACTCATCGAAAAAATCGAGCAGTGTGACGGTTTTCGTCCCAGGTCTGGCGTTACCGCTGGGATACGCAAAACCAGCTCACCGATTTAGAAACCCCGGACGGCTCGCGCTGGCAGTACAAATACGATCCTTTGGGCGGCGTATCCAGAAACAAAAAACCCACGATGGAAAACGGGTCGCAGATAATTTACAGTTGTGGCTTCGGGTAAGCCTGATTTACCCGACAACCCGAAGGCGCTGGGCGGCTATGATTACCTGTGGAGCGGTGATCAGTTGATTGAGGAAGTGCCGTATCAGCTTGACGGTACGAGGCGGGAAGACAAACGCGTCCGCTGGTTATATGAACCCGGTTCATTAACACCATCGGCGCGTTTTGAGCGGGGCAAACTGCACTACGCCATCAGTGACCATCAAGGTACGGTACGGGAGATTTTAGATGAGCAAGGCGAACTGATCTGGAGCCAGCGGCTGAGCACCTGGGGCAAAGCCGAAAACCGGGGCGGTGTGCCGTCCCATCACCCGGATCACCATGTTCAGTGCAACTTCCGGTTTTTAGGCCAGTATTTTGATGAGGAGTCGGGGTTATTCTACAATCGGCACCGCTATTACTCGCCGGAGACCGGGCAGTACATCTCGAGTGATCCCATTGGATTATTGGGTGGGGTAATCCTTACGGGTATGTGCATAACCCCGTAGGTTCAGTTGATCCATTAGGATTAGCAGGAAAGGATTGCCCAGATATAAAACCAAATCCTTTTGATAATGCTAACTTCCCTGATCAACAAAGGTTAACTCAACATTTTGAAAAGCATGGTCATGAATTTAGAGCTACTTCTGAGGCTGAATACTTACAAATTGGCCGAGATGTAATGAAGAATGGCCACAAAATTGAATATTATTATAAGCCGTTAGATCAACATCGTATTGGGTATGTTATGTATATGAGAAATACTAAAAAAGGGGATACTCAAATGGCATTCGTTGGCGTTAATCCTCAAGGTCAAATAGCGACAATCCATACTAAGAGTGGCAAAGATATTTGGAAATTACTTAACGGTGATAAAAATAACAAAGTTATTAATTTAGTTCCAAGGGATATCAACGGCTTATAATCATGAAATATTATGCGAAAATTATTTCTTTGAATGAAAATATTGAAGAAGAAGTTACTTTATCATTTGGAGAGCATGAAATATGCTGTTTTATCAATGACTTTCCAAAATCTTTACAAGTTGGTGATGCTCACTTAGTTGAGCTTGGATTGATGTTTTTAGATGATGTAAAAATTGAACCATCCAAGGACAAAAATACGTCATTAAAACAGCAAGGAAATACATTCTCTTATGAAATGAATGGTTATTTGGTAGAAGACAAACTATTTTTATCTAATTTAGTATTTCAAGATGAATTATTGTATGAATATTCATATTTAGAAAATGAATATGTCAAAATTTATCCAGATAGAATTACTGTTTCTTTCCTTTAATTAGCTCTTTTTTCTCTTCAAAAGCCGGAAAGATCCCTGTAATCTTCCGGCTTTCTTCTTTTTTAGAGCGGCTCAGTCCCTGCCCTTAGTTGCTGTTGTAGTCGCCAAGCAGTTCCCGCATTCTGAGCTTAATCTCACTGAGCTGGTCTTGCTGGCGCTGGTACTGTTGCTTAATGCTGCGGGTGTCGTCACTGTCAGGAATAAGCACCAGACAGCCATCCATAATCTTGACGGTCAGGGTACAACCCTTATCAAACCCGGCGGCCTTAAGCCACTGGCCTTTCAGGTGTATTGCAGGCGGGGCGGTGGCCTTGTTATTTTGCGGCACGTATCCCACGGTGTAATAACGTTCTGTTTTTGTAGCTTTATTTACTGCACGGTTTTGCTTAGAATGCGCCTTAGCCATCATTCAACTCCTATCTAGTTGCTTGTGGTGAGCAACTTCGGCGTGTTGCAAGCGCGCCGGAGCTGCGTTAAAAATGCTTTCTCTTTAGCTGCCTTTCTCCTGCTCAACCGGGCGCATCGCTGATTCAACCCGGCTCTTCATAATCACGGCATCAATCAGTTTAATCACCGTTTCTTGTTCTTCCGGCTGGCACTCCTCAAGGGCTTTAAGTCGCTCGATTAACCGCGTGTTACTCAGCGGTAATTGCTCGTCAGACGAACCTAATAACAAATAATCAATCGACGTCGTAAATAACTCAGCCAGTTGTATCAGTTTATCCGCAGGCGGAATGTGCATCCCGGATTCGTACTTGTTGTACTGCGAAAGTTGCAACCCAATCAGGCCAGCGACTTCTTTCTGTGTCCGCCGTTGTTGGTTACGCAATGCTTTTAGCCGTTGACCAAATGCCCGGCGCTGTTCTTCGGTCTGCATAATCTCTTCTGTCATATCAGCCATAAAGTGCTCCGAGTATAAGGTGTGTTATTAAAACGACTTGCTTTACTATCGTGTTGCGATTATATAATATATCGCATAGCGAATCAAAATAAATCTTGACAGGTTTTTAAAGGAATAACGATATGGCTCGCATTCCCGACGCAGAATTACAGCACCTGAAATCCGCTGTCTCTTTAGTTGCCGTTATTGAGCAGCAAGGGCGGCAGCTCTTTAAGCGCGGCAAAGACATGATCGTGCTGTGCCCGTTCCATCAGGAGAAAACGCCCTCAATGGTCATTACCCCGTCGAAAAATCTCTATCACTGCTTTGGCTGCGATGCGGGCGGATCGGTGCTCGACTGGGTGATGAAAACGGAGAATTTAAGCCTGCGCCATGCCGCCGAACGCTTAAAGGCCGTGCTGGGGCACAATCCGGCGGTGGAGCCGCTGGCAGCGGTGCCGTCGGTGGCGGAGGGGAACGGGCGGCAGGCGCTGTTGCAGCGGGTGATCACCTTTTATCACCAGACACTGCTGAATGCGCCGGAAGCGCTGGCCTACCTGAAAAAACGCCGTCTCGATCATCCTGAGCTGGTCAGCCATTTTAAACTGGGCTTTGCCAACCGCACTCTGGGTTATCGCTTGCCGGATAAAAAAACCAAGGCCGGAGCGGAGATCCGCGCGCAGTTGCAGGCCGTTGGCTTGTTGCGCGACAGCGGGCATGAGCACTTCAGCGGCTCGCTGGTTGTGCCGGTGATCGGTCTGGAGGGTCAGGTGCTGGAGATGTACGGGCGTAAAATCTCCGACGCTTGCGGGCAGGCACACCGCGGCATCTGTATTTACCGGGTGAGCATGGCGGCGTCTGGAATGAAGCGGGGCTGTGGTTCGGCGTCCGTTATCCTGTGTGAATCGCTGATTGATGCGCTGTCGTTCTGGTGTGCCGGCTTTCGCAACGTCACCTGTTCCTATGGCGTTCACGGCTTTACCGACGCCCATCGGGAAGCCCTCCGGCAACATGAGGTGCAAGCAGGTCTACATTGCCTATGACAATGATAACGCGGGCAATGACGCGGCGGTGCGGCTGGCGTCAGAGCTGCAACTGGCCGGGCTGGATGTCTGGCGGGTGGTGTTCCCGACGAAGGCCGCGATGCCAATCGTTTTAGCTGCGAGGTGGCGAACCCGGAAACGGCCTTCGGTCGTTGCTGGAGGGGATGGCGATGCTGGAATCCGCGCAATGGCTGGGATGAGCGGCAAAAATGGCCACTCGGCAGACCAAAATCCGCAGGTTCTTTAGCGCCTGTGCCCGCAGCCTTAGCGCGACACCGGGCGTGGTAAGACAAACGCTTGAGCAACGGCGATATCGTTATCCGGCAGGATGCACAGGAGTGGCGGTTGCGCGGGGTGGGTGCAATAAAGGCGGCGCGGTAATGAAAATCAATGTGCAGTTATTAGACAAAAACAGGGGCGCGCTGTTCGTCGATAGTCTCGATATCATCAGCGCCCGCGCCGGGCGTTCTGGGCGTCCGGCAGGCTTCGCAGGAGCTGGCACTGCCGGATAAGCCGCTGATAAAGCGGGCACTGGGGCGGGTGTTACTGGTGCTGGAGCAACGTTCATGGATGGCAGCAGAACGGCGCAGGCCGCCAATCATTGAGGGTCGAGTATGCGCAGCAGTACTGCTTTGATGTTGTTGCAAGATCCGGCGTTGGTCAGCCGTATCACCGCTGATTTAGCTGCCTGTGGTGTGGTGGGTGAATCGACCAACCTGTTGGCGGCTTATCTGGCGGCGGTGAGCCGAAAGTTACCCAAACCCTTAGCTGTCCTGATCCAGAGCAGCAGCGCCGCAGGCAAGAGCAGCCTGATGGATGCCGTCCTGAATCTGATCCCCGAAGAAGAGCGTATCCAGTACAGCGCCATGACCGGCCAGAGCCTGTTTTATCTCGGTGAAACCCCTCTCCAGCACAAGATTTTAGCCATCGCGGAAGAAGAAGGCGTGCGGCAGGCGGCCTATGCGCTCAAGCTGTTGCAGTCGGATGGCGAGCTGACCATGGCGAGCACGGGCAAGGATGAGGCAACCGGCAACCTGGTCACCAAAAGCTATACCGTCAAAGGCCCGGTGATGCTGATGCTCACCACGACCGCCATTGATGTGGATGAAGAATTATTAAATCGCTGTCTGGTGCTGACGGTCAACGAATCCCGCGAGCAAACCGAAGCGATCCATGCGTTGCAGCGCCAGAAGCAGACACTCGCGGGCTTGCTGGCTGAGAGCGAGCGGGACTATCTGACACAACTTCACCAGAACGCCCAACGGTTGCTGAAACCGTTAAATGTGGTCAACCCCTATGCCAGCCAGCTCACCTTCATGAGTGACAAAACCCGTACCCGCCGCGACCATATGAAATACCTGACGCTCATTCAGAGTATCGCCCTGCTGCACCAACACCAGCGGGACATCAAAACCGCCGATCATCGTGGCAAGGTGCTTGAATACATCGAAGTGACCAAAGACGATATCCGGCTGGCCAATCAGTTGGCGCATGAAATCTTAGGCCGGACACTGGACGAAATGCCGCCACAGACGCGCAAGCTGTTATTACTGATCCAGGCGTGGGTCAGGAACAGCGGTCAGCTCCGCCATGAAATGCGGTTTACCCGCAAGCAGTTACGGGATGCGGTACAGTGGGGCGATACCCAGCTCAAAGTGCATCTCTCACGGCTGGTCGAAATGGAATACCTGTTGCTGCACAAGCGCGGGCTGACGTTCGCCTATGAACTGCTGTTTGACGGCGACGACAGCGACACCGCGCACCTGTGCGGCCTTATCGTGCCGTGATAAGGCAGGTCTGAGTTAAAATAGCTAAGCGGTCGCCCTCTGGTCGGGTTCAGTCGGCAGTCGGTCGGAATAGCAAAATTATCACAACGGTAGTCACAGTAAGGCTTTATCGAAAAGCGGTCGGACAACTTCAAAAAACACTGTTCCCGGCACCTTCATTTACCCCATCGTAACCGTATTCCTGCTCCCACACAGAAAGGAGCTTCTCGCATGACAACATCACACAACAACCCCTGAGGACACTGAGAAACACCTTGAAGACCTGCTCTACACACTGCGGCACAAGCCCCGGCTACGCACACGGCAAACCTACTGAAGCGATCTGATGCAGTTCGCCCGCTGGTGTGAAGAGCGAACGGGAAATAACCCTGAAGGTATCACCGGTGTTCTGGAAAGCTGGCAGCGGGACGGTCTGCGTACTTCCGAAAAGCCGGTGGTCAGCCCTCACGGGCAGCACCATCAGCGAAAAAGCTGACCCACCTGCGTAATCTGTTCAGTTGGGCTGGCGAACGGCAACACCTGCTGTACAACCCGGCGCAATGGTGTTGCCGGCAGGAGCGGCGTCTGCCATGGGGCATGCTGAATGAGCAGGAAACCCGGCAGGTTTTAGCCCTGACTGAGCAGAGTCACGCTGGGGTTGCGCGATCGCGCCATGATGGAAACGGTATGGAGCACAGGCCTGCGGCGCTCAGAAGCCCAGCGGTTACAGGTCAGTGACATTGACTTTGCCGCCGGCGCGCTGTTTGTCCGGCAGGGCAAGGGGCGCAAAGACCGGGTTGTTCCCTTCGGCGAGTCGGCGCGCCACTGGCTGCAACGTTACCTGAATGAGGTGCGCCCGCGTCTGGTCTGGGAAAAAAGATCCGGGCTATCTGTTCGTGTCACAACACGGTAATGCGCTGGCCGATGGCACCCTGACCCAGATAGTGCGCAATGCGTTGCATCGTGCCGGGATCGATAAACCGGGCGCGTGTCACCTGTTCCGGCATGGCATGGCGACCCAGATGTTAGAAAATGGGGCAGATACACGGCACATTCAGGCGATACTGGGTCATGCCAGTCTGGAATCGACGCAAATTTATACCCATGTTGCCGTCGGACACTTAAAAGAAGTGCATAAGCAGACCCACCCGGCAGAGCGGACGCCAGAGAGCCGCTCAGCCCGTGCCAGCAGTGAGCCGGATGCCGAACCGACGCCACAGAACACCGGACAGCCCGGCCGTCCCCGTTGAGTTCGCTGGGATCGGCGCGGGGGCAGACCGTGGCCGGACTGCCCGTCAGCCCCGGCGCTCGCGGGGGTACGTGGGCAATGGGCAGCGTGGGCTGTAGTGTCCCCGTTCAGTCAGTGCAGGCCGCCCAAAGCCCACTCAACATAATGCAGGGAGATTGTGCGCAACTCGCCGGGGGGCCACACTGTCCCGAACCCCCTTGGGGAGCGGCTCGCAACGCACAATCTGCATTATGTCTGGCGCCCCCGCTTATCAGCATCGCAAGGTGCACCGCACAAGGCTGCGCCTTCTGCTGTCAGCTTCTGAGCCAGTCCTCAGCAAAAACCCGTTCTTCTTTAGCTGCCTTGCGTTGTTCCGGCAAACTTCCCGGTAGGCAGGTCGGCCTGCGGCCTCCGCGTTTACCTCCCCCGCCCCAACCCCGCTGCGACTGACTGCGCCCGGCTCGCAGTCGCTGTGCTCCTCGCTCGTTACTGTGCTCGCCATCTTTGCCCCATGCAGCCCCCGCAGGGGGCTTCCCTTGAGTAAAGTGCCCTCAACAAAACCGATCACAATCTTCGGCTTCCGTGCCTGAGAGCGTCGCAATGCGCCGCTGGCGGGTTCTTTGCCACCCGCACCCGCAGAACGTGCGCCCGCCGCCCAAACAAGTTGGGCCGCGTTCGCCCGTTGCCGAAAGTGAAAAACCGCACAAAATCAGGTTGTTCAGCTCATCACAAGGAAAACAGGAAGCTATACTGCATAACGGCTTGCGGCGGTAGCAGGGCAAACGCGCCAAACAATCCCAAAAAGGGCAGTCGGGGTAAAAAGATTAATAATCGGGGCAAAGAAAAATCGGCTCAAAATCTGCCACTTCGGAAGCCTTGCCCTGTGCGGGCTGGTGAAGCCCGGCGGGTATGACTGCCTCCGAGATGATGCCCTCTTTTTAAGAGCAGCTCACTCCCTGCCCTTAGTTGCTGTTGTAGTCGCCAAGCAGTTCCCGCATTCTGAGCTTAATCTCACTGAGCTGGTCTTGCTGGCGCTGGTACTGTTGCTTGATGGTGCGGGTGTCGTCACTGTCAGGAATAAGCACCAAACAGCCGTCCATAATCTTGACGGTGAGGGTACAACCTTTATCAAACCCAGCCGCCTTAAGCCACTGGCCTTTCAGGTGTATCGCAGGCGGAGCGGTGGCCTTGTTATTTTGCGGCACGTATCCCACGGTGTAATAACGTTCTGTTTTTGTCGCTTTATTTACTGCACGGTTTTGCTTAGAATGCGCCTTAGCCATCATTCAACTCCTAATTAGTTGGTTGTGGTGAGCGGCGTTGGTGTGTTACCAGCACACCATCGCCGCGAAATTATCTCATTGTACCTACTTGCCAGTTTTTCCATTTTTGCTAAGCATTGTTACCAAGCTCTCCATTAAACAACCAGCGCTTGTTCTGGCTTAATGTTGCTCAAAGCCTGAAACTCTAGGGTTAAATGCTATCTTAGGCTGTGGCTCAATGTCTTCAAATAACCAAAGAATCAACACTCATCTGGAGTACCTGAGCAATCTTTTACCACCGTATCAAGCTGTGGCACTGAAATCCCACTCTTCATAAAAGCCTTTTACTGCCAATAAATCCGCCAGTCGTGCCTGATCATCTTGCGTAGCTTCTCTTGCTTCACGGAGGCGAGTTGAGACTGTAGCCATACCGTTCTCACTTAACCAATTTTGAAATGATACGGTCATGGTAACCCTGCCTCTAAAAAACCCTTGACGATGTATACATAATAGATACTTTAATAATGCCACTTCAATGATCTATTGACAGGTTTTTAAAGGACTATGAAATGGCTCGCATTCCCGACGCAGAATTACAGCACCTGAAATCCGCTGTCTCCTTAGTTGCCGTTATTGAGCAGCAGGGACGGCAGTTGTTTAAGCGCGGCAAAGACATGACCGTGCTGTGCCCGTTCCATGAAGAGAAAACGCCCTCGATGGTCATTACCCCGTCGAAAAATCTCTATCACTGCTTTGGCTGCGATGCGGGCGGGTCGGTGCTCGACTGGGTGATGAAAACGGAGAATTTAAGCCTGCGCCATGCCGCCGAACGCTTAAAGGCCGTGCTGGGACACAATCCGGCGGTGGAGCCGCTGGCAGCGGTGCCGTCGGTGGCCGGAGGGGAACGGGCGGCAGGCGCTGTTGCAGCGGGTGATCACCTTTTATCACCAGACACTGCTGAATGCGCCGGAAGCGCTGGCCTACCTGAAAAAACGCCGCCTTGATCATCCTGAGCTGGTCAGCCAGTTTAAACTGGGCTTTGCCAACCGCACTCTGGGTTATCGCTTGCCGGATAAAAAAACCAAGGCCGGAGCGGAGATCCGCGCGCAGTTGCAGACCATTGGCCTATTGCGGGACAGCGGGCACGAACACTTCAGCGGCTCGCTGGTTGTGCCGGTGATCGGTCTGGAGGGGCAGGTGCTGGAGATGTACGGGCGTAAAATCTCCGATCGCTTGCGGGCAGGCACACCGCTGCATCTGTATTTACCGGGTGAGCATGGCGGCGTCTGGAATGAAGCGGGGCTGATCGGTTCGGCGTCCGTTATCTTGTGTGAATCGCTGATCGATGCCATGTCCTTCTGGTGTGCGGGCTTCCGCAATGTCACCTGTTCCTATGGCGTTCACGGCTTTACCGACGCCCATCGGGAAGCCCTCCGGCAACATGAGGTGCAACAGGTCTACATTGCCTATGACAATGATAACGCGGGCAATGACGCGGCGGTGCGGCTGGCGTCAGAGCTGCAACTGGCCGGGCATGGATGTCTGGCAGGTGGTGTTCCCCAAAGGCCGCGATGCCAATCGTTTTAGCTGCGAGGTGGCTAACCCGGAAACGGCCTTCGGTCAGGTGTTGGTCCGTGCCAGCACAATGCTCGGCAGAAACGAAGACCCAGCGGGCAGACGCCAATCCGCGGGTAGACTGCGCCAGCGCCGCATTAGTGCCGGAGCCGGGCGTGGTGACAACGCTGGAGGCCAACGGCGATATCGTTATCCGGCAGGACACAGGAGTGGCGGTTGCGCGGGGTGCCGCCGAAAATCGGGGCGGTAATGAAAATCAATGTGCAGTTATTAGACAAAAAAAGCGGCGCGCTGTTCGTCGATAGTCTCGATATCCTGAGCGCCCGGGCGCGTTCGGGGTTCGTGCGGCAGGCAAGTCAGGAGCTGGCACTGCCGGATACGCTGATCAAGCGGGCACTGGGGCGGGTGTTACTGGTGCTGGAGCAACGTTCGTGGATGGCAGGCAGAGACGGCGCAGGCCGCCAACTCGTTGAGTGTCGGTGAGCAGCAGTCTGCTTTGATGTTGTTGCAAGATCCGCGTTGGTCAGCCGTATTACCACTGATTTAGCCGCCTGTGGCGTGGTGGGTGAATCGACCAACCTGTTGGCCGCTTATCTGGCGGCGGTGAGCCGAAAGTTGCCCAAACCCTTAGCCGTCCTGATCCAGAGCAGCAGCGCCGCCGGCAAGAGCAGCCTGATGGATGCGGTGCTCAATTTGATCCCGGAAGAAGAACGCATCCAGTACAGCGCCATGACCGGCCAGAGCCTGTTTTATCTCGGTGAAACCCCTCTCCAGCACAAGATTTTAGCTATCGCGGAAGAAGAAGGTGTGCGGCAGGCAGCGTATGCGCTCAAGCTGTTGCAGAGTGACGGCGAACTAACGATGGCAAGCACGGGTAAAGACGAAGCGACGGGCAATCTGGTGACGAAAAGCTACACCGTCAAAGGTCCGGTGATGCTGATGCTCACCACCACCGCCATTGATGTGGATGAAGAGCTGCTCAATCGTTGTCTGGTGCTGACGGTCAACGAATCCCGCGAACAAACCGAAGCTATCCATGCGGTACAGCGCCAGAAGCAGACACTCGCCGGCTTGCTGGCTGAGAACGAGCGCGACTATCTGACACAACTTCACCAGAACGCCCAGCGGCTGCTGAAACCGCTGAATGTGGTCAACCCCTATGCCAGCCGACTCACCTTTATGTCTGACAAAACCCGTACCCGCCGCGACCATATGAAATACCTGACGCTCATTCAGAGTATTGCCCTGCTGCACCAGCACCAGCGGGACATCAAAACGGCTGAGCATCGCGGCAAGAAGCTAGAATACATCGAAGTGACCCAAGACGATATCCGGCTTGCCAATCAGTTGGCGCATGAAATCTTAGGCCGGACACTGGACGAAATGCCGCCGCAGACGCGCAAGCTGTTATTGCTGATCCAGGCGTGGGTCAGGAACAGCGGCCAGCTCCAAGACCATGAAATGCGGTTTACCCGCAAGCAGTTACGGGATGCGGTACAGTGGGGCGATACCCAGCTCAAAGTGCATCTCTCACGACTGGTTGAAATGGAATACCTGTTGCTGCACCGTGGGCGACGTGCATCTTCGCCATATGAACTGCTGTTTGACGGCGACGACAGCGACACCGCGCACCTGTGCGGCCTGATTGAACCCAACAGTATGACGTGCTCAGGTCGGGTTAAAAACTAAGCAGTCGCCCTCTGGTCGGGGTTCAGTCGGCAGTCGGTCGGAATAGCAAAATTATCACAACGGTAGGCACAGTAAGGCTTTATCGAAAAGCGGTCGGACAACTTCAAAAAACACTGTTCCCGGCACCTTCATTTAACCCCCATCGTAACCGTATTCCTGCTCACACAGAAAGGAGCTTCTCATGGCATCGACAACATCAGACAACAACCTGAGGACACTGGAAACACCTTGACGCCCTGCGCTACACACGGCACAACCCGGCAGCACTGATAGAAGCGATCTGATGCAGTTCGCCCGCTGGTGTGAGAACGAACGGGGAATAACCCTGCACAGGTCACAGGTGATTTCCGCTGGAAAGCTGGCAGCGGGGACTGTCTGCCCGAAAAACCGGGGTCAGCCGCTCACGGGCAGCACCATCAGCGAAAAAACTGACCCACCTGCGTACTGTCGGTTGAGCTGGCGAAGCGGGCAACACCAAACTGCTGTACAACCCGGCGCAAGGGCTGGAGCTGCCCGGCAGGAGCGGCGTCTGCCATGGGGCATGCTGAATGAGCAGGAAACCCGGCAGGTTTTAGCCCTGACTGATGAGAGTCAGCTGGGGTTGCGCGATCGCGCCATGATGGAAACGTTATGGAGTACAGGCCTGCGGCGCCAAAAACCAGCGGTTACAGGTCAGTGACATTGACTTTGCCGCCGGCGCGCTGTTTGTCCGGCAGGGCAAGGGGCGCAAAGACCGGGTTGTTCCCTTCGGCGAGTCGGCGCGCCACTGGCTGCAACGTTACCTGAATGAGGTGCGCCCGCGTCTGGTCTGGGAAAAAGATCCGGGCTATCTGTTCGTGTCACAACAACGTAATTCCGCTGGCCGATGGCACCCTGACCCAGATAGTGCGCAATGCGTTGCATCGTGCCGGGATCGGATAAACCGGGCGCGTGTCACCTGTTCCGGCATGGCATGGCGACCCAGATGTTAGAAAATGGGGCAGATACACGGCACATTCAGGCGATACTGGGTCATGCCAGTCTGGAATCGACGCAAATTTATACCCATGTTGCCGTCGGACACTTAAAAGAAGTGCATAAGCAGACCCACCCGGCAGAGCGGACGCCAGAGAGCCGCTCAGCCCGTGCCAGCAGTGAGCCGGATGCCGAACCGACGCCACAGAACACCGGACAGCCCGGCCGTCCCCGTTAGTCGCTGGGTTCGGCGCGGGGCAGACCGTGGCCGGACTGCCCGTAAGCCCCGGTGCCCGCGGGGGTACATGGGCCATGGGCAGTATTGTCCCCAGTTCCCCATCAGTCAGTGCAGGCCGCCCAAAGCCCACTCAACATAATGTAGGGAGATTATACGCCACTCACCGGGCAGCGCCGCCGCCAGCCAGCGGCTCGTAAAGCGGCTCGCAACGTATAATTGCATTATGTCTGGCGCCCCCGCTTATCAGCATCGCAGAGGTGTAGCCGCACAAGGCTACGCCTTCTGCTCTAACCGCCGGAACCCATGCCTGCCAAACACCGCGCCGACCCTGAGCACCGAGCCAGACGATAGGCAAAAACACCTCTTCTTTAGCTGCCTTGCCTTGCTCAGGCCAACAACCCGGTAGGCAAGTCGGCCTGCGGCCTCCGCGTTGACCTCCCCCGCCCCGACCCCGCTGCGACTGACTGCGCGCGGCTCGCAGTCGCTATGCTCCTTGCTCGTTACCGTGCTCGCCATCTTCGCCCCGTGCAGCCCCCGCAGGGGGCTTCCCTTAGTAAAGTGCGCTCAACAAAACCGATCACATTCTTAGGCTTTCGTGCCTCAGAGCGTCGCAATGCGCCGCTGGCAGGCTCTTTGCCACCCGCACCCGCAGAACGTCCGCCCACCGCCCAACAAGCCGGGCCGCGTTCGCCCGTTGCCGAAAGTGAAAAACCGCACAAAAACCGGCTGTTCAGTCAATCACAAGAAACAGGGCGCTATACTGCACCACAGCTTGCGGCGGTAGCAGGGCAAACGCGCCAAACATCCCAAAATAGGCCAAATGTACACCGGCGTAGCCGCGGGGTCGGAATAAAAATGATTCAAAGATGATAGGCAAAGAATAAATCGGGTCAAAACCGTCTGACCACTTCGGAAGCCTTCAGACCCCTGCTGCGGGCTGGGGTGAAGCCCGGCGGGTATGTACTGACCTCCGAGATGAATTGACCCTTAGAAAATAAAAAAAAAAAAAAAAAAAACAAAAAAAAGAGGACATAGCAATGAGTGCGCTTAAAATGATATAAAAAAGAGAATATTGATTAAAATAAACAAAAACAAGAAATTAATTTTAATGTTAAAAAAACAAAAAATCTTTCGAAAAATAAAGAAAAATAAAAACCAGAAACAAATCTTTTTAAGAGCAGCTCACTCCCTGCCCTTAGTTGCTGTTGTAGTCGCCAAGCAGTTCCCGCATTCTGAGCTTAATCTCACTGAGCTGGTCTTGCTGGCGCTGGTACTGTTGCTTGATGGTGCGGGTGTCGTCACTGTCAGGAATAAGCACCAAACAGCCGTCCATAATCTTGACGGTGAGGGTACAACCTTTATCAAACCCAGCCGCCTTAAGCCACTGGCCTTTCAGGTGTATCGCAGGCGGAGCGGTGGCCTTGTTATTTTGCGGCACGTATCCCACGGTGTAATAACGTTCTGTTTTTGTCGCTTTATTTACTGCACGGTTTTGCTTAGAATGCGCCTTAGCCATCATTCAACTCCTAATTAGTTGGTTGTGGTGAGCGGCGTTGGTGTGTTACCAGCACAATCGCCGCGAAATTATCTCATTGTCCTACTTGCCAGTTTTTCCATTTTTGCTCCTTGTTACCAAGCTCTCCATTAAACACCAGCAGCTGTTCTAGCTGAATGTTGCTCAAAGCCTGAAACTTAGGGTTAAATCGCTATCTAGGCTTTGGGTCATGACTTCAAATAACCAGAGCATCAACTCTCATCTGGAGTATCTGAGCAATCTTATACCACCGTATCAAGCTATGGTACTGAAATCCCGCCTTCATAGCGTTTTACTGCCAAAATAAATGCCGCCAGTCGTGCCTGAGTCATCTTGCGTAACCTTTTTGCTTCACGGAGGCAAGATGAGACTGTACCATACCGTTCTCACTTAACCAATTTTGAAATGATACGGTCATGGTAACCCTGCCTCTAAAAAACCCTTGACGATGTATACATAATAGTACTTTAATAATGCCACTTCAATGTCTATTGACAGGTTTTTAAAGGACTATGAAATGGCTCGCATTCCCGACGCAGAATTACAGCACCTGAAATCCGCTGTCTCCTTAGTTGCCGTTATTGAGCAGCAGGGACGGCAGTTGTTTAAGCGCGGCAAAGACATGACCGTGCTGTGCCCGTTCCATGAAGAGAAAACGCCCTCGATGGTCATTACCCCGTCGAAAAATCTCTATCACTGCTTTGGCTGCGATGCGGGCGGGTCGGTGCTCGACTGGGTGATGAAAACGGAGAATTTAAGCCTGCGCCATGCCGCCGAACGCTTAAAGGCCGTGCTGGGACACAATCCGGCGGTGGAGCCGCTGGCAGCGGTGCCGTCGGTGGCGGAGGGGAACGGGCGGCAGGCGCTGTTGCAGCGGGTGATCACCTTTTATCACCAGACACTGCTGAATGCGCCGGAAGCGCTGGCCTACCTGAAAAAACGCCGCCTTGATCATCCTGAGCTGGTCAGCCAGTTTAAACTGGGCTTTGCCAACCGCACTCTGGGTTATCGCTTGCCGGATAAAAAAACCAAGGCCGGAGCGGAGATCCGCGCGCAGTTGCAGACCATTGGCCTATTGCGGGACAGCGGGCACGAACACTTCAGCGGCTCGCTGGTTGTGCCGGTGATCGGTCTGGAGGGGCAGGTGCTGGAGATGTACGGGCGTAAAATCTCCGATCGCTTGCGGGCAGGCACACCGCTGCATCTGTATTTACCGGGTGAGCATGGCGGCGTCTGGAATGAAGCGGGGCTGATCGGTTCGGCGTCCGTTATCTTGTGTGAATCGCTGATCGATGCCATGTCCTTCTGGTGTGCGGGCTTCCGCAATGTCACCTGTTCCTATGGCGTTCACGGCTTTACCGACGCCCATCGGGAAGCCCTCCGAGCAACATGGGTGCAACAGGTCTACATTGCCTATGACAATGATAACGCGGGCAATGACGCGGCGGTGCGGCTGGCGTCAGAGCTGCAACTGGCCGGGCATAATGTCTGGCGTGGTGTTCCCCGAAGGCCGCGATGCCAATCGTTTTAGCTGCGAGGTGGCGAACCCGGAAACGGCCTTCGGTCAGGTGTTGGCGTCCGCACAATGGCACGATGCGGCAGAAAGACGGCCCGGGCGCCAGACGCCAGATCCGCTGCGTCAGACTGCGCCAGCCCCATTAGTGCCGGAGCCGGGCGTGGTGACAACGCTGGAGGCCAACGGCGATATCGTTATCCGGCAGGACGACAGGAGTGGCGGTTGCGCGGGGTGACGCCGAAAATCGGGGCGGTAATGAAAATCAATGTGCAGTTATTAGACAAAAAAAGCGGCGCGCTGTTCGTCGATAGTCTCGATATCCTGAGCGCCCGGGCGCGTTGGGGTTTCGTGCGGCAGGCAAGTCAGGAGCTGGCACTGGCTACGCTGATCAAGCGGTCACTGGGGCGGGTGTTACTGGTGCTGGAGCAATGGCAGCAGATGGCGGCGCGGCAGCCGGCGCAGGCCGCCAATTTGAGTGTCGGTGAGCAGCAGTCGCTTTGATGTTGTTGCAAGATCCGGCGTTGGTCAGCCGTATTACCACTGATTTAGCCGCCTGTGGCGTGGTGGGTGAATCGACCAACCTGTTGGCCGCTTATCTGGCGGCGGTGAGCCGAAAGTTGCCCAAACCCTTAGCCGTCCTGATCCAGAGCAGCAGCGCCGCCGGCAAGAGCAGCCTGATGGATGCGGTGCTCAATTTGATCCGGGAAGAAGAACGCATCCAGTACAGCGCCATGACCGGCCAGAGCCTGTTTTATCTCGGTGAAACCCCTCTCCAGCACAAGATTTTAGCTATCGCGGAAGAAGAAGGTGTGCGGCAGGCAGCGTATGCGCTCAAGCTGTTGCAGAGTGACGGCGAACTAACGATGGCAAGCACGGGTAAAGACGAAGCGACGGGCAATCTGGTGACGAAAAGCTACACCGTCAAAGGTCCGGTGATGCTGATGCTCACCACCACCGCCATTGATGTGGATGAAGAGCTGCTCAATCGTTGTCTGGTGCTGACGGTCAACGAATCCCGCGAACAAACCGAAGCTATCCATGCGGTACAGCGCCAGAAGCAGACACTCGCCGGCTTGCTGGCTGAGAACGAGCGCGACTATCTGACACAACTTCACCAGAACGCCCAGCGGCTGCTGAAACCGCTGAATGTGGTCAACCCCTATGCCGCCCGACTGACCTTTATGTCTGACAAAACCCGTACCCGCCGCGACCATATGAAATACCTGACGCTCATTCAGAGCATTGCCCTGCTGCACCAGCACCAGCGGGACATCAAAACGGCTGAGCATCGCGGCAAGAAGCTAGAATACATCGAAGTGACCCAAGACGATATCCGGCTTGCCAATCAGTTGGCGCATGAAATCTTAGGCCGGACACTGGACGAAATGCCGCCGCAGACGCGCAAGCTGTTATTGCTGATCCAGGCGTGGGTCAGGAACAGCGGCCAGCTCCACCATGAAATGCGGTTTACCCGCAACCAGGATTACGGGAGCGGTACAGTGGGGCGATACCCAGCTCAAAGTGCATCTCTCACGACTGGTTGAAATGGAATACCTGTTGCTGCACCGTCGCGGCCTGACGTTCGTCTATGAACTGCTGTTTGACGGCGACGACAGCGACACCGCGCACCTGTGCGGCCTGATTGAACCCTGACAGGGCAGGTATGACGTGCTCTGGTCGGGTTAAATAGCTAAGCAGTCGCCCTCTGGTCGGGGTTCAGTCGGCAGTCGGTCGGAATAGCAAAATTATCACAACGGTAGGCACAGTAAGGCTTTATCGAAAAGCGGTCGGACAACTTCAAAAAACACTGTTCCCGGCACCTTCATTTACCCCATCGTAACCGTATTCCTGCTCACACAGAAAGGAGCTTCTCGGCATCGACAACATCACACGACAACCCCGAGGACTACTTGGAAACACCTTGACGCCCTGCGCTACACACTGGCAAACCCGGCACGCACTCGGGAAACCAACTGAAAGCAATCTGATGCAGTTGCGGCTGGTGTGAAAACGAACGGGGAATAACCCTGCAAAGCTCAGCAGGTGAGCTTTCCCGGCTGGAAAGCTGGCAGCGGGGACTGTCTGCCCCGAAAAAACGGGCTCAGCCGCTCACGGGAAGCACCATCAGCGAAAAAGCTGACCCACCTGCGTAATCTGTTCGGTTGGCTGGCGAAGCGGCAACACCTGCTGTACAACCCGGCGCAAGGGCTGGAGCTGCCCGGCAGGAGCGGCGTCTGCCATGGGGCAGTGCTGAATGAGCAGGAAACCCGGCAGGTTTTAGCCCTGACTGAGGACAATCACCCGCTGAGGGTGCGGAATGCGCCATGATGGAAACGTTATGGAGTACAGGCATGCGGCGCTCAGAAGTCCAGCGGTTACAGGTCAGTGACATTGACTTTGCCGCCGGCGCGCTGTTTGTCCGGCAGGGCAAGGGGAGCAAAGACCGGGTTGTTCCCTTCGGCGAGTCGGCGCGCCACTGGCTGCAACGTTACCTGAATGAGGTGCGCCCGCGTCTGGTCTGGGAAAAAAGACCGCGGCTATCTGTTTGTGTCACAACAAGGTAATGCGCTGGCCGATGGCACCCTGACCCAGATAGTGCGCAATGCGTTGCATCGTGCCGGGCGGATCGATAAACCGGGCGCGTGTCACCTGTTCCGGCATGGCATGGCGACCCAGATGTTAGAAAACGGGGCAGATACACGGCACATTCAGGCGATACTGGGTCATGCCAGTCTGGAATCGA
Organism: Xenorhabdus sp. SGI 60; assembly: GCF_056632175.1. Lineage (NCBI taxonomy): Bacteria > Pseudomonadati > Pseudomonadota > Gammaproteobacteria > Enterobacterales > Morganellaceae > Xenorhabdus > Xenorhabdus sp. SGI 60. The sequence goes on along the minus strand of NZ_CP196860.1, from coordinate 3,393,150 downwards.
CGCAAATTTATACCCATGTTGCCGTCGGACACTTAAAAGAAGTGCATAAGCAGACCCACCCGGCAGAGCGGACGCCAGAGAGCCGCTCTGCCCGTGCCAGCAGTGAGCCGGATGCCGAACCGACGCCACAGAACACCGGACAGCCCGGCCGTCCCCGTGAGTCGCGTGGCGGGGCAGACCGTACCGGCATGCACGGTGCCAGCGGGGGTAAATGGGCCATGGGCGGTAGTGTCCCCGTTGCCATTCAGTCAGTGCAGGCCGCCCAAAGCCCACTCAACATAATGTGGGGGGATTATACGCCACTCACCGGGCAGCGCCGCCGCCAGCCAGCGGCATCGTAGAGCGGCTCGCAGCGTATAATTGACATTATGTCTGGCGCCCCCGCTGATCGGCATCGGAGGGTGTGGCGCACAAGGCTACGCCTTCTGCTCTAACCGCCGGAACCCATGCCTGCCAAAAACCGCGCCGACCCTGAGCACCGAGCCAGACGATAGCAAAAACACCTCTTCTTTAGCGGCCTTGCCTTGCTCAGGCCAACAACCCGGTAGGCAAGTCGGCCTGCGGCCTCCGCGTTGACCTCCCCCGCCCCGACCCCGCTGCGACTGACTGCGCGCGGCTCGCAGTCGCAGGCGCCTTGCTCGTTACCGTGCTCGCCATCGCCGCCCCGTGCAGCCCCCGCAGGGGGCTTCCCTTAGCAACCCGGCGCGGTCATGCAAAACCGATACCTTCTTAGGCTATCGTGCATCAGAGCGTCGCAGGGCGCCGCTTGCAGGCTCTATGCCACCCGCACCCGCAGAACGAGCGCCCACCGCCCAGCAAGCCGGGCCGCGTTCGCCCGTTGCCGATGAAAAACCGCACAAAAACCGGCTGTTCAGTCAATCACAAGGGAAAAGGGGCGCTATACTGCACCACAGCTTGCGGCGGTAGCAGGGCAAAAAGCGCACCGGGGCAACATCGCAAAACAGGCCAAAAGTGCACATCGGCGTTTTAGGTTCGCGGGGATGGACGGAACAGGTAAAAATGGTTCTTTAACAAGCTGATAGTCAAAGAAAAAATCGCTTAAAACAGTATGACCGCACCGGAATCGTTCCTAAGACCCGATAGGGTTGATGGGAGGCTTAAATCCTTACGGATATGTTCACAACCCTACCAATTTTATTGATCCATTTGGATTAGCAGGCGACAATTGTGGCAATATCAAACAGAATGTTCTTGATAATATTGCAGCAAGTAAGACTGCCAGAGAGTCTTCTCATTTCCCTAGAGCACCGCGATCAGCAGAAGAAGCAGCCGATCGTGCTCTGGCAGCAGGAAAAGTGTCTGGTGCATCGGCTGAACTAAGAATAGGAAACCGAGTCTTTACTGGTATTAGTGGGGAAACAGTTCCCCAAAATTCAAAAGTTACAGGTGTCTTAATGGGAACACCACCTACCCACCGAGCACCTTGGCATGGTGGATGTGCTGAAATATCCTGTCTTGATCAGGCGCTTAATGCTGGAGTTAAAGTTGAAGATCTAACAACGGCTCATATACAGGATCTTAAGCATTAACTGTATATTTTAGATAGAAAAAAGGCTTCATTTATGATCTGATAATCGTCGCCAAACTAATACCAAAACCACGGATGAAGCCTGTGACGATTATTGCTATAAAACACCAGTTAATGCAATTTTTTAGTGATGTTTCTTTGCAAAAGATAGCGTTTGGCTGCGGATTTACTCAACGCATTAGAAATATTGAACCCCGCACATTGCTGCTTAGCCTGATTACGGCGCTCAGCACAGATAAAATCACCTCCATTGCCCAATTACATCAGAAGTTTAATGGCTTGTGCCCTGAGATTCGGCAACAAGTCAGTTACCGACCCTTTTACAATCAATTACGTAAACCGGCCTTTGAGGAATTTGTGAAAATTATTGTCAGGTTTGTCATGGCACAGTGGGTTGAAAAACACGTCGCGATACCGAAAAAATTAGCTCAATTTCAAAATGTTATTTTACAAGATGGGAGTTCATTTAAAGTGCATCCTGCGCTCGCGGAAGTTTTCCCCTCTCGATTCAAAACAACCTCTGCCGCCATTGAATGCCATATGACGATGTCGTTATTGAGCCAGACACCAACAGGAATGGCGGTGACGGCCGATACCGCGTCTGAACGCGCTCATTTGCCTGCACCGGCCACATTACGCGGGCAACTCTTGCTTGCGGATGCAGGATATCCGGCTTTTGATTATTTTGAACAACTCTCCCATTTTGGCGCGGCATTTATTGTCAGGGGAAGCCAATCGCTGAATTCTCAGATTATCACCGCGCACACTGGACAAGGGAAACCGCTGCGGAAACTGGCCGGAAAAACCTTAAAAGAAGTCACCCGCAGAACCAACCGTTCAGAAGTCTTGGATCTGTGCTGTCGGAGAAAGGGCTATGAATTCCGGATCATCCGTCGCTGGTTTGCAGAAAAGAAGCGGTTCTGTATTTGGCTGACAAACTTACCACCAGAGGAATTTACCGCGAATGACATTATGGACATTTATCGTTGCCGCTGGCAGGTCGAGTTGTTATTCAAGGAATTGAAATCACACACAAACTGGCACGGATTTACCACCCGAAAAGCGTCGTTAGTCACTGGGCTTGTCTGGTCAAGTTTGCTCGCGTTGCTGGTCAGGCGGACAATGGCAAGACGACTATTTCCAGACGCTTCTTTGCTAAAAGCAGCAAAAAATACGGATATGTGGTTACGGCCAATAATAGAAAATTTGATCCAACGAGCGTGGTCGGAAACCGGTTTTTTACTGGAAAAGGCGAGGGAATATTTATGCCGGAATGCTTTCAAAACACCGCAAAGAAAATCATGTAAAAACAAAACATTGGAGGCGTGTTTTGAAAGGCTTAATTCTTAAGATCCGGTATATGAACAACGGCTACATCTAAAGCCTTAAATATAGGTACTTCAGGAGTAGCACATAAATCGCCTAAACCCGCGTGTGCAAGTTGTAGTTATGTGTTGAAATATTTTGGGGTAAAATTTGAATGACAGTAAGTATTGGTTTAATTAAATGGCCTGAAGATAGTAAGTCATGTGTTCAGTTATATTTGAATTTCTTACTAAAAGTAACTGATATGTTAAATATAAATTTTGAGGGTTGTGAGAATGATCCTATTCAAATTACACGTGAATACTTAAAAGATAGTAAAACCGAAGATGAGAGAGAAGCTGTGCTATCATTTTGGTGGAATTATATTGATAGCAATGATGGAATTAGAAATTTTAAAGATAAACCGCTTGTAATGGCGCGATTAGCTATCTGCTTTTTATCAATAAAAGAAAAAGATATTCCAGAAATAGGTGAGCATCTATCATGGTTCCTTGAGGTTCTAGGGTTTTTAGGCTTAAATCTATCTAAAGTTGTTGCTTTTATGGGTGAATATTTTGAATTTAACCCAAGATAACTGAACAACCACCGACTAAAGTCGGTGGGTTAGTGATTAACGGACTGAAAGTCCGGATACGCGTCGGCTAAACGACGCGTCAATCGTCCATTCTGAAATTATCATCCGGGTTCGGTTCAAAATGATGCTCCAGATAGGCCCTTATCATCTCATCCGTTAATTGACCCACCGTGGCACAAAAATAGCCTCTACCCCAAAAATGTTGACCCCAGTATCGCTTTTTCAGATGCGAAAATTCTTCAAACAACTTACTCGCTGTCCTTCCCTTCAGTCTCCTCATGATTTCTGAGGGCGCTAATGTCGGAGGACTACTCACCAGTATGTGAATATGGTCTTTGCTTACTACGCCCTTTAATATCCTGATTTCAAACGTTTCACATGTCTGACGGACTAATTCCCGTACCCGTATAGCCACTTCACCTGTCAGCACTTTGTACCTGTATTTTGTTACCCACACAAAATGATATTCAATCTGGAATACTGTGTGACTGCCGTATCTGTAATCCATGTTGCACCTCCAGTACAACACAGTATTGCAGCTAAAGCTGACCGACTAAAGTCGGTGGTTTTAACCTTTCATATGGAAGAATAAACTATGAAATAACGCCGGAAAGATCCCCGTGATCTTCCGGCTTTCTTCATTTTTAGAGCTGCCCAGTCCTTACCCTTAGCAGCTTTTGTATTCCCCAATCAGTTCCCGCATCCGTAGCTTAATGTCACTGAGCTGGTCTTGCTGGCGCCGGTACTGTTGCTTGATGGTGCGTTGGTCGTCGCTGTCAGGAATGAGCACTAAACAGCGATCCAGTATCACTTCCGGTTTATGGGGCAGTGCGAAGATACGGAATCGGGGGTTATACTATAACCGGTTTCGATATTACTCGCCGGAGACGGGGCAGTATATTTCGCCGGACCCCTTGGGGCTGGCAGGCGGATTTAACCAGTATGGCTATGTTGATAACCCGGTTAAGTATGTAGATCCACTGGGATTAATAAAAAGTTGTCCTCCTCCAGAAATAAGAGGCACTCAAACTGGATTTAGGAATCCACAACAAATAGACGGCATAAAAAGAGATATGCTTAATGGATCTTTTGATTTTCAAAATATAGAAAAGAGGATTGGTGGATATCTAAATAGGTTTTCATAATACTGAGAGTATCAGATGTTGGAGTTCCTTACGGCGCGCGGGGTAAGGAATACTCCTATTATTTTGAAACGCTATTTATTGATTAAAGCCGGAAGATCTTGAAGATCCTTCCGGCTTTCTTTGTTAAGAGCCGCTCACTCCCTGCCCTTAGCGGCTTGTGTAGTCGCCAAGCAGTTCTCGCATTCGCAGCTTAATTTCACTGAGCTGGTCTTGCTGGCGCTGGTACTGTTGCTTAATGGTGCGAGTGTCGTCGCTGTCAGGAATGAGCACCAGACAGCCGTCCATAATTTTAACGGTCAGTGTGCCGCCAATATCGAATCCAGCCTGTTTAAGCCATCTTCCCGCTAAATTTATCGCGGGTCTGGGGTTCGGCCTGCCGTTTTGCGGCACGTATCCCACGGTGTAATAACGTTCGGTTTTGGCGGCCTTATTTACCGCGCGGTTTTTGTAGTTAAAAAGCCTATAACTGTTGATGCAGGAGAGATCACTCCTTGGTTTGGTTATCCGGGACGAGGAATACAGTACGATTTACCTAAAAAAGTTAATGAATTAATAGCTGATGGTTCATTAGAAAAAATCTCAGTGACAGGTAAACCCATTCCATTTTAAATTAATTAGGCATATCAATGAATAAAGAAGAACTGAGAACACGTTTAAAAGAAAATAAAATCTCATCATCTTACTACTCACTTGAGGGAGGAGCTCCTGATAATAGAATTTGCCTTACTTATGAAGATGGATACTGGCTAGTCTATCATGCAGAAAGAGGGGCGCGTAGTTGGGTAGAATCATTTGAAAAAGAAGAAGATGCATGCCAACGTTTTTGGGAATATGTGTCTGATACAAAAAAAATGTATGGATAAAACACAAAGCCGGAAGAGATCCTCGTGATCTTCCGGCTTTCTTCTTTTTTAAGAGCGACTCAGTCCCTACCCTTAGTTGCTGTTGTAGTCGCCAATAGTTCCCGCATTCTCAGTTTAATATCGCTGAGCTGGTCTTGCTGGCATCGGTACTGTTGCTTGATGGCGCGGGTGTCGTCGCTGTCAGGAATGAGCACCAGACATCTAAAGCCTTAAATATAGGTACTTCAGGAGTAGCACATAAATCGCCTAAACCCGTCGATATGCGCCGGGGAATTGATGCCCTGACCCAGCTATTGAACGGTTAAACCTGCGCTGGCAGGAAGAAGCGGCGTTTGTTTTTTGCAACAAGGCCCGCTCCCGCCTCAAGGTGTTGCGCTGGGATCGCCATGGGGTCTGGTTGTGCACCCGCCGTTTGCACCGGGCCTATTTTGTCTGGCCAAAACAGGGGGAACGCAGCTGGGTGATGACGCCCGCTCAGTTTGACTGGCTTAAACCTGAAAACATATTAGGTGCAAGACCAGTCAATGCCGATGGGGAAATGTGGGACTATACTATTTTAAATCCAAAGAGGTATGGAAAATGACGGACATTGATAAAAGAAAAATCAAAATAATCGTAAACGGAAAAACAGAAGAAGCTGAATTGCATTTGATCACTTCTCCTGATAGGCATTGTTGCTTAAGAATATTTCATAATAATAATCAGTTGGCGGAATCAAATAATGCTGATTATTTTTCATGTTTTGTTGATTTAAGAAACCAATTAAAAGATATAATTTTTCTTTGCAAGGGTGCAAAAATAAATGTATACCCATCTGGCATGATGATAGATATGGGCTTAGGTAAAGTAGCCTATGAAAATACATTAGGTCAGCGAGCCAAATCTGAAGATACAGTTCATATATTTGATTTCGAAGATAAAGATGTTGATGTTACTCCAGAAGAACAAAGAGGATTTCACTATCAATGGATTGAATCATTCCGACACAAAAACTGATTCATTAGTGTAGATTAAGCCGGAAAGATCCCCGTGCTCTTCCGGCTTTCTTTTTTAGAGCTGCTCAGTAGATTAAGTGAGCTTACTTTTCTTTAATGCCAAATAATCCAATATTCCTCCTGAAAGAAGGCCTAAAATTCCTATGATTATGCTCCAGGATAACAGTGGGGATATCCACTCACTGATTTTATGCAGATATAGAATATATTCCGGCGATATAGTGTATATCAGAGATACTAAATGAATGATGATAAACAGTATGCTGCTGATAATTAACCAAGTTACAAACATCAGAGCAGCTAATGCCATGATAATAAAAGTAAATTTATAAGTATTCTTGAATAGTGTTCGGGGAATAAAGCTATCATTTTTTTCAGAATAAGCCAGTGTCTTACGACAAGCGAACAACAACACAAGCCCCGGTAACCCGATAACAACAGAAAATAAGTAGAACGTTGACCAGCCATAGGCTTCGGCAAACCATCCCGCTACAGGGCCAACATAAACGCGGCCAACTGCTGATAATGCAGAAAGTAACGCGAACTGTGTTGCCGAAAATGATTTGTTACACAAGGTCATGAGAAGGGCAACAAAAGCGGCTGTTCCCATGCCACCACAGATATTTTCCAGAAAAATCGCAGCTCCCATGACATAGATGTCTTTAGGCGTAACAGCAAGTATCCAATAACCCAAGTTTGAAATGGTTTGAAGAATGCCAAATATCATCAGGGCACGGAACAGACTCATCCTATGCATCAAATAACCACCGTACAATGCGCCGATAATGGTTGCGGCGAGTCCGAGGGTTTTATTGATCATACCGACTTCGGCTGGATTGAAACCAACACCCCGAATCAGGAAAGGGGTGCTGAGTGAGAGAGCAAAAGCATCTGTCAGTTTGTACAGTACAATCAGTAGCAGAATAAGCCAGGCATTGTTGCGGCCGAAAAAGTCAGACAATGGTTCGAGTACCGCTTGACGTAATGTTTTTGGCGGTGCTGTATTAATTTCTGGTTCTTTGGCGGTAAACGTGGCATAAACACCAATCAGCATCAGGCCTGCCATAACCCAATACATATTTTGCCAGCCGATATAGGTGGCAAGCAGCAAGGCAAGCCCACCAGAAACCAGCATAGCCAACCGATAACCCAGTACGGAAACGGCGGCACCTGATCCGCGTTCTTCTTGTGACAGTAAGTCGGTTTTATAGGCATCAAAAATAGTATCTTGGGAAGCGGAGAAGAATGCAACAGCAACAGCCAATGCAGCAAGCCACCATAAATGTTGAGAAGGTTGAAGAAACCCCATTGCGGCAATACTGACTATCAATAAAAGTTGAGTTGTGAGCATCCATCCCCGTCGGCGCCCTAAAAAGGACGGGGTATACCGATCCATTGCGGGCGCCCAGAGAAACTTAAAAACATAGGCTTGACCAACCAAAGTGAAAAAACCGATAGTTCGGATATCGACATTTTCGACAGTCATCCATGCTTGTAACGTGCCAGCCGTGAGCGCAAGAGGTAGACCTGAGGCAAAGCCCAGTAACAGAAGGGTTCGATAGTTGCGTAATGCAGATAGGTTTAAATAACGGTGGTTAGTCATGGGCCTCCCAAAACTTTCCGCATACTCTCTAATTTTGTCAGAATTAGGCAGAAAGTTTGTTCATTATCCTGTTAGTGGACGTTTTGTTTGATAAAGGTGCTGATTGACGCATCCTGAGCCATGTCTGCAATCACATCAGATAAGACAGTATTGACTGCATCAGCAATTTTTGTGTTTGTTGCTGCCAATGGTCCCTGAGCATTGTAGTTGGTACGATAATTTTTGATTTGTTTACTACCGTCTTGAGCATAAGCAATGATAGAGATTTCAGCTTTGGCTGAAATATCATGACGAAGACTGCCTTCTTTCACATTGGCGTAGAGTTGATTGACAACGACCTGCAAATTGGCATTGGCGGGAGAGCCAATCATATAGCCGCGAGCTACCATTTGTTTTTCCAGCGCTTCTTGTAGTAAGAAGCGTAAATCACGGGAAGGAACCAAGGTAACTAATCGCGCATTACGATTAATTTGGGCCAGGGCTTGAGATTGACGATGGTCGACCCCACTAATACTGACGGTAATCGCTTTCATGGTTGGATCTGCTGGTGGCAGAGCAATTTTAGGTTGAATAGCTAATGTGTTGCCTGAGTCTGCACAGCCAGATAAAAAGAAAAGCGTAATCAATGGAATAAATATTTTCTTTAGCATGTAGGTTTTCTCAATTCAAGATTCGGATATTCAATATTAATACTGATAATTTAAACCGTAGTTTAAACCGCCGTAATCATAGCATCGCCATGGGTAACGGCATATCCCTGATGATTGAAACATGGTTTGAAATATCGAGAGAAATACCTGACGTAAATTCTGTTAAGGAGATTTGATTACCCTGATGTTATAAATCACGGGAAATAATCTAAAATCAATAATGTGGTTGATAAATAACCTTTGGTGTTTTAGGAGAATGGGATGGTTCGTCAAGAAATAGAAACAAAGTTACAGGCGGCATTTCAGCCTTCTCATCTGGAAGTGACCGATGAAAGTTATCGTCACAATGTGCCAGCGGGTTCTGAAAGCCATTTTAAAATTATTATCATAAGCAATGAATTTGTTGAACAAAGAATGCTTAGTCGCCACCGCTCAGTATATAGCGTCTTGGCTAAAGAATTAGAGGAAGGTGTACATGCTTTGGCACTGCATACTTATACGGAAAAGGAGTGGGCAGAACTAGCAGACACTGTTCTGGCTTCTCCGGCATGTCGCGGTGGAAGTACGACGACATCAAACTTGTGATTTTTCGAGTTAATCTCATAGCTTGTTTGTCTCTATTTTATTAATCTCGATTTAATTTTAGCTAGCAGCCTTCGGGCTGTATTTTTGTTTATATGCATATTGCATAAAAGTATCATCATAAACAATATCATGACGTAGTCATTGAGCAACGTTTATCACATAAATTAACGAATCATGCATGCTTTTGTCTGCAATTCTCGACTCATACTGTCTGCGCCGCTATAATGCTGCGTCTAAATTTTTAGAATGGTTTCGGGACGCTTCTGATCACAGGGATTCTCGGTTTTTAAATGCGACCGCCCCGGTTCTTAAAGAGTACTGCAATCCGCTTGTTTTAAGCTTTGCAGCCATTCTGAAGTTGACCGAGCACTATGATTTTTTTGAGGTAACAAGATGCAAGTTTCTGTTGAAACCACTCAAGGCCTTGGGCGTCGTGTGTCAATCACCGTTCCTGCTGCCGATATCGAAAAAGCAGTTGACAGTGAACTGGTTAATGTAGCAAAGAAAGTCCGTATTGATGGCTTTCGTAAGGGCAAAGTGCCAATGAAGATCGTTAAGCAGCGTTATGGCGCTTCTGTTCTTCAGGATGTTCTGGGTGATCTGATGCAGCGCAATTTCATCAATGCGATCATTGAGCAGAAAATCACTCCAGCAGGTGCACCAAGCTACAAACCTGAACAGTTTAAAGAAGGTGAAGATTTCACTTACGCAGTTGAATTTGAAGTTTATCCAGAAATTGAACTGAAAGGTTTAGAAGAAATTGAAGTTGAAAAACCTGTTGTTGAAGTAAAAGATGCAGACGTTGACAACATGCTGGACACGCTGCGTAAACAGCAGGCAGATTGGAAAGAAACCGATGAAGCAGCGGCTGCGGAAGATCGTGTCACTGTTGATTTCACTGGCTCCATTGAGGGTGAAGAATTCGAAGGCGGTAAATCAACTGATTTCGTTCTGGCAATGGGCCAGGGCCGTATGATCCCAGGTTTTGAAGATGGTATCGTTGGTCACAAAGCAGGCGAAGAATTTACTATCGATGTGACTTTCCCAGAAGATTACCATGCAGAAAATCTGAAAGGTAAAGCTGCAAAGTTCGTGATCAACTTGAAAAAAGTTGAACAGCGTGAACTGCCAGAGCTGACTGAAGAGTTCATCAAGCGTTTTGGTATTGCTGATAGTACTGTTGACGGTTTGCGTGCCGAAGTTCGCAAGAACATGGAACGTGAACTGAAAAATGCTGTTCGCAACAACATCAAAACTCAGATTCTGGACGGTCTGGTTAAGGCTAACGAAATTGAAGTTCCTGCGGCTGTTGTTGATGGTGAAATTGATGTACTGCGTCGTCAGGCTGCTCAACGTTTTGGCGGTAGCGAAACACAAGCTCTGGAACTGCCACGTGAACTGTTCGAAGAGCAGGCTAAACGCCGTGTTATTGTTGGCTTGCTGTTAGGCGAAGTTATCAGTAGTAATGAGCTGAAAGTCGAAGAAGATCGCGTTACTGCGTTGATCGAAGAGATGGCAGCCGCTTATGAAGATCCAAAAGAAGTTGTAGAATACTACAGCAAAAATAACGAAATGATGAACAACATTCGCAACATTGCTCTGGAAGAGCAGGCTGTTGAACTTGTTCTGAGCAAAGCGAAAGTTTCTGAAAAAGAAACTGGCTTCAATGAACTGATGAATCAAAATCAATTGGCATAAGTTTCATTTATTGATTGCCTGAGATGATGAAACCTCACTCTCAATGAAGTGAATCGAAGTAAACCCGCAGGCTATGCTTGCGGGTTTTTTTATTGTTCTTGAAAAAAACAGATTTAACCTCATATCCTTTCTTACTATTATGTAAGGGCTTACTACTTTTTAGAAGGGGAAAAGCCCCTTGTTAGTTAACTTTGGATCATGGTCATCATCACTTATCTCAAGTAGAATCAGTTATGAGTGGCACCAGCGTGAGTTCTATTAGGAGACGGAAATGTCATACAGTGGCAAGCAAGATCAATATGCACCTAACATGTCTTTGGTGCCGATGGTGGTTGAACAAACAGCACGTGGCGAGCGTGCATTTGATATCTTCTCCCGTTTATTAAAGGATCGTATTATTTTTCTGACTGGGCCTGTTGAAGATCATATGGCGAACTTGATCGTTGCCCAAATGCTATTCTTGGAAGCAGAAAACCCAGAAAAAGATATTCATTTATATATTAACTCACCAGGTGGGGTTATTACGGCAGGCATGTCTATTTATGACACGATGCAGTTTATCAAACCCGATGTGAGTACTATTTGTATGGGGCAGGCCTGTTCAATGGGAGCATTCCTGCTGACCGCTGGAGCAGAAGGGAAGCGTTTCTGTCTGCCAAATTCCAGAGTTATGATTCACCAGCCATTAGGTGGTTTCCAGGGACAGGCGACTGATATTGAGATCCATGCGCAGGAAATCCTCAAGGTGAAAACGCGTATGAACGAATTGATGGCGAAACATACCGGACAGCCACTTGAGAAGATCGTTAAGGATACAGAACGCGATCGTTTCTTGTCAGCCGAAGAATCCGTAGAATACGGGTTGGTTGATAGTATATTCACCCAGCGCAGCTAATTATTAATTAATTTATTACTCCGATGCTAGCCTTTTCTCTAAGCGTTTCTTGATGTTGACGCCAAACTAGGCGGAGTAATAGCGTTTTTTCTGTTATGCCAGACAAACTGGGATAACAGTTCATAAAGTGAGGTTGACTGATGACAGATAAGCGCAAAGACGGTTCAGGAAAGCTGCTGTATTGCTCTTTCTGCGGGAAAAGCCAACATGAAGTACGGAAATTAATAGCCGGCCCGTCAGTGTATATCTGCGATGAATGTGTCGATTTATGTAACGATATCATTCGCGAAGAAATTAAAGAGCTAATACCACATCGTGAGCGTAGCGCATTGCCGACTCCTCATGAAATTCGCCAACATCTGGATGATTATGTTATCGGCCAAGAAACAGCGAAAAAAGTGTTAGCAGTTGCGGTCTATAACCATTACAAAAGATTGCGTAATGGTGACTCCACGAACGGTGTGGAACTCGGCAAAAGTAATATTCTGTTAATTGGCCCGACAGGTAGCGGTAAGACGTTGTTGGCAGAGACATTAGCTCGCTATTTAGACGTTCCGTTTACTATGGCTGACGCCACGACATTAACCGAAGCGGGTTATGTCGGGGAAGATGTAGAAAATATTATCCAGAAACTGCTGCAAAAATGTGATTACGATGTGCAGAAAGCACAACGTGGTATCGTGTATATTGATGAAATTGATAAAATTTCCCGTAAATCTGATAACCCATCAATTACTCGCGATGTGTCAGGAGAAGGGGTTCAGCAGGCCCTGTTGAAACTGATTGAAGGCACTGTGGCAGCGGTTCCTCCTCAAGGTGGTCGTAAGCATCCACAGCAGGAATTCTTGCAAGTTGATACGTCCAAAATTCTGTTTATCTGCGGCGGTGCGTTTGCCGGCTTGGATAAAGTTGTCAGCCAGCGTTTGAATGTCAGTTCAGGTATTGGTTTTAGTGCTACAGTTAGGGGTGAATCAGAGAAAGCGACAGAAGGTGAATTGCTGTCTGAGGTTGAACCGGAAGATTTGATTAAATTTGGGTTAATTCCTGAATTCATTGGTCGTCTGCCCGTCGTGGCAACGCTGACCGAACTTAATGAAGAAGCACTGATCCAGATCCTACAGGAACCGAAAAACGCGCTGACCAAACAGTATCAGGCCCTGTTTAACCTTGAGGGTGTTGAACTGGAGTTCAGAAAAGAAGCATTGACTGCCATAGCGAAAAAAGCAATGGCACGTAAAACGGGTGCTCGTGGTCTTCGTTCAATTGTTGAGGATGTTTTACTGGATACAATGTACGATCTGCCATCAATGGAACATGTAGAGAAAGTCGTCGTTGATGAAACGGTTGTTGAAGATAACTCCGCACCATTATTGATATATAGCAAGCCGGATGCCCAAGTTTCTGGTGAGTGAAGAAATGGGGTATAGGAAGCACCGATTATCAATACGCATTGAAAAAACAAATGAGGGATTCTCCCTCATTTTGTTTTTTGCCGATATAGGCTATTGAATGTCAGATTCCTGTCCCCATATATTTTATATTCTTTGAAGTGAAACTCGTGAAAACCGTGTTTCACGAGATTCCTAAAACTGGCGAAAGCTAAACGAAGAGAGAGCTCTATGAATCCTGAGCGTTCTGAACGCATAGAAATCCCTGTATTGCCTTTGCGCGATGTCGTGGTTTATCCACATATGGTGATCCCTCTGTTTGTTGGGCGTGAGAAGTCGATTCATTGCCTGGAAGCAGCAATGGAGCATGACAAACAAGTCATGTTGGTCGCGCAAAAAGAAGCATCTACTGATGAGCCAGGAGTCAATGATCTTTTCTCCGTAGGTACAGTGGCTTCTGTTTTACAGATGTTAAAGTTGCCAGATGGCACAGTAAAAGTTCTGGTTGAAGGCTTGCAGCGTGCTCGCATTACCACGTTGACGGATAATGGCGAATATTTCTATGCACAAGTTGAATACTCTGAATCCCCTGACGTTGATGAACGTGAGCAAGAAGTTCTGGTAAGAACGGTTATTAACCAGTTTGAAGGTTACGTCAAACTGAATAAAAAGATCCCACCAGAAGTATTGACTTCGTTGCACAGTATTGAAGATGCGGCAAAATTAGCAGATACCATCGCTGCACATATGCCTTTAAAAATCAACGATAAGCAGACAGTTTTAGAAATGTCTAATGTTGTTGAGCGCATTGAATATCTGATAGCAATGATGGAATCAGAAATCGATCTGTTACAGGTAGAAAAACGTATCCGTAATCGCGTTAAAAAACAGATGGAAAAAAGCCAGCGCGAGTACTACCTGAATGAGCAAATGAAAGCGATCCAGAAAGAGTTGGGTGAGATGGATGATGCACCTGATGAATATGAGACGCTGAAACGTAAGATCGAAGACGCGAAAATGCCGAAAGAGGCTCGCGAAAAAGCCGAAGCTGAATTGCAGAAATTAAAAATGATGTCTCCGATGTCGGCTGAAGCCACGGTTGTTCGTAGTTACATTGACTGGATGGTGCAAGTTCCTTGGGTTTCACGTAGCAAGGTAAAAAAAGATTTAATAAAAGCTCAGGAAGTACTGGATACAGACCATTATGGTTTGGAGCGTGTCAAAGAGCGTATTCTTGAATATCTTGCGGTACAGAGCCGCGTTAGCAAGCTTAAGGGGCCAATACTTTGTTTAGTAGGACCTCCTGGTGTGGGAAAAACCTCATTGGGCCGTTCTATCGCACGCGCAACTGGGCGTAAATATGTGCGTATGGCATTGGGTGGTGTACGCGATGAAGCGGAGATCCGGGGACATCGTCGTACTTATATTGGCTCAATGCCGGGCAAATTAATCCAGAAAATGTCCAAGGTAGGGGTTAAAAATCCACTGTTCTTGCTAGATGAAATCGATAAAATGTCATCCGACATGCGTGGAGACCCCGCTTCAGCATTGTTAGAAGTGCTTGATCCTGAACAAAACGTAGCATTTAACGATCACTACCTTGAAGTTGATTACGATCTCTCCGATGTTATGTTCGTGGCAACATCTAACTCCATGAATATTCCTGCTCCATTACTGGATCGTATGGAGGTCATTCGTCTATCGGGCTATACCGAAGATGAAAAACTGAATATTGCCAAACGTCATCTGCTGCCAAAACAGATCGAGCGTAATGCTCTGAAGAAAGACGAATTGACTATCGATGATGGTGCCATTATTGGCATTATCCGTTACTACACTCGTGAGGCTGGCGTTCGTAGTTTAGAACGTGAAATCTCTAAATTGTGTCGTAAGGCGGTTAAAGCATTACTGATGGATAAGAAACTTAAGCACATCGAAATTAATGCGGATAACTTGAAAGATTATCTGGGTGTGCAAAAAGTGGATTATGGTCGTGCTGATACAGAAAATCGAGTTGGTCAGGTAACTGGCCTGGCATGGACAGAAGTTGGTGGTGATTTGCTGACGATTGAAACAGCCAGTGTACCAGGTAAAGGTAAATTGACTTATACCGGTTCATTGGGTGAAGTGATGCAGGAATCCATCCAGGCGGCATTGACAGTCGTTCGTGCTCGTGCTGATAAGTTGGGTATCAGCTCTGATTTTCATGAGAAACGTGATATTCATGTTCATGTACCGGAAGGAGCGACCCCAAAAGATGGCCCAAGTGCGGGGATAGCAATGTGCACAGCGTTGGTCTCTTGCCTGACGGGTAATCCAGTTCGTGCTGACGTAGCCATGACAGGGGAAATTACTCTGCGTGGTTTAGTACTGCCAATCGGTGGCTTGAAAGAGAAACTGCTGGCAGCACATCGTGGGGGAATTAAAACGGTTTTGATCCCAGATGACAATAAACGAGATCTGGAAGAGATCCCACAGAATGTGATCCAAGATCTGGAGATCCATCCCGTTAAACGTATAGAAGATGTTTTATCTATCGCTTTGCAGGAACCCACATTTGGCGCAGAAGTTGTATCACTAAAATAGTACAAAAATAGTGGGCTAACTCAAGAACTGTGTATAAGATTCAGGTTGGTGAGCACATTCAGGCTTGCCAGCCTTTTTTTGTGTCATTAAGTTAGATTAGTCTAATTATCTGATTAAAAATTTTGCTGTTCCATGATTTCTTGCTAATACTGGAAAAGGATTGATATGACGGTATAACTGTCGTGTTATCTGTTGTAAATCGGTTTCCGTTACGAGAGTAATACTAAAATGGGGATGATAAGAGTGAATAAGTCACAACTGATCGACAAAATTGCTGCTGATGCCAATATTTCTAAGGCAGCAGCTGGACGTGTAGTAGATGCATTCATTTCTTCCGTATCTGGTGCATTGAAAAACGGTGATGATGTCGCTTTAGTGGGGTTCGGTACGTTTATTGTACGTGAGCGTGCTGCGCGTACAGGACGTAACCCTCAGACAGGCAAGGAAATCAAGATCGCAGCAGCAAAAGTACCTGCTTTCCGAGCTGGAAAGGGGTTAAAAGACGCTGTTAATGGCTAATGAGTAGGAAACAGACTCTGGTTTTTATTATTGCAATAAACTTCAACTGACTAGGTCGTGTTGATAGGCTAGAATATAAGCGCATCAATTGATTGGTGCGCTTTTTTTCTCTTAGCGTTTGAATTGTCGTAATATGACAGTTTCTTTTTCACTAAAGCGGAGTTTTACGTCTTTATGATGGACAACCTACGCACGGCGGCGAACGGTCCTGTGCTCAAAATTGTGTTGGCTCTAATTATCCTGACTTTCCTGGTAACGGGGGTAACTGGTTACCTATCAAGTGAAAGCGGTAATTATGCAGCCAAAGTTAATGGCCAAACCATTAGTCGTGCTCAGCTAGAGCAGGCATTTTTGCAAGAAAAAAATGTTCAGCAGGAGAAGCTGGGAGATGAATTCTCAACTTTATTAAGCGATGAACAGATGCTACAGCAGCTTCGGCGCCAATCATTGGAGAGACTTATCAATGCCACTTTGATTGAACAATATGCCCGTAAGCTGGGTTTATCAGCAAGCGACAATCAGGTTGCACAGGAGATACGTAACCTACCGTTTCTCCAGACTGACGGCCAATTTGATAACAACAAATATCAGGAGTATTTAAACTGGCTCGCTCATTCAAACATCAGCCCTGACAATTTCGCGGAACAGGTTCGTCAAGAATTGATTAATCGTCAATTGAAGCAAGCTGTTATAGGCGCGGAAATTGCGTTACCGACCGAAGTAAAACAGGAAGCAGCATTACTTTTGCAAGAAAGGACAGTACGTTTTGCGACTCTTGAATTAAAATCAATTGAAGAGAAACAAACAGTTACCGATGAAGAACTGAAAAAATACTATGACGCCAATAGTAAGCATTTCACTGTGCCAGAAAAAGTGAAAGTCAGTTATATCAAAATGGATGCTGCCAATGAACTAAAAGATGTCACTGTATCTGATGCTGATATCGAAAAATTTTATAAAAACAACCTGGTAAAATACACAAAACCTGAACAGAAGAAGTATAGCTTTATTCAACTGGATTCAGACTCTGTGGCTAAATCAGTTTTGGATGAGTTAAAAAAAGGGGCTGATTTTAGTCAATTGGCGTCAGAAAAATCGACTGACAAATTTTCTGCTCAAAAAGGTGGTGATTTAGGCTGGATGGCAGAAAGCTCTCTGCCTAATGAGATTAAGTCAGCGAATTTGACACAGAAAGGGCAGCTTTCAGATGTGGTCAAATTATCTAATGGATATGCCATTTTCCGTTTAGATGATATTAAATCTCAGGAAGTCAAGCCGTTGACGGATGTGCGTTCGGAAATAGAAAAAATTGTTAAGCAGGAAAAAGCAGTTGATGCTTTTTATGCATTACAGCGGAAAGTGAGTGATGCCGCAGCGAATGATAATGAGTCTTTGGTAGCAGCAGAGAAAGCGGCGGGTTATCAAGCCCTGACCACGGACTGGTTTGATCGCGATCATGTTCCCACTGAGATTAATTTCAACCAAGTTGTTCAGGCTATTTTCTCTGGTAATTTGATTGATGATAAAGGTGCGACAGGAATTAACTCTGATGTTATTTCGGTTGAAGGCGATAAAGCTTTTATTCTGCGTGTTGACAATGTTAGGCCTGAGACAGTCCAATCGTTTGAACAGGCCAAACCTGAAGTTACTGAATTGGTAAAACGTCAGAAAGCAGAAAAACAACTTCAGATTGAAAGTGAAAAACTACTGGCTGCCCTGAAAGAAGGTAAAGGTGAGCAAGCATTGAAAACTGCGGGAATTCAGTTTGAGCAACCTACCGTGATAAAACATCTGCCACAAACCAATCAGGCTACCGATGTGGCATTCACTTTACCTCATCCTAAAGCGGGTAAGCCTGTATATGGATTAGCTCAAGATGAACTGGGTAACGCTGTACTTATCCAGTTGGATAAAGTTGTTCCGGGATCTGTCACTGATGATCTGCTTAAACAGTATATGGTGGGTTATCAGTATCAGACCGGTAATATCACGCTCGAGTCACTAATCATGAACTTACGTGATGGTGCGGATATTAAGATCGGTCAACTGGAATAAAATTGCGAAGTTACTCGCATCTTCTTTTGCAAAATAGTAATTGAAAAAGGCCACTTTCGTGGCCTTTCGCATATATGAACCTTGCCTGTTGCCCGGAAATATTGTTGTGGCAATCTTTCTTTCACCAATAAAACATGGAGAGATTTATATGAAATATTTAAGGATAGTATTTAACTCACTCATGATGGCATTGTGTATCAGTATGCCGTTATCTCATGCAGCTACCGTTAATGAACCTACTGATAAGATGGTGAAACAACCTGTTGGCCAACATAAAACTACCATTGAAAACAGTAAGGTGAAAGAGGGGGAAGAGCAAGTCCCAGGCCAGCAGATACAAGAAAAAGGAGTTGTTAATATTAATACTGCGAATGCTGAAGAGTTAGCGAAAGAACTCAATGGGGTAGGCGCTAAAAAAGCACAGGCAATTGTTGAATATCGTGAAAAATATGGCCCTTTTACAGCAATAGAACAATTGCAAGAAGTACAAGGTATTGGTCCGATTTTCATAGATAAAAATCGAGATAAATTAACTTACTAAGTATTAAGGCCCTCTTGTGCATTCATCAGTAATTTGTTCAAGAGGGTTGTGATACCGATCAAGAATAATTGATTAAATGCTATTGTAATTAAATTGTTTTGCTATTGTTACATTTTGTCTGGTCGGATGAGTGTGAGGGGAAAATAGCAATGAGCACGATTATCAAAGTCAGGGGTTACCATATCGATCTTTTCCAGCATGTAAACAATGCTCGTTATTTGGAATTTATGGAAGCAGCTCGCTGGGATTTACTTACTGAAGATGACACGCTGGAATGGTTAAATCGTAAGAATATTGGTTTTGTTGTGGTGAATATCAATATTAATTATCGCCATCCATCCGTGATTACAGATGAGCTGGAAGTGAAATCTTCGCTGCGAGAGTTACGTAACAAAAGCGGTACATTTTTTCAGGAAATTATACGCCGGGGTGATAATCAAATTATTGCAGATGCTTTAACTACATTTGCTTGTATTGATTTGAAAACGCAAAAAGCGTTAGTTTTAGAAGGTGAATTACGAGAAAGGATGGAAGCCTATAAAAACAATGCCGAATAACGACAAAATAAAAATGTGGAATGAGAGGTTCCACGAACCTCTCACAGATCACGTTAATGAGAAATCGTTTTGATTAACTGAGATGGGTTTTGGATTTCATATCTAACATCGTGGCTTGGGCATTGCTTAAATAATGCTTTAATCCCTGAGCCCTGAGATGGCAGGCAGCGCATTCACCGCATCCATCACCCTGAATACCGTTATAGCACGTAAGGGTTTTATTGCGAACAAAATCCAATTTTTGATAATAATCTGCCAATGCCCAGGTTTCCGCTTTGTTTAACCACATTAGAGGGGTTTCGAAACGAATATCACGAGCGATACCAAGGCTGACTGCTTTATTAAGTGCCTTGACAAATTCATCACGGCAATCTGGGTAGCCCGAAAAATCGGTTTCACAAACGCCAGTAATAACGATTTCAGCTTCAACCTGATAAGCATAAATTGCCGCCAGAGTTAAAAATAATATATTACGGCCAGGCACAAAAGTACTTGGGAGGCCACTTTTTTCACTTTCACTGAAATCGGGTACGGGAATATTGTCTCTTGTCAGGCTACTGATGGCGAGTTCGTTCAATAAAGTCACATCAAGTACTTTGTGGGCAGCAGCGCCCAATTCTTTGCTTATACGACAAGCGACATCAATTTCAGCATGATGACGCTGTCCGTAATCAAAGGTGACACAGTGAACTTCGTCATATTGGTGGAGTGCCTGAATTAAACAAGTGCTGGAATCCTGTCCACCACTGAATACAACAACGGCTCGTTTCATGATACCTACCTCTGTAAATTGAAGGAGATATGTTACTTATAACCGTCTAACTTGGGTAGTTGTGTTAGATACTGTGTGATATCACCGATATTATTTCGAACCCACTCTGGGTTGTAATAAGTATCAAGGTAGCGCTCTCCACTATCACAGAGTAATGTCACAATTGCCCCTTGTTGGTTGTTATCGTGCATTTGCTTGGCGAGTTGTAAAGCTCCCCAGACGTTAGTTCCTGTTGATGCTCCCGTTTTTCTACCAATTAGTTTTTCAAGCCAATAAATGGTAGCAATTGTGGCAAGATCGGGAACTTGGATCATGTCATCGATAACCGTAGGAATAAAAGAAGGTTCTGCGCGTGGGCGGCCAATTCCTTCTATTTTACTGCCAGTACTTCCGCAAATATCACGGCGGTTCTGATGGTAGCAATCGTAGAAGACGGAGTTCTCTGGATCGACAACAATGAGTTTAGTGTTATATCCCTGATAGCGTATATAACGACCAAGTGTCGCAGATGTGCCACCCGTTCCTGCACTCATAACGATGTAAGTTGGTTCAGGAAAAGGCTCTAGTTGCATCTGGCGGAAAATACTTTCTGCAATATTATTGTTTCCTCGCCAGTCAGTTGCTCGCTCGGCATAGGTAAACTGATCCATGTAATGGCCATTAAGCTCTTTTGCCAGGCGCTCTGATTCTTGATAAATCAAGGCGGAATGCTCTACAAAATGGCATTTACCGCCATAGAACTCAATCTCCTGAATTTTGCGTTTAGCAGTACAGAAAGGCATAACAGCAATAAATGGTAAACCAAGTAAGCGGGCAAAATAAGCTTCCGAAACAGCAGTACTTCCAGATGAAGCTTCAATAATAGGCGTTCCTTCCTGGATCCAACCATTAGTAAGTGCGTATAGGAATAGGGAACGTGCAAGTCGATGTTTGAGGCTACCAGTGGGATGAGTGCTTTCATCTTTGAGATAGAGGTAAATACCCGGAAATATTGGGAAGTTAAGACGAATAAGGTGTGTATCAGCGCTGCGTTGATAATCAGCTTGGATAGCTTTTATGGCATTTGTAGCCCATAAAGACGACATAAATTGACCCTAAATAATAATACCGTAGTGGTATATAGATTACCCTTACATTTGGAGAAATAGATTATTATTTTTCTGAGAATATCCGTTATATTTGGGAAATATTTCTATAGGATTTAGATATGTTAGATAAAATAGACCGTAAGCTACTGGAACTGCTCCAACAGGATTGTAGTCTATCCTTGAATGCACTGGCTGAAGCCGTTAATTTGACTTCGACACCTTGCTGGAAGCGCCTTAAACGACTTGAAGATGAAGGTTATATTGTTGGCAGGGTTGCCTTGTTAAATGGAGAAAAACTTGGTCTGGGTTTGACAGTGATAGTGATGATTAAAACTCAGCAACATAGTAGTGAGTGGTATGAACAGTTTGTCTCCTTTATAAAAGAGATGCCAGAAGTCTTAACATTTTATCGCATGGCTGGTGAATATGATTACCTGATGCATATAGAAGTTGTTGATATGAAGAGTTATGATCATTTCTACAAACGCATGGTAAATGGGGTTTCTGGTTTGATTGATGTTACCTCTAACTTTGCCATGGAAAAGATCAAATATACAACGGTACTGCCAATACCAGATTCAGTAACATCATAAAGATCCTTTTGGTCGGTAGGTGCTAACTCTTTCATTTCTTTACCTTAGGAATAGGTGTGTGAGATTATTTTCACAATTGAGCTGGTATTTTATTAGCGAATGGCGGCGTTATTTGGGGGCTGTCATTTTCCTCTTTTTGATCGCAGTACTGCAACTCATTTCTCCCCGCTTGGTTGGAGTTATCGTTGATGGCATTAGCACAAAAACAATGACCTTCCGTCAGCTATTAATGTTGCTGGGGTTAATGCTGTTCATTGCTTTGGCAATCTATGGTCTGCGATATGTTTGGCGTGTATGGTTGTTCGGTGCTTCTTATCGGTTGGCTGTTAAGCTGCGTAGTGATTTCTACAAGCGTCTGAGTAGTCAGAATCCTGAATTTTATTTGCGTCATAGAACAGGCGATCTCATGGCGCACGCAACCAATGATGTTGACAGAGTTGTTTTTGCCGCAGGTGAGGGAGTCCTTACTTTGGTTGATGCTTTAGTTATGGGGTGTTCTGTCCTAATTGTAATGAGCGTGGAGATCAGTTGGCAATTAACATTGTTATCACTAGCGCCGATGCCCATTATGGCCGTGGCGATTAAGCATTATGGTAATCAGCTTCATCATCGTTTTAAATCTGCGCAAGGCGCATTTTCTGTACTGAATAACCATGCGCAGGAAAGTTTGACGAGTATCCGTATGATAAAAGCGTTTGGATTGGAAAAACTTCAATCTAACCAGTTTGAAGAAGTTGCTATTGATGCTGGGCGTAAGAATATGCATGTTGCGCGTGTAGATGCACGTTTTGACCCCACCATTTTCATTGCTATTACTGTTGCAAACCTCTTAGCAGTTGGTGGAGGGAGTTGGATGGTGGTGAATGGTTCCATGACTCTTGGTGAATTGACCAGTTTTGTCATGTATCTGGGATTGATGATCTGGCCTATGTTGGCATTGGCATGGATGTTCAACATTGTTGAGAGAGGAAGTGCTGCTTATACACGTATCCGCAGTTTGTTGCAGGAACCACTGGTAACCGAAGATGGCGTGTTGTCTTTGTCTTCAGAGCGGGGGGTTTGCGGGCAAATATCAACAAATTTACCTATCCTCAAAGTGACAAACCTGTTTTGGAAAATATCCATTTTCAACTAGAGTCTGGTCAGTTATTGGGGATTTGTGGATCAACTGGTGCAGGGAAGAGTACTTTATTGGCTTTGTTACAACGGCAGTTTGATGTAACCGATGGAGCTATTCTTTTCCAATCAAAAAATATCTCCGCGCTTCGAATGGAAGAGTGGCGTTCACGATTGGCTATTGTCAACCAAACTCCTTTCCTGTTTTCGGATACGGTTGCAGGTAATATTGCATTGGGACGACCCGATGCAACCCAAGAGCAAATAGAAGAAGTCGCTCGTTTAGCAAGTGTACATGATGATATTTTGAGATTGCCTCAAGGTTATCAAACGGAAGTGGGAGAACGCGGTGTCATGCTTTCAGGGGGGCAAAAACAGCGTATATCCATTGCCAGGGCTTTGCTGTTAGAGGCGGAGATTTTAATCCTTGATGATGCCCTGTCAGCCGTTGATGGTCAAACGGAACACCAGATTATGAAAAATCTTAGCCAATGGCGGCAACAGCGCACTGTTATTATCAGTGCGCATCGGTTGTCGGCATTAACGGAAGCAGATAACATTTTGGTTATGCAACATGGCTTGGTTATACAACACGGCCAGCATAAACAGCTTATCACCCAATCAGGTTGGTATTCCGATATGTACCGTTACCAACAACTAGAAGCTGCATTGGGTGGAGAAAATGACTAAAACTCATATAGGTAAGCTATGGCCGTCATTAAAGCGCTTGCTTTCTTACGGCAAAAATTACCGTAAACCGATGCTGATTGCTGTATTGATGCTGTGGATTGCTGCATTGGCAGAGGTAAGCGGACCTCTGCTTGTGAGTTATTTTATCGACAATATGGTGGCAACGGGAAATTTACCGCTCGATATTGTCGGTGGGCTTGCCGCAATATTCTTGATTTTGCAGCTTCTTTCTGCGGCTTTACACTATTATCAAACATTATTTTTTAATCAGGCATCTGTGGGAGTGGTGCAGAAACTTCGTACTGATGTGATGAATTCAGCATTACGTCAGCCATTAAGTGCTTTTGATACTCAACCCGTTGGACAACTGATATCTCGCGTAACAAATGATACTGAGGTCATTAAAGATCTGTTTGTTAATGTGATCCCAACGGTGTTTCGCTGTGTGGCTCTAATTGGTGCCATGTTGATAGCTATGTTTATTTTGAATTGGCGTATGGCATGTGTTGCGATTGTGATATTTCCAGCGGTATTACTTGTAATGGTAATCTACCAGCGGCTTAGCGCCCCAATCGTCAGGCGAGTTCGCGGTTATCTGGCTGATATTAATGATGGTTTCAATGAAGTTATTAATGGAATGACTGTAATTCAGCAGTTTCGTCAGCAAGCTCGTTTTGGCGAGAAAATGTTAGCGACCAACCGAGCACATTATCAGGCTCGTATGCAGGCTTTACGGTTAGATGGCATCTTATTAAGGCCATTATTGAGTTTCTTTTCTGCCGCAATATTATGTGGTTTGCTCTTAGTGTTTGGTATCAAAGGCACTGAGATTATCGGCGTTGGTGTACTGTATGCCTTCATTAACTATCTTGGGCGATTAAATGAACCTCTGATTGAGTTGACTTCACAGCAATCGGTATTGCAGCAAGCGGTGGTTTCAGGAGAACGTGTTTTCGAATTGATGGATAGTCCACAACAGCAATATGGCAATGATTTGCGGGCGTTAGAAAGTGGCAGAATTGATATTGAAAACTTAAACTTTGCTTATCGTGGTGACAAACTAGTTTTAAGCGATATTAACCTGCATGTTCCTCCACATGGGTTTGTGGCCTTGGTTGGGCATACAGGGAGTGGAAAAAGCACCCTGGCTAATTTGATTATGGGGTACTATCCGTGGCAAGACGGTGAGATCTATCTTGACAGGCGCTCCATATCTTCGCTTTCTCACGCCGTGTTACGTAATGGGGTGGCAATGGTGCAGCAAGATCCTGTTGTTTTGGCAGCTTCATTCCTCAACAATATCACGCTAGGGCGGGATATCAGCGAAGAGAAAATATGGGAAGTACTAGAATTAGTTCAATTAGCTGACTTTGTTCGTAATTTACCAGATGGTTTGAATTTCGTTTTGGGAGAACAAGGGAATACACTTTCAGCAGGCCAAAAGCAGCTTTTAGCCATGGCTAGAGTTTTAGTGCAAACGCCACAGATCCTTATTTTGGATGAGGCAACCGCGAATATTGACTCTGGGACAGAACAATCAGTACAGAAAGCTCTGAGCATGATCCGCAAACAGACGACATTGGTGGTAATTGCTCATCGTCTTTCAACCATTACTGAGGCTGATTCCATATTAGTGCTGCATTGTGGTGCAATTGTTGAGCAAGGTCAGCATCAACCGCTACTGGAAAAGCGTGGACGCTATTATCAAATGTACCAACTCCAGCAAGTTGGCGAGACGTTGAATGAATCAGTGCACGTTTAGTGTGCATATTTGGCTGCGTATAGGGAACAGATGTATTTTCTGTTCCCTTTTTTATCCGTTCTTTAGCGATGCTTTTCGATAACAAACTGATTACACATCATTTTTAACTTTTGGCATATCCCTTGCAGATATTCCCTTGTACAAACGTAGCGAAAAACGGGGGAAATATGAAACTTATCACCATCATCATAAAGCCATTTAAGCTGGAGGAAGTGCGGGAAGCACTTGCTGATATAGGTATACAAGGTATGACTATAACAGAAGTAAAGGGATTTGGGCGTCAAAAAGGTCATTCCGAACTTTATCGAGGTGCTGAATACAACGTTAATTTTTTGCCCAAAGTTAAGATTGATATTGCTACCAATGACGAACGAGTTGAAGAAATTATCCATGTTGTTCAACAGACTGCTTTCACCGGAAAAATGGGGGATGGAAAAATTTTTCTCTTTGAATTGCAGCATGCCGTCAGGATCAGGACGGGTGAAACGAATGATGCAGCACTGTAAATGAGGAGGGAAAAATGAAGAATAAATTTTTATCTATAGCGTGTATTGCGGCCAGTTTTCCTTCGTTTGCGCTTGCTGCGGAAAGTAATTTTAATAAAGCAGACACTGTATTTATGTTAATAAATACGATACTGGTACTTTTTATGACAATACCTGGCATTGCCCTATTTTATGGGGGATTACTACGCAGCAAAAATGTGTTGTCACTCATGTCACAGGTGATTGTCAGTTTTTCATTGGTTTGTGTGCTTTGGATTATTTATGGATACAGCATGACCTTTGAGACAGGCAACGCTTTTTGGGGTGGTTTTGGTCAGGTTATGTTAAAAAATATATTCATAACTGATCTAACTGGTAATTTTTATCAGTTAATTCATGTTGTTTTCCAAGGTGCATTTGCATGTATTACTGTTGCTTTGGTGGTGGGAGCGTTATGTGAAAGAATTCGGTTTTCAGCATTGCTGATTTTTAGTGTGTTATGGCTGACAGCATCTTATATCCCTATGGCGCATATGGTGTGGGGTGGAGGCTGGCTTGCTCAGGATGGCGCCTTGGATTTTGCTGGCGGGACTGTCGTTCATATTAATGCGGCAGCAGCAGGCTTGGTTGGTGCTTACTTACTTGGGAAGCGCTCAGGCTTTGGGCGGGAAGCATTTAAACCTCATAACCTACCAATGGCTTTTATTGGAACAGCGATCCTTTATATTGGATGGTTTGGCTTTAATGTGGGATCGACCGGTGAAGTCAATGCTATTTCGGCACTGGCTCTAGTGAATACGGTGGCGGCAACAGCGGGAGCCGTGTTGTCATGGGTTTTCTGTGAGTGGTTATTTCGCCAGAAACCTTCGCTTCTGGGGGCATGTTCTGGATGTATTTCGGGGTTAGTGGTCATTACGCCTGCTGCTGCAACAGTGGGTATCGGTGGTGCATTGGTGATGGGATTGATTGCAGGAATTGCAGGTTTGTGGGGGGTAGTCATACTGAAGAAGTGGTTACGTGTTGATGATGTTTGTGATGTGTTTGGGGTACATGGAGTATGTGGCATTGTTGGTTGTGTATTGACTGCTGTTTTTACTGCCTCGGCTTTAGGTGGAACAGGGTTTGCTGAAGGAATGACAATGCTAAGGCAGCTCGGTATTCAGGTTATTAGCATATTGGTCTGTATAGTTTGGTCATCAATAGCGGCTTATATTTCATTTAAGATCGCTGATAAATTGGTTGGATTACGTATTAGCATTGAGTCAGAAAGAGAAGGACTTGATATTACTTCACATGGTGAAAGCGCTTATAACTGAGCACGTTTATTTGCAAATAGGTATGCCGTAGTAACAGAAAAGTTGATTACGGCATACGGCTATTGATTCAATTCATCGTAGCTTACGGATTACTCCCTCCTGAACCGCAGAAGCGATAAGCACCCCTGTACGGTTATAGATATGCCCACGGACAAAACCACGCGCCCCTGATGCTGATGGGCTTTCGATTGAATAGAGTAACCAGTCATCCATATTGAAAGGGCGGTGATACCACATTGAGTGATCAATCGTGGCTATTTGCATATTTTCCGCCATAAATTTTACGCCATGGTGCTGTAGTGCTGTGGGCAGAAAATTGAAATCTGAGGCATAGCCCAGCAAACAATGGTGAATGAATGGATCTTCTGGCATTTTTCCATTGCTACGGAACCAAACATAACGCACAGGGACTTGGGATGAATGATTAGGTAGATTTTGAAGAGGAACGAATTTCATCTCCAAGGGGGGCATGGAAAAAACTTTTTTTAATTTTGTCGGGAGTGAGTTAGCCATTTTTTTTACAATTTCTTCTTGGGAATCTAACTCTTCGGGAAAAGGGACCAGGGGCATAGTATTTTGATGTTCAAAACTTGCTTCATGTCCTTGAAAGGACGCGGTCATGTAGAAGATAGGATGACCATTTTGTATTGCGCTGACGCGGCGGGCACTGAAACTTTTTCCATCGCGCAATATTTCAATATCATAAACAATGGGCTTATGGCTATCACCCGGACGTAAAAAATAGCTATGAAAGGAGTGGATCATTCTATCATCCACGACGGTTTGTTTTGCTGCATATAGCGCCTGGCCTATTACTTGCCCGCCGAAAACTTGAGGAAATCCTAAGTCTTCACTTTGTCCTCGGTAAATCCCTTCTTCTATTTTTTCTAAATGTATCAAGTTAATTAAGTTTTGTAATGCTTGACTCATAACATGCCTTTACTTTTAGCGCATTTGAAAAGTATAAATGAAAGATTATGGATAATAAGTTTTTATTTATTTGAAAATAAATGAATTAAGTTGTAAATAAAATTATCCTTGAGTTTTTATTTTAGATGTGAATTATCACTGTTAATTTCATTAATGCTTATCAAATAATGCGAATGTATTGTTTTGTAGGTTTATCTTTTGATTTGTATGATTATTTTTATTTTAAATGCTAAGGATAGGGGAATTGTTATTTAACTTAGGTTAAAGTTGTGAAATTATGTGGTTTTTATATGACATGGCAATGATTCATCAGTGTTATTAAATATATCTATTGTTGCACCTGTTTGCTGTTCGTCTACTGTGAGTTATAGCTTGAAAAAATGCTAAAGGTATTCTGTTTAGTAAGATTATTAATTTTTTGATGTTTTTTACAACGTTATGAGTAATAAAGCAGCATTCAAATGAAGTTGCCTTGCTATTTCATCATGTTTGAAAGATAATGACCACCGCTTCGAAATTTGAAGCTAACTTCAATGGGGGCTCTGTTGGTTCTCCCGCAACGCTAACTTGTTAACTTGGTCAGGTCTGGAAAGAAGCAGCCATAGCAAGGGATGCGTGTGCCGGGATGTAGCTGGCAGAGCCCTCACCAATTCCAAGCTCATCATAAAATTATACTGTCAGCCGATAATAGCTACCGGCTCAAGTCACTTTCTATCTGAACATTACAGTTTAGCGGACAAATTTCCAAACAGATGATGGGATTTTATCGTAGAGTTTATTCATGGTAAGTTCAGCCAAACGGTGATCAGCCGCGGAGTAGAACAATTCAAGTTCATCTTCCGAAAGCTCGTATTTATTTTTTTCAATTACACGTTCCAGTGTTTCAATAGAAGTGCATTTTCTTAAACGCATCAGATAGTCAGTTTTAGTCATAATCGCCTTATCTTATTTGGTATAAAAAATAGTTAGTAATATATTTATCAGATTCTACTTAAAGAAGCGTTCAAATCATGTAACAAAACGTTAGTTAAGTGTTCGTTTGTTTTTTGCCATTTTGTAAGTTCAAGAAAGCTTATCTTATCACTTCCAAATAAATTATATGTTTCATCTAGATAGTCATCAATTAAGGTGCTCAGAGTGTGGTTGTCTGAGTATTTAATTTTAAAGCTCCAAACAAAAGCTGCAATGTGTTCAATCAATTCGTTTAGTTTTAAACTTTTCTCGGAGGTCAGGTCGTGAATCCAATGATTATCAGTGCGATTCAGGACGGAAAAAGCCTCATGAATTAAATTTTCGCATAAGTATTTTAATTCAGCAATATCATGTCTTCTTGGTGAATATTCATCCATAATCACCTCCGTAAACGATGCACAGCTTATTTGAACTAAGGCTTATACATACTAATTATTATAGTCATTCTTTTAGAATAGAGCTTATCAAAACATGATTATTATTTATTAATGTTAATGCTCTATTTTACCTATCTGCCAACTGTTTTTTTAACAATAGCTCATTTACGTTTAGTTATGACAAAAACACTAAATTCTGGCAAAGTCCCGTTTCTGGCAAGCACTAGCATTCTGCTATGAAGGATAATCATATCCACATATGTTGTGAAATATATTAAATTATACTAATACAGTAGATGCTGCAGCAATAGCACAACAATCATTATAGGCGATTGTATTGAGACTTTCAAAACCAATATTGCGTCATTATTACATATGTCACCATCGAGATGGAACACTTTTTACCATTAAAGGTGTAATCAAGAAAAAAACAAGGAAAGTTACCAACTTATCTTCTGTTTTTTATAAAAAACAGAAGATGCTGTCTTTTAAACCCACTTTTTCATTCATAAGTATTTATTTTAATTAGACTATGAATGAATTTTAACGCTGATATTGTCATCCTGTAATTTGCTGTTTGAAGGCGTTTTTATTCGTTAAAAAGGCCACATAAGTGGCCTTTTTAACATAACTGAATTTAGTGAGGGGGTGAAATGTGTTCAAGCTCCTCATTTTTCTTCGTAAACCGCCGCTTAATGACAACGAAAAATACAGGGACGAAATAAATTGCTAACGATGTAGCTGCGATCATTCCACCCAATACTCCCGTTCCTACAGCATTTTGTGCACCTGAACCTGCGCCATTGCTCAATACCAGAGGCATAACACCAAGCATAAAGGCTAAAGAAGTCATCAGGATTGGGCGTAAGCGCATTCTGGCTGCTTCAAGAGTTGCTTCTATTAATCCCTTGCCCTCTTTTTCTATCAAATCCTTGGCGAACTCGACGATAAGGATGGCGTTTTTCGCAGACAACCCGATGGTCGTCAATAAGCCAACCTTAAAGTAAACGTCGTTATCCAGTCCACGCATTGATGTTGCCAGTAATGCACCAATAACCCCCAGAGGGACGACTAGCATGACCGAGAACGGAACAGACCAACTTTCATATAATGCTGCCAGGCAAAGGAATACGACAATCAATGACAGCGCATACAGAGCAGGAGCCTGGTTACCGGATAAACGTTCTTGATAAGACATTCCGGTCCAGTCATAGCCAATTCCTGGCGGTAATTGTGCTGCCAGTTGCTCCATAAGCGCCATTGCGTCACCAGTACTTTGGCCAGGCGCTGCTTCGCCCACAATTTCCATAGAAGGAAGACCATTGTAGCGTTCCAGACGTGGTGAACCATAAATCCAAGGCTCTTTTGATGCATCTATGAACGCAGAAAACGGCACCATTTCTCCATGGTAGTTACGAACATACAACTTGCTGATATCGCTTGGTAACATACGATAAGGAGAATCAGCTTGAATATAGACTTTTTTGACTCGACCGCGGTCGATAAAGTCATTGACGTAAACACCGCCAAACATCGTGCTCAGGGTTGAGTTGATATTTGTTGTGGATACAGCCAAGGCTTCTGCTTTTTCCTTATCGATATAAAGGCGATACTGTTGTGTGTCATCTTGCCCATTGGGGCGGACACTTGTCAGCATATCTGGGTGTTGTGCAACCATACCAAGCAATTGGTTGCGTGCTTCTGTCAGTGCTGCATGCCCCAGATTTCCTTTATCAATCAATTGGAAGTCAAATCCACTGGCAGAACCTAACTCTACAATTGAAGGAATATTGAACGCAAAGACAAGACCTTCCTTGATTTGAGCAAAATTCGCATTTGCTCTGGCAACAATGGCCGGAACCTTATCTTTCGAATCCTTGCGTAGTTCCCAATCTTTTAAGCTGATAAATGCCAGGCCAGTATTTTGCCCTTGACCACTAAAACCAAAGCCATTAACTGTAAATACAGATTTAACAACGTCTTTCTCTTTGGTATAGAAGTAGTCATTGATCTCATTCAATACCTTTTGTGTCTGTTCCTGAGTAGAGCCAGGTGGTAATTGGACCATTGCCAGTAAAACCCCCTGATCCTCTTCAGGCAAGAAGGAGGATGGCAGACTCTTAAATATCCAGGCCATACCAGCGATCAACATGACATAAATCACCAAATAGCGCCCAGTGCCACGTAACATCCGACCGATACTATCAGTATAATGATGTGTACTCTTTTCAAACAGACGGTTAAACCAACTAAAGAATCCTGTGTGAGTTCCATGGCTGCCTTTGGTAACAGGCTTGAGCATCGTGGCACACAATGCCGGAGTCAGGATTAAGGCCACCAGCACAGACAGTATCATTGCTGAAACGATCGTGATTGAGAACTGGCGGTAAATCGCTCCTGTTGAACCTCCGAAGAATGCCATTGGTACAAATACAGCGGAAAGCACCAGTGCGATACCGACCAGAGCGCCTTGGATTTGCCCCATTGATTTTTTGGTGGCTTCTTTCGGTGATAGCCCTTCTTCCTGCATGATTCGTTCGACGTTTTCCACTACAACAATGGCATCATCCACGAGCAGGCCTATGGCAAGTACCATAGCGAACATGGTCAATGTATTGATGGAATAACCAAACGCAGCAAGAATGGCAAATGTACCAAGCAGTACAACCGGAACCGCAATCGTTGGGATAAAGGTAGCTCGGAAGTTTTGCAGGAACAGGTACATGACGATAAACACTAACAGAATGGCTTCTGCCAATGTTTTCACCACTTCGAAAATAGAAATTTTAACGAATGGCGTGGTGTCATACGGATAGACAATAGTTAACCCGTGTGGGAAGAAAGGTTGCATCTCAGCCAGTGCTTCTTTAACGGCTTTGGAAGTATTTAAGGCGTTGGCATCAGTTGCCAGTTTGATACCAATTCCTGCTGCCGGTTTGCCATTAAAGCGACCAATGATACTGTAATTTTCCGCGCCTAATTGAATAATAGAGACATCATGCAAACGAATTTGTGAACCATCGGGATTCATGCGCAGCAAAATGTTGCCAAATTCTTCTGCCGAATTCAGGCGAGTTTGGGCGATGATCGAAGCATTTAAACGCTGACCTGGAACCGGTGGTGTTCCTCCTAATTGCCCGGCCGCAACCTGATTATTCTGAGCCTCGATTGCACTGATAACATCTTGAGTGGTGATTTTATAGTTGAGCAATTTGTCAGGGTTGAGCCAGATACGCATGGCATACTGCGTACCGAAGAGCATTGTTTCGCCCACACCAGTAACACGGCTCAAGTTATCTTTGACTCTGCCCCCGATATAGTCAGCGATATCATCTTGGGTCATGGAACCATCTTGAGAGATGAAACCCGCTACCATCAAAAAAGAACTGGTGGTTTTATCAACATTAACACCTTGTTGCTGAACTTCTTGAGGCAATAGCGGCATTGCCAATTGCAATTTATTTTGAACCTGAACTTGCGCGATATCTGGATCTGTGCCTGCTTCAAAGGTCAGCATGATATTCATGTGTCCCGCAGAATCGCTGCTGGAAGACATATACACGAGATTATCGATACCGTTCATGTTCTGTTCAATAACCTGTGTTACAGTATTTTGTACTGTTGTCGCGTCAGCTCCTGGATAAACCGCTGAAATGGAAATAGCAGGTGGGGCAATGGCGGGATATTGCTCCACGGGTAATTTCATGATTGCCAGCAAGCCAGATAGCATGGTGATAATCGCGATTACCCATGCAAATATTGGCCGTTCGATAAAAAACTTAGGCATGAATCACCGACTCCTTATTGAGGCTTTTTTGCAGACTCAGTTTGATTAGCCGTAGGATTAGCATTCAAATCTGTTTCCGTTGGCTTGACCGTTATTCCCGGCGCTATTTTCTGCAATCCCGTGACGATTACTCTATCTTCAGCTTTCAGACCTTCTGTCACCAACCACTTGTTACCAATTGCCTGAGTAGCATTGATATTGCGCAATTCTACTTTGTTATCTTTATCAACAATCAGTGTGGTTGCTTGACCACGAGGTGTTCTGGTAACAGCTTGCTGAGGAACCAAAATCGCATTTTTGCGCACACCTTCTTCTAACTTAGTGCGAACAAACATACCTGGCAGTAATTCTTCATCCGGGTTTGGGAACACAGCACGCATAGTGATAGAGCCTGTTGTTTCGTCAACCGTCACGTCAGAAAACTCAAGGTAACCTTCTTGACGGTATTCTTGTCCGGTGTCAGTTATTAGACGGATTTTGGTCTTTTTACTCTCTTTTTGAACGGTTCCTTTTGCAATTTCATTTTTGAACCGCAGATAGTCGTCACTGGATTGAGTAATATCAACATAGATAGGATCTAACTGCTGAACAATCGTTAGGGCTGTTGGCTGACCCGCAGAAACCAGTGCTCCTTCTGTGACGGTGGACTTACCCGCACGCCCAGAAATAGGGGAGGTTACCTTGGTGTATGCCAGGTTGATTCTGGCATTTTCCAACGCAGCCTGAGAGGACTGAACATCTGCTTTTGCCTGAGCATATTCTGAATTTGCTTTATCAAATTCCTGCTTACTCACGTATTGTGTGCCTAGCAAGGATTGATAACGTTCAACGGTTAAGTGGGAAACATTCTCATTGGCTTGCGCTCTGGCTAAGTTTGCTTTGGCTTTACTGTATTCTGCTTGATAAGTTGCGGGATCTATTTGGTATAACGACTCACCAGCAACCACATCACTTCCTTCTTTATAGTTACGTTTCAGTATGATGCCGCCGACTTGGGGACGAACCTCGGCAACACGATAAGCCGAGGTACGGCCGGGTAATTCTGTGATGACCGTTAGAGGTTCTGCCTTCAGCGTTACGATATCCACTTCAGGAACATGCTGGCCAGCAGCCCCTTGCTGTGTATTTTTATTGTCATTACATCCTGAAAGAATGAAACTGCCTGAAATTACCAGTAATGTGGCCAGAGGCAAAACTCCCCTGTTCTTTCGCATAAGTAAACCTCAATTTTTCAATGTTGATTCGCTAATCTAACAAGTGAAATCATTACTTCGTTGGTTAATGGGTGCTATAGTACAAACATACATGAATGTATGTAAATCAGCCTCCGTCAAAAACAAAGTTTATGGCACTAAAATGGCACGAAAAACTAAACAGCAAGCAAACCAAACTCGTCAGCAAATCATAGATGCTGCGATAAAGATCTTTTCTGAGCGTGGTGTTTCTGCTACCTCGCTATCCGATATCGCAACTGCCGCTGGTGTAACGCGCGGAGCAATTTACTGGCACTTTAAAAATAAAACAGATCTACTTTCTGTTGTTTGTAGAATGCCAGAGCATAAAATAGACGAACTAGAGAAAGAGTATCAATCAAAATATCCTGATAATCCACTTATTGCGTTGAGATATTTATTAATTTCCATGTTAAAAATGATGATTGATGATGCTCAGATTCGACAATTAATGGAAATTTTTTTCCATAAATGTGAATTCGTTGGGGAAATATCTCCACTAATAGAGGATATTAGGGAAATGTGCATTTCTGATTACAAGAAGATTGAAAAAATGTTATTTTCTTGTATTCAATCTGGAGAGCTGCCCTATGATCTTGATTTCAGACGTTCTGCTATCATGTTGAGAGCATTGATGACAGGAATATTTGAGAACTGGTCATTCTCACCGGGCAGTTTTAATATTCAAGAGCAATCTGTTCATTTGGTGGATAGTTTCATTGATACACTTAAATACAGCCGCCATTTGCGGAACATTGAAGAAAACGAATCTTGAAGGAAGTCCGCAGCGATGTTCCAACCCGTAATGCTATTCAAAATCAGCTTAAAATCCTGACGGAACGTAAGGAGCATACAGTTGAAGAAAAGGTATCGATAGCTGATTTGGAAAAGGCGCTCTCTTTCTTTGACAAAATAGATCCACTGAAACTGGATTGTGATCTACTCAGGAAAAATGTGCTGTTCCGTAACATGCAGAGATTGCAGGAAATACAGAAGCCATTGAATGATGGGAGCCAATAGCCAGACAAATGAGGGGCAAGCATTAGTTAGGCTTATTCTTCAGATTGCCGGGCCTGTTTTTTCAATTTCCCTTGAAGATCGTGTTTGACGATTTCTAGTGCTGCCAGTGCGATAGCAGGAGAAATTTCGTTACATTCAAGCAGATAAATAAGATCTACTGCGAGTTGTATTTCAGGTGGTGCTTGTTCCAGAGCCATAGCTACTGCTTCCTTTGTGATTAATCTGAATGCTCTTGCTTTTCTATCGACTTCTCGATTCGCATTAATGCTTGACGGCAGCGGGCGAGCCTACCCGCCAAGGCGGCAATTTCTTTTTGCAGTTTGTGCTTATCAGCAAGTGTAGTTTGTTTATTTAACTGTAATTCCCTGTCATCAATCATTGCCATTAAACGACGTTCATAATCTTGATGTTCTGCCAGACGTTGATAAAGATCCTGGTTTTGTGATCGGCGCTCAAATTTATCTTCCTGTTTTCGCAGCGTTTGGGTGGATATCTCGCGCTTAAGTGCCTCGATTTGTGTTACTAAACGCTCGGCAAGGAATTTCACTTGTTCAATCCGATAATCGCTTATACAGGCTTTCAATTGTTCCAGATTTTGCCTGATCTCTTGCATGTATCCACTGAGTTTATTGCTGCGGTGGTGGTGAAATAACACTTGATCAAAACGGGCAGTGGAAAAAGGGGTATCAGGCAGTAAAGCGAGTTCTTTTTCCAGAGTACTGACTTGTTTTTCTAGTGCACTTAATAAATTTTGTATGCCCATTAGCACTCATTATCATTAATAATCTGTCTGTTAAAGTACTCAGGTATGGAGCTTGATTAAGTAAAAAATATAAGCAGTAGCTTACCTGGCAGTTGCTTTTTTTCGGTAGTTTGAATAGATTTTACCGTTTTCTTTTTATAACCTGGCTGGCATTGATTATGACCGCTAACGCACAACAACTGCAATTAATTAAAGATAGTATCGAAACAATCCCTGACTATCCAAAGAAGGGAATACTTTTTCGTGACATTACCACATTACTCGATAATCCAGCGGCCTATCAAGCTACGATAGATTTATTGGCAGCTCGTTATCAGAATACAGGTATCACGAAAATTGTTGGTACTGAAGCACGAGGCTTCTTATTCGGAGCACCTGTTGCACTGCGTCTGGGGGTTGGTTTTGTTCCTGTTCGTAAAAAAGGTAAATTACCGCGTGAAACATTGAGCGAAACTTACGATCTGGAATATGGTACAGATACATTAGAAATCCATAAAAGCAGCATTCAGGAAGAGGATAAAGTTCTGGTTATTGATGATTTGCTGGCAACGGGAGGAACCATTGAAGCGACGGTACGTTTGATTCGTCGTTTAGGTGGTCAAGTTTCTGAAGCGGCTTTCATTATTGGATTACCGGATTTAGGTGGCGCCGAACGCTTGAAAAAACAAGGTGTTGACAGCTATACCCTCGTTGAATTCCCCGGCCACTGATTATTCTGTTTTTTGCATTATTGATACATCAGCCTCGCCGTTAATGGTGAGGCTGTGCTAGCATGTTAGACAGTCATGTTCAATTTCCTCGGTATTCATGAGCTATCAGGTACTTGCCCGTAAGTGGCGCCCACAAATATTTTCTAATGTGATTGGTCAGCAACATGTGCTGACTGCATTGGCGAATGGTCTCGAACACCAACGCCTTCATCACGCTTATCTTTTTTCCGGCACTCGTGGCGTGGGAAAGACCACTATTGCACGTCTGTTGGCAAAGGGGCTGAATTGCGAAACGGGTATAACCAAGACTCCGTGTGGTCAGTGTACCAATTGTCTTGAGATTGAGCAGGGGCGGTTTGTGGATCTGATTGAGATCGACGCTGCATCCCGAACAAAAGTAGAAGATACCCGTGAGTTGTTGGACAACGTCCAGTATGCGCCTGCCAGAGGTCGTTTCAAAGTTTACCTTATTGATGAAGTACACATGCTTTCTCGCCATAGTTTCAATGCATTGTTGAAGACATTGGAAGAGCCACCAAAACATGTGAAATTCCTTTTGGCAACAACCGATCCACAGAAATTGCCAGTAACTATTCTTTCACGCTGTCTACAATTCCATTTGAAAACACTCGACGTGGATCAAATTAGTAGCCAGTTGGAACATGTCCTCAATGCAGAGCAAATAGAAAGCGATGCTCGTGCCCGTCAGCTACTTGCCCGTGCAGCAGATGGCAGTATGCGTGATGCCTTGAGTTTAACGGATCAAGCCATTGCTCTTGGTGGAGGGAAGCTGACATCGGATATCGTCAGCCAGATGTTGGGAACGCTGGATGATGACCAACCATTAGCGATGATTGAATCGTTGGTGCGGGCAGATGGTCAACAAATGATGGCACTGGTGGAACAAGTGGCAACTCGTGGTGTAGATTGGGAAAATCTGCTGGTTGAAACATTGTCGCTGCTGCATCGGATTGCCATGCTCCAGCTATTGCCTCAGCAACCTGAAAGCGAGCCTTCTTCAACGGAAGGGCGGTTGCGTTTGCTGGCAAGATCAGTTTCCCCGACTGATTTGCAGCTTTATTATCAAGCGCTACTGGTGGGGCGCAAGGAGCTTCCTTATGCACCAGAGCGACGGATGGGTGTGGAGATGGCGTTATTGCGCGCCCTGGCTTTTCATCCCAAAACAGTCATTGAGGAAATATTACCATCTACTGTGGAAGACCCTGTAGCGCCAATTGGAATAGCCCCCCAGTTATCTTCAAATCAATTTACTTCAAATAATGAAGAAAATGAGCGTCTTGGGCAGACAATACCACAATCAACGGGCGGTGAGTCTTTCGTTGCAAACACTCCAACAGCGAAACTATTGCAAGCGAGAAGTTCGCTGACTCGTCAAGGAAATACGCCACCAAAAAAGCCTGAGCCGGCAGAGTCTGCGAAGGCGAAGCCGGCAAGTTCGGCGTTGGAGAGACTGGTGGCGGTGGCCGAACAACGGTCTCAATCTCATATCTCTAAAACACGGGAGTCTAAGTCGGCTAATCCGGTAAAAAAAGAAGCTTATCGCTGGCGAGCAACCAATACTGGAGAAGAGGAGAAGCCGCGCCCGACAGCGACACCAAAAACGATCAAAGCGGCGCTGGAACACGAGAAAACAGCAGAATTGGTAGAAAAGCTGGCTATTGAATCGAAACAAAGGGACCCATGGGCTGCGGAAATTGATAAACTGCATATTCCAAAATTGGTTCAGCAGGTAGCGCTGAATGCATTTAAAGAACAGATTGATGAAAATCGTCTTTGTCTGCATTTACGTTCAAAGCAGCGCCATCTTAATTCAGCATCGGCTCAGAAAGTGTTGACCGAAGCATTAAGTGAATTACATGGAAAACCTATTGAACTCAATATCATTGAAGATGATAATCCTGCGGTAAAAACGCCTCTGGAATGGCGACAAGCCATTTATGAAGAAAAATTGGCACAAGCGCGTCAATCCATTATTTCGGATAAAACGATTCAAACACTTCAGCAGCTATTCGATGCAGAATTGGATGAAGACAGTATCCGGCCTGTTTAACTGCCGTAGTGTATTTTATGCTGTGGCTATAGCGAAGAGAGAGAATTATGTTTGGTAAAGGTGGTTTGGGCAATTTGATGAAACAGGCCCAGCAGATGCAAGAAAAAATGCAGCAGATGCAGGAAGAAATTGCAAAGCTGGAAGTGACAGGCGAATCTGGCGCGGGCCTGGTAAAAATCACGATTAATGGTGCACATAACTGCCGTCGGGTTGAAATCGATCCAAGTTTAATGGACGATGACAAAGATATGCTGGAAGATCTGATCGCAGCGGCATTCAATGATGCCGCTCGCCGTATTGAAGAAACTCAGAAAGAAAAAATGGCCAGTGTTTCCAGTGGAATGCAATTACCACCTGGGTTTAAGATGCCATTCTAATGCAAACCAGTCCTCTTCTTGAATCTCTGATGGAAGCCTTGCGCTGTTTGCCCGGCGTAGGCCCAAAATCTGCACAACGGATGGCATTTCATCTCTTGCAGAGAGATCGCAGTGGTGGGATGCGATTGGCACAGGCACTGATACGAGCGATGTCTGAAATTGGTCACTGTCAGGATTGTCGGACATTCACGGAACAGAAACAGTGCACGATTTGCGCTAATTCCCGTCGCCAGCAGAATGGCCAGGTTTGTGTAGTGGAAAGCCCCGCAGATATCCATGCCATCGAACAAACGGGTCAGTTTGCGGGACGTTATTTTGTCCTGATGGGGCATTTATCGCCACTGGATGGTATCGGGCCAATGGATATTGGTTTAGATCGTTTAGAAGAACGTTTATCTTCTGAAACCTTGTCAGAAATCATTCTGGCGACTAATCCAACGGTCGAAGGAGAGGCAACGGCAAACTATATTGCAGAAATGTGCTCTCAATATGGTGTGACAGCCAGCCGAATTGCTCACGGCGTCCCTGTGGGCGGAGAGCTTGAAATGGTGGATGGTACAACACTGTCTCATTCGCTGGCTGGCCGTCAAAAAATCACGAACTTGTGATTTTGTTCCCGATTAATGGGTGATTTTATGGATGGTGCTGCTGATTATGCCGCCATCCATAGCTGATTTACCCGCTTATCAAACTAATTTTACATTCTTATTGTTGTCTTAACTTGAAACTCTCCGTATCTATCCCCATTTGATGAACATCGTCCTATTGTACATATCTGAACTGGATTTAGATTGAGGTAATAAATGAGTATGAAAGATCAGGAAACCCGTGGATTTCAGTCTGAAGTCAAACAACTGTTGCAGTTGATGATCCATTCTCTCTATTCCAATAAAGAAATCTTTCTCCGTGAACTGATTTCAAATGCATCTGATGCGGCTGACAAATTACGTTTCCGTGCATTGTCTGCCCCTGAGCTGTATGAAAATGATGGTGAATTGCGTGTTCGTCTGGCTCTTGATAAAGAACAGAAAACTATCACCATAAGCGATAATGGTATCGGTATGTCCCGTGATGAGGTGATCGATAATCTGGGAACGATTGCAAAATCTGGTACTAAAGCATTTCTTGAATCCATTGGTTCTGATCAAGCAAAAGACAGCCAATTGATTGGTCAATTCGGTGTAGGCTTCTACTCTGCCTTTATCGTCGCTGATAAAGTCACCGTACGTACCCGTGCAGCAGGGGCACCTGCTGAACAAGGTGTATTCTGGGAGTCAACGGGAGAAGGTGACTACACTGTTGCTGATATTGAAAAAGCAAGTCGTGGTACAGAAATTACCCTGCATCTGCGGGATGGGGAAAGCGAATTCCTCAATGACTGGCGTCTGCGTTCTATCATTGGCAAATATTCTGATCATATTGCTTTGCCAGTTGAAATTGAAACCCAAACTAAAAACGAAGAAGACGACTCGGTTACCGTTACATGGGAAAAAATCAACAAAGCCCAGGCCTTGTGGACGCGTAATAAAGCTGAAATCAGTGATGAAGAGTACCAAGCGTTTTATAAGCACATCTCCCATGACTTTACTGACTCTCTGATTTGGAGCCATAACCGCGTTGAAGGTAAGCAGGAATACACCAGCCTGCTCTATATCCCTTCCCAGGCACCGTGGGATATGGGGAACCGCGAACATAAACATGGACTGAAACTATACGTACAGCGTGTCTTCATCATGGATGAAGCTGAACAGTTCATGCCAAATTACCTGCGTTTTGTTCGTGGTCTGATCGATTCCAACGACCTGCCATTGAATGTTTCCCGTGAAATTTTGCAAGATAGTTCAATCACACGTAATCTGCGCAGCGCGCTGACTAAACGTGTATTGCAAATGTTGGATAAACTGGCAAAAGACGACGCAGAAAAATATCAGACTTTCTGGCAGCAGTTCGGCCTGGTGATGAAAGAAGGTCCAGCCGAAGATGGCGCAAACAAAGAGGCTATTGCTAAGTTACTGCGCTTTGCTACGACTCATAATGATAGCTCCGCTCAAACAGTTTCTCTGGAAGATTACGTTGGCCGCATGGCAGAAGGGCAGGAGAAGATTTATTACATTACTGCGGATAGTTATGCTGCGGCGAAGAATAGCCCACACCTGGAACTGTTCCGTAAGAAAGGCATTGAGGTTCTGTTACTGTCTGACCGCATTGATGAATGGATGATGAGCTACCTGACTGAATTCGATGGTAAATCATGCCAATCTGTCAGCAAGGCTGATGAATCCCTCGACAAACTGGCGGATGAAAACAAGGCTGAGCAAGAAGAAGCAGACAAAAAACTGGAGCCATTTGTTGAGCGCGTGAAAGCTCTGTTGGGTGAACGCGTGAAAGAAGTGAAGCTAACTCACCGTCTGACAGATACTCCAGCTATTGTAACAACTGATGCTAATGCGATGAGCACCCAAATGGCGAAGCTATTTGCGGCAGCGGGCCAGTCTGTGCCAGAAGTCAGTTATAACTTTGAGCTGAATCCTGAACACCTTCTGGTTAAGAAAGCGGCTGATATTGATGATGATACTCAATTTGCTGATTGGATAGAGTTGCTGTTGGATCAAGCATTATTTGCTGAACGTGGCACATTGGATGATCCAAACCAGTTTATTCGTCGTATGAATCAATTATTATTAGCTGAAAAAGCTTAAACTTATTGAGATAATGATAAAAACCACGCTTCAACGAAAAATGGGGCGTGGTTTATTTTTTAGTTAATGCGGAAACGTTTACCTGTTTTCTTGAGCCATCCCCTATTCAAATGGTATGGTAGTACGTTTTCTTAAAAATATGAAAAGCAGATAGCAAGGGGATTTACGCAATGCGTATTATTCTACTGGGCGCGCCAGGCGCCGGTAAGGGGACTCAGGCACAATTTATCATGGAGAAATATGGGGTCCCCCAAATTTCGACAGGTGACATGTTACGTGCTGCGGTAAAAGCTGGCACCGAATTGGGTTTGCAAGCAAAAGAACTGATGGATAATGGCAAGCTGGTAACTGATGAGCTGGTCATTGCATTGGTTAAAGAGCGCATCAAACAAGATGATTGTCATAATGGCTTCTTGTTGGATGGGTTCCCACGCACTATTCCTCAGGCAGATGCCATGAAAGCAGTCGGTATCAAGGTTGATTATGTGCTGGAATTTGATGTTCCTGATGAAATCATCGTTGAACGTATTATTGGTCGTCGTGTTCATGCGCCGTCCGGCCGTGTTTACCACATCAAATTCAATCCACCAAAAGTGGAGAATAAAGATGATGCTACAGGTGAAGAGCTGACTATCCGTAAAGATGATCAGGAAGATACTGTCCGTCAACGTCTGGTTGAGTACCACGCACAAACAGCACCTCTGGTTTCTTACTATCAGCAAGAAGCACAGGCCGGTAACACAGAATACTTCAAACTTGATGGTACTCGCCAAGTAGCGGAAGTTAGTGCAGAACTGGCTAATATTCTGGGTGAATGATTCGTGTTCTCTTGAGTTGTTATAACAGGCGGCTTTTATACCGCCTGAATTTTTTGTAGTTCACGTTACCCTAGAGAAATTTACTCCATGAAATGTTACATGTAACTATCATTCATGTTTTATACTAGATTGTCAGTCATTTTAATGGAACTCTGAGGAATGAGTAGCAAGAAGTATGGTGTCCTGTTAGTGAACCTTGGTACACCTGATGCGCCAACACCAGCAGCAATAAGATGTTATCTGGCAAAGTTTCTGAGTGACAGAAGGGTAGTTGATATCCCTCCATTTATTTGGAAACCTATCTTGAATGGTCTTATTCTTCCTTTTCGTGCTTCTCGAATTGCTAAACTTTACCAAGAAATTTGGATGGAAGAAGGTTCTCCTTTATTAGTTTATAGTCATCGTCAGCAGAAATTGCTGGATGAAAAGTTGGCGGATATCCCTGTTGCTTTGGGAATGACT
Organism: Xenorhabdus sp. SGI 60; assembly: GCF_056632175.1. Taxonomy (NCBI): domain Bacteria; kingdom Pseudomonadati; phylum Pseudomonadota; class Gammaproteobacteria; order Enterobacterales; family Morganellaceae; genus Xenorhabdus; species Xenorhabdus sp. SGI 60. The sequence continues at coordinate 3,349,581 of NZ_CP196860.1, read as the reverse complement.
TACGGCTCCCCTTCTTTATCTCAGGCCGTAGAAAGTTTGTTACAGCAGGGCATTGAGACTCTCATTATACTGCCACTTTATCCTCAATATTCCAGTACAACTTCGGCAGCAGTTTTTGACAGGATCAGTAAAATATTGCGGGAGTATCGGACAATTCCTACCCTGCATTTTGTTCGTAGTTATGCCATCCATCCTGCTTATATTACGGCACTAAAGGAAACCATTGAGCAAAGCTTTGAAAAACATGGTCAGCCTGATCGGTTAATTATTTCCTATCATGGTATTCCTGAACGTTTGGTAAAGATGGGAGATATTTATCCGCAAGATTGTCAGGCGACAACTGAACTGTTGAGTCAGGCACTGGATTATCCCGCAGATAAAATTATGATGACATATCAGTCGCGTTTTGGTTGCTTACCGTGGTTATCTCCTTATACAGATAAAACCATGGCATCATTACCCAGCCAAGGAGTAGAACATGTTCAAGTGATATGTCCGGGATTTGCGGCAGATTGTCTGGAAACGTTGGAAGAGATTAAGCAACAGAATAAAGTTATCTTTTTAGAGGCTGGTGGGAAAAAGTTTGAATATATCTCTGCACTTAATGATAATAACGCCCACATTTCTTTGCTTGAACAGTTGGTAAATAATGTCATGAAATAACTTGCAATTGCTGGTTATGGGACATTATCACACATGATGAATAGCAGACATTGATCGTCGTATGATTTTAAGGATATGGTTTTTTAACCAATGAATACGATAAGCGAGAGAAAGGGCTTGCATATCAATGAAAAGCAAAATTATTTGGATTGGACATATAGATAATGAGTAATAAACCTATTAAACACCCTGATTTTTATCAAGAACATGCAAACTATTATCCTCCCGCGCGGGAGGATGAAATTGATTTGCTTGAACTATTCTCTGTACTCTTCCAATCAAAATACTTGATCATTGCAGTATCTTTCGTCTTTGCAATTATTGGTTTCAGTATCGCATTATTTTTACCACAAAAATGGACCAGTACAGCGGCTGTAGTGAAACCGGGGCTGGAGGAATTTCAGCCATTGAAAAATGCGTTAACGGATTTACATGTTCTGAGCATAGATCCCAAAGTGACAGAAGGGTCACTGTATAAGCGGTTTATTGAAAATTATAACTCACGTGTATTACGTGAAGAATATTTGGTTAATACCGATTACTTCAAAACGTTGCTGGCTAAGCATCAAGATAGTTCTGAGCAGGAAAAAAGAAAGCTTATCGAGAAAGTTGTCAATAAAAACATTGTGATATCTTTACCTAAGAAAGAAAAAGACGATGACGTTGTCGATGAAGCTAAACTCTCTTTCAGTGCTGGCAATGCGAAAGATGCTTACAATCTATTAAATGGCTATATCAAATTTGTCTCTTCGGTGGTTCGTGACCAAGTGAAGGAGGAACTGAGTGATATGGTTCATGGGAAACTGGAATATTCGCAAAAGCTTTATGCTATCGATTTGGAGCGTATCGCCAATATGCGCAGCGTAGATATTGAGCGATTGAAGTATGCGATTTCTCTTGCTAATTCTGCTGGAATTAAAAAACCAGTATCGAATGGCGGAGCTATGATCAAGGATGATCCAGATTATTCGATTGCGCTGGGTTCTGATGCACTGCAACGTAAATTACAGATTACTGAAGAAATTACTGACCCAACTAAAATTGATGCAGACCTGCGTAACCGTCAGTTGTATATCAAAAATCTGGAAAAAGTGAATGTGAATACCGTTGATTTTGTGCCATTCAGGTTTATGCAGGAACCTTATGAGCCAACTTCAAAAGATTCACCTAAGCGTTTGCTGATTTTGATTGGCGCTGGCTTTATCGGATTTATTTTATCCACCATGTATGTTCTGTTGCGCCACATGGTACGTAGTCGCCAGAAACAAGAGGCTTAAATTATCTATTATAGATAATGCTCTGATAGCTAACGTTTCGACAGCCAATGTTGTAATAGCATTGGCTGTTTTCATTTGTTGTCTCCATATTTTTTTGTTTTGCTCTGGTATTGTGGCACACCGTATTATGCTAACATGCCGCATATTTTAGCTCTACCGCAACAATTAATTATGAAATTCCCCGGTAAACGTAAATCTAAACACTATTTTCCTGTCAGTTTAAGAGATCCTCTGCTCCAACCCATCAAAGAGATGATGGATACCGAAAATAATCAAGCCTATATTGTTGGTATTGACCAGACACTGGTTGATATTGAAGCCAAAGTTGATGAGGATTTTATCCAGCGTTATAACCTGAGCCAGGGACATTCGTTAGTCATTGAAGATGGTGTAGCAGAGGCTCTCTACAAGGAACTGACGGATAAGAATCTTATCAGCCACGAATTTGCAGGCGGCACCATCGGTAATACTTTGCATAACTATTCTGTGCTGGCTGATGATAAATCCGTCCTGCTTGGTGCGATGTGTAATAACATCCAAATAGGAAGTTATGCGTATTGTTATCTTTGTAATACATCCAGCCGTATGGATTTGAATCACCTCCAGGGGGTTGATGGCCCAATTGGCCGCTGTTTTACCTTAGTGACGGAAAATGGTGAGAGAACATTTGCCATCAGTCCGGGGTTAATGAATCAGCTTCGTCCTGAAAGTATTCCTGAACATATTATTGCAGAAGCGTCAGCTTTGGTGATCACTGCATATTTGGTGCGTTGTAAATCGGGTGAGCCAATGCCAGAAGCCACAATGAAAGCTATTGAATATGCGAAGAAGCATAACGTACCTGTTGTATTGACGTTAGGAACAAAATACGTCATTGCGGATGATCCACAATGGTGGCGCGATTTTCTGGCTGAAAATGTTTCTGTTGTTGCAATGAATGAAGATGAAGCTTGTGAATTAACAGGTTTCAGTGATCCTTTATTAGCGGCTGACATGGCGCTAAATTGGGTGGATTTGGTGTTATGTACCGCAGGACCTGCTGGATTATATATGGCGGGTTACACTGAGGAAGAACACAAACGCCAAACATTGCATCCTTTGCTACCTGGTGCGATTGCAGAATTTAACCGTTATGAATTCAGCCGGGTGATGCATAAGGTGGATTGCCAAAACCCAATGCGAGTTTATTCCCATATTGAGCCATATATGGGGGGACCTGAAAAAATCATGAATACCAATGGTGCTGGGGATGGCGCATTATCTGCATTACTGCATGATATCACGGCCAACAGCTACCATCGCATGAATGTACCGAATTCCAGTAAACATGCGCGCTCTTATTTAACCTATTCTTCTTTGGCTCAGGTATGTAAGTACGCTAATAGAGTGAGTTATCAGGTATTGAGTCAGCATTCTCCGCGTCTAACCCGAGGGTTGCCGGAGAAAGAAGATAGTCTGGAAGAGTCTTACTGGGAACGTTGATTCTGCTAGCCTGAGCCCCAGATATTGTTTTCACTGTTTTTATGGGAATATCCCCACGTTATGGGGATATCCTTGGCTCGTAAGTTATGTTGGAGATGAAGTCGCTGGTGAATGTAATGATGGTGACTCTACTGGGCAACCCTCTTCATATTCAGGTAATGCATCAGCCATTGCCCGTGCTATTTCATGTTCACCAATGATAATGTGATTAGTGCCACGCTCTGTAATGTAAGTGACTTCATCATCATAATGGGCTCGAACAATAATATTGATATCTGGCCTGATTTCTCTGGCATTTGCAACGATCTCACCTGCTTCATAACCATTAGGGATTGTCAGGAATAAAATACAAGCGCAATCGAGCCTTGCCAGTTCCATTATCTCTTTATTGGCGGCGTTACCCATTATGGCACTGATACCCATTTCGCCTAACTCTTCAAATCGGGTACGTGTATCTTCAATGATCACAACTGGGCAGTTTTTTTCTTGTAAACGCTGACAAAGCTGATGCCCCACTCGGCCATAACCCACCACAATAGCATGACCACAAATATCGACAGGGATCTGGATTTCTTCTTCCAGTGTTTCTTCGAGTAATTGTTCTTCAATGGTTTCTGTTTTTTCCAGATAACGATCCAGTAAACTGAATAGAACAGGATTCAGCATGATTGAAATGATGGCGCCAGCCAGTACAAGGTTACGGGCTTCCCCATCCAAGAATCCCAGCGTGACACCCAGTCCGGCGAGAATAAAGGCAAATTCACCAATTTGGGCGAGACTGGCAGAGATGGTTAGGGCTGTACGTCGTGAGTGCCCAAACATTCTGACCAGTAGCAAAGCAGCCAATGACTTGCCAATGATAATAATGGCAAGGGTTCCTATAATCGCCAGAGGTTGTTGGAGCAGAACCATAGGGTCAAACAGCATGCCAACAGAAACAAAGAAAAGAACCGCGAAAGCATCCCGTAACGGTAAAGTATCCTGCGCAGCCCGGTGACTCAATTCTGACTCATTCAATACCATGCCAGCGAAGAATGCACCGAGGGCAAATGAAGCATCAAATAGTGTTACCGCACCGTAAGCAACACCTAATGCAATGGCAAGTACAGCCAGCGTGAACAGTTCACGCGAGCCTGTAGCCGCCGTTTTTGCCAGTAACCAAGGAATGACACGGCGGCCGACGAAAATCATCAACAAAATAAAGGCAATGACCTTGCCAACGGTAAGGAATATCTTCAATAACAATTGGCCCATATTGGCGTTGTGGCTGTCCATAATTCCTGCTGCCGCAGGAAGTAATACCAATGTCAGTACCATCGCCAGATCTTCAACAATTAACCAACCGATGGCAATTTGCCCTCTCTGACTATCAATGAGCTGTCGTTCTTCTAATGCCCTGAGCAATACTACTGTGCTGGCGGTGGACAGACAAAGACCAAATACAATGCCGCTGAGTAATCCCCAACCGAGCAACATTGATAATCCGGCACCTAATAAGGTTGCAACTGCAATTTGGGCGATAGCGCCAGGAATGGCAATTGATTTGACGGCTAACAAATCTTTAAGTGAAAAATGTAGACCGACACCAAACATCAGTAAGATCACGCCAATTTCTGAAAGTTCTGGAGCTAAAGAGGTATCGGCAACAAAACCAGGCGTGAAGGGACCCGCTAGTACACCTGCTACGAGGTATCCTACCAGAGGTGAAATTTTCAGGCGCTGTGCAAGCATGCCAAGCAGATAAGCAAGAACAAAACCGCCAACAATGGTCGTGATAAGAGGTGTCGAGTGCTCCATCAAGGCTCCTTCTGGGTAGCGAGTATATAAATTGTGTAGTTAGGTGAGGTAATAATATGTTTTATAAATAGTTAAAGATTACAAAAAAATATATTGAGTGGTAAAAACAATAATGATCTACTTAAATACTATTTTAATGTAATTTTATGTAGATCTTGCCATTGTTTACGCTAGTTTACAAAGAGAAATAGTCTAATAATTATGGGGTTTATCTAGGGTTTTTCTTGTCTTTTTCAAGCGTTCTTTTCTATATTTGGCAAAAACAGCGTAAAAATACCAAGAAGTGGCAGAAAAGCACAAATTTTGTAAACCAATTCTATACTGGTTTTATCTGCGACATAACCAAGTACGGCAGCCCCAATGCCACCCATACCGAAGGCCAGGCCAAAGAACAAACCTGCGATCATGCCTGTTTTGCCGGGAATTAGTTCTTGGGCATAGACTAAAATAGCAGAGAACGCAGAGGCCAATATTATACCAATAATAACCGTTAGTATGCTTGTCCAGAATAAGGAGGAGGAATAAGGTAACAGCAGAGTAAAAGGTGCAACGCCAAGAATTGAACCCCAAATGACATATTTCCGACCTATCTTATCTCCAATCGGCCCTCCAATCAGGGTGCCTGCCGCTACGGCAAATAAAAAGATAAACAGGTGAATCTGGGCGTTTTGCACTGACACACTAAATTTTTGCATCAGGTAAAAGGTATAGTAGCTACTGATACTGGTTAGATAAAAGTACTTAGAAAAAACAAGTAGCAGAAGAATGGCAAAAGAATTTATGACGGTCTTTTTAGGTAGGCTTGGCAGAGAAGGGGTTCTGGAAGACAGGGGAGTGGTGACCCGATGCTGCATCTTATACCACTGGCTGATTTGCAAGAGGATCACGATAGCCAGCAGTGCTGCCAGAGAAAACCAACCGATGTTTCCCTTGCCGTAAGGCGCAATGAAAATAGCCGCTAACAGTGGACCCAATGAACTGCCTAAATTTCCCCCTACTTGAAATAAAGATTGAGCCAGACCATGACGTCCACCTGAAGCCATGCGTGCGACTCGTGACGATTCTGGATGAAAAACGGATGACCCCGTACCGACTAATGCGGCAGCCATTAATATAATTGGGAAACTTTCAGCATAAGCTAATAGAAGCAAACCAGATAGGGTAAATCCCATACCGATAGGCAGTGAATAGGGTTGCGGATGTTTATCAGTATACAAACCGATAAGAGGCTGCAATAGGGATGCTGTTACCTGATAGGTCAGAGTTATCATTCCAACCTGAATAAAACTGAGAGTAAATTCAGATTGCAGCAGTGGATAAATAGCCAGAATCAACGATTGAATCATATCATTCAGCATATGGGATAAGCTGATGGCACCGAGAATTGAAAAAACTGTCCGATGTGTTTTTGTTGGTGAAGTTGGAAAAGGGGCTGTTTGATTTTTTTCACTCATATTTATTCGCTTATCGATATCATTATCAACAAAATTTGTTGGGTAAATTTTTAGGTTTGTTGAGCTGTTGTCTAATTTTTACACCATAATACATCTTAGATAATTAACAAACTTTTTATTTGTACCTATATAATTTGACCGCAATCTCAAAAAGGTGAAATCTTTTAAGCAGCGGCTTGAAAGGGATAAACCACCACCATCATATAACTAATAAAATTTTAAAATACATGGAGATACCCCATGAAATTATCGTTTAAAGCGTCAATTTGCGCCCTTGCAGTTTCGCTGTCACTGGCACCGTTAATTGCAAACGCTTGGGAAAAAGATAAAACCTATGACATTACCATCTTGCATACTAACGATCACCATGGTCACTTCTGGCATAACGATTATGGTGAGTATGGTTTAGCGGCTCAAAAAACGGTGGTAGATTCCATTCGTCAGGAGGTTGCCAAGAAAGGAGGTAGCGTATTGTTATTGTCAGGTGGTGACATTAACACCGGTGTACCGGAATCAGATATGCAAGATGCTGAACCAGATTTTAAGGGCATGAATCTGGTAGGATACGATGCAATGGCATTGGGGAATCATGAATTTGATAAGCCTTTGAATGTGTTATTCCAGCAACAAAAATGGGCAAACTTCCCATTCCTCTCTGCCAATATTTACCAAACCAGTACAGGCAAGCGCTTGTTCAAGCCATATGTTATTTTTGATAAGCAAGGCGTGAAAATAGCGGTTCTTGGCCTGACAACCGATGATACAGCGAAAATAGGTAATCCGGCTAATTTTCCAGATGTTGAATTCCGCGTTCCGGCCGAAGAAGCTAAAAAAGTTATTGAAGAGCTGAAAAAGAATGAGAAGCCGGACGTGATTATTGCGGCAACCCACATGGGGCACTATGACGATGGTCACCATGGCACGAATGCGCCGGGAGATGTTGAAATGGCACGTAGTTTGCCTGCGGGTTATTTGAATATGATTGTGGGTGGTCATTCACAAGATCCGGTGTGTATGTCTGCGGAGAATAAAAACTATAAACAAGTGGATTATGTTCCGGGTACACCTTGTTCTCCCGATAGACAAAATGGCACATGGATTGTCCAAGCTCACGAATGGGGGAAATATGTAGGCCGGGCGGATTTTCAATTCCGCAATGGTGAATTCAAGTTGGTTCATTATCAATTGATCCCTATTAACCTAAAGAAAAAAGTGACAAAAGAAGATGGCAGTACGGAACGTGTTTACTATACCCATGAAATTAAGCAAAATCCTGAAATGCTTAAGTTGCTGACACCTTATGAAGACAAGGGCAGCCAGATACTTAATGTGAAAATAGGCTCAGTAGATAACAAATTAGAAGGTGATCGCAGCAAGGTACGTTTCGTGCAAACGAATATGGCACACCTTGTATTGGCTGCCCAAATGGAACGGACAAACGCTGATTTTGCAGTGATGAGCGGTGGTGGAATTCGTGACTCTATTGAAGCAGGGGATATTACTTACAAGGATGTTATGAAAGTTCATCCATTTGCTAACCAACTGGTTTATGTGGACTTCAAAGGTAGCGAAGTTTTGTCCTATTTGACGGCTGTTGCCAATATGGAAAAGGATTCTGGCGCTTATGGTCAGTTCTATAATGTGAACTTCGTGAAGAATGGTAAGAATATCAGTGAGGTAAAAATCGGTGGTAAGCCGTTGGATCCAAACAAAACTTACCGCATGGCAACTTTGAACTTTAATGCGATTGGCGGAGATGGTTATCCACGGATTGATAATTTGCCTGGTTATGTTGATACAGGGTTTGTCGATGCTGAAGTATTGAAAGGATATATTGAAAAACATTCTCCATTAAAAGCTTCTGATTATGAACCGAAAGGTGAAATTGATATAAATAACTAACAACTGATCAATAGATTGTTGTTAGTTATTTGCATAAAAAGACCATCAGCAGGACAGATGGTCTTTTACTTATTATCAATAAGGAATGTTATGCATAATCTATCATAGGAACGCTTGAAGCTGAATAATAATTTAATTATTAACTAACAGGGTAATTAATGATTTTTGCACTGTGAGGAAAGTATATCGACATTATTGTTTATCACAAGGCCCTGTTTTAGAGAAAACAGAGCCAGCTCGAAAAAATTCAGCGAGAATTGCAATAAATTTTCAAATTTTAGCAATATCAGCAAATGAACAATTAAGTAATTGGCATAAGTCTATGGGGGACAATTCAATATCTAAGCCACGTTTACCACCAGAGATAAACAGGGTTGGCAAGGTTTGCGCCTGGCTGTCAATCACGGTAGGTAGACGTTTTTTCTGTCCCAACGGGCTAATGCCACCTACTAAATAACCCGTTACTTTTTGTGCCAGTTGGGGATCGGCCATATCTGCCTTTTTGGCCTTGAAAACTTTAGCCACTTTTTTCAAATCGAGTTGTCCAGAGACCGGCGTAACGGCGACAGCGAGATTTTTAGGATCACCATTCAATGAGACCAACAGTGTCTTAAAAACCTGATTAGCATCTAAACCGAGTTTTTTCACCACTTCATCACCAAAATTATGTTCATTGACATCGTGGTCATAAGAATGAAGTTTGAAATTAATTTTTTGTTTTTCCAGCAAGATAACAGCGGGGGTCATATTTTTTCCTATAACGATCAATTTATAACTGCTTATCCGTAATGATTAGTTTTCAGAATGAAACAGATGAAGTTGCTATGTTTGTGGTTTTGCCAGCATATGTCGTAAGTTGTTCTCGCCGTGGAGGTGTAAGGCGCCTACTGCAACCAAATATTTTCCTGCTGGTAAACCATGTAATTGCTCACTCCACTGATGGTTGCGTTCAGCCATTAGGGTTTGATAAATCTCTTCGCAGAATGTCATTGGTATTACCTGATTTTGTTTCTCAGGTTTGTAATTCATCCACCAGCTAATCATAGTCTGTAAAGCACGGGCATTGGTATGCCAATGGGTGATGGTATCTTCCAGTAGAGAGATCCCACCATTTGGCAAATTGGTGAGAAGGTTAACTTGTGCATCAGTGCCTTCCAACTCAATGATGGGTTTATTGGTAGCTTTTGCACAGTTCAGTAATTGACAATCGATACCATATTGAGGTTGTAACCCCAAATATTGGGCTTGGGCAGCCTGTAATATCAATGCGACTTGCCACGATGGCAATGGATCCAGCAACGTGACAGGATGTTGGATTTCTCGGCAATAGTGTTGTAAACAGGCAAAATGTTCGGGTGATAAACGTTGTGATAGTTTGGGCTGTTCAGGAAACTTTTCCTTGAAAGGGGAATTGACCTGAGTGATATCTGCCTCGACAATCAGCGCATCCGCTTGCTCTAGCTGTTCCAACAATACTTCAGAAAGTGGATACATGTTTTTAGTACCCATATGAATGCTGCCAACAATATGTAATTGTTTGTTATTATTTAAATTGATGTCAAAAGCAGGATAAGGGTAATGCCGTTGGGAATTGAATCCCAATATTTTACTGAAATATGTCATTAATTTTCCCATATTGCATACTCCAATAGCTGGCATTGGGCGGTATGCTAACCTGTTAATCGCCAACAAGAAAGAGGGAAAAGTGCGGGATGAAAAGCTAAACGAAATATGTTTAGCTTTTCATGGGAAAAATAAAATTTCCTGAATATTAGGTCAGGATTTAGGCTTGAAGCGCAATAAGCGATTGGCATTACTAACAACAGTAATAGAAGACAATGCCATGGCCGCACCTGCAACGACAGGGTTTAGTAAGGTGCCAGTGAAAGGGAATAAAATACCGGCGGCGATTGGAATACCCAATGTATTGTAGACAAAGGCACCAAATAGGTTTTGTTTCATATTGCGCAATGTACCACGGGATAATTCAACTGCATCAGCAACCCCGTGCAGGCTATGGCGCATCAGGGTCATTGTTGCGGTTTCTATGGCGATATCACTACCGCTTCCCATTGCGATGCCGACATCCGCTTGCGCTAATGCAGGGGCGTCATTTATGCCATCGCCGACCATTGCTACTTTTCTGCCTTCGGATTGCAACGACTGAATGGCTGCGGCTTTGCCATCAGGTAAAACACCGGCAATCACCTGATCAATACCCGCTTCTTGGGCGATAGCATTCGCTGTGGTGGGATTATCCCCCGTCAGCATGACCAAACGATAGCCTTGGTGATGTAAGCGTTGCAGGGCAAAAACAGTGTCCTGCCGCAAGGGATCACGAATAGAAAACAAGGCAGCGATTTTGCCATTGACTGACAGAATAACAGGCGTGATGCCTTTTTCTGCTTGTGCTGCCACTAATGGCTTTAATTCTGTGGTTTCAATCTGATGCTGTTCAAGTAATTTTTGGTTACCCAATAGCAGAGTAATATCGCCGACTTCCCCTTTAACACCCAATCCCGCTAAGGTACGGAATGCTTGTACTTCGGGTAATTTTTGTCTCTCAACCTTCAGTAAAATAGCTTTTGCCAAAGGGTGATTAGAGCCATTTTCCAATGCACTGGCCCATAGTAACACTTGCTCTTCGGTGAAACCATTAAAGGTGTGGATCTCTGTGACTTGCGGCATACCTTCAGTTAAGGTGCCCGTTTTGTCGAAGACAATCGTATCCAGTTGGCTGGCATGTTGCAGGGCATCAGCATCACGCACCAATACACCTAATTCGGCTGCCCGTCCGACCCCTGAGATGATGGACATGGGGGTTGCCAGCCCAAGCGCGCAAGGACAGGCGATAATCAAAACGGTTGTCATGATGACCAGAGCGTACATGATTTGTGGGGCAGGGCCGATAAAAAACCAAATCGCGCTGGCAATCAGGGCGATAGCAACAACAACAGGCACGAATATTGAAGATATTTTATCTGCCAATTGGCCGATTTCAGGTTTGCTGCTTTGTGCCTGACGAACTAATTTGATAATGCGTGCTAAGGTTGTTTGGCTACCAACCGCATTGGCTTTAAACAGTACCGTACCATCTTGAACTACAGTGCCGGCATGGACGGTATCGCCAGTTGTTTTCTGCTGAGGGATAGGTTCACCTGTCAGCATGGCTTCATCCAGCCAAACTGTACCCTGAGTAATTTCACCATCAACCGGAACACGATCTCCTGTTGTCAGGCGCAGTACCATATTGGGCATAACATCGGCCAGTGACACTGTTTTTTCACCTCCACAGGTAACTACCCGCGCTGTTGGTGGTGTTAGATCTAATAATCGCTCAAGTGCCTTGGAAGAACGTTGACGGGCACGTTGTTCCAAGGCATGGCCAAGATTGATCAAACCAATGATCATGGCACTGGCTTCATAATAAAGATGGCGGGCTTGGGGTGGAAAAATTTCTGGCCACAAATTGACGCTCATTGAATAGAGCCACGCTACGCCAGTACCCAAAGCTACGAGGGTATCCATTGTCGCACTGCCATTTTTTAGACTTTGCCACGCGTTACGATAAAAATGCCCGCCTGCAAATATCATTACAACCAGCGTCATCAAACCAATAGTTAGCCAAATGGCGTGGTTTGCTGGTGTGAGTATCATATTGTCGCCTATCATACCCCATACCATGACAGGCACCCCAACTACTAACGCAAGGGCCGATTGCCAGCGAAAGCGGCGCATATTAGCTTGCGTTACTTGTTGCTGGCGTTCACGGCGTTCTGTTTCATCCTGAATGATTTCCGCCCCATAACCGGCCTTGATGACTGCTTCAACTAAGGCATTTGGTGATGCATGGCCTGTGACCAATGCGCTTCTTTCCGCGAGATTGACTCTGGCATGTTCCACGCCATTAACGGATTGCAGGGCTTTTTGTACTTTGCTGACACAGCTTGCACAGCTCATGCCATCCAGCAGGAGCTGAATACTGTCGCTATTACTATTTTTAGCACTCTTAGCACTCGCATTATTTTTGTTGTTGTACTCAACCGAAACTGTTTCTACCGGAGTCGAAGATATTGCCGCTGCCAAAGACTCCGAAATCTGTGGAATATGTATTGCCAGCGGCTCAGTTTTTGGGCAATCGGCTTCCGTGGCTAATTTAGCGTTATATCCGGCTTGTTCGACTGCATGAATTAAAGCACTGTTCTCTGCTTTACCGTAGATTTTTGCTGTTTGGGTATCAACTTCTGTGGCGATAACACCTTCTACTGTTTCCAATGCCTTTTGTGTCTTATTTGCACATTTCATGCAGCTTAAACCTGACAGGCGCAATACAACATCGGGCCGGGTGGCAACAGTGGCTTGATAATCTTCGGCAACAATAGCGGCAATCAATTCATCAGATGAAACGTTACTGATAATTTTGGCATAATTGAGGTTCACATCCGTCAGCTCAACGCCGGGTATTTTTTCCAACGCTTTTTTGACCCGGCCGACACAATGCATACAAGTCAGGCCTTGAAGTGCGAGAATGGTGGTTGTGGACATAACAATATCTCCTGATACAGAGTGATATACTTATCATTAAGGCTAAACCTTCCTGCAAGGGGAAGGTCAAGGGGAAATAATGAATATCAGTGAAATTGCCCGTAAGACCGGTTTAACCCGCAAAGCGATTCGGTTTTATGAAGAAAAAGATCTCATTACTGCACCGGAGCGGGGAGATAATGGCTATCGTCATTACCAGAAAAGGCACATTGACGAACTGATGCTTTTGCGTCAGGCGAAAGAGGTCGGATTTACGTTGGAGGAGTGTCGCGAATTGCTGCGATTATTTCGCAATCCTCACCGTCACAGTGCCGATGTAAAAATGGCGACCCTGCAAAAAGTGGCGGAAATAGAAAAAACGGTGTTGGAATTGCAAAAGATAAAGGAAAAATTACTGGTATTGGTGGCTGAATGCCCGGGAAATGATGGGGCTGATTGTCCCATCATTGAGCATTTATCTGGCTGCTGTCAGCATCACGGTTGATGGGGAACCGGTCTCACCTTTAATGTGATTCCGTCAACGGCGATGACTTCAATTTCGGTATTGGCCGGAAGTTCTCGGTCACAATGAACGCGCCAACTGCCATCGGCCAGTTTGACTCGCCCAAAACCATTTTCGGTATCCGTGGTTAAACGGGTCCGCATGCCAATCAATTGGTGGTTTTTCTGATTGAGCGTCTTATCACTAGCCTGGCGTGGGCGATGGCGTAGCCAGCTACGCCATGCAATAACAGAAAGCAAGGTCAAGACAGCAAACAGAGTACCTTGCAATTCCCAGCCCATATTAGGGAAAATCCATGTGATCAGGGCAACAACAACGGCTGCGGTTCCTGTCCACAACAGATATCCTCCCGTTCCCAGCAATTCTGCAATCAGAAGCAGGCCACCAAAACAGAGCCAGAACCAAGCTGGTTGAGCGGCGATCTGTTCAATCATAACAATTATCCTGTATGGCTATTTATCCTGTTTGCTCTTCTTGCTTTCGGAAATTAATTCAGCAATACCACCAATGGCTCCCATCAAATTACTGGCTTCCAGTGGCATCATAATCACTTTGCTGTTATTTGAGGCACCAATGTTGGTGAGGGCATCGGTATATTTTTGGGCAACAAAGTAGTTAATTGCCTGCATATCACCATTAGCAATCGCGTCAGAAACCATTTTGGTTGCACGCGCTTCTGCTTCGGCGGCACGTTCACGAGCTTCCGCTTGCAGGAAGGCTGACTGGCGTTCACCCTCTGCTTTCAGGATTTGCGACTGTTTTTCCCCTTCCGCTTTCAAAATGGCTGCCTGACGAATACCTTCCGCCTCAAGAATATCTGCACGTTTGGTACGTTCTGCTTTCATTTGGGCGTTCATCGCGGAGATCAACTCCTTAGGTGGACGCACATCGCGGATCTCAATCCGCGTGATTTTGACACCCCACGGGTTAGTCGCTTCATCGACGATTGCCAGCAATCGGCTGTTGATGGAATCGCGTTGGGACAGCATTTCATCCAGTTCCATTGAACCCAGCACGGTACGGAAGTTAGTCATGGTCAGGTTGATGATGGACAGTTCCAGATTGCTGACTTCATAGGCAGCCCGTACGGGATCGACGACCTGAATAAAGCAGACGGCATCAATAGTGACATTGGCATTATCACGAGAAATAATTTCCTGCGATGGGATATCCAGAACCTGTTCCATCATATTGATTTTACGGCCGATACGATCAACAAATGGCATGATAATGTGCAGGCCTGGTGTTAATGTACGGGTATAACGTCCAAAGCGCTCAACAGTCCATTGATAGCCTTGTGGAACGGTTTTGACACAGGTAAAGACGATAGCAACCGCAATAACGATTAAAATCGGTACAGCACCAAAAGAGAGTAAATCCATAACAATTCCCTTACTTAGCTAATTATGGAATATATAAAATTTCTTTACTTAATAGAGTAAAGAGTATACATGACGACGGTATTTAGATGCCAGAGTATCTCCGGTGCCCAGTGCAGAAAGAATATCCATCATCGTCTTTTTCACTGCACCCTCGGCAGCAGAAAGATCCTTTTTCAGAAAACTAAATAGCAATTCCAGAGCTTCTTCATTACGGCCAACTTCGTGTAATTTGGCAGCCAGTTGTACGGCTAATTCTGCATTCTCTGATTGAATTGCCAACTCTTGTTGTAGTTGTCGAATCTCAGGGGAATCAGCCGCCTCTTGTTGGGACTTAAGGTATTCAAGTAACTCATTATAGTGTTCATCTTGTGCTTCTGATGACACGGAATCCAGTATTTTTTGGGCCTCTTCAAGATGATTGAGTGAAAGATTCACTTGGGCTAGCAATAAGGTAATCTCTGTATCTTGCGGATTTTCTTGATGGATTTCTTTTAGTAAAAGCAGTGCCTCCTGCTCTTTACCTTCTGCAAGTAGTTCGTCAACTTGCTCTAAGGGTGATTTTGCCATTTGGGGGAGGAAAGTGGCAAAAATCTTTCTGATGGCTTCATCTGTCTGGATACCCTCAAAACCCTGAACAGGGCGAGCTTCTTTTACGAACAGTACGGTAGGCAAGCTACGCACACCAAATTGTGCAGCGATGTGTGAAAGTTGGTCACAATTGACTTTAGCCAGGGCAAATTGCCCGGCATATTCATGGGCTATTTTATCAAGCGTGGTTTCTAATTCATGGCAATGCAGGTCCTGTGAAGACCAGAAGTAGAATACGACAAGCTGGGTGAGAGAGTGCTGAACAACCTGGGTAATATTCGATTCATCAATATTAATGATATGGGCAGTATTGTTGTTTGTATTCACGGTTGGTTCCATGGGATTTTTCTCTGAGTCGTTGTAAGGTGATTACATGAATAAATAAGACTTGTTTGTCCGTTTTTCAATGTCTATTTACTTTGCCAGCGCAAGATTCTATCGAGCCATCGCTCAGGGAGTAGACGGCGCATTACTTTTACTGCATGAGTCAATAACGTAACCGAATAGCGTAATTTCGGGTTGGCGCTTTCCAGCGCATGAATCAGTTTAGAGACGACATCCTCAGGCATCAACGTAAAACGACGAGCAAGGCCTGGATTCTCAACCGGATGATCCTGCTGTGTTTGGTTGATATTGTGCGTAAAACGGGAATGGATTGGGCCAGGCTCTATCAGGCTGACTTTAATATCGGTTTTAGCCAATTCGCCACGTAAGGCATCCGACCAGGCTTCAAGAGCATATTTACTGGCAGCATATGCGCCACGGCCAGGTGTCGAAATCAATCCCATCACAGAACTGGTCTGAACAATCCGCCCTGCGCCATAAGCGCGTATAGCGGGCAATAACAGGCACGTCAGTTGGTGGGTGCCAAAGAAATTGGTGGAAAACTGTTTTTCCATCTGTTCGCGGGAGATACTTTCCAATGGACCGTAAACACCAAATCCCCCGTTATTGAATAGCCCGAACAGACGACCGTTGGTTAATTCGATCACTTCTTTGGCGGCGCGCTCTACGCTCTCTTTATCATCTAAATCCAATTCGATGGGTTCGAACCCCAACTCATGCATATGGGCCAAATCAGAGGGTTTGCGGCAAGCTGCGAGTACGCGGTAACCACGTTGGTGGAGGGTTTTGGCCGCGATTAACCCAATCCCGCTAGAACACCCAGTAATAAAAATGGCTTTTTGCATAACTTTACCTGTTTACCTGCATCAATTTATGGAAATAAATGATTTACTATTAAGAAATATTTTTTACTTAAGGAGAGTTGATATATGTCGACAATGTGTTGGACATCCAATCAGCAATAAAGGGTTGTGCAGCTTGATTGGGGTGTAGCCCGTCATCTTGCATCCATTCTGGTTTGATAGCAACGTGCTCCATGAAAAATGGCAGCAGAGGAATTTGATTGCGTTCAGCAAGTGTGGGATAAATTTTGGCAAAGGATTCGGTATATCGCTTTCCATAATTAGGTGAAATGCGGATTTGCATTAATAACGGTTGTGCGCCGGTTTGTTTGATCAAATGAATGCTCTGTTGCAAATCCTGTTCTATGTTTTGAATGGGAAAACCACGCAGTCCATCATTAGCACCAAGCTCTATCAAAACCCATTTTGGATTGTGCTGTTTCAATAACTCAGGCAAACGTTCAAGCCCTTGCGCAACAGTATTGCCACTAATACTGCCGTTAATAATGACGGTTTTTTTGCCCGTTTGTTGCCACTGTTTTACCATCAGTGCGGGCCATGATTGCTCAACTGGTAAACGATATCCCGCACTAAGGCTATCACCTAATATAAGCAGGGTATCTGCCGCCGCTGCTCTGGCACTGCATAGCACCAACAATAAAAGGAAAAATACATGGCTGTAGAAAGTATTCTTGAAGTTCATCATCTCACTAAACATGTCGGTCAAGGGGAACAGGTAATTAATATATTGCAAGGTATTGAGTTGGTTGTCGAGCCAGCACAGACAATTGCATTAATTGGCGAATCAGGATCAGGTAAATCAACACTTCTGGGCATTATTGCCGGATTGGATGATGGTAGTGGAGGCGAAGTTCATCTATTGGGGCAAAATATCAGTCGCATGAATGAAGAGCAGCGCGCGCAGTTAAGGGCAGAAAATGTAGGTTTTGTTTTTCAGTCATTTATGTTGATCCCCACCCTGAATGCATTGGAGAATGTCCAGCTTCCGGCACTATTGCGTGGCGAATCGGAAAACCAAAGCCGTGAACAAGCTATTGAACTACTCGAACAGTTAGGGTTAGGAAAACGCCTGAAACACATGCCTGCCCAGCTTTCTGGAGGAGAACAGCAGCGAGTGGCTTTGGCACGGGCATTTTGTACCCGCCCCAAAATTCTGTTTGCTGATGAGCCAACCGGTAATCTTGATCGCCAGACAGGTGATCGCATCGTCGACCTGCTGTTTTCTCTTAATCATGATTACGCCACTACTTTGATATTAGTGACGCACGACAGCCAGCTTGCAGCGCGTTGCCAACGTCGCTTACGTCTGGTGGACGGAAAATTACGGGAGGAAGCATGATCTGGCGCTGGTTTTGGCGTGAATGGCGCACACCTTCTCTCTTGATTGTTTGGTTATCTCTGACGTTGGCAGTGGCTTGTGTACTGGCATTAGGGCGTATCAGTGATCGTATTGATCAAAGTGTGCATTATCAAAGTCGTGATTTTCTGGCGGGTGATCTGGTTTTAAGGGCTTCGTATCCCGTTGATGAAACCTGGTTGCAAAGGGCACAGGCGCAGGGTTTGACCTTGAGTCGGCAAATTTCATTTTCGACGATGACGTATGCGGGAGATATTCCGCAACTGGCTCAGGTGAAAGCCGCAGATGAGCGTTATCCTCTGTATGGCGAACTGGAAACCCATCCACATGGGTTAACACCAGAAAAAGGTTCAGTGCTGGTAGTCCCACGATTGTTGGCACTATTGGGCGTTAAAGTCGGGGATAATATTGATGTGGGAGATACCACATTGAAGATTAGCGGCGAATTGCTGCAAGAGCCTGACAGCGGTTTCAATCCCTTCCAGATTTCTCCCCGAATTTTAATCAATATTGATGATGCTCAGTTAACAGGGGCGATTCAACCCGGTAGCCGCCTGACTTACCGTTATATGTTTGCGGGTTCTCCTGCCGCCATCCAATCATTCCAGCAATTTGTTGAGCCGCAACTAAAAGCGGATCAACGCTGGCTGACATTGAAACAGGATAATGGCGTCATGGCTCAATCCATCGAACGTGCCCAGCAATTTTTACTGCTGTCAGCTTTGTTGACATTACTCCTCGCTGTTGCTGCGATGGCAGTTTCGATGGCGCATTATTGCCGCAGCCGGCATAACCTGATAGCTATCCTGAAAACACTGGGAGCAGGGCGTTGGGCCTTGCGTCAATGGATCATTGGACAATGGCTGGTGATATTACTTGCCGCCATAGTAGTCGGCTCCATTTTAGGGTTGGCTTTTGAATCTGCATTGATTCGGATCCTGGCAGAAATGTTACCTAAGATGTTACCGGCGGCGGGCATGTGGCCGTGGGTATGGGCGATAGCCGCTCTGTTTGGTATTGCCGTGTTGGTAGGTATTCGCCCTTATCGTCAACTTATGGCTACCCAGCCTTCACGGGTATTGAGAAGTGATGTGACGGCATCCATCTGGCCATTACGTTATTATTTACCGGCGGTGGCATTAATGATAACGGGAGGACTGGTATTACTGGCAGGCACTAAGCCGTTGTTATGGTCGCTGTTAGCGGGAGTGCCGATTGTTGCGTTGTTTTTGGCGTTATTGGGATGGGGCGGATTATGGCTACTGCGCCGTGTGACGTTCCGTCAGTTAAGCCTGCGTCTGGCGGTCAATCGGTTACTGTGTCGGCCATTTCAGACCATGACCCAATTAGCGGCATTTTCCCTGTCATTTATGTTGTTGGCTTTGCTGATTATGGCAAGGGGAGATTTATTGAACCAATGGCAACAGCAATTACCGCCGGATAGCCCTAATTATTTCCTGATTAACATGACCCAACCACAAACTGCTCAAGTCAATGACTTATTGGATAAATATCAGGTGAAACCGACCGATTTTTATCCAGTGGTATTGGCACGTTTGACGGAAGTGAACGGGCAATCTGCGCTGGAATGGGCGGATAAAAAACAGCCTAATAGTACTACCGTGCGTCGCGAACTGAACTTAACATGGAAAGCAGAACTGCCGCCGTTTAATACCCTGATTGCGGGAACGTGGCCGCCAAAACTGAACGAAGTTTCTATGGAGCAAAGCGTCGCTGAACGGTTACAAATAAATCTGGGAGATAGACTCACATTCACCGGAGATACCCGAACGTTTCATGCCACGGTCAGCAGTATTCGTAAGGTGGATTGGGAGAGCATAAACCCGAACTTCATTTTTATTTTCGCCAAAGAGACATTGGAAAATCAGCCCGGAATGTGGTTAACCAGCTTTCATTATGAAGGAGATGGAAAACTGTTAACGGAAATTAACCGCCATTTCCCAACCATCAGTATGTTGGATATTGGTTCGATACTCAAACAAGTACAAGGCATCTTGCAGCAAGTTAGCAAGGCATTGGAAATAATGGTTGTTTTGGTGATGATTTGTGGCGGTTTGCTGTTATTGGCACAAATTCAGGTCGGTATGAGCCAACGACAACTTGAATTGGTGGTATATCGCACGTTAGGGGCGAGCAAAAAACTTTTGCGTCATACATTATGGAGTGAATTTGCCCTGCTAGGTTTTATGGCGGGTTTAGCGGCAGCATTTGGTGCAGAAGTTGCACTTTGGTTGTTACAGACTCAGGTCTTTGATTTCCCGTGGCAGCCACAATGGCAGATGTGGTTTCTGCTTCCCATCATCAGTAGCTTACTGCTTTCACTATGCGGTGGCTGGTTGGGCGTTAGATTATTACGGAGGCAAGGGCAATATCGACGTTTGACTGAATAATTCCCATCTCTTTGATAAACCTCGTTGGAATTCAAACGAGGTTTATCAGCAATCTGACCGGATATTATCAGACAAATTCTTCTCTTAATTTCCTTGTTTGTACGTTATTTCAATTCATTTTTACCTTATTCAGTAAATTTGGTGCTTTCAACCGCGTGTTTTCTCATTTTATGAGCAGGTGGTTTCATCATTAATGTTACGACAAGAACAACAAATACGGGAATGGCAATAATCAAGAATGCAGCGGTAAAACTGCCTGAATAATCTTTGATGGCACCGGCAAAAAAAGGTGCCAGACAAGCCAGAGTGGATATCAGGTTCATGATAGAAAACAGTTCCAGATAAGGCTTGCGGCCAAAGTAGTTAGCCAGCAATACACTGGATGCAAGGAAGGTCATGCCATATCCCATTCCGACACACAGTGTGAACGCAATCAAGAACGGCCATGATGAGGCGATACTCAGTGCAATCAAACCAAGTATAATAATGGACAGACTGATAATCAGTAACTTTTTCGGTTCTACCCATTCCCCAACTGCACCGCCAGCTAATCGGGAAAATGCATTGATAAAAGCCATTGTACTCAGTAACCCTGCGGCGATAGCTTCGCTGAAACCATTTTCGATAATATGAGCAACCGCAAAACTGTTGACGGTAATGCCACACCATAAAAATGCGGTGTAAGTTGCAGCAATCATATAGAACTGCCATGTCCGCAGTGCTTGATGTGCAGTCCAACGTTGCTTGGTACGATAAATGCTGGGAGTATCCTGATTGTTATGTTTCTGGTTTACGGCCTTGGCGTGGGCGATTTCCCGTTTACCTTCCTGAAGAATAATAATCGTCAGGATAACGAAAATGGAGAGGATAATAGCGGAAATCATCCAATGCATTCGCCAGGTTCCCCAAATACGGGTCGCCAGAAAGTAGATCCACGGGCCAATTACCCCACCTAGTCCCCCTATCGTGAAATAGAAACCAAAAGCAAGGGATTGTTTCTCATATAGCCGTGAAATCACATAAGTACCCGGCACGGTTGCCAGAAAAGTAAAACCGATACCCATTAAAGCCGTACCGATAAAATAGGATGAAATAGCGTATGTATGATAAAGGTTGTAGAAACCCGCCAGAAAAATCAGCAGGCCGATAAACAGGGTAAAACGAACGCCAATTTTACGAATAAATACCGTTGGCAGAAAACTGGACAGCCCGCAAGTCAGGCCAAGCAGTGTGAACCCTAACCCTGCATTTGTCCAACTCCAGCCCAGTTCATTAATCATACTTGGCAGGACAACACCCAATGACGTAAAGGTTGTTGCTGTGGATAGAAAATAGACCATGCCTAAAAGTATCAGCAAAAACCACTGATAAGTACGTCCGAATTTGTCGTGTTGAATGGACATTGTGACTCCATCAAGGATGTAAACGATTAAAAGCGGCACTATTTTATGTGTTTATTAGAAAAAGCTGTATCGAATAAACACGCCATAACTAAATTGATCCGTGCGAAAGCCAGACGTATCTTTTATTTTGTACTTATTTTTGACAGGATTCACGACAACCCCAGTCCACAGATGACCGGTTTGATAGCCTAATTTTTTGCCTAAGTCATAATGCAATTCGGGCTTAAAATCGATCATTTCAGGGTTATCACCTAACCCTAGTGTATAATCGAACGTTCCCACGATACGGAAATCTCCCAATCGATTCCTGAAAGGAATGCCATAATCGATATGGATACGCTGATCGTTCCAGCTTCCCTTAGCATTATTTTCAAAATAAAAGATAGTGCGCAGCCAACTGAACCCGCCTATTTGCCAATCAAAGCTGATACCGGGGAAATAGTCGTATTTTACGTTTTTGGTTTTGGCTATCCATTGGGTAAACAGGACATCTTTTAATGGGCCATAGGAAAGATCATACCCTGTGATTTTGCTAGCACTGAGCCTTGGCACAAATTTATAGTAATAGGTGCTTTTATCACCTTGGTAGTCGTGTTGCAGCGAATTTTGCCAAATACTGTAAACATACATATCGCCAATTTTGTAATCACCAAACGCTTCCACAATCGGAGAAAGGGTTTTTTGAGGAGCAACCTTATTCTCAAATTGGAAGTAAAGGCTGGTGTCAATGGATTGAAAATTGACGAAGTCACTTGCCTGGGCGTACTTGACGATGGATAACAATAAGACAGGAGATAAAACCATCCTGGCTGTATAGTTTTTGGGGTTGTTGGTAAATCGCAAGTGATTTCTCCTTTCACATTTATGACTTGGCTATGGATAGTAGCATCCTCTTAACAAGGTAATTTTGTCAAAAAAGATTCTCCTTAGAAAACGGAAATAAATTAAAAATATTTTTCATATCACCAGTAAAATAAATTGTTTTTAGAGTATAGTTTTTTAAATTTTCCAAGGTGTTATTACACATATTATTATTCAGGCGTGCGTCACAATTATTTAATTGTAATTAAATAATATGTTTCAATAGTGATAAAAATATTGAGATTGCAATAACTTTATTTTTAGAAAAAATAGGTATTAAAGGTATTGTACAGTCAAGGGACAGTATACAGTATTGTACAAGGAAAAGGTATTATCGTTTGCAATTGTGGATACACTATCCCGGACGCTATCAAGAATGTGATAATTTCCAACTGGATTGGACTGGGAAGTGGTAGCTTATTTTAATCATTACCACTTCCTAAAATAACCGGTTAACTTAATTTATCTTGTGCCCATTTAAGGCTGCTTCGGTATTCTGTTGGCAATAGGGAGGCTAATGTTTGCAACGTCGTTTTTAATGTTCCCTTATCAGCATGGGTCACATTTAAGTGGCCTACTTTACGTGCAGGACGAACTTCTTTTTCATACCAATGTAAACGAACCAGCGGCAAACTCAGCCATGCGTGATTCACCTCTGTGCCGATCAGATTGATCATGACGGATGGTGCAAAGATTTCGGGTTGTGGCATAGGAAGATTCAAAATCGCCCGTAGGTGAAGTTCAAACTGGCTGATAGAAGCGCCGTTTTGTGTCCAGTGACCGCTATTGTGAACTCGTGGAGCCAATTCATTGATCAGCAAATTATCGCCAACAATAAAACACTCCATCGCCATAACACCAACATAGTTCAGGTGATTCATGATGGCAGACAGCATCTGCTCTGCTTGCTGTTGAAATGGCTTATCGGCACTATCAGGTAAAGCAACACTAGTACGTAAGATACCTTCCTGATGCAAATTGTGAGTCAGGGTATAGAATACTGATTCACCTTTGGCATTACGGGCTCCAACCAGCGAGACTTCTCCCGAAAACGGAATACCCTGTTCTACAATACATTCACCATAAATTTCAGGTGGAAGCGTGGTTTCATCACCCGGCCGAATACGCCATTGACCGCGCCCGTCATAGCCCCCTGTCCGTCGCTTGACAATGATAAAATCGCCTAACTCTGCAAATAGCTGTGGCCATTGTTCGGGAGAGGAAAGCAGTTGCCACGGCGCGGTTGCCAGACCCAACGTATCCATGAGCTGTTTTTGTGGCAAGCGATCTGCCAGTCGTGGAAAAATATCACGATTGATAAATGCCTTATGATGAGCCAGTTCGCGAGTTAATGCGGTCTCGGGCCAACGCTCAATTTCTGCGGTGATCACGCTGCTTTGGTAGGGCACTGCTTCCGGTTCAGCATCCAACCCAACAGGATAAACAGCGATCCCCAACGGTTCACCGGCTTGACGTAGCATTCTGCCTAACTGACCATTTCCCAATACACAAACGGGCTTCATGCATCCTCCCGTGGATCTGGGTTATCCAGAACAGCCTGAGTTTGTTCACTGCGCCAATCTGATAAACGTTGAAACAGCGCACTGTCATGCAACGCCAGCACCTGAGCCGCCAACAATGCGGCATTTGCTGCTCCTGCCTTGCCGATAGCCAATGTACCAACGGGAATGCCCTTTGGCATTTGGACGATAGAATACAGACTATCAACACCGTTAAGCGCCGCGCTTTGTACAGGAACCCCGAACACAGGCACTAAGGTTTTAGCTGCCAACATCCCCGGTAAATGTGCTGCTCCACCTGCACCAGCGATAATCACATCAAAACCCTTTTCTTTCGCTTGTTCTGCGAAACGAAAAAGCTTATCTGGCGTTCGGTGTGCCGAAACAATTTCAACATGAAAAGGAATAGCGAGTTCGGTCAGGATATCGGCTGCATGTTGCATGGTTGCCCAGTCACTTTTAGAACCCATGACAATGGCGATTTTGGCGTGGTTTTGGGGTTCTATTTCTGTTGGAGAAGTTATTGTAGGGGTAATAGCTATTATGGGATCAGAGCTGGACGTCATAAATCAGATGCTCCTGTATTGGGTGTCTACCAGAACAAAGATGAAATTTCAGACGGCGGATCATATCATGCTAATAGCACGAGGAAAACGTTTGCGTCGTTTGATTTATCGATTTTTACAAAATAAGCAAGGAGCTTAGAAGGAGAAGGATATTAACTCAATAGCCGTTTCTGTAACTTTGAACATCGAACCTTGCTCATGCCATGCCCCTAATACACCGCGATGCATGGTCTTATCGCCAATCTGAATATCGTGTATTGCTGGGCGGTGAGTATGGCCGTGAATTATCCAATCTGTTTGATATTTTTTAAAATGTTCGGTAACAGCCTCTTGATTGACATCCATAATAGATGAAGATTTTTGGCTGTTGGCATATTGGCTACCTGCTCGCATTTTGGCGGCAATTTTCAAACGGATAAATAAAGGAAGAAACAGGAATAGCCGTTGTATCCACGGAGTATGCACTCGCTTACGATACTGTTGATAGTTGATATCATCGGTGCATAGCGTATCGCCATGCAAAATCAAAATACGTTTACCATGCAACTCCAGTACTTTTTCCTGTGGAAGCAGAATCAAACCGCTCTCTTTGGCAAAACGGGAGCCGAGCAAGAAATCACGATTGCCATGAATGAAATAACAGGGAATACCTTGTTGTTTCAGCTCATTAAGTGCCCGGGCAATTTTAGTATGCAATGGGTTGGGATCATCATCACCAATCCAGTAATCAAAAAAATCACCGAGAATATAAAGACTTTCAGCGTGGATTGCATCTTCACGTAAAAAACGCAGAAAACCGGCAGTAATTGCCGGTTCTTGTTCACTGAGATGCAAGTCTGCAATAAACAGTGTACTCATGCAGCGATGATTCTCTAACGGTAATTATTCGCTAACAGTGACACGTTCAATGATCACATCTTCATGTGGTACATCTTGGTGCATACCGCTGCGGCCAGTAGAAACACCTTTGATCTTATCAACTACATCCATGCCTTCGACGACTTCGGCAAATACGCAATAACCCCATCCATCCGGGCGCTCTGAACGGAAGTTCAGGAAATCGTTATCGACAACGTTAATGAAAAACTGGGCAGTTGCTGAGTGTGGATCATTGGTGCGTGCCATAGCGAGAGTGCCACGGCTGTTTTTCAGGCCATTGTTGGCTTCGTTCTTGACAGGCGCTTTAGCTGTTTTCTGCGTCATGCCAGGTTCAAAGCCACCACCTTGAATCATGAAGCCATTGATAACACGGTGAAAAATAGTGTTATCATAAAAACCTTCCGAGCAATAACTCAAGAAGTTTTCAACGGTTACAGGTGCTTTATCAGCGAATGTTTTGATTACGATATCGCCAAAATTGGTGTGGAAAGTCACCATAATAAAAATCCTAGTAATAGTTTTGATTGACCCTGTATAGGGGGTTTTGAACAACCGCTGTTATATCATATCTCAGATTTTGAGTCAGTACTCAGGGAAAGTATCAGAACAAGGTGGTTTATGGCACTTGCAAAGCATTGCATATCAAGGTGAAATATCTGATCTGGCTTCTCTATATTCTCATTTATTTATCTTGCTGATAAAGAAGCCTATAATCAGTCAATTTATTTGATTTTATTACACGTACATAATTTTTACGGAAACCCACTGATGCTAAAAATTTTCAATACTCTCAGCCGTCAAAAAGAAGAATTTAGGCCGATTCACGAAGGGAAAGTGGGCATGTACGTGTGTGGCATTACCATTTATGACTTGTGTCATATTGGTCATGGCCGAACATTTGTGGCATTTGATGTGATTTCTCGTTACCTGCGTTATCTGGGATATGATCTGACCTATGTCCGTAACGTCACTGACGTGGATGATAAAATTATTAAACGCGCCATCGAAAACAATGAAAGTTGTGACGATTTGACCGCACGTATGTTGGCAGAAATGCACAGCGATTTTGATGCACTGAATATTCTGCGCCCGGATTTAGAGCCTCGTGCAACGCAACATATCCCAGAGATCATTGCAATCACGGAAGAGTTGATTAAGCGCGGGCACGCTTATGTTGCCGCTAATGGTGACGTTATGTTCTCCATCGGCACCAACCCTAATTATGGCCTGCTTTCCCGCCAGGATTTGGAACAATTGCAGGCTGGCGCCCGTGTTGAAGTGGCAGATGTAAAACGTAACCCAATGGATTTTGTATTATGGAAAATGTCCAAACCGGGTGAGCCGAGTTGGGAATCTCCGTGGGGAGCAGGCCGTCCAGGTTGGCATATTGAATGTTCCGCCATGAACGGCAAGACGCTGGGTCATCACTTTGATGTCCACGGTGGCGGTTCTGATTTGATGTTCCCGCACCATGAAAATGAAATTGCCCAATCAACTTGTGCCCATGATGGTCCTTACGTCAATTATTGGATGCATTCCGGCATGGTCATGGTGGATAAAGAGAAGATGTCCAAGTCGTTGAATAACTTCTTTACCATCCGTGATGTATTGGCCTATTACGATGCTGAAACCGTGCGTTATTTCTTATTATCCGGTCATTATCGCAGCCAGTTGAATTATACGGAAGAGAACCTGAAACAGGCGCGCACTTCCCTTGAACGTTTGTATACTTCCCTGCGTGGTACAGATAAATCCGTTCAGCCTGCTGGTGGAGAAACATTTGAAGTCCGTTTCGTTGAAGCAATGGACGATGATTTCAATACACCAGAAGCGTATTCAGCCTTGTTTGATATGGCGCGTGAGCTTAATCGTCTGAAGACAGAAGACATGGTTGCGGCTAATGGTCTGGCGGCAAGGCTACGTAAATTGGCAGGGATTCTTGGTCTTTTGGAACAAGATCCAGAACACTTTTTGCAAGGTGGAACACAGGCGGACGACGATGTTGCCCGAATCGAAGCACTCATCAAACAGCGTAACGATGCCCGTAAAAATAAAGAGTGGGCATTGGCTGATGCGGCGCGCAACCAGTTAAATGAAATGGGAATTGAGCTGGAAGATGGCCCACAAGGAACAACATGGCGTCGTAAATAATCGATTTTGCTTTGTTGAACACCAGAACCGCCCCTTAGATGGGCGGTTCAGTCTTTAATGTCTTTGCGCTTTTATAGCGAGATTTTTTTAGTTGTCGTACTTAGTTGTCGTACTTAGTGGTATAAATGAGCGGAATAAAAACCGACCGATTTATTGGTGACTACTTAAGTGCTCAGGATAGAAAGCATTTCCAGCGTGATACGTGATTTCTCCAGAAACCGCATCCCATTTCATGGCAACGAAAGAAGAATGACTCAGATGTTCTGGTATTTGATGGGTGTTATCACTGGAAGCAGGATTAAGAAGAGAAATTTTTACTCTACGTTTAGAATTACTTAATTTATAAGGCAAACCTAACAACCTTCTTGCAGCTCTATTACTTAACATAATTAACTCCGTTTCAGTTGTACATAAGCTTCTCAGTATAGCGACTTATTAGAAAATTGATATGATTGTTTGTCAATATATCGTCAATGTCACATATTTTTTGAATAAAAACAGATAAATCTGTAATCAGGAAAAAAGATATCTACCAATAATGTTGGTGTTATTATTGACATCATATTATTTAATATTTATATATCACCTTATACTGGTTTATATAAAATAATTAATTTCTATTTATAAAATAAAAAGACAATACCTTAATATAACTTATATAAAAGGTACTGTCTTTCTGAAAAGTATTAGTGATAATGTTTACTTACTGAGTTACTCTTCAACGCGAACAGATTCGCCATTAAAGGCAACAACCTTACCGGCAGTAATTTTGCAGCGTTTGCGAGTTTCGAGTTGGTTATCAACCTGTACCAAACCTTCTGCAATCACGGCTTTTGCCGCAGCACCACTTTCACACCATCCTTGAAATTTCAGCAAATCACATAACTCAACATAAGGGTGGTCATCTAAATAAAAAATTTCCATCAATAACCTTCAGTTGTATCTATATCATGATATTCCTCGCAAGCTTGCAAGGTATTTTGAATCAATGTTGCAACGGTCATCGGTCCGACCCCGCCGGGGACAGGGGAAATCCAACTTGCGCGTTCAGACGCCTTATTGAAATCCACATCACCAATGACTTTGCCATTTTCCAGCCGATTGATACCAACATCAATCACAATCGCGTCTGGCTTAATCCATTCACCAGGAATAAAGTTGGGTTTACCAACAGCAACGACCAGTAAATCCGCCTGTTCAACATGCTGGCGCAAGTTTTTGGTAAAGCGATGCGTTACTGTAGTTGTACAGCCTGCCAACAGTAATTCAAGGCTCATTGGGCGCCCAACGATATTAGAAGCGCCGATAATAACGGCATTTAGCCCATAGGTATTGATATTGCAGCGTTCAAGCAAGGTTACAATTCCGCGGGGAGTACAAGGGCGCAGTCTCGGAGCGCGCTGACATAGACGACCGATATTATAAGGGTGGAAACCATCCACATCCTTATCGGGATGAATGCGTTCCAGTACTTTGACATTATCAATGCCGGCAGGTAAGGGGAGTTGAACCAAAATACCATCGATTTGCGCATCGGCGTTCAGATCATCTATCAGGGAGAGCAATTCAGCTTCGCTGGTAGTATCAGGTAGGTCATAAGAGCGGGACATAAACCCGACTTCTTCACAGGCGCGGCGTTTACTGGTGACATAAATTTGAGAAGCAGGATTTTCTCCCACTAAAACGACGGCAAGACCTGGTGCTCGTTTTCCGGCGGCAACGCGCTGTTTAACTTTTTCTGTAACTTCGTTTCTGATTGTCTGCGCAATCGTTTTCCCATCAATAATTTTTGCTGACATGTATTTAAGATTCCATTATCAAGTATAGGAATGGGGGCTATTTTGTCAGAACATGAACCGCCTGTCAGTTTTATTAATAATCATAAAATGAACATATGAGCGAAAAGGGCATTGACTCATTCCATTATGCCCGTATAATCCGGTGCTGCGTTAAGGCATTAATAATGTTTCTTATTCTACATACCATAATGCGCCCTTAGCTCAGCTGGATAGAGCAACGGCCTTCTAAGCCGTAGGTCACAGGTTCGAATCCTGTAGGGCGTACCATAAAATCAAAGAGTTACATCAAGAAAATGAAAAACCCGTCATAACAACGGGTCAAGTAACGGGTCAAGTAACTACTCCTTCTTTTCTTTTACCCAAGCCTCATAAACTTCTTCTGACCACCCAAGGAAAACTCCACTTTTTGTTCTGTCTGGTTTAGGAAATTCATTCCTTTTTGCGTACATTCTCCAAAGGGTTGATTTGCTTTTCCCTGTTAGTTTTTGCATTTCTTTGTAGTCAATGTATCTTGTAGCCACTATTCCTTCCTCCCGTACCCGTTCCACAAAACCATTTTTGCCACCATTTCAGGTGCTGCCAGGTCACTGAGTGTTGCCTCAAAAATAATGTTATACAGCTCCGTAGTCAGAATATCGTCCAAATTTCTTGGCCTTTCAGAGTAGGGCACCTCATCGGGCACCCCATTCATTACATCAATAACCAATGCGACGATTTCCCTTTCTCCCCGCTCTGGCTTACGGTATCCGGCTTTCCATACCACATCGGTGATATCAGCTGGATCGCCCCAGACTGAGGCGATGATTTGTGTGAGGTGGAATGAGTTATTGATCATCTTTTTCCCTTGTTCCTATTTCATATTCAGCGAGCTTTTCCCGTGCCTCTAACAGTTCAAATGCCATACGAGCTACGTCTATGCCTGTTATTTGATAATATTCGTTAGCAGGTAATGATTTCCCGATAGCGTAGAACTCGGTTAACTTCTCTTTACTGAGCTTCATTAATGCTGACATGGAGTAATTATCAAAATCCTCAGTGTCGTCAGCCTCGAATCTCATAGGAATTCTTTGAGATTTCTTACTTTCATTCGCCTTCCTCAATAACCAATCTGCCCACTCGCGCCCATCGTCAATGTGTCCGATTAAACCAATGTCATTCTGTGCGTTATCGATGCTGATCATTATTTTCTACCCCTCTTGCCGTTCTTCAATGGTGTTATCTTCACGCTTGCCACTTTGGGGGCGGGTGGCAGGGGAGGGCAGACGCCCTCTTGAATATGTTGAATACGTCTCATGTGGTGGATATGCCGCTGTGTGTGATCCCTGCCATCGTCGATGTGGACTACCGTTCTGACCAGTTCGTCGTTGATGTCCACCCTCTGGCGGTGCTCATTGGTCACTTTCTGCCTCCACTTCTTTTATTTTCTGCTCGGCAAGCTCGAAGGCGTTTTCGTAAAGTGGCTGAACCACAAAAATAGGGTTGCCGTACAGTCTGTTTGTAAAAGGGCTAAACCGGAATCGGCAGGGTGCTTCCATGCCGGATGGCTCCATAAATACAACGCCGTTGCGAAACATCAAATATGGGTAAGCCAGATATTCAAGGCGGAAGAGCGGCGTCCCATTTTGTTTCTCTGTCGGGATAGCTTTATCCAAATCCGGGAAACGCCCCTTGATTATTTCCAGTCGAGTGAGGCTAAAAGTCTTATTGTCTTCATCCAAATGAAAGGCTCTTGTTGCATCATCGAATTGGATTTCAGTGAAACAAGCCTGTTCTGGAATATCACCGCAGAACCGGACAATCAGGTTGATGTTGGTAGGATCTCCATCATCAAAGAAAGTGCCACTATTCTCTGTAAGTTCCATGCGTACCAGTACATGCCCGTTAGTGGCTTCGAGATGTTGCCGGGTGAAATGCACCCAGTTAACCCGGGGTGTTTTTCCGCCTGCTCTCCTTTGGCTACACAAACCAAAGCCGCACGTAATAAATTGGTATCAATGATCATGACTTCACCTCCGCACTTGGGCACAAATCCATGCTAGCAACCGTGCTTTCGTTGAACTCTTCCGGCATGACAGAAAAGAGGGTGTGGTTAGTTGATGTCAGTCGATCATCGGTGAATGCTGCCTGCGATTTTTCGATAGCGTCTATTGCATCATGAGCCTCCATAGCAACTCTCAGTGTGTGGCGATGCCCACAGGGATAATCAGCCAGATAAGTCACAACATATTTTGTCTTTTTCATTTCCATCACCTCACTTTTTGCCAAACAATTTTTTGAGATCTACGCCGTATACAGCCAGCCATGCTTCGGCAGGCCATGACTTCACGCTTCCGTATCTGGGGTCAGGAACGTCTGTGGCTTCCATGTTGTTCTCACGGCACCATTTGCGGAGTGGAGCGAATTTGTATTCTTTCTCCGTGGCTTTTTGCACACTGGTGATTGTTGAGTGCTTGGTGCTTTCCCCCAGACGTTCTTCCAGTTCCCGACACTTACGGGTGACAGCGCCGAGCTTACCAAGTGCCTGAGCTTCACGACGGCGACTAATCTGTGATTTGGTGCGACGAGCTTCGTCACGCTCTTGAACAATGGCTAGCTTTTCTTTTTCCGTTGTCAGTAGTGCTTCTAGAGCTTCGATGTAATTACCGGGTAAGGCGGAAGGATTTGTTGTCGGCTTTTTCTGGTGAAAATAAGCGAACTCCATCTTCTCAAAGAAACTCCACGCTTCGTCGGTATCAATGATTTTCGACATACGGGCAGCACCTTTCTCTGTGAAAAGAGCGACTTGATTTGCGTGTTTATTAACCAAGTCAATATTATTGCCTTGGTTCTTAAATGCTCGAAAATCATCACCTTTAAGGGTGAATACATGAACACCTTCAATAAAACGACTACGATGGTTAGCGATATTGGAGCGAATATTTGTCGGTTCTGTACCATACCCAGCCGCTAATGTTTCTGTGGTAACAACACGGACGCCTTGCCACTCGATCACTGGTAAGTGGCTTGAGTCGATAGTTACTAATTCGTCTTTCTTACTCATATTTTGATTCTCAATGTGTGGTTGGTGATGCTGGTTCAGCGGTAAATAATTTGAATCCACCGATAAATACGTCATCGATAAAATCCCGCATCCATGTGGAGTTGTTTTCTTTCTCGTTCACTTCATTACCGAGATAGAAGCGCCACAAGGCGATATATTTTTCGACTGGATTAATTTCCAGAATCGTATTTTCGATTTGGTGAATAAGTAGTGTTTCAATTACGTCAGCATCCAGCTCGACTACGCAATTTTCGTGGGTAAATATGACATTGCCGTTTTCAAGTTTTCCAAATCGCTCACCGCATGAAACTAGATATTCTCTAGCAACAATGGCTCTTTGTTGTTTTACTGATAATTCAGCCCATTCCATTTTTTCCGCATCGGTTAATGGCGGGTAGTTAGTTCTCGCCCTTTCTTCATCTAAAAGGAAATCAGGGCATCCGAATTTACTTTTTCTCAAAATGGCAATTACTTCTTTTATTGTCATTCCTGTATTACTCATTACCACCTCTCCTGTATTTTGATTTTCGCTTTTCGGACGCAACGCAAATTATTTTTGATACATTCCTGTTCTTGTTTTTTATCGTGAGATAATGAAAGAGCCTCACCCCACTTCTCAGCGGCACGACGAAATAAACTTCTATATTCTAAGAATCGTGCTAATTCCTTTACTTGTTCATATGCAGTCATTATTCACCGCCTGCTTTTTCATATGCTTTTTTAATTCAGAAGCCGTGCGCTTATTTTCATTGGTTCTTAATACCTTGCTGTAACTGTTATGTAATGAGTGTCTTTTTTCATTATGTAACTGGCGATATTCAGCCCATAGTTGCGTATTAAGCGTGGTGGCTAAATTTTTAGCCTTTCCCCAATATTCGGCTGCAAGGTCGTACTTTTCTTCTTTCTCTTTCTGGATAGCTGCATTAGCAAAGTCTAAATAGGATTTATTTATCATGTTATTGGCTCCGTTTTCTTAGCAATCAGTTTTAATATCTCATTCATGAATTCATTACCTTCTTCGGTTAAATTGCCGAACTTGGTATAAAAGCTGTTGTATGTTCTTACGATAAGTTCCTCTGCTTCCTGTTTTCTTTTAAGTGCAAACACATCTAACTCAAAGAAGCGAATTAAAGCGATATTCAATATCTCTTCGTCTAAATCCAGTTGGTAATTAAATTTTCCTACCTTTACAACAACAGAATGACAACCATGTTTTTTTTGTAATGCATTCAATTTAACGTTAATAAATGCCTTTCGTTTTCTTTCAAGCAACGTTGATGATGTCATTTTCTATTTCCTGTTTTCAGCGTGAGCGATTCCCCAGCGATGGCGCTGTAATTAAATTTGTTTTGTTAATTTTTATTTTGATTGTAATTGATGAATTTTTCTTTCTATGGCTATTAATTCATCCTGTGCTTTCCTGTGTTTTTCTATTGCCTTTAGATGCTCCTTTTTAGTTCTAATTAAATCTCTTTCTCGCTTAACACTGTCTTTCAGTTCTTCCAGTACCTGAGCATGGCGTGCTATAAATTCAGGGCGCATAGAGCCAAGAATAACTTTAGTTGTACCGTCTTCTTGTTTAACTTTTTTGGCGGGAAAGTTACTTTCCTTGCCCTCCTCATTAAATTGCTCCTGTGCACGAACGTAAGCTAATTTATTCAGTGCGCCGCCCTCACTCAGATACGCCTTGTTAGCACCGCGGACGACATAGACCTCGCGCGGTTCGATCAATATTTCTAAAGCAGTTGCTACTTCGATGGGTTTTAATGTTTTCATGGTTATTCCTTAAGGTTAACGCTGCGATAATTCTTTCTTTTATTATCTGGTTGTTAATAATAATTTCTTTTGCTTCATTTGAAGCATCTTCATAACTGTAGAATGAGTCAACTAAGTCATAGCTACCAGTCTTATTATTATGTTTAGATAATCTGCATTCCCAGCCATTACAAGTTTGATAAAACTCTTCTATGTATTTAGGGGGGGGGGGCTTGCATGTTGCCTCACAAATTACTTTTATTCTAAGATTTAGGCGGTGGATATTATTCATCATTGATATTCCACTCCTCTGACTCGCGCTATTTCTTTGCCAGCTTGCTGAGTTAAATCTGTCGCAATAGAAAGTAAGTCCAAGTCTCTATCTTCACCTCCAGAATCAATCATTGTATTCAATAATGCCATTAGTTTCTTTATTGCGTTACAAGCTGGTTCTAATTCTATCTTTAAATCAGGGGTTGTTTTTTTTGTTTCGATAACTGAATCAAGAATACAATCTAATTCATTAATATCCCGATACTGATTCATTGATAATGTGCGTACAGCGCGTAACATTGCATGAGTATCATCGCTGGCTTCATTTTCAACCGTTTTTAATAACGGAAGTAATACAGCCTGCATTTCTTCATTAATTTCAAGTGCGCTCTGCAAATAAGATTTAGCTCCAACTAATCTATTCATGTCATTTATCCTTTTTTATTTTCTTTATAAATTAAAATTAATTTATTCTGTTTTGTATCAATTATTAACTCACTCCAGCTTACCTTGAAATGAGCTGGAGTTGATTAACAATCATCGGTGGGATTTAATTGAAAACATTACGGCACTTATATAGATAATCTGGTCTTTTTTGCCTTTAAGCAAAGAGCCAAATTGAAAACAATATAAATAAAAAAACAAATATCATATTAAAGAGCTTTGAAAACGATTTGTCGTTTTCTTCTTTTCTCAATTTTTCTTTAATTTCACGCGTTTGTCGCTCTATCTCCTTAATTTCACGTTCATGTTTATAAGATTCATGATCAATGGGGGGATATATTGAACGCAATGTATTGTCGGGAATCTTGCAATCTTTGTAGGCCATAAACTTTATTAGCTCTAGTGTCATTCGAGCGTCTGTAAGCGCTCTATGAGCTTCACCAAAAACTAATATATCATTGTCATAAATTGCGTCAGTAAGTTTATGCCATTTGTAATCACCCGTTCTTTTATTTATTTCACCGTAATATTCTGCGTATAATAGCATTGCACATTCTGATTTTATTCTTGGTGTAGGTAATTCATATTTTTTACATGTTTGCCTAATAATCCTTGTGTCATAGGATTTATTGTAAATAATAACTGTTTTTCCTTTAACTATTTCTCTGTATTTTTTATAAATATCACTCCATGTTGGCGCATGTTTAACATCTTCATTTGTGATGCCATGTATTTTTATAGCATCAGAAGGAATGATTTTTTGTGGTTTAATTAGCGTGTCTAATAAAATATCACCATGAGAATTTATAATACTAATTTCAATGATTTCATCATCGTTTTTTAAGCCCGTTGTTTCTGTATCCAATACAATAGTATCTTCCTCTAATAATGTCTCTGTAAATAATTTTACCTGTTTACGATTTGGCATATTTATAACCTATATAATGAAATAATAGGTTATTGTACATATGCGTCGTTTTGTTCGTATTATTGTTATTGATTAAAGAGACTTTTGTCACATAGAGAAATTTATCGATCGCAAAAATAGCCAGTATACTAGCTTTCGGCTTCCATGCTTACGCTCTCGCTGTAATCTCCCCAGCTTTAGAACTGCGGCGGAATTTTGTTTTAGTTGAATAAATTGCTGTGTTAGGTAAGCAGCAATTACTTAAATTATCATGCATCGGAGTATTTTTAATTGATATTGCCTTCTCTACCCGATCCATTGCTTTTCTGTTTAGTGATAATATTGGGCGCGCTGGTTTTACTGCTATTTCTGATTTAATACTATCAATATTACTGAATGCTTTTTGTAATTGAGTGTTGATGTTATGCGCTTCTTGCAGTTCTTTTCTGCGCTCATGCCTTCTTTTTCTTGCATTATTGTAGCCATGAAAATTGTGCATATATTCCCCTTAGTTGATTTGTGATTGAGTAGTCTTTACATCTCAGTCAGTAACCAACTGGTAAGAATGGTGCGCTTTTTCAGCGCTGTCTGTTAAAGATCGGCATAGCTAAAAACTTATTTGTGCATTTGGTATAGTTGATTATCGAATCATCCAGTTCTTCATATGCCACTGGCGGCTACTTCGTGGGCATCCTGCCTGTTCGATGATTAGAATATACAATTAAAATTGTTTGATGACAACAGTCAAAGTTGTATTTATTGTTATTTTTTTGCACTTTGTTGTATTTATAAGAATTTTTAATAAAAAAACCCGCGCGGGGCGGGTTGCAGAAAAAAGGGGGGGGAGCTAATAAAAATTATCGTTTTCTGCGGTAGATTCGGTGTTCAACCATTGTTCCTATAATGATGATTTCCATCCGCTGGCTATCCAAAATTGGATAATCATTATTTAGCGGGATGAGTTCAAAGTGCTGTACTCCACCAGTATTTATAACTGTTGGCCTATATTTTTTAAATGTCGCCTCCCGTTCATAGCTTACTGCTACTACGAATTCTCCGGGATTGGGAGTAACTTCTGGATCGATAACAACAATATCACCAGCCTTAAAATCGGGTTCCATTGAGTCCCCGTCTATACGCAATGCAAATGCACGTTCTGACCAATTCATCTCGGTTGTAATGTGTTCTAAGTCATCGTAGCCGCGTATAGGAAAGCCTCTCGCTATCTTCCCTGCCTGTACGTAACTTATTAACGGCACTTTTCGAATGTTTACATCACAAAGGGGCTGGAAATCGCCACCTGTAATTAGCCACTCAGCATCGCATTTCAAAGCCTTAGCTATGCTTATTATATTCCGTGGCCTCAGAGTTTTCCCATCTTCAATGACAGCCCAAGATTGCTGACTAATGCCAGCAATCATAGCCGCCTCCGTTTGAGTTAACTTTAACTCAAGCCTTCTGTTCTTGACTCTGTCTGCAAGACTCATAACCCCTCCTTTAATTAAAGTAGGATTCTTACAATAAAAACTGTATTTGACAAACAGTATAATGTGTTATTAAATACAATCTAATTTGTATAAAGGAGATTTGCAAGGATGGAAACTATATCCAAGCGATTAAAAACCAGACGACATGAGATGAATATGACTCAAGCTCAATTAGCTGAACTATCTGGAACAAGACAACAATCAATTCAGCGAATTGAAGCTGGGATCACTAAACGCCCTAGATTTATTTTAGAAATTTCTAAAGCCTTAGATTGCGATCCATTATGGCTTCAATACGGTTCAAAATAATCGTTATTGCTCTTTAACATCTCTGTGCTGAAAAAGCACGTCCACAACATCACCTATCTTAGGATAGATGACAATTCTGTATTTTTGTCAAACAAAACTTAATCAAAATCTAACCTCAGTAATTTTGCACATAGAACGCACCTATCCAATGCGCAGAAAGGCAAATTTCAACCGTGAATATATATCCAATCCATAACGTAATAATGCCCGAAGTTTATCAGCCGGGTGATGCGGAATTTATTCAGAAGATTCTTTCCGCCATGACCAACCCAACTATGCGGGAGTATGCAAGGGATAAATACGCACGCGTCTACAAACTTCGGCGAGATGAAGATCCCATCCCATATCGGCGGGATAACACAGGTGCCAGAGCCGCCAATACGTGGCTCAGATTGTTTTTCAAAAAGAATCATAGATCGATGAAAGGTTATACAGAAGCGCCACCGTTAGCCCCGAAAGCACAGCCAAAGGACAAGCCCTATTCGGGGAACGCGTTAGAGCAGAGAACTGACAGGTAACACCGAAAATGGCTGTGTCTTCTGGCTGTGGGAACGATTCCTAAGGGATCACTAAGGCTGAGCATGAAAAGCAGCTAAGTGAGAATGAT
This sequence comes from Xenorhabdus sp. SGI 60, assembly GCF_056632175.1. Taxonomy (NCBI): domain Bacteria; kingdom Pseudomonadati; phylum Pseudomonadota; class Gammaproteobacteria; order Enterobacterales; family Morganellaceae; genus Xenorhabdus; species Xenorhabdus sp. SGI 60. Next base: position 3,311,012 of record NZ_CP196860.1, on the reverse strand, counting down.
TATCAAAATGGGGGAAGCTAAAAAAGCGGGTCATTACGGAAGAGTACTAAATAAGAACCCCCCTATTTTTTTGGACAAATAAGAATGATTATCAACAACGGAAAAGCAGAAAAGATTATCCAAAAACACCGCGCTCTCGTGAGCTGGAAACCAGCACGCATCGTGACTGAACTGGTTGCGGCGGGGATGTCAGAAGCCGAAGCAGCAGCAATGACCAAAGCAAACGCACCGGAACGGAAAGCACACAAACCGCACAATAGCCATGCAAAGCCGGTGAATCTGGAAGCACTGAGTGCTCACTACATCGTGGTTGGGGACTACGATTTGCTGAGCCTCAATCATCAAGATGCACTGATCGCCGCCATTCGAAACGGCAAAGGAAAATGCTCACGACATGATGAGTCAATGGCAGTAACTCTATTCGGATTAGTCAAAGCATACCCAATCATCACCACAGCTGAGGTGAATAAGTTCCTCAACCGTGGCGCGTTCATTGGCAGTATTCCGCTGTTTATTGACGGGAAGATGATCGACGGTGAAGAGATGCCCTCAGCAGATAACGACCGCGTGAAAGATGTTTTTCGTGCAGTTAAGCAACTGAAAAAAATCACTGATGGTCTGGCGGAATCTGGCGCACTGCCTCTCAAGAAATACCTTGATCGTGTGCCGACTGATGAAGATGTCAAACGTACCGTGGGTATCGTCGCACCGGCAATAGTTAATCCTTATTTCCACGAAATTGATTATGCGCGCGAGTACAGTGAAATGCCTGCGCATGAGCACTCTGAGGACAGTAAGCGAATTATCAATGAATGGAAAAAAGAATTGAAAATTAAAGGAGGCAAGAAACCGGGCAGCGAAACTTTGGCGAGCACAACTGATCCGGTTCTTGCGGAGGGAAACTATGAATAACCAAATTTCCATAGCCGATTATGACACTAATTCCTCTTCGGAGGAATGGCAGCCCGTACCGATTGCAAGTTATTCCGATTTTTATCGGGTAAGTAATTTAGGCCGCATTCATAGCCTGCACAGTAATCGAGTATTGAAAGGTAAAATCCACCACGACGGATATCACTCAGTAAAACTTTCTCTAAATGGAATATGGGCTGATTTTTCTGTTCACCGTTTGGTTGCTATGGTTTTTGTGCCTAATCCTATGGCTTTACCGGGTGTAAGGCATTGGGACGGTAACATCTTAAATAATCAGGCATCCAACTTGATTTGGACTTCTGCATCTAATGGTGTTCTCAGGAGTGCGATATTAGCCATAGATATAGAAACCGACAGTCATTTGGTTTTCGTAGGCAAGAGTGAACTACTTGCTGCTGGTTTTGATTCCTCAACGGTTTATGCCTGTCTTAATGGGCGAGCCAAAACCCATAAAGGTTATCGTTTTGAGCGCATCTCGTTGGAGGGTAAATCATGCTAGAAATTACCCCTAACTTTGCACAGGAACGTGGCTTAAGCCTGTTGCGACAGCACTGGAAACAGCACCGTACTTTCATGGTGTACAGCCCGACCGGTTCAGGTAAAACCGGACTGGCGGCCTTTATCACTGACGGTTATGTCTCTCGTGGGATGCGTGTCATGTTCTGTGTGCCGTATACGATCCTCGTAGACCAAACCGCAAAAAAGTTTGCCGAATATGGCCTGCCCGGGGATGATTTTGCTTTAGCTGGCGTGATCACCCCAATCAAGACCCGAAAAAACTGATTCAGATTGCGTCGGCTGACACGCTGATCCGCCGTGACTTTCCCGAAGATATTAATCTGCTGGTGATTGATGAAGCACACCTGAAACGTAAAAAGATACTGGAAGAAATCACCCGGCTGACCACCGAAACGAATTGTAAGGTGATTGGGTTGTCGGGCACGCCTTTTTCACCGTTCTTGGGTCACTACTACCAAAGGCTGATAAAGCCAACCACGATAAAAGAGTTAATCCAGCGAGGTGACCTGAGTGCTTATGAGTTTTATGCTCCAGCCAAGCCCGATCTGTCAGGGGTGAAATCATCCACCAGCAAGGAGTACGGCAGTGACTATAAAGAAGATGACATCGCCGAGATCATGTGTGGGGCTGATTTGGTCGGCGATGTGGTCAGCAGTTGGCTTAAGTTGGGTGAAAACCTGCCAACCGTGTGTTTTTGCGTGAATGTGAGTCATGCCAATTATGTCACGATGGAGTTTAACCGTGCTGGCGTGAATGCTGAGGTGATGACCGCCAGCACCCCTCATGATGAGCGTGATGTGATTATTCATCGTTTTGAGCAAGGTGCAACGAAAATTATCGTCAATGTGGGCGTGCTGGTGGCCGGTTTTGATAGTGATGTCCGGTGCATTATTTACGCCAGACCAACTAAATCTGAAATCCGCTGGCTCCAGTCAATCGGCAGAGGCCTACGTACCGCCAAAGGTAAAGATCGGTGCATCATTCTGGATCACTCCGGCTCTGTCCACCGCCTCGGTTACCCTGACGATATCGAATACGACGAGCTGCCCAATAAAAATGATGGCATGAAGTCCAGTGCCAGTTACCGGGAGCAGGAAAAGCGAGAGAAGTTGCCGAAAGAATGCTCGTCCTGCCATTACATGAAGCCAGCAGGAGTTTACGTTTGCCCAAAATGTGGCTTCAAGCCACTGACGGGCGAGGATGTTGAGGTGGATACCAGCCGCAATATCCAGAAGCTCAGCAAGAAAGCGCGCGTCTACACTCAGGCTGAAAAGCAGAGCTTCTACTCCCAGTTGAAGTATTACCAGAACCAACGCGCCACACAAGGTAAGACCATCAGTGATGGCTGGGTATCCAATACCTTTAAAGATAAGTTCGGCATCTGGCCTCGCGGGTTCCACGATACCCCACAGGAACTGACGCCCGAAGTGAATAACTTCATCAAACATAAGCAAATTGCGTGGGCGAAAAGCCGCAAGAAAGCAGGTCAGCCATCCGGCCATGAACAGCAAGGGTTAAACCTTGAAATGGCCGCCAGAAGGTGAGTGAAATACGTGAAAAATTAGGTGCACCATCATATCAGGGAGACGCATTGTGAACAGAATAAAAACGGCTGATGCCGTTATAGGTCACTGGCCTGAAATCTTCGCTTACTACAAATTGCCCCCCGTGACAGGAAAAAACCACTTTAAAGGCAAGTGCCCGATATGCGAGCGGAAAGGCAAGTTCCGTATTGATGATCGTGACGGGCGGGGAACCTTCATCTGTACCTGCAATGCTGGGGATGGCTGGGAACTACTGAGATTGACGCAGGGCAAAGAATTCAAAGTGCTGGCCGATGAAATTGATCAGCTACTGGGTCTTCATCGCGATAAGGTCATAACGAAGCCCAGGGTCAGCACGGTCAGAAACAGAGTAACAGCCTAATATAATCACCCTTTACTCACGTATGCCTGAAAGGCACCCCGGCAGAAAAATACCTTCAAAGCCGGGGAATCATGTACAGCACACAGATAACGTGAACAAATGCACCTGAAGCAGCCTGATACCAGGGGGATTATCAGGCGATGTGGGCACTGGCAACAGACTCACGCGGCAATTATGTTACCTGCACCGAACCTATCTGGACGGGGATAAGAAAGCCGCTGGACGTTACAAAGAAAATGATGTCACTACAGGAAGACAACTATCTGGCGCACGCTGAATCGGTGGCGATTCGGATGTTTCCGGTGGCCTCCACGCTGGGCATCGCCGAAGGCATTGAGACAGCGCTGTCCTGTAAACAAATTTACGGGGTGAATACGTGGTCAACCATGAATGCCGGACACATGGCGAAATTTATTGCACCAAGAGGCGTTAAACACCTCATCGTCTTTGCTGATAACGATAGTAACGGTACTGGATTAGCAGCGGCTTTTAAATGCGGAAACAGAAATATTCTCAGTAGCAATGATGTTGAGGTTGTCAGTATCCGATGGCCTGAGGGGGAGTGTGATTTTAATGATCTTTTAGTAGACGGGGCTGAAGTTTATCAACACAAGCTATGGAGAAAAAAATGATCACTCAATCAGAGTTAAAAAGCGTGCTGAGCTATGACCCTGAAACAGGCTTATTTACATGGATAAAAAGAAATAGCAATAGAGTGAAAATTGGCGATATCGCAGGCTCTGTTAATGATCAAGGGTACATAGATATCAGAGTACACGGGCGTCTTATGAGGGCGCACAGATTAGCGTGGCTATATGTGTATGGAGAATGGCCTCGTGAGGTAATAGATCATATTAACGGAGTGAGGGATGACAACAGAATCTCTAATTTACGTGATGTCTCGCACAGCATAAACGGTCTCAACACAAGGGAAAAGTCATCATCGAAATCAGGTTATAGAGGTGTCTCATGGTGTCATGACACCAAGAAATGGAGAGCAAAGATACAAGTTGGCGATAAATACCACCACCTTGGAAGATATCACCATATTGAAGAAGCGGCGCAAGCATACAAAAGAGCAAAAGACATCGTCATCAAACAGCGGAGACAGCATAATAATGAAACTGGAATCAGCATTAAAACACTTTCATCCGAAGTCGCCCAATTTCAGTGACTCGTCATCCAGTACCGCACCGGGCAGAATGAAGGGCATGGATACCGCCGCGGCTTTAGGCATGACTGAATCACAGGCTAAATTTGGCATGACGGCCTTTTTTGCCAAGAACGAGGTCAGTAATGAAGACAAGTTCAGCACCGTGGAAGAATTGACACGTTACGCAAGGCGAACTGTACCGAAACTGATCTCGAAAGCGGCAGGAAATAAGTTAGGGCAATGTCTGGTGATTTTAGCCAGAATGGCCTTTGAGGATTATTCCCGTTCAGCCGCGTCTACCTGCCAGTGCCAAGAATGTCAGGGGAAAGGACTGATTTACTCCAAGAAGGAAGTAGTAAAACACCCTGGCATTATCCGCACAGATGGAACGGTAGTTCTTGAACCGTGGATTGAAAAAGAGCGGGTTGACGAACTCTGCCAGAAATGCAACGGCAAAGGTACTTTGTCAAATCGTTGTCGCTGCAAGGGGCGGGGTATGGTCGTTGATGAGGAGCAGACGGCATTGCAAGGTGTACCAGTGCATAAAATTTGTCCGCGATGTTCAGGACGGGGCTACAGCAAGGTGCCCTCGTCAGTCGCTTATACCGCAATCAGGGCATACTTACCTGAACTGAATGAAAGAACGTGGCGGCGGAACTGGAAGCCCTTTTATCAAAAATTGGTGGAGAAGTGTTACACGGAAGAAAAACAGGCAGAAGCGGCATTTGAAGCGGTGACAAAATAAACCGTTGCATTTTGTCCGGCCTTGGTCTAACATCTTCAAATAGTGGGAACTTGTAGCTATACTCACTACGACTTTTCAAGCCTCGCACTCGCGGGCTTTTTTGTATCTACCAGTAGTCAACTCAGAGTTGACAGCTCGATCAGAGGCAGCACCTTACATCATAGTTAAATCAATATATTAGGTGCGATTTTAACCATTTCGAGCAACACCTCGGATTGGTATAGAGAACACTCTAACATGCTATATAAATCATATGGTTAACCTGATTTTCAGCGAAAAAGAGATCACTCTCATGCAAGATGAATTCGATGGTTTTATTCAACTACCGAGGATTTTCAGGTAGTTCAAAATCCCGATATGGGAAATCCCATAACGGAATAAATTCAATCGGTTATAAATTCAAGGCTGCGCGTGGCGTGGCCTTTTCCAGAGGCGCAGTTTGCAGGATTCTGCCACCTCGTGATAACGACGAGATAAACAACACCTGCATCAATTCAGGAGGTCACTGAGGCGGCCTTTTTCACATTCGCCACCGCAATCACTCACAGAACGTCAGTATCGCTATTGCGGCTGGCAACCTATTAACCAATCACAGGGGCGATCATAGCTCACCCCACGGACGCCCATTGTTCAAATGGGGTGGAATATGAAGATGAAAGAAAATCCTGATTTATGGGCTGACATGTTAAATGGCTTAAAACTCATGGCCGCAAATATCCGGCTCAGTTTTGGCAATCGCCATTTGTTACGGTCGCCTGATTTACGACGGTGTGGAACGGAAGAACCGCTGGGTAGAGGCTTTACTCTGTGGCGCGTTGTCATGGAGCGTATCCAGTGGTCTAGATATGTTTGGCATTCCTGCCAGTTTTGCACCCGCTATCGGCGGTGCTGTTGGTTTTATGGGCGTTGAGAAAATACGCGAGTTTGCTGTTCGTGCCATCACTAAACGGCTGGGAGATAAACAGTGAGCAGAGGAATTCGTAACCACAATCCCGGCAATATCCGTCATAGAGACAAATGGCAGGGCTTCTGCGTGATATCTCGCAGACAGACAAATCATTTTGTCAATTTGTGGCACCGGAATATGGCATACGGGCGATGCTAAAAATTCTGCGCAACTACGAACGCAAATACGGGGACAATACTATTCGCCAGTTTATTTCCCGCTGGGCACCACCGAATGAAAATAATACCGAGAGTTATATCGCTTATGTCAGCGATATGGTGGATATCTCTCGCGATGCGGTGATTGATGTTAACAATCAGCGTGTCATGACAGCATTAGTCAAGGCGATGATCCAGATGGAGAATGGCAAGCAGCCTTACCCCGAAGAAACATTCAAAAAAGCCTACAGCTTAATCTGAATCCTGAGCCTCGTATCTGCGGGGCTTCTTTTTATCTGCGTACTGACGTGCGCGAAACCCAATCATGAGCTTATAGAAATAGAGCCTGAGAATTATCGCCAGGTGGCGACCTCTCATGGGCGATATTTCTACGTCAGCAGGCTCTTATTTCTATAGGAATACGCAAGATGCATACAATTACAGTCCCTTTTTATGATGATGAACTTTATGTAGTGGAATACAACAATGAACCCTACGTGCCAATGAGACCTATTGTCGAAGGTATGGGGATGGACTGGGCAGGTCAATATACCAAGTTAAAACAAAGATTTAGTAAAGGTGTTGAGGAAATCTCAATACCTACAAAAGGTGGCTTACAATTAATGACCTGCCTTGCCCTTCGTAAGTTGGCTGGCTGGTTAGCCACGATTAGCCCCAATAAAGTTAAGCCTGAAATTAGGGATAAGGTGATCCGCTATCAGGATGAATGCGACGATGTGCTTTATGAATACTGGACAAAGGGTGTAGTGATTAATCCCCGTAAACGTAACGTGATGGAAGAACTAAATCAGGCCTGTGCTGAGTTAAAAAGAGACAAGCAGCTCGCTAGTGTGTTTGGTACGGGCCTTAATGCATGGAAGTCTGTCAGGCCTGAACATGAAAGCAAGATAAGGGGATTGGTCGGGCAAGCCACTGACTTAGTGTTGGATCTCGTTCTGACTGAAATAGGTAAGGGTAAAACAACACGCACTGAATAAGGTGGGTGATATGAAACTCAATAGCCAGTACTTCACTCTGGGTGCAATGGTGATTGTCGCTGGCCTGCTCTGGTTCTACTACAGTGAGTATCAGAACAAGGCCGAAGAATACCGTAGGTTAGAGCTACAGTATGACGAACAACTCGCCATCAACACCAACCAGCAAGCACGAATTCAGCAACTCCACGAGCTGGACACCAAACACACTCAGGAACTCGCCAATGCCCAGACTGAAATCGATACTTTGCGCGCTGATGTTGCCGCTGGCCGTCGCAAGCTGCGCATCAAAGCCGTCTGTCCCGTGTCTGAAACCGCTTCCTCCAGCAGCGTGGTCAATGACACCACCGTCGAACTCAGTAGAGAAGCTGGACAAGCTGTTCTCGATGTCCGAGAAGGCATTATCAACGACCGAGCAAAACTGAGATATTTGCAGGAGTATGTGAATGCTGAATGCAGAGGAAAAGATGGAAAACACTGACAAGGCATTAGCCGAACTAATTAACAAGACACTGTCTGGCATCGACGGCATGATAGGGTTTGGCAAAGATCAGCTGCCTGTGGTTATAGAACAATTGATGCTTTGGCAGCTATGGGTAAATGGTTTGTTGTTTATCTTGTTTCTGGCACTGGCGTTATTGGCTGGCTACATATGGAAGAGAGCGACAGAGAGCTATGTTTACAATGAAGGTGGCGTGTATATAGTTCTTTTTGCTGTTGTTTGTGCGCTTGGTTTTACCTCCCTACGTTGTGCGTTTACTGTCATTCAGATAGTTGTAGCACCCAAAGTCTGGTTAATTGAGTATGCGGCTGCGCTTATCAAATAGGCACGCCACCACCTCAGTATCATTTGTTCTGAGGTGGTGAATATCTTGAACTATCAGAAGTTATAATTTCCTGAACGCCTCAAATAAGTCATCACTCCTGCCGCTACAATATCGCTGTATTGGAGCTGGACAATCGTAGCAAAATCCACACTGACCCCATTGAGACCATTGACTATATAGGGAAGTATTGCTTGCTCGTAAATTCTCTGACTTATATCGCAGCGGTGGGGAAGTAAGGTTAATATTCGTTGGCTACGGCCGGCAATAGTACGAAGTTGTAAAGATGCACCATCTGCAATCAACGAGTCTACATTTCTGGAAACAAATCCTAATTCGTTGAGCAATGTATTTGTTCGATGGTAGGTACCACCAAAAACATGGGGATATTGAGCCCGTAAGTTACTGATTGCAATCGGTACACATAATGACGAGACACCAGCACGTTCAAACATGCGAATAGATTGTCTGAGTGTGTTATAAGCTGCTTGGTGAAACTGAGACATAATAATTCCCTCAAAGATTAGGTACAGCAACACATAAACCCATCTTCACCCAACAACAAGCGAATAATGCTTAACAATTAGTTACTCACTGAAACTAAACCCAATATTTCTCTATCCATTCCCTGAGTGGCTACAGAAATAACCCATGCTGCCACCCGTTCCCATCGCGTACCCAACGCATACGGGATGGTGGCATTTTTGTATCTAACGCGCACCGCAGCGCCAATCTAAACATCGAGCCTTTATTTAGGAATGAGCCTTTGAGGAATCAGCTAAAACTGATGCTACTCGATGGGCTGATCTCCTATTGCGGCAAAGGTTCATTACCTAAGTAAGGATAAGCATCGTGAGTACAGCATTAACTTTCAAAGAACATGAAATCGTTCCATTTGACAATAAGGACGGGAAGATTTGGTTTACGGGTGAGCACTTGGCTGAATTACTGGGCTACAAAGATAGTAAGAAAGTGGCGAATCTTTATAGCAGGCATAAAGATGAATTTACTGAGAGCATGAGTACCATTGCCAAAGTGAGGACCTCGGAAGAATCAATAGGTTACGAACATCTTATGTCTGACATTAGACTGTACTCTCTTCGTGGTGCATATCTTATCGGCATGTTTTCCCGAACCAAGGTAGCCAAAGAACTTCGCATTTGGTTACTGGATCTCGCGGAGAAGGAATCAAATATTGATATCGGTACGCTTGATATTGCTGCCATGACTCAACTTGCAGGGCAAAAGATGCACGATTTAATAGATGTCTTTAATAAGGCTTCTTTAAAACATCGTGGACAGAAAGGAAGCGGCCTAATGGCACAACGTAAGCGGGATATCAAAAAAATCAAGGAAGCCACAAAGCTAGCTTTAGAGCTTACACAGTTTTCCATCCCTGATCTGGGTGACTTCCCTGATGAAGAGGGAGGTCCCGCATGAACCACGAACAGTTTATCGAGAAAAATATACAGGCCGAGTTAATTAAGCTCGGCTTTTCTTCATCTATCGCGGGGATGGCAAGTGACCGAGCAGTTGAACATTATCGCTGCTCTAGTTCACCCAGCGGGAAAGGTAAGCTGTTTGATGATTGTTTAAGTATCGCTAAGGCATGGGCGAGCAAGTACACAAGACGGTGATTTTATAAAATTCTGCAAACGTCATTCTAGGAGTGGCGTTGATAGAGTTTTGTGTAAGTTTTGGTCTGGTGTGGTCTCAAGATCCTACGGGATTATATAAATTGAGGTAGTTGATTATTCTGAATGAGGCAAAAACTATTATGAAAATTCGTATTAATGAAGACGGTAGCATCACAGTCAGGACGAATAGATGCACGGCGTCTTACGGTAAGAATGGGAAGCTCAAACTAGCCAGAGGCTGTTTTAAAGCTATTTCTGAAATCCCCGAAACACTTGTCATTCACAATGCATTCGAACCGAAGGCAGAAAAGGAACAGGCAACTATGGCTTGCGATAGCTTCAAGGTCTTCCACGCCGCGAGTGGGCCTTACATTAAATCAGCCACTATTGACTCTGCGAAGATAAATCAAGCCCGTGATGAACACCTCCGCCAGATAGTGCGCGAAGAGATACGCCAGTTCGTTACCCGTGAGAGCGAGCGCGGCGGGTTGTTTTCGCGGTGGTGATGTATGCCCCCGCGTATCCCCAGAGCCTGTCGCAAACGTGGCTGCCCTAAGACCACTACCGACCGCAGCGGCTACTGCCCTGACCATCTGCACACAGGCTGGCAATCTCACCAACAGGGCAAGAACCGGCATGAACGCGGTTATGGCAGCAAGTGGGACAAGTTAAGAGCGACCATCAAGCAACGGGACAAACAGTTGTGTCAGCAATGCTTACGTGAGGGGCGCGCAGTAACAGGTGTGACGGTTGACCATATCATCCCCAAGGCACACGGTGGCACGGATGAACTATCCAATTTGCAATTATTATGCTGGGCTTGCCATAAACGTAAGACCGCCACGGAGAGACTACGATGAGTGAGAGACAAGTAAAACTATCACGGATATTCAAAGGCGGTAGCTTTATGGGCTATGCCTTGAGTGTCGATGGCCTATTGTTATCCAACCAGCAGAACGTAACTGTTGAGACTAAGGCGAAAGATATTCATCCCATACTGACGGTGACCTTTGCGGTGACCAATGAAATGGCAGATGAGGCAACTGATATTTATATTTAGTTTCACGATAAAACCGTATCAACAGGAATGGTCATGAAGCGGTAGGGGGAGGTCAAATCCCTGCCACTCTCACCCTTAAGGACCGCCGCCTTAGGTCTTTTTTTATACCCGCGAAAAATGAAATTTAAATCGGGTGTTTTTGTATCCCTTTTTCACTGTTTCCTGAATACAGGAGGTTCTGAGTATGGCCGGTACGGCGGGTAAGTCAGGCCGTCGCCCCAAGCCGACGGCACGAAAAGAACTGGCAGGCAATCCAGGCAAACGAAAACTGAACCGCGATGAGCCGACCTTCACACCGTTGACCGGCGTGTCACCCCCTGATTGGTTTGTGGAAAACGACTTACCGCTGGCGGTGGTGATGTGGGAGCTGACCAGTCAGGAATTGTGCGCGCAGGGGTTATTGTGTGTCACCGATCTGGCGGTACTGGAACGCTGGTGCGTGGCCTATGAGTTTTGGCGCCGGGCGGTTGCCAATATCGCCCGGCAGGGTAACTCCGTGACCGGAGCGACAGGGGGTCCCATCAAAAACCCAGAACTGACCGCCAAAAAAGAGCAACAGTCTGAGATGGATACCACCGGTTCGATGCTGGGGTTAGATCCCAGCAGTCGCCAGCGTTTGATCGGGGCGGCGGGTCAGGCCAAAAACGACAACCCGTTTATGAGGATGATTTCATCATGAGCCGTAAAGCCTACCCGAATGTCAATGCGGCCAACCAGTACGCCCGCGATGTGGTACGAGGCAAAATTGAGGCAGGCCGCTATGTCAGGGAAGCCTGTCAGCGCCACCTGGATAACCTGAATCAGGAAAAGACCAGGGTATTTAAGTACCGGTTCGATAAAGACCTGGCGGAACGGGCCGCCAAGTTTATTCAGTTATTACCCCACACTAAGGGAGAATGGGCGTTTAAGCGGATGCCTATTACGCTGGAGCCGTGGCAGTTATTTATTGTCTGCTCGGCGTTTGGCTGGGTGCATAAAGGCAGTCGGTTACGCCGCTTTCGTGAAGTCTATACCGAAATTCCCCGTAAAAATGGCAAATCTGCGATTTCGGCGGGGGTGGCACTTTACTGTTTTACCTGTGATGACGAGTTCGGGGCGGAGGTTTATTCCGGCGCCACGACGGAGAAACAGGCATGGGAAGTCTTCCGGCCTGCCCGGCTGATGTGTAAACGTACTCCAATGTTGGTTGAGGCATTCGGCATTGAGGTGAATGCGTCGAACCTGAACCGTCCGGCAGACGATGCCCGATTTGAGCCGTTAATTGGTAATCCCGGTGACGGCCAGTCCCCCAGTTGCGCCATTGTGGACGAATACCATGAACATGATACCGATGATCTCTATACCACCATGCTCACGGGGATGGGGGCGCGGCGTCAGCCCCTGATGTGGGCCATTACGACGGCAGGTTACAACATTGAAGGCCCCTGTTATGACAAGCGCCGTGAGGTCATTGAAATGCTGTCCGGCAATGTCCCCAATGAGGAACTGTTCGGGGTGATTTACACCGTAGATGAGGGGGACGACTGGACCTCACCGGCGGTGTTGCGTAAGGCCAACCCGAATATGGGCGTATCGGTTTATGCTGATTTTTTACTGAGTCAGCAGCAACGCGCCCTGAATAACCCGCGTTTAGCCAGCGTGTTCAAGACCAAGCACTTGAATATCTGGGTCTCTGCGCGGGAGGCTTACTTCAATATGGTGAGCTGGAAACAGTGCGAAGATACCTCACTGACGCTGGAGCAGTTCGAGGGGCAGCCCTGTTTTCTGGCCTTTGACCTCGCCCGTAAGCTGGATATGAACAGCATGGCACGGCTCTTTGTGCGTGAGATTGACGGCAAGCGGCATTTCTACAGTATTGCCCCGCGGTTCTGGGTGCCGTATGACACCGTTTACAGTGTAGAGCAGAATGAGAATCGTCGCAGTGCTGAACGATTCCAGAAGTGGGTGGAAATGGGGTTACTGACCGTCACGGAAGGCGCCGAAGTGGATTACCGTTATATCCTGGAAGAAGCCAAACTTGCCTGCCATCTGAACCCGGTTAATGAAGCCCCGATTGATCCCTATGGGGCGACAGGATTATCCCATGCCCTGGCGGATGAGGGGATTAACCCCATTATCGTGACCCAGAACTTTACCCATATGAGTGATCCGATGAAGGAGCTGGAGGCGGCTATCCAGTCCGGTCGCTTCCATCATGACGGCAATTCGATACTGTCCTGGTGTATCGGTAATGTGGTGGGAAAAACCCTGGGCGGCAATGATGACATTGTGCGCCCTATCAAGGAACAAAAGGACAGCAAAATTGATGGCGCCGTCGCCCTGATTATGGCGATGGGGCGTGCCATTTTACACGAAGAACCCGACTTTCTTTCTAACCTCGACCCGGATGACCTGTTAATGTTATGAAAAATTTACTGATTGATATCACTGCACTGACGGGCGTCGGGGCGGTGCTGGCAGGCTGTTACCTGAAATACGGGTTGGCAAATACCTTGATTATTGGTGGCGGTCTGTTGATTGCCTATGCGCTGGCGGTCGCCAGAAGGGGGAAACATGCTGCTTGATGCCCTGTTTCGCAGTGAACCGCTGGAAAACCCGAAAACCCCGCTGACGACCGAAGCGGCGGATTATGACGGCCTGTTTAATGCTGATGTGTATGTCAGTCCCGAAACCGCCATGAAACTGGCCGCCGTGTATGCCTGTATCTATGTATTGTCCTCGTCGGTCGCTCAGATGCCGTTGCATGTGATGCGCAAGACGGGGCAATCGGTGGAAATGGCCCGTGACCATCCGGTGTTTTACCTGGTGCATGATGAGCCGAACCTCTGGCAGACCAGCTATAAATGGCGGGAGCTGAAACAACGCCATATTCTCGGCTGGGGGAATGGTTACTCATGGGTAAAACGTAACCGCCGCGGGGAGGTGACCACGATTGAGGCCTGTATGCCGTGGGAAACCACCTTGCTCAACACGGGCGGGCGCTATACCTATGGCGTGTATAACGAAGACGGCAGCTTTGCGATTAGCCCTGATGACATGATCCACATTCGCGCCCTGGGTAATAACCGAAAAATGGGCTTAAGCCCCATCCTGCAACATGCGGAAACTATCGGTATGGGGATGAGCGGGCAGAAATACACCAGTGCCTTTTTTGGCGGCAATGCCCGTCCGGCGGGGATTGTTTCCGTTAAGGGAGAGATGAAGCCGGAGGGCTGGGAACGGCTCAAGCAACTGTGGAAAAAAGCCGCTGCCGCCCTGCGTAGTGAGGAAAATAAGACCTTGCTGATCCCGGCGGAACTGGATTACAAAGCCCTGACGGTTTCCCCAGTCGATGCTCAGCTTATCGACATGATGAAACTGAACCGTTCCATGATAGCCGGTATCTTCAATGTGCCCGCTCATATGATCAACGACTTGGAGAAGGCAACTTTTTCCAATATCAGTCAACAGGCCATTCAGTTTGTCCGCTATACGGTGATGCCGTGGGTGACAAACTGGGAACAGGAGCTGAACCGCCGTCTGTTTACCCGTCAGGAGCGGTTGGCCGGATTTTATGTGCGGTTCAATCTGGCGGGACTCTTGCGGGGTACCCCCCAGGAGCGCGCTCAGTTCTACCATTTTGCTATCACCGATGGCTGGATGAGCCGCAATGAGGCCCGTGCCTTTGAAGACATGAACCCAGTTGAGGGACTGGACGAGATGTTGGTCAGTGTCAATGCGGCTCACCCTACTAACCCGACTCCACCCAAACAGGAGGATAAAACTGATGTGTGACAGGGAAATGCGCTGTTACCCCGGTGAGGTGCGCACAGAAACACAGGAAAACCAGCCGACGCGCATTGTCGGTTACGGTTCGGTGTTTAACAGTCGCTCTGAGCCGCTCTGGGGCTTTCGTGAAATCATCAAACCCGGTGCCTTTGATGAGGTACTGAATGACGATGTGCGCGGGCTGTTTAACCATGACCCCAACTTTATTCTGGGGCGCAGCACCGCTGGCACCTTGTCGCTCTCTGTGGATGAGCGCGGGCTGCAATACACCATTCAGGCTCCGGACACCCAGACTATCCGCGATCTGGTCTTGGCCCCTATGCAACGGGGTGACATTACCCAGTCGTCCTTTGCCTTTCGGGTCGCCCGTGACGGCGATCACTGGTACGAGGATGAAGAAGGGATCGTTATCCGGGAAATTAGCCGCTTCTCTCGTTTGTATGACGTGAGTCCGGTCACCTATCCGGCGTATCAGGAGGCGGATTCTGCTGTGCGCTCGCTGACCGCATGGCAAGAAGCTCGCGCCAGTGGCGATTTAACCAAAGCTATCAATCAAAAACAGGCCCGTGAACGCCTGCTAACTTTACTCAATATTTAGGATGGGATCATGAAATTACATGAACTGAAACAACGCCGTAACACCATCGCTACTGAAATGCGTGCCCTGCATGAGAAAATCGGGGATAACGCCTGGACGGAAGAGCAACGCACCGAATGGAACAAAGCTAAAACGGAGCTGGATACTCTCAACGAGCAAATCCAGCGCGAAGAATCGTTGCGCAGTCTGGATCAACAATTGGTGGACAACACCGAACCGGAACAGCGCAAGCAGCCGACTCACCCCGAAACGGAGCAGCAGGAGCGACGCGCAGCCGCCTTTGACAAGTTCCTGCGTCACGGTCTGGGGGAAATGACCGCCGAAGAGCGTCAGGCGCTGCGAGAGTTGCGCGCACAGGGTGTTTCCCCCGATGAAAAAGGCGGCTACACCGTCCCCACCCAGATGTTGAACAAGGTGGTTGAGGCCATGAAAGCCTACGGGGGGATCGCCAGTGTGGCGCAAATCCTCAGTACGTCTACCGGGCAAACTATCGAATGGGCGACCGCCGATGGCACGACAGAAGAAGGTGAATTGTTGGGTGAAAACACCGCAGCCAGTGAAGAAGACACCACGTTCGGTACTGATTCTCTGGGGGCGAAAAAACTGTCCTCCAAAATTATTCGGGTCTCCAATGAGCTGTTGCAGGATTCCGGTATTGATATGGAAGCCTATCTGGCGAAACGCATCGCCCAACGTATCGGGCGCGGTGAAGCCCGGTATCTGGTCAAAGGCACCGGCACGGGCAGTCCGCAACAACCCAAGGGGCTGGAAACCTCGGTGACGGGGACGGTGGATGCCGCCGCCAAATTTAGCTGGAAAGACATGAATGCCCTGAAGCACGCCCTTGACCCCGCGTACCGCAATGTCGGGACCTTCCGCTGGGCGTTCAATGACAGCACGCTGAAACTCATCACCGAGATGGAAGATGCACAGGGGCGTCCGCTGTGGTTACCTGAAATCGCGGGCGTGGTGCCGTCTACCGTGCTGGGTGTGCCGTATGTGATTGATCAAGCGATTGCGGATATGGGCGCGGGTAAGAAATTCATCTACTGCGGGGATTTTAACCGCTTTATCGTGCGCCGCGTGGCCTACATGACGTTGAAGCGGCTGGTTGAGCGTTATGCTGAGTACGATCAGACCGCCTTCCTAGCCTTCCACCGTTTTGACTGCATTCTGGAAGATACCGCTGCCATCAAGGCGCTGATCGGCAAGGGCACCGCTTCTGCGGGTTAATTCTCAGTGAGGAACTTAGGCCGCTTCATAGCGGTTTTTTTTGTGCCTGCAATCTGCAAGGGTTGCGGGTACTCAGGAGATTTTATGCCGTTACCGACATTGGAAAAACTCAGGAAACAGTGCCGGATTGATGGGGGTAATGACCTTGACGATGATTTGCTGCTGACCTATCGGGGGGCAGCAAAGAAGCGGGCAGAAAACTACCTCAACCGGACATTGTATGAAGATGAAATACCAGAAATCGATCCGGATGGCTTAATGATTTCTGATGATATTGAACTGGCGATTATGCTGACTGTGGGGTACTGGTACGAAAACCGTGAAGCCCAGTCCCTACCTACCGGATTCAAGGCACTATTAGAACCGTATCGTTTCATTCCACTCTAGGAGATTAATATGCAAGCAGGACGACTGCGTCACCGCATCACGCTACAGAATTTTACCCAGATCAAATTACCGTCAGGCCAGCGCAGGCAGGAATGGCAGGATGTGGCGACGGTTTGGGCGGAGGTCAGGCATATTAGCGGGCGGGAATTACTGGCGTCTGGCGCCAATCTGTCAGAAACCACGGTCCGTGTCTGGCTGCGTTACCGTGCCGATGTGACCAGTGCATTTCGTATGGTGTTTAGGGGACAGGTTTACGATATTCAGGCTGTCATTCCTGACCCCAAACGCACTCAGCTTGAACTGTTATGTAAACAGGGGGTGAAACCGTGAGTATTCATACGGATCTGGACTTTTCCGGCTTGCAGGCCATCGCGAAAGATTTAGAGCTGCTCAGCAAAGCCGAAAATAATCAGGTCCTGCGAAAAGCTACCTATGCAGCGGCGGGTGTTTTACGCGATGAAGCGCGGGTTAAGGCCCCCAAACGGACAGGCAAGCTGACGCGTAATATCGTGGCGGCCAATCGGCGAACGCAAAACGGCACCGCGTCCGCGGGGGTGTATGTGCGGGGTTCAAACCCATCCGGCACCAACAGCGACACCACCATGAAGAAAAACGATCCCCGTAATGCCTATTACTGGCGTTTTCTGGAGAACGGGACATCAAAAATGGCACCGCAGCCATTTATCCGCCCGGCGTTTGATGCGAAATCGGAGGCTGCCACTGACGCCGCGATACAACGGATGAATCAGGCGATTGATGAGGTGCTGTCGAAATGACCGAGGCTGACATTTTCCCGCTGCTGGACCCGGTACTGCCGGATAAGGTTTTTCCTTACGTAGCACCGCAACGGGAGCCGCCTGTTATGCCGCCGTGGTGTGTCTTTTCGTTCTACAGCCTCGATCAGGATGTCCTGAGCGGGCAGGCGGAAAACCTCACCACCCTGCAAATTGATGTTTATGCTAACACCATTGATGAGGCGCGGGCGATACGGGATAAGGCGCGGGTCGCCCTTGCCGGACTGCACCCCACGGAACTGAGTGAAACCAACAGCTACGAGTCCGATACGGCCCTGTACCGCACCACACTGGAATGCCAGCTCTGGCAATAACCCCCACCGTTTTACCTGGCCATCCATCATGGATGGTTTTTTATTTCTGGAGAATAGCTATGTCAAGCAAATACGAAAAAACCCAGGGCACGAAAGTGAGTATTTCGGCCCATCCTGCCACTGAGGCGAATCCCGCCAATGCCGTCTGGCAGGCGATTGACTGTACCACCAAGGAGATCAGCTACACCGGCGGACAAAAGTCGGACATTGAGGTCACTACCCTGTGCTCCACGGAACAGGAAATGACGAACGGCCTTGCCGCACCGGGGGAAATTACCCTGTCCGGCAACTGGTCAGCGAATGAGGTGGGGCAAAATACCCTGCGTCATGCCTACGATACCGATGAGCTGCATGCCTTTAAGGTGGAATTTCCGACCGGGAACGGTTACGCCTTTCTCGCCGAGGTACGCCAAAACTCATGGAGTGTCGCCACCAGTGGGGTAGTGACCGCGTCATTTACCTTGCGGCTAAAAGGCAAGCCACTTCCCCTGAAACCCGTCCCGTTAACCAAAAATACCCCCCAGGGAGAATAAATTATGGCTAAAAAAATGAACCTCAGAGCACTGGCACTGGCTCCCAATGCCGGCTTTCGCAGCAAACTGATCACCGTACCGGAATGGGATGATGTGACAGTCACGTTGCGCGAACCCTCTGCGGGGGCATGGGGACTCTGGCAGGACATCATATCCCCCAAAGAGGGGGAGGAAGACGGCACCCTGTCCATTGCTGAGAAAACCCACCGTAATATCCGCGGTGATGTCGTGTTGTTTATTGATGTGCTGCGGGATAAGAACGGCGATCCCGTATTCACGAATGAAGATATCGATACCGTGGCGGGGATTTATGGACCGGTTCACAGCCGCTTGTTACAGCAGGCCCTGGAACTCATGGTCTCACAGGCGGATGCAGAAAAAAAGTCAAAGACCCCGCCACCTTCTTCATGATGACACTGGCATTGCGGCTCGGTAAGACCCTGCATGAGCTGCAACGGGAGATGAGCGCCAGTGAGCTACTGTACTGGCTGGCGTATGACACCATCAGCCCAATAGGGGATCGGCGCAGTGATATTCAGGCCGCCCAGATTGCGACCGCCGTGTACCAATCGCAAGGCGGCAAAGTCGCCCTGCCTGATATCCTGCTGCAATGGGGTGAACCCGAAGAAGACAGCGATAACGATAACTCCGGTTTGGAAGCTTTCCTGTCTAACCTGTCTTGAGTGATTTTCTATGGCAAAACTGCGTGAACTGATTATTAAAATCTCAGCCAATTCATCTTCATTTCAGGCTGAGATTGCCCGTGCCTCACGGATGGGGGCGGATTACTACCGAACAATGGAAAAGGGCGGGCGCGGGGCAGCGGCGGCCAGCCGTGACAGTCAGCAGGCGTTGCGGGAACTCAATAGCCAGCTGGCTTCGGTCAAGGCGTCAGCGGTCGGCATGACGGGCGCCTTTGCGGGGATGTTTGCTACCGGACAGCTTATCAACCTGGCGGACAGTTACGACTCATTAAATGCCCGTATCAAGCTGGCGACAACCTCAGTGGAAGATTTTACCCACGCCAAGCAGGGATTGCTGCAAATCAGCCAGTATACCGGCTCCACCTTTGAGTCCAATGCCGCTCTCTTTTCCCGTGTATCCAGTTCACTGCGTGAATATGGCTATACGACTCAGGATATCCTGTCCCTGACGGATGCGTTAGCGACCGGATTACAAGTCTCGGGGGCAACGGCGGCTGAAACTTCGTCCCTGATTGTCCAGTTATCCCAGGCACTTGGACGCGGCGTACTCAGGGGGCAGGATTTTAACTCCGTCGCGCAGTCCGGGCAGCGGATCATGAAAGCGCTGTCAGATGGGTTAGGGGTAGCACAGAAGGACCTGAAAGAACTGGCGGATGCGGGTGAGCTGACCACACCTAAGATTGTGCCCGCCCTGGTCAGTCAGCTGGCAACCTTGCGCAAAGAGTTTGATTCGATGCCGAACAGCGTGAGTGCGGCGTCAACACGGGTGACGAACGCCTTTCAACAGTGGGTCGGCGAAACCAACCGGACCACCTCGGTCACCGCCACCTTATCCGGGGTACTGGATGGGGTCGCGAAAAATATTGATACCGTTGCCGTGGCAGGCGGGGCACTGGTCGCTGTCGGCGCAGCCCGTTTCTTCGGCAATATGGCTTCTGGGGCTGTGACGGCGACAGGCAACATTTGGAAAACCTACCGCGCGGAAGTGAATTTGGCGAATGAGCAGGTCAGGGGAACCCAGATATCGACTGCCAGAGCACGGGCTGCGGTCTATCGGGCACAGCAGGCATTAGCAGCCGCAAAAGGCACCGACAGGCAAACGCAGGCGGAAGAGCGCCTGTCCCGAACGCAGGCAACTCTGTCGCGTAATATTGATGCCCGGACAGCGGCACAGGACAGGCTGAATAAAGTCACCTCACTGGGATCGCGCGTGATGGGCGGTGCGCTGGGACTGATTGGTGGGCCTTTTGGTGCCGCGATGCTGGCAGGCGCTGCTATCTATTACCTTCACCAGAGTCAGGAGCAGGCCAAGCAATCCGCCCTGGAATTGGGGAAAAATACCGATCTGTTGATTGAGTCGTTGAAGACCATGAATTCGCTGGAGGTTAAAAAGCGAATTTTTGACACCCAAGACCAGATAACCGATCAGAACAAAGCCGTAGAGGCGCAAAAAAAGTTAGTCGAAACCCGAAAAATGGATATGGAGCGGGCGCGGATTGTGGCTGAAAAAGGGGTCAAAACCCTGTATTCCGCCTCACCGACTGAGCAGCTCACGGAGGCTATCCGGGTTTATAACAACGAAGTGAATAACCTTGCTATTATGCAGGAGGGGTTAAGTAGCAAACAGAAAGAACTCAATATGTTACAGGCCAGCCAGTCAGGTCTGTTGCGTGATAATTATGTGGAAATGCTCAGAACGAGCGATATTTTGCCGATGCTGACGCTGGCAGGCTCGGATTTCAACCGGGTGTTAGCTGCGGGTAACCGCTTGCTTGAAGAACGTCAGCAATATGCTCAGGTTCCCTTTGCGCTGCCTCAAGCCCCACTGGACGATAAGCAACAGGATTTTTTGAAGAGATCGGCCCGTGATCTTGAACTGTCAACGTTGCAGGGTGAGGCCAGAATCCGAAAGCAGGCGGAATTTGCCGCCGCCGATCAGGGGCTAAATAAGCCACAGCATCATGATAATTATCAAAAATATATCAATAATGCGATAGCCATCTATCAAAATGGTGAAAAAGCCAAAGCGGCGCAGGCGGCGGCATCAAAAGCGGCCAGTGATGCAGCAAAGGCGGCAAGGGAGGCTGCCAGCGCACAGGAAAGCTACCGAAACAAAGTCGCTGATTTAAATCGGGAAATTCAGATAGAGCAGGTGCGTATGAAAGAGGGGGAAGTTGCCGCTTCGCTCTTTGCCGCCTCAATGGAAATCAGCGCAAAATACACCGGAAAGCAGCGTGAGGAGCTGATTGAACTCAGTCAGGCCAGTATTCTGGCAAAACAACGCACCCAAGATTTGCAGGATGCTATCGCCGCCGATCCCTATCGACAGGCGCTCCATGCCCGCCTGAAAGCCGAAGAGCAATTGCAGCGCCAGATTGCGGCCAACGCCATTCAAAGTGCCGAAGAGGTTGTGCGACGCAAACAGGAGATTGAGGCCAGATACCTGAGCAGCGTTGCGGAAGCCAATCAGCGTTATGCGGTATCCTCTACAGCGAAATTGGTGGGCAATGTTGATCCCCTGCAAGACCTGCAAAACCAGCTAACAGAGCAAACCGCGCTGTATGATTCTTATTATCAAAACGGCATTATCAAAAAAGAACGTTACGAGCAGTTGATCGCCGCAGCTGGTATTCGTTCTAGAGATTCGCAATTCGCAGCGGCTAAAGAATTGTATGCTAGCCAGGGTGATTTTCAGAAAATGCAAATGAACCTGTTGGATGTTGTCGAACAGCGGACGGGGAACGCCCTAACAGGGATGTTGATGGGTACTAAGTCATTCTCTGAATCCATGAAAGAGCTGTCCGCGTCATTGGCGCAATCCATCATTCAAGATTTGGTTCGTATTGCCATGCAATCTATGATTACCAAGGCAATTTCTGGATTCTTTGGTGGAATTGGTGGAGGAATGTCAAACGTAGGCACCAGCTCTTTAGCTTCGGCAGGTAGCAATACGGGAGTGATGGGGTTATCTACCAGCTGGCGTGATTTTATCCCTAACGCGAAAGGGGGTGTCTATAACTCACCCAGTCTCAGCGCGTACAGTAATCACGTTGTCAGTAGTCCGACACTGTTTGCCTTCGCTAAAGGCGCAGGGCTAATGGGTGAGGCAGGTCCCGAGGCAATTATGCCGCTTAAGCGCGGTCCTGATGGTTCTTTGGGTGTACGGGCTATTATTCCGCCCACGCCAGCGTCAGGAGAAATTCACATCCATCAAACCATTCAAGTGTCAGGCAACGGCGATCAGGCATTACTGGCTGCGATGGAAGAGGCCGCCAGACGCGGGGCTGCGCAGGGAGCAGCGATGGCTAAAGCTGATTTGATTCGGGATTTTCAGTCAAACGGACAGGTGAGAAAAACATTGGGGGTGTAGATGACGATTAGGATTTTAGACTGGCCGGAAGAAATTATCCCCAGTGCGCTTAACTGGCAATTAATTAGTAACAGCAAGACATTCACATCCGTCTTCAATGGTAGCACTCAAACGGCACGGTTCCCCGGCAGTCGTTGGCGCTGTACGTTAATGTTTAATAACCTGGATGATGAAAAGGCGCGCATTCTGGAAGTATTGGTCGCGCAATTAGACGGGGAATCAGGCAGGGTGCGCCTGTTTGACTGGGCGAGACCGGGACTTGTAGGTATGGGTAATCCTAAAATCAGTGAACCCAACCAGCTGGGATATTATCTGAAAACGGAGGGCTGGCGTAAAAATACGCGAGTTATCAGGCGAGGTGATTACCTAACGGTAGGGAATGAGTTAAAGATGGTGACGGAGAATGTGGACAGCGATAGTGCAGGAGCAGCGACTATTCCTATTTCACCTATGCTGCGTTATTCACCAAGACGACATGACAAAATCGAAACAGAGCGTCCCTTTGGGATTTTTAAACAGACAGGCGGTGATCAGGGAAATTTTCAACGTAAGCCGGGTATATTTACCAATGCCACCCTGTCTTTTGAGGAGGCATTATTCTGATGTTTTATCATCCATTTTCTGATGACATGGTACGCGCCATTAACGAAGGTGCACATATTGTGCTGGCTGCTCGTCTGGATCTGGTGTCTGGCGTGGTCTGCGCTCATACAGGTGTTGGGAACTTGGTGATTGCTGGCGAAAATTACTTGGGTGTAGGAAACTTGGGTGAGATTGAGGCAGTTTCGGAAAATATGACAACCAGCCCAACGCAACTAGTCTTAAAACTGACAGGGTTTGATCGCGGACTGGTCGGAACGGTGTTAAATGAGCGCGGACGCGGCAGGGACGCCCGTGTCATGATGGTAACTATCGGTGATGACGGCCGCCCAATATTAGCAGAGGTGTTATTTGCTGGACAAATTTCAACCATTAATGTGGTGGCCGGAAATGAAAATGCAGTCAGCGTCACAATTTCCAATCGTTTTGAACGCTGGTCAATGGGGTTGCCTGACCGATTTACCGATGAATCATGGTCAGCCAGACGGCAGGGGGACCGGATATTTCGGTATGTTGCACAGATGGCAGAACGAGCCATTTATTGGGGGAGTAAAAAAGATGCGCCTGCATTTGTTTATAAATAAAATTGATGTCATAACATGATGCGTTGCACAAGAAAATAGCATTACTCTTTTAATGCGGCATCTTACAGACTAGAATTTTTTAGCTTTCACTGGGAGAATAGGATATGAAAAATACTTTACTATTTTTTTGGGGAGTAGTTTTTTCTAGTATTTCTTTGGTGGGTTGTTCCATGAACACTGCCGTTAAGCAATCAGAACCTTCGTTAATATCAACTATTGATTTTAGCAGGGCAGATTACGGGGTAAGACCAAGTAATTATGAAAGAGTTGTTAAAGACTATTTTGAAACGGTATTAGTAGATCCAGAATCAGCGAAGTTTTCAGGGTGGACTGAGCCAAAACAAGAGGTAATGATCAAAGACCATTTGCCGGTATTTGGTTACTCGTTATGTGTCAATATAAACGCTAAAAATTCCTATGGTGGGTACACGGGAAATCATTTGTATTGGATATTTACAAAAAATAATTCAGTTATGAGAGTTCAGGATACAACTAAATTTCCATACAGGAAAATTTTTATTGGACATGATATAACTTGCTAGCATTTTTATTTTTGATTATTTGTTATAAAGCTCAATAAATACAGATTATTAGGATAATATGCACCTCCGCGTACGCAGATGTAAACATTAATCCAGCCTGAACCAATCCAAGCCCAGCTTCGCGCTGGGTTTTTTATTTCACGGAGATCCCGAAATGAGACACCGACAATGGACATTACGATTACCCGAAACTCTCAGGGCGGCCATGAGTCGCCCTTTTTTATGGGGCGAACATGACTGCTGCTTGTTTGCTGCTGACTGTGTTCAGGCGGTATGTGATTTTGACCCATGCGAAACCGTGCGTGGGCGTTATAGCACACATACAGGTGCAGCCGAAGTGTTGAAATCAGAGTTTGGAACACTGGAGCAGGCACTGGATCGGTTGTTTGACCGCACTCCGGTCACAGCCGCAGGGCGCGGGGATATCGTGATGTTTGAGGCGGAAGAAGGAAAAACGCTGGGGGTATTGTGGGCAGGGAAGATTTGGGCGGTCACTCGTGTTGGTGTGCGTCCGGTCGATGTCAGTCCATTGACTGCTTGGAGGGTGGAGTAATGGGGAAAACTGTTGCCAATGTGGTCTCTGCTGGATTAATGATAGTGGGTGCGGTTGTTACGGGACCATTCGGCGCGGCACTCATTGCAGCTGGGATGGCCGTCCAGTTTGCCGCTAGTCAGATGTATAAGCCTAAACTGCCAATGATGGGGCGAGACCAAAGCGAGCGAAAACAGATGTTACGCTCTTCCACAGCCTCAGAGACGGTAGTTATAGGTCATACGGTTGCATCTGGATTACTGTTTTTTGCCGAGGAGGAACCGGGTGAGCAGGATGAAAACGAGCGGATCACATTGACTCTAGCTCTGGCGGGCCACCCGATTGAAAAAATTGGCCGTATCTGGCTGGGTGATGACCCGATAGAGTCGTTTGGTGGCTATGTCGAGTGGGAACTGCATAACGGCAGGGCGGAAGCTGATCCCTTTATGTTGGAAAACTGCCCGTCATGGAAGCCGGATATGATAGGTCGCAATATGGCGTGGTTGCGCGTCACTCTTAAATTTGATGCGGAGAAATTTCCCTATGGGCTGCCTAATATTAAATGTGAGGTCTGGGGGAAGAAGCTGCATGACCCCCGAACCGGTGAGACGCGGTGGAGTAATAATGGGGCCTTGGTCATTCTGGATTACTACCGCAGTTATTTACAGGTGCCTGATTCTGATATCGACTGGGAGGCATTCAAACGGGCGGCAGATATCTGTAGTGAGGGCGTAGATACACCGGATGGTGGACGTGAACCACGGTATGCCCTCAACGGGGCTTATGAACTGGAAGAAAGCCCATCGGCTATTTTGGATGCTATGCATCGTTGCTTATCGGCAGATCCAACCTATATGGCAGGTAAACACGGGATTTTAGTAGGAGCATACAATGGTCCTGCGGTGCTGGATATCCATGAATCCCAAATCATTGACACTGTCACTCTAACACCGGAAGTGGGCCTAAGAGACGCCACCAATGCTATTTATGGCACGTTTGTTGATGCGGAGCAAATCTACACCAAAACCGATTTTCCCCCGATTATCAGGAGCGAATGGGTTGCAGAAGACGGGCTGGAAATTAAGGAAAACATTGATTTTCGATTTGTTACGTCCCCTTACCAGGCGCAGCGACTGGCTCATCAATATTTACGCCGTAAGCGGTTAGCGCGGCGGGTACAGTTGAAAATGAATCTGGACGGCTACGCTTATCGCCCTGGTCAGGTGGTCAGGCTTAATTTGCCGACATTGGGGATCACTGATTTAGAATTCAGGGTGATTGATTGGCGATTTAGTGCACTGGACGGTGCGGAGTTGACGCTGGAGGAAGACGGCGCCTATGTGTATGAGGACGTCATTGGTAAACCCTTCGAACGCCCGCCTTTTACACGACTGCCTGTCGGGGGCGTAGGTGCACCTATGTCACTGAGTTTTATCCCGCAAACGTTGGGGGATGTGATACAGGGTATACTGTCATGGCGCAATGTCAGTGAGGTGGCTTTTAATCGTGTCACTATCTATCAGGATGATCGCATTATTCAGACTATTCAGGTCCCTGGCGAATCGGTCAATATTTCAGGGCTGGTGCGGGGTAACTATCGTGCCGAGGTCAGGGCGGTGAATGCAGCCGGTGCTATGTCAGCCCCTGCTGTTTTTGAGTTTTCCATTCAAGCACCACCTCCGCCTGTGAATGTAGAGATCACCCCTGGCTTCTTTTCTTTGACTATTGTTCCCCGTCAGGGGGATGTTGCCTCTTTCGGTCACACGTTTGAATTCTGGTTCAGCGAGAAACAACTGGATTTTACTCATGAATCAATGGTTATTAACCATGCCGATCGACTGGGGCAGGGTAACTTCTGGATAAAAGATCAATTAAAGGCAGGGACAACTTACTGGTTCTACGTCAGAACCATCAATACCTATGGCAAGTCACCATTTATTGAAGGTTCCGGCCAACCCAATGACAACACCAGGGAGCTTTTGGGTGAATTAGGCAACAAATTCATGACCGCCGAAGCCGGAAAACGCCTGCAATCCGACATGAATTGGAGCAATGAAACCGACCTTATTCTGGCTGGCGCCCAGCAGAAACTATCCCGAGAGCTGATGGTGCGCGACGGGGAGAATAAAGCCAAAATCAGCGAGCTATGGCAGGTCAGAGTGACGGACAATGAGGCGTGGGCGCAGAAACTCACGGAATTGCGTACCAATATCGGGAACACTGACGACAACGTCAACCGGATTGCAGCGGATGTAATAGACAATAAGCAGGCAGTATCCAATACACAGAAAGCCGTGGCTGAATCAACACAGCAGTTTCAGGCGCAGTTTAAGAACCAGCAGGCCATCATCAACAGCAAAATGCAGGCGGAATTTAACCAGTCCGGTAACGGTTATGCCATCCATAGTGTGAATATCACCATCAAGCACAATGGCCGGAATTACAACGCGGCGGGCATGGTGATCAGTGGTGAAGTGAAGAACGGTAATCTGGAGTCGTATATCGGATTTTCTGCCAATAACTTTGCGTTCTATAACCCCGTTAATGGCAGGATGGAGCCATTTATGGTGGTTAAAAATGGACAGTTGTTTGTCAGAGAGGCGTTTATTGATATGGCGAATATCAGGCAACTATTGGTTGGACTGGATATTAAATCCACGAATTACATTCCCAATCAGCGGGGCTTTCGGATTGACGCTAAAACTGGATACATTGAGATAAACGGTTCAGGAAATGGTTACCGGGTGCAGATCAAAGATTCAGGCTGGTATATGTTTGACAACAACGGCAGGGCAATCATTGAACTGGGGGAATTCTTATGAGTGGTTACGGGCTAAAAATTGTCAATCCACACGATGGGACCAGCTTTATTTTTAATGAGAAAACAACACCTGCCAGCCTGGTATGGACTGATTATGTCGCCAAAAATACACAGGGGATTCATCAAAGCCCGACTGACTGGCGGCATTATGAATGGGAGTGTCAAATCAAAATCCCGGTGGGCTATCAGGCACATGTCTATCCCGTTGGGTTCACAGAATTTCATCAAGATCGCTCAGGAAATGGATTCAGATTAACGGGGTTTTCTGAGCGAATTCGGTTCTCTCAGAATGGGGAAAACGTCATCGTCGATGGCCTGAGTTTACAGAATGTTTTTGATAATTGGCTCACGGAGCTGATAAAAATTATCGCGTACCCGCTGATGTTGGGTGGCAGGGCGGGATTAAAAATATTAAACAACAGTAATTTTAATACCAGCGTTCCGCCTGCCGGATTTGGTTATGTTTCCCATAAAGCGCGTGTGTATATACAGGGGCGATTTAACCCGGCGTCAATAGATCCCAGACTCAATTACGGAAATTGTCTGATGTTTTTTTACAATGAAGACCCGGCGTGCATGTTGGTTCACCGAGAAGGTTATTACAGCTGTAACAGGTACGATGGCGGTGACAGGGCGGGGTGGTATCGGGTTGTGGTTTTTTCTGACATCGGCGTTAAGGAGCGGCTCGAAGGTAAGGGATATGGCCTTAAACTTAGAAACAAGGACGGGGTTATTACCTTTAACTCCGGCGTTGGTGTGCTGACCAAACCCGTAAGTCTGGATGTCAGCAACAGAAAGCTGGGTGACATCATCCCCACAGCGGGGATACAACGCCCGATGTTGGTGCCTGCCTGGATAGGACATCATCTGTGGATGGACGGGAGTACCGCCTACAGCCGAGATTTGTCACTGACCTGCAATGGGGAGGGGGCGTTATTTGTTGGTTCAGGAAGGAGCGCATACCATAAGGCGAGCCAGTGGGGAACGACCAACTATACCACAAAACAACCCATTCTTATCTTGGACGCTGCCAGTTATTTCAATTTTTAATTTCTCAGGAACACACTATGCTCTATAAACAAGGCACGATTTCCACCGTGTCCGGCTCGGCTATTGTCCGCGGCACGGGCACCAAATTTATCTCGAACATCAACGGCGTTGCACCCGGACAGATTATATTGATCCAGTCCGGCAACGGTAATTTAATCCACATGATACAGGCGGTGAACTCGGATACCGAACTGGTACTGGCTGATAATGTTGCTGTCACCCTGAATAATGTGAAATACCAGATTCAGGTGACCGTTCCTGATTCCGCCTCCGATGCCGTCCGGCATATTGTGGCCAACACCACCTACGTCACTCAATTTCTCCAGAACATGGACAAATGGATGTCACAGAATGGTGTGGTTGATGTGACCTTACCGAATGGACAGACCGTGTCATTGCAGTCTATACGGGCATTACAGGCGGCGATGCTGGATAAGAATAAAAACGGGGCAGACATCCCGAACAAATCGGAATTTGTAAAAAACCTTGGTTTGGTAACTCAGCAATGGGTAATAGATAATGGTTCTGGGTTTATCCAATATAAACCAATTGCTCCGACCGCCCTTACCGAGTTCACGTCGTGGATTAAATCGTTACCGAATGGTGGACATGCATTCCGTTTTGGAGCGCATGACGGGGAAATAGGTTACAAATGGTCATGTGGTTATGTAACACGAGCGGGGGATACATGGGCTGGATTCGTTGCACACTATAATCGGGGTGTTGCAGTCGTCCATGGTAGTGATGATGGTGGTTCTACAAAAGTGAGTTATTTGTGGACTAATAAAAATGCATGGAAAGATAGTAACGGCTACCTGAGAGCATCCTCCCCTCTCATCCAAATCTACCCCGATGGCAAGTTCACCACCAACGACGAATCCGAGGGGGCTACCGTCACTAAACTCGGCATCGGTCATTATCAAATATCTGGTGTGCTGGGCTATAACGCTGACGGGGCATGGGGTGTTCACGGCGGCATCTCGTCGCCTAAGAACAATAACGGACTGGAACTCATCTATATTGATGACCAGGTGCAAAAGGACGGTTGCATCACCATCAAGACATTCCACCGTCAGCACACTCATTTACCTAAGCAGTTCCAGAACAAGCGGATAAAAGACATTGTCGATGGTGAAAAGGTCTACTATGCCGATGCTGAACCTTGTGATATTCCCGAAGGCTGTCGATTAGATGTTCGTGTCCAGATGCCGGAGGATTCGGTGTGGAATTTGAGGCAGGGGAAGGTGACAGAGGATGGTGAACAGGTGACATGGTAGATGAATAAGCAAAAAGCCACCATAAGATGGCTTTCTGCAAGGGTATTTAATTCAGGCAACTTTATGATAAGTTCGTGCTAGTACTTCTTCTTTGCGAGCATATAATTCTGTTACAATTTTATCTAATCGCCTTGAAAGTGCTAGCATTTTATTAATGCTCTGTTGTTTGGTCATTGATAGTCTCCTAGGTATATTTATATTAGTATAGCGGTGATTTTTTCAACATCATTGCACTATTAGCACACATTTCTGGATTTTTAATTTTGATATCGTTTATTAGCATTTGTGCAATTAACAGGATTTGCTGAAGATTAAGATCGTCATGCTGTTTAGCTTCATGGCTCAGTTGCGAGACGATATCAGCCAAATCATCTAAGGATGGGTCAGTTATTTCATGTAATTTATCAATCCCTAGCTCAGCAAGACTTACAGTCACAAACTCAACTAAACCAGCTACAGCTTTCTTTATGCCATATAGCTGTCTTTCCTGAACAGACGCCTGAGCATCATCCTTAAGTACTGCATTATGAAATTGATGGGTCACAAATTATACTCCATATATAATACTTGACAATGTATTTTGCAAGGTATGTCTGGTAAATAATCATTAACTACGCATCCAATAATGAAAGAGGTGAAACAACACCAATGAATTTCAATCAACTGATTTTGTTTAATTTAACTTCTAATGAATTTAAATTCTGCAAACTTATATTTGTCAGTTACTTAACAGATTATTAACTAATATTATGTTTGTAGCTTACCTCTTTATGCTCAAGCGTTCAGAAACACTACTATCATCCTACTAAATAATGCTACTAAGCATCACTTCGCGCCTGTGCAGGGCATCATACACTACATTACTTTTATTGATATTTGATAGGAGATTGTCTGATTTTTGAGATAACTGCCATAATTAATTCACACAGAACTAAATAAAAAATATTATTTCAACTCAAAACTGTATCACTAGTTATATTATTGCCTTGTACCCACTTGTCCCACTCCCCACACAATCCCCATCAATTTATTCAACTATCCCCATTCGTTAATATATTCGGGCTGTCCAGCAATTAATAATTAAACAAGGAAATAGTATGTCTGACGTTATTAAGCCCGAATGTGAATGTCCATTCGATCCAAAACAATATCAGTGTGATTGCTTTATTGCCCCAGTAGGTTCTTTCTCTTGGGCGTTGATTCAATTAAAACTTCGCAAACGTGTTACCCGTTCTGTCTGGGGTGACAAAGGAATGTATCTGGCGATTACACCACGTGTGAGTAACTTAATCGTAGAAGAAGGCAGTGCTTACGCGGTTGATGGTGTAGCGGTTGGAACTCAGTACGATTATCTGACACACATTGATCTGCGCAATGAACACGGTAACTTCGTACCGTGGCAACCGACACAGGAAGATATGATGGCGTGTGATTGGGAGTTTGTGGAAGAAGAGGCGGCGAAGTCTGAGATTAAACCAGAGACATCAGAATATAATTTAGTCTTTGATTTGACTACCTCCCAGAAATATACAAACGCATATGGAGGTGATGTAGCAAATGGTAACTTAGTTAGGATTGAAGATAATATAGGTAATGATCCAATTTTTGCTTTTTATTTTGAAAAAAACTATAACGCAATCACTGTAAATTTTTCACATTTAAATCTAGCAAACGATATGGAAACATTAAATAATATAAGAGCGAAGCTACTAACAATTACTGTGGATGGAACAAAATATGAACTCGGGTATCCTATTGAAAAAACAGATTGGCCTCAACCTATTTATATTCCATGGTATAAAGGTAGCGATGTGGAAAAAATTTCTAACCTGCTAAAACAAGAAAATAAAAAATTCCGTTTCCATCTCAACTGGCATGATTAATCTTTTTAGGCTGCGCACCGCGTGGACTTCCCCAACCCCTTGATCTCCTTAATTTCCGTTTTTCTGACAGAAATAAGTAAAATCAAAATGTTACGTTAAATAGGATAATTATCCTATTTTAACCCCTTGATTTAATTGAATTCCGTTCCTGAGCAGGAATTAAGCAAAATCAACGACTTAGATAAAGGTGGGATTCCTCACCTTTAACCCGTTACTCACCGATCGCGTTATTCGTGACGTGTCACGATAAATAAAGGCCATTGATTCTTCCGTTTCAAACGGAGGTATGGAATTAACTATAGGAATTACTTTAGTTTAGGGTTGGTTAAAAGTTCCTCTAAGCGGGAATTCCCACTTTGGCGATAACCCTTTGATTCTTCCGAGGCCGTCACTTTGGTTTTCCAATCATCGGCTGAAATTTTAGCTAATGGGATTTAAAAGCCCATTAACTCACTACCGACGAAATTCGTCGATGCAAAATCCAATGCCCCATTATCAGACTATTGAGCGTAAATGATATTTACTCACAGAATTTGCATACCTCATTAAGAGGTGCGCACAAAATAACAGCCTAAAAACAATGGGTTAAGTCGTTTTGTCCAGCCCGTTATGTCCAAGCAACACATTGAAAAAGAAAGAATATATCCTTTTTTCCAGTGCTTTTACTGGACAACTCAGATTCAAGCCCTCCTCTGGGGTATTTTCCCGATTTCAAATCGGACAAATGTTTGTCTGATTCCCATATGCTAAAGGGCAGATTTCTGTTCTATAGTGATAGCAGCTTCCGTTCCCATTGCCCTATAATTTCCCGTTTTTCTTTTAGGTAGCTATAGCGGTCGTAATGCTTAGATGAAACACCGGGCCTCTTATGGTTCTGCACTTTATCCCTCATCTCCGAACTGACCCCCATCTCTCCTGCAAGTGTCTTAAATGTCCGTCTGATATCCCTTGGCGTAAATTTCTCAAAGTCATAGCGAGTACAAAATTTGCGTATCTGCTTGGCATACTCAGCAGTTAGTAAGTGACCTTCTTTTGTTTCTCCGGGGAATAAAAATCCCGAGTCTGGATATTGTTTGGCTTGGTGCTCTAATATTTCGGTGGCGGATTTACATAACGGGATCACGTGGTAGTCACTATTTTTTGAAATATGGGGCGGTACTGTCAGCGTATTATTATTTTTATCCCAGTTATCTCTTGTATTGGTCATTATCTCCCAAGGACGCTGACCACCCGTGAAGATACAGAGTAATAACAATCGACCGTAATCTGGATGGATTGGAAATATTGACGCTGAAACTCTAAACAGCTTTAGAATCGACTTGATTTCATCCCATGAAAGGAATCTATCCAGTGCCTTATCTACTCCCTCTTGCCGCGGAACGACAGTTACAGGATTTCTGTCAAGCCCATAAATAACCTTCTCGTTCAGCTTAGCTGGATCGTTATCAGCAAATAGACCAAAATTAAATACGGCATGAAGATTTGAACGTACTTTATTTGAACCAGCAACAGCACCACGTGAAATAAACTCAGCTAATACTCTTTTAATGTGGTCTGGGGTTATATCTTTTGCTGGAGCATTTCTATCAATATGCTGACTATCCAATACTTGATTCAGCCTGTATTCGGTTTTGTCGTATGATCGTTTACCTCGACGTTTTTGATCAGAGATATAATCTTTAAATAGTTGCTCGATTGTAGCGTGATTTATAATAACTTTTTCAGTAGCCGAAATATTAGCAGCAGCATCTTGTGATTTAGATAATGCCTTTGCCAAGGAAAGGGCGGGGAAATCACCTAAGTTAATAAATTTCTCTTTCCCATTATTGAAATAACGGTAGATAAAAACTTTTCTTCCTGATGGATATATCTTGACTCCTAATCTACCAGTCCCTCGTGTTGCTGATGCTTGCCATGTATAATAAGCTGACTTTTTGGGTTTCAGGCCACGGATTTTGCTATCAGTCAATAAGGTGCTAGCCATTGGAAACACTCCTCACAACAGGTCAAGTAACGGGTCAAGTTATGATGAAATGATATGAAACTATATGAAACCGCGCAAGGTATAAAAATCATTTTAAATCATGATGATGAAACTGATTGAAACCAGAGGAAACCACCTGAAATCTATAGTTTTTGCCCTTCTAAGCCGTAGGTCACAGGTTCGAATCCTGTAGGGCGTACCATCCTTTCATATCTCAACGTCTTCCTAAGTCTACAAAATCCCAGTAAATATACCATATTAGCCTTTTTCCATTCTCCTGTAGTCCAGTCAGGTATGTTGAAATCGATGATCTTATAGGGGTATATTTAGGGGTACGTTCAGGTTCAATGAAGTGAGATACCCCTAAGTGAAGCTAACAGCCCGACAGGTGGACACTGCAAAGCCGAAAGAAAAACCCTATAAACTTGCCGATGGTGGCGGCCTATATCTATTGGTTAACCCTAATGGCTCTCGCTATTGGCGGTTAAAGTATCGGATCGCAGGCAAAGAAAAATTGCTCGCATTGGGGGTATATCCTGAAATCTCCTTTGCTGAAGCAAGAACCAAGAGAAATGAAGCACGACGGATGTTATCGGATGGTAATGACCCGATAGAGGAAAAGAGAGCTGAAAAGGCTGCTAAGGTGTTTGCGGTCAGCAATAGTTTTGAATCCATCGCTATTGAGTGGCACGAGTATAAACGCCCTAATTGGTCAAAAGGCTATGCCGAAGACATTCTGGAATATCTGAAAAAAGACATCTTCCCGTATATTGGTAAACGTGCCGTTACCGAGATAAAACCTGCTGAAATGCTGGCTGTGCTGCGAAAAATGGAGCAACGCGGCGTTTTGGATAAACTAAAGAAAACCAGACAGGCTTGTCGGCAAATTTTCACCTATGCCGTTATTACCGGACGGGCAGAGTTCAACCCTGTTACCGATCTTGCCAGCGCACTTAAGGCGCCAAGCAAAAACACTTCCCCCATCTTTTAGCCGACCAGATGAGTGATTTCCTCATCGCCTTGAGTGGTTATAGTGGAAGTCTGGTCACTCAATCAGCGACACGTATGCTGATGCTGACCGGAGTACGCACCATCGAGCTGAGAGAATCGAAGTGGACGGAATTCGATTTCGATAACAATCTCTGGCAAATCCCCGCCGAGCGAATGAAAATGCGCCGCCCGCACATCGTGCCGCTATCAAATCAGGTTAAAGCCATTCTGATTAAACTACATGAGATTACAGGACGCGGGAAATACGTTTTCCCCGGTCGGAATGATGAGGGTAAGCCGATGAGCGAGGCCGCCATCAATCAGGTTATTAAGCGTATTGGCTATGATGGCAGGGCAACAGGCCACGGCTTCCGCCATACCATGAGTACAATCCTGCATGAACAAGGCTATAACACCGCTTGGATTGAAACCCAGCTTGCTCATGTTGACAAGAACAGCATCCGTGGCACTTACAACCACGCCCAATATCTGGATGGTCGTAGGGAAATGCTGCAATGGTATGCGGATCATCTGGAGATGCTGGAACGGGGCGAAAATGTCCTGATCGGAAAATTCGGAAAAAGGGCGTAAAGAAGTGGTGATTTTTCATACTTTATTGGCAGTGCCAGCAAAGTATGCTTTTCATACAGAATACCGATAAAAAGGTAGAAGTTCCTAAAAAAATAAATTCAACAAATCGGAAAAACAATTAACGCTGTTCATTTAATCTTGCTTTTTAATAATCCGCCTGTCATCAAACAACGTCCACGATGAGCGCTCAAGGACTCGGTAACAGGAGAAAAAATATGACAATGACAGCACCGAAGGAAAACCTTATTCGTTTGCCGGAAGTTCAACGCAGAACAGGTTATAGCAAAGCGTGGATCTACAAACTGATTAGGCCGCGGGAGTTTCCGAAACAAGTCAAACTCGGCTCCCGCTCCATCGCTTTTATTGAATCAGAAATTGATAACTGGATTGCCTAGCGGATCGCTGAATCACGAGCGGCATAACACAGAAAAGAACATGACATAAGAAATGTAATATAAAAAACAACGCCCCAGTGTGCGCGAACACATCTGAGGCGTCTAACCAAACCGTTATACGGAGTAACGATGATGGCTGATATACAGCATAACCAAACTCGCCCTAAATTTACATCTTCAGATATCACAGGCAACCAAAAACCGCTTGACCTGATCCAGACCGTGAAAAAATCCGCTATGTATCATTGGGAAAACCTATTGTTTGCCTGTGGCATTGATATTCCCACAAAGGGAAAACATGGTGCTTGTCCTGTCTGCGGTGGCACTGACCGTTTTCACTTTATTGATGATCACCATCATGGCAATTGGCACTGCCGCCAGTGTGATGGGCCAAACTATGGTGATGGTTTGGATTTAGTAGCGAAAACCAATGGGATCACAATTTTTGAAGCCGCTAAAATGGTTGCAAACGCATTGGCATTACCTTTGCCCGACCCCAAGACAGCCAGTAAAACTATTCAAACAACACAATTGATTGCTGAAAAAGTAGCAGCATTGATGGTGCAAACTATCGACGGGCAATCTCCCTACCTGACCGCAAAAGGGCTGCATTGCCCTAGTCAGCGGCTGCGGTTCGATAATTCGATAGTGTTGACATTGACAACATTGGATAAGAAAGTCACAGGCGCACAGATCATTAAGCCCAATGGCGAGAAAAAATTACTCTCTGGCAGCCAGAAGAAAGGATCATTTATTGCCTTAGCAAAGCTAGAAGAGTATTCCGATACAGTAATCATTACCGAAGGTTATGCCACTGCGCTCACAGTTAACCAACTCTATAAAGGTACTGTTCTGGCGGCACTGGATGCAGGTAATTTGCTCTCTGTCGCTCAATCAGTTCGGGAACGATGGTTTGACACGAAAATCATCTTTGCTGCTGATAATGACTGGCACAGCCCCGGCGAACTGGATAAGAACGGTAAACCAAAAGTGAATATCGGCAAGATCTCGGCAGAAAAAGCTGCCCTTGTGGTTAATGGTTGGGTCACATTGCCACCTACAGAGTATAAAGCTGATTGGGACGATTATCGCCAGCAACACGGTGTGGAAATGGCAAAGCTGGCCTTTTTTCAGGCACTTTATCAACCGATATCAACCAAGAAGAAAGCAACCACTCAGCCCAATGATGCCGAGCCACCAAAGTTGACATTATGCCAGATGGGAGCCAGCCAGCGCGGGGAAGTGCTACTGGCACGTTATGACGGTAATTTGGCACTGGATGGCACTTCGGAAAACGTTCATCACTATGACGGTATTGTCTGGCGTCCGGTCAGTGACCGTGATTTAAAACGGGAAATGGTCGCGGCCTTTATGGAAGAAAAACTGCCGTACTCACCGCATGGTATTAGTTCTGCTGTGGATGCCCTGAAATTACAGCTTCCCATGATGCAACCGCCAAAGCGCCACTTAATCGGGTTCAATAATGGCGTGTTTGACCTGAAAACCTGCCAGTTCCGGTCGCATCGTAAAAGTGACTGGCTGCTACTTGCTAATGATGTTGAATTCAATTCCCCCATTTCGGGGGAAACCCTGAAAAACCATGCGCCACAGTTCTGGCACTGGCTGAATCGGGCAACAGCCAACTGTGAAAGCAAGTTTAGTCGCGTATTGGCGGCACTGTTTATGGTGCTGGCGAACCGTTATGACTGGCAGCTTTTTCTGGAAGTCACCGGTGCCGGAGGCAGTGGAAAAAGCATCTTTGCTGAAATTTGCGCTATGCTGGCAGGTAAAGGCAATACCGTTTCTGCCAGTATGGCGGCACTGGAAAACCCACGGGAACGGGCGCTGATTGTGGGCTATTCGTTGATTATTTTGCCAGACCAGACCCGTTATGCGGGCGATGGTTCCGGTATCAAGGCCATTACAGGTGGTGATGAAGTTGCCATTGACCCGAAGCACAAACAACCCTATTCAACCCGTATTTCTGCGGTGGTGATGGCACTGAACAATAACGCCATGAGTTTCAGTGATCGCAGTGGTGGCGTGTCACGACGTCGGGTCATTTTCAACTTTTCCGAAGTTGTACCAGAAAATGAACGTGATCCACTTTTGCGGGATAAAATTGCGGCAGAATTGCCTGTCATTATACGGCACCTGCTGCATCGGTTCGCTGATCCTCAAGCCGCAAGACGCTTACTGGCAGAGCAACAGAAATCTGAGGAAGCACTGGATATCAAACGTGGCACCGATCCACTGGTCGATTTCTGCGGCCACCTGATTGCATCCGATGAAGCTGATGGATTGTTAATCGGTAATGCGGAAATTATGCCGTTCAATCCCCGTAAGTACCTTTATCACGCCTATCTTGCTTATATGAAAGGCAATAACCTGAATAAACCCGTTTCCGTAACTCGTTTTGGCATGGATATGCCGGGCGCACTGGCTGAGTACAGCCAGCATTACCTGCGCAAGAAAAGCAAATACGGCATTCGTAGCAATCTGAGCCTGAATATCGACACCGCCATTGAGTGGATGCCAAAACTGACAAGATAACCTGCCAGAAGAATAATTTTTTTCTTTATTGGTGATAATTTTCAAAGAAATATAAAAAGTGTTCACCACTGTTCACCTTGTAATTTAAATCGGATATATCAATGCATTATAAGGTGAATAGTTATTTTTAAACTGTTCACAACTATTCAACCCTGTTCACCTTTTTCAGATCTAAGGTGAATGGTTGGGTGAAGAGTGATGATGAGTTTTATTTCAAGTCATCATCCTTTAATGATATGAATTTAAACAAAAATATTTAAAAGTGAATAGGTGAACAGTTTTATCACTAATTGTTTAATAGGGTGGGTTAAATAAGCATCTTTTTTCTCCGGCCGGTGGTTTTCAGCTCTCCGAGTGATCGGGTTAATGTATTAGCCCGGTCACTCGGAGAAGACAAGCGCAGCGCGTCAGTGTGGTTTGAATATGTTGTGTTATAGAAAATTAAAATGAATTAATGTTCTGATTTTATTTAAGAAGATAAATTAATCACAATTTCCTTCATCTTATGTTATTTACCCTAGAATCACTAAGCTGCCCCGTTATACCCTGTTTTATTAACATGCTAAAAACAAACCTGTCATTAATGAGGCAAGGAAAATGGATATACGCCCACGTTGTCAGTTCACAGAAGGCAGTATCACCCTACCGGATGGTTATCAGGAGCAGACTGTTAATATCATCATAGCCCCGGATGCCCCTGCGTTGAATATTAGCCGCGATCAATTGCATGAAGGGGAAGATCTCACCCGCTATCTTACCCGCCAGAAGGGGTTACTGGAAAAAAGCCTGCGTGACTGGCAATTACTTGAAGAGCAAGACGCTCAATTAGGTGACAACCTGTTGCAGGGCGCTTTACTGCTTTCCCGTTACCGCCCGAAAAAAGGCCAGCAAGTCTATCAATATCAGGCCGTCTTTTTGCGGGATGAGAGCAAGGTGCTGATTTTCACGATGTCATCACCGCAGGCATTTACGGAAACCCAACGGCAGTGGCTGAATGACTGCCTGAACAGTTTCCAGTTCTAGGGAGAGGACATCATGCCAGAAGCGGCAAGGCTGGGGGATACGATAGGCCATTCCAGTGCAATGGCCGGATTAGTTGCAGGTACGATCATTGGTTCATTGATTTCAGCCGCAGGAGGTATTGCAGCCGGCGCGCTTTTTGCCGTCGGCTTGGCTGCCTCCTGTATTGGCGTCGGTGTTTTATTAATCGGCGCTGCCATTGCGGTCGGGATGCTGGCAAGCAAACTGGGCGATATGGCGCGTGATGGCTGTGTTTCGGCGGGGGCTTCATCACGAAGTCCCAGCGGAACCATTACCCGTGGTTCCGCCAATGTTTTTATCAATGGTAAACCGGCGGCTATCGCAAAACAGAGTACCGTCGTATGCAGTAAGGAAGACGGCGTTCGCCAGATGGCGCAAGGCTCTGACTCCGTTTTTATTAATGGTTTACCCGCCTCACGGGTGGGAGATAAAACCACCTGTGACGCAGCAGTCATGACAGGCTCTTCCAATGTCATCATTGGCGGCGGAACGCGAACCGAAGCTAAAATCACGCCGGAAATTCCCCAATCGGCTTATAACATCTCAGACGCCACCATGTTTTTGGCCGGGCTGACCAGTTTTGGTGGGGCGGCATACAAGGCATCAGGGGCATTGCCAAAACTGTTCAGTAAAATTCCGAATGCCGCCAAAATTGGCAAGACCCTTTGCCGATTGGGTAAATTAGCCATTGGTGCCTCGCTTGTCGGTATCATGTCAAGGCCGGTGGAAGTCATTGCCGGCCAGAAATTCCTGAACGATGACGATGAACTGGATTTTATTTTTGAAGCTGAGTTCCCGCTCTACTGGCAACGCAGTTATCTGAGCCGCTATCAGTATGACAGCGTGCTGGGGCAGGGCTGGAATTTGTTCTGGGAAAGCCGGTTAACCCGTGTGGAAGAGGGCATACTCTGGCGTGATTTATCCGGTGATATCGTTCCGTTTCCGGATGTACCGGAAGGCCATCGCTGTTTCTGCCCGGAGGCACAAAGCTGGCTGATACACACCGAAGACGGTGAGTGGGAAATCCGTGATACGGGGGAGCTGGTTTATCACTATACAGATTTTGATCATGCTGGTACCAGTCGATTAAGCCATATTCGCGATAATATCGGCAACGAACAGCGATTCCATTATAACGACCAGCAACAGATGGTGAATATCACCGGCAACGGTGGATTAAACCTGCACTGTGATTATGGCCTTATGGAAATTGACGGCAACACAGTTTTCCGCTTAACCACAGTCTGGCGCGAACTGTATAACGGCCAGCGCCTTCGTCTTTGCCGCTATCATTACGATGAAAACGCCCGGCTGACGGGCGTCAATCACCGTAGTGATCACTTCCAGCGTCAATTTGGCTGGACAGAGCACGGCATCATGGCCTGGCATCAGGATAAACGCGGCCTGCGCTGCGACTATGGATGGGAACAGACAGAAGACGGATTGTGGCGGGTGATTAGCCAAAAAACCAGTGAGGGTGCAGGTTATCGGCTGGATTATGATGATAAAAACCTGACCCGTACCGCGCACTGGCATGATGGTTCCCGCACCGTCTGGACGCTTAACGATGAACATCAAATTATTCACTGTGTTGACCGTAACGGCACTGAACACCATATTTTATGGGATGAATTCGGCCTGCCAAACGGGTACAAAGACGCCGAAGGCCATACCCGTCTGAGTGAATGGGATAAGCTGGGGCGTCTCCTGAGCCTGACCGATGGCAACGGTGATAAGACCCAATGGCAATACCAGAATGACACTGACAGACTGACCTTTATTTTCTGGCCGGATGGTACAGAAACCGTGCTGGATTATGATGAATTCGGGCGTTTAGTCAGTGAAACCTCACCACTCAAACAAACTACCCGTTATCACTACAGCCCAAATACCCTGAGGCCTTATCAGCGCATTGATGCCAAAGGTGGAGAGAGCCGTTTTATGTGGAACGGTCAGGGGCAATTGATCCGCCATACCGATTGTTCCGGCCTGAGCAGTGGCTGGCAGTATGACGATGAAAATCGGTTGAGCCATTTTACCAATGCGCTGATGGAATCCGTCCGCTATAGCTATGATGAAAACGGTCAGTTAGTGCTCGTCACCTATCCTGACGGTTCGACAGAACACATGGCCTGGGACAGTGCTGACCAGTTGATTTATCACCAGCGTAATGAAAATTCCCCTCGTGCCTGGGAATACAATCCGCTGGGACAAATCGTTTGCACAACCGACCGCCGGCAACGACAGGTACATTATCAGTACAGCCCCGAAGGGCATCTGCTCCAGATTGAGAACGCAAACGGTGGGCGTTATTTGCTGAACCGCGATGCTGAAGGGCGTCTGATTGAAGAAATCCCTCCTGATGATACCTTGATCCGATACGAATATAACGCCGCCGGTTTGTTGAGTGTGGAAAAACGCATGGGTGACCGGGTATTCCAGCAACCTGTTCATTCGGTTCACTTGTATTACGATCCTGCGGGCAACCTGACTCAACGGGAAACCCGAACGGATAGCTACCAGTATCAATGGGATAACATGGGGCGGTTGCTGGAAGCGCATCGTGAACCTAATGCTGCCGGAAAACAGCTTGGCTTGCTGCCGAATACGGTCAGTTTTGCCTACGATGCATTAGGACGGGTGGTTCGGGAGCAGAACGGCGAAGAAGTACTCCAGTTCAGCTATGATGAAATGGATAATCTGGCAGAACTGACTCTGCCACAGGGGGATAGCATGCACTGGCTTTATTACGGCTCAGGCCATCTCAGCGCCATTCGCCATAACCAGCAGATAATCACCGAATTTGAGCGCGATAACCTGCACCGTGAAACCAGCCGCACACAAGGCAACCTGTTCCAGTTTCGTGACTATGACCCACTAGGGCGCCGCATCAGCCAATACAGTGGCAGGGATAAATCCGCCGCCATCGGGCAGGGCAAACCGTGGCGGGCATGGCATTATGACCAACAGGATGATCTGTGCCTGATGGAAGACCACTACCGTGGCTGGGTGGAATATCTGTATGACTCGGAAAGTCGGCTGAAAAAAGTCACTAGCGTGGACAGCTTTGAAGAAATGCTGTGGTACGACCGTGCCGATAACCTGCTCGAACGCCCGCAATCCATGATGGAACAAGAGGCGAAAACGCCTCAGCTCCTGACGCCACAAGGTGACAGATTGATACAGTGGAATCAGTGGCGTTATGAATATGACGCACACGGCAATGTCATCACGCGGGGAACCCGTTCTGGCGATAAACAAACTTACCGTTATGATGGGGATAACCGCCTGATCAGCGCTGAAGGGTGCAGTATGCAAGCCCGCTATCATTATGATGCCCTTGGCCGACGTATTCGCAAAGTCGTCACCACTCGGCCGACAGGTACACCGCAGCAGGCACAAACGGATTTTGTCTGGCACGGTCTGAAACTGTTGCAGGAACGCAATATCAATACGGGCAAAATCCAGACTTATTGTTATGAATC
Source organism: Xenorhabdus sp. SGI 60 (assembly GCF_056632175.1). Classification (NCBI taxonomy): domain Bacteria; kingdom Pseudomonadati; phylum Pseudomonadota; class Gammaproteobacteria; order Enterobacterales; family Morganellaceae; genus Xenorhabdus; species Xenorhabdus sp. SGI 60. The sequence goes on along the minus strand of NZ_CP196860.1, from coordinate 3,268,087 downwards.
CCATGACAGCTATACGCCGTTAGCCTGCATTGTGGCTAAGGGTACGGTACGTGATTATTTCTGGTATCACACCGATATCAATGGGGCACCACTGGAAGTCACGGATGAGACAGGCAAGATTGCGTGGTCAGGCAAATATGATGCTTTTGGTGCGGTCAACAGTATCACCGCCGCATTCTTTAGCGAACCGGAGCGTTCACCAAAAAACTTTGACCAAAACCTGCGTTTCGCCGGGCAATATTTTGACAAAGAGACGGGGCTGCACTTTAATACTTATCGGTTTTATGCACCGGAAATTGGGCGGTTTATTACGCCTGACCCTATCGGTCTAAACGGTGGGTTGAATGTTTATACGTATGCGCCCAATCCGTTGTCTTGGATCGACCCACTGGGCTTAGCGAAGCGGATTTATGAAGATGCTCCTTATCACGGTAAAACTGATAATGCAGTAAAAAGCAAGGCTCCGGTGCATGGTCAGACGGCACTAGATAACTCAGTTCAAGTGAAGCCTACTTCACCTCGTAGAGTTGGTGTAGATGCAAAAAACAATGAAATTGTAGTGATGGATAAGACGCGAACATTATCCAATGGTGATGAATTATTCCACGGTCATGTTAGAGATTGGGATGCGTTACATACTGATCAACAAGCCGCATTGAGAAAAGCTGGAAAAGTTAACAAGAAAGGGAAGATAACGTGCTGATATGAAAAAATACTCTAAACCTGAATTAGAGTTATTATTTAACTCTGATGATACTCAAATAGTAACGGATGCCATTTTGTATTCAACATTCAATATTGATGATTACGAATGGATTCAAGAAAAATGTTTGCAGCTACTTAATAATAGCGATGAAGATATCGCTAGTTTGGCAATTACATGTTTGGGACATATAGCACGTATTTATTCCAAAATTAATGAGTCCAAAGTTATTCCAGCATTACAACAAAAAGCAACAGATCCATGCTTCGCTGGTCGTGTAGAAGATGCTCTGGATGATATAAATATGTTTGCTCTAAAAGAGTAAGTGAAAAGCCGGAAGATAATCCCTGTAATCTTCCGGCTTTCTTATTTTAGAGCGGCTCAGTCCCTGCCCTTAGTTGCTGTTGTAGTCGCCAAGCAGTTCCCGCATTCTGAGCTTAATCTCACTGAGCTGGTCTTGCTGGCGCTGGTACTGTTGCTTAATGCTGCGGGTGTCGTCACTGTCAGGAATAAGCACCAGACAGCCATCCATAATCTTGACGGTCAGGGTACAACCCTTATCAAACCCGGCGGCCTTAAGCCACTGGCCTTTCAGATGAATGACAGGTGGTGCAGCTTCCTTGTCATATCGGCAAAGTGTCCGTCGGGGGTTTTGGGTTCGCGGCGGTGAGTGCAAAGGGATAAAGTGGATATTTAACATGTTGTTATTAAAGAAAAAGTCCAGGTCAAAAAGTATGGTCGTGTCGGGATAGTCCCTAAGATCCGATCGGTCTAAACGGTGGGTTGAATGTTTATACGTATGCGCCCAATCCGTTATCTTGGATAGATCCGTTGGGGTTATACAAAGGTGAGCGCGGTTTAGGGAAATATCATATCTTCCATCAATATACGTTGAAGCCGTTTGAATATGAGTTATCTGACAGAACCCATTTTAAACGTGGCAATCAATCTGTCTATGAACGTATGCAGCGTGATCCTGAGTTCAAGCGTGAAATGCAAACCAAATATCCGGGAACGGTTGAGCATGTCCAGCCAAGCAAACATGGTAACTTTAAAGGTGATGCGCCTCCAGGTATGACTTGGCATCATGAAAATGAATCAGATAAGTTGAGTCTGGTTGACCGTAAAGATCATAATTCTTATCACAAAGTTTATCACCCCGATGGCTCCGGTGGCCGCAAGAAATGGGGCGGTGGTAATGGTTGTCGTTAAAAGGAAAAAGTAATTAGAACAATCAAAGGCTTTGATGGATTGCTATCCATTTATAAAGAACGTCCAGAAGCATGATATTTTTTCGCTGATTCTGATTTTAAGAATGAAATCAACTGGTCATGATTCCAATTTATTGATAGTGACGAATGTTCAAATAATACCCAATGACTCTGTCATGCATTTCTATGGATTTTGAAAAAGATAAGGTCTTGCGAGTCAGTCTTGCCAAATGCTGACGAAGATTCAGGTTATGCCTCTCTATGCGTTGTGTATAACGCTTGCTGACCACATGCAGTTTACCGGCCAGTATTTTTTCATAACTTCTCCAACCATCTGTCATATAGACCACTATGTTAAAAGGCGCCAGCAAAGCCATCAGACGCCCCAAGGTCCTCTTTGTTCTCGGGCCAAAAACATGGGCGATCACTTTTCGTCTTATCCTGTCGTAGGCATAAAAGAGCCAGCGGGGCTGATTCTTTGACTTCACGTACGACCACTGCTCATCCATTTCACAGCAGACAATCACTTCAGTGCCAGGAGCAATGGTTTCGGTTACCGATTTGGGTTTGAGCTTTTTAAATGGCGAAGAACGGTATTCAGGCCAATTCCCATCACTCGTGCTGTCGCCCGACATCCCATGCCATTCATGGCCATATCGACGATTTGTTTATGTGTACCGGGACGACAAGCGGCATAAGTGAATTCGAGTTGCCAGGAGTGACGGCAGGATTGGCAAAGATAACGTTGCTGACCAGAACGTGAGCGCCCATTACGGTGGATCCCTTTAACTGCACAACAAGAGGGACAGGTCACATCAATCTTTGCCATCTGAATGTTCTCCAAATAGGCATACTATACATGATTCAATAAATTGATGTCACGACCGAATGAAATCAACTGTATTAACAATGCAACTTATTATCTTCCTGAAACCAGAGAAGAAGACATGGATGATAAATATAAAGGTTGGCTGGAATATGCAACATTCTTAGATATTATCGACAATAAATTCAAACATCACCCCAATGCAACCCGCTATGATCTGTTAGAAGCCGTTATCTATTATCTTGAAGAAGATGATTTCTTAGATTAAAAATGATCTTGCATCAACACCGAAGAGAGAACTAGATATAACCTCTGGTGGGTTAAGAAAATCTGGTGTTCCTGCCAGCAGAGTAAAACAGTTGAGAAATCAAGCTAGAAAATTCTTAAAAGGATTAGCAAACAAGGCTAAAAATGCTGGCACTTGTAATAAATAGGAGAAATGTTGCATGTATAGTCTTACACGAATTGTTGTAGAGGAAACCTCGAATAATGACTCCGGTTTTATTCTTGGTGGAAAAAGAGGATATGTTTCACAGTGGCCTGTAAATCCAGATGGCGAAAAATTACTTCATCTTTTTTCTATAGATTGTGAAAAGTTATCTCCTAAAATACCTGAAAGAATGTTGCCAACATCAGGATATTTATCTGTGTTTTCAACTTATTCTGATGTTGACTACTTTCTTGATAACATTACTTATTTTGGTGATGAACAAGAGCTTAACCTCATTAAGTCTGGATTTACGTTTGTTCCATATTCTTTGACTAAAGATACCTTGGAAAACAACGATAAATTTATACCAGAAAGAAGTGTTAGTCTTTTAGATATGGAAATGGAAGATGATGAATATCCAATGATTTCGCTTTTTTCAAAAAAAACTCCAAATGTTTAGACGATATTGGTGATATTGGGGAAGATTATCATTTTGTATGTCAGATATACTCAGCAGATTTCCCTGAACCATTTCAAGATGCATTGGGTTTATCTGATGCTATTGGTTACTTGTTCATCAAAAATAAAGATAATGAAATAGAAGGTATCTTTTTTGTACAAACAGCATGATTTTTTTGAAATAATCATCTGGAACAAATGAGTGAAAATAATTCACTCAGTACCTATAAAACAATCAAGCCGGAAGATCACACATACTTCCTAGCTTGATTGTTTTTTTACTGTGGAATACCTGTGCCACGTCAACGCTGACAGAAGCTGCCCTATTACCTCTGCCACTCTTCTTCATTATTCACTGCACACGCCCGAATATCTGACCAATTCAGCCTTTTGAACAGTTGCGTCAATGCCATCGTCTGTTCATAGTTCAGATGTTCCTCTTGCCACAACTCAGAAAATTCGCTAATCTGAACCGACTTACACACCATCATAGATGGTCACATAGCTGTAATGGCTATAAAAACTCCTGTAGCCTGAAAGGGAGAGCAAGATTGCGGTACATCTGCCCACCTTTGGAAGCAGATATTGTCAGATACCTAAACCCTCGTCTGGCAGTGAAGGTTTCTTAAACTGAAAAATACACCCAAAAGGTGTTTTTATATTGTCACCAAAGTGTACTGAACGTTGGTTGGTTCACTTAATTAATCATAGACTTACTTTCACCCATCACATTCATATTGCTCACTATTTCTGTTTTAAATATTCAGCGGATAAACTTCCCATAACCAAACTATTGACTCATTTCAACCGTTTGACACTGAACTTTGCGGCGTTTTGCTGTGCCTACGAGCATTTCAACTCTTGCATCATTCTCGTTGACCGCTCGCGGAACTCAAGGCGTCACTTTTGGCAGGTTTACCGCTGAAAGTGACGCCGTAGCCAAAGAACCACACAATTCTGACAGGCTCTCGCCTGCTTCACCTCTCAGTGAATCTGACACTGCATTTTTAGATTAAAAAAGGAGAACTTGACGATATCGAGGCTGGCTTTTAGCCGGTGGGGATGACCTGTTCATACAGGCGGCAGTACCGCGTACTCAACCGATACCCCGCAATACCTCAACCTGCGTTCACTCTGGCGCACAGATATCGATCAAGGGCAAGGCAGGTCTTTTCTGCTTTGCCAGAATGGTCGCGCGCCAGAGATCGCATGTTGTCAGGTATCAGTGGAGAGAAGCTAATGAGCAAATTTATTAAGGAATTAAAATTTTTTGCCCGGCAGGGTGGCGGCTGCCATAAGACCTGCCATGATCGCATTCGGATTGCGGAACGTTTGGGAGCTTTGTTATTGAGCTTGAATATTCAGATTAAAAGTCTCGCCCATGTGAAAACCAAGCATGTGGAACAATACGTTGACACCCGTTTATCTCAAGGGATTGCCAAGCGAACAGTACAAAATGAAATGTCCGCGCTGCGTAATATTTTTCGCATGGCTGGCAGGAAAAAACTGGAAACCTCGCCACGTTTAAGCAATCAGGCACTGGGATTAAGCGGAACCAGCCGAGCCGGAACGAAACAGGCGATCCCTGATGCTACCTTTCAGGTTGTTTATCAAAAAGCCCTTGACCGTGATACCGGATTTGCCGTCATACTGAAACTTGCCCGATTGCTAGGGTTACGTTCTCAGGAAGCGGTGCAATGCAGTGCATCACTGCAAAGTTGGCGGAAACAGTTAGACCAACCAGAGCCGAAACTACATGTTGTTTTCGGTACAAAAGGCAGAAGGCCAAGGCAAACCCGTGTATTGAATGCTGCAGCGGTAAAAGCCGCTGTCGAACAGGCAATGGCTATCGCAGAACAACGTGGTGGCAGATTGATTGATAAACCAGACCTCAAACAAGCCATGAACTATTGGCGAACACATACCACAAAGATTGGTTTAACAGGCCAACATTCTCCCCATAGTTTGCGCTATGCTTGGGCGCAGGAAGCTCTGGCGTTTTATCAACAAAATGGTTTTAGCCGTCAGGAAGCAAGAGTACTGGTTTCAATGGATTTGGGGCATGGTGATGGACGTGGGCGTTATGTTGAACGGGTTTATAGTCGTTCAACTTAGTCGCCCAGTTATTGAGTTAGATAAAACAATCAGTTAAAGTAACCCCGCCACTAGCAAAATCTAATGGTCAAGGCGTCGCGGCCTTGATGAAACACTGGTAGGAAATTTCTACCAGTGTGCCTGTTATCGCCTTTTCAATGGTGGTTCAGGCAGGGAAGGCATAGCCTTGCTGGTTAGAGTGCCGGTCCGCGAACCCTGTCTGAATCGCCACCATCAATATTAATTAATGGAAGGGGTAACAGGAATGAATAGCAACGTTAAAAATGATTGGCACCAAGCTGATGTTATTGCAGCACTCCGCAAACGCGGTACAACCTTAGCCGCTCTCTCTCGTGAAGCGGGACTCAGTTCATCAACATTGGCAAATGCACTCAGCAGACAGTGGCCTAAAGGCGAGTGGATAATTGCTAACTATCTTGAAATCCATCCCTCTGAAATCTGGCCGAGCCGATATTTTGATAAACGAGGCCAATTGATTGAGCGTAAGGTTCGCAAAGTGTCTGTTGAATAGACTGATTTCAATGAAATAAGCCATGAAACTATAAAATAATATCTGTAATTATTAAATTTATATTCATGGCCATATGTTTTTATTAGGTTATTTTATCAATATAAAGGAATACATTTTGAAACGTTGTCAAAGATCCCCAGATTTTTCAGAAATAAAACGAGATATAAAAAAGCATGCTAGAGATATTAATAAATGGTGGGATGATTTACAGGGTGCATCAATTGCAGAGTGGGCATTATAGGTATAGGATGCTGGGGTATTCCTAATAAAGTAGCTCAAATAATCGCTTTTACACTTAGCATGATATTCTTTTTTAATAAACTTTTTTTGATTGACTCTAATTCTAACTTCACAAAAAATAAGAAGAGCATAAAAAGAAAAATAATAAGTTCATATATATCTGATGATGAAAGAAGCATTTTATTTAAAAAATTAAATAACGTTGAAAAATTTAGAAGTATTTGGAATTCTTGGTATGTAATTAAACGAAATTGGAAATTTATATCTGGATATACTTTTCTTGCAGGTTCATTTATCTATCAGATTTTATTTAATAAAAACTTTGATTATATAGTTAATCTTTTCATACTAAACAAAATTGAAGGTGTGTGATAGAAAATTAATGGATGTGTTATATATGTGAAAAAAATGGACAGACTATCTTGAAGTTATATCAATCGCTCTTCAAGATGCTCCTATATCTCATCGCACATTGTTCTATAAACGGCGATGTGGAGCTTGATTGGCATATCATTGCATTTTTGGCAACATTTATTTCATTGATGATATTTTTGCAATAAAAAGACTGTTCTCAACAGCAACAACCGAACAAAAATTAGGAAAAATAATATGGGGGTATTACAGGGGGTATGGTATATAATTGAACTAATAAAACTTATTTAAAAACAATAAAATAATCAATTTTATCGAATCCTGTAGGGACCATTTAAAATCAATGGGTTACGATAAAAAAATTAAAGCCCGTCATAACAACGGGTCAGGTAATGGGTCAAGTTATCTCTGCTTCTTCTCTCTCACCCAAGCCTCATAGACCTCTTCAGGCCATCCAAGAAATGTTCCACCAGCAGTCCTGTCGGGTTTAGGAAACTCATTTCTTTTTGCGTACATTCTCCAAAGGGTTGTTTTGCTTTTTCCTGTTAGTTGTTGCATCTCTTCACGCTTAATGTATCTTATCGCCACTACTTGCCTCCCTTTCTGATAACCATTTTTCAAAACCCCCTTGCCTGCGTATCAGGCTTGCCTTACTACATCTGTAGTATCAGCAGGGCGTGTTCCTGGTTGTTTTGATGACTTGGATAAGGCACCGCATAATTTTTTCGTCTGTTCATTTGATGATTTTTTGTATAACCACCTTACTTCATTATGTTTCAGGTGGTATTCAGGCCATAGCTGATTACTGATATGAATTGCTCAGTGTTTTACTTGTCCCAATATAAAGATGCAAGATGATATTTTTCTTCTGTCTCCATTTGAACCACTTTATTCGCAGTTTCCATATAATAGGCTTCTTTCGTATTCTCTGTGTAACCGTTCTAAATTTAGAATGAAACATTCCCCAGCGCAGGCGCTGTAATTAAGTTTTTATACTTATAAAAATTTAGGGCTTTTGTTTTTTTGTTTTATTAGTCTGTGGTATGACGATTTTCGATGACCGACAGCATTTTCGTTTCTATCTTAATGAGGGATAATATCAACTAAATACATATATCGTCCTTTTCTCTTATAGAGCGCATAACCGTAATCGACAATGGGTTCTAGATTATAGTAAGGAACAGGCTCTGTATGTTTTGGGCTGACCCGATAGCTCGTTAGTAGATGATGTTTAAATTCATCTTTATTTTTTGTGCCCATGCTGTTATTTCGATTATTGTATTTTGGGCACTGGCCTGCCAAAAAGGTAATCGGTGTTGTGCCTATATGCTGGCTGTTCGCTTGTGCGATATTGGCAACAATGCCTTTAATGTTGATAGCCTTTTTTTGTTTTGTTGCCGGTTCCTTGATGGTGGCAGAAGTAAAGGTACTCATAAATCCTCTCGCTGACTATTTTAGTGATTATTCCTATCACTTTGATGTCGCTAACATTATCACTTAAATTCCATTAAATCCATACCTATAGTGATATAAATCAATTTTTTTAATTATCTTATTGATATAAAGTAATTTTAATTTGATATCATCTGAATGATTTTGAGTCTTGAGGGTGATAACAATTTCAACGGTATTGAAGATACTGCACTAAAAAACAGTATCTTGTCGTAAAGATAGGCAGGATTTGGCGGTGTTTCAAGTAGGGATGAGAATGTTATCGTTTTCGCTTCATGTTTCGAAATAAATAAACAATCACACCGACGATTTCCATGTCAGGAGAAAGGGTTATCAAGGGGATACGCGAGTCATCAACAGATAAAAAACTGACAGCCCCCCCTTGTTTATAACGATAAACCGAATAATGTTCTCCGATGCGTGCATAGACTAAATCATCATTGGCGATATCTTCCTGTGTATCCACCACGATCACCGTTCCTTCCGGCGCTTCAGCGCAGCCGGTATTTTGGGGGATGCGATAAGCCCGGCAGGATTCCATAGGGGGCTGCTGTTCAGAAAAGGCCGGCACCATGAAGGACTCCGGGGTTTCTTGTTCTGCTTCATAAATTTTTACCGGTACATAACGGTTGTCATGCCTGACAGCAAATTCAGTATCACCCGACTGCGATTTATGACCACTGCCATCACTGAGCCATTCTGGGCGCACGTCAAGCGCCTTGGCCAAATCAACGAGTCTGCCTGTTTTGACGGCGTTCCCGGAAAGTAATTTCCATATCATGGATTGTGCCATGCCGGCTTTTTTTGCCAGCGCAGATTGGGTCAGCCCCTTATCTGCCATGGCTTCTTTTAATCTATCAGCAAGTGTCATAAGTGCCTCATAAATGCCTCATAAGTGGTTCCCGCATTTACGTGAAATACCGGGGATAAGCCCAAGAACCGCTGTCTTGGAACATTTTTTTCTTATTCTATCTCTAAAGTGATACCTTTACAAATACTCCAATAGTGATTTATATTGACTTCTGGTGATATTGTTATTGCCGTGGTGTTGGAGAAAGGAACTAATGAAAAACAGTGTGATAAAAAAAGTGATAGAGATCGCAGGTAGCCAGGCCAAGCTGGCTCAGGTACTGGGGTGTGCGCAATCGCTTATCAGCGCATGGCTATACGGAAAAAAACGGGTTTCAGTGTCGTTGGTACCCGATATTGTGGTTTTTTCAAACGGCACAGTCCAGGCCCATGAACTGCGTCCTGACCTGCCTAAAGTTTTCCCACCGCCTGAAACCAAGATCCATGAATAATATGCATGGCGTTTTGGATGAACCCGATATGAACATGTGGATGTTGTTTAGCGTACGGTAGCAGGGAGGAAACGGCATGAGTATGAGTCTGATGGCTAAGGCCATGAGTATCAGAGTAGGGAACCCTCTGAGAAAACTGGTGCTTATTAAATTAGCGGACAATGCAAACGACAAAGGGGAGTGCTGGCCCTCGTATCAGCATATTGTGGATCATTGCGAATGTAGCAAAAGCGCAGTGCGAAGTCACATTGATGCCCTGATTGAGATGGGGCTGCTTATCAAGGAAACTCACTCATGCCAGGACTGAAATCGACACTCTTCGGGCTGATATTGCCGTTGGTCGTCGCAAGCTGCGCATCCAGGCCATCTGTCCCGTGCCAGAAACCTCTTCCTCCGGCAGCATGAGTGATGCAGCCTCCGTCGAACTCACTGGAGAAGCTGGATCAACTGTTCTCGATATCCGAGAAGGTATTACCAACGACCGGGCAAAACTGAGATATTTTCAGGAATATGTTAGAACGGAGGGTCGTGACATCAATTTATTGAATCATGTATAGTATGCCTATTTGGAGAACATTCAGATGGCAAAGATTGATGTGACCTGTCCCTCTTGTTGTGCAGTTAAAGGGATCCACCGTAATGGGCGCTCACGTTCTGGTCAGCAACGTTATCTTTGCCAATCCTGCCGTCACTCCTGGCAACTCGAATTCACTTATGCCGCTTGTCGTCCCGGTACACATAAACAAATCGTCGATATGGCCATGAATGGCATGGGATGTCGGGCGACAGCACGAGTGATGGGAATTGGCCTGAATACCGTTCTTCGCCATTTAAAAAGCTCAAACCCAAATCGGTAACCGAAACCATTGCTCCTGGCACTGAAGTGATTGTCTGCTGTGAAATGGATGAGCAGTGGTCGTACGTGAAGTCAAAGAATCAGCCCCGCTGGCTCTTTTATGCCTACGACAGGATAAGACGAAAAGTGATCGCCCATGTTTTTGGCCCGAGAACAAAGAGGACCTTGGGGCGTCTGATGGCTTTGCTGGCGCCTTTTAACATAGTGGTCTATATGACAGATGGTTGGAGAAGTTATGAAAAAATACTGGCCGGTAAACTGCATGTGGTCAGCAAGCGTTATACACAACGCATAGAGAGGCATAACCTGAATCTTCGTCAGCATTTGGCAAGACTGACTCGCAAGACCTTATCTTTTTCAAAATCCATAGAAATGCATGACAGAGTCATTGGGTATTATTTGAACATTCGTCACTATCAATAAATTGGAATCATGACCGAACGGAGTGTTTGCGGTAAAGATGACATATCTATATGCCTTTTCATAATTATGAGACTTCCATATTTCCTATTCCTTTCCAACTGTTTTCTGATGCTGAATTCAAAAAAACTCTCACTTTTTTAATGAGTTGCCACATGTACTGGCAACAATGATTCCGTGTGACTGTTTCATGCAATGATTGCCATAACCGTTCTATTTTATTCAGCCAAGGGGAATACACGGGAAGAAATAACAGCTTTATCGTTGGATTTTGTGCCAGCCAATTTTCAGTCAACCGGCTGGTGTGAATTTTGTAGTTGTCTAAAATAAGAGTCAGTGTTTTTGCGTGACAATAACGCTTTTTTAATTCCTCTAACATTTTGATAAACAACTCAGAATTTTTTCTCCCATGCCCCGTATAAACGATTTCTCGGGTTTGGGCATTATAACAACCGGCAAGGTAATATTTTTGATTTTTGCCCGGTGTAATAAGCCTTTTTTGCTGGCCTTTGAAGCACCAGTCTGAACCGAGCCTGGGATTAAAATCGATATCCACTTCATCTTCATAAAACACCGGATTTTCTGTTGATGCCTGCAATAATGCCTGATTGATACGCGCCATTTTTTCTTCATACTCCGGATCAGGCTGATTTAATGTCGGGGCGGCTCGCCGCCAAACTATCTTATTTTTACAGAAGAACCGGTAGAGTGTGCTGATTGATATTTTCCCATTGGCTATTTTTTGGATTTGTAATACAAAAAGTTCAAGACTCCAACGAGAACGGACATAGTTGAACTGCTGGGGAGAAAGCGTCAGTAAATGGGTAATTAAGGGCAAAAGACAGGTTAAGTGCCATCGGCGAGGGCGTCCCGCCGGTCGACTTTGTAAGCCTATCCAGCCGTAAGTTTTAAAGCGTTTTATCCAGCGCCATACTGAAGATTGTGCAGTACAAAGTACCTCAGCGATTTGATAGACCGGCTTTCCCTGAAGAGCCATAAGAATGGACAGGAGCCGGATGGCGTACTTTTTATCGCGTGTTTTTTGTGCCATTTTTTTCATCTGGCGCCGCTCATTACGGGGGATTGGTGGTAGGATAGGCATAACTCAGTCCTTCTTTTTGCTTTTTTGTTTCTGGAAAATCAAAACTCGCAAAAATTGGACTGAGTTTCTTTGATACTCCTATCATTTTGAAAAGGCATATAGAGTTTCATCAGAGAAAAAGAGGAAGTATAAACTCTGAAGATAGTCAAAATTCAGCATATTATTAAATTAATTATTCTCTATGCTCACTAAGCCTAGTATTATGAAGCTACAACTTATAAATATTGATTTTTCTGATTAGTTATAGCGCTCATAATTCCGTAGCTTCTTATCTGAGGATTTAGTGTGGATCGATGTGGTAATTACTTTATTGAGGATTTAGACAGGCTCGGACGTGGTGGTTTCGGTGAAGTGTATGAAGTTAATGTACACAATTTAAGAATGACTCACTCGCGAAGGTATGCTAGAAAATATTTCTCACCTTCTCCTGAAAATGATAAAACAGCTATAAAAGAAATTGCTGACTTAAGAGAGAGATTTCTGGTTGAAATTAAAACTCAATATACATTGAACATAATTGATTATGACTCTATAGCACCTATAGTGCTTTTTAACACCGCAGGAGACAAGCCTTACTTTATTATGGAGAAGGCCGAAGCTAACTTATTGGAAGCCATTAAGATCGGGATGTCCGCGGAAGAAAAAATTATGGCGGTGCGACAAATAATTAAGGGTGTTAAAACAATACACGACAATAGTTATGTTCATCGCGATTTGAAGCCAGCTAATATTCTAAAATACAGTGATGGAAGATACAAAATCAGTGATTTTGGATTAGTGAAAGATTTAAATCATGTCAGAGCTGAGGTAAAAACAAAATTTCAACCAAATGGGATAGGAACTGACGGTTATAGAGCCCCAGAAATAACAGAGAGCGGGTTGTTTTCAAATCAGTCTGATATTTTTGCTATAGGTCAGGTCATTAACGACGTGTACTCAAAAAACCTTCCCCAGAAGTTAAAAGACGTCATATCAAAATGTAGGGCGCATTGGCCTGAAAATAGATATGCAGACGCTAATGAGTTATTACTTGATTTTTGTAGAGCTATGGGGGTAACACCGTGAATAGAATAGTTGACATGTCCTGCTTTAGCGCTGCTGCAAAAGGCAAAGCTATAAATGAAGATTATTTCTTGCCTCCTACTTGTGATAGTGATTCAAATATTGTATTTGCAGTAGCCGATGGAGTTGGTTCGACTGAACAAGCGAATTTGGCATCAAAGTATGCAATACAAGCAATTCAAAACGCATTAACAGAGCCGAATTTTAGTATAGAAAAGGCGTTTTCACAGGCTAAGCAGGCTATAGATAACTTTGATTTTAGCGTTGCAACTACACTCACTATCGTGCATGTAGTTAATACCAAGGTTTATATAGGGCATGTAGGAGATTGTCGGCTTTACTTTAAAAATGGGAATAAGTTAGTTCAATTAACTAAAGATCATACAAAATTTCAAGAACTCTTGGATTCTGGTGAGCATAGCATGCGGAACTTAAAGAATCATAAAGAGAGACTTTCTACTATCCTTACATCAGCCTTATCTAATGATATTGAATTACATTTTGATATCTTAGTTAAAGACATCAAAGATATCAGTAATGGAAATGATGTCATTCTGACATTAATGTCGGATGGTGCATACAAACACTGGGAGTTAAGACCTAGATTTTCAGAAAGAACAATGGCGTTACCATCGGCATTTTCTGCAAGCTTGAGGCGTCGAATAGAGAAAGATATAATTGACGATTATACCTTTTTGGGTATTAAGCTAAAAATATAGTATTAATCAAAAATTAATGACAACTCGATTACAATATTCTTAATAGCCATCAGTTAATAGCTGGTGGTTTTCTGTTTTATGGAGGTCAGAACATGCCACCTCGCATCCCCAGAGCCTGCCGCAAACGTGGCTGCCCCAAGACCACCACCGACCGCTCAGGTTACTGTGCTGACCATCTGCACACAGGCTGGCAGACTCACCAGCAAGGCAAGAACCGACATGAACGCGGCTATGGCAGCAAGTGGGACAGGTTACGCGCCAGTGTTAAGCAACGGGATAAACAGTTGTGCCAGCAATGCTTACGTGAGGGGCGAGCGACAACAGGTGTGACCGTTGACCATATCACACCCAAGGCACAGGGTGGCACGGATGAACTACCTAATCTGCAATTAGCTGGTCTTGCCATAAACGTAAGACAGCCACGGAGAGACTACGATGAGGTATAAGTAAAGAGAATATTATTTTCTCAATGCAATCATCGCGTGAGTCATAGCCACTCATAGGGAGGGCGGGTCAAATCCCTGCCACTCTCACCCTTAAGGACCGCCGCCTTGCCTCTTTTCACATCGTCGCAGGTTAGAAAACTTTTTTCCGGGATCCCCGGATGGGTATCAATAGGAGAAAACGATTATGTCGGGACCACCGAAAACCCCGTCACACCTGCGTTTGGTCAGGGGGAACCCATCAAAACGGCCGATTAATAAAAAAGAACCGAAACCACCTTCAGGGGTGCCCCCAACGCCGAAGCATTTTACCAAGCAGAGGAAATACTGGTTCAAACGGATCGGGGAGGAACTCGACGCACTGGGCGTCATGAGCTCGATGGATGCCAAAGCGCTGGAATTGCTGATCGAGGCATACACCGAATACAGACAGCATTGCGACACATTGGATGAAGAAGGTTACACCTACACAACACAGAGTGAAGGCGGACCGCTGATAAAAGCGCACCCAGCAGCGGCAATGAAAGCGGATGCCTGGAAACGGATCCGGGCGATGCTCGGTGAATTTGGTATGACACCGGCAGCCCGCTCGAAGGTAACGATTAACACACCAGCCGAAGAAGACCCTTTCGAGGCATTTCTGAAAAAAAGCAAATGATGAATGGCAACCGTAGCAGTAGCAGATGGGATCCGGTACGCCGAACAGGTGGTCGCCGGAGAAATAGTTACGGGCGAACTGATACGCCTGGCGTGTCAGCGGTTTCTTGATGATTTGGATCGTGGGCCTGAGCGCGACATCTTTTTCATTGAAGAACGCGCCCAGCATATTCTGGATTTTTACCAGTTTATCCCGCATGTCAAAGGAGCGCTGGCAGGTAAGCCTATTGAGCTGATGCCGTGGCATACCTTTATTCTGATTAACATTTTTGGTTTTGTGGTTCCGCTGGTTGATGAACTGAGCGGAGAGGTTCAGTACGATGATGATGGTGAGCCGGTGCTGGTTCGCCGGTTCCGGACAGCATATAACGAGGTAGCGCGCAAAAACGCTAAATCCACACTGTCATCCGGTATCGGTCTGTATATGACCGGCGCTGACGGTGAGGGTGGTGCAGAGGTTTACTCGGCGGCCACAACCCGCGATCAGGCGCGTATCGTGTTTGAGGATGCGAAAAACATGCTCAAAAAGGCGAAATCGACACTGGGCCGGTTGCTTGAATTTAATAAGCTCGCGATTTATCAGGAACAATCCGCATCCAAGTTTGAACCACTGTCCAGTGATGCCAACAATCTGGATGGTCTCAATATTCACTGCGGTATTGTCGATGAACTCCACGCGCACAAAACCCGTGATGTATGGGATGTGCTGGAAACCGCGACCGGTGCCCGCCTACAGTCACTGCTGTTTGCGATCACCACGTCGGGGTTTAACCGTGAGGGAATTTGTTACGAACTGCGGGATTACGCTATCAAGGTGGTGCGGGGCGTGGTGGATGATGACACCTTTTTCGCGGCGATTTACACGCCGGATGAAGGTGATGACCCGTTCGATGAAAGTATCTGGATAAAAGCCAATCCGGGGCTGGGTGCCTGTAAGCGCTTTGATGATATGCGCCGCCTGGCGAAGAAGGCAAAAGAGCAGATTGCCGCCCGACCTAACTTTCTGACCAAACACCTCAATATGTGGGTTAATGCGGAGTCCGTCTGGATGGATTCTGGGAAGTGGGATAGTTGCCCTGAGAACGCACCGGATGATGAACTGAAGGAATATCCGGTCTGGGTCGGCGTGGATCTGTCAAACAAAATCGATGTGACTGCCGCGATCAAAGTGTACGAAGATAATCGCGGGCAGACTCATATTAAGTGCAAATTCTGGTTACCGGAAGGCCGGATAGAAACTGCACCTAAGCACATTGCAGAGCTGTACCGTAAATGGGGCGCTGCCGGTTATCTGGAACTGACGGACGGTGAGGTTATCGATCACGACATTATCAAAGCTGACATTCTGGAGTGGTGTGAAGGTGAGGATTTGCGTGAACTTGGTTTTGACCCGTGGAGTGCCGTTCAGTTCTCCCGCCGCCTGGCGGAAGAGGGTATCCCGCTGGTGGAAGCGGCGCAGACGGTGAAAAACATGTCTGAATCCATGAAAACAGTACAGGCCGATGTGTATTCCGGCAAATTTCACCACGATCACAATCCGATGATGGCTTGGATGATGTCAAACGTGACGGTAAAACCGGACAGGAATGACAATATCTTCCCGAACAAATCGACACCGGAAAACAAAATTGACGGTCCGTTCGCCCTGTTTACTGTCAAATCACGCCAGATGGTGAATGGCGGCGGTGGTTCCGACTTTCTTTCCTCTCTGGACCCTGACGAAGAAATTCTATTCCTATGAAAAAGTTACTGATTGATATCACTGCCCTGACGGGTGTCGGGGCGGTACTGGCGGGTTGTTACCTGAAATACGGGCTGGCAAATACCTTAATTATTGGTGGCGGTCTGTTGATTACCTATGCGCTGGCGGTCGCCAGAAGGGGGAAACATGCTGCTTGATGCCCTGTTTCGCAGTGAACCGCTGGAAAACCCCAAAACCCCGCTGACGACCGAAGCGGCGGATCATGACGGCCTGTTCAATGCGGATGTGTATGTCAGTCCCGAAACCGCCATGAAACTGGCCGCCGTGTATGCCTGTATCTATGTATTGTCCTCGTCGGTCGCTCAGATGCCGTTGCATGTGATGCGCAAGGCGGGGCAATCGGTGGAAATGGCTCGTGACCATCCGGTGTTTTACCTGGTGCATGATGAGCCGAAACTCTGGCAGACCAGCTATAAATGGCGGGAGCTGAAACAGCGCCATATTCTCGGCTGGGGGAATGGTTACTCGTGGGTAATCCCGTTCAAATTGCCCTCGGCTATGGCAAGATTATGCTGATGACGGGATCTGACCTGATACTCGTCTGAATCATGTTGTCCTTTTTTATTGCTGATGGTGTTGGAGTGTTAACTGTAGTTGACGAACTGCGTTATTTATATACAATAATGAGGAATGAGCATGATAACCATTGAAAGGACTCAAGATTTTGAAAAATGGTTAAAATCCTTAAAAGGCAGGATAGCAAAAGCCAAGATCTTAATCAGAATTGAGAGAATGGAAGAAGGAAATTTTGGTGATGTTGAACCGGTGGAAAACGGCGTTTCGGAACTCAGAATACATTACGAGCAGGGCTATCGTGTCTACTTTGCTCATAAAAATAACGAAATAATACTATTACTCTGTGGCGGAGATAAAAGCAGCCAGCAGGCCGATATAAAGAAAGCTAAACAACTCGCGATAGAATGGGGATTTTAACATGAAAACAGAACCAAAAAAATTTGGGTCACGTATTCAAAATGTTGATTGGTCTTAAATATAATATTCTCTTTCGATAAAAGTCCCGATGACTTTGTCATGCATTTCCGGTGATTTTGAATAGCCTAATGTTTTACGATTCAGCCGCTTAATTCGGTTTCTAAGGGTGAGGTTTTCACGTTCAATACGCTGCGTAAAACTTTTTCCGATGAGGTGTTTATCCGTGGGCAACAAGGTGTAAGCCTTGAATTTATCGGTACACCAAAAAGCGACGTTAAAGTGCGATAATTTTTTGAGCAGTTTCTTCAACGTCTTTTTGCTTCGTCGGCCGAAAGTATGGGCAATAATACGCTTCAGACGAGGCTCCCAAGCATACCATAACCAACGTTGTTGCTTTTTATTCCCAACAAATGACCACATCTCATCGACTTCACAGATGAGCTCAATTTCCACCTGTTCCAGCGGTAATGTGGTTACACATCGTGGGGACAATTTTTTAAAGTGCGAACGACAGCATTAATACTGATATGTAGTGCCCGTGCAGTGTCACGGATACCGGCATTATTCATGGCAAGATCCACAACTTGTTCTTTTATGCCCGTCCGGCAAGCACGATAAGCATATTCAAGCTGAAAAGTACGGCGACAAGACAGGCAACGATAACGCTGACGTTCACCTTGACCCGTGCCATGTTTTCTTACCGATTCGGTTTGTTGACAACATCGACATTTCACTTCTACCGTTGCCATCTGATTTCCTGAAAAAGTGAGGAGTATACATGAGAAACAACAAATTGAATACGTGACCAGAATTTTCTCTAAGCGTTAGATTATGATTTTATTTTCAATAGATTTTTCAAATCTACTGGTATGCAATTTAACTTTACCAATACCTTCTTGAGTAATTTCAGCATTTCTCCAATCTAAGTCCTGAATAGGGCTACCTGCTTTAGTTGGGTCATATGAACGACCACTGTATTCATAAGACATCCCGTTATGACACTGGAAGTTCTTGAGAAAACAATTAAAGATACGTTCGACTATGCCAATGATAAGAAAGTATTTACTTATGTACATTTCATATGGCATGGTGGTGAACCAATGCTACCCGGTATTAATTTCTATGAAAATATTGTCGCTTTTCAGGAAAAATATAGCAATGGTATAAGGTACTTAAATGCTCTTCAAACAAATGGAACATTAATAACTCAAAGATGGTGTGACTTTATTAATAAAAATAAATTTTTCATGTCGATATCTATTGATGGACCTAAAGATCTAAATGATAAAAATAGAGTTACACATAAGGGTACTAGGAGTTATAATAAGATTGTTGAAGGAATCAATAAACTAAGAAAAAATGATATTGATGTGGGTTGTGCTTTAGTAATGAGCAAAACAAATATAAATCATACGGATGGAATATATGATTTCATGCTTGAAAATAAATTAACATTTAACGTAATTTCATTAAATAAATCAGGAAATTCTGTAGATAATTATCAAGATCTCGGATTAGGTCCTGATGAATATTATTTACCATGGAGTAAATTATATGATAAATGGTTTTATGCAGAACCTGAAAATTACATTTTCTTGGATTCGCATGATAAGTGCAATTTCTGAAAAAGGCGGTCAGTTGCTATAGTAGGCATCTTTCTCGCCAAAGGGAAATGCACTATGGCCTATAAGCAACTGACCGAAATAAAAAGATATCAGATTTTCAGTTTAAAAGAAGCCGGCTTTACACAACATTTTATGGCAAAGTCGCTTGATCGAGCCCCATCAACAATTAGCCGAGAATTGAGACGAAATGGGGAGGCCAAGAAATATGATCCTAAGCAGGCTCAGATTAAGGCTGCAGCTTGCCGACATTTTGCGATAAAAGCGGCAAAAATAACATCAGAAATAGAAATTTGGGTCAAATAGTTAATTTGGCAAGATTTAAGTCCTGAATAAATTGTGAGTTATCTCAAGCGGGAAGCGAAAATATCTTTACATCATGAGACGATTTATCGATTGATTTATAAAGATAAAAAAATAGCGGTGATTTATGGCAACATCTTAGGATTGCGAGAAAACCGTATCTTAAATGCTATGGAAGTTATGAGCGAAGAGGAAAAATTAAAAATAGAGTCAGTATTGATAATCGCCCAGAACTTGTTGATAAAAAGCAACGTATTGGTGATTGGGAAGGAGATACCATAGTAGGCAAAGATCATAAAAGTGCATTATTGACATTAGTTGAGCAAAAGTCGTTATTTACTGTCATCATTAAACTTGAAGATAAAACAGCAAAAGGTGTCGCAAAAGCGGTAACAAGACATTTATCACTGATAAAACATAAAGTTAAAACAATTACCTTTGACAATGGCCTCTAATTTACCGAACATGAACTTTTCAGCAAAAATTTATTTTGCTCACCCGTATCCCCTCTGGGAAAGAGGAATAAATGAGAACACGAATGGATTAATCAGAGATTATTTCCCAAAAGGAACCGATTTTAATAAGGTATCAGAGTTGGAGGTTAACCTTGTGGCAAACCGATTAAATAATCACCCCCGTAAAACGCGAGGTTACAAAACACCGAATGAATTATTTAAAGGGACATCGACTCATTTACTTCGTTCATTACAGTGTTGCGCTTAATATGTGAATTCGAGTTTTGTTTCTGATTTTGTAAGAAAAACTCAGGAAATCCTATATGACTTTTCAAAATGGTAGGAGTGTCAAAGAAATTCAATCCCATTTTGAAAAGTCATATAGTCGGTATTTTGATATGAATTGTCAGCTTATTGAACGTAAGATTCGCAATAAATTATAAAAATGGTTAGAGTTCATTTTTTTCAATCAAAATGAACTCTAACCATAATGGATATCTTCTCTCCCGGTAAGAATGCTTGTGATTGCTATCATCTCTATAGCTACCGGCAAAATAGTTACCATGTGGGGCTTATTTTTATTGTGAGGTAGCTAGATCAAAAATTTAAAATATAATAATAGCGATATAAGGTTGCTTAGTAAAAATGGTTTTATTAAATATTTCTAATTATATAAAACATTTATCTAATTAGAAATTCTTCGTATCGTCATAGGGCTGTGATTCTTACGTTTTTGTCAGGTGATATAATTGCTAGATTAAATACTTTTTTTACACTATTTTGAATCGTAAGATATGTACTTTTCTTTAAAGGAGAGTAACAGTTAGCAGAAGGAGGAATTACCTGCCCATTAGGAATGGGAGTTTCTGCTAATGTAAGGCATTTACCCATGTAATGCCATTTATTCATTTTATTTTTCCACAGATCATTATATTTTTCAGCAGGACAAACAATATTTGCCCAAGGATCACATATCCATAATTCCTTTGGTAGATTATGATATAGTCTACCCAATACAGGTTTAAACACATCGTGATTAAAATCACCTATTGTTATAAATACATGATCATATATTCCTAACGTGCCAACTACTTGAATATAGATATGATTAGAAATTACCGAATCAGCATTAAAAAATTTTAGAATATCAGAAATACAGTGATTTATTAAATAATAAAAGGCACAGTTACAGTAATCAGGACAATTTCCGGTTAAGAAGTTTTCTTTATTACTCAATGTATAATTATATAATTCTTTATAAATATTAGCCTCTCGCTCTGCTTCATGGATTTTATATGATTTTCTATATTCTTCTTGTTCACGAAAACCAGCTCTTATTTCATTTGTTTTTTTTATGTTTTGTTTGCTTATTCCTCTTTCATACATAATATTTTCATAAAAATCTTTATAAATTTTGTCTTTGATTGTGTTGTTCTTTTTAATGATAGATTCATTTTTTATTTTTAATGTATCTACAAATTCTCTTGCTTTATAAAACTCGTTACATTTATGAAAATTCATTTCGTCACTATATAATGATTCTTTATATGTTCCTTTTTCCTTAACAATATTATCATCAAAATAATATTTATTCCCTGCTTTCGCCTTTAGCAATTCTCTGGAATGTCTTACTGCGTTATTTAAAATGGATTCGATCATAATAAAGCCTCATTAATAATTGAAGGGTATCCTAAATAGGTTTTCATAATACTGAGAGTATCAGATGTTGGGGTTCCTTACCCTGCGCGGGGTAAGAAAGTCTCCTATCATTTTGAAATGCTATTTAGTTCAGAAGTATTCTCCTACTGATATTAATTTCAGTAAAGAAAAATATGAGATGGAGTTTAGGTATAACATCGTTAGATCTATTATTGATTGATATTATTATATTTTATACATATAAGCTACCTTGAAAATTGTAATTGATATGGATACATGAATATTGTGCCTTGTATTGCCTATCTTGGAATTATTATTGCATTTTTTTCTTCATTAATCTAATTGATGATATTTTTGCAATAAAAGTTCTGTTCTAACACAGCGCCAGCCAAGCATAAATTAGATAAACAGAGGAAAAATAATATGAGTATTACAGGGGGATAATCACTTTTCTACCGTGATAGGTAGTGTCGTTTAGTAAAATAACGGCTTTATTTGTCATATTAATTCCTTATTTTTTTACCTTCTGAAAATGTTTTCTTGCAGGCGATGGCTACACATGAGATAAATTTACATTATCGATCAAGTTATTGTGTGGTGCCAGTGTGCAAATAGCCAAGCGTAATGAACTGCACACCTTTACGGTCACACCTAAAGGCTAGGTGGTTGAGCGTTCGTTTGGTTGGTATGAAAAGTGCTGACAATTGTGAAATGTATTTGTATACCAGTTTCCAATTTGTCAATTTGGCATTCCTTGTTTTGCTATTTCGTAGAAAAGATACTGCAGAGTCTCTAAAAAAACCGGAAGATCATAGGATCTTTCCGGCTTTTGATTTATAAATCAGTCACTACTAACCCCAATAGAACTGGTTTGTGCATTTTTTAACCTTTCTATTATTTTATTCAATCCGTCTTTTCCATCTGTGATTCTATTTTCCATTTCGGTTAGCTTATGAATAAAAGAAACTACATCCTTATTTTTTAATAAAAAGTCTATTTTGTAATAATCTTTAATCTTGCTGAGGTTTTCCGAACCACTCCATCTCGTTGAAGAAGAGAAAATATTTTAATGTAAAATTTCATTGGAATACTAAGGGTTATTTCGGTCACGTATTCAATTTGTTGTTTCTCATGTATACTCCTCACTTTTTCAGGAAATCAGATGGCAACGGTAGAAGTGAAATGTCGATGTTGTCAACAAACCGAATCGGTAAGAAAACATGGCACGGGTCAAGGTGAACGTCAGCGTTATCGTTGCCTGTCTTGTCGCCGTACTTTTCAGCTTGAATATGCTTATCGTGCTTGCCGGACGGGCATAAAAGAACAAGTTGTGGATCTTGCCATGAATAATGCCGGTATCCGTGACACTGCACGGGCACTACATATCAGTATTAATGCTGTCGTTCGCACTTTAAAAAATTGTCCCCACGATGTGTAACCACATTACCGCTGGAACAGGTGGAAATTGAGCTCATCTGTGAAGTCGATGAGATGTGGTCATTTGTTGGGAATAAAAAGCAACAACGTTGGTTATGGTATGCTTGGGAGCCTCGTCTGAAGCGTATTATTGCCCATACTTTCGGCCGACGAAGCAAAAAGACGTTGAAGAAACTGCTCAAAAAATTATCGCACTTTAACGTCGCTTTTTGGTGTACCGATAAATTCAAGGCTTACACCTTGTTGCCCACGGATAAACACCTCATCGGAAAAAGTTTTACGCAGCGTATTGAACGTGAAAACCTCACCCTTAGAAACCGAATTAAGCGGCTGAATCGTAAAACATTAGGCTATTCAAAATCACCGGAAATGCATGACAAAGTCATCGGGACTTTTATCGAAAGAGAATATTATATTTAAGACCAATCAACATTTTGAATACGTGACCTCAGTTTGCAGTTGTTCATTGAGAATTGCTGAAAAAAAATTGACCTTGCTCGACCCAACCGATACAATATTCAATTGTCAATACTCATGATCCATTGCCTGCAAGGATCAGCTTACGAGTGGCGAAAAAAAACTCCCGTAGCCTGAAAGGGAGTGCATGCCATGCGGTACATCTGCGCACTTTTGGAAGCAGATATTATCAGACCCATAACCCATGTCCGACGATGAAAGTTTCCCGGTCTCAAAGTAAAACCGGCTGACCACTCAATAGAGCAGAATATTCCTGTCTCACGCTGAACAATACTGTTTTAACCGGTACAACATTTAATTACGTTTTGTATTCATCACGATAAACGTCCTGAAAACTTCGCGGCGTCACTTGCGTTAAAGCGGAGCGATTACCAAGTGACGCCGCCAAGCGTCAACGTCCAGAGCAGATGGACGTCCCCTTTTTCAGCGGCAAACAGTGTCATCTTTCTTTCCGACTTTTCGATGCATTGAATTTCGGGAGAACATCTCATGAATACGATCAAAGTCGTTGGCATTGACCTCGCCAAAAACGTTTTTCAAGTCTGTGTCTGGATGGACGTAAGCGCTCAATTAACCTGTAAGGTTTTACACGATAGCCTTCCGGCGGGAGCCATTCACTTTTCAAACTCCGGAGTACCCGTTCCATCGGTGAATTATCATAGCAGTTGCCTCTGCGGTTCATGCTTATGAAATAGCCATGAAGCAAAGGAATATTGATATCTATTCTTTGATGATCTTGGCTATTTCTTATAATTTTAGATTTATTTAAATGTTAACCATAAATTATTGTTTCAGTAATTTGCATTAATATTTCTTTGAATTACTCTCTTTATTTTTTCACTATGAGCTTTAGCTTTTTCTTTTATTTCGTGCTCAGTATGTCCGTTAACAGTAGCTATATCATAAAGAATAACTGGATCTATATATTTCATTTGTGAATATTCTGCTGATTTTTTGATGGATTTAAGAAAGCTATCTATAAGAAATTGGCTGTTATCTTGTTTGAAGTTTTTCTCTGATTGCCCTATTGTAAGACTGGGCAGGAGTTTTTTGTTTTTTAATTTATTCCCTTTTGAACCATAAGCGAATTGATATGTGAAAACTTGATCAAACCAAGCTTTAAGAATTGCGGGCATATTAAACCAGTACATCGGATACTGTAAAATGATTAAATCATGTCTTAATAATGCTTCTTGTTCAGAATTAATATCAATGTTGTAATTTGGGTTTAATTGATGAATATTACGGATCTCAAGATCAATGCTACTATTTTTTAATTCTTCAACAATCGTTTTGTTCGCAATTGATTGTTCAAAATTTGGGTGGGCCAATATCATTAAAGACATATTAAATTTCCTTAAGTTATATTTTTTAAAGGCTATCAATTTGATAGTTACTATAATTAGTTTATGATGATTTTTTTCTATGACAATAACTATCCAGTTAGATAGTAGGGAGGAGTTTATGGTTGAAGTTACGAAAGGCGGGGGCTGCCAAGTTTCATTGAATGGGAAGAGTTACCCTTGTCCTGTCAGTATGGCTATGGATTTGATTGGTGGTAAATGGAAAGGAGTCATTTTGTATTACCTGAAAGATAAAAGTAAAAGATTCAGTGAGTTAAAAAAGGATATCCCTCATATTACTGAGATGACTTTAAGCATACAACTCAAGAAATTAGAGAAAGATGGATTAGTTTTAAGGGAAGTATATGGAAATAAACCACCCATTAAGGTTATTTACTCTTTGACGGACTTTGGGGAGTCACTTAAACCCGTTTTGGAAGCTATATCGGCATGGTCGCATGAAATATCTGGAGGTGTATAGGTTACCCTGAGATTTTCATTGCATTTTTAACAAAATTTATTTTATTGAGGATATTTTTGCAATACAAAAGCTGTTTTCAATAGTACCGGCCAGAAGGCAATCGGGTAAACAGACAGGGCGGGATTCCACTTTGCTCTTAATTTAACCAAAGATAAGCTGACTGCGGAATTTCCCTGACCATGTTGCCATTCGGCGCTTAGCTTTTTGACTGTCCTTAATACTGGTATCTTGTTTAATCACATTTAACGCAATTCGGTTAAAAAGCGCCATCTGTGCCGCACCATCGGGATCTTTAAGTGAGATAGCATCTTCCCTGAACGTGACATCCAAAACCCAATGTAGCTCATTTTCCACCGACCAATGTCTTCTGATGGCTCTGGCCGCAGTTTCTGCATCCAGTGGCAACGAACTCACGTACCAGCGAGAATCGCGGTGGCAAGATTTGCCTTTGACTGTTCGTTCGCTCACAACTTCAATCACACTCTTTATTGACGGCCATTGTTGCTGAAGGGGTTCCGGTAATGTCGCGCTGAGCTGCATCACATGGCGCAGTTCTTCCCGGCCATGACCCCGACTTTTTTCGGTAAATTCAGCCAGTTCATCCTTCTCGTAATTTGAAGAAAAATGAGATTTAACAAATTCATAGAGATTTTTTTGATTGCTTTTCAGACCGACAATAAAATCACCGCCGCGTTGGGTGATTAATGCGAGTGTTTCTTTTTGGCAATGCAGGGCATCCATCGTAATGATAGCGCCATCAAGCGCCAATAATTCAATCAGTTCTCGGGCAACAGGGCCTTCTTTTCCCTTGCTTTCCGCCGCCCGATGATACAGCGCAACACCCGATTCGATATCGTACGCACTCACGATATGTAACGCTTCAAACAGCGTGCCTTTGCAGGTTCCCCGCATCGTTTTTCCATCAATGGCAATAACACTTTTTCCGGCATTAACCCGGCGTTGGTTAATCCAGCTATAAAAGGCTTCGACGAGCACATCTTGATCTATCAGTTTGATAATATTCGCAATACAATGACGGCGAGGAATACCATGGGTAAAGTGCGTGTATTTTCTCAGCCATTCAATTTGTAACTCACCAAATTCCTGAATGGCTTTCCAGCCCGACGCACCGCACAATACAGCAGAAAAAGCTAAAAAAATCACCTCGATAAGTTCATGTTTTTTATTAATGTCAGAGCGGTGGTCATCTATCTTGCTGATAAAATTAAAAATACTCATTATTGGGATCGTGATTATTTAGAATGGCAAGATCTTAACGTGTTAATGAGAAAAGTACCTAAAAAAATTAGGGACTGACTTTTATTTAATCTAAATAACCCTATGGAAATTGTGAGATCTAGCCCTGGGTAAACAGAGGCAAAATAATACGGGAGTATGGTAGATAGTTGAACTAAATAAAATAATTTAAAAACAACAAAATAACTAATTTTATCGAATCCTGTAGGTGCTTAAATGGCGCATACCGCTCGCTGCACTAGCCTGAGACGTGTAACCGGGCGCAGCGTTGCGCTACAGTGGTATCGACGGCAACATTCGCCCGGAAAACTCCGGCAAAACGTGTTGCTCCAGCCACGTACGCAGCATGGCTCCCTGCGTAGCATCCTTACGTTCAATCGACAAAACGCCAAGCTCTATAATAATTAAATAGGCGGTAATAACTCAATTTAATTATTTTTTTTGTTATTATAATTTAAGAAAATTTTCTTAAATTGCTCAATGGCAGAATCTTGGTTATCGAAACTTATAAAATATGAAGATTGCCATTTTTGTGTTTGCATTGCCTGTTTTGATGCAGGGAATACCCATTCAGGATAGACCCGAATACCTCTTTTACCTGCTTTAGTTTGACTTGAGAAAATCCCTTGTTTTATCAAAATATGTGAGTCAAACAGAAAAAGACCTTTTCGATGCTCCGAAAAAGTCGCTATTAGACAAAAATCAATGTCATCACTTTTTTCAAAAGGCATTATTTCTGCATCTGGAGTCGGCCTTTTCCAAAGAGTGACAAATTGCCCTTGTTTATTCGGCGTTGTTTTAGCTTGACGAAAAACTATAGATTTACCATCCAGTTGAAAACGCATAGCATTATAATCACGGCTTTCTGTTTCGAGGTAGGGAGTGGACGTTATAAAATAAACTCCCTATCCAAAAGGACAGGGAGTCATGTATTGGCGAGAATAAAATTATTTACTCAAGATAAAGTGTCAAAGCCATACCTGGTTTTATCTCTTTGACCTTAATGTTTTTATTCCAATTGATCAAATCATTAAGATTTACACCATGACGTTTGGCGATGCTGAAAAATGAATCACCTTTGCGCACTTGATAGGTGACTGGGCCGCTGTTATCGATTTTCAGCACTTGCCCGATCTTAAGCCGATCAGCCGTTTTTAAGCTGTTCAGTCTTTGTAGCTCTCGGTGAGTGGTCTTGAAGCGCTTTGCAATCGCTGACAATGTATCTCCGGCACGAACAATATAGTGACTTTGTTGCTGTAATTTGTAGGTATTGTGTTTAACCGCCAGGCGGATGTCATTCAAGACGTTTTTATTTGCCAGGGACGCCTTAAATTGATTAACGTTCTTCCTTGGTAGCATGATGTAATGCGGTCCATAAGGAGACGTCATACCTTGTTTATAGCCCGGGTTATATGCCCTGATTGATGTCAATGATAGCCCAGCTAGTTCAGCCGCTTGTGACAACATGATCTGTTGCCCTACTTCAACCTTTGCCAAAGCGTGTTGGTTGTCAGGCTCAGGAAGTTTGAAACCAAACTGTTTGTTATGGCGAATGATATTACTCAGTGCCAATATCTTGGGAACATAGTGCATTGTTTCCCGTGGCAGTGACAGCGACCAGAAATCTGTTGGTTTCCCTTGGGCTTTATTGTCTTTGATTGCACGTATAACTCTGCCTTCGCCACTGTTGTAAGCGGCAATGGTCAGAAGCCAATCCCCATTGAATCGTGTGTTAAGATATTCAAGCATATCAAGAGCAACGGTTGTTGATGCCGCAATGTCACGACGGGCATCGTACCATTTATCTTGTTTCAGTCCATAATGACGGCCAGTACTTGGGATAATCTGCCATAATCCTGCCGCCTTGGCATAGGAAGTCGCATGGGGGTCAAAGGCACTCTCCACGATGGGCAGCAATACCAGCTCCATTGGCATATGTCGATTATCAAGCTGCTCAACTATCCAATAAATGTACGGTTCTGCACGCAATATGACATTTTGAATATGGCCCTTGTGTTTCAAATAGTAACTTTGTTGTTCGCTCACCCTGCTATTATCAGGAGTTTCCATCTTCAACTCATCGCGAATATGTCCCCACAAATCTTGTTGGGCTGTCGGACTCACCTTCCAGTTTGCAGGATCATCTGATTCTGCAATACCGTTTGCTTTCTGATTCGTTGAAGACATCTTCTGTGCTTGTTGCTGGGAAGGAGCCTCTGTTTGCAGACTCGATTGACACCCAGCAAGAAGAACAGAGGTGAACAAGATCGTTTTTGTCTTCATGTTCTTTTCTAATGCCTGTCTAAAAGGTGAGCAATGATACTGGCCTATTACGTGGAAGACAACCCAATAAAATTAAAATCGATCTTTATAAGTTCTTAATCGCTGAAAAATAGAGGAAAGTGGCGTTGAATTAGGTTTGATACCGATATTTTTTTGTAAATCAATATCGTGGCAATTTAAGAAAACATTGATTTTTTTCTCTGTTTGTAAATCTGTTGGGATTGTTGCTTGGTTATTTTCACGTAATTTAAGAATTTCTTGATAATAATCGTGAATAATCTGATTGTCAGGTAATACTGTTTTTGCAAATTTCATATTTGCCACCGTGTATTCGTGAGCACAGCAGATCAACGTATCATCGGGTAATGATGAAATTTTCTCCAGAGAGGAAAACATTTGTTCGGCTGTACCTTCAAATAGTCGTCCACAACCGCCAGAAAACAGCGTATCTCCACAAAACAGATAGGGAGCCTGATAGAATGCAATGTGGCCAAGTGTATGTCCTGGTAGTGCTATGACCCGGAAAGAAAAATGTCCTATTTCAACGGTGTTATCTTCATGGACAATATGAGTAGTTCCTTTGTTTTGTGTCTCTTCAGGGCCATATACAGGTAATTCAGGGTATTGTTTGAGTAGCCCGGGAACACCGCCAACGTGATCATAATGGTGGTGTGTTAGTAGAATCGCAGCCGGAATAAGTTGATTTACTGCTAGAATATCAATTACAGGTCGTGATTCAGCAGGATCGATAATGGTGCAATGTTTGTTTTCATCACAAAGTAACCAAATGTAGTTATCTGAAAGGGCTGGTATCCTGATAAGCTCCATGATATGCCTCATTTTTATAGTAGGTTTATAAGTAGGTTGAAAGGAAGATGACATGCGATCAGCACGTTCAATTAAGCAAATAACCCTCCCTTCTTCTTGGGCCGCGTTACCGTGGGGAGAATATTACCGCGTCGCCCTGGAACGTCAATTGGAACCGTGGTGGCCCAAAATCTTTGGTTTTCATTTAGTGAAAATCGGTAACTTAAGTGCCGAAATTGATACTCGTTCCTGTTTGGTCAGCCATCAAGTTAATATAGGGTTACAAGGGCAAAATATGGATGTCATTACTGATCCCAATTACCTCCCTTTTGCAACTAAATCTGTTGATGCTTGTTTGTTGGCGCATATGTTGACTTATAGTATTGATCCACATTGGCTTTTGAGAGAAGTCGATAGGATCATGATAGATGATGGTTGGTTGGTTTTCAGTGGTTTTAATCCAATGAGTATATTAGGTTTCAAGAAAATGATTGCTCCGGTATATCGTCGGCAATCTTGCAAAGCTCAAATGTTTTCAATGCTGCGTCAATTGGATTGGCTGCGTCTTCTTAATTATGAAGTTATCCATCATGCCAACTTCCAGGTTTTACCGTGGCAAAGCGGAACGCGTTTTGATAACTCCTGCATGTCAATATTGGGTTGTCTGAATGTGATTATTGCCCGCAAACGGACAATACCGTTGACATTAAACCCTATGCGGGCAACATTGATGAAACCAAGATTCAGTAATGCACTGGGGGCGGCGAAAAATATTCACCGACACGATTAGTTGGTGGGTTAATTTTCGCTTTCGATATAGCCATCATCCGTTTGAGTAGGGTTATTCGCGGCTGTGCGAGCCAGCTCATCACACCGTTCATTCTCCCGATGTCCGGCGTGGCCTTTGACCCAGCGCCAATCAATGTCATGCCGCGCGATAGTTTTATCGAGCCGCTGCCAGAGATCGACATTGACGACGGGCGATTTGTCTGCTTTTTTCCAGCCGCGTTTTTTCCAGTTATGGATCCATTGGGTGATCCCTTGACGCACATACTGGCTGTCTGTCGTTAAGATTACGGTACAGGGACGTTTGAGCGCTTCCAATCCTATTATGGCTGCCATTAATTCCATGCGGTTATTGGTTGTGTGAAAATAACCGCCACTCAACGTTTTTTCTTGCTGTTGGTAGCGGAGTAAAACGCCATATCCGCCAGGACCAGGATTACCGAGGCAAGAACCATCGGTGAAAATTTCTACCTGTTTGTTCATTTTTGGTAGACTCTTCCTATATTGTCTTTAATCAAAAATCTAAGTCTGACACAAAAAAACATTATGAGCACTGCTATTACCCGCCAAATAGTCCTCGATACCGAAACAACCGGTATGAACAAGTTAGGTGTTCACTATGAGGGGCACAACATCATTGAAATTGGTGCCGTGGAGGTTATCAATCGTCGTCTGACAGGGCGCCATTTTCATATTTATATCAAGCCAGAACGTTTAGTTGATCCCGAAGCGTTTGAAGTTCACGGTATTAGTGATGAATTTTTGCAGGATAAACCGAAATTTGCTGATATTGCTGATGAATTCATTGAATTTATCCGTGGTGCTGAGTTGATTATTCATAACGCAACGTTTGATATCGGTTTTATGGATTATGAATTCCGTAAACTGAATCGAGATATTCCACCAACTGCTGAGTTTTGTACCATTACAGATAGTTTGGTATTGGCGAGGAAACTTTTCCCTGGCAAACGTAATAATCTTGATGCGTTATGTGACCGTTACCATATCGATAACTCAAAACGTACTCTCCACGGGGCGTTGCTCGATGCTGAGATTCTGGCAGATGTCTATCTGTCAATGACAGGTGGTCAGACATCATTGGCTTTTTCGATGGAAGGAGAAACGTTAGGCAGTACGCAGGTTGTAGAAATCCAGAAGATTACTCGCCCACAGGCAGGGCTGAAAATTGTTTATGCTTCCGATGAAGAATTAATTCAGCATGAATCTCGTTTGGATTTGGTGAAAAAGAAGGGGGGAAGCTGTCTTTGGCGTATAAAACCTGAACAGACACATTGAGAAACAGCGACAAAATGGTGGTAAATGCATAATTGAGGCGAAAAACTGTGCAAGGAAACTATTTTGTTATAAAAAGAGATTGACGGATTTTATCGTAGCTCGTATTATCCACCCCGTTCTTAACCAGAACACCACGCGGTGCGGTAGTTCAGTTGGTTAGAATACCGGCCTGTCACGCCGGGGGTCGCGGGTTCGAGTCCCGTCCGCACCGCCAGAATTTATAAGCCCTGAGTTTTTGACTCGGGGCTTTTTTTTGTTGAAAATCTGAATATACGTAAAAGCAAGGCTCGCTAATTTTTATAAAACTCTAGCCATTATTGAAAAAATGCGCATTTCATTGTTCTAGCTCAGCATTTAAATGAATAATTCTGTCCGCACTTTTAATGGTAGATTCTCTGTGTGCCACTATTATTCTAGTCATATTTAAATTTGCAATTGATTTATTAATAAATGACTCATTATTTGTATCTAAATGACTTGTTGCTTCATCCATGAAAATAATTTTAGGTTTTTTATAGAGTGCTCTAGCTATCATTATTCTTTGTTTTTGACCACCTGAGATACTTCCTCCTAGTTCACTTAATTGTGTATAATATCCCATTGGAAAATTAGCTATTTCACTATGTATATTGGCCTTAATTGCACATTCAATAACATAATTCATATCTATATTATCATCGAATCCTGAAATATTTTCTGCAATTGATCCGGAAAAAAGCTTATCTTCCTGTAAAATACAAGAGATATTTTTTCTGTAGTTATTAATTCCCAAAAAATATATATCATTATTATTGAATAATATTTCTCCTGATTGAGGCTGAATAAGCCCACACATTATTTTAATAAGAGTGGATTTTCCTGTGCCGGATGGACCTATTATTGCTACAGATTCTCCTTCATTAATTTTTATTGAAAAATCTGATATTACTGGATAAGTTGCACCATCATACGAATAAGAAATATTTGATAGCTCTAAAGATGCCATATGATTATTCTCAACATCAATATCATTTTTGAAAACTTCTTTCTCTTGCAAAGCAATTTCAGATAATCTCTCATTATGTAATGAGAGTAACTTCAATTCTACGGATTTATTAATGACATTAGTAACACGATCTGAAAATTGCCCTCTATAAGTATTGAAAGCTATAAACATTCCTATAGTTATAGAATTATTTATTACTAAATATGAACCAACCCAAAGAATGATGATTTGATCTAGAGAGATAATTATAGAGCTTAACGCATTAGTAATAATTTCTATTTTTTTCTTTTTTATTTCAGATTTATTTAAACTCTTAACTTTATCACCATAATTTCTTAATCTATTATTAAGCAAACCAAGGGATTTAATTGTTGGCATACTGTAAAGACTTTCCATAAAGAAAGAATTTATAGCAGCCTCATTTCTGATTTTTTTATCTGATGATTTTTTATATATTCCATATACAATTAATTTAACCATAAAATATAAAGTTGAGAATAATATCACTACAGAAGTTAGACCTCCACCATAAATAATCATCATACTCAACAAACCTAGTATCATCAAAAAATCAATGATTAAATTCACTATATTATTACAAAATGTTTCTCTAATATCTTCTATTGAATTAAATCTAGATTGAATATCCCCTAATTTTCTATTTGAAAAATAATCAAGAGGAATTTTCAACAAATGTCCAAACAGACTATTTTTCCATTGCATATCCAAAAGGACGTTTATAGAAAGGGACATATAAGATCTTATTACATCAGAAAAAGTTTTAACTAGAGTAAAAAAGATCAAGAATATGCAGATTGATGACAACAATAGTGTATCTTTTGTCACTATAACATGATCCATTATTAACTGGATTCCAATTGGAATAGTAAGCGCGATACTTTCTATAAGAATAGAAATTGCAAATATCTTAAAAAGAGCACTTGCCAAGCCTTTGGAACTCTTGAAAAGGTCTATTAATTTAATTGTTTTTTTATAATTGTCTGATTTCTTTTTAAATTCTGGGGCTGGTGTTAATTCTATTGCTACTCCCGTAAAATGCTTTGAAATCTCATGGATAGATAATACTTCCTCTCCTTTTTCAGGATTAAATATAAAGAATTTATTTTTAGTTACTTTCTCTAAAACTACAAAATGGTTCATATCCCAATGCAGTATACATGGTTTTTTTAAAAGATTTATTTCATCAACATCTAAAGAATATACATTAGTATTTAATTTATTGTTTTCTGATATACTTAACATATCTTTTAAGCGTAACCCTCTTGAGTAAAGGCTATTATTTTCTTTTAACTCTTTTAGAGTCGTATCATGTCCATAATAGCACAATATCATGGCAATACATGCAATTCCACAATCTGCAATATTTTCTTGATAGATAATGTTAATTTTTCTGTTAAAAAAGATATTGGGAACAAAGTCAAACAATGAATCTTTATTTGTCATAATTACTCCATGTGTTTTTTAAAATTATATTTAGCTTTATCTACCATAAAATTATAAATGGTTTTATTTTCAATTATTAAAGATGTTTCTGCTTTCATTCCTGCAACTAACTTTAATTTATCTATGTTTTTGTCAGTTATTTTAATTTGTATAGAATAAAGATTATCACCAGTATTTTTAGTATCATTTTTTAATTGCTGTGAAGTAATATTCTCATTATTTACAATAGATTGAGAAATTTTATCTATTACTCCATTAAAGGAGCCATACTTTTGAAACGGGTATGACTGAAATCTTATATTGATTTTTTCACCTATCTTCACATAAGGATAATGCTCACTCTTTATACTAAAAACAATAAAGTATGATTCTACTTTTTGGGGTGATATTTTAAGTAGCGGATCATTTTTAATTACTTCCTGTCCTAATGTCTTATATTGATAATCCAAAACTCCATCAATAGGAGATGTTATAATCCTGTTAGTATCAGAGTTTATATCAATTTTTTTTAGTTCAATTTCATTGAGTTGCTCTTGCAATAATGAAATTTTATTATCTATTTCATTTGTTTTGCTATCTCTATCTATAAAAAATTGAGACTTTTTCTCCAATAAGGAATTTAATTGCTGATGTATATTTATATAACTAATTTTATTCTGAGCATAATTATTACTTATTGAATTTAGTTGTTCTATAGTTACATATCCTTTCTTCAAGAAAAGTTCATATTTTTTTCTAGTATCATTATGCTCTTGGATAATTTTATTTGATTCATTTAATTCGTTTCTTAGGCTTTCTATTTCTTGGTCAGTAAAGGTTATGTTTTTTTCATAAAACTCATCCACTTTTATTTTTAATTCCTTTTTATCATTTATATTTTTATTTAATTTATCTATTATTGAATGTAAGTTTTTAAGTTTTTATAGTTTTAGTTTTTAAGTTTTTAAGTTTTTAAGTTTTTGAGTTTTTAAATCTCCGTTGATATCTTCATCAATGTTTTTTACTTTTAAAACAACATCACCTTTAAGTAATTTATAAGATTCCAATATACTAACATTTGAGAATTCAATATATCCTGTTATCGGCGATCTTACTATTACTGTTGAAGGAAATGAATTAACTTCACCCTCTATTTCAATTCTATTACTTATCTTTA
Source organism: Xenorhabdus sp. SGI 60 (assembly GCF_056632175.1). NCBI lineage: Bacteria > Pseudomonadati > Pseudomonadota > Gammaproteobacteria > Enterobacterales > Morganellaceae > Xenorhabdus > Xenorhabdus sp. SGI 60. The sequence goes on along the minus strand of NZ_CP196860.1, from coordinate 3,232,702 downwards.
ATACAAAAATTAAAATAAGAAGAAAGTTCATCAAAAAAACTGTTATTACATACAAAATAACTGAGGGTGGGTAAATCCTAATTATCGTATTAGGAACCCATTTCCTCTCATTATTTTCTTGATTTATATTCCTGAAAATTCCTTCATTCATTATTATTTTTACACCATGATTTAATTAAATAATCATATAAAAATGTAGTTATAAAGCAAATGAGAAACCAATTAACCCATGATATTGAGTTTTGCAATATAGATATCAAGAAAGGGTTTCCTATAGCAAAATCCATTAATGGTTGCCGAACTAGTCTACCCATGATCGCCAATTCAAGTAACCACATAATAATTCCTCTTGTGAAAGAGTTATATGTAGGCATGCTCCTTTTTATGAGTATATACAATATTGTTATACCAAAACCTGTTTCTATACTTGTGAATGCAGCCAAGTACCTAACATCCCAAGAGGGTAAAACAGATACGTTATTTACTTCACTTCTAATGTATGGTATTAACCATTCAACGTTAATAACATGAACTATAAATCCAATAAGCGCAGTAAATATAGATACAATTAAAATAATAAAAAACACTACTTTTTTTTCGTTACCCATCACATAAGCCTCTAAAATTTATGATCATAATAATTATATAGTTTAATCATTTTGTTAAAAATTTCAAAAATTAATTTTTATATATTTAATAAAGATCTTCGATCCATCTGAAAACAACTCCATCTGTGATTAAAGCCAAAGAATTACGTAAACTTAACGGGTCAATAGGAAGGTTTTTTATTATGAATGTTTAAATGCGCAATAAAAATATGAGTGGGAGAGGATACTCTCTCTCCCTATAACTAATTAAAAACTATATTTATATATATTACCATCCCAACCAGGACTAGCTGCTCGTTTTACAAGTTTGTTTACCTGCTTAGGTTCTACAGACTGACCAACATCTTTTCCTGCTCCACCTACGCAATCTAATAGCGCTTTATTCCATAAATTACTTTTTTTTAAGTCTTTCATAGTAAGTTCCTTATCATGTTTATTTAATATTTACTACTTCTATTAACTTGGATTTATGCTTTTCTATCTCTAAAAAAGCACTAGTTCCAAGCAGACCATCACTCATATGTTTACTATATGGCTTACTTGCAGTTAGCCCTCTTCCATTTAATCTTTTTTCTATATGTTCATACATTTTATACAAGCTTGGGCAATAATAGTCTTTATGAGATATATCATTATCATGATATTTATATGCCCTTGCAGGACAACCACCATGACAGACATGTTGCCACTTGCATTTTTTACACGAATCAGTGCCTTCTCTTGTTCTATATATTGTTGCCCTTGTACTACTCATTAATTCTAAAATAGAATTATTCTGTAAGTTACCGTATTTCATATCAGGTTGGGCAGAGAGACTTGCGCATGGATATAAATCTCCAACAGGATCAACAGAAAAGGAGGTATTTCCACATTGGGCCATTCCTATACAATCAGCCGCTCTTCCTGCTAGAATTTCCTGAGTTTTCCTTACAAAATCAGAAACAAAAATGTAATTTTCAGGTTCTGCATAAAACCATTTATCATATAATTTACTCCATGGTAGATAATATTCATCAGGGTCTAATCCGAGATCTTGATAATTATCTACGGCATTTCCTGATTTATTTAATGGAATCACGTTAAATGGTAATTTATTTTCAAACATGAAATCATATATTTCATCCGTATGATTAATGTTTGTCTTGCTCATTACTAAAGCACAACCAACATCAATATCATTTTTCCTTAGTTTATTGATTCCTTCAATAATCTTATTGAAACTCCCAGTATCCTTATGTGTAACTCTATTTTTATCATTTAGATCTTTAGGTCCATCAATAGATATAGACATGAAAAATTTATTTTTTTAATAAAATCACACCATCTTTGAGTTATAAATGTTCCATTTGTTTGAAGGGCATTTAAGTACCTTATACCATTGCTGTACTTTTCCTGAAAAGCGACAGCATTTTCATAGAAACTAATACCGGGTAACATTGGTTCACCACAATGTCATATGAAATGAACATAAGCAAATATTTTCTTATCATTGGCATAGTCGAACGTATCTTTAATTGTTTTTTCAAGAATTTCCAGTGTCATAACAGGATGTCTTATGTCTTCGTTATAACAATATTTGCATGCTAAATTACATCTATGGGTTGGTTTTATTATATTTACAAGTTGCATATTAATTTTCATTGCACATCCCATTACTGACGTAAGAAAAATATTCAGTTTAATTTAGGGTTCTCATAATTCGTTGAGTTGAAATATAGCATATTAACAACAAATTAATAAAGATGTGAATATTGATTCAAATCAAATAAACTTAATGTTTATTTTTTTAAAATTTACTTGAAATTTAATTTCATTGATGAAACCATAAGTTATAATCATATATATTTCCAATATTAAATAATAACAAGGCATCATGAAATAAATAATATTTTCTTATTTCTATAAATTTAATTTAAATTTTAAATTAATTGTTATTCTTTTTTAACTCTATTTTCGGACACGTCAAAGGCCTGCTAATGTTATTAACATGACAATGAGGTGTGACGATGAAATTGAAACCCACCAAACATCAATATTCCGCTGAATTTAAGCTGGAAGCGGTTCAACAGGTTGTTCTCCATCAGCAGCGGGTTGTTAAAGTCGCCCGTTCACTGGGGATTGATGCCAGCACCCTGGGAAAATGGGTTCGCCAATACAGAGCCGAAATGCAGGGAATTACGCCTGTAGGCAAGGCCCTGACGCCTGAACAACGCCAGAGACAGGCATTAGAAAAACAGGTGAAACGTCTGGAAATGGAAAAAGAAATCCTAAAGCAGGCAGCCGTGCTGATGAGCGAGATGCGTCGTGGCGCTATGCGTTGATCACACGGCTGAGCCCTCGATGGGCAATCACGGAATTATGTCAGATGCTTCAAGTGTCACGCAGTGCCTATTATGACTGGCGACAACGGCCTGTCGACACGGAACGTATGCAGTTGCGCATCCGGGTTCGTGAACTGTATAACCAAAGTCGCGGAGCGATAGGCAGCCGGACATTGAGTCATTTGCTGACCCATGAAGGGAAACCGGTTGGACGTTGGCTGGCCCGGCGTCTGATGCAGGAATGTGGATTACAAAGTCGCCAACCGGGGGCTCATCGCTATCGCCTAGCCGGGAAAGGCCCCCGCTCCCCCAATCTGTTAAAGCCACAGTTTTCGCCCGACGCACCGAATATTCGGTGGTGCGGTGACATGACGTATATTCGAAATTCGTGACGGCTGGTGTTATCTGGCGACCGTGATAGATTTATTCTCCCGCCGTGTTGTCGGCATGGCGATATCGGCTTCACCGGATGCCGAGTTGGTGTGCAGAGCCTTGAGTAATGCACTCGAAACCCGTCATATTGAGGGACGTCCAGGGAAGCCAATACAGCAGCAATAAGTTCCGGCGTTTATTATGGAGAAACAAAATCATCCAGAGTATGAGCCGACGGGGAAATTGCTGGGATCATTCCCCGATGGAAAGAGTCTTTCGCAGCCTGAAGAGTGAATGGGTTCCGCCGGAAGGGTATCTGGATATCCATGATGCCATACGGGATATCACGCCATATTTGGGCGGCTATTACAACCACCATAGTCCGCATAGTTTTAATGGTGGGACTTCACCGGTTGAATATGAAAAGCAGTGGGAAGAGGCTAAAAATGTGTCCAGTATTTCTTGACCACTACATTTTTTATAATGATTTGATCCTCTTGATTATAAGTAAAAGTTGCGTTTTGACTATAATCGACAGGAAGATCTATCTGTATAATCGGCATTATTTTCCCCTGGTTTAATGCTCACATCAAAACCACACTGACTCTCTTCATCGCTTCCATTTTCTATCCACTGTTGGGCAGTAGCAAAGAGCTTCGGGATGTTTTTTATTAAATCTTGATCCTAATCCTAATTTGGCTGAAAAACTCGCCTTTTTGGCCTTGATTAACCTATTGGGTATCGTGTCTAATACGTAGTTTTTTATTGCGCAAGTCACGCTGGGAAATTATTCCCTATTTGCGCAATAACACCTTCAGTTGTCCACTCGATCTCGATAGGGCACCAAAACAACGAGGTAAATCAAAGAATTATTGTCAAGGAGAAATTAAGATAGTTCTCCTTATCATCTGGCATTAATTTCTGGTATTAATGATTGCGGTTTGTATGCTGCGCTGCGAAAATTAGTTCTTAGTTCACTAACGCTTTTATCCGACTTGGAGTAAAGAATGACCACTCGTAAAACCCTTGCTAATGCTATCCGCTTCTTGAGCATGGACGCTGTGCAGAAAGCAAAATCAGGGCATCCTGGCGCACCAATGGGAATGGCTGATATTGCCGAAGTGCTGTGGCGTGATTATTTAAACCATAACCCTTCTCATCCTGGCTGGGTTGATCGTGACCGTTTCGTGTTATCCAATGGCCACGGCTCCATGCTGATATACAGCCTTCTGCACCTGACGGGTTATGATGTTTCTATTGACGATTTGAAGAATTTCCGTCAACTACACTCTAAAACTCCAGGCCACCCAGAATATGGCTATACTCCGGGCGTAGAAACTACGACTGGCCCATTGGGACAGGGTATTGCCAATGCAGTCGGTTTTGCGATTGCAGAACGCACACTGGCAGCGCAGTTCAACCGTCCAGGCCATGATATCGTCGATCACTATACTTATGTATTCATGGGTGACGGCTGTATGATGGAAGGTATCTCCCATGAAGTTTGTTCTTTGGCGGGTACACTGAAACTGGGCAAATTGATCGCATTCTATGATGACAACGGTATTTCTATCGATGGTGAGGTAGAAGGCTGGTTCACTGATGATACCGCAACACGTTTTGAAGCCTATGGCTGGCATGTTATCCGTGGTGTAGATGGTCATGATTCTGATGCGATTGCGGCGGCTATTGAAGCAGCCCGCAAAGAGACAGGTAAGCCATCCCTGTTGATGTGCAAAACCATCATCGGCTTTGGTTCACCAAACAAAGCAGGCAAAGAAGAATGTCACGGTGCCCCGCTAGGTGATGCTGAAATTGAAGCAACCCGTAAGGCACTGGGGTGGGAATATCCTGCGTTTGAAATTCCTCAGGACATTTACGCTGGCTGGAACGCCCAGGAAGCAGGCAAAGTCAAAGAAGCCACTTGGGAAGAAAAATTTGCTGCCTATGCGCAAGCTTACCCAGAACTGGCTGCTGAATTTAACCGGCGTACCCGCGGTGAGTTGCCAGCAAACTGGGAAGCTGAGTCCAAGGCATTCATTGAAAAGCTGCAACAGAACCCAGCTTCTATTGCGAGCCGTAAGGCATCACAAAATGCACTGGAAGCCTTCGGTAAAGTTCTGCCAGAATTCATGGGTGGCTCTGCTGACTTAGCACCAAGTAACCTGACCATGTGGTCTGGTTCTAAGCCTTTGAACGACGTTCAGGACGGTAATTACATTCACTATGGTGTGCGTGAATTCGGTATGTCTGCCATCATGAACGGTATCGCATTACATGGTGGTTTTGTGCCTTATGGCGCAACATTCCTGATGTTCGTGGAATATGCCCGTAACGCTGTACGCATGGCGGCTTTGATGAAAGTGCGTAGCATCTTCGTTTATACCCACGATTCCATCGGACTGGGTGAAGATGGCCCAACTCACCAACCCGTCGAACAAATTGCCAGCCTGCGCGTAACGCCAAATATGAGCACATGGCGTCCATGTGACCAGGTTGAATCTGCGGTGGCGTGGAAATATGCCATTGAGCGCAAAGATGGTCCAACTGCATTGATTTTCTCCCGTCAAAACCTGGCACAACAGGATCGTACTACTGAGCAATTAGCGAATATCGAGAAAGGGGCTTACATCCTGAAAGATTGTGCAGGCCAGCCTGAGTTGATTCTGATTGCAACGGGTTCCGAAGTGGAATTGGCGGTGAAGGCGGCCGAGCAACTGACCGCTGAAGGTCGTCAGGTTCGCGTGGTTTCTATGCCATCTACCGATGCTTTCGATAAGCAAGAGGCTGCATATCGTGAAGCCGTATTACCAGCGGCAGTTTCTGCCCGTGTTGCCATCGAAGCGGGTATCTCTGATTACTGGTTCAAATATGTTGGTATCAATGGTGCTATCGTCGGTATGAATACTTTCGGTGAATCTGCACCTGCTGATCTTCTGTTCAAAGAGTTTGGCTTCACGGTTGAAAATGTAGTAGCCAAGGCAACGGATTTGTTGAAATAACCGGCAAATAATCCATATTAAGCGCATTCGTATCAATTTTAGAGCGAATGCGCTCTTTTTTTGTTCAATTTTTCCTCTATCATGTGACGAATGGCGCTTGCCATCACTCTTGTTTTCTCGTAATCTGCTTTCATAGTGGCTGAACCGTTTCAGTTAGGTGTGTGATTTAGTTTATAAAATGTCTTGTATGTCACAATCTGGTTAATTTTGTGATGAATTATCAGTACAAGCAGACATTGCTCAGTTATCCTAAGCGGTTGCGTAACTACAGAGAAATTCAGGGAGTAACATGACTATCAGGGTAGCGATTAACGGTTTCGGGAGAGTTGGGCGTAGCGTGTTGCGTGCTCTTTACGAATCCGGGCGTCAAGCTGAAATTTCAGTGATCGCTATCAATGAGTTGGCCGATGCACAAGGCATTGCTCACTTATTGAAATACGATTCCAGTCATGGGCGTTTTGCATGGGATGTACGCCTGAATAATGATTTACTGCAAGTAGGAGAAAACAGTATTCGGTTGTTTCATCAACCGAATATCTCAGCCCTGCCGTGGAAAGCGCTGGATATTGATATTGTACTTGACTGCACGGGTAAATATGGTGAGCGGGCAGACGGAGAGTCTCATATCGCTAGTGGGGCTAAAAAGGTCCTGTTTTCACATCCAGGGGGAAATAATCTGGATGCGACCGTGGTATATGGTGTCAATCACCATTCATTGGTTGCCGAAGATCGTATTGTTTCTAATGCATCCTGTACAACAAACTGCATTATTCCAATCATCAAAGTGTTGGATGATGCGTTCAATATTGAATCAGGTACGGTGACAACCATCCACGCATCAATGAATGATCAACCCGTGATTGATGCTTATCACTGTGATTTACGTCGAACCCGGGCGGCCAGTCAATCCATTATTCCTGTTGATACAAAACTGGCTGCGGGGATCACACGTGTTTTTCCTAAATTCAATGATCGGTTTGAGGCGATTTCTGTTCGGGTGCCCACTATCAATGTGACGGCCATTGATTTAAGTGTCACAGTCCGCTCGGCAGTGAATGTTGAAGATGTGAACCAGATCCTGCAAAAATCAGCGGTCAGGGAGTTTCGTGGTATAGTGAATTACACGGATCTGCCGTTGGTTTCAACGGATTTTAACCACGATCCCCACAGTGCTATTGTGGATGGCACACAAACGAGGGTGAGCGGGAAACACCTGATTAAAACCCTTGTGTGGTGTGACAATGAGTGGGGCTTTGCCAATCGTATGATTGATACGACGTTGACAATGGCCGCAACCGGTTTCAAATAATCATTTGTTGTGTCACAAACGGCACACAGCAGAAGATTGAGTAATTTTATAAAGAATCAATGAGAGGATTCACCATGTCTGTAATTAAGATGACTGATTTAGATCTGGCGGGTAAACGTGTCTTGATCCGTGCTGATCTGAATGTGCCTGTAAAAGATGGCAAAGTTACCTCTGATGCACGTATCCGTGCATCTTTGCCGACGATTGAGGCTGCGTTGAGTCAGGGAGCCAAGGTCATGGTTACTTCTCACCTGGGACGTCCAACTGAGGGAGAATACAACGAAGCGTTCTCACTGCAACCTGTCGTTGAATATTTGAAAGAAGCACTTTCTTCTCCTGTTCGTCTGGAAAAAAACTATCTGGATGGTGTTGACGTGGCGGAAGGCGAACTCGTTGTTCTGGAAAACGTTCGCTTCAACAAAGGTGAGAAAAAAGACGATGAAATGTTGTCGAAGCAATATGCTGCACTGTGTGATGTGTATGTAATGGATGCTTTTGGTACTGCACATCGTGCTCAGGCATCCACTCACGGCGTTGCTAAGTTTGCCCCAATTGCTTGTGCTGGTCCGTTGCTGTCTGGTGAATTGGAAGCTCTGGGTAAAGCACTGCACAGCCCTGCCCGCCCAATGGTGGCGATTGTGGGGGGGTCTAAGGTTTCAACCAAACTGACAGTCCTTGATTCTCTGTCCAAAATTGCCGATCAGCTAATCGTAGGTGGTGGGATTGCTAATACGTTTGTTGCCGCAGAAGGGCACAACGTGGGCCGTTCGCTGTACGAAGATGATTTGATCTCAGAAGCGAAAAAACTGATGGAAAGTTGTGACATCCCAGTCCCTACAGATGTTCGTGTTGCGACAGAATTCTCTGAGACTGCGCAAGCGACGCTGAAATCCACCAGCGAAATTAAAGATGAAGAGCAGATCCTTGACCTGGGTGATGCTTCTGCCGAACGTCTGGCTGAAATCCTGAAAAGCGCCAAGACCATTTTGTGGAATGGCCCGGTCGGTGTGTTTGAATTCCCTAACTTCCGTAAAGGAACCGAAATTATTGCCCGTGCAATTGCCGAAAGTGATGCTTTCTCAATCGCAGGTGGCGGTGATACCTTGGCGGCAATCGATCTGTTCGAAATTGCTGACAAGATCTCTTACATCTCTACTGGTGGTGGTGCTTTCCTTGAGTTCGTTGAAGGCAAAAAGCTGCCAGCCGTTGTGATGCTGGAAGAACGCGCTAAAAGTAATTAAGTTGTGATAACAGGCAGCATTGGCTGCCTGTTTAATGTCAATACAGGACCACGTAACATGTCTAAAATTTTTGATTTCGTAAAACCGGGTGTCATCACTGGTGATGATGTTCAAAAAGTCTTTGCCATCGCTAAAGAAAACAATTTCGCGTTGCCAGCGGTTAACTGCGTTGGTACTGATTCCATCAACGCAGTGTTGGAAACGGCGGCAAAAGTACGTGCTCCGGTCATTATCCAGTTTTCCAACGGTGGTGCCTCTTTCATTGCCGGTAAGGGTCTGAAAGCAGAAGGTCAACAAGCTGCAATTATTGGTGCTATTTCGGGTGCTCACCACGTTCACCAGATGGCAGAACATTATGGTGTGCCGGTTATCCTGCATACCGACCATTGTGCACGTAAACTGCTGCCATGGATCGACGGTCTGCTGGATGCGGGTGAGAAACATTATGCACAAACTGGCAAGCCGCTGTTCTCCTCTCACATGATCGACCTGTCAGAAGAATCTCTGGAAGAAAATATCGAGATTTGCCGCCAATATCTGGCACGTATGGCGAAAATCGACATGACACTGGAAATCGAACTGGGTTGTACTGGTGGTGAAGAAGATGGTGTTGATAACTCCCATCTGGACAGCTCTTCCCTGTACACTCAGCCGGAAGATGTGGCTTATGCGTATGAGAAACTGAACGCTATCAGCCCACGTTTCACCATCGCGGCTTCTTTCGGTAATGTTCACGGTGTATACAAACCAGGCAACGTTAAACTGACGCCAAAAATTCTGCGCAACTCACAGGATTACGTTTCTGAAAAATTCAACCTGCCACACAACAGCCTGGACTTTGTCTTCCACGGTGGTTCTGGCTCTACCGCAGAAGAGATTGAGGAAGCCGTGAGCTACGGTGTAGTGAAAATGAATATTGATACCGATACCCAGTGGGCAACTTGGGAAGGTATTCTGAACTACTACAAAAAGAACGAAGGTTACCTACAAAGCCAGTTGGGTAACCCAGAAGGCGCAGATAAGCCTAACAAGAAATTCTACGACCCACGTGTTTGGCTGCGTGCTGCTCAGGCTTCTATGGTTATTCGTCTGGAGCAGGCCTTTAAAGAACTGAATGCGGTTGATGTGCTGTAATAAATTGTTATTTATATGAAATTTATTATTTAGTTCATGTGAAAGCTGGCTAAGTTCTTTTTGAATTAGCCAGCTAAACTGGGTGTTCTCCCCACCCGTTATTTGAATTATCAACAAGCTGAACATTTGTTTAATCTTGTTTAATCAAGCAGGGTTAGGCAAGTTACGCTTTCATAATCTTGTTCAACCACGGCACCATAAAGGCCATAATCACGGCGACAATCAGTGTGACAATCCCAATTTTGCCAAATACGCCAGTATAAATTGGCAGGGTTTGCAGTGGATCCGTCACGCCTTCTGGTGCGGCAGTAAAGGTTGCTACATAACTACCCAATACTGATGCCGTGGCTTGTGACAGGAACCACATGCCCAGGATAAAACCCGTCAGGTAGCTAGGAACAAACGTTGCCACCATTGCCAATCCCAATGCACTGATCATTAACTCCCCGATGCTCTGGAACAGATACACCAGTACGATAATCCATGGGGATGTAATACCATTCTCATCGGCAAATAAACCAGAGGCGGCGGCGGTCAGGAAGCCCAGGGAGCATAAGAACATGCCGAAGGTGAATTTTGTTGGCATGGAAAAATCTTTACCTTTGTTACCCAGTTTAGTGTAAACCACGGCCAAGATAGGGCTGACGATGATGATCCAGAATGGGTTCAGTGCTTGAAAACTGATGGGATTGACATTAAAACCCAGAATCTGGTGGTGAACATTATTGATGGCGAAGAAGTTGAGGGAAGTTGGCATCTGGTTATACAGGATAAAGAACACGATAGCCTGAAGCATCAGAATAAATGCCACAAACATTTTATTGCGGCCGACTCTGTCTTGTTTGAATGCCTGCCAGAAGAAAATCACCACAACAATGGTTGAGATTGCCATGAGGGCAATATTGGCAATTTTGATGTTGTGCAATAACCATGTACAGATGCCAATCATAGTTACTGTACCAATCAAGACCAAAAACAAGGTGGTATAGCGCAAAGGGGCATGGTCTGGCTCTGAACCGATGTTATGTACCATACGACGGCAGGCGATATAAACCAGCAGGGCAATAATCAGACCGATACCACAGATATTATAGGTGACTGCATAACCATATTTTTCGGCAATAACGGGGGCAAAAGAGAGGGAAACCAGAGAGCCAAGATTGATGGACATATAGAATAGCGTGAATGCACCATCCAAACGTGGGTCTTGCGGCTGGTAACATTTTGCCAGCAGACTGGCAGGATTGGCTTTGAAAAGGCCATTACCGACAGCGACGGTTCCCAGGGCATAAAAAATCAGCTCAGGATTTAGGATAGAAAGGCCAATCATAAAATAGCCTATTGCCAGTACAATGGCGCCCAGAACAATGGTTCGTTTTGTCCCCAGTAAGTGATCACCAACATAACCACCGATGGAAATCAGGCCGTAGACCAGCGCAGTAAATGCACCAAAAGTGATAAATGATTGTGCTTCTGAAAAACCGAGCTGTTGAACAAAGTAAACAGCCAGAATGCCTTGAACACCGTAGTAGCCAAATCGTTCCCACAGTTCTACAAAAAATATCATGAAGAAAGGTTTGGGTTGATCCCATAAACCGATCGGAGCTTTACTCATAGTGACGCCTCTGTTTGCTATCATTAGATGGGCAATACACTCAGATAAAAATATATTCAGATAATTATACTGTTGTTAACATATTTATAACTTGAATGTATCGCGTAGGTTGTGATTTTGTTTATTTATTCAAGGTGATTGTCAAGCGAGGGAGATTAATATACTGGTATGACATCTTCTCAACGATTGATCACACGAACGAAAAAAAGTAATACCAGATCTGACAGAATATTCACCAAATTAATATCAAAAATTATTAATAAGGGGGTTTTGTGCTCGCAAACAAATCAATTTGATTGTCATTTAATCTCTGTTGTTTGTTATTTGTTTAAAGGAGGTAGATAAAATCAAAGTGGCTATGAAATTGAATCTCTTTTATCTATATATGAAATTTTCATTATGTATTTTGAAATGAGATTGAGAATTTTCAGACTGAAATTTTTGGCCAATATTCAGTGCTAAGTCTATTAGATATTAATTAAAAAGATATTGATAAGAATTTAGAGATGAAGGCTCTTTGTTAAGGAGCCTTCATGTTAGGAGGTTGTATTAAGAATACTTCTGTTTTAATGCGCTGTTTTTAAACAACGGTTACCATATTTTCATCCATCACTGGATGAAAATTACGCTTAAAGTAAATAAGGCCATGACCTTCTTCACGAACAATACTCTGTTTTATTTCTACCAGATAGACATAGTGAGTACCGACTTCCTGTACTTGCGTAATACATCCTTCTAAATTGGCGAGTGTCCCTTGTAGCAAGGGTTGTCCCAGTATGCCAGTTTTCCAGATATCCCAATTAAAGCGCTCTTCCATGCTGATACCCGTCATGCCAGCGAAATGGCGTGCTATCAATTCCTGTTCATGATTCAGGATATTGACACACAGATGGCCATTTTCCTGAAATACCGGATTCATGGCGCTATTGCGATTAATACATACCATCAGAGTCGGAGGCGTATCTGTCACAGAGCACACCGCCGTTGCAGTCATACCGCAACGTCCTGCTGGACCATCCGTGGTGATGATATTCACCGCAGCGGAAAGGCTTGCCATCGCATCCCTGAAACGCAAGCGATGTTTATTTTCTACAGACATACTAAGCTCCTGCTCCTGATTTATTTCAGCAGCTTATCTAACAGGTTAATATCACAGTTATTGTGTAAGTGGGGACTGGTCCAACCATTCACATCATAGTCAGAAAGACAGCGATCGACCAATTCCATCATTTTCTTCATATTGCCGGAGCCATAGGCGTGACGCAGACATTGCAGGCGAACTTCGTCCTGACTGCCGGCATAATTAATTTCGTATAATTCATGGCGACCACCGAACTCACTGCCAATGGCATCCCACATTAATTTCAAGATTTTGATTCGTTCCACATGATCAATACCATTAGAGCCACGGACATATTTTTCAAGATACTTGTTGATATCAGGATTATTCATGTCACGCACACTGGATGGCAAATAAATCAAGCCGCTGGTAACATTGCTTGCAATAATATTCTTGATTTTTGTGTAAGCCATGGGAGCCATCACGCGATAAGTCTGAATCGCTTGAGTATCAGGCAGGTAAGCGCCATTTTCCCACGGCTTGGCTTCTGCCCACATCGCATCTGTCAGTGACCAGAACAGATTGCGCCATGCAACGACTTCTCCCAAATCGGCCTGAACACCGCGGAATTCCACCACGCCAGTGCATTCAAGGCTTTTTTGCAACAATGCCGTAATGAAATCGAGCTTAACGGCAAGGCGTACACAGGCTTGCATGGGGAACAGCCGCGCAAAACCACTTTGCACCGCCCAATTGCGGGCGCGATCAAAATCGCGATAAATTAACACGTTTTCCCACGGAATTAATACCTTATCCATGACCAGAATGGCGTCATTTTCATCAAACCGACTGGAAAGGGGATAATCGAAGGGGGAACCAGTAGCACCGGCCACCAATTCATAAGAGGCGCGGGAGATTAATTTCACGCCATCGGCATCCATTGGTGCAACAAACATAAGGGCAAAATCAGAATTATCCCCAATAACCTGCGCAGAGCCAAAGCCGATGAAATTATAGTGAGTCAGGGCTGAATTGGTGGCGACGACTTTGGCGCCACTGACAATAATCCCGGCATCTGTCTCTTTTTCTATCTGGATAAAAACATCTTTGACCTGATCAGCTGGTTTATGGCGATCAATCGGTGGATTAACAATCGCATGATTGAAATAGACACAGCTTTCCTGAATGCGCTTATACCAGATACGGGCATTGTCAGCGAATTGTCCATAATATTCAGGATAAGCACCCAATGAGCAGCAGAATGCTGCTTTATAATCGGGTGAACGTCCCATCCAGCCGTAAGTCAGGCGTGACCATTCGGCAATGGCATCGCGCTGCTGACGGATATCATCAGCGCTGGTGGCGAAACGGAAGAATTTGTGCGTGTAGCCACCACTGCCGGTATCGGTATCCCAACAGAGTGCGTCGTGGGTTTCCGGGGCATGAAGGGCATCATACAGTTGACCAATTGAAGCAGCCGCATTGCGGAAAGCCGGGTGTGTTGTGACATCTTTGACCCGTTCACCATAGATATAAATTTCACGGCTATCCTGAAGTGAATTCAGGTACTCTTTACTGGTAAATGGGCGTTTATGATCAGCACGCAAATTTTCTAGTCTCATAGCAACCTCATGCTCCAAAAAACCCCTTATTTTGATTTGTTATCCATATGGGGTGGTTGTTAATTTTATGTTTCTTTCACTGTTTGATTGAAGCGATTAAACGGCTCTTTTTGAAGAGACTTTCGGAGGATTTACTGGTACTTTTCGATAAAAGCAGAGAGTTTGTTGCGTAAATGTGACCGGCTTTGTGTTTTGGTAATAATGATTTTTCTGCATTATTACGTGGGCCTGAAAAACTTAAATATGTCCATCTAAACTCCTTTCCCGCCAAACACTCGGTGGGCATTCCACTAACCGATTAAAAAATCGGGTAAAGTAAGCAGGATCTTTAAACCCAAGCTGATATGCTATCTCAAATACGGGGCTATCACTAAACAGCAATAACCGTTTTGCTTCCCGCAGTAGTCGGTCAAAGATCAGCTTTTTGGGTGGCCGATTGGCAAAACGTCGGCACATATCTTTTAGGCGTGATTCTGTAATTCCCAATTTTTCTGCATATTCTGGCACGACAAGATGCTGGTGATAGTGTTGATCAATCAATTGGTTAAAACGCTGAAACAGTTTCAATTCTCCTTTGACACCACCGGAATGATGATCGTCAAGGGGAATACTACGCAGCAAAAAGGTAAACAGAGATTGAGCCAGGAAAGTCAGCGATTGTTCTCGTCCGGTGAATTGGTTGGCAGACTCACGCCCAATCAATGCCCAATAATGGTTAAATGTTTCCAATTCATCGTATTTATCCGCGACAGAAAGACAAATCGCCGGAATATCAACCAGTTCTCGATGGGTGGGATAAAGTGAACCGAGCAATGGTGTGATCAGCTCCTGACGGACGGTCAGTACATAACCGTCAGTATCTTCCTGCGTAAAAAAGGCGTGGGGAACAGAAGGTGGGGTCAGGATAAACAGAGGGGCTTGTACGGAATAATGCTGCTCGTCTAATTGCAGTTCGATCCGCCCTGTCACCAGATAATGCAGTTGGAAAAAACCGTCATGGCGATGTGCCTGCATATCACGCCCGAAAAATGCCGCCATGCGACCAAAATTTTGATAGTGAACATCATCCGATCCTTGAGTTTCATCATAGTCCTTGCTGATATCGATATTGGTGATGATGGATTTATTGGCTTTGAGTGCATTGGATACAGTCATCGGTTTCCTCCTGTATCTTATTGTTGGCTAAGGTATCAATAGTTGATCGTTATTTATGAGCTTGCCTGTGGCCGTGAATGTTTCATTGGGATTAGAAAAACGATTAACGCACCGATGATTAGTAATCCTGCTACGAAATAAAGCCCAGCGTTAAAATGACCTGTTTGATCTTTTAACCAGCCGATCAGCAGAGGACTGACGGCAGATCCCACATTACCAGTAGCATTGATCACGGCAATCCCCACTGCGCGGGCACGCAAGCTAATCGATTGATCCGGCGTTGTCCAGAATACCGCCATAGCTGTAAACGATCCGGTGGAAGCCATAATGATCCCCAACAGTTGCACCATGCTGTTATCCGTCAGTGAAGTTAAAACCCAGCCAGCGGCAGCAAACAGGTAGGGCAAGGCCGTGTGCATTTTGCGTTCTTGCAGGCGGTCTGAACGGCGGCTCCAGTAAACCATGCCCAAAATCGTGCAGAATTGTGGAATGGCGGTCAAAATGCCAATGGTTACATGGCTGCTGTCCTGATTGAAACTCTGCATAATTTGTGGTGTCCAGATATTAATGGCACTTAAGGTGTTGGTCAGGCAGAAATAAGCGAAGGTGTACATCAATACCATTGGGGTAAAAACCTCGCGCCACAAGCGGGTTTTTTGTTGTTGAATCTGTTCATTGGACTGGATGATAGAAAGCTTATCGTTTTCTATCATTTCTTGAAGGCATTGCTTATCTTCACGAGTTAACCATTTGGCCTTTTCTGGTGAATCATCCAGATAAAACCAGACAGCAAAACCCAGTAAAACGGAAGGGAAGCCTTCCAGCAAAAACAACCACTGCCAACCACGCAGATCCCAGATGCCATCCATTGCCAGAATATAACCGGAGATGAGTGAACCAAACGCCATTGTTACGGGCATGGCAATCATAAACAGCGCATTGGCACGCGCGCGATAATAGGCTGGAAACCAATAAGTCAGATAAACCAAAATACCCGGCAAAAAGCCAGCTTCCGCAATACCCACCAGCATACGCAAGATATACAGACTCGTGGGACCAGTGGCAAACATTGTAGCGGTGGAAGCGATCCCCCATAACACCATAATGGTAGCGATCCAGCGACTAGCCCCCACAATACTCAACATCACATTACTGGGAATGCCGAAAATAACGTAAGTGGCGTAAAACAGCGTAGCAGCCAAGCCGAACATGGTGGATGTTAAACCGAGATCTTTTCCCATCGTCAAACCAGCAAATCCAATATTGATACGATCCAGAAAAGAGAAAACAAACAGGACAAAGAGAAAGAGGATCAGGCGTCGGAATAATTTATTGATGACACTTTGCTGTTGGGCGGTCAGTTTTTTAGGTTGACGGGGAGGATTTTCGGATTTTGGTATAGTGTCAGGTGAAATGCTCATCGCTGTTTCCTTGTTTTGTTAGTGGCTTGATTTTCCTTTGGGCGGGGATTTGAAATCTATTAGTTATATGTACTTGTTTGCTCAGAGATTAGGAACTTCAATTACTATGGCTGGTGTCGCGATAAACATCAGCCATTCTGGGGCATTGTTTTTTGTCGATGATTGACTGATTATTTGCCGAAATGCTTTGCCAAAGCATTGGCTGTTCCGGTTAATAGGATGGTATCAACCCCTACGGCAACGAACAGCGCACCCAAATTAAGATAATGTTTAGCTGCATCGACATGGGTCATCAAAATGCCAGCAGCCTTGCCGGAAGACTGGATCTGAACAATGGCTTGTTCGATGGCAACCTGAACTTCAGGATGTTGCAGGTTACCGATGTGGCCCATATCCGCACTGAGATCGGCCGGGCCGATAAACACGCCATCAACGCCTTCGACAGCCGCTATCTCCGGTAGGTTTTGCAGGGCCTCACGGGTTTCTACCTGTACTAATACACAAATTTCGTCATTGGCACGAGACAGATAGTCAGGAATGCGGTTCCAACGAGAAGCGCGTGCCAGAGCACTGCCTACGCCACGAATACCTGCGGGGGGGTAGCGAGTCGCCCTGACCGCTTCACGCGCTTGCGTCGCATTTTGAATCATCGGGAACAATAACGTTTGTGCACCAATATCCAGCAACTGTTTGACGATCACCGGATCATTCCATGCCGGACGAACAACCGGCTGACTTGGGTAAGGGGCCATGCCTTGTAATTGGGCAAGAATGGTGGAAATATCATTGGGAGCATGTTCACCATCAATCAACAACCAATCAAATCCTGTTCCTGCCAGTATTTCCGCGCTATACCCGCTGCATAACCCAAGCCATAATCCGATTTGTGGTTTCCCTGATTTCAGGGCATGTTTAAATTTATTTGTTAGCTGATCCATGGTGTTACCTCGACATATTTAAACAAAGTGACAGCTAATTGAACCTAACACGCCATAATCCACATGAAAGGTATCACCTTTACGTGCAGGGACTGGACGGGTAAAAGATCCAGCCAGAATGATCTGGCCTGCTTCAAGTTGAACACCATGTGGTGCCAGTTTATTGGCAAGCCATGCCACACCATTGGCGGGATGATTGAGAACTGCGGCTGCCACGCCGGATTCTTCAATCACACCATTGCGGTAGAGCAGGGCGCTAACCCAGCGCAGATCCAGTTCATCTGGCTTGATTGGCCGCCCCCCAAGAATCACCCCACCATTGGCGGCATTGTCAGAAATCGTATCGAATACCTTGCGTGGACGCTGCGTTTCGGGATCGATGTTGTGACAACGGGCATCAATCAGTTCCAGAGCGGGAATGACGTAATCTGTTGCGTTATACACATCAAACAGCGTACAGTTCGGACCTCGCAAGGGTTTTGCCAGCACAAAAGCCAATTCGACCTCAATACGGGGCACAATAAAGCGTTCACAAGGAATATCACCGCCGTCTTGAAAAAACATATCATCCAGCAGGGCACCATAATCCGGTTCATTAATCTGTGAACTGGCTTGCATGGCCTTGGATGTCAGACCAATCTTATGTCCCTTGAGAATTCGGCCTTCTTTGATTTTTAAATCCACCCATTCACGTTGAATGGCGTAAGCATCCTCAATAGTTATCGCTGGATAGTCCAGTGAGATTTGTCGGATTTGCTCACAGCTTTGCTCTGCCTGATGTAAACGGCGGGCAACTCGTGATACGATTTCTTGCTGTAGCATAGGGGTTAAGCTCCTTTCGCTTCCAACCCGCCAAAACAGAGGTATTTCACTTCCAGATAATCCTCAATACCGTAGCGTGAACCTTCACGTCCCAGCCCCGATTGCTTGATACCGCCAAATGGCGCGATTTCGTTAGAAATTAAACCTTCATTGATACCTACCATGCCACTTTCCAATGCTTCCGCTACACGGTAAATTCGGCCAATGTCACGGGAATAGAAATAAGCAGCCAAGCCAAATTCAGTACTGTTAGCAATACGGATGGCCTCGTCTTCATCACGGAATTTGAACAGTGGCGCCAGAGGACCGAAGGTTTCTTCGTGAGCAACTAACATGAATTCAGTAACATCTGTCAGTACCGTTGGCTCAAAGAACAACCCCCCCAGAGTGTGAGATTTTCCTCCCGTCAGGATGCGTGCGCCGTTGGAAACTGCATCACTGATATGCGCCCGTACTTTTTCTACAGCCGCTTGATTAATCAGCGGGCCTTGCTGTGATGAGCTATCAGTGGCTGGCCCAACCCGAAGCTGTTTCACTGCATGAGTCAGACGTTCGGCAAAAGCCTCATAAATACCTTCCTGTACCAAAATACGGTTGGCACACACACAGGTTTGCCCGCTGTTACGGAATTTCGCAGCCATTGCGCCCTCTACCGCCGTATCAAGATCGGCATCATCAAACACGATAAAAGGCGCATTGCCACCCAGTTCGAGGGAGAGTTTTTTCACAGTATCGGCGCTTTGTGCCATTAATAACTTGCCAACCCGCGTAGAGCCGGTGAACGAAAGTTTGCGTACGATAGGGCTTGAGGTCAGCACTTCACCAATCGCTTTGGCATCCATTCCCGTGACGATATTGAAGACGCCAGCCGGAATGCCCGCCTGTTCCGCCAGGACGACTAAAGCCAGCGCAGAAAGGGGAGTTTCAGCAGCAGGTTTCAGAACCACCGTACATCCCGCCGCCAGCGCAGGTGCAACTTTACGGGTGATCATCGCATTGGGGAAATTCCACGGTGTAATAGCCGCAACGACACCAATCGGTTGTTTGATGGTGGCGAGACGGCGGCCCGGCATTGGAGAAGGCAATGTTTCGCCATATATGCGTTTGCCTTCTTCCGCGAACCATTCGATAAAACTGGCACCGTAAGCAATTTCTCCCATTGCCTCGGTGTGGGATTTGCCTTGTTCCATGCTCAGTATTTCTGCTAAGGCGGTTTGGTTTTCCATCACCAGATGGAACCATTGCTTGAGCTTTTGGCTACGCTGTTTTGCTGTCAACGACCGCCATGCAGACAGGGCATTCTGGGCGGCTTCAATGGCAGACTGTGTCTCTTTGGCGCCCAAATCACTGACATTGGCAATGATCTTATCACTGGCAGGGTTAATGACTTCAAAAGTCGCTTTATTTTCTGCGTCAACCCATTGACCGTTGATATAGGCCTGTTGACGCAGCAATGGTATATCCAGATGATTTGTCATAGTTTCTTCTCACTCAAATCGTTACTTTTTTGCTTTAAACAGGCTATGAACATTATTCGATTTATAATTCAGCACCGGATCAAGTTCTTCCATCGTGAAAGAGAGGCCCAGATAACGCCGTGCCATCAATTCACTAAAATGCGCCTTGATTAAGTCAAACAACATTTCTCCGACTTTTTGCCGATCTTCAAGGCTGCGTCCGGCACCAATTTTCAGTGTCATATGAACGAAGGCGTAATCTTGCTTACCCTCCGCCATTTGCCAGGTGTCTAACCAAATGGCACGGCTGCGGATACCGCCCGGCGGAAAAATGCCCGTCTCTGCCAGTGCCTGGTTCACTTTGGCAAATAATTCCGGCAACCTGGCTTCTTCACGGATATTTTCAGTACACTCAGCGTAAAAATGTGGCACGGTTTTCTCCTGTCAGGCATCTGTTTTATTTTAGTTAACAAAATAATTTGGCAGCGGGAAAACCGCGTTAACCTGTCCGGTCCCTGAACTGGCGAACAATTCCGTCAAAAATTCCACCTTGCCATCATACTTGTCCCATCCGAGCAGACCCAGCAACATCACGGTATCATGCATGTTGCCTTCTCCCCGACAATATTGCGCATATTCCGGTAACATTTTGCAAAATTCCTCGAATTTGCCTTCTTTCCAAAGCTGCACGACACGGCGATCCATCTGCTCATCGAACTCACGGGTATAGCTGTTCATGCCCCCTTCGGCCCGTTGATCGTCAATGAAACTGTGTGACAGCGAACCACTTGCCAGTACCGCAACCGTGCCATTGTATTTCTCAATCGCCCGTAAAATCGCTTCTCCCAGTTTACGGCTGTCTTCAAACGCATGGACAGTACAAAAGGCAGAAATTGAAATTACTTTGAAATGGCGGTCGCTGTTCATATAACGCATGGGCACCAGCGTGCCATATTCCAGTTTCAGGCTTGGGATCTCGTGTGACTGAGCACGAACGCCCATCTGACGCGCTTCTTCTGCAATCATCCTGCCTAACTCCGGGTTGCCGTCATACTCATAGGTCATATCGCGGATAAAATGTGGCAACTCATTACTGGTATAGATGCCGGAAAAATGGTCGGAACAGTTAATATGATAGGCGCTGTTAACCAGCCAATGCGTATCGAAAATAATAATCGTATCAACGCCCATCTCACGGCAGCGCCGGCTGATCTCTTTGTGTCCGTCAATAGCGCTTTGTCGGCAACCGTGATGCTTGCCTGGCAATTCAGACAGGTACATAGAAGGGACATGTGTAATTTTCGCTGCTAACGCTAACTTTCCCATAAACCCTCACTTGGTATCAGGATGGCAGTTATTCAAACACCCCAACGAGGAATAGGGTGCTCTCCCATTGAGATACAAACGTTCTTCACTTCGGCAAACACGTCTAAACTGTATTCCCCTCCTTCACGCCCGACACCGGAAGCTTTTATGCCACCAAATGGCTGGCGCAGATCGCGAACATTCTGGGCGTTGACAAACACCATGCCAGCTTCAATGCCACGTGCCAGACGCAAGACTTTGCTGACATCTTGTGTCCAGAGATAGGAGGCAAGGCCATATTCCACATCATTGGCCAGACGCAGCCCGTCTTCTTCGCTCTTAAACGGCAGCAGACAAGCGACAGGACCGAAAATCTCTTCCTGTGCCACACGCATACGGTTATCCACATCCGCCAATACTGTAGGGCGCAAGAAGTTGCCATTTTTTAGATGGGCAGGTAAATCGGCAGGTTTATCGGGGCCTCCGGCCAGCAGTGTGGCGCCTTCTTTGATCCCCAAGCGGATATAACTGGAGACTTTTTCCCAGTGTGGCTGACTTATCAGGCTGCCAACCTGGGTTTGCGGATCTTGGGGATCACCGACACGTAACCGATTAGCGCGTTCAGCAAAGCGTTTGACGAATTCGGGGTAGATACTTTCCTGGATAAAAATGCGGGAACCAGCCGTACAGCGTTCGCCATTGAGAGAGAAAATGGTGAACAGGGCGGCATCCAGTGCGCGTTCAATATCTGCATCTTCAAAAATAAGGACAGGGGATTTTCCGCCTAATTCCATAGAGTATTTTTTCAGTCCGGCATTTTGCATGATCAGGCGACCCGTTGCGGTTCCACCGGTGAAAGAGACTGCGCGCACATCATGATGTTTTACCAGCGCATCGCCTGCGGTGTTACCGTAGCCCTGTACCACATTTAATACCCCAGCCGGAATGCCGGCTTCCAACGCCAATTCGCCCAGACGGTTGGCTGTCAACGGGGAAAGTTCGGACATCTTCAAAACCGCCGTATTACCCAGCGCCAGACAGGGTGCGACTTTCCACGTCGCCGTCATAAAAGGCACGT
The DNA here is from genome assembly GCF_056632175.1 of Xenorhabdus sp. SGI 60. Classification (NCBI taxonomy): domain Bacteria; kingdom Pseudomonadati; phylum Pseudomonadota; class Gammaproteobacteria; order Enterobacterales; family Morganellaceae; genus Xenorhabdus; species Xenorhabdus sp. SGI 60. Next base: position 3,210,242 of record NZ_CP196860.1, on the reverse strand, counting down.
TCCACGGGGAAATCAGTGCGCAAACGCCAACAGGCTGGATTAATGTATAGTTGAGCATGGTGTCATCGACGGGATAAGTACGCCCGTTCATCTGCTGACAAATTTCAGCGAAAAAATTGAAATTTTGCGAAGCCCGTGGGATCAAGACATTTTGTGTCTGATGGATGGGAAGACCCGTATCCTTGGTTTCCAGCGCAGAAATATTGGGAACATTTTGGTCGATTAATTCACCCAAACGGCGCATCAAACGGGCGCGTTCTTTCATTGGAGTATTTGCCCATTTGGGAAAAGCTTGTTTGGCCGCTGCCACGGCTTGGGTAATCTCTTCCTGCCCGCCTGATGCAACCTCAGCCAGCACCTCGCCTGTTGCAGGGTTGGTCGTTGTGAAATAGGTTTTACTGCCGACATTCTTGCCGTTGATCCAATGGTTAATCATGGTCATGACAAACTCTCCTCATATTCTTGCTGGCTGACAATACGATTGACCAAGCGCCCAACCCCTTCGACTTCCACGATAACTTCATCCCCGGGAACAACATTAGACAACCCTTTGGGGGTTCCGGTGGCGATCATGTCGCCGGGTTGCAATGTCATAAAATCGCTGAGGTAGGTAATTAAAAAAGGAATGTCGAAGATCAAAGCGGCGGTTGTACCTTGTTGACGGAGTTCACCGTTCACCCATGTTTTCAAGGTTAGATTATGCGGATCCGCGATATGCTGCTTATCGATGATCCACGGACCGATTGGGGTGAGCGTATCGCGGCTTTTTACCCGCAGGTTAGGACGATAGTAATTTTCCAGATAATCACGAATAGCGTAATCGTTACAAACGGTATAACCCGCAACGTAGTTCATGGCCTCTTCTCTGGAAACTTTATGAGCAGGTTTACCCATCACGACAACCAATTCTGCTTCATAATGCATATATTCCACATTATCAGGGCGGACAGAAACCTGACGGTGTCCGGTTAAGCTATTGGCTGCTTTGATAAATACCAGTGGCTCTTCTGGTGGCTTAAATTCCAGCTCTGTTGCGTGATCAGCATAATTTAGCCCCAATGCAAACAGTGTGCCGCGGGTGGGGGAAGCCAGACAACCTCTTCACCGCTGATCGTATTTCCATCTGGCAAGAAGACATTTTCCTGTGCGTCAACAGTAACAGTGAGATCCTGGCCCTGATAATGAATTTTGGCGTATTTCATGCCTGATCTCCTGCCAATACAACCGTATTTTCTAAGTTAGGGAAGCCTTTGGCCTTGACTGTGACTTTATCGGCAGGATGAAGAGTAACGCGCTGATGGGGCGTTCCCAATAGAATTGCATCACCCTCGTTTAAAGTGGCGAATTCGCTTAATGCTGCCAATAATTCAGCTGCTGAACGGACGAGATCTTGAGTAGACCAACGATCAACTTCCTGGCCGTTGATTTCAGTCACAATATCGAGTGATTCAACCGAGTTGGTCTTGGTCATTTGACCTATCGGACAAAAACCGTCCCGACATTTTGCTTTAATGGCAGGACGGTAGAATGACGTTTCAGGCAGGCTGACTTCGTTTGCCAATGCGTAACCAGCAATATACTGTTCGGCATCCTGAACTGAAACTTTGCGTGCTGTTTTTCCAATCAACAGCGCCAGAGTTGCGCCGCTTTGTACCGTTTCCCCGACAGGATGCGGAATAACATCCCCTGAATTAATCACGGTATTGCGGGGTTTGATAAACCAAATAGGCGTTTTGGGGGGTGTTTTATAGGGTTCTTTGTTAAATGCCTCATGCCAGAAACTGATCTGGCTACTATGATTGAGGGCAACGGCAAAGACAGTGCCTTTCATGGACAGCTCCTTGAAACCTGAATGACGTGTTGCAAGATCACTTATTAATATATTAATAAACCATGTGTTGGCAATCTTCAATATGTTAAGTGGATTGTTAATTTTAATTGTGATCTATGTAACAACACTTTATTGTTGATCATTTTTACTACATAAAGATCAGCCTGTTATATTTTTAATCAAGGTCATTTGAGATTGGATTTAACTTTTAATTAACTTTTTGTGGGTGGGATGATTTTATTTATTTGTTAATGTTGAAATCTTTCCTCTTTGTGGATGATTTTGAGCATGTTAGGCTTTTTGGTGTTCATGTTGTCTATAATAAATAGCATGGGCGTTAAACTTATAAAGAATGACTAGCGATTAACTAAAGAGTCACTTTTACTTATGCATGAATCCTTGACAATTGCATTGCTTCAAGCGAGAGAAACTGCTATGGGTTTTTTTCGGCCTATTTTGAAGAGCTATAATTTAACTGAACAGCAATGGCGTATTATTCGTGTACTTGCGAGTAGCCGTTCTATTGATTTTCATGACTTAGCTTGTCTTACTTGTATCTTGCGTCCAAGCCTGACAGGCATTTTGACACGTATGGAGCGTGATGGACTTATCTTCCGCATGAAGCCTATGAATGATCAGCGTAAGCTGTATGTTTCTTTGACTCCGGCAGGCCAGGAACTCTACGAGCAAGCAAAAGGGCAGATTGCTGAGGGATATAAGGCGATTGAGAACGCTTTTTCTCCAGAAAAATTGGCCCAACTTTTAGGGCTATTGGATGAATTTATTACTATCGGGAACCTCTCTCAGGCAGATTTGGATGAAGAATGCAAACTGTAGGTTGAAGGTTTATTAATTAGTTAACAAACCAAGAAATCAAGCGTAGTACCAAGTACAGTATAAAGGCCGCCGTAATGAATTGCATAAGCGCATTGATGCAGTATATTGCGGCGGCTTTTCTGTATCTGTCGAATGGCAATTTCATCATTTAGCTGGAAAAATTGTCTCCTGCTATACCCACTATGCCGACAAAACAATTTTCAGTGCTTTCTCTTGAGCTGCATGACCAAATATTTCATAAGCGGTCTCTATTTCACTCAATGAATAATGGTGAGTGACCAGCTTTTCAGGTGCAATTTTGCCTGATTGAACGCTTTTCAGCAGCATGGGAGTACTGCTTGTGTTTACCAGTCCAGTAGTAATGGTAATGTTTTTTATCCAGAGGCTTTCCAGATGCAGGTCAACAGATTTGCCGTGGACACCAACATTAGCAATGAAACCACCTGCTGCAATGATGTCCTGACATATTTTGAAAGTTGCGGGAATACCCACACACTCAATGGCGACGTCGACACCAATACCGTCAGTCAGTTTGTTGATAGTTTCTACGACGTTTTGTTTTGCCGGGTTGATAACCGTGTTAGCCCCAAACTGCCGGGCAACACTAAGGCGGTTATCATCAGTATCGATCATGATGATATGTGCCGGGGAGTAAAATTGTGATGCCAGTAATGCTGATAGCCCGACGGGTCCCGCACCAATTAGGGCGATAGTCTGGCCCGGCTGGACCTTGCCATTGATAACACCAATTTCAAGACCTGTTGGCAGGATGTCACTGAGCATTAATGCCGCGTCTTCATCGACACCTTCTGGCAGACGATGCAGGCTATTATCAGCATGAGGAATACGCACTTTTTCTGCCTGTGTACCATCAATTTTATGCCCCAGGATCCAGCCACCATCTTTACAGTGCGCATAAAGCTGGCGTTTACAATAGCTGCAACTGCCGCAGACGGTGATACAGGAAATAATCACCTTATCACCAACTTTGATATTGCGGACCGATTCCCCAATTGATTCAACGATCCCAATACCTTCATGACCCAATGTTCGGCCTTGCTCGACAGTAGGAACATCTCCCTTAAGGATATGCAGATCTGTACCACAGATGGTGGTTTTGACGATGCGGACGATAGCATCTGTTGGTTCAATGAGTTGGGGTGGTGCTTTTTCTTCCCAGCGTTTTTTTCCGGCTCCATGATAAACAAGTGCTTTCATATAACCCCCTTCACAGGTAATGGTTGTGATTTTATGGTGTTAAGAATGACAGTAACCCAGAGCACACGATTGACGTTATCTGTTGCCTAAAGTTTAGCAGATGTAAACATTTTCGATTTTCAGAGTGCTTTCCAGAGTCAGTCGTGAAGTAGAATATGGGATGGCCGGGCTGGCTGGGCCCAATAGATGCTGATTGGCTCTTTATTTTTTTCTTTCTTGAATGTTATCTTCTGCAATAAGCGCAGTGAGCACCAAATGATAAAACCAGGGTGGAAACTCCCAAGTAAGATTGTCTTTCTAAACAGTAAATTATCAATAAATCTGACCGACAAAGTGACGGTTCCTCATCCAGCTTTGATAACTGATATAAGGAAAGCCAACATGATGTTTAATGAAGTGAACGAGATCGAGTGCTTTGCAGGGTAAACGAGTGGTGGTAACAGGCGGAGGACGCGATTTTGGACAAGCGGTTTCTGTTTGGCTGGCACGAGAAGGTGCACATGTTGATCTCTGTGCCCGCCAATTAGCCAGTGCAGAAGCAACATGTGAGATTATTCGCCGTGAAGGTGGCATCGTTAGAGGTTATCAATGCGATATGAGTAATGCTCAATCCGTTAGCGATTTTGCTATTCAGTTACTACAAGACAATCACCCCATTGATATTTTGATCTTAAGTGCAGCTCAATGGCTGGAAGGGCGTTTAGGGGAAGGTGACAATGACGCCGATATTGTCAGTACGGTGAATTCAGGTATAACAGGTTCTATCTTGCTGACCAAAGCGCTATTGCCGAGCTTGCGTCAATCACAGGGTGCCGATATTGTTGCTATGGTATCGGTTTGTGGTATTCCCCAATTTAACGAATCCGTCGCTCATCCGGCATTCTTCGCCGCCAAACATGCCATGAGTGGCTTTAGCCAGAATTTAGCCCATTATTTAAGCAAAGAAAATATTCGTGTGACCGGGCTTTATCCGCCTGACTTTGAACTTAATGGTTTTGATGAAGTTCTGGATAACCAGAAAAAAATGGGGGAGCAATTGCTTAATGGCCGTTCAGTATGGGAAACCATCCGGTTTGTTATCACCCAACCCCGTAGTTGTCACATTAAAGCTATTTATTTCCAGGGACCGACTTTTCAGGATTTTGAATAAGTGGTGGTAAATAAACAGGAGTAATAATTTGGCGTGATTCATAGGTCTGGTTAGCATAACGATCACGCCGTTGTTTCACCTAACGGTTAGATTAACTCGCCTCTTTCAGAAAATCATAGTTCTCTGTCCCCAGATATTCCAGCTCTCCATTCGGCAACCAGCGTACTTGCTCGCCAGTGCGATAGAGCCACTTATCCTTGGTATATTGAACAAATGGATTGGTAATAAGCTGTTTTTCTGCTAATGCTGATTGCTCCAAATATTTATTATCCAATTCTGGCCCAGAGAGATAAAGTTCGCCCTTTAACCCCATTGGCACCATCTGTAATCGTTCATTCAACACATAGACTTGGATACCTGATATTTCAGCAGATTGTGATTGTCCGATTGCCTGTTGATAATGTTTCCGTATCAAATCGATCACCAGAGGATTGTGTCGTGCTGACCTTGTGTCGCCTGGTTGTTGTGAACTACCGTATTCCAGTAAGGTCTGCGCCTGATCAGGGGTTAGCAAAGAAAACTGCGATATTGGCGTTTCGGGATGAGACAGGGCATTAACCAACAATTGCTGGAATTGTTCACCTAACGCTTTGATTTGTTTTGCATGGAAAAGGTTAGGATGGTAGCGGATACGAAAAGCCCAATGACCCTCTTCCAGATGATATTCCAGTATCCATTCTGTAACGGCTAAATCGTTATTGAAACGACTGCCGTAATGGACCTCACATCCGTCTAATTCCAGATTGAGATCCTTAAAACTGGCCTGATTGATACCGACATTGAGCTTATTGATAAGATGGGTGGGTACAGCCTGGAATATAGGCAAACTTGAAAAACGCAGATCAGGCTGCACTTTTAATGATGTACTATAGTTTAACGTGGCCTGATAGAGAGAATTAAAACTATCCATCTCATTAAAACACAGAGGAAAAACAACGGCATTGATTTGTGCACCAAGCGAAACAGACTCCCCACCAGCGACTGCAACGGGATAGATAAGGTGAGCGCCACCCGTTCCAGTATACTGGGCCACTAATGTTGCCCATAACGTTTTAAATACGAGGAACGGTTTACAAGGGGATAAAGATTTTGAGAGGTTCTCCCAATCTTCCAATGGCAAGTTGAAACGAAATTCATTAGGCAATTCAGGCTCACCTATCGCTTGTTGAGGCAAATAGGGTAATGGATTATGGGTAGTCATGCCTGACAGACACTTTTTCCAATATTGTTCGGGGTTATATTTGCCCAATAATTGTAAAAGTTGACGATCTTGTTCAAATTTTTCTGACGCTTGTTGCAGCGTCATGGGGGAATGGCGCAGAGGACGTTGGTTGTACAGATCAGCGATATTATGAAAAAACTCTTCTATACCCTGCCCGTCACCGATGATATGGTGCAGTACAATGAATAAGTGAAATTGCTGTTTTGCCTCTTTGAGTAAACCAAAACGAACTACTGGTCCTTTTCTGAGGTCAAATGGCCGCAGAGCAAACTGATTCAATTGTTCTTCATTATTAGAAAGGTAGGTAAACTCAATATTATCTGAGCCTAATATCCAATATAACTCATCATTTTTTTCTTCAATCCGATATTTGAATAAAGGATAAATATTAATAAATTCTTGCAGAGTCCATTTTAATCTACTTTCATCTAAATCTCCTTTAATACTCTGTTCTATAACGAGATTATATTTAGGTGAGTGAGGTTCGAGAACCCATGACTTCCAAAAAAAATGAATAAATGGAGAGGCTAGAATCTTATCCATGTGAATACTCCGCTATGATTCTAAATTATATTCAATACAAGCTTGACATCTGCTTATTGAGCATACTCAGCCTGTATTTTTGTTAGATAAAAAAAACAGCTAGTTAAATCCATTCCAATAATGAAGTTAATCATTATTGCAGGAAGTCATTTATTGACATTAAATGTCATTGTTTCATGACATTCTAATAATTTGATTATTTTGTCTGGCAAAGGAGGGAATTTTTTGTCAGTGCATTGATTTGTAATAAACTTATTCATTGATGCAGTTGTGCCATTATTAGCTATTTGTTTGGAAAGGATACCTATAGATTGAAAACAATTAAAGATTATTTTAAGTAAATCAATATCCATAAAATATTAAGAACTATAATTTTAGTGGCGGTTATTTAATAGCTGTGTTGATCATGATAGGCGTGATCAATATGCCTTAATACCTTATGATCACGCTTACACTTATTGCTGATTTTATGGCAACATGTTACCTCGATCCGTATTGTCCCTGCCGATACGCCAGCGCTACCGTTAAGGATTGCACCAAACACAAGGTGGCAGATTGAGAACGAAAGGCATCAACCTGGGCTTCCTTTACCACAAAGCAAATATCGCTAAAACTTGCGAGCGGGCTAATTTGGCTATCAGTAATGACAATTTGCTTTGCACCTGCCTGTACCGCTTTTTCACTGACCATCACCGTTTCTTCAGCATACGGCGTAAAACTGATAGATACCACGACATCTTGAGAGCCAATCATACTCATCTGCTCGTGGAACATGCCACCTAAGCCATTGATGAGCAGGGGACGGCATTCCAGATGACTGAGGGCATAGGCAAAATATGAGGCGACACTGAAAGAGCGACGCAGGCCGATAATGTAAATATTGTGGGCATTCGCCAGTAAACTCACTGCCTTATTCAAATCTTCTGCGGGAGTGCGGGCTGCGAGTTGCTGCATGGCTTGAGCGTTGGAATGGGCAAACGCCTGCAAAATATGCTGAGGATCTTCCGGTATCTGATGATCGCTATCCAGCTCTTTATACAGCCGTGCCCGATCAGTATAGCTGGCGGTTTCTTCCACCAGATTCAGGCGAAACAATTGTTTCATTTCATTGAATCCACTGAAATGAAAAGCATTAGCAAAGCGGATCAAGGTGGAAGGCGGAACATTGGCCTCTTTGGCAATAACAGCAACAGTATCAAATGCGACACTATTAGTATTATCCAGTACATATCTTGCAACTTGTTGTAACCGTTTACTTAACTCACCATAACGGGATCGTACTTGTTCTTGAAGTTCATTCAGATTAGACGCAGCAGACATCATGCCCCCATATGCGTAAAAATAGCGTGTTGATCACATTAATTAAAACGCATTTCAAATTCAATTGAAAACGAAATATATATTTCATATATCTGTAGCATCGTGATTAAATGCTTATAGTTCAATAGCAACTTGTTAGTTCAATCTTAATTGAATTTAGAGAGGCTCAGAATGGAACAGATTAAAAACTTTATTAGCGGGCAACTTGTTGATAGCCAAAGTGATCGCATTGCACTCATTTTCAATCCAGCCACAGGGCAGGAGATTCGGAAAATTGCCTTAAGCACAGTTCATGAGACTGAACATGCCATTGAATCTGCCCATCTGGCCTTTAAGGAATGGTCAAAAAACTCACCATTGAAACGCGCCCGGATTTTGTTCAAATTCAAATCATTGCTTGAAGAAAATCAGGACAGACTGGCAAGGCTGATTTCTGAAGAGCATGGAAAAATTTATTCCGATGCTGTGGGGGAATTAACTCGCGGCCTCGAAGTGGTCGAGTTTGCTTGTGGTATCCCTCATCTGCAAAAAGGGGAACACTCTGCCAACGTGGGAACGGGAGTTGACAGTCACTCCCTGATGCAACCATTAGGTGCCTGTGCGGGTATCACGCCATTTAACTTTCCTGCTATGGTGCCAATGTGGATGTTTCCTATCGCATTGGCGGCGGGAAATACCTTTGTCCTGAAACCTTCTGAAAAAGATCCCTCTCTTTCGATTGAACTGGCGAAATTATTGCAACAAGCCGGATTGCCGGATGGCGTGTTTAATGTTGTGCAAGGGGATAAAGAAGCGGTTGATGTACTGCTGACCGATCCCCGCATTCAGGCGGTGAGTTTTGTCGGTTCAACCCCGATCGCAGAGTATGTTTATACCACTGCCTCAGCGCACGGCAAACGCTGTCAGGCATTGGGTGGTGCAAAAAATCATAGTGTCTTGATGCCAGATGCAGAGATGGACATGGCCGTAAATGCCATCATGGGGGCGGCCTTTGGGGCGGCGGGGGAACGTTGTATGGCATTGTCGGTTGTCGTGGCGGTCGGGGATGAAATTGCCGATACATTGGTAAAAAAACTCCGGCAGCAAATAGGTCAAATGTCGGTTGGCCCTGGTATTACCGATGGAAAAGAAAACGACATGGGACCCGTGATATCACAGCAACACAAAGCAAAAATCTTTGACTACATTTGTAGTGGGGTAGAGCAAGGTGCAAAATTGTTGGTTGATGGGCGAAGGTATCAGGTTGCAGGCTATGAAAATGGCTATTTCGTGGGACCGACCCTGTTTGATTATGTCACGCCAGACATGAAAATTTATAAAGAAGAGATCTTCGGCCCTGTGCTTGCCATTGTGCGCGTACCAGATTATGACACGGCATTAAAGTTGGTTAATCAGCATGAATATGGCAACGGGGCGGCAATTTTTACCCGCGATGGTGAAACGGCTCGTCAGTTCAATGAAGACGTTCAATCTGGTATGGTCGGTGTGAATATCCCCATCCCAGTACCGATGGCATTTCATAGCTTCGGTGGCTGGAAGCGTTCCATTTTTGGGCCACTGAATATACATGGTCATGACGGGGTGCGCTTCTATACCCGCATGAAAACCGTCACCAGCCGTTGGCCCGCCAGTGTGCGTTTAGAACAGCACGATAGCCATTTTGTGATGCCGACGATGGAGTAGCTATGCAATGAAAAACAGAGCAATAAATACGAAGAAAATGACGATGGCTCAAGCCTTGGTCAAATTTCTTAACCAGCAATATATCAATGTTGATGGGGAAGAAGTTCCCCTTATTCGAGGTGTGTTCACAATATTTGGTCACGGTAATGTGGTGGGATTAGGGCAGGCATTGGAGCAGGAGCCTGGGCATCTTCGCGTTTATCAAGGTTGTAATGAACAGGGGATGGCACATATTGCAACGGGATTTGCCAAACAGAAAAAACGTCGGCAGATTTTTGCCGTCACCTCTTCTGTTGGGCCAGGTGCGGCCAATATGGTGACGGCAGCCGCAACGGCAACCGCGAATCGTATCCCATTACTATTGTTGCCGGGAGATATCTTTGCTTGCCGCCAGCCTGATCCCGTTTTACAACAGATTGAACAATATGGTGATGGCACCATGAGTACCAATGATTGCTTCCGTCCAGTGTCCCGCTATTGGGATCGCATTTCGCGACCGGAGCAGTTGATGACAGCCATGCTCCACGCCATGCGAGTATTGACGGATCCGGCTGATACGGGGGCTGTCACGATCTGTCTTCCGCAAGATGTTCAGGGAGAAATATGGGATTATCCAGATTACTTCTTCCAGAAACGGGTTCACCAAATTGAACGTCGTCCAGCTTCTCAGGTGCGTATTCAAGAGGCAATGGCACTGATTCAGCGCAAGAGAAAGCCGCTGTTAATTTGTGGTGGTGGCGTGCGTTATTCCGAAGCTCATGAAGCTTTCCGCCATTTTGCTGAAACTTTCCATCTCCCATTTGCTGAAACGCAGGCGGGGAAAAGTGCGATTGTGGCTGCCCATCCACTGAATTGTGGCGGCATTGGCACGACAGGTTGTTTGGCGGCGAATCAGCTAGCTAAGGAAGCCGATTTGATTATCGGTGTTGGCACTCGTTTTACTGATTTTACGACGGCTTCAAAATCGCTGTTTCAACACCCAGACGTGGAATTTCTTACCATCAATGTCGCAGAATTTGACGCCAGCAAATTGGATGCCGTAGGCGTTCTGGCGGATGCCAGAGAAGGACTCAATGCCATTGCACAGGCCCTGTCAACAACAGCATGGCGTTCGGAGTGGCAGCAAGAAATTGTTCAGGTGAAGGCAGCCTGGCAGCAGGAATTAGAACGATTGTTTTCCATTCAATATCAGGCTGGATTCAAGCCAGAGATTGCGGGGCATTGGGATGAAAAATTGGAAGAGTACAGTGAAACATTGCAAACCAATCTGACTCAAACCCGTGTACTTGGCTTGATGGATCAGTATTTGGAACCCAATGCCATCATTGTGGGGGCTGCGGGTTCTCTGCCGGGCGATTTACAGCGCGTTTGGCAACCGAAAGTGCCTGATACTTATCACCTTGAATATGGCTATTCCTGTATGGGATATGAAATTGCTGCATCATTGGGGGTAAAACTCGCGTGTCCTGAACAACCGGTTTACGCAATGGTTGGTGATGGTTCCTATTTGATGTTGCACAGTGAATTACAAACGGCTATTCAGGAAAGTATTAAAATCACTGTGCTGCTGTTTGATAATGCGGGATTTGGTTGCATCAATAACTTACAGATGAGCCAAGGTATGGGAAGTTTTGCCACGGAAAATCGTTATCGCAATCCGCAAAATGGCAGGTTGGACGGTAGTTTGATACCGGTGGATTTTGCCAAGAATGCGGAAAGTTACGGCTGCAAAAGTTATCGAGTGCATGATGAACAACAATTAATAGCTGCTTTGCAGGATGCGCAGAAGCAGCCCTGTGCGACATTAATCGACATTAAAGTATTACCTAAAACCATGACGCATGATTATGAATCATGGTGGAGAATAGGAACCGCGCAGGTTGCTGATAATCCAGACATTGCAGCATCAGCGGAAAAAATCAGGGAATATGTGGAGAAAAAAGTGCGTCAGTATTAGCTGCGATACGGGATTTATTGATCAGAGTATTTGGGGCTGGGCGCAAAATCCTGATGTACTATGCATGCGCTGCGGTTTCTATGCTCAGTCCGTGTTGAAGTTTTAAGGTGGCCCAAATATGCTTATCTCAATAATGGGCAGATTGTCCCTCGATTTTGCTCATAAGACACGGAAGACGGTTAAGCAGGGTAAAAATTGTCGGCAAAATACCCCCCAGATGAAAGTTATGAGCCAGCTCTAAAAAATAAAATTTTCAAATAAAACTAAATTGAAATAAATGTTTTATTTGATATGTTTTATCCACACCAAAAAGCAGATACCGAGGTATCAAGGAGCATTCATGTTCAATATTGCATTATTTGGCGCTGGACGAATTGGGCAGGTTCACGCGGTTAACATTGCTAACCATAAAGAAACTTGCCTCTATTCTGTGATAGATCCACATCTGACAAGTGCTAAGGCATTGGCACACCACTATCAGGCTAACGTACAGACCACCGAAGAAGCGATGTCAGATCCTGCTGTTCATGGTGTCCTGATTGCATCAGCAACGGATACCCATGCCGATTTGATAGAACTGGCTGCCCGACACAATAAAATGATTTTCTGCGAAAAACCGGTTCATCTTGATCTGGCTCGGGTTCGTCAATGCCTGGCGACGGTAAAAGCGTGTCAGGTTCCTCTGATAGTCGGGTTTAATCGCCGCTACGATCCGCAGTTCCGTCGGCTGAAAAACCTGTTTGATGCCGGAACCGTTGGCAAGGCAGAATCTCTGCTTATTATCTCCCGTGATCCTTCTCCTCCACCCGCTGAATATGTGCGTGTATCTGGTGGTATGTTCAGGGACATGACCATTCATGACTTAGATATGACTCGTTTTATCATTGGTGAAGAACCATGTGCTATTTATGCTCAGGGGAGCAATCTTGTCGATCCTGCTATAGGTACGGTGGGCGATATTGATACCGCATTTATTGTTATGAAATTTCCATCGGGGGCAATGGCGACCATCACTAACAGCCGTCGTTCTGGATATGGTTATGATCAACGATTGGAACTGCATGGTGAGAAGGGGCTTCTGACCGCCGGAAATATCAAGGAAAACAGTGTGGAGTTCTGGGGAGAAAACGGTTGTACCACCGCCAAGCCTGAGCATTTCTTCTTGCAACGTTATCGGGAGGCCTATATCGCGGAATGGGACCATTTTGTTGATGTCATGGCTGGCAGGGCAATACCTGAGACGAGTGGTATTGATGGAGAGCGGGCTTTATACCTCGCAGACAAGGCGCTCGAATCCCTGCAATCCGGTAAAGAAATCAGACTATAACGATAAATTTCAACAACAAACATTGTTGGAATATTTATTTCATAAAAATCATCCTGTCTGTTCCAGCAGCCATAACTGTGGCAGACCGTTTTGTACCCAATAGATTTCAGGGGGGAAGGTATATGTCAGCTTTTCTTTCTTTTATTGGTTTTACCTTACTGGTCGCCGGATTGGCTTATTACAAAACGCGAAACAAAAACTTAAGTGATTCCACCGAAGGCTATTTTCTTGGCGGACGTTCCTTGACCGGAATATATATCGGCAGCTCCATGCTACTCATGAATCTGTCTACAGAACACTTGGTCGGTTTGAATGGGCTGGCGTTCAGAACCGGATTTATTGTTATGGCCTGGGAAGTGATTGCGGCTTTATCTATTGTTCTATTTGCTATTTATTTTTTGCCGAAATATCTGAAATTAGGCATTTCGACTATCCCAGAATATCTTGAGCGCCGGTTTGATAAAAACACATTGCTGATCACATCCATCCTATTTTTGGCGATGTATGTGATCTCATTATTACCGATTGTGCTGTATACAGGCGCTATTGCCTTGGACAATCTGTTTCAGGTTTCCCAAGTTTTTCAGGTTGATAAAACCACAGCACTCTGGATTATGGTTTGGGGCGTGGGAGGGTTGGGGGCAATTTACGCAATCTTTGGTGGGATCAAAGCAATTGCAGTTGCCGATACCATTAATGGCGTAGGCTTGATTGTGGGCGGCTTGATGGTAACGGTGTTTGCCCTGTTGTATGTGGGGGATGGCAGTGTATGGAAAGGGTTAACTGATGTCTATCAGACTCACCCAGAGAAATTTAATTCCATCGGCAGTGAAGATTCACTTGTTCCATTCTCGACCCTGTTCACAGGACTACTTATCTCCAACATGTTCTTTTGGTGTACTAACCAATCCATTGTGCAGAAATCATTGGGCGCGAAGAATCTGGCGGAAGGGCAAAAAGGCGTAATGTTATGTGCTTTATTTAAGCTCATTATTCCTTCCATTATTATCTTACCAGGGATAATTGCATTCCATATTTTCAATGGCCAAATAGATAATCCAGATAATGCCTATCCTGCGTTAGTGCAACTGGTATTGCCCAAAGTGCTGGTTGGTTTCTTTGCAGCAGTGGTTGTGGGAGCCGTATTTTCGACATTCAGCGGCGGACTTAACTCTTCCGTAACATTATTTACCGTCAATATTTACAAGCCACGGATCAACCCGAATGCCACTGAAGTACAGGCTGTGACAGTCGGTAAATATTTAGGCATCGGGCTTGCACTGGCAACGATGCTCATTGCCCCACTTGTCGCTAGCGCACCTGATGGCTTGTTCTACTTGATTCAGCAGCTACAAGGGATCTTCGATGCCCCGATCCTCAGTGTCGTTCTGGTTGGGTTGATGACAAAACGGGTTCCCCCGATTGCAGCAAAACTGGGGTTGTTGTTTGGTATGTCGGCTTACATCATTTGTCACTTTATCCTGGACTTCAATATTCACTTCTTCCACCTGGTTGGCATTCTGTTTGTCCTGAATATCATTTTCATGTTGACGATTGGGTATTTTTTCCCTGCCGAATCTTATCAAGAAGTGTATACAGAACAGGTGGATATTACCCCTTGGTCGATGGTTAAACCGGCAGGTTGTCTTATTACACTGATTGTTGTTTCCATGTATGTTTTCCTTGCTGAGAACGTACCAGCTTATGTGATGGCGCTCTACTATGTATTTGCCGCCAGCATATTGGGTTATGTTTTCTACCAGATAGGCAGGGAGTTATTTAAACATCCAGTAGTGGCAAGTACATCAGACAAAACAGGCGCATCGGAGAAATAAAAACTGATTTTCCCTATAACGCGTTCAGCAAAATAGCGTATCCGGTAAGAGGTGAATCAATGGAACAGCATAGAAAGTTGGATGTGATTTGCATGGGACGTATCGCGGTTGATCTGTACGGTCAACAAATTGGTTCCCGTCTGGAAGACATGGCAAGCTTTGCAAAATACTTAGGGGGTTCTTCGGGGAATGTCGCCTATGGAACAGCGCGTCAGGGATTAAAATCCTCAATGCTGGCAAGGGTTGGTGATGAACACATGGGGCGCTTTTTACGTGAAGAATTGGGGCGGGTGGGTTGTGATACCAGCCACCTGATCACCGACAAAGAGCGGCTGACGGCTTTGGTTTTACTCGGCATTAAAGATAACGAAACTTTTCCGCTGATCTTTTACCGTGATAATTGTGCTGATATGGCGATCACCCGAGATGATTTCAGTGAAGACTATATTGCATCTGCCCGTTGTCTGGCGATCACCGGAACTCACCTTTCTCATCCACAAACTCGTGATGCTGTTTTGACTGCACTGACTTACGCCCGCCGCAATGGTGTCAAGACGGTTATTGATATCGATTATCGTCCGGTATTGTGGGGATTGACTTCATTGGGTGACGGTGAAACTCGCTATATCGCTTCAAAGCAAGTGACAGCACAATTGCAGGAAGTGCTCTCCCTATTTGACTTAATTGTGGGAACCGAAGAGGAATTTCATATTGCTGGTGGCTCTACGAATACTGTCGAAGCTTTGCGTCGAATACGGACACTGACGGCTGCAACATTGGTTTGCAAACGTGGAGCATTAGGGTGTTCGGTATTCACTGCCAATATTCCCGATATCTTAGACAAGGGGGTCACTGTACGGGGCGTCAGGGTAGACGTCTTGAACGTTTTGGGGGCTGGTGATGCCTTTATGTCCGGTTTATTGCGTGGCTATCTCAATAACGAAAGTTGGGAACAGGCTTGCACTTATGCCAATGCTTGCGGCGCTTTGGTTGTTTCCCGTCATGGGTGTGCGCCCGCCATGCCAGATAAAACGGAGTTGGATAACTATTTAATGCGAGCAACGGAAGTACGATGCCCAGATTTAGATCCACATCTCAATCACCTGCATCGGGTTAGCCATCGTCATAAACAATGGGATGAACTATGTGTCATGGCATTTGACCATCGTATCCAGTTTGTCGAAATAGCACGCAAGATGAATGCTGGTCTCGAGCGAATTCCGCAGTTGAAAAAACTATTGTTCCGTGCCAGTCAGGAAGTCAGCACAGAAGCCCATTTGGCAGGAAAAGCGGGGATATTATGTGACAGCAGTTTCGGTCAAGATGTACTGAATGCTGCAACAGGGAAAGGGTTATGGATTGGTCGTCCGATTGAACTGCCCGGCTCCCGACCACTTTGCCTCGAACACGGTGATATTGGTTCCCAGCTGGTTAGTTGGCCGCGGGAACATATTGTGAAATGTTTAGTGTTCTTTCATCCAGAAGATAGTCACCCATTGCGTCTGGAACAGGAAAAAACGATACAAGAAGTTTATGCCGCTTGTTGTCAGTCTGGTCATGAATTGTTGCTGGAAGTTATCTTACCAGTCGATATGCCCCATTCTGATGAGCTTTATCTGCGAGCGCTCCAGCGTTTTTACAATCTTGGTATTAAACCGGACTGGTGGAAATTGCCACCGATGCAATCTGCAACCTGGGACCAAATCGCTGCATTAGTTGAACAGCGTGATCCTTATTGCCGTGGGGTTGTGATCCTTGGCCTTGATGCACCGGAAACGATCTTAAAGGCCAGTTTCAATGCAGTGGCGGGTAAATCTATCGTCAAAGGTTTTGCCGTTGGCAGAACGCTGTTCGGGCAGCCGTCACTGCAATGGCTGGCGGGAGAAATAGATGATGAAACGCTTATCCAGAAAATAAAAATTAACTATCACAACCTGATTAACGACTGGCGTCAGCGTGGATAGCTGAATAACAAAGCTAAAGAACATCACTTTTTTCATCTTACAGGAGGAGCCTCATGGTTGTTCAACTTGGCATCAACCCCTTGACCTGGACCAATGATGACTTGCCATCCTTGGGGGCAGAAACACCGTTGGAAGCTTGCCTGACAGAAGGGCGACAAGCAGGGTTTGCAGGTTTTGAGCTGGGCAATAAATTCCCTCGCCAGGCACAGATTTTAGGCCCCATTCTGGCCGCTCATGATTTGAAACTCGTGTCTGGCTGGTATTCCGGCGAACTACTAACACGTAGTGTTGAAGAAGAGATTGCCGCAGTTCAGCCGCATTTGACCCTGTTGCGGGAATTGGGGGCTACTGTGATGGTGTTTGCCGAAGTGACCTATTGCGTGCATGGCAATCAGGATAAGCCAGTGCATCTTCGACCACTGTTTCCGGCAGAGCTTTGGCAGGAATACGGTGAAAAACTAACAGAATTTGCCCGTTATACTCAGTCACAAGGCGTACAGGTTGCGTATCATCATCACATGGGAACGGTGATTGAAAGTGCAGAAGACATCGATAGCCTGATGGAAAATACAGGTGAAGAAGTGGGGTTGTTATTGGATACCGGGCATTTGACCTTTGCGGGGGATGATCCGTTAGCAGTGGCAAGACGTTGGTACTCACGTATTAATCATGTGCATTGCAAAGACATTCGTCCTGACGTGTTAAAAGATGTCAAAAACCGTAAAACCAGTTTTCTTGATGCGGTATTAAGTGGTGTTTTTACCGTACCAGGAGATGGTTGTGTCGATTATCCAGCCATTTTTGCGATCTTGAAAGCGAATAACTATCGCGGTTGGCTGGTGGTTGAAGCAGAACAAGATCCCGCTGTTGCCCATCCACTGACTTATGCCACGCTGGGATATCGCAATTTGCATAAATTTGCCAAAGAAGCGGGATTAATTTAAATGCGGAGATTGGGGGAGGTTAAATGTCTAAACTATTGTCAAAATACCACGCACCAAATCAGAGCAAACGGACGCAACATATTACGCCGGAAACAGCAAATTGGGGATATGTTCATTTTGCAGTTTATGAACTGAATGTAGGGGAAACTATCACCTTACCTGCTTCGGAAAATGAAACGTGTTTGGTGCTGGTGGCAGGAAAAGCCACGGTAGTGACGCCTCAGCAACGGTTTGAAAAAATTGGGGAGCGCATGGAACCATTTGAGCGCAAAAAGCCTTATGCCGTCTATGTCGCACCTCATGAAACGATGGAAATCGTTGCCGAGACTCAACTTGAACTGGCTGTATGTCAGGCGAAAGGAAAAGGCAGTTATTCCACCCGCTTAATCGCCCCACAAGATATTGGGGCTGAACAGCGTGGCAATGGTCATAATCGACGCTATGTTCATAATATCCTGCCAGATGATCAACCGGCGGATAGCCTACTGGTTGTTGAAGTCTATACCGATGAAGGATGCACCAGTTCTTACCCTAGCCACAAGCACGATACTGACAACGAGCCGCAAGAAACTTATTTGGAAGAGACATACTACCATCGCCTGAATCCACCACAGGGTTTTTGTGTCCAGCGAGTCTATACTGATGACCGCTCGTTGGATGAAACAATAGCGGTTTATAACAAGGATGTGGTGATGGTGCCAAAAGGGTATCATCCCGTGGCGACCATCGCGGGTTATGACAGTTATTACTTAAATGTTATGGCTGGCCCGACACGCAAGTGGTTATTTACCTGGGAAAAAGATCATCAATGGGTTAATGGCAAAGAATATGCGGAGAAACATGCTAGCCGTTAGGTATTGCTCCCCATTTGGGGAGCAATATCATAGATGCATTATGCTAAACGCGTTTACAAACTGACTTGAATAACCCATAGGCTAAACTTGCTAGCAATAATGAATTAATTGCTGGAACACCCTATTCTGCCTCCAGACCAATCACGCTGCCGATAACACTGGCAATAATGGCAGCAAAATGCATCGATCAAAGCCATAGAGTTACCGAGCACAGCCCCAAGCATAAATTGATCTAATGCCGTCAACATGCCCATATGCACAATAGCCACGCTTAACAGTGATACACGTTGTGTTTGTGGTATTCGACTCAATGGATAATTTTCAATTTTGACCATTATATTTCGTGATTCCTTTGGCGTTCAGATAAAGAGAATACCTTTCTCAATGAGGCGTTCAGGGATGTAGTTATCCAGATGTAAATGCCTGCAAAATGCCTCAACTTGTTGAAGAGAATGGACATTGGCTTTTTGGTAAATGTTATATATTCTGTTTTCTATGGTTTTGTTACTCACCTTGTATATTTTGGCTATTTCCTTATTTGAAAATCGGTGAAGCATAAAAAAAATGATATCCATCTCGGCTCTGGTAAACAGTTTGGTATCAATTTCTGTAGTCAAAACGCTGGGTTTATGTGGATTGATATATTGTAAAGGGGACAATGTATTTAGAGGATTAGCATTCCATACGATCCAAATACATTTTTTTTCGTTGTTGTATATTGGGTACTTTTCACTAATGCATGGTGTTAAACGGTCTTTACCATACCAATAATGTGTTTCTATAATAGAAACTTTATCTTGAGATTCTTCAGTCATTTTATCATGGTTTATTAGATCTTCGGCCAATTCAGCCCAGTCAGCCGGAAACTCATTATCAAACTTTCCCTCTATATCAGAATTTTTGGGGGTATTAGTGTAGAAGTATGCCGCTTTGTTCATGTAGATATGACGAGAGTTCAAATCTTTAATTCCCCAAGGTTCGCTCAGATGTTCCATCATGGCGATTAATCCCTTTAGATAGGAATCATTATTGTTGTAAGGCAACTTCATTTTTTTATTTCATATTATGGTTGGACACACTGAATTTTTTCGCGAGATAAAAGCGAGTGTACTTGCGGGCGTATCCTCCAAGCTCTCCATAGACTTTGTATCCTAACTTTTCATAAAAACCTCTGGCTTGAAAGCTAAAAGTATCAACATAAGCCATATGGCAGTGTCTTTTTAATGCTTCCTTTTCAGCTTGTAACATGAGTTGTCTTCCAAAACCTTTTTTACGGTGTTTCTCATCCACCCAAAGATATTGAATTTCAAGGCCTCCCCACCAGGTTTTAGCAACGAGACCGGCAATAATTTGGTTATTATCATCAGTGATAGTGAGAAATAGAGATCGGATATCAACATCACTATATTGTTGGTTATGCGCCCAGAGATTTTGAATTACACATGTTTCATCTATATGCCTTTTCATAATTATGAAAAGGCATATAGATGGATCGTTTTTTGAGCTATAGTGGCCAGTCTCTTAATCGAAGATGTCTGATTAAGAAACTGGAACTATTATCGAGCCAATATACGACAAGCTAATGTAACGATAACTTGCAAGGTGTCTTACGCCAGAGGCAGGTAAATATCAGTGACAGCTTCGGCTTCAGTCACAGTAGGGAACAACTTTACTCGTTCAAAAAAGAGCGGGAAATCCCGAACTTCCTGATTGTGTTCCGATAACCAATTTGTATACAAATAATTGACTATGGAGGTGATTCCATCATCTGAACCCGTGTAGCTAATATAAGCACATTTTCCTGATGGGATTGTTTTTAATGTAATTTTTTCGTTCTTAACCTCAAACTTTGGCGAGATCTCTACACACAAATCAAACTGATACTCTTGCGGGTCAATGCTTGCGGGATCTGCATAAACAAAATTAAAAGTTCGGTGACGCTCTGGGGATAACTTATTAGTTATTCTCCACTCTTTGAACTCTCTAATTGTATTGCCAATATTTGATGATGAACCTTTGTGTTCCATAACTGCCACGGTGGTTTCTGGAAAATTGACGATTTTTACTTCAACATGGGATAATTTCTCATTCATCATTTTAGTCCTAATATTATTTATGATTTGGTAGTGCCTGTGCCAGACAGACCAATCAGGTTTTTTTCTGAACTCAATAGGACTTTGACCAACTGAACTTTTGAACGCCCTGGAGAATGCTTCAGGACTTTCATATCCACATGCAAGAGCAATATCTATTACTGAATCATCGTTATACGCCAACTTATAACTCGCTCTTTTCAATCGAATTTGCCTGATATATGCAGCAACGCCGATACCATAAGTTGCAGAAAATAATCTGTGAAAGTGATATTTAGAACAAGCTGCAATGTTACTCAAACTTTCTCCATCCATATGTGTATCGATATGTTCATCAATGTAATGAAGGAGAGCATTCAATCGTTGTTTAATCATCGTCATATATCCAACCTATTTGGGACAAGGAGATGTTATATAGTCTCCTGTAGCAGGACATGATGATTATTGCTGACTTATATTTTTCATGGATGTTCCTGCCAATAAATGGTCTCTCTTCGAGATTTATTTATTGCACCATATTTAGATACAAAACAGGAAAAAATAGAAAACAATCCAATAACAAACATGACCATTTTAAATTAACTTATTGATTTAAAGGTGAATTATTTTTCTGGATTGAAATTAATAATGACTATAGTATTGATAATTATTACCAGTGGTTATCATATTTTTTGGTTATCTTGACTATGAGAAATTTTTTTCCACAGCCATATAGATATCGTTAATCAATTTGGATTAACCATCTTACTAATATGTTTTTTCCAATAAAATGAGAATGGAATCACATGATGGGTGCTACGATTGATAAGGACAATATATCTGCCGATACGTTGTCTTCTGCCCTTGACTGTTGTCGATTATTGTTGCAGTTGATTAAAGGTGAAGCTCAAGAAACGCCTGCTTTATCTTCTGATCGCAAGCTGAAATTTGCAGTCAAAGACTACGGTAAAATACATAATGTTGATATGGCATTATGCCGTTTAAAATTCCATAAGCTAACACCAAAGCAGTTACCTTTGGCCTTTCGAGACAAACAGGGAGGATTTGTTGTATTAGTACGCCTCTCTCCTGATCAGGCTTTGATCCAGTCTCCTTATTCCGCTTCACCTGAAGTACTTCCTATTGATGAGCTTGAAGCCAGATGGAGTTGCGAAGTGATCCAGCTGCGGGAAGGTTGCCACAGGTTCGATGTTTCCTGGTTTATTCCTGCCTTTATTCATCACCGCCACCTCCTCGGTGAAGTACTGATTTTCTCCCTGATGCTGCAACTACTTGCTCTTGTGGTGCCTTTGCTTTTCCAGGTAGTGATGGACAAAGTGTTGGTACACAGGGCATTGTCCACCCTGGATGTGCTGGTGATAGTGCTAATAGTGGTAGGAGTGTTCGAGGTGATACTTCGAGGATTACGTGAATACTTGTTCGCTCATACCGCTAACCGCATCGATATTGCCTTGGGCGTTAAACTATTCCGGCATTTGCTGGGTTTGCCTCTGCTCTACTTTAAGCACCGCCAGGTAGGATCTATCATCACTCGGGTGCAAGAGCTTGACAGTATTCGTGACTTTTTGACTGGCTTTATGCTGACCTTGTGTGTGGATGTTGCATTCACCTTTGTCTTCTTCGGGGTAATGGCCTGGCTGTCATTGCCTCTGACTTGCGTAGTGTTGGCGTTATTACCTCTCTATTTCTTGTTGGCCTGGTTGAGTTCAAAACCGCTGCAACAACGGATTGAACAGCAGTTCCAGACTGCGGCCTGCAATACCTCCTTTTTGAACGAATCCGTTAGCGGTGTCGAAACCATCAAAAGTCTGGCGGTGGATCCCAATATGCAGCGGCGTTGGGAATCCCAGACCGCAAATATGGTTGAAGCCAGTTTTCGTACTCAGGTTCTTAATAGCTTCGTCAGCCACGGAGTGATGTTGCTACAGAAGGTAACGAGTGTCGGGATTATCTGGTTAGGGGCGAATATGGTTATTGCTCTGGAACTCACCATTGGTCAGCTAATCGCGTTCAATATGATGGTGTCACACATCAGCCAACCTATCGCTAAGTTGATCGACCTGTGGCAGCAGTTTGTCCTGACCAGAGTCGCTGTTGACAAACTTGGCGACATACTCAACCTGCCTGTTGAACAGGTACAGGGAGATATTTATCCTCAGAAGCCGCTCAACGGTGATTTACAGCTGCGTAATTTGGTGTTCCGTTATCAACCCGATCAAGAGCCTGTACTGAAAAGGATAACTCTGCATATCAGGGCTGGCGAGTCTTTGGGAATAGTCGGTCCTTCCGGCTCAGGAAAAAGTACTCTGGCCCGCTTGCTACAAAGACTTTATGCTCCAGATGGAGGAGAGATCTTGCTCGATGGCATTCCTCTACATCAACTCAATCCCACCTGCCTGCGTAGCCAGATCGGGGTTGTGTTGCAGGAGAATTACCTGTTCAACCGTAGTGTACGCCATAACATTGCACTCAAGGATCCCACCGCTTCGTTGGAGGAAGTGATAGCTGCGGCCAAATTAGCAGGTGCTCATGATTTTGTCCTCCAGTTGCCTCTGGGTTATGACACCGTGCTGGCTGAAGCGGGTAGCTCTCTGTCCGGGGGGCAGCGCCAACGCATTGCTATCGCTCGGGCGTTGATGGCTAACCCCAGTATCCTGATTTTCGACGAGGCGACAAGCGCCCTTGATGATGAGTCTCAAGCCTTAATCCAGGCCAATATGGCTGAGATTTCCCAGGGACGCACCGTTATCACCATTGCTCACCGCTTGTCTACGGTGCGTGATTGTGACCGCATAATCACTTTAGAACAGGGCCAGATCACTGAATCAGGCAGCCATCACCAGTTGCTGGCTAAGGGAGGTTGCTACGCCAGACTGTGGCAGTTGCAACAGGAATTACGCAAGGAGGTGGTGTGATGTCATTCAGGCACCTGAAAACCGCATTTTTGGCCTGGCGTCAAGAACGTTGTGTACCCAAGGCACCGAAGCGTACCCGTGACGAGTATGAGTTTCAACCCGGTTATCTGGAGATCGTCGAACGCCCTCCAGCACCTTGGGCAAGGTTCACTGCGGCGGCCCTGACGCTGTTACTTCTGATAGCCTTGATCTGGTCAATTGTGGGTCGTCTGGATATCCATGCTAATGCTATGGGAAAATTACTTGTGTCCAGCAATTCGAAGGTAATTCAGCCCCTTGAGGTCGGTGAAATTGCAGAGATATTGGTCCGCGACGGCCAGAAAGTAAAAGCGGGAGATGTACTTATTAAACTCAACACCATAGGCGTTGAAGCTGAATTGAAGGAGTTGCAGGAGCAACTTAACTTCAAACAGTTGGAGCAGGCGAGGTTACAGGCCCTGCTGACCGATGCCCCTATCGAAAATTTTGTGGTTCCGCAAAATACCCCGCCAGCACAGGCAATGCAAGCGAGAGAGCATCTGGCCAGTACCTGGAAAGAAGTGGTTGCCAATCTAAATAGTCTGGATGGCGAAATGAAGGTTAACCAAGCGAACCAGTACGCCCGTCGTGCCGACATCTCCGCGTTGGAGCATCTTGCAGCCAATATCAAGGTACGCCTTGAAGCGCACCGGATTCTGGCCACCAAAAAGCTGCTATCAAAAGTTGAACTATTGGGGCAAGAGAGAGAAAGACTGGAAGTAGAACGTTCCCTTTCTCAACAACATGCCGAATTGGCTGTCCTTGAAGAGCAATATCAGGGATTGCAGGAAAGCCGCAAACGCTACTTGGCGAAGATAAACCGTGAATATTATGACCAGTTGAATGAAGCGCAGGCTGCAATTGCTGTTATGGCACAGCAGTTAATTAAAACCCGTGAGAGGCTGCGATTGTATACCCTGCGGGCGCCGGTTGATGGAGTGGTGCAGCAATTGACGATCCACACGCTGGGGGGCGTAGTGCAATCGGCCCAACAACTGATGGTGATCGTACCTGATGATACTCTCTTTGAAGCCGAAGTGATGGTGTTGAACAAGGATGTGGGGTTTGTGCACGCAGGTCAGCCGGTGGAAATTAAGGTCGATGCTTTCCCTTATACCCGTTATGGCACTGTACGGGGCAAGGTGGCTCATATCTCTAAGGATGCAGTTAAGGATGAGCAACTGGGGCTGGTATTCCCGGCACGGGTTCGAATGGAACGAACCGCTATTGCAGTAGATGAGCGTGAAGTCCCATTACAAGCAGGTATGAGTGTTACCGTCGAAATCCGTACCGGGGATAGACGGGTGATCGACTACCTGATCAGTCCGCTGCAACAGTACCAGTCCGAAGCATTGAAGGAACGATAATGCCAACTATCGAATCTACCCTATTAGAGCCATTTAGCGGAGACGAGTCTACAATTGTAGACAGTGGTCTTTTGGCTCTGGCCTACGCCGTCCGCCATTTCAATGTGGCAGTGGAGCCAAAGTTATTGAGTCACCGTCTCGGACGTACCCAAGGGAGCACAGACTACCAAGACCTTTGCCGTTGCGCCCAGTGGATCGGGTTGAGGGCACGCTATATCACCACAGATATGAGCCGTCTTGAACATCTTCCCCTGCCTGTCTTATTGGATACAGAACAGGGTTGGTTAGTACTGGAAAGGGTTGAAGGTGAGTTTGTTGTCTTGTATCAGCCAAACCTGGGTAAAGAGAAACATTATCCCCGGACTATTCTCGTCGACCATTGGCAAGGCAGGGTTGTGTTACTGGCGGAGGCGGTCGAGCAACCGAAACGACAGAAATTCGGCTTTAGCTGGTTTATACCTTCCATTCGTAAACATGCCGCCCAGTTTAGAAACGTGCTCCTCGTGTCTTTGATGTTACAGTTGATTGCCTTAGTCACCCCCATGTTGTTCGAGAATGTGATCGATAGGGTTCTGGTCAGTCGCAGCCTGTCAAGTTTACAGGTGCTAGGATTTGCCATGCTTATCCTGGCCGTGTGCGAGCCTGTTTATAGTTTTCTCCGCTCCTGGCTGTTCGCTAACCTTGCCAGTAAAGTCAATTCTGAGCTTTCCAGTCGTCTCTATCAGCATTTAATCACCCTGCCAATGGATTATTTCCGGCAGCGTCAAACGGGAGAAATCATCGCCAGAGTGCGCGAAATGAGCCAGATACAACAGTTTCTTACCGGTTCGGCACTGACGATGGTACTGGATTTGGTCTTTGTCGGCTTGTTTGTGGCAGTGATGTTCTTCTATGCCCCTGAGCTAACATGGCTGGTGCTCGGCTCTCTGGTGCTCTATTTCCTATTCTGGATGGTAGTTGGACCTGTGCTGCGTACCAGGGTATTACGGGAATATGAATTAAGGGCTGACAACACGGCTTTCCTGATCGAATCAGTTACCGGCATTGAAACGATTAAGACCAGCGCTACTGAGGCGGGTTTCTCGCGCCGTTGGGAGCGCCAGCTATCTGCGTTTGTCCGTGCCTCATTTCGCGCCAAAGTAGTAGGACTCCTCGCCGGGCAGGGGATAGGGCTGATCCAGAAACTGACCTCCGCCCTGCTACTGTGGTGGGGGGCCATTATGGTGATGGAGGGAAAACTCAGTCTGGGGGAATTGATAGCCTTTAATATGCTTTCGGAGCATGTTACTCAACCGATCCTGCGGTTAGCTCAGGTCTGGCAGGACTTTCAACACACTTTAATCTCGCTAAATCGGCTTGGAGACATCCTTGATGAGGAGGGAGAAAGCGGTAGCGGAAGTCTGGCTTCAATCCCCAGATTACAAGGTGGAGTGAGCTTCAGAGGTGTGCGCTTTCGCTACAATGAGGAAGGTCAGGAAGTATTACGTAACCTCAATATCGAAATGAGTCCCGGTGAATTTGTTGGTATTACAGGGCCATCAGGTTCGGGTAAATCCACCCTGACGCGGTTGTTACAGCGCCTTTATATTCCCCAGCACGGACAAGTATTAGTGGATGGGATCGACCTGGCGATTGCAGATCCGGCGGAGCTGCGGCGCAACATGAGTGTTGTACCACAAGAGAGTTTACTGTTTTCAGGTTCAGTCGCAGAAAACATCCGCCAATGTCGGCCGCAAGCCAGTGATGCTGAAGTGATTCAGGTAGCAACTTTGGCTGGAGCAGACGAATTTATTCGCAGTCTGCCACAAGGATACAACACCCAGGTTGGTGAGAAGGGAGTGCTCTTGTCTGGTGGACAGCGTCAGCGCATTGCTCTGGCCAGGGCCTTGCTAACTAATCCAGGCATTCTGCTGCTGGATGAGGCCACAAGTGCCTTGGATTATGAATCGGAAGCGGCGGTGATAGCTAACTTGCAGCACATTGCTCAAGGTCGCACTGTGATCAGTGTTGCTCATCGCCTCAATACCTTGCGCCATGCTGATCGGATTTTGGTACTCGATCAGGGGCAAGTCGTTGAGCAGGGTAGCCACGAGCAGTTGCTCGCCTTAGACGGGCTATATGCCCGGCTGTGGGCCTTGCAGATGAAAGAAAAAGTAACCCCGTAAAGATCATCAGTAGGATTTTTTATAAGGAAAATTGTCATGCCCAATAACAGCGACCAATTGCTGCTTGTTTCCGCTCAGGCGATACCCCGTCAAGGTAGCGCTGATATCCAGCAGTTTGCTATCGATCCTGAATTATTTGCAAAATCCAACACCATCAGTGCCGAGACACTGGTTAGAGCAGGGCGGCTTCCGGCAGAGGGAAATGCCAAATTGGTGAAAGTTAAGTCAGGCTTATATGAGATTGAATACGCTGATCGAAGCCCGAATGAGATAGCCGGGAGTGATGCTAACAGCGTGCCAGCCTATTTCCTTGGCTACAACGGTGCAAACCAGGCTAATACGTTGCCAGCTTATGTAGATATTCCTAAGCATGCAATTCCGGGAAGTTTTCTGTTCACGGGATCGTTGTCAGGATGTTCACTGGTGGTGACCGATCTTGATGCTGATACTTACCGAGTCTATCACGACGGACGGGTCAACAGTTCGTTGCTATATGATAACGTGGTCATGGCGGTGGACTTTAAGGATTATCAGGTAGCAAACACCGCTGAAGGTCTCGCCGCGGCATACATGCAATACGTTGAGGGTAAATGGCAATTGGTGTTCCAGCGTCAGGAGTATCAGCGGGAAGGTCTGAATATCTGGCCGAAATTGCGTGGTGGTGAGGAACCAATATTGATTCAGGACGCTGACAGTCAAGCGACTGAGCGTAGCAAGGCTCAATTTGCCACTTATCATGAGCAGATCCATCAAAAACTGAAAAAGGCTGCTGCACAGTTTGGCGTGTCAGTTGAAGGGATCTCTGATGGGGTATATGAACAGGGAGAATTTTCTCCCCATCATCCGGCAATTGTTGGATGGATTGGGTTGCGTGACCGGCTCCAGGCTGCGATCGGAACAGAAACTCAGCCGTTGGTGGATACCCGAAATAAACTCTATGAAAATCGAAGAAAAACCAGAGACCGTTCTGAGATTGCTCGGATTGATGAAAAGATAAGGTATATCAATATCACGCTGGAATACTACAAGCAGCAATACGACTCAGTTTTGCGTGAAGTGTTTTCCGTGGAACAAAGCTGGTTATGGCAGCAGATCAAGTCCAAAAACGGTATAGATGCGGTAGTGCGGATTGATGATACCTCTATCCAAGGCGGCGGGCAGAAACGCGATTATAACGTGGGCGAGCGTTATGCTATTGCCGAAGCTTACCAGCGAAGTGGGCCAAGAAGTACTGAATTTTCCGATGGCTTGCAGAACATTCAGGATACTCCCATTCCAGGTTTTAACGATGGAATGTCAATCCTGGAGATGAAAAAACTGTTTCTTGACAGCCCGCTTACCCCTAAACAACGAGGGGCGTTGAGCGGTCGCATCACTGAAGTTAGCCGGGCTGAATATATCGACAAAGTATTGAAACAGACAGCGGTGTTCAGCGAGGACTTTCAGCGTGCCGGTAGCAGCTTCAGTCGTCTGATACCCCAAGATTTTTATCTGTCATTGGTTGGAGACGCATCTGGTGGTCGCTGTTATCCCCTGGTCAGAGCCATGGCGGTAGCACTAGCCAGCGGTGGTGAAGCAAGTATCAATAGTCTGGTAGAAAAACTCTTCTTTGCCGCGGCTTCCCCTCAGGCTGGCAGTTCCACGCTGCTCAAAAACAGTCTGGCAAGACTGCACTCTAATGTTGAGGCCAGTCAAGCGTCAAAAGCTCTGGAAGAGAAGGTTACCTTGTCTAAGGTTGTTTCTTTGTTACAGGAAGCGACTGGAACGTCGACGTTCGCTCTCAATACCCAAAACCATGCCATGATGGTGGGGAGTACTGTCGGCGCGAAAGGACATCGTTACTATTTCTATGATCCAAATTTCGGGATTTTTGCATTCGATAACTCAGCCAATTTTTTACGTGCTATGGAAAAACATTTAGTGAAGCGTGGCCTGGCTGTTCACTATAGTGCGTTTGGTAGTAAGTCTGCTCCTACCTTCAATCTGGTGGAGATCGATCCTGTCAAGATGGCAAGAGTACCCGTAGACAATGGCTTAGATGTTGCTGATTTGACCCGTCCTGACGAACTTGCCACTGTGATAGAACAACGGCAGTGGGTCAAGCAAGCAGTCAATGCCCAAGTGAAAATTGCCGAGGATACTCAGTTACGCACCGCATTGGCCATCCTTGATACTGAACAGTGGGGAGCAAAATTCGATAAGGCCATTACAGCGCTTGTTCAGGAAAATAAGCTTGACCCGCGTTGGATGCCAGTAATTGGCAGTATTGAGGAACAGGGGGAAGGTCGTTACAGTGTCCAATTCATCAATCGCGATCACTTGGAAGAGACGCGTTTGGTGAGCAGTAACGATGCCACTTTTTTCGAATTCCGCCATTTCGTCGATGGACATATACTCACTCTGGGCAAGCATTTTAACCTTGAACACGGCCAGTTACGATCCAATGGAGTTGGCGGTGAAGCAGCTCCGGTTGATGGACTGAATGCTGGATTTGCAGTACAGACGCTAATCCAGTGGTTTGCCGACAAGAAGCGCAATGACGCGGCACACGGGAACGCTTCGCCTGATCTGGCCACCGCACTCAGGATCCATAGTTACCTTAACTACGCCCAGATGATTCACGCAGGCGTGAACGATGTCACTAACGTAATCAAGTTGGTGCGCACGGCATTACGCGGTGAAGTGATAGTTGCTGAAACCTCGCTCAATCAGTTTTCTTCAACCCTGGCTCATACTGCCAATGAAGGCATAGGTGTGCTTCTTGGTGGCGCCTTGGTTGGGTTGGATGCTTATGAGCTAGCCCATGCCGAAACGGATACACAGAAGGCCGTGTTCGGAACCCAGCTAGCATTCGATTCGGCCAGTTTCGTTACAGGTGCTGCCGGGGCTGGTGCCGGGCTGGTTGGTGCCTCGACGGCCTCTGCTGTACTTGGTGGTGCAGGCGTGATCCTTGGCGGGCTAGCCGTGGGCTTTACCGCGCTGGCGCAAGCGTTTGGTGCCGTTGCTGAGGATGCAAAAGCGGTGGGCCGTTACTTCGATATGCTCGACAAAGCCTACAAGGGCAATGGCTACCGGTATGACAGCGAGAAAAAGGTGCTGATACCATTAGCTGGGGCTGTGATTAAGACTTTGGATCTGCGCAATAATCAGATTGATTTTGACAGCCAGTACATTTATCGCACCCATTCAGGCTCTACTGGTTCAGGAAAAATCAATTATTTCTTCTGGATCGGCGATTTTCCGAAGATGGTTCATGATCGCAGCCAGGCGATTGAAGTACGTAGCGGAATCGGCTACAAGGATGTCTCTCATAAACTCGAGCACAGTGACAGTAACGTGTTAATCCTGCCAGGGACACCTAAGTCCTTCATCAAGTACGAATATATGCAACTTCCTGGGGCAACAACGCGTCATGATACGGGTTTTGATGTTATTCGCAGACTCGAAGAGGATAAGCGCTTCGATTACGATTTTTACATCTTCCCGGGGGAGGCGACGATCCGACGGATCCATCAGGAGTATGTGGCAACACCGATCGAAGTAGTACTCGATCGGTGCAACAGAAAACTGGTCGTACCCAGACTCCCTAGGGAACTGTATGGCTATCTGCATTACGAGATCAAAGGTGCCGGTGGTGAGTACCTGATCGGGTTGAATAAAGGCACCAGCGTGAAGCTCATGAGTGACGTTTCCAACCCAGATGGCAGCAGTCATGTACCGTCGCGCTGGATCATCGATAGCAGCCAACTCACCAGTGATACTATCAGCGTCTCGAAAAACCGATTGGTAGTCGGTGGTGTAGTGGTCGAACTCGATCCCTCTCAGAACGGGCAAGTGCTGGTGGTCAACAGCAAGAATGAAGTTCGTGAAATCGATTTTTCCAATCTGACAACTCAGGTGATAAGCGAAGATGCAAGCAAGTGGCAAGTGCCTGGCCAACAAATTGAGCAACACCTAAATGATCTGGCCAAGGCGCATCAGTTGCACGGGCAGTATGTGGTAGTGGAGAACTACAATCACAACGGGCATGATGTTGGTCGGGCTTTCTATGACGTCTCCAGGAAGCGGATGCTATTCACCGATACTCCTCACGAACAAGCTAAACATGCCCAACTGGGGGCGGTGATGGGTGACTATGCTTATTTCTACGACGCCGATAACGCGGTCGCGTGGCGGGTAGACATTGCCACTGGACAAGTTAACGCGCAGTTTGAGCCATGGTTCAACCAGAATGCAGGCAAGATTAGTCGGTTATGGCAAGAAGGTGATGCAGTCTATCTGGCGCGCCGTTATCAGTTGAAGGAGAGAGAAGCTGAGTTAAGCTACCGGATCATCGGTGACCGCATGGAGTTAGTTAGTGCGGTGGGTGATGATGAGTTACTCCAGCTTTCGGCAAACAGAGATCGGCATGGTGACGAGCTTAAGACTATACTCCGAGGTTACGAGAGCAATAGCACTCAACGTGAGACTTCGGTATATACACTGGGCGCTCGGCTGATCCAACCGACCAGTGCCGAGTTGGTCACCCTATTCGGTACGGATGCGGCTGGTGTGGCACACCGTTATTGGATACGTACCAGTGATGGTACGCTGATCAAACCAAATCTGGCACCGCCGCAGGAACAGACCTTGTACGTTAAAGAGCACGAACAGATCCGCAGTGCCTGGCAGATCCCGGCTGACCTTGTGTTAGCGGGCACTATTTCCCGTCCCGTAGGCACGGAAGTGTTCTTCTTCTACAGTAGAGAGCAGAATGCTTTGTTCCGTCAGGAAGGCCCAGGTCAGGCGGTTCTTGACGCTAATCAACCCACTGCCTTGCGTGTCAACACACCACCGTTAGCCAACGTAGTCAACCTGAATGGTAACCTGCTTGCCATCACTGAGGATGGGCGTGTAGCGCAACTTGATGCATTGGGGCAGCTCAACTACGAAGCGGTTAACGAGCATTGGCTCAAGGGGCGTACTCACTGGTGGCAGGATCTGGCTAGTGTCACAAATGGAGGGGCCACTCTGGCGGTATTTGGAGTCAAGGGCACCGATGGCAAAAGCGTGTTGCCCGTGTGGTATCACAATGGACAAGTGGTAGTCGCTTCAGCAACACTACAGGATAAATCGCTACAATTCCTGGGATTCGAAGCGGATGGCACCGTTGCGCGGCTCTTTGAACCTGAAAGTGGTAAGTTATATCACCAACCCGCTATGACTACGAACGCATTGGCTACTGCCTTTGGTTCTGGCCTTGTACTTAATGCTTCGGCACAACTTCCCGTTGCCAGTGAGTTAACACCTGAGTTGTCTCTTAAGGCGGCACAACAGGTCGATGCTGGAATACGTCTGATCACAGTCAAGGGTGAGATATTGGTACGAGCTAATAATGGTGAATTGCGGTTAGTTGGCGTTGATAAAGATTGGCATCAGAACAATGCGGCTAATTTGTCACTGGCACTCACTGAACTTGCCGCTCGGTGGCATGCCAAAGGGGTACTGACCTTACAAAATAACAATATGCAAGACTGGTTTAATGTTGATAGCGGTCAGGTATTTTCAGGCAAGGGAATTCCCGTCTCAGGTAATCTGCACTTCTTGGGAATCGACGCCAAAAATAAGGCGGCATATGTGTATAACCAGATGACTCAGGAGTTATACCAGAGCGATAGCAGTGGGGTAAAAGTGCTCAATAAAGCCATTGGAATAGGGAGAATCAAGTCATCCCTATTACTTCAAGGCGGTGAGGCCAGAGATAATCTAACGTTACCGATCATTGATGGTATCGATAGTCTGGTGCTGTATGGTGGAGCCAATCACGATACCTATCGATTCAGCAAAGAGATGTGGACTCACTACCGTACGGTGATCATCGACAATGACGATCCTAAACAGTCTTTAGATCGTCTGATCTTACCGATAGCTAATCCGAAAAGTATTCTCGTTAACCGACGCGATGATGACCTGATGTTGACCGACTCCAGTAATGGAACAGCATTGGTGGTGCGTCAGGTATTTGGTAACCAGGCCAAATCTCATCAGCATTTACATATCAATTTGGAAAGGGCTTCGTCGGCGATTAATGTGACACATTTAGTCGAGAACATGAGTCAGCAAGGAGATATGTTGATGGATTTATCTTGGGCCAGCAGGCAACCAAATCCAAATATTGCTGCTCATACCGTCACTACTGTTTCAGAGGCGGAAAGCCCGAGTCTGGTGAAATTGAGCGAGGCTATGGCTTCATTCCCTGATATGGGAGGTGTTTACGAACACCTACGGCAAACGATACAACCGGCTAAGGCCGAACAGCCGCTTTTGTTGCCTAACGCCAACTCTACCATAGGGTAAGAACGAGAAATAACAGGAGAGGCTAAATGTCTCTCCTGTTTCTGTGCTTACTCAACAAAACTGCTCATGATGTTCAGTTCTAATACCCAAACTTTCATTATTTGCGTAATGGATGACGCGAGAACCACCAGAGGAATTCCATCTTTAGCCAGAGTTGAAAACCCTGACAGGAAGCTATTGAACCTTGCCGCCATTATTGTAGGATCATTCTTAATGACATTATTTATTTTGTACTTGATTAATATCAGACAGGTCAAACCAACACATGAAATTGTTATGTATGATCTTAACCTATTGTTGCAAAAGTAATGTTCAGGATTAAAAAATATTTTGTGCTTTTAAGAAAATAAGTGTTTTTATGGGAATAAAAAGGAATACAGTCCTGCAAATGGGTATCATGCATGATAAGAATAACGCGTAGTTTAGCCAATAAATATGAGCAGTACGAATATGCATTGCGCCACTATGATTTGCTGCAGTCAGTATTGGTTCAACATCTACCTATAAATTTTTCTTTATTGTTTGCCAGGCCGATCAAAAGCAGTGATGATGCCATTGAATGGTATAGTGATTTGCAAGGCCAGCCTCAACCTTTTTCCCAGTTATCAGATATTGGGCGCGAAAAAATTCATGCACAAATTACCCGCCAACTCGCCGTTATTGCCCGATTACGTGAACGATTGAGTGAAAAAGGGGAAGTAAATACAGAAATCTTTACGCTATTGGAGAAAATTAGCCATTTTCCTGCGGAAGAAAATATCTGGAGCATAGATAATCAACCGGTTATCCTCTGGGGGCAAACTATTTCACCTGCCTCGCAATATCAAGATATTGTAACGGGTAACACGATGTCTCCTGATGCGCCTTTACCAGAGCAGAAACGAAAATTTCGCTGGATGTGGTGGCTACTATTATTACTGTTCGCATTATTATTACTATGGTTATTGAGAGGTTGTATATCGCCGAAGCTTTCTCCAGTGAAATCAGCCAATTTTCCTGTGGAAACATTGCCGATACAGCAACCTGTTGTTGAAACGATCGCTGGTGAATCTATAGGGGAGGCAATACCAGAACCATTGGAAGCATTTGCTGTTGTAGAACCAGAGCAGGTGGAGTCAAAAGTAAAATCGAGCGTCACAGCAAAATTACCCTCAATGGATGTGAAAAAGCTTTGCCCTGCTCAACGCAGTAAAAATCAGGCCCCTGAAGTTGTGCTGATTTTTGATGCCTCAGAATCCATGTTTCTTGGCATAGATGTTACACCACGTGAAGTACAACTTTGGCTACAAGGTCTATCGTTCGAAAACGTCCAGAGGGAGCCAAGGCGTATCACGGTAGCAAAACAGTCTGCCAAGAAAATTATCGATAAACTGCCTTCCGATATGGCAATTAGCCTTGTGGCAGCTTCTGATTGCCAGCGTATTTCGACTTCATCGTCATTGACATCTGGGCAGCGGCTGGCGTTAAAACGAACGATTGACCGTATTGAACCGTATGGAAAAACGCCGCTGGCATTGGCATTAGAAACAGCGGGTTCTTTGGTAGATGGTGTGGATCGTGACGCGATCATTTTGTTAATTTCCGATGGGGATGAAACGTGCGGTGGCGATCCTTGCGCTGTGGCTAATGCGCTTAAAAAACAGAAACCCCGTTTACAAGTCAATGTCGTGGATATCATGCATACTGGAGCAGGAAATTGCATTGCTAAACAAACAGGTGGAAAGGTATTTGCCGCTAATAATGCCAGCCAGTTTACCCAAGTAATAAACCAAGCGATACAAGAATATATCCCTGACAATTGTAATTAGTAGAAATAAAATGCAATAAATTTAATGTATTTTTGCATTTTTATCTGTTTTTAGTGGATGTGGTAGCGTAATAAGGGCACGAGGTTTTACTGCTTATTATGTAATAGTTACAATAGACTCTTGGGAACCATCTTCCGTTTTAATGCGCAGCGCAGATTATTCCGTAGCATTATTTTATCTTTTTGGAAAAGGTATATTTGCTCTCTTGGCCCAATTAGCGAAATAAATACATTAGTGTTGTATTTTTTGATAGCAAGGAATGGCTTATTGTGAAAGAAACTTTTTTACGTGGTGACAAACTCGAAAGTTATTTACCCATGGGAGAGAATGGTCAAGCTGTTCACCATTCTGCCCTGCAATTACGAGAAACCCTACGTCTACGCCAGCTCTCTGAGGTTGCTAATTCACTGGCTATTCCACAGGGCAATGAACAGGGGGATCGTATTGATTGGTATGCGGGATTTGCCGGTCATGTTGTTCCTTGGGCGGCGGCAACAGATGACGAGCGTCAATCTGCATTGCGACAACTGGAGGCAAACCAAGCCGCCATTGAACAACTTAGTACGCAAATGGTTAACCAAAAGGCACATGAAATGCGCTTGTTTGGTGCCTTACTGAGTAAAACTATCCAATTTCCCGACCAAGATCATATCTATTTGGTTGACGGCAAACCTGTAATAACCTTTTGGGGATTTGTGAATGCGAAGCAGCAAGCACGCCCAAAACCTCTCGATTGTTTACGTCAATCGCATCAGGAGACTTTTTTACGTAGTGATAAACTCGAAGGCCCTCTGCCCATGGAAGAAAGTGGGCAAGTAGCTCACCTTTTTCCATTGAGATTACGCGAAAGCTTACGCTCACATCAGCTTCCTGGGGTTGCTGATTCACTGGCAATTCCAAAGGTCAATAGACAGGGGGAGCGTATTGATTGGTATGCGGGATTTTCCGGTAAGGCTGTTCCTTGGGCGGCGGCAACAGCTGATGAGCGTCAGTCTGCACTGCAACAGTTAAAGGAAAATCAATCTGCTGTTGAACAACTCAGTGCGCAACTGCCTGAGCAAAAAGCACATGAAATGCGCCAGCTTGCAGGCTTGCTGAATAATACCATCCAATCTCCAGCTCAGGATTGTATTTATTTGGTTAATGGTAAGCCTATATTAACGCTTTTAGGAAAAGCGAGTGCGAATTTAGGAAAAATAAAAACGCAGCAGAAAAACGCCAATACCCTTGATGGCTTGCGCCCAATGCGGCCTGCTAAATCAGCAATTGTTTCAGAATCACCAATTACTTCAGGCAATGCATCAAAACTTGCAATTGAGCCGGTAGCTTCTGTTGCATCGCTATCTTCTTCTGCCTCTGCGTCAATGGCTAAGCGTACACAACGTCGGCGATTACGTCGTTGGTTATGGTTGTTATTACCTTTGTTACTGATTTTACTTTCCCTTTTGTTATTGCGTGGTTGTATGCCCGAAATGCCTGTTTGGGGAATAGTATCGTCAACTCACACTACGCCTTCACATCAAGATGAAGTGATTTCATTTCATGGTGTTACAAGCAGTGGCGGTATATTAGAACGTAGTGACACGATAAATAGCAATAATATGGGTAATTCCCAGCTACTGAATCCCCCCCTTAAGCTGGAAGCAGGAAATTCTGCGGCTGATGGAATGCCATCGGCAAAAGATTCTTTGTTGGAAAAAAGTGTTTCTGAATCAATTGATTCTGGTAAATCGATACCATCAACCAGTACTGATCTATCCAATAACTCATCATTATCTGGGACACCAACATCTTCTTCTGAAGAGATGACAATTCCTGCTAGCGCTTTGCAACAAAACAACATTGATTTTCTCAATGGTCGTTGGCATGCGGGGGCGGGGATCCAGGATAGCCGTACTGGTAAGCCATTGAGGCTGACTTATCAGATCCATAATGGCAAAGGGCAAGTTGAAGTAGTGCGAGGTGATGGAATTCGTTGTCAAGCTCCAGTCAGGGCGGCCATGAACACTGAAATGTTGCAGTTAAATAACAGTGGTGAAGCAAAATGTACTGATGGTTCAAATTACACTATGCCTGATGTTGTTTGTCAGCAGGGCACACAGAATATGGCAGAGTGCAAAGGACGCTATGACGAAAAAACTTTATTTCCTATGTCGATGAAGCGAGAGGCAAATTAACCACATGCTGGCAACTATTACTGATTTCAAAGAGAAAGTCACACTGATCCGTGACAGTGGTATTCAGTTTCTGGATTTTGCTTTTGCGTTACCTAAGCACAAAGTGTACGGTGAATTTCTACTGGCTGGAGAAGATAATCCAGTGATCCGCTTGGTATATAACGAGCGAGATAACAATTTCCTGGTGCCCTCACCGTCGGGAGTTTCTGCGTTTGCAGCGGAATCAGATTACTCATTGTCATTGGAAAAATCCCTTGAGCTTTATAACGACATTTGGCTACCGTTACCATTTTTCCGTTTTAATTCACCCGGGAGTTTTGCACAAGGACCGACCAACTGGTCGCGGGTGAAGTTTCATGCACTTGATACACCGGATGAACAGGGAAACACCTGGCGTGTGACGCTGGCTTTTGATACCAAAGTTTTTCCAGACAGAACGAATACCCAATATTTGGCACCGGGGGATGACGATGTACGTTCTGGTGTCGGTTTTGCGCTGGCAGAAAACCATCATGAAATGGGTGATTTTTTGTTGCTGAAATGGGTGGACGATTGGTTGCGGGAAACCTATACCGAGCGGGCTACTGGATTATGGCGCCATTATCATGAAGATATCGATAATAGCCTGAACCAAAAGGAACATCAGGCGCATTATCTTAATTTGGTTAATGCACTGAACGTTTCGCTGGGCGTTCCTGAAATTCAGCTTAATGATGTCAGGTTAAATGATAACCCGATTATTGACGTTGACTTGGTGCTAGATATAGGTAACTCACGCAGTTGTGGGATTTTGATTGAAGACCACAAAGATGATAACCAAGGCTTATCTCATCATTATCAGTTGCAGCTACGTGACTTGAGTGAACCTCAATATGTCTATACAGAACCTTTTGAAAGCCGATTGGAATTTGCCCAGGCTGAATTTGGCAAGCAGGATTTTTCCGCGAAGAGTGGACGTAGTGATGCCTTTACTTGGCCAACTATTGGCCGCTTGGGAGAAGAAGCCTTCCGCATGGCATCACAGCGTTTAGGAACGGAAGGATCAACCGGGCTTTCCAGTCCAAAACGTTATTTATGGGATGAAGCAACATATTCCCCCGGCTGGCGGTTTAGTCGTGCATTTGTTAAATCGGATCGTGAACCACAGGCAACAGCGGCACCGATGACCTACATGATCAATGACAAGGGTGAAGCGCTTTATGCACTCAAGCCTTCTGAACGTATGCCAGTGTTTACACCGAACTATAGTCGTCGCTCTTTGATGACTATGATGTTGTCAGAGGTATTGGCACAAGCGTTAATGCAGATTAATAGCCCAGCCCAACGCTTGAAGATGACCCATGCCAGTACACCACGCCAGTTAAAAAATATCATTCTTACTGTTCCGCCAGCTATGCCAAAGCCTGAGCGTGCTATTTTCCAACAGGCAATGACACAAGCCATCAGATTGGTGTGGAAAGCACTGAGCTGGGAAGATCGAGATCAAGGTATTGATGAAAGTGGGCGGGAAGATAAGAACGTCGAACGCAAGCGCATATTGCCAGAAGTGCATGTGAAATGGGATGAGGCGACTTGTGGCCAATTAGTTTACCTCTATAACGAGACACAAAACTATTTTTGTGGTCGTAGTGAAGAGTTTTTTGCTGCCACTGTGCGGCCTGACAACAAGCTGGAAACTGGTGATAAACGCACATTGAAAATCGCATCCATCGACATTGGTGGTGGGACGACGGATCTGGTTATCACGCGCTATACCTTGGATGAAGGTAGTGGCAGTAATGTGCGTATTGTTCCAACGCAATTATTCCGCGAGGGTTTTAAAGTCGCCGGTGATGATATTTTGTTGGACGTGATCCAGCTTTACTTACAGCCGGCATTCAAGGCTGCCTTGTTGGACATCGGTTATCAAGATTTAGATGCAGAAGCAATCATGTCTCGATTGTTTGGTAGTGAGGCACTGGAAGCGGGTAAGCAAGTGCTGCGTCAACAATTGACATTGCAAATATTTGCTCCGATAGCGCTTGCCATTTTGCATCATTATGAAAAATTTAATCTCGCAACAGGTGAGCAGGTAATTAGCGCTACGTTCAGTGATCTGCTTCCCTCTCCACCAACGAATAAATTGCTTGAATACGTGGATGAAGAAGTTAAACGTAATCTGCCAGCCGGAATAAAAAATGAATTCTCTATTCTAAATGTCCCAGTAA
This sequence comes from Xenorhabdus sp. SGI 60, assembly GCF_056632175.1. NCBI lineage: Bacteria > Pseudomonadati > Pseudomonadota > Gammaproteobacteria > Enterobacterales > Morganellaceae > Xenorhabdus > Xenorhabdus sp. SGI 60. Next base: position 3,170,471 of record NZ_CP196860.1, on the reverse strand, counting down.
ACATTAGCTTGATGAAACTGCATAATGAGTTTATTGATCTCCGCAATAACCGCATTAATATCTGCCAAAGCCTGCGTTCATTGAGTGAAGTCCTTTGGCACTATAGCTGCGATATCTTGCTGTTAACTGGACGTCCTTCCCGCTTGCCAGGAATTCAGGCATTGCTGTGCAAATTACAACCAGTGCCGCCTGCACGTATTCTCCCGCTGCATGGATATGAAACCGGAGGTTGGTATCCATTCAATAAGAACGGGTTGATTGAAGATCCTAAATCTACTGCTGCGGTTGGGGCGATGCTGTGCTTGTTGGCGGAGAAATCACGGCTGAGTAATTTCTACTTCCGTACTGCCAATTTCAAACCTTATTCAACCATTCGTTATTTTGGCATGCTTGACAGTAATAACTTGTTGAAAAATAGCAATATATTTTATCGAGACATAGATCTGGATAAACCAGGGTTCCAACTGGATCGCGAGCAATATTTTGAATCACGTGGGGAAATGCGGCTAGGTTTCCGTCAACTCGATAATGAACGTTGGCCAGCAACCCCGTTGTATACCCTGAAAATTCAGGGCGCTCGGGTAGCGGCAGCATTAGCTGGTGATGCGATATTACGCCTGAAATTGGAAGTGGAAGAAGGGCAGGGGCGCGAAGCAGAATCTAACGGTAGCCCAGAAAAATTCCGCATTAATGAGATGGAAATTGTCGGATCTGAGCAAAACACGCGCCCTAACGACGTTAGCTTCAAACTTAATACCCTGATTGGAAGTGGCTTGGGTGAAACTTATTATTGGCTCGACAGTGGGAGCATAAAAATCTAATGAATAACCTTACTCCCGAACAATTAAAACAAGCGTGGCTTGATGTAGCAAAAGGAGCGGGCCAAGCGATTGAATGGATAGAGGATGTGCGTGGCAATGCCCCTCGCCTGAATACAGAAGCCGATCGGTTAAAACTGAAATTGCGTCGGAGCCGTAATACAGCGCACCGTTTGGCGACGGCGGCCATGCGTCCGATGACTATTGGTTTCTTCGGTTTGTCCCAAGCGGGAAAGTCCTATCTTATCTCCTCGCTGGCTGCGGGGGAAAATGGGCGTTTAGAAACCCAAATGGGTCACCATAAACTTGATTTTATCGAACATATTAACCCTCGTGGTGGAGGCAAAGAGGCTACCGGCCTTGTTACTCGTTTTAGTCGTCATACACTCCCAGTCAATCCAGATTGGCCGATTGAATTACAACTATTTAATGAAGCGGAAATCGCCAAAATTCTTGCTAATACGTTTATTCATGACTTCAATCAGGAAAGGATTGATTGGGGTTATGATGAAAAACGCATTAATGCGCTGCTTACCACGCTAAATGGACGACGCCAGCCTCATAAAGAGCCGGGCATGACGGAAGAGGATGTTGTTGCACTATGGGATTATTTAGTTCGTCATGCGGAAAAAAGCCAAAGCAAAATGGCATTGCAATACTGGCCAACGGCAGTAGAGCTGGCACCTTGGCTATCAATTGATGATCGTGCCCAGTTATTTGGCGAACTATGGGGCAATATTCGTGAGTTCAGCGATACCTATCGACGTTTTGCCTATACGTTACAGCGTTTGGGAGGTGCCAGTTTGGTCAGGGCACCACTGAGTGTTTTGGTCACTGAGCAGAATAATCGATTGGTACAAACCAGCAGCATAATGAATGTTGATATGCTGGAGCGCCTGAACAAGAGCAATGACTTGCAGGTTGAAGTTTGTCCTGAGCTGGAAAATGGACTGTCTGCCCCTGTTTCCCTCTCCTTGGCAGAACTTACCGCACTAACAGTCGAACTGCATGTACCATTGCTTTCTTCTACACGGGAAAGGTTGTTTGAAAATGTCGACTTGCTAGATTTTCCCGGTTACCGCGGTCGCCTTGGCGTAGAGTCACTGGATTATTTCCAAAACGCGGCAGAAACAGAAAATGAAGACAGTAACCCGCTGGCGCAATTAATCCTGCGGGGCAAGGTAGCTTATTTGTTTGAACGTTATACGCTCAACCAAGAAATGAACGTATTGGTGGTTTGCACACCTTCAAATGAACAATCCAACGTGAAAGATGTTGGTAGTGTATTGGATGAGTGGATTCGTTATACCCAAGGCGCTGATGCTAGTAGCCGTGCTCGTCGTCCATCGGGATTAGTTTGGGCGATCACTAAGCTGGACTTACGTATCACACAAGAGTTAACCAAGTCAGAAGACATGCTGCGCGAAGCCTGGGGCAAGGGTGGCATGATTAAAATCACTATGACAGAACGTTTTGGTCATTTTCCGTGGATGCAGGAATGGCAACCAGGGCGAGCTTTTAACAATACCTTCTTGGTGCGTAAACCGCGTCAGGCTACACCATTTATCATGATGCAAGCAGACAGTGAAGTAGGATTCAATCAACAAACTGCACCTAAGTTGACCTTGATGAAAAAAACGTTCCTTGAGGATACTGCGATTCAGCGTCACATTGCTTCACCTGAGGAGGCATGGGATGCCATGCTTCAACTTGACGATGGTGGTATGCGTCGATTGGCCGACTATTTGGGGAGCGCCTCACAACATGAAATTAAGTTGATGCGTATAGCGGAACAGCTAGATGAAACTCGTCATGAACTGGTGGAAGGGAACTTACATGCTTGGTATCAGCCAAATGGGGCTGAAGACGTGGCGAGAAAAGAACTGATTGCTGATGATATTCTTAAGGTATTGCAAACCCGTATGGAGATGCACGGTGAACTGTTGGTAAGTTTTATCCCTTCGCGCAAGGCACTGCAAGAACTGTATATGCAGGAAACGGAAGTGGAGTTGTCTGTTGAAGATAATAAAGCGGATGAATCGATAGCCAACTTCGGCATTGGTAGTGATTTTGATCTGTTCGGTGATACACCAGACGAAACGGTATCTGTTCACAGCCATGAACAAGAGTTTGCCCATCGCGTGATTAAATTATGGATCAATTACCTGCGAACCGTCCCGGAACAGCTGGATGTGGCGAATGTTATCGGTCTACCTCGCCCTATTGTTGAAATGTTGGTGGATGAATTAATTACGGCTATTCAGAGAATGAACGTCGAGAGGGATCTGCTGAAAGTGCTGGAAAACACGGAGCAAGCAGGTGTCCGACGGGAAAAAATGATGGAGCGTCAGGTTTCCCGTGTGATGCACGTTATGAATGATTTTGTCACTTGGTTGGGTTATCAGAACATACCGAATGAAAAACGTCCTGATAGCCGTTTTAACAAAGGCCAACCTATTTTTTCCCGCCCAGATAAAAAAGATCCAGCATTGTGGAGAGGTGATGAACGGCTTTATCGATTAACAAACGAGACGCTGAACTATAGCGCCATGTTTGTTTTTGATTGGCTGATCGGCCTGAAGGACGTGATTAAAGAAAATGCCGGTCACTCTGCTGGGCGTGAAATTACTGCCATCCAAAATGAACAGCTGGGCGCCATTATTCAACGTATTCAATTGTCGTCGGAGTAACGAGTTGTGATTAAACCAGAACTGAGACCTCATGAACCGGTTGAGCCGGGATATGCCATATTGCGCATTGAAGATTGGCAGGGAGCCACTGAGGGCATCAAGGTATCAGTCCAGCGCAATCAGGATCGCTGTTTTGTAGATGAGCGAGGGCAATGGATCAGCAATGAAGTGTGGTTAATGCTTCCTGAATTGCAGGAAGTGGATGGCGCGGTGGAAGCGCAAATAGGCCCTGCATTGGTTGATGCTTTGTTGGCTGAGCGTCAGGTGGCATATCGTGTCACAGCAAAAGACTGTGATGGTCTGCAAAATATCGGGGTGCTGAAAATTGCCGATGGGGTGCTAAGTTCCTTGGCAAAAGGAGACTATGTCCCTACAGATAAAGAACGTGAGCTTAGTGACAATGTATCTTCAACGCAGGAAACAGCCGTGCTTCCTGACGAAACATCGCCTGTTGAAACACAAAATACTGTATTGCCGAAATCAGAGGCGCAGTCATTGTCGTTCAATGAAAAGGATAATATCCCATCACCTGTGCCACCAGTATCGGCAAAAAGATCAAACAAAAATTTATTGATAGCTCTGGCGGTATTGTTGATTGTAGTCGTTGCTGGTGCATTTTGGTGGTGGTTGAAACCACAAGCTAAGCCAGAACCAGTGATTGCCAGCGCGTCGGAAACAGCGCCTTGTGCAGGTGAAAATATGACTAAAGGCAGTGGGCTGGATTTTGTTAAAAGTTGTTTACGTAGCCAGCCTTCCAGCCAGCAAGTGTTGGAAATCATTAATCAGGCAAAAGAGGCAAAACAGTGTGATATTGCCCAGCGCCTTTATGCCTATAAGGCACAATCGGGTGATACAAACATCGCTTTACGTTATGCCCAAGAATATGATCCGAAAACAGCAACGAAAAAAGGGTGTTTTGTTGCGGATGCTCAAACGGCCATTTATTGGTACGAAATACTGGTTAATCAAGATCCACAAAATCGTAAAGCGAAAGCTCGTTTAGAAGAACTGAAAAAATAGCGTGCTGAAGGAATAGGAATGGCATGATGAAATATCTTGGCTGGCTGGTGGCGGGTTTCCCCGCTCTGGCATTGGTGGTATCGACTGGGGCGTCAGCACAAACACCGTTATTGCAGGAAGGGAAACAAACGCTCTATCAGCGGGTGCTAACTTATCCTGGTTGTGAATTATCGGCGAAGATCGGTGAAAAAGGCAAAGAACAACCTGCCTTTAGTCGTTTTTACGTCTACCAGCGCCAGCAGCAAGGAAACGAAGAATGGTTACATGTAGGTCCTGATAGTTACGGTTATCCTCGTGGCTGGATGAAATCCGGCTGTACCGTAGATTGGAAAATGCAGTTGACTTTGGCTTTTACCAACCCTTCTGGGCGTAGCCCAATGTTGTTCTTCCGTGATAAAACGGATGTAGAAGATATTTTGAACAAACCGAATCCGGCTGCGCAATTGCAGCCATTATTGAGTGGGCTGAAAGAGGGGAAATCCGTTTCTTCTGTGTTGGCGCGTGAACCTGATTATATGATCAATCAGCACCAGAATTTTTATCTGCTGCCCGTGTTGGATTCGGATGATATTTTTACCAACACAGGTTATCAAGTACGAATACTTAATGTTGCTTCCGTAAGTGAAACGCCTAATTCAGAGCAAGATAAGGGAAGTAACATCTCTCCCGATAAAGAAAAAAATATGATGAAAGGGTTCTCGGCATCGGTGGTATTCGTGATTGATTCCACTATATCGATGGGGCCTTATATTGATCGTACTAAACAAGCCATTGAGAAAATTTACCAGCAAATTGAAAAAGAGAATTTGCTTGGGCAGGTGAAATTTGGCCTTATCGCTTATCGCTCCAATGTTACGGCGGTTCCAGGCTTGGAATATGACAGCAAACTGTATGTCGATCCCAATACGGTCAAAGATGGAAAAGATTTTCTGGCAAAAGTTCGTGACCTCAAACAAGCCAAAGTTTCCAGTAGCAAAGTCAATGAAGACGCTTATGCAGGCGTAATGACGGCATTGGATAAAGTGGACTGGACGAAATTTGGTGCGCGTTATGTGATCCTCGTGACGGATGCAGGTGCATTGGAAGGTGATGATAAATTATCCACCACTAAATTGGATGCTACACAGGTGCGTTTGGAGGCTACTTATCGCGGTGTGGCATTGTATGCACTTCATTTGAAAACACCAGCAGGGCGTAAAAACCATGCTTCCGCAGAGAGCCAGTACCGTGAGTTAACGCTCAATGCCTTCTTACATAAACCGCTGTATTACCCGATTGACTCAGGCGATGTGAACAGTTTTGGTACGATAGTTGACAGCTTGGCCAATGCGATCACAGGGCAGATTAAAACAGCATGGAGTGGAAAAGAGACGGTTGGTAGCGCACTTGGCGCTGATGAATCCTATTCTTCTGATGCGGGAGAAAAAGAGGCGTTATTACAGGGACCTTTACTGCGTGATGCTGCTTTGTTAGGGCACGCCATGCAATTGGCATACCTTGGCGAGAAACAGGGAATCCAAGCACCGCCGGTATTTAAATCTTGGATTAGTGACCGAGATTTGGTGAAACAAAATATTCCAGCGACAGAGGTCAAGGTACTGTTGACCAAGAGCGAGTTAAGTGATCTGAGTGAAATCATGAAGAAGATCGTGGATGCAGCCAATGAAGGCCTGATTTCTCCGGATGATATGTTTGCCAGTTTGCGTTCACTAGCTGCGACTATGGGGAATGATCCAAAACAGGCAAAAAATAAGCAAGCAACCAAACTTGGTGAAATGGGGCTGCTGGGTGAATATATCGAAGGATTGCCTTATTTGAGCGAAGTGCTGAGCCTGGATGAAGAGACGTGGAAAAGTTGGGATGGATTGGAGCAAGAGCGTTTTATTCGTCGTTTGAATACCAAACTTAAGTATTACCAGCGTTATAACGAAGATGTCGATCGCTGGATTTCATTGGCACCAGACAGCGATCCGCGTGATAACGTCTACCCTGTACCATTGGAAAATCTTCCATGATGTTGCACATTGAGTCGATGCAGATACAGCGTGGGCAGGAAGAGCAAGGTCTTACCGTTAGTTTGCCGTCGTTGTCGCTGGATGCGGGAGAAGTGGCCGCATTAACAGGTCCCAGTGGATGTGGTAAAAGCACTTTACTGGAGATGATTGGGGGGATATTGCAACCTGATCATCTCATGTGTTACCGATTAGGAATGCCACCACGTGATATTGCCACGCCGATTTTGGCAGGGGAAGAGCGCCAACTTGCTGGGATACGGGCGAAAGATATCGGTTTTGTTTTGCAACATGGTGGCCTGCTTCCTTGGCTTTCAGTGGAGCAAAATATTCAATTGCCTCGCAAAATAGCAGGGTTAGTGGTTCACTCCGATTGGCTGGATACCGCTATTTCGCGCCTGAAAATTGGGGGATTGATGAAAAAAATGCCTTCCCAACTTTCAATTGGGGAACGCCAGCGTGTCGCCTTTGTTCGTGCCATTGCTCATCAACCTCAACTATTATTGGCAGATGAACCTACAGCAGCGCTGGATCCCCATAATGCGGAGGCACTTTTTGGCCTGATAATTGAAATGGTAAACTCACTGGGTTTAGTTGCGATTATTGTGAGTCATGATTGGCAGCGGGTCACAGATTTGAGCCTTAAACGTTATGCTGCGAAAGTGGATGAAAAACAAAGTGTCTTCACAATCTATTAATAGTAATGGCTCTACCATGCGACCGTCTCGTTGGCTTCTGCCCCGTATGGCGTTGGCAGATTTGGTTCATGATCGCAAGGTCGCGTTCTGTATCATCTTTTCGTTGATTGCTGTAATCACGCCTCTTTTACTGCTGTTTGGTTTGAAAAATGGCATAGTCAGCCAGCTTCGCCATATCCTATTGGATGATCCACGTACACTCGAAGTTCGTATGTTGGGAAATGGTAACTATGACCGTACTTGGCTGATGCAGCTTGCGGAGCGTCCCGATGTCAGTTTTGTTATGCCATTAACGCGTTCATTGAACACGCAGGCTGATCTGGTTAAAGATAATCGGCATTTTGTCAGTAATGCTGAAGTGATCCCCACAGCCCCACATGATCCCTTGTTGGTTAACGCGCGGATACCGCAGGGTCCTCAACAAGTCGTGCTTAGTGCTAGTGCCGCAGGGCAGTTGCAGGTAAAAATAGGGGATAGCTTACGTTTAGTGATTACCCGTAAACGAGATGGGCTGAACGAACGCGCACAACATACATTAACTGTCATTGATGTAATTGATGGAGCGAAATTTTCCCGCCCTGCCGCTTTCGTCACGCTGCCTCTTTTGGTTGCGATGGAAGACTACCGTGATGGTTATCAGGTAGAGCTATTCAATACCCACGATGGGAAGCAAGTCCATGGACGTACATCTTTTGCCAAAGCTCGGTTATATGCTAGTAGCATTGATACGGTAGAAGAATTAGCTGACTGGCTACAGCAGCAAAATATTGAAACGGTGACCCAGCAGGCACAGATTGAATCTGTACGTGCCATCGATTATGTACTTGGCTTGATTTTTAGCGTTATCGCTTGGATATCTGCTTCAGGTTGTGTCGCGTCGCTGGTGGGGGCCTTTATGGCAAATATCGATCGTAAGAGAAAAGATATGGCTGTGCTTAGATTATTGGGTTTCCGTCGTCGGGCTGTTGTGTTGTTTATCCTGATCCAGGCTTTGTTTCTTACCGGCAGTGCTTGGGGAATAGGCTTATTTCTCTATTTTGGCGCCAGCCAGTTATTTGACAGTGTACTGGGGGCTTCACTACCTGAAACGGCATTTGTGTGCCATTTGGAACCCTCGCATCTATTGATCGCATTATTGGTGATTTTAGCCGTAGCGTTGGGGGTTGCTGCAATAGGGGCATTACGCGCATTGAAAATTGAACCTGCGGAGAGTTTACGTGAGATTTAATCATTGTGTGAGGGGGGCTTATGTGGGTATGGTCTTGTCAGGATTCTTGCTTGGAACATTTTCACTTTCTGCCAATGCAGCCAATGTGAGTTGGGAAGAAAAATATTATAATCCCAAGCCATTGGCGGATGATGTGATATTACCTATGCCTTGTAGTGGTGCGATGGTATTTCGCAAGATCTCCATTCCCCTTAGCCAACCATTGCAGGATTACAGCATTATATTGGGCGGGGAAGGTAACGATGAATGGGGATATCTGGAGCAAGCGCGAGCTGAACATATTGCGGGAAGTTTCGCAGAAGGCCGGTCTGTCAAGGGGCGCTACTTCTTGATGGCGAAGTACGAGATAACAGATTTACAATATCAGGCCATTATGGGCAACTGTCCGACACCAAATATGAAACTGCGTCTGCCTAAAGTGAATATTGGTTGGATAGATGCCATGAATCTGGCGAACCAATATAACCTTTGGTTATTGAATAATCAGCCTAAGGCCTTACCCGTAGAAGATGGTAAACCCGGTTTCTTACGCTTGCCGATAGAAACTGAATGGGAGTTTGCTGCCCGTGGTGGTTTGGCTGTTTCCACGGCTGAATTCCGCGATCAACGTTTCCCAATGCCAGAAGGGATAACCAATTATGTCTGGTTTGCAGGCTCCCAATCCTCCAATGGCAAACTTCAACTTACCGGCTTACTTAAACCTAACCCGCTGGGGCTGCATGATATGTTAGGCAATGCATCTGAGATGATGTTTGAACCTTTCCGCTTAAATAAATTAGATCGCCAGCATGGTAAAGCAGGGGGATATATCGTTAGGGGCGGAAACTTTCTGACACCACAAAACGACATACGTAGCGCATTGCGTGGTGAAGAACCTTATTATTCGGGACAAGGTGATAATAAAAATAAAACCATTGGCTTTCGTTTGGTGCTGGTTTCTCCGACATTGACTTCCCGAGAACGTATCAAAGAGATTGCCAAAGAGTGGAAAGCATTAGGTACAGATAATATACAAGCCAAGGAGAAAAAAGCAGCTGATTCTATTGATAACTTGAGTAATATCTCAGCCCAGGTTCAGGATACGACGGTAAAAAAGCAGTTGGAACAATTGCGAGCTGATCTGCGGGCAAATGCACAGCTGCGTGATGAACAGCGCGATCAGGCAATACGCACTTCTTTGCAGCTTGGGGCATTCTTATGTACCAAATTAAAAGATGACGGAGAATTTTATGATCGCTTGGTTAGTTTATATGAAAAAACCTGTAAAGCGGGCAGTGAGCTAGATGCTAATTGCTCGCGTCGCCAAACACAGCTAGAACAGCATAAAAAAGCGCTGAGTTTTATTGTTAATTATTATGCTGATACCTTGGTGGATATGGGAATAACTTATAATGTTGAGCTTATTGCCCCGCAACTTCGTATTGTTCAACAGCAAATGTCAGCACGCGGAAAGACGAATTTGAACCGTTACCTCAACACTTATTGGGACAACCTTAAAGGGTATTGGAACAACGGGAAAGTTGCACGAGACAGTTGGTTAGATGCATGTAAGAAAAATAATTAATAATCAATCAGATTAAAAAAAGGATAATAAGGAATGGTTTTGAAATCTATTCGTTCTATGGTTTCTATCTGCATGATTTTTTTTCTGGCGGGCTGCCAAACCTTGCAAAGCCCTTTTGCCCAGAGTGGGGGAGTGGATTCTCGTTTAACCCAGAATAAAGATGTTGAATTTTTTAATAAATCGGGATGGCAGGCATGTATAGCTGGTGCTGCGACAGGAGCATTGGCTTGTGCGCTCGCCAGTGACCATAAAGCAATATGTATTGCTGCCGCTGCTATTTTGGGTTGCGGTGTTGGTGTGGGAGCCAATGCTTATCTGGATAACCAGCGTAAACAATATGCAACTAAAGAGCAGTTACTGGTTGCTTCAATTAACGATGTTAAAGCAGAAAACAAACGTATCCAGAACGTAACGGCTACAGCTAGGGAAGTTATTGCGGCGGATAAGCGTACTTTAGCAAATCTCAAAAAAAATATCGTTGCGAAGACAGTGAAAAGAGACCAGATGCAAAAAGAGCTGGCAGGCCTTGACGCCAATATTGCTTATCTGCGCAATACTATTAAGGAAATGAAAGCGCATGAAAAGCAGTGGAATGAAGTCTCTTCTTTGATGGTAAAAGATAAAATTCGTACGAAAGATTTGGATAATCAAATTGTCCAGATGCGAAAAAACATTGGCACGTTACAACAAGAGCTCGACAGCCTTTATGAACAACGTACCGCAATTAAAGTGAGCTGATAAGGGAGTTCTTATGCGTGTATTAATGATGCGTGGATTAGTTATGTTAGCAGCTGGTGTCGCATTGGCTGGTTGTGTAACGAAGACAAAAGACTGTGATCCGACATTGGGCGATATGAGTATTATTGCGAAGTTTAACTGTAATTACTCAGGAACTTGGGATCAACGTGTAGTGGAAAAGGAGCAAGAACTACAACACGAACAGGCTTTGAATAAAGAGTTTAAGGCAATTTATGAAGCGATTGAACGTGAGAAAAAATCGGGTAAGGAGAGTCTGGAAAGCAAAAAGCGTTCTCACACCGCATTGCAGAAATCTATAAACAGCTTGTTGGGTCAATTGAAAACCAAATCTGCGGGCAAAGTGAAAATGGAAAAACAGATCGCTGAATTAGAGCAACGCTTGCATAATTTGCAAAACCAACCATCACCATCTGAAATGCAAAAGCAATTGGAATTACAACAGTTACAGAGTCAACTTAATGAACTTCAAAACAGCCTGTTGTTACAATAATCAGACTAATTACCAGTAAGTTGGATTAATACTCAGCTCATTTATTGTTGACAATTCGATCACTATAAATGGGCTGAAGTTATTTTAGGGATTATTCTGTCCGGTTATCCGGGCGGGGTAAGAGTCCAGTTTTGTCCATCATCATGCCAAACGGAGTATTAAACCGGCCAGCACGATCCCTTGTTGTATCCGACGGTAATATTGTTGCCGGCAGCGATAATGTTGGGTATAGCGGTGGTGATTGCAACGTCAATGTTTAAGAAATAGTTGTAAGTGTGATAGCACGTTTAAGCGTCACTTTCCGGTAAGTCAAAAATGTGGTCAGCCAGGTGATCGATTATGGTATCAGGTAGACATTTTATACTTGTTAATAAATTATCTTTTTTATAAACATCGACACCAGCAACATACTTACTCCCAAGATATGATGAAGTTACAGTATAAGTGAATTCGCCATTCTTAAAATCTAGCTCATGAATTTGTGCTTTCCCTGTGTCAGTATCGGCTGCACTGACATTATGAAATCGATGAGATAACTGTTCTGGCGTTTTCTGTAATTCGATATCGGGTTTTTGGTTAGTTTTACCAAATCGATATGTGTATTTTCCATTATACAGGCTCACATTGACCATTTTATGGTTCTTGTTAGCGCATTGAAACACGGTCACTATGTGCGATGCGGCTATCGCTGAAGAGGCCAGGCTAAATAATGATAACAAAGCTACTGTTTTTAATAGAGGTCTACGCATAACAATTACCTTCATTTTGTTGCCTTAGTCATAAAGTTAGCTCAAAGAATTTATTAGTGATAGTAATGATTATCTCAGTTCAATTGATACGCTGGACGATGAAAGGCAAAAGGTTTTTGTTTTGCCTTTCATGTCAGCAGACAAGCCGCATTGCGGCGCGTCAGTTTGCAACAGATATTAGTTTTTGTGATAAAGAGGCTATCAGCAAAAATGAAAAAAGATTTAAATCTTAGGTCGTGACATCAATTTATTGAATCATGTATAGGGTCGTGACATCAATTTATTGAATCATGTATAGTATGCCTATTTGGAGAACATTCAGATGGCAAAGATTGATGTGACCTGTCCCTCTTGTTGTGCAGTTAAAGGGATCCACCGTAATGGGCGCTCACGTTCTGGTCAGCAACGTTATCTTTGCCAATCCTGCCGTCACTCCTGGCAACTCGAATTCACTTATGCCGCTTGTCGTCCCGGTACACATAAACAAATCGTCGATATGGCCATGAATGGCATGGGATGTCGGGCGACAGCACGAGTGATGGGAATTGGCCTGAATACCGTTCTTCGCCATTTAAAAAGCTCAAACCCAAATCGGTAACCGAAACCATTGCTCCTGGCACTGAAGTGATTGTCTGCTGTGAAATGGATGAGCAGTGGTCGTACGTGAAGTCAAAGAATCAGCCCCGCTGGCTCTTTTATGCCTACGACAGGATAAGACGAAAAGTGATCGCCCATGTTTTTGGCCCGAGAACAAAGAGGACCTTGGGGCGTCTGATGGCTTTGCTGGCGCCTTTTAACATAGTGGTCTATATGACAGATGGTTGGAGAAGTTATGAAAAAATACTGGCCGGTAAACTGCATGTGGTCAGCAAGCGTTATACACAACGCATAGAGAGGCATAACCTGAATCTTCGTCAGCATTTGGCAAGACTGACTCGCAAGACCTTATCTTTTTCAAAATCCATAGAAATGCATGACAGAGTCATTGGGTATTATTTGAACATTCGTCACTATCAATAAATTGGAATCATGACCAAATCTTATATACCAATCTAACTTCAAGATGAATGTAGGAATTAAGCCAGAAGAATATCCAGATTGGTTGGAGGCTATTGAAGATACTAAGCCATTGATAGCTTGAAAGTAGGAGATATTCAGGGTTATATACCGATATTTCATGAAGTCAGTGAAAAACTGAATCTTAATTTAGATAAGTATTTTTATAATCACCATTTTGAGGATCCGCACATCCAGCACAATCTATTCCAGATGAATTGAGTGAGTTTTATTTTGAATTTGATGAAACTCTGGGTGATCCCAATATAGGCGGGGATGGTGTGGCTCAAATAGATTTGTTAACGAACAAGATTCATTGGGCTTGTGGTTGATAGTGATTATGTCAGTAATTATTTGAATATATTATTAACTTAGTGGCGATCTTTATCATTACCATTCAGATTTGATGTGGCTATTGGCGACATTACGTTTTACGGGGATACGCCAGAACCAGTTGTTGCACCTGCGGATGTGGGATATCAATCTGGAAGGCATTATATTGAACTGGTCTTGAAGGTAGTAAGAATCACTGTGAGTGGCAGGTGCCGAAACCGACGATCCGATTTTTGACCTTAGCCGGCTGAAAGCGTCGTAGCGGAATCTGCCGTTGGTGAAAAGACTACTGGAGCTATACACCGATTGTTCTGATGATAAGGAATAAAACGGATTAAAAAGAACAGGGCGGGTTTCAGTCACTTAGGAGGATGGAGTTTGACTGAACTGCCCTGCATCAACAGTAGATGGTACGAAAAGATAATTGATACCGAACTGGCATCGGCATCCCGCGAAGTTTACACCTCACTTGACATCAGAATCAATTACTGAAATCATTACCTTAAACAAGAAAAGGGTGACTGAAAAACAGTCACCCTTTTCTTGTTTTAAATGTTCCTAAACATCATAGCAGTGCAAATTGGACTGATTAGGCTTTAACATTTAATTAACTATTGATTGTTTTTCTGCTTTCCTATCTGACTGATTTAAATTATTTATATTGCTTATTGCGTGTTTTCCAATCATCGTAAAGCAAAAAAGCCGTGAGGGTTAAAAATGGTCAAATCTGGCTGCCATTTTACGTTCAGGGCTTGAAATAAAAATATTCATTTTTACGACATCGATCACAAATTACAGCGGGATGGATTCCGAGATAATCCACCCACCTCTAGGTCACTGCCTGCTGAGTACATTGGCTAATTTTGATGAACTGAGTCCCATCTCACGGGGGAGAGAGCCGCTAAGGTTGTACCACGTTTGCGTAGTGCAGCAATTAATCAGCTTGATGCCAGTCGTTTTGAACATTGTTGTTATTCATTTCTGCTACCTCTTCCATTAATTAATATTGATGGTGGCGATTCAGACAGGTTTAGTAGCCTTGACCATTAGATTGTGCTAATGGCGGGAATATTTTAACTAATTGTTTGATAATTAAACGACTAAGTTTAATGGCTATAATTCCTCTCAAGAGAGCACAAACTCAGAGGAAAATATGGACGGTTAAATCAATCTTTGTTGTTTGTTCTCGTTTCGCTGGCTGCACATATGACAGCCCAGCGACCCGCGATTCCAAGATCCATATTCTCTCCGTTAATATGACAGTGAAGATAACATTATCAATTTTGGTTGCTCGGATACCCTATACTGAGTAAAGGTAATGAAAACAAAACAAATCAAGGCAAGAATAAAAAGTCCCCACATTAAACCAGCCGCAGTTGTTGTATGCCCACTCGAGAAAAACCATAATACAACGGCTGCTCCGGCCATTTTTAGTGCTCCTTGTAAGGCACTGCCTGTTCCGGACAATTCTGGATGCTCATGCAAACTTATCCCAAGTAATAATGGAGAAGACAGCCCACATCCTAGCCCTACCGCAAAACTATAAATAATGATAAATTCAATCGACAATATCCGAGTAAAATAAATAAAAATGAGCGCCATTGCTGTAAACAACACTAATAATGGGAGTGAAAATTTCAGAATTCTTTCTGGTGTGGAATGTGACAACCATTTTTTTGTCAGCAACGAACCTATTACGATCCCGGCAGAATAAACCATAAACAGATATCCATTCTGTGATGAAGATAATTCAAATTGTGTCTGGAATATGAAAGGGCTGGCAGTAAAATAACCAATGGTAATAGCGAACAAAACGGCAGAGACAACACTATATACAACAAAATTAATGTCAGACAATAGAATTCGAAAACCTGTTATCCGACCATTGTCTGTTGATTTCATCGGTGATGTTTCCGGCAACGTCATTTTTACAAAAAATGCACCTATCAGCATCATTATGGTAAGAGCGATAAAATTAAACTTCCACGGCAGATATTCCGTAATATACCCCCCAATGACAGGTGCAAAAGCAGGTGAAACTTGTGATGCCATCGAAAAAATAGCCAGAGATTTAGATAATTCCGTCTTATCCCGGAAAGTATCACTGAGTATAGCTCTGCTAATAACCGGACATCCGCCTGCACCAATACCGGTCAGAAGCCGGAATAGAGATAATGTGTGAAATGATCCAGCCGTAGAAGTCAGATAATTGCCGATAGCGGAAAATAATAAGGAAAATACAATGACAGGAATACGCCCGTGTTTATCGGAGAGAGGCCCATAAAAAAGTTGGGATACAGCGAAACCAACGAGATAATAAACAACAAGGCTTTGTGCCTGATTGTCAGTAATTGCGAGTGCGGTTTTTATTATAGGCAGTGCCGGATTATAAAGATCACGAGATGCTCGACTTTTTATGATGAGTTGAAATGACATAGCCGCTCCTTTATAACTTTAAATCGCCAAAAATAGAGAAATAAAGGAACAAAAGGCTATGTCACAGCAAGATTTTATCATTTGGGTTTTTGTTGGGTAGACGATAATTTAACGGCGTTACAGCAAGGCACACGATTACGAAGCCGGGGGAACCACCTAAGATGAGCGATGCCGAAGTCATCACGATGGAAGTGATTGGTGAATTCTTAGGGTTTTCAACAGATAAAGGGATTTGGAAATACTTTTTTGACCACTGGCGCGAGTGGTTTCCGGGACTGGGCTCACGCGCCAATTTTGCTAAACAGGCGGCAAATCTTTGGGTTGTCAAACAAAAGCTGCAAGAGCAGCTGGCGACGTTATTGGGCGCGCTCGACAGACCGGTGCATATTATCGACGGATTTCCCCTGCCCGTCTGTGGATTCAAAAGAGCGAAAGGCAGCGCCAACTTTAAAGGGCAAGCGGATTATGGATATTGTGCCGCCAAGAACGAAACATACTACGGCTTTAAGGGGCATCTGATGATAGATGAAACCGGCGTAGTCACGGGGCTCACGTTAACACCTGCGAGCGTCAGTGAGCGTGAAGCGGCCTGGGATTTGTCCGTCCCGATAAAAGGCTATTTGCTGGGCGATAAAGGGTATTTAGGCGTTGAGTTTAAACAGGAAATGAAAAAGCAGGGCATTGAGATGATTACGCCGGTGCGTGCCAATATGGATGATCCGATCCCCAGGGAAATCAGAAAGCGTATTAATGACAAACGCCGTTTAATTGAAACCGTGATTGGTCAACTCGCCGGGCAATTTGCTATCGAGAAGTGCTGGGCGCGGGATTTGTGGCATTTGGGTAATCGAATTGCCAGAAAACTGCTTTCTCACACGTTGGGTATTTTTGCCAATTTTAAACAAGGTAAAAGTCAACGCGACTGGCTTCAACAAGCCAACGTTATAGGATGTTAAAGTCGAGCATCGCGTTAGATTTATATACAGTTGTTATCTGAGAGTAAATAAATTGTTAAAAAATAATTATATTAACTCTGTTAACAATGCAGAAACGAATAACTTGATGGTTTCATTCAAAAACATGAGGAATGAAAAATGAAAGATTCTGACGCACTAAACAAAGTATCGAGTAGTGATCTTGAAAAAATTTCGGTAAGCCTCAGTAGAACAACACAGATGATCAAGCCAAGTGGAACAGACCAACCAAAAGGTTTGTTTGTTATCAAATCGAAAACTGATCCTTTAGACGCAAAATTAATGGAACAGTGCTGTATTCGCTGAAATTTATTCAGCTTACATATTCAACTAATCTATATTCATAAATATGGATTGTGCTAAATATTGTCTGAAATTATTCTGGAAATATGCTCTTTAGAAAAGAAAGGTATCTTAAGGGCATATTTCTAAGACAAAAAAGAAAATTACTAACACAAGGTGGCTAATTCTTATAATCAGGAATTCCACCATTAATAAATAGGTTATGCCTATGAAATGGACATATTTGGGTCACACTTGTTATTTTATTGAAACAACCAATCTAACGATATTGGTAGAACCGTTGCTTAAATCTGTGTTTCAAGCTGGAACTGCACAAGTCTGTCCAAACCGAACTATAAATATTGATAAACTACCAAAAATAGATGTAATAATTATTACTCATCAACATCCAGGGCATTTCGAGCTAGAAAGTTTATCGATGATAAATCGCGATGCATTAGTCATTTACCCCCCATCGCAGAGCATCAAATTTTAGGTCTCAGTATTCTCGGTTTTAGTAACTTTCAAATTGCAAAAACAGGTGAAACAATAGAAATAAACTCACTAAAAATTCTATTTACTGGTGAGAAAATCCTTGAGGATTTCCAATTTAGGTTTACCATTAAAGATGGAAAAGATGCGGTTGTATATTCCGGCGATCATTATTTAGATATTAATGAAGTGCAGTATATAAAAACATTTTGCAGTAATAATCCTGTACTGATAGGTGCTTATCCAGATGTACAACATCGGTTTTTAACATATTGGGACATAGAATTCCCTAGTACTGACATTGAGAATATCTTAACAGGAATAAAAGCACTTGAACCATTATTTTTTGCTCCAAGTTGTTCTGGGATGAAATACGTTGGGAAATATGATTGGGCAAATTATTATAGTTTCCCCATGCACCCAAAGGATTTTATAGAAGAGATCAAGCCTTATCTACCAGGGATAGAAATGGTTACATTACTACCTGGTGATATAATTTCAGTGGTCAATGGAATACCTAAGCTAGATATACAGGGTTCTCAAATAGTCAAAAGTACGGGTAATTTTGACCGCCCAAGAGTAGACCCGACAAAGAGTCTATCTCCGCTCCAAGATGATGACCCTAAATGTCTTGGAATTGACAGGCTAGAAAAAGCAGTTTCTATTTGGTTGCAAAATAAGTTTGTTCCATGGCTAGAAAAGCAAAAAGAACGTATTGATAGTTCTATTGCAATATTGTGCAAACAACAAGTTAGATATGGAATAGAAATTATACTTCCTTCAAATACAATAAGAGAGTATGTTGTAGAATTTTCTCCGTCAGGAATAAAGTTAGACAAATTATTTATTCCATATGTTTCATTGCATATTAGAGTTAGCGCCTCTGCTTTATTGGCCTGCGAATCGGCTGAAATACCTTATTTTGTCTTATACTTTCATTCAAGAGTCTATTCAACATTACATCGTATTTTTCAATCGAATGATGGTGTATTTAAAACACAGAGATACGATGTAAGAGATCCTATTTTTTCATATTTCAATAACGATCCAGAAACTCACTTTAACCGATGGGTGAAAAGAGAAGCTAATCGATTAATGAAGGTTAAATATGATGAAAATTAGAATGGCTATGGGTGTTAATGGAATTAATACACCAAAAGGGTTTTTCATTAGAAATATATCAAATTTAGATACTTACTTTAGTAACCTTCTCACACAACCCTTGTTTTTAGTTATGCAAAGTATATTGTCTGATTGGGTTTATTTAGATGATGCTGTAAACCAAATTAGTATGAAATTTGATTTTCCCAAGAAAACAATTGAGGCTTCTTTTAATCAACTTATAGAAATAAAGATGGTAATTAAGCAAGATGATCCGCTTCATAAATATATTGATAAGTTTAGAGGAACTTGGAGAGAACACGGATGGGAAGAAGCGATTCAATATCATTTCTATACAACTAGATTGATTAGAATGGATTACCTTGCAGATCCAAAGGGACTCGAAGATAAAGCCGAAATGCGCGAATATTTGGAAAAAGAGTCGCTACCATCTAATTATAAGCTCTATGAAAATTTACCATTCATCAAACTGCCTGAACTTAATGAAATAAATGAAAAAAAAATAATCGGACTAAATGAAATTTTTTCAGCAGAAGTTTCAAGAGGTAATAGAACAGGAGAATTTAGTATTAATGAACTAGCTTATCTGCTGAAGTTAAGCGTCGGTCAAACTGCAACAAGACGCCTACCTCTCACTGGAGTCCATGTGGCAAAAACCTCACCTTCTGGTGGTAGTCGGCATCCAACTGAGGCTTACATTGTAATTTTACACTGCCAAAACATAGCCAAAGGCCTTTACCATTATAGCGTCAAGCACCATGGATTATCTTTGCTCATTCCGGGGGATCACAGCGAACTACTATTCGAAAAAGTACTAGGCCACCGATCGCGGCTCAGCTTCGAACCTATCCTGGTCTTTCTCTTTAGTACAATATTTGAAAGAAGCATGTTCCGTTATCGAGAAGGTCGCTCGTATCGTGTTATGCAACATGACCTTGGCCATGTCATGCAAACATTAGCATACCTGGCTTCATCACTTGAACGTCGTTCTTTTCGTGGATATTCCCTTTCAGAGAAGGAAGTTGAAGCTTTCTTGGGAATTGATGGACTCAATGAAGCTGCCTCCTCATTTGCATTCATTGGTTAGGGTGAAAGATATGACAAATGTAATAGAAATGCCGAATGAACTTAAGCTAAATCCATTTTTCCGTATTCGATTTGGTAAAAAAATTCACATAGATCTCCTGTTACAGGGAGAAACATATGTCATGCCAGATGTAAGAATATTAAGTGCGTTAGCCAGTATTTCCAATACTCAATCAATTTCTGCTATCAGAGAAACGTTCGCGAATATTCTTGAAGTTGATGTAGATACTGCATTGGATGTCATTTTAAATCTCTATGAATCTAATATTTTTCAAGATGCATCAATAGCCAACCCTCAAGAAAAAGCAGTTGCGCACTGGATCGATCGTGGTTGGCTGGAAGCACTTGTGATGCACTTATGCACAAGAAACTTGCCTTATTTAGATAGAGAATCGGAAGATCCAATAAAACAACAACGTGAGATGCTGTCTGATTTAATCAAAAAAGAACCTATACCGGATTTTTGGAAAATTTACAGTGATAAGAAATATATTGCACTTCCTTCTCCCAACGTTCTTCCTGAAGAACCCATGGAGCAATTACTTCTACGGCGGCGATCTAACCAACCCTGGAAAAAAAAACAAATTGATCAAAATGAGTTAAGCACAATCCTGCATTTCGCCAATATTGAAACGCGCAGATTAAGGAAAGAAGCAGAACAGTATCTCGAAAATCAGCCTGAAAGGCTGTTTAATTCATCATTCTCAGCATTAGAAAGCTATTTCTTCGCATTCAATGTATCTGGTTTAGAACCAGGTATCTATCACTATGACCCATTAGATCATCGCGTAGCACTCATACGTCATGGCGATCTATGTGACGAATTAATCCAAATGTGTATTGGACAAGAACGTATACGGGGTTGTGCTTGTGCTTTTGTGATATCTGCAATTTGGTTGCGCTATATGTATAGGTATCGTCACCCTAGAGCATATCGAACTCTAATGATAAATACAGCTGAATTAGCTCAAAAATATATACTCCTTGGAACGGCTTTTCATTTCAGTACTTTTTTGACTCCAGCTTTTGAGGATGACTATGCTAACCGTATCATGGGTATGAATGGCTATGAGGAGGCACCTCTATATGTCGTCGCAATCGGTTGATAGGAATGATGTTTCTGATGATCGCTTTCCAAAACATTCGAAAGCAAGCTTGGCTTTTCACTTTATATCAAGTTTCGGTCATTTGTATGAGCCATCTTCTCCATTCGAGGACTTAATTTTTGAGTCGAAAAGAAACAATGTAAAAACAGATTATTCACCCTATGATGCTCGATTATCTGATTTTTCAAAGACTTTGCGTTCTCGACAGTCCGCACGCAGATTTGGTCAAATACCACTCACACTTCATGATTTGTTAGATATTTTATGGTGTGCTAATGGTATTATACACGATAGTCCTGTAGGGCTATGTCGCACTGCTCCCTCAGCTGGGGGGTTATTTCCTGTTTCATCTTTAGTACTTTGCCGGGAAGTAGAGGATTTGCCAATGGCAGCTTTTACTTACGATCCACTCACTACTCAGCTAATTGAAAATAAAGAAATAAGCTTACCATCCGATTTTTCTCTACTTTTTCATACACACCATATTGATTATTCATCTGCATCAGCAATTATCATGTGGGTAGGAAAATTGTTGAAAATTTGTCCCAAATATGGTGATCGTGGCTACCGCTACATACTATTAGAAACAGGACATATAGCCCAAAATGCTTGTTTAGCCGCGACTAAGATGAGTGTCCCACACATTGTTATTGGTGGCTTTGACGATGAATTCTGCGCTTCAACATTACGTCTTGATTTCCCATGGGAGTGTGTGCTCTATGCCATGGTTTTAGGCAAGAAAATAGAAGGGTGATCTATGTCTAATGATAATAAAACCCGTGCCTTTTTATCAGCATGGTTTGATAATCCATTATGTCAACTTCCCACAGTTTACCGTGAATATGGATATTCTTGGCCTGATGGAACCTTGCCCAGTGATTATGCCAGGATGTGGTTAAAATCAAATATCTCAAATACAGTATTATTACATATAGCTATAGCTATATTGAATGTCTCATGTTTTGATGGCACTGCGCGTTTATTGGTTGGCAGAGGTATAGATTCCAACCCTGATTGTGCTCTTTTAAAAGCTCGTGCAGAGGCGATAGAACGGGTAGGCGCTTTTTGTCGGCCTGCTGAAGAAATTCATTTTGCATCATCAAGAGAATTAAAAGGACATATACATTCTTCAGTAGCTAATCTTTTAGAGCTTCGCCATGAAACTGATAATCCACGTTGGTGGATAACATGCAAAAATAAAATAGATGATCGCCAAAGTTTCTTACCTCTCGAATATGTACAGATCGAATCTTTGGCTACTGTCAAAGAACCTTTGGTTTTCCCCGACTCTACTGGAATGGCCGTACATTCTTTATATGAAAATGCAGTACAGAACGGATTCCATGAAGCTTTGGAACGAGCTATTTTGAAAGATATTTGGCGAAGCGGTTTACCTTCTGTACATATGGCAAATGTTGATATTATAGGAAACGAACTGGCTTCATACATTGAGAAGCTTGGTGGTTCTATCTGGCTTTCTCACATCAATCTAGAAAACGCTTGCAATTTTTATCTGGCATTATTTTTGGGAGATGGTATCAACAGCCCTGCTTTAATCACAGGCTGTGGTGTTGATACTTCTGACCAGCAAGCAAGATTGCATGCTATCAACGAATTGTATGGACAACTTGTACATTCCTTTGAAATATGGCCAAAATTAGTCCACGAAGATAAATACAAAATATCTTCGGGCTTTGAAGCTAATATGATGAAGGAAGTTGCTCAGGAAACACTTAAGCAACTAAAATTTCATGATGCGTGCAAGAATAATATTGGTTCATTTATTTCTTCTAATGTAAATAAGAAAAATATAAATGATTGTTTTATTATAGATCGTTCAACACCATTATCTGAATTATTGGGGCTTCAGTCAGTACAATGCTTCCTTCCTGCCAATCTTCCTTTTTGTTGGAAAGGAGGAATAAAATGCCTTCACCCTTTTTCATAAGTAACTATATTAAAATTAGTAAGTTTTTCACTATGATTAGTATATCTGGTGAATGGTATACTTGTAATCCAGCCCAATTAAGGAAAGCTAAGATATCGGAGCCAAATGATGAAATCTTTCGGCTTATAAATAAATTATGCCAGACTGATAATTTAATAAACTTAGAATCAATTAGGGTTGATCTCAATTGGAATGAAGAGTTATGGTGGCCTATTATTGACCAGTTAGCACAACTCGGGTTATTTGACCTTTCTGATAGAGAATCAGTTTGGACAGATACGTTTTCCTTTCCATTATCTGGAACTGATGTTGCTGGTTATATTTGTGGTAAATCTATTCTTTACCATGCAAACTACTCAGAACCAGATGTATATAATCAAGATCGACATCAAATGGAAAAATATTTAAATATATCGCCTCCACCACCCACTTATTTACTGAACTCTCATATTAAAACAGGTCGCCTTCCTCATCCAGCATTTTATCCATCAAGTTATAAACCGATAGCAAAATTTGAGAAGCTTGGTTTTTTACTTTTTTGGACATTTGGGAAACTTCGGGTAGCACGTTTTCTAGATGTTTTAGATGTAGTTCTTAAAGCTGTGCCGTCAAAGGGATGCCGTCATCCTTTCAGGATAAACGTAACCACTAGCAATAATAATTACGTTGAAATTTATGAATATAATATGCGATATCATTCATTAATTTTAGTTTCTTCGGAAAAATGTGATGGTCAAAATTTCTTTGCCTTCATTCGGGTTAAATGGAATTTTGAACAATATCAATGGCGTTATCGTCATTCCTAGACCTGGAAAGACCTTTTTTTAGACTTAGGCCATCTTAATGAGCAAGCTCGCTTTGTTGCAAAAACATTGGGATTAAACTTATCTATTGACTACTTAATCGATGCTCAAGACCCTAACCTTCTTATTGACGAAACGGCTACTACTTGGTGTTTATCGTTGGAGACACAAAATGAAAAATTTAACTAATGCAATTATCGAATTACCTGTAGGATTAGATTTAAATTTTTCTCTTCCTTGGCATGAACTTTGTCTTGCAGTCCGCGAAGGCGATTATGTTAACGTAGCAAATTTGTTTCAGGCTGTTCTGCCTTCTCCTGTATTACAGGTTCAAACTGAACTTAATCAATGTATCCTCAATGGACTGAACTGTGGCTTTTGGGATGACGCTGTTGCCGAATTCGGGCAGCTTCAAGATGCTCAATGTTTTGTGTTTCTGGGATTAATGAGAGCAATGGAAGGTCAACCTGCTGAACAGGGCTTGCTAGCAGCATGTCGTACAGCTAAAATCAGATACTTAGTTGATATTATTGAAAATAATCTTGATATACTGGGTAGCCGTATTTTTGGAACCTCGCTCGATTTTCATGGGCGTCATATTGAGTTTTATGATATTGGATTAATCGAAGGAGCGTTCAGGCGTGGCCTTGGGCAATATATAGCTCTATTTAGCCCGTTTTATTTTTCTGGTTGGAGCGATTCTACACGACAAATTAACTATCGTCGCTCAATTCTTTTTCATAACATTATCAAAATTCGATTTAATCATCTAACTGCTCCATTACTTAACGATCATTTTATAGTTAATGGTGCCCCCAGTATTTTGGTTAATGTTTCCGAAGAAAAATTAGACCAAGCTTTTGTTTTGTGGTTGACTCTTCATGAATTACTACATGGTTCTGGACCTATCCCTTTATTCGGTGCAGCTGTAAAAAAAATACCCTTGGGTTTGGAGTATGCCGGTATTGAAGAGTTTCGCGTTGATATGTCTGTCTGGCTCTTACTGGAATCATGTAAGGATTTATTCGGTGAATTAGTACCTATCACTCAAGAATTAATTTTAGCTGAACGCCTACTTCGTTCTTTTCGAGGTAGATATTGGAAAAATTCATCATCTGGCGGCATCTTAGCTAGTTCTGATGCTGAGAATGGTCTTTTTTGGTTCAGTTGTCTTATCCAGAATAACGTTGCTGAGATTGATAATATCTCTATCAACGTTGATATTAATAAAATTAGCAGTGTTTTATTCAAAATCCTTGATGAAATTTATAACTCAGAAAATAATGCTGCACAAACAGATGGTGGACAAGAAATTTTATTAAAACTTGCAAAACGCCTTCGCATGCGTTATTTCCATTTCATGGAAGATAAGTTCGGTTATACTGAACATCAGTCTTATTTTAACAGTATCCTATCTCTGTATCCAACTCATTTAGACTTGAATACTATTTTTTGATTTTTTCTAACAATTTTATTCTCACAGAGAATACCAGAGTGTTTTATTATTATGATATGTAAAATCAGAAAAGCATGTGTATATGATGTAATGAAAATTGCATTATTACATGTTAAATCATGGCAAGCTGCTTATAAACATGTTATTCCAGAAAAGAAACTTGGGAAGCTGTCTGTCTATGAGAAAGCAGAATCTTGGTATAAAAGATTAAATCGTTCTGACACTGGTTTTCCTAAAACTCTTATTGCTGAATATGATGATGAAATGTTTGGATTTTGTTCATTTGGTGTTTCAAGAGATGACCCTAATACTGGATCAATTTTTGCCATTTATTTTTATCAGAAGTATTGGGGAATGGGTTATTCCCAAAAATTAATATATGCTGCCCTTGGAGAATTGAAATTATCAGGTTTCAAATTTGTTACACTATGGGTTATAAAAGATAATTTTAGAGCTTTAAAATTCTATGAAAAAATTGGCTTCACTCCCTCTGGAAAATATAAAAATGTTAATATTCTTGGTTGCAAAATTCGTGAGATATGCTTAATTAAGAAAATATAACTTATAGCCTATCTCAATATCCTCATCATAATTGAAGATACTTGATTTTTCATTCGTATCAGATCAGAATCGCGCCCATGAACATTAATCTGACAAATGCCTAAAAAGAAGCCCTCGAATTGATGCATGATACGACTATATGAACACATCCCGTTTGCAAGACCAAAATCACGCTGACATCGACGGTAGATTGCAGCTCTATATTCATCTGCATTTAGTCTGCTTAAAAAACAAAAGCACGACAAATATGATGAGGAAGAGTAATAAGTGACACGTTTTTCAGAGTATTCTGACGGGGCAACGATCCCCCTTTTATGACAAAAAACATGTCTCACTACTTTCCTTTCGACAACATCTTCTGCATCACCATTTGCCCGAACATGCCGGCGGACTGCCTGACCTGTCCCACGCCCTGACTCATCATGCCTGCCATATCACCCATCCGTACACCGGCCCAGGCCAATGCCCCCAGCCAGACCATCGGCAGCACAATAAACAACGTGCCCATCACCAACCCCATAATCAAATCGTCCGAGGTATTCTGAAACCCTGCCAGATTCAACAGGCTATGGGTGTCTGAGCCATACAGGGCGTCCAGTAAATAGCTGTCCAGCCAGCGAGCGGTTTCCCACCAGAAGGTCAGAAAATTCAATGCGAATAGGGCGAACGTCAGTGTGAGTACCGTCTTAAATTCATAGGCGGCAAACAGCAGGATCAACGGGATGAGGATATACAACGCCATCAGGATCACCGCCTGCATCATGGGCAGAGCCTGACGCACCGCATCAAACATCGGGGTACTGATCAATCCCCCCAATATCGTCCCCGCCGACGCACCGACCCGATTGCCCGCATCCAACAGGGTAAGATCAGCGTTGCCGCCATAGCCTGCGTAAACATAGCCTTCCTGAGAAACCGTCAGATTTACCGGGCTGACCAGACGGCGGAGCACCGCTTCTTTATATTCCTGTGATTCTTTGCCCAGCATTTTGAGGGTGGCCGACAGACGCAGCCATAATCCCGGATCGGCCTGCGCCAGTACCCGGGCCTCCAGTCCGGTTTTGGGGGTTGACCACCAGGCCTGGCAAGTGGGATAACCGCCCTGCCCGGTATAGGGCCGCCCACTGTCCCGGCTTTCATTCCACGGAAATGGTACCTGGGCGTTCGGGATTGCAGCGTACGGTAATCACCGGCTAAGAAGGTGCGACTGCCCAGCCAGTCGATATCATTCAGCCTGGCCGCATCGGTGGTTTGTCCCTGATCCCGTTGTTTCCACTGATACAATGCCAGCGCATAACAGTCATGGGTGAAATCCTGCAACTCCGCCGCCAGTGCCGGATGACTGATACGGGTGTGCTGCACTTCAAAACGCAGTTGCCGTAGATCCGGCCGGCAGGGAATGGAGGCAACTGCTGCCTGCGTGAAGCCTTTTGACAGCCGGTGTACCACGGCCCACCAGAGCGGCACGGCAGCCGTCTGGTTATTCAGGCTGGAGATCACCGGCGCATAACCACTTTTGTCCGGTGCTTGCGGCGTCCAGGTGCCACAGCTTTTGGCGCGGGACGGGTCATACTGGAGGGTGGTCAGGCTGACATTCACCAGTGGAACACAGCACACCACCATCACGAAAAAGGCGCAGTACAAGGTATTTTCAATCCGGGCAAGTGACTGTAACCCACCACTGGCCGTCCTCTTCACCACACTCTCTCACTTTCAGCCAGACGGCGATGACCTTTATCACTAAAGGCGCCGTAAACAGCCCGGTCGCAATCAGAATTTGCCATAACCCGTTATTGACCACCCAGCCGAGCAGGGTCAGAAAGTATTCCAGATAGCTGTTGGTGGTCATGGTGTTCCCTCAATCGAGCCTGACAGGGCATATTCACACAGCAGGATGAACAACAGACTGACGACCATCATTCGAATTAAAGTAGCACGATATTCCGTCTGGTGTGGTGTCCTCTGCCAGATTTTCCAGCCGCCCCAGCCCAGCACGGCATACAGGCATAACCGCCAGATTAACCAGACAATACCGGTGTTTCTTCATCCACTGGTGAAGCTCTGACACTTTCTCTGGATGCGGCAGGCCTGGCCAGCCTATCACTAGTGTGATAACCATCACCAAAGCGATAATCAGTAATACCCTGAAACTTTTTCTTAATATCTGAATGAATGTCATTTGGGATTTCTGCCATGATCACCTTACCGCCGCTCACTGTGGGGCATTCCAGCTGATAAAAACGCGCATCGGTACTGTCCGGCACCTGCTTTTGTGGATGGGCTTCAATGCGGCGGTTTTCCCGTTCAATAATGGTCAGGATAGCGTTGCGCGACAGTTCCCGTTTCAGCACCATTTCATTTTTCAGCGCATTGATTTCCCTATCCAGCGCATCAATCCGCCGCTCCCCTTCTGCCAGGGCTTCCGGCTGGGCGGCGGCATTGGGTTCTGACATGCCGGTGATTAGCATTCGCCGCATCAGCAAGGCCGTCTCGGTGGTCTCGGCCATCGCCAGTTCTCCCGCCAGACGCGCTGTCAATGCGGCACTGTCCGGGTCTCGCTGCAAGGCCTGAATGACCCCTTTGGTCACGGCCAGACTGCCGGTTTTCAGTTTGGCCAGATTGGCGGCGGTCGGTTTTTCCGTGCCATTGACCAGTTTCACCAGCTGTTCAATATTGGCTTTGGTGTTTTCTTCCAGCATCGGTGCAAAGCCGGTGCCGGCCACCGTCGCACCCGGTTGCTGGGACTCCCCGCCGCTGGTGCATTCCGCCGCATTGGCACAGGTACGGATAGCGCTGTCGCCCAGCACTTTCACCACGGCCTCCGCCGCTTCGGTGGCATTCTGGAATTGGTGCAGGCACCGCCATCACACTGTTGGGCTGACTGAAGACTGGCTCAGCACCGGCAGATGATTCATCATATTAAACCCCGCGCTGGCTAAATCACGGGTGGGCCGGATAGCACTCTGCCCCTTACCCCCCTGCTTCTTCCCACCAATCCATTGATGCCCGCCTGTGCCGGTCGATTTGCTGCCGGCATTATTCACCCTCACCGCATCCGCATCCCCGCTGTTCACCTGCGTTTTGTATTCCTGCATCGCGGCCGATTGTGTCCATTTACTGTTTTGCGCAAAATCCATCATCCGTTTGGCCATGTTCTGGCAATTAAACTGGGCCTTATCGAACGCCACATTGGCCTGCAAAACTCCATTGGTCAGCATGTCATAGAGACCCGGATTGGCACGCTGAATGACCATGGCAGGTAAACTCGCCACCGCGCCGGTGGCCCCCTGGATCACCTCACTCATCAGGTTCTTAAACCCGGCCGTAATACCGTTTAGCTGGTTACCGACCGTGGTTTTCAAATCAAAATTGCCGCACATCAAATCCGAACTCCAGCCAAGTTCCAGCCCGCCCAGTTGGGTCAGGGAACTGCGGGTGGCCGGCTGTGAAATCACCGAACCCCCACCAAGGGTATAAAACAGGGTATCGGAGACAGCGCCACTGACCTCAGCACCATAGCCCAGAGCACCGCGATTGACCTGGGGCAGGGAAACCGTCAACCCGTTTTCAGCCCATCCCGTTTGCGATACTCCACTGGCCAGTAAGCTGACCATCAGCCATAAGGCTTTTCTTTTCGGCATAGAACCTCCTTTTTAAATATCGGTACTGCCGAAAAAACGCTGCCCCCGGCGCTGACAACAGCTGTAGGGTTGCCACAGGGCATACGCCTGATTGCCATTGACCGCAGCCGTATGTTCTCCGTCAGGAAACACCGCGCAGGACTGGCTTAACTGCGGTGATAACCGCTGCCAGTGGTGATTTTTCTTGCCGGTATTTTCTGTCACCGGTTCGGGTGGCCAATAACCGTCAGCGCGTTGACCTTTTAGTGCCTGATAAACATGCGGCTGCCCGGCACGGGTGATAATATCCGCCACCCGCTGCGCCACCACGGCAGATGCCTTGTCATCATCGGTCTGATTGACAAAGCCTGAGCGCGGGTAAATAGTGCCCCACAGATTGGCGGCCATCTGGCTGCCCAGCTCCCGCTGACCGGGAATAAGCGCTTCCGGATAGAACGATTCCGGCAAACCGGTGCGCCACGCCACGGTATCCAGTGTGCTGAGAAAATAAGGCATCAACGGGGTGGCCGCACTGCGGCAGGAATAACCGGGGATTTGTCCGCCAATCAGACTGGTGGCGGGATGCCCGATGGCATCCGCATATTTGAAACGCAGACTGGTACGACGCTGGCCTGACATCTGGCTATTATGGTTGCCGCCACCGGCAGTCAGGTGGGATAACGCCCCGGTGACGGCATTTTCCAGTCCGCCGGATAATCGGCTGACCTGGGCCATTTCTGACCACGGATTGCCGCCGGGCGCATGATAGGTGGATACGACCGCTTCGGGGAGATAATGGGTGACTTTGACCGAGGTTTTTACCGTGCAGCCATGCCAGGAACAAAACAGCCAGTAACAAATGCCGCTGACCCGCCACTGAATACAGGCGGGTGAGAGACTGCTGGCCACAATCTGGGCCGTGTTGAGGGCAGCCTGCGCAAAGGGAACAAACGCCGCTATCAGCGTGATGACAACAGGAAAAGCAAGGCGGGGTGTCTTCATCGTTGATTTTGCTCCCTGAGGGCGCTCGCCTTTGCCACATCCGCCGTACCATACACGACATCCCGGTCATCAAATACCACGGCAGGGTACTTGCGCACACCGGATTGCCAGGCTTCAACCACGGCACGATAAGACTGAATCAGTTGCGGTTCCTGCTGATGCCATTGGGGAGATTGCAGTATCGCCTGTGTCTGTATCAAAGCCTGTTGCGGGTCGGCAGACAGGTGGGCGAAGATTTGTCTCTGATGTTGTTCAGCCGCCTCCAGCCAGACAATGTGTGTGTCCGGGGAAAAGTTGACGGGAGGATGCTGGCTGTCAGTATAAATCACCGTTTTGGCATTGGCCGATGATGCGGCGAGCACTCCCACCCAGAGCAATAAGGTATAGCGCTTTCTCATTCCCACCTGCCCGTCGTCTCTGAACACAGACGGAAAGCGTGCGGAAAAAATCCGGATAAGTCAGCAAACAATTCTTTTTTGCCGATGGCAAAAAAGAACCGACACCGCCCATCAAATCCCCCCATATTATAAAAAATAATGAAATTAACATTTTTAATTAATCAATCTGTGTGGCAGGCAACCTTTCCTTTTAATACTTTCATTTAATATAAACTTCCTCAAAAAAATGCCGATCAATTATTCGTCGTAACATAAGGGATAGCAATCAATGAAAAACAACAAGGAATCATTGTACCTGCAAGAACTGGCTTATCTGCGCGAAAAGATTAAGTTAACCGCCGCCGAAAATCCGCATTTAGCCCCGTTTCTGGATCATCCCAATGACCCGGATATCCAGCGTTTGCTGGAAGGGACTGCACTGCTGTCTTCAAATGTGCGCAGCACCGTTGAAGACGACTTTCCGCAAATAACCCATGAAATGTTGGGTCGCATCTGGCCACATACCCTGCGCCCTGTGCCACCGACAACTGTCATCCAATTCACCCCCCATCAGGGCGTTCATCAGGGTGCCGTCGATATCCCCCAGGGCGTACCGATAACCACCGCTGAGGGGGAATACACTTTACGGTTTCACACCTGTCGGCCCCTGCATATTGAGCCTTTCATTGTCCTGGATAAGCAGATCCAAAAAACACGGAAATACAGCGAGATCATTGTGACATTGCGCCAGACGGGCGCGGTTGCCGATCACTGGCAGGTCGGATTTCTGCAATCTCAATTCATTAAATGATAATTGCTGGTACAACTATCTCAATAGATTTTCAAAATGAGATGAGTATTTCTTTCCCAATTTTATACGCGGAATAAGGAAAGATAATTACTGATAATCTCATTATTATAAATAGGGCATATAGCTTACACTGACATAGTTTCGAAAATATATATTATTGAAATAAAATTTATAATTGTTATTATTTCAATTTGAAATGATATTTATTTTTAATATTCATTGACAATAAAATCATGATCTTATAATTTAACTTAAAATAACATAAGGATTTTTAAAATGGCAAATATAATTTACTTAACAGTAAATGGCAAAAAACAAGGTTTGATATCTTCTGGGTGCTCATCAAAAGACTCTATAGGAAATATCTATCAAATTGGGCGAGAAGATCAAATATATGTTTATGAACTAAACCATTCACTATCTAGAGATCAGAATGTAAACCATCTTCCTATAACTATAAAAAAACCAATAGATAAATCAACTCCATTATTAGGAGTCGCAATATCAAATAATGAAGAATTGGACTGTACTCTTGATATATACAGAACAGATGAAAATGGTGGATTATCTCATTATTTCACAATAAAAATAACAGGTGCAACAATAAGTAATATTGATATTATTTGTCCTAATTCATTAACACATAATGATTCCCAACCTCAAGAAATAATTTCATTGAAATATAAAAGTATTACATGGCAACATCGATTAGCGGGAACTAGTGGATATAGCTTCTGGGAAGATAGGATTTACTAAAATGTATGGTTTATACGGTCGCTCTGGTAGAGAGTCTTACTTTAGAACACAAGCATTGCATAAAAAAACAAGAATGCGGCAATTGGTACTCTCTACATCAATATTCATTAACAGTAATATATTAAGAAAAAAATATATTGACGAGTTAAATTATTTAACTGATTTATATGAGCGTCATATATTTAGTTCAGACAACGCTGAAGAAAGGGAATCCATTCTTCAAATGATGGGAAATGAAATAAAGCACTTAGAATATCAAGAGCATTTGTGCAGATATAAACTTTATCAACAATATGCCCTCATTGAGACAAATAATCGGGGAATGGATAATATTGATTATGTGTTAAAAGGAGTTGGCATAGTCGTAGGTTTATCACAAATAGTTGCAGGAATAGGCCTGATATCAGGAGCAACTATTACTGTATTTGGGATACCTGTTGGTTATGTGGCAGGAGCAGGATTAGTAGTTCATGGTTTTGGTGCCATTCAAGAGAATACTATGGCTCTAATTAAAGATGATCCAAACTACAAAGGATTGGTCAGATTAGGATATGAAAATACCTTTGAATATTTGGGCTCTAGTAAAACAACAGGAAGCCTAGTTTATGCAGGAGTAGATTTATCACTGTCTACTCATGCATTATTATCGCGTACCTTAAAACCTGATGCATGGCGATTATTTCATCACATTAATGAAGATTATGTACATGGTTACAAACTTATGAGTGGATACGCACTAGGCTTCGAAATAACGGCCGATGGTCTTACGATAAAATCGGCCTATGATATATACAACAATCCAAACTACAACAAGTAATAATTTAATCTATCCTTTATGTTTTTTTATAAACATAAAGGATTTATATGTTAGTCTTACAGATGAAAAATATAACACTATTGGCATTGAAATAAAAAATGTAAGCGCAGTATTAATATAATCATCGATATCATGAGCGAGTAATAGCATGCAAATAAAAAAAGAAAGAGTAATAAAAAAAACAAAAACAAAACCATGAAATTTTCTTTTCAAAATATATATTTCTTGCATTATTTCATAACCGGATCGTTCTGAAGCAGCTTTTATCAAGCTAATATCCTTTGAAGTAAAACCATGTTCAATCATTAATGACACTATATTTTTTTCCATTTTCACTCACCTTTAATAATTTTGTCATATATGCAAAACGCTGACATGGAAATTGAATATTATGTCAGGTTGACGATGAAAATTATAATCCCGCGCACTTATTTTTCTATGCCTACATGCTACACGTATTATAACCATACGTGAAGAAAACATTATCTTCTGATTTGAAAAAAACCAGATGCAGACCGGCAACGGGCAAAATAACTGCATCAAACTGATGCCGGGGCAAATTTTCAACATTGCCGCCCATCCCCATGCCCCGCTCAATACCTGCTGGCAGATTGTCGGGATTAGCCATCAAGGACGTTGTCCGCAGGCACTGGGTGACCATGGTGGCGAGGGCACCACACTCAGCAATGAGTTCAGCTTTATCGATGGCTATGCCGACTGGCGCCCGCCCTTTCATTATAAGCCCCTGGCGGATGGGGATGAGAGTGCCACCGTGGTCGGGCCAGAAGGCGAAGAAATCTTCGTCAACAAAGACGGTGCGATTAAAGTCCATTTTCATTGGAACCGCTACGACAAAGCCGATGACATCGCATCTTGTTGAGTTCGGGTGGCTCAGGGCTGGAGTGGCAATGGCTTTGGCTTTATGGCTATCCCGCGTATCGGGCAGGAAGTGATTGTTTCTTACCTTAACGGCGATATTGACCGGCCGATAGTGACCGGCAGTGTCTATAACGCCGTCAACCGCCCGCCACTGGATTTACCCGCCGCGAAAACCCGTACCACATTTAAAACCAAAACCCACAAAGGGGAAGGCTTCAACGAACTGCGCTTTGAGGATGCGAAAGGCAGTGAGGAAGTGTTTATTCATGCGCAAAAAGACATGAAAACCACCGTACTCAATAACCGCGAAACCCATGTGCTGGCTAACCACAGTGAAACCGTCGAAAAAAACCAGACCATCAATGTCTTCGAGCACAAGGAAGAGGACGTCGGGATCACCCATACGCACACGGTGGGCGAATCGTTAGCCATTACGGTCGGCGATGTGATTGAACTACGTTGCGGCAGCAGCTGTCTGCGGATGGACAAGTTCGGCAATGTCACGATCCAGAGCACCAAATTCCTGTTTGACGCCGCGGATGCCATCCAAATCAGTGCGCAAGACATTGACCTGAACTAAGGAGCCAAACAATGGAATTCAGAAACCTGACCCCGTTTTCTGTCATTAATTACAAAATGCTGGATACTGAAGACGAGGAATATCATGTTGTTGCCATGAAAATCGTCTACCAGCTCCAGCCGGTGGGTGCGGGGCATTACCAGCCTGTACTGGCCGCCCCTTATGGCGAACTGACGGTACAGGATACCTTTTCCGGCGAAATGAACCGGTCATCGGTTTTGCAGGAAAGTGATTTAGCGCCGCTGAAATTTAAATGTGACGTGATAGTCAATGGTGTCGCCTACGCCCCAGGGGGTGAAGCCTGTGAAAAAGTGCCTGTCCGGTTACAGGTCACCACGCGTGACGGGCAAGCGCTGATCGATAAAACCCTGCATGTCTGGGGAGAGCGGGAGTTTCAGCGTGCTTCACAAGGCGAATGGCAACTGACGCCGCCCCAAAAATTCACGACGTTACCGGTGGATTACTGCGATGCCTTTGGCGGGGAATGCAAAGTATATGAAAAGGATGATGCGGCTGCTTCCGTGCCCGAAGAGGCCCGTCTGACCGACACCCAGCGGGAACAGCATCCGGAAAAAGACAATGCCCCCATTGCCCATGCCACATGGGAATACAATCCGCTGGGGACGGGCTTTATCACCCCGTGGTATGCGAAGGCAAAAGACCTCTCCCGCTACCCGGCACCGCGCATTGAACACCCTGATGCGCCGATAACGGCAGCCCACTTTGCGCAGTGGCTGAATTCGCCGCCGTCCATCACGGAAAAGGTCTGTCAGCCTGCGGGACTGGGAATTATCGGGCGTGCCTGGCTGCCCCGCCGCACACTGGCAGGCACCTATGATGAGCAGTGGCTGACAGAACGCCATCCTTATCTCCCCGATGATTTCAGTTTTCGTTACTGGAATAACGCGCCGGACGACCAGCAAATTGACTTTCCTGCTCCTGATATCCGTATCAGCCTGTTCAACCTGACTCCAGATGGTGAACTGCATGTCCAGTTGCCGGGGCACCGGCCGCTGATCCTGTTGAGAATGCTCAGTGGTGAAATGCTCCCGGAACGGATGTACGCCGATACCCTCATTATCGACAGCGAAGCGCTCACGCTCACCATGACTTACCGTTACCACATTGAGGCAACATCGCCCCTTCGGGTGATGGAAGCCCGTTTTGAAATGGACCCGGCAGCACCGCTGATAAGAATTGCCTCACCGGATGACAAAGACGAGACGGAGATACATATTTATGGCTGATAATTACCTTGCCCGGACAGGCACCCAGTGGATGGTCATCGGCATTTTACCGGATGTCTGCAAAACCCCGATGGGCTCTTCCACGCCCCCAATCCCTTACCCCGTGATGGCCAAACTGGCAGACAGTTCCGTGCCGGTAAAATCCGTGCGCGCCAATGGCAAACCTGTTGTGGTTTTTGCACAGTCGTTTGTTCCCCAAACGCTGGGCGATGAACCCGGTGTGGCGAATGGCGTCAAAAGCGGCACAGTGGGGGGGAAATGCCACCCCAAAGCGCAGGAGCATTCAAAAAGTGTGCGGGTCGGCAATAAATTGCTGTTGCGCCACGGTGACAAATTCTGGATGAACGGAGCATAAGGACATGGCAAAAATCAAAAAAATCCCGCCGAAACCGGCGAGTAATGAGGCATTATGGAAAAAACGGGCGCATGACGATGCCCCGACCGGTGAGGGTAATACGTTAGGGGAAATTACCGGGCAACCGCCGAAATCGACTGAGGTGCCTAAAGAAGCGAATCCCGTTATCAAGCCGACTACCCAGAGTGAGGAAGGATTTTGGGGAAAAGTCGGCGATGTGGGAACCGGTATCCTGAAAAATCTGGGAAATACGGCCATTGATATTGCTGAAGTGGTATATAAAGGCCATCAGGCTAATGCTGCGGTGGATATGCAACTGGAAGCATTAGCACATAAAGCCGCGGGGAATGAAGCAGAAGCCAATAGATTAACGAATAAGGCTGATGCGCTCATGGAAAACGCGAATCTGGACGAATACCGATTTAAGCCAGAAGGCGCGGCAGAAGAATTGGGGGATACCCTCGCTGACTTAAACCCCAAAGGGGTATTCAAGCAAGCGGTGAAAGGTATCGCTCAAGGCGGGTCAAAGGCCATGTCGATCATCGCTGGCAAGGAAAAGGGAGTTGCGCGAAGAAACTCCAGAGCTAAACGACAAGAGACCCGGGCGGCTGAAAGAGATAAAACAACACCTTCCAAAGACCCAGACGAGCTTAAAAAGGAACTGAAAGAAAAACAGCAAAATAAAGGGGGTAAAGTCAAAGGGGTTAAGAAGACTAAGGTGCCGTGTTTTAATCCTTATGACAGCAAGCGATATAAGAAGTTAAAAACGGATAAAGAGCGAAAAGCATTTTTAGATGAGTATTCCGAGCAATTAAGAAGACAGCAGGATGCTATTAATAGTATGTCACCTGAAGAATTCAAAATTGCCAGGGATGCTTATAAGAAACATAAGCGGAATGGCAAAGCAGCAAATGCTCAAGGAGATTTTAGAGACCAAACAGAATCTGATATAAGAAAAAGTATACATAAAAAGTTAGTTTCAAAAGGGATGGATCCTGATAAGGCTGATATAATAGCAGAAAAAAATGCTAAAGAGGCACTTCAAGGATTAGCTGCATTACATGAACCCGATATGGTAGCAGGAGGTTATGGGCAATATGCACCTAAAAAAATGGGTGATTCTGGAATTAACAGTGCTATAGGCGGTAGCTGGAAAGGTGGAAGAATAAAAGCTCTTGATAATGCAGCGAAAGAGGCTGTTGACAGTGGATTGGGTGACGCTAAGATGAACGTTCAATTAGAACTATGCAGGGGAAGGGGGAAAAGTAATGCGTGATAAATACTTTGAATATTTTATTAAAAAAATGGGCGAAGCAACTCAACATAGAAGTGTTGCTATGAGTTCCATACATAAATGGCAAGACAAACTGCCAAAAAAACTATTGTACTATTGGGAAACTGAAGGTTGGAATAATTACCATGATGGACTATTTAGCATAGTAAACCCCGAAGATTATGAAGACATTGTTGATATGTGGTTAGAAGATACTCCATTTGAATCAATGGATTCTTATCATGTTATTGCTAGAAGTGGTTTTGGTAAACTATATCTCTGTGGGGAAGAAACAGGAACAAATCTATCTATATCATGTTTATTCAATACCATTACATTTGATAAAGATAACTTTTATAAAAAAGATGATAACCAATTTTCTCTAGATATTTCAGGTTGTTTCTCAGCTGAAACACCAGAGTCAAATGATCTTAAAGGTGGTACAAAAAAAGGGATTTTCGCCCAAGCCGTAAAAAAATATGGCCCATTAAATGAAAATGAAATCTTTGGTTTCGAACCTGCCATTGTATTAGGCGGTGAAATTAAACTAGAAAATGTCAGAAAATTAGATATGCATATCCATTTGGATATTCTTCGTCAATTTGCAGATCCAGATATTCAAGAGATTTGATTATTCCCTATTGCTAAAGTGACTGTTTTTAACAGTCACTTTATTTATTATGAATATAAATAATGCGTGATAAATATTTCGATAGTTTTATTGAAGAATTCGGGGAAGCTACTCAGCATATAGCCGTACCTTCTGAATCGATAGAAAAATGGCGAGGAAAGTTACCCAACCAACTATTACATTATTGGAAAACAGAAGGCTGGAATAGCTATCAGGATGGATTATTTAGCATTGTCAATCCCGATGATTATGAAGACATTGTTGATAAATAGCGTTTCAAAATAATAGGAGTATTCCTTACCCTGCGCGCCGCGCGGGGTAAGGAACCCCAACATCTGATACTCTCAGTATTATGAAAACCTATTTATGTGGTTAGAAGATACACCATTTGAGTCAATGGATGCTTATCATGTTATTGCTAGAAGTGGATTTGGTAAAATCTATCTTTGTGGTGAAAAAACGGGGATAAATTTATCAATATCTTGTATTTTTAATAAAATCACATAC
Organism: Xenorhabdus sp. SGI 60; assembly: GCF_056632175.1. Taxonomy (NCBI): domain Bacteria; kingdom Pseudomonadati; phylum Pseudomonadota; class Gammaproteobacteria; order Enterobacterales; family Morganellaceae; genus Xenorhabdus; species Xenorhabdus sp. SGI 60. Next base: position 3,131,933 of record NZ_CP196860.1, on the reverse strand, counting down.
GATAAAGACAACAACTTTAATAAAAATGAAAAAGATTTAGAACTTGATATCGTCAGTTTCTTCTCAAGCAAATCAATTAGCCATTTTGACTTAAAAGGTGGCAAAAAAACAGGTATTTTTGCCCAAGCCGTAAAAAAACATGGCCCATTAAATGAAAATGAAATTTTTGGTTTCGAACCTGCCATTGTATTAGGCGGTGAGATTAAACTAGAAAATATCAGAAAACTGGATATGCATATTCATCTAGATATTCTTCGTCAATTTGCAGATCCAGATATTCAAGAGATTTGATTATTTCCCCATTGCTAAAGTGACTGTTTTAACAGTCACTTTATATATTTATTATGAGTATAAATAATGCGTGATAAATATTTCGATAGCTTTATTGAAGAATTCGGGTAGGCCAATACAATTAACGACTACACGCAAATCCGGTCATCGCCCAGCCATTTCGCATCCACCGGTCGGTTTCTGCCCAAAACGCCCATTTTGCCTGATGCTCTGCAAAACCTGAGCTGGCGGCCAGATAATCCGTCGAGGTCACATAAAATTCCCGCGTCCAGCCATCATAAAGATAAAAGTTCCCCCATTCCTCATAGAGCTGTTCCAGCGCATATTTGGAGGCAATCCGGCTGCCGAGTGATTTGCAAAGCTGTTTCGCATTTGAATAAAAATCTTTCGTCAGGCCGGAGCGCTCAAACCAGGTGTGAACCGTCAAGGTCAGCTCGACCTGCTGCCCGGTCTCATCAGTACCCGTGAGCCTGACTCCGTCAGGATTTTGCTGTACCGTCACCACATCCCCCGATACCGTCACCGAGGGCGAGTTACTCTGCCAGTTCACCCGGCCTGTATTGCCTGTCGTGATAAGACGGAATTTCGCGCCACGCCAGAGTACGGAGGGTCCCCGGGGCCAAACGATTTCTGGTTGGCATTGCCGCCCTGGCGGTCAACGGCAACGGTATCAACCAGGCGCAACGGCGAAACAAATTCGATCACCGGCGATATTTGTTGCTGATCACCGATCCGTGCACTAACCACCCCCTTTCCCTGATGGTGGCTGACAACAGTCGCAGTTACATTTCCCCAGTGGTCTGTCCGGGTTTCCGCAGACATCATCTCGCTGAAGTCCCCTGACCACTCAACCATCTGATCCGAAAGCCCCCAGCCACGGCTGTCCATCACCATGACGGTGAACGTCACCTGCTCGGTGCCATCGGCGGTTGCGTGGGTTTTATCCTGTGCCTGCGCCACAATGGTCAAAGAAACCACGGTGCCTGCCGGCATCATATCCATCAGCGCATTGATATTATCCCCCCGTTTCACTTCGCCCGTCAGCGTGCCCGGCTCAGGCGGGCGGCGCAGGCGTTCAACCGGCACCGCTTTATGCGGCAGGCCATCAAACCACCAGAGTCCGTTTTCGGGATCAGACACCGGTGGGGTAAACCACAGGCTTTCGGCAAAGTCATTATGGAGCGGGAGATCGAGCTGCATGGGCGTTTCATAACTCACCGTGTGGTAAAAATCGGCTTTTGCCATGCCCCAGTCCGGGGATGGGTTAAAATGACGTAACAACCAGCTGTGGATCTGCTCGCCATTCTGCCGGACGGCCACAATACCCGCCGCCGCCAGTGACGACACCAGCCGCTCGCAGACCTGATTAAGTGCCGCCACCGAGGATACGGTTGAGTTGTGTGTCTGCGATTTGTGAGCCGGCAGCCAGCGGTAGACGACCATACGCGTCTGGCGTTGTTGTCCCCGCCACGGTTGCCCGGTAATTAAGCTGTCGTGAAATATCCCCTCAGGCTGAGCAATGCTGTTCAGATGGCGTTCGGACTCGGCCAGAAAGGCATCCGTAAACGCGGTACCTTGCGCCCACGGTTTTACATAGTCCCGTAACGTGCTGAGGTAACTGGCTGAATCATCCTCATCCTGACAAAAAAACTGCACCACCCACGGTGAAATATCGTCTTCCTCCAGACTGTCCTGGATCGCATCCTCCAGCTGATCCCGGATTTCAATCAGCCGTTCCATCGGACGCCCTTCGGTGGCAACCGGTTCGATGCGATAGACCGCACCGACAGAAACCCCGTCATCCAGCAACAGGCATTGCCCGTCTTCCAGATATTCCACCCAGGGCAGGTAGTCGATGATGGAGGGATTGGCCCGGTAAATCGCGGCTTCATCGGCTTCACGTAGCTTGCCGGGGCGATGCAGGGCTTTGGGATTTTCCATTACCGTGCCTCCGTGCGTTCACCCGGCAGGGCGTACTGCACCTGCTGATAAAACGGGAACACGGTACTGTAGCCCGGTATCGGTGTATTGCCGGCGGCCAGATGCGGGAAGACATACATCACCATATCGGGATTGGGGAGACGGGGAAATTGCTGGCTGATTTCCTGCGCAGCCGAACGGCTGTAATGGTCAGGCTCTTCCAGTGCCCGATGCCGTTCGGTTTCGGTCAACGTTCTACGCAATGCGGTTCTCGCCTGCACGGTAGTATGACCGGCTTTATTGCCCTGCCACATCGCCAGCACCGTCTGCTCGCCGGCAGGCAGCAACGTGTCTTTCGAGGTTGAACAGCCGGCCATCAGCCCTGACAGACACAGCACGACAAGAGCGTTTATTTTTCGCACAATTGAACCTCCGGAGTGCCAATAGCGGTAAAGGTGGCAAACTCAGGATGGACGGCCAGCTCCGATACCGTAAACGGCAGGCGCTCCCACTGTTCAGGCTCAGCCTCGTTGTTGCCTGCCATCATGGATTGCCACTGTGTGTCTGACAGGCGCCAGACCGTAAAATCACCGTCACCCAGTTGTTGACACGCATTGCCGATGGCAAGATACAGTCGGGACGCTTTTTGATGGACAGGCCGCCAGTAGAGCTGAACCGGTACAGGTTCAGCGTGTGGGGAGCTGTTGACTTGTAGGCAATAAGGCTGGCTGGCACTGAACAGCCATCGAAAGACAGGCGTTTCCATTAATCTAAGGCTTCCTGAGTATTCATGTTGAACGGGTTCACTAAAGTCGTAGCGCACCTTACGGCCTTTCGTTTCGTAATCCATCGCCAGACTTTGGGTGATATGCACCACAACACCGGCGCCGGGCGGCACGTAGACCGCATCAAACGTCTGGCTGTAACGTTGTTTGAGCCAGTCGGTGATGTCATTCATGCCTCCGGCCAGGGCTTTTCCTAATGCCGCCTGTCCGGCGTTGCCCGTTAACGCAGACGTGATGCCGCCAGCGCCGTTGGTTTGGGCGGTTCGCTGACTCTCGTTCAAGGCGTCCCCGGCCGAATTCATGGCCGACAGGGCAAACAGCGTCGGCAGATAGGTCGTGGCGTTGGATTTACGCTCACCACTGATACAGGGAATGCCGTTTTCATCGGACAACCAGCCGATACCCTGCTGATTCTGCCCTTTGCCCGGCAAAGTACGCACGGTGCCATCCTGAAACACAAAGGTGATGGAATTGACCTGCCCGCGCACACAGGAGAGGGTCCAGTCACCACTGGCTGAACCGGAAACCACCGCCCCTTCCACTTCCGGCAGTTCGATACCGTTGGCGGTCAGGTTGTCTTTGCCAATCAGAATTTTGAACGGGTAAGGGTCGGTCACGGTGCCATTGACAGGCACCCGGCCTAATAACGCGGTCATCGCCTGACTGCCGACCAGCGTGGCATTTTCCGGCAGGGTATAGACCGGGGTTTCGTTCTTTTCCTTCAGCGCGGCCTTCGCTCTGCATTTTGCCCCGCTGTCGGTTGTTCGCTTAAAAAAGAAGTGGGATATTGCGGTGTCGATTGACCATGACCCATCGCTTGCAACGCTGCGGCGTTTTTCATCCGCCGGATTGACCCAGATAAATTCATCCTGCCCACTGACTGGATGGGCCGCATACGGACTGCTCAATGCGCTTTGGCTTTCCGGTACAGACAAAGGGGTTGAATTTAACCGCTCAGTGAGCAAATCAATTTGTGCCAGCAAACTTTGCTGCTCATCCTGCAACGTGCGCTGACGCTGTTCATCTTCCTGGCGGATGGTGGCAACCGCCGCATCGATTTGGCCGGCAACATCAAGGTGCTGGTGCTTTAACTGGTCATTTTCTTTCAGGATATCGGTATTCTGCTGGCTTAGGCGTTTCTGCTCTGCCCGCACTTTATTCAGTGCCCCTATCAGGGTACGCAGGGTATCTTCCGGCGTATCGCCACCCACCCCCAGCGCCTGCAACTCCTCCGGTGACAGCGTGGCCAATACATTATTCGACGTCGTGCTGGGCGCGGCACCTTCCGTTGAACTGCAACTTTTGATGCCGATAAATCCGCCAATAACCAGCACTGTCGGCACCAGTATTTTCACCAACGCATTGGACTTAACCTCCATGACGGCCTCCCGGTTTCACCGATGCCGGCTCAGGGATAAAAGCATTATCCAGCGGTACTTTGGTGACGAGGTACAATACCGTTGTATCCTCCGGTGACCCCGTTTCACCCAGCCAACGATGCTGGAACGTAGCGGCCACAAACTGCCCCTGTAATCCTCGCGGGTCGAGGGTGATAGTGCGTTTGGCCGTATTGCGCAGTTTCAGCGCGATGACGGTGTGATGGTGTAATCGCCAGCCTGCCAGCGGCGTAATCGCAATCGGCTCTGACGGGTAGAGTGTGGTGATAGACGGAGGCAAATGCAGATTCACGGGCTGGATGCCTGCCACCGGCTCGACGGTACGCAACGGGGCATAGAGTTGCTGCGCGGCATAACGGGTTAAGGCGACCGGAACGGGCGCCGATAATTTGACGTTGCTCTGGGAGTTGTGATTTTGAGGCAGTAGGTTTTTCATCCGGGTAAATAATACGTACGGGCTCCGTTGGGCCCGCTTTGGTCGCCGTGATGTCCAGTAAAATGATTTCGCCGTTTTCGCTGTCCTGCAATTGCAGACGGGTTGGCGGGAAGGTACTGTTGGCTTTCAGGTAAATCGCCCCGCCCGCGCTCTGTACCCGCAATGTATCGCGAAGCGCTGGCGGAAAACCGATACGGACATTCCGGTCAGCAAAAATAATCCGCTCCTGACCGACCTTGAGCGCAATGGATAACGGAATGCGTTCCCATGTCATCAGTTCATCAGCTTTTGCGCTGACGTTGAACAGCAACATGCTGACCAGTCCTAACCAAAATACGGCGGCCAAATGACACCTCTGTTCATTGAAACACGCCCTTTTTCTCTTCTGCCAATTGTGGCATCGCTTCCAGCCGCTGTGGCATGCCGTCGTAACAATCCAGCGCCAGCCCGAAGGGATTACGCTCGGCATCGCCCTCCCAGCGCACCACTTTCAGCGGATAACGCACCAGGGCCCGTTTGACCGGTTCAGCGTGATAATATTCATCCGCCACCAAATCCAGCCGGACTACCCAGTTATCCCGGTCACGCACCGTCACACTGCGCGTCTCATAGCCGCGGCCGGGAATTTCATACACCACCCGTACCCGGTCAAGCAGTTCACCACTGTCGGCACGGGTTTTGGCATCTTCACGCAGAAAATCCTGACACGCCGGCGTCAGATAAGGCGACAGGGCATAAATTTTAGCCGGATAGTCCTGTGCCCCGTTTTTCGGCCAGGCATTCAGTTGCTGAAAAATATAAAAGGCAAAGCTATAGACGCTGGGTGTCGGCACTTCCCACCACGGGCGCGTACTGCCGGTGCGTAAATCTGGCGGGTTATGGATGGTGAGATTGCGTGGTGACGCCATCCAGCCCGTCAGGCTCAGCAGCAATACCAGCACCAGAATGCCGCACGCCACTCGCAGGGTCAGAATATGCTGGTCCCGGTTTTTCACTGCATGACGAAACCGGCTCATCGCGCTCTCCTGCTTCGGCGCAACGACCAGCCCTGAGCGGCAATAATCAATGCCGGATCACCGAGACCCAACCGGCGCTTTTTCTCTTCCAGTTTCAGCCAGATATAATTCTCCGGCTTGCCACGTTTAACCTGCGCAAGCCAGCGCCCGCCAAAGCTCATCAGTAACAAGGGCATCACCAACATGCCGGTCGGGAGCATGACCCAACCGGCTAATGGGATCAGGGGAAGACTGACGGCCAGTCCGAGCGCGATCCCGGCCAGTGCGGCCAGTCCCATCTCCGGCGTGGTGAACCCGCGAAACACCACCGGTTCGGCGTTTAAACGGTCAGGTAAGAAAGCGATCGTTTGCATGGTGGCGGCCTTAAAAGATAATACTGGCCGATTTCGACAGCAGCCAAATCACGGCCACCAACAACACCACGCCGACCACGACGATGGCGCCAAACTGGGTCCAGGTCGATTTGCCATCCCGTACTTCGGAGAAGGTTTCGACGGCGGCCGAGGCGACTTTAAAGAAGGCCACCGCCGACAGGATCAGCCCGCCAATCACAATGCCATCCTGCGCGTACCCTTTCGCCTGTCCCAGCAATCCGCCCCCGCCACCACTTTTCGGCGGTTCGATAGCGGGTAAATCGGCCCAGGCGGATCCACAGGAAAGGCAGAATAAAAGAGAAAGCGCTTATTCTGGTCATCAGGCTTGTACTGATACGCCGGCAGACGGTAAAAATTTGCTTCATATTGACTCTGTTCCTTTTCATTATGCTCGCTGCATTAACTGGCAAACATCCAGACAGCCACGACCAGCAATACCGCGGTTCGAAGGGCAAACTGGCTGAGGGTCTGATTACGCACTTTTTCATTCGCCCAGCCATGCCAGACATCCACTGCAGCCCAGGCCGCCCAGAAAAACAAGGTGGCCAGGAAAAACCCGACGCACACCAGATACAGAAAAGTGATATCAAAATGCCCGGAGGCCACTTCAAACGCATTGCGTTGGGCGTCAGTCATTGCGGGTTTTCCTGACGGTCATGGCCGGATAACGCGCCGGATCATGGGGCTGGTCGCGGGAAGGCGTGAGATAGTGATCGATACCGGCTTTGATGGTGTTGAGATCAGCCTGGATACGCTGATAATCAAAGTCATAACGAGGGAGTTTTGAGGTATCAGATTGCTTTTCTGCGATGCTTGCACGTTCCAGTGCCATTTGCACCTGCTCAATCAGACGCTTTGCACTCGCCAGTTCGTCTTTTTCGGCCGCATGGGCCAACGGCATACACAACACAGCCAGCCCCAACAGGCAGGCAGAACAGGATATCGAAAAGCCACCGCGCATAAACACTCACCTTATGATGGGTTCCAAAATGCCGAGGATGCGGCGTTTTTGATATCAGGTCAGCAATAAACTCTTTATGCTTTGGTGAAAATTAGCTAAATAGTTGGACTAATTTATTCGATTTAACTGGTTTAATAATGAAGGGCAAGACAAATGCTGCGGATTGATTTTTACATGTCTCTCTTTCTCTACTATGAATACGAGAAGGCTACGCAAATTGGTGCGCGCTGGGGATGCGGCCGCCAAACCTGGTATATCGACAACAGTTTTCATTGATCCTCGTTTATTGAACTGGTTACCGTTTCTACAATGTCCATGCTGAATCTCGTGGATCTCTCCTCAAACCCGGACACCGTACCCGCACTGCCATGAACACACTACCGTCACGGCGTTTTTATGCTGCCTGCCGGGCATAAAATGTTGGAAAGCGGAGGTGATGAAGTATGAGGATGACGAAGAAACCCACGCTGTTTTAAATTTCTGAACTACGAAGAAGCAGGCGCAGTCCGGCATTTCTCTTTTATGTTTCCGCGATATTCCCACCACCGTGCGCAACGTATTATCTGTGGCTTTCTTTTCATCATACTTTGCGCAAAACAGTGGGCCTCGACGTAATACTGCGCCGAACGCACTGGATAATATCACTGCGAACACTGTGGCGCTCAGCTCAGGATGATGCCGAATATGTTTTCTTGCGGAAAAGTTGTGTGTGCGGCGCGTTTTTTCCTTCCTCCGTAAAGAAGCCGCCGCCATTCAGCTTTCTCTCATCGCATCGACGAGCCTTTTTTTATGGGCTATTGTCAGGGATAATCCCCGCCGTTTCATCTTATGGAAAACGGCGAGCGTTTTTTTTGAAGAAGGTGCCGACAGTGCGTATCGGTTTGAACGGATAACAGATCATCTTTTAATGTTCAGTACAAAGTATTGCATTAACCGGGAAGAAACTGACGCGCCGCTGTGCGGCTTGTCTGCTGACGATGGAATACAAAACAAAAAAAACCGTTTTGCATTCCATCGTCCAGCGCATTAAAGGTATTTTTTAAACATCGAGGTTGTGATCACCACCGCCATACCCAACACTATCGCCGCCGGCAACAATATCACCGTCGGATACACCTCATCCGGCCAGGATAAATACGACACACAGGGAATAGTGCAGGCCGGTTTAATGCCCCTCTTGGCATGATGATAGACAAAACTCGACTCATACCCCGCACCATAACGCCGTAAATCCCGCCGTCCCAGCCCGTCAACCCCTGCGACTAAAACCACCATCACAAACAGCGGAACGGATAACAGCAGGATCGCTATCCGGATCAGCGTCACCATCGTGATAAACACCGTAGCCAGCCCATATTCCTGCAAATAGCCCGATACCCCCTGTAATACGGCATTGAATTCACGCATAAAATCATGGGCTGTGATTGAGTGGATATTGCCGCTGCCCCTGTATCCAGTGCAGAAAACCACTGTCCACAAACAGCCATTGATACGCCTGTAGCAGCCAGTCAGAGACCGTTTGTGAAGGTTCTGACAACAGCAGGCTCTGGGTAAATTCCGTGGATAAAAATTGCAGTTCGGTGTTCATCATCTTCTGGCTGTGAGAAGCTCCTTCATCCTGCCAGAGAAAGGTCATCCCGAGATATTCCAGTAACAGGCTGAATAGCCAGGACATCACAATAAACCCAACGATTTGCCACGGCCATTCCCATAACACACGATACAGCAGGCCATGCTTGCGCGGTGGTTGGGTGGATTGACGGGAAGCCTTTTCTGACTGTGCCATTATGCTTTCTCTTCCCACCAGGCTTCACGGGTACGGTAGTGCCGTCGCATCTGTTCAGCGATTTTCTGCAAACTCGCCGGCATCAGGGCATCGTCGTCATCCCCGGTAGGTAAAGGCATCCGAATTTAACCCACTGTTCAGCATAACGGCGACGTTCAGCATCACTGTCAGCTTCAATGCCTAATGCGGTCAGCGGATCAAGCCCCGGCGACTGGATACCCCGTGGTCCATGCATCAGTTGCTGATAACGCCGGTATTCAGCCGCACTTAACGTCCACTGTTCAGCCTGACTTTTCAGGGACTGCGGTTGGTTTTCCCTCAATTGCGTCTGCTGCGAGGTTAAGGGTATCAGTGTGGCTGCCCAGACTGAACTGCTCAGCAACCATGCCCATAAACCGAAACGATGCCATTTCATCAACGTCCTCCCTGCTGAGATGGTTGAACCGAAGTCGGTAACTGATAGCCCTGCCGCAAATGGTGACACACCACACGCTGCACCTCATCGACGTCCAGTTGCCAGGCCGGGCCTGCCATCACCTGCAACGCGGTACGCAACCGGACAGGGCCTAACTGCGTGTGCACAGACGGCAGCGGCTGACGATATAAGATGTCATTGGTTTTTTCAGGCGCACATAACGAGTAACCCGATTGACGTAATACGTAACGCATGGCATCAGCCACGGTGGGTTTTAGCGAGACAGGGATGTGGATATCCATTAATTGGGAAAGCGGGTCACGCTGTGCCGCTGTCGGGTCGGTACTGACCAGCAAATAGCGGCCATAACGAACCACTTCAGGTTTTTGCCCATAAATATCCGGTGAAACCGGCTGAACGTTGCGTGTCAGTGTGACGGAAGGAAAGGTATCTTTTGAGGAAGCAGAGGATGGTTGTTTTACGGGAGCCGTGCATCCGGTCACTATGACCGCTATCAGGCCCATTAACGCGTTTATTTTCATGCCAAATAGGTTCCTGCTCAGTCGTAAAATAATCCTGACTATGCAAGGAACCCTGTGATGTATTCAATGAACAACTCAACTGTGTTTGCTGAAAATAAACATGCTGTAGTATAGAAAATAACGGATAAACCCTGAACAAATATTATCGTATTCAGTGTCATGGGTGATAACGAAGCATTATTCAGCAACCGATTTATGTCTTCTCCGCTCAATCAAATTGCCATTATGATCAAAGTAGCGGCTGGGCCAGATTTGAGCAGGCTCCATCTCCAAACGGGCAGCGATGATAAACTCCCCTTTAGGCCATGGGCGGGATAAGGTATTTGCCAGTGTAGAAGAGCTGAGTCCCGATTCACGGGATAAAGCGGCGAGTGTCGTACCACGTTTGCGTAATGCACAAATAATTTCGGCTGGGTGCCAGTCTTGTTGAGTCATACCTGCTTCCCCTTCTGTTGATTATTGGTGGTGGTTCAGACAGGGTTTGCGATACCGGAGTTATCAGCCGGCGAGACGTGAGTCTCCCCTGCCTGAACCACCATTGAAAGGATGATAGCAGGCACACTGGTAGAAACATCCTACCAGTGGATAACTCATAACGAGGTTGCAAATCCCTGACTATCAGATTAGCCGATAGCTTTTTTACTTTAACTGATTGTGTTATCGAATTCAATAATCGAACAGGTAAGTTTAACAAGTAAATTAAGTTATTAGCGCATTTAAATTGAATAAACCATTCCACAACATGGGATACATTTATCACTGCACATAACACTGGCGGCATCCTCATTAACTTATTCTTTCTCCCGAAAAGGGCCGATATCATCTCTTGCTGCCAAAGTGGAGTCCCAGCCCAATTATCAATAAATCCCATCTTTTCCCATTTCACACAACAGGGTTTATCCTTCATCAATTCTGTTAATTGTGTTTTAAGTCCATCATTGTAAGACACTTGATCTGAAAGATATTTCAACACAACCAGTCTACTGTAAAGCGTGGATGGATTAATAATATGTTGCTCTAATTCACTGCCTTTTTTAGGCGGAAATGCACGAAAAGATCGGTTCCAGATACGGTTATGATGTGCACAGAGATTACGAATATGGCTTAATGTGTGAAACCAGGATGCCATGACTTCATAATTTTTAACATTAAACTTGTGTGCGATCGCTTTCTGGTCAACAGGTAATAACGACTTATACATTTTCGACCATGAACCAAAACTCAATGTTTCTGTAATCATCCAGGAAGGCGGATATTTTGGGGTGTGATATTTTTTCTTATAATGTTCAATAAACGTTTCTTTGGCTTCATTAATTTGACCAAAAAAGTTTTCATAGTGGTAGTCATTGCTCAGAACAGATAAGTTCATGAACCAATGGACTCCATATTTTCCACTCATATGCTCAGACAAACAGGTTCGCAACCCTATTTCAACTTTTTGTATTTGCTCGAGTATAATTAAACGTAGTTTGCGATCAAATTCATAAAGCTGAATAACATCTTCCAGCGTAGTTCCTTCGACAAAATTCTTGGGTTCAATCGGTTGTGGTATACGCTGATCATCCATAATGTAAAAAGGATAAAAATAACCCCGCAATCTGTAATAACCGATAAATGTCAGGGCATTTTCTGCCACTTTGCGATCTTTTATAAGCAGGCCACGTTCCTGGAGCTTATTTATAAGAAAAGAAATATTTTCAGGACGCTTTTGATAAATCTTCTTTTGCGTAGGGGTAGTCATAAAGTGTCTGGAAAGTAAAATTCAGGTAAAAAAAAACCCGCCAATTTGCGCATTCCCTGATAAGGGACTCAGCGTGGCAGGTGTACTTGTGTTTAAGTATACATATGTACCGCATGTTTTTTTAACAAAAAATGCTATTTAAATTTAAAAATGCTTTTAATTCATTAGTATAACACATAATACCAAGAAACTCTGAGAGTTTGATTTTTATTCATTTTTTTGACCGATTTTATGAAGAAGCCCTGTTGCAACAGGGCAAATCTGTTGATGATAAAAACCACGTCAAAACGGGATCTCATCATCCCAATCCATTTCTTCCTGTTCCGGTAAAGCAGCAGGTTGTACCGCCCGAGTCGTCTTTCTCTCCTTATTGACGGGTTTAGAAGGCTGTGGCTTCGGTGCTGGCTTATGCCCAACCTGCTGAGCAGCCGCCTGTTTTGCATCGCCACGACTGCCCAGCATCTGCATCGTGCCATTGACACTCACCACCACTTCGGTTGAATAGCGATCCTGCCCCTGTTGGTCCTGCCACTTACGCGTTTGCAACTGGCCTTCAATATAGACCTGAGCGCCTTTTTGCAGGTATTCCGCCGCAATTTCCGCTAACTTGCCGAAGATCACCACCCGGTGCCATTCGGTTTTCTCCCGAATTTCGCCCGTTTGTTTATCCCGCCAGCTTTCTGAGGTGGCCAGTGACAGCGTTGCCACAGTGCCGCCCGTGGGCAGGTAACGGATTTCCGGATCTTGCCCCAGATGCCCGACTAAAATAACCTTGTTTACTCCACGTGAAGACATACCCATTTCCTCTCTGTTACGATGACTGACGTTGTGTCCAGCGCCCTTGTTTCAGGGCAAATTCCGCCTGTTCACGGCTGGCAAAATATTCCATAGACTCACGGGAGCAGGGCACACAATCGGTGCAATTTCATGACTGTATCCTGTTATTTGATAAAGGAACCTGCCCTGAATACGACGATTCAGAGCAAGTCAGGGGGATAACAAATATCAGAAAGAGTTTTCTGCATATTCGGTTTGTGCGACACCGTTCTGTGGTGGCGTCGAGTCGGACTGTTCGGCCTGATAGACCTTGTCCTGACCGATTTTAATCCAGTCCACCTTGATCAAACGGGCTTTCAGGCTGACGCGCTGTTCACCGGCATGATCCCCGCGTTTCAGGGTAAAAATATCGGTGGACGGGTTGCTTAAGGTGAAACCCAGCAACACTTTTTTGTCCTCATCCACCGATTTCTGGCAACGGGCAATCAGACTGGTCGCCTCCTTGCCGACAACAGTAATATCAAAACGCACATAGACCGGATTATCACCGGGACCATTTAACGCATTGATCACGCAGCTCAGGAACGTGCCATTGGCCGTACTGACATGGCGGATATTATTCAAATAGCCGAGTCCTTTAATATTCAGGTTGAAATAGTCATTTTTGGTTAACGATGTTGTGTTCTCAGACATACGATTTTCTCCATGGAGGTCAAGAATAAGGTGTAACGGAGAAAATCCCCTCCCCTGACGGGAATGATTTTCCCCGCCGGGTGTCAGACATGTACGTTGCTGACGTTCTGATAAAGAATAATGAACCTTCATTGCCGTTGGGTTGGCAATATCTGCTTCCAAAGGTGGGCAGATGTACCGCGTTGAGGCACTCCCTTTCAGGCTACGGGAGTTTTACAGCCACCCGGAGGCGATCGTTACAGGCTCACCGATCATTTAAGAAACAGGTTGATTCTTAAAGCATCCCATCAGCACGTCAATCAACAACCAGATCTTCATGTCCGTTGATTTGCCCGCCTGGCTTTACGCGATTGCGTGACCGCTTTATCATTCAGCATGCCTTTACAGGCCGGATAGTTCACACAGCCCCAGAACGGCGAGGTTTTTCCCTGCCGTTGCCGCATCCGGCCGCCACAGTTCGGGCAGGCCGGGGTTTTCGGCAATGTCAGATGAAGGGGTTGTGTCTTACCCCGCTCGACTAAATGCTGAAGCCACTGCGCCTGTTTTTGCATAAAAACCGTCAGCGACGCTTTGCCCTGCGCAATATCCTCCAGCGACTGCTCCCATAACGCGGTCATGCCCGGACTGGTCAGTACCTCAGGCAGCCCGGCAATCAGTTCCTGCGCCAAAGGCGTCGCGTGGATCGCTTTCTTTTTCCGCTCAATCAGCTGGCGTTTAAACAAGGTGTCCAGAATCCCGGCCCGGGTCGCTTCCGTACCCAACCCGGCACTCTCGCGCAAGACCCTGCTTTAATTGCGGATCACTGACCAGACTGGCGGCATTTTTCATCGCGGCGATCAGCGTACCTTCAGTAAACGGTGCCGGCGGTTTGGTGTGCAGTGACTGAATTTTTGCCTCAATCACCTGACAGCGATCGCCCTGATTAAGTGCCGGTAGCGGTAAATCGTCTTCTTTTTTTTCCTCCTCTTCCGCCATTCTCCATAAACAGCGCTTTCCAGCCCGTGATCACATTCACCCGACCTTTTACCCGGAAATATTGCCCGCCGATATCCAGCGTCACATCGGTTTCCTGATTAGGCAGAAACTGCGCCAGATAGTACTGGCGGATAAGCTGATAAACCTTTAGCTCATCAGTCGTTAACCGGGTGATGTCAAAAACATGACGCGTGGGAATAATGGCAGGGTGTGCCGTGATTTTTGTGTCATTCCAGATTCGGGAGACACATTGTTTATCCAGTTGGCTGATAATGGTGGTCATGGCAGGGTCGGTTCGCGCCAGCGCTGTCAACACGACAGGAATATCTGCCTGCATCGACGCAGGCAGATAGCCGCAATCCGTGCGCGGGTAAGTCGTGGCTTTATGGGTTTCATACAGGGACTGGGCAATCGTCAGTACCTGACTCGCGCCCATAGCCCACAGACGGGAAGCAGTCTGCTGGAGTGTGCCTAAATCAAAACACAGCGGCGGCGGGGTTTTCTCCCGCTTTTTGCTGACGTCCATCACAGTGGCGTGCGCTGCCTGCTGGCAACGTTGCTGCACAGCCTGCGCCACGGCCTGTCGGATACAGCGTTTTTCTTCATCGCAGTCATCCGCTGTGGGCAGCCATTTAGCTGGAAAGCAGATAGTATCTTTTTCCAGCTTTGCCGTGACCTGCCAGTACGGTTACCGAATAAAACTGACCATCCAGCCAGTAATTCCATTCATCAATAGGTTGTGTGAATTCGGTTAATTGTTCCTGACTGAAAATATCCCGAATTTGATGCAGAATGCGGGGATCATAAAAACGTAACAGCGCCGTTTCACCGCTTTCCAGTTGAACATTCAAATAAGGTTCGAAGTGGCGGGTCAGCGCATCCAATGAAAGTGTGGTGTACCACCATGAAACAGCAGGGAAAGTTTTTTCCAGTTTTAAAAATTTCTCCACGGATACGATGTTATGGGTTATATCAAATAACCACAGCCCGGCAAAGGCGATTTCTGCATCAGGGTAACGCCTAAACAGCGGGTTATTCAGTCCCGCAATGTTAAGTCAACTCCGCATCAAAAAGGCGTTCATACTGTAGCCCATCAATCAGTGCATACCTTTTCATATCAGGATGTGTTTTTTGATAGTCCTGCCATGTTTCCTGTGATATCGAGATCATGACTGCCCCCTGATGACCATTGCAGAACCGCCTAATGCGGCTTTCATTAAGCAACTGAGACAAATTTTCTCCGGTGGCGATGTTAAGATAGCCTCCGTAGCCTGTGCTGCGTTGATTTGTTTTAGCTTATCCAGCATATCCGGCAATTTTCCGCCCCAGCCTGAACCATTACCTGGGGCACCACTGCCAAAGTTAACCGCAGCGCTGCTGGTGATCCCACCTGCATCAATTTTCAAGAAATGCCCTGCGGCCTGAATGGTCCAGTTCAGAACCCGCATCAATCACCACTTTTGCACCTGAGCTGAGGTGAATTTCATTGCCACTTTGTGTCAGCAAGGCATCGTCTGCCTTGATATGGAGCTTTTGCCCAGTTGACAGAGAAATATCATTGTTTGCCTGGACACGGTATTCATTATCCACGCGTAAATGCGCATCATTTTTAATGTGGTGTGTGCGGTTATGGCCAATATTGCTGGTTTCGTCATTGAGTACCTGGCTTTTCATGTCCTTTTGCGCATGAATAAACACTTCTTCACTGCCCTTTGCATCCTCAAAACGCAGTTCGTTAAAGCCTTTGCCCTTGTGGGTTTTGGTTTTAAAGGTGGTGCGGGTTTTTTCTGCCGGTAAATCCAGCGGCGGGCGGTTCAGACCGTTATAAACGCAGCCAATGACTATCGGTCGGTCGATATCCCCGTTGAGGTAAGAGATAATCACTTCCTGCCCGATACGGAGGATGGCCATAAAACCAAAGTCGTTACCGTTCCAGCCCTGTGCTACACGTACCCGGCACGAAGCGCCATCATCCGGCTGGTCATAGCGGTTCCAGTGAAAATGCACTTTAATCGCACCGTCTTGATTGACGAAAATTTCCTCCCCTTCCGGCCCGACCACGATGGCGGTTTCATCCCCATCGGCTATCTGGACCAATCGCAAATTACGTTACCGCCACCGATTATATGAAAATGTGCGGCAACCTGTGGTTTCATCACCCGGATAGTTTTGCTTTCGTGCGTTGGCTATTCAATCATTCCAGTGTGATAGCTGAGCGGGCATCACTGATGAAATGCCAAGAAGCACTGTTTAGTGAAAACGATTATGAGGTTCGGAAACGTATTTCAAACCGCCAACAGAGCTTGTTGAATGGGATCGACAATCGTCTTTCCACTGAGATAGTTAAAAAAATTAAAGACAGACATGGGCAAGAGTTCTGGCCGTGGATACAACTACTCGGATGGTGATTTTATGCTGATAGGTTACGCAAGAGTGTCAACGCGAGATCAGAACCTTGATTTACAGATTGAAGCGTTAACCCAAGCTGGATGTAAAAAAATTTATGAAGATAAAGTAAGCGACGTTCGTACTGAGCGCCCAGGCTTAGCGATGGCAATGGAAATACTTCGCGAAGACGATACGTTGGTTGTTTGGAAACTCGACCGGCTGGGCTGTAACGTAAAACAGCTTATTGATATGGTTAGTGAACTTCACAAAAGAGGGATTCATTTTAAAAGTCTCACTGATGCAATTGACACGGGCACACCATCAGGACGGTTTTTCTTTCATGTGATGGCCAGTCTGTCTGAAATGGAACGTGAACTGATTATAGAACGCACTCGTGCTGGGCTGGACGCGGCCCGGCAACTTGGGCGGAAGCCCAAAATGACCAACAGCAAGCTGGAATCCGCTAAAAAACTGCTGGCAGGCGGTGTTCCTCCAAAAAACGTCGCCAATAACCTTGGAGTGTCAATCCCCACGCTGTACCGCTGGTTGTCAGCGTCAAAGCAGTCATAATATTTTTCTGTCATCTGCGTGAAGAAACTTACGGTTTGGGCATCATTATCAGTGGTGAAACCGTAAGTTTCTGTTCAAATGCTCCCTCTAGTCCTACTTCGTAATTGCCTTAACTTGCAATCGATATGTAATCAATGATGCAAGTTCAGCCAGCGGCTTATCACTTAACAACAATTCCAGCGGAATATCCAAACGTAATTGTTTGTTGATTTTTTGTACCAACATTAAACCATTCAATGAATCAATACCGTTGTTAGTCAAAGGTAGGTCGGGATGGAATACTTCTGTTGACGTCCCAACAATCTCACCACAAAAGGTTTGTAGCAAGCTAACGACATCGTCCAGATCACTCACTGCAAGCGCCGCTTCTATGGGTAAAGTCTGAACCACATTTTCTTGCTGAATATCACGCAATAGCGGTAGGTGACGCATCTGGCTGGACAGCAAATTTGACCAATTCGTCAAGAATGGCACCAGTTGCGGCTCAATCCGAGCAAACAAGCGGTCTAAAACAGCTAATCCCTCCTCTGAACCAAATGGCTGTAAGCCACTATTTTCCAATATTGGCAGCGTTCGACTATCCCGCAAAGCGATCCCCGCTTCCCATGGCCCCCAATTAAGGCTTAACGCAGGTAAACCTTGCTGACGCCGTAAACAGGCCAGACTATCCAACATAGCGTTAGCCGCTGCGTAAGATGCCATACCCGGTAAAGCCAATAATGCCCCCAACGAGGAAAACATAACAAAATGCTCTAAAGGTGCATCAGCCAACGCTTGATGCAATGTCCAGGCTGCTAATGCTTTAGTGGCAAATACTCTATCAAACGCCTCGGGGCTGAGTTCACGATATCCCTGATCTTCAACATGCGCAGCGCAATGAATCACCCCACGCAGCGGCTGGCTGGCTTGTTGTCGATACTCAGCCAAACAAATGTGGGTCCTTTCCACATCACCGAGATCAACCGGCAGATAATTAGCTTCGATCCCTTGTTGATGTAGCATTTCCAATAACTTTTGATCAGCCGTATCAAGGGCAAAACGACGCCCGACCAATAACAAATGTTGAGCACCATGCTGTACCATCCAGGGGATCAATTTACGCCCCATATCACCAAAAGCACCAGTCAGCAGATAGCAGCCATCTGGACGAAAACGCACTGGTGGTAGTGCGGGTATTTCAGGTAATGGCACAAGGCGTAGCACATAACGCTGATCATGGCGCAGAGCTAATTGATCCTCGCCATCACCTATCAATAGCGCGTCCCACCATTTGGCTGGAGCCGTGATACTGTCAATATCCAGTAATCCACCCCATAATGCAGTTGCCTCTTGTTGACCAATAACGCGCATCATTCCCCATAATGCGGCGGCAAATGGATCTGGCTGATCCTGCTCAGTGATTTGATGAGCACATTGAGTCACTATCCACAAACGTGGTTTTATCGACCGTTCGGCCAGCGCCGCACACAAATGGATCAACGAATGATAAGCCATCCGCGGAGCCTGCAACGGCCAGAGGATCAGGATCCTTTCGGTTTCAACAGGAAGAGTATCAACTAATTCTTGAATTTTCTGATAACTGTCAGGCAGACCAGAATACAACGAGGCACACCCACCACGGCGTTGCAACTCATCAACTAACTCTTCTGCCAGAGCGTTTTCACCCCCAAGGATAGCCCATTGCGTCACAGACTCTGTTGATGGCTGAGCGGGCAGTTTACGCCACTGTGGTTGGCCGACAACCAGATTGTGCAGTTTGGCAGACAAGCTGTTTTTTCTATTACCAACACGCTGAACACAAAACCCGCTGATCTGACAAAGCAACATACCGCTATCAGTATAGACGTCAATATCACCAATCCATTGTTGTTGCGTCTGCTTAGTATTTCGGGCATGGGCATGAACCCGACCTGACAATTTACCATTGATACGCAAATGCTGAATACTGACCGGGATACGGAACTCGCTAGCAGGAATTGGCGCGTGAACATCAGCAGACTGAATCGCCAACAATGATTGGAAGATACCATCCAAAGCCGCTGGGTGAAAATTCATTCCCTCCGGAGCAGGTGGTAATTCAATCTCACAGATTGTTTCTTCTTTACCAACAAACGCATGGCGCAGATTACAAAAAACACCACTATAACTGAAATGTAGATGTTGAAATGCCTGATACAACATCTCTTGGTTCCACATGCAAGGATAGCGATCATTTACCGCTAATGGAGGAATAGCACAAGCAGTAGCACCCGGTACAACGATGTTCACCTGTGCACTGGCTGCAAGTTGGTAATGTACACTCTCATCCAGATTACGGGTAATGTGTACTTGCACTTCCATTCGCTGGCGATCTAGCTGTGTCTTTAACCTGAATTCTATGCCTGGCTCTAGCAGTAAAGCCGATTGCAACACAATATTATCAAGCGCTAATCCAACGTCAGGAAAACAGATACGAGCCGCCGCCAACATGATTTCAATATAGCCCGCAGCCGGAAACATTGCATTTCCCATGACAACATGATCGAGTAACCAAGGCACTTGTTCTACAGCCAACTCAGCTTGCCAACTATCGCTGCCCGGCTGAGCTTCGCCCAATAATACACCTCTCAATATACGTAATCGGCGGCGACGGCTAATCTCTGGTTCATACCAATAAGATTGCTGATGCCAGGAGTAAGTGGGTAGATCGATTGGGCAAGCGGTAGGCATCAGAGTCCGCCAGTCCGGTTCAACCCCAGCTTCAAACAGCTGTCCTAACAGTTGTGGCCAGTTCTGCCCTGAGCGACAAGCAAACACCTGTCCTCGATAAGGCTGGCTCCAATCCTTTAATCCTGCACTCAGTAGGGATTTAGGTGAAACTTCCAGAAAATGGTGGAAACCCGCTTTGAGCATGTTTTCTACCGCATCGTCAAAACGGAGTGACGAGACGACATTGTCAGCCCAATGATCGGGACTCAACTTTCCATTAATCAACTCCCCGGTGACTGATGAAAACACTGGCAACAAAGGTTCTGCCGCGGGAACGGTTGCCGCATCCGCAGTCAACCCAGCCCTGATTGACTCTATATAATAGGAATGAGAAGCAATTCTATAATTGAGCCCACTACTGGCGATACGCTGCTGCTTTAAGCGCTCAGCAACAGCGGTTAATTCACTTATAGGCCCAGACAGTAAACAACGATTGATACTATTACGCCCTGCTATCACCACGGCAGGCTCGGCACCGGGGGCAGACAAATGAGGCAATATCTGCTCAACTGTCGCCGCCACAATTAATAATCCGCCGCCTTTATTCAACACACGTTCCAGATAATGATAACGCTGATGTAACAGTGTCAGTGCCTGCGTCAGATCATAAATTCCCGCCAGATAACAAGCCGCCATTTCACCGGAACTATGACCAAGTAACGCCGCTGGTTTGAACCCCCACTTCTGCAACTGCGCAGCCATTGATATTTGTACAGCAAACTGCATTGGCGGCTCCATCAGTTCATCGGCAGAGATCAATGCCGCATATAAGGAAGGTGCAGAAAATCCCGTCCAAATTGCCTCACAACGCTCGAATTGTTCAGTAAATTCGGGAAATTGCTGAAACCAAACGATAGAGTCTTGCCAATCTTCACTGCCAATACCCGCAAATATCCAAGCCAGACGATCAACTTTTTTATTGTTATGCTCCGACGACACATTCAGATTAGTCAACCGCTGTCGCAACTGTTCTCGGTTACTGAATGCGATCCCCTTACGTAACGGAAAGCAGTGACGAGTCGTCGCCAAGCTATAGCACAAATCATCAAGGGCAATATCTGGCTGCTGTTGCAGCAAATCAGCAATGCTCTGCGCTTGTTGCTTCAGAGAAAACTCAGACTGCGCAGACAATGGCAGCATGAAAGCTTGTCCTTGCGTCGTCCGAAGTTGTACGGAAGATTCTGCATTATTACTTAACACCACATGGACATTCGTTCCGCCAAAACCAAAGGAATTCACCCCAGCTATCACTTTTCCTTCAGACAATGGAGTTAACTGCTGTGGAACTTGCAATCCCAACTCAGTAAAACGAATGTAACGGTTAGGCGGCTCGACATGTAAATTGCCCGGTACCTGTCCTCGTTGTAAACACAATACCGCTTTAATTAATCCAGCAATGCCCGCCGCAGCTTCCGTATGACCAATTACGGATTTACAAGCACCAATCAACAATGGGCGGTCTGTCGGTTCGGGCCGACAGACCAGCCCCAGTGCTTCTGCTTCTATCGGATCACCTACCCCAGTCCCAGTACCATGGGCCTCAATATAATCAATCTCTTCCGGGGAAATCCCCGCCTGAGCACAGGCCATCCGAATCACTCGTTGTTGTGCGATGCCACTTGGCTGAGTAATCGTGGGAGTGCGGCCGTCTTGATTGGCAGCTGAACCGTGGATCACCGCCAAAACGGGATCGCCATCCTGTAAAGCCGCATTCAAAGGTTTCAGCAAAACAGCACCGACTCCTTCACTACGCACATAACCATCAGCATTAGCTGAAAAGCTATGACAGCGGTTGGTCAATGATAGAAAACCAGTACGGCTTTCTACTACCGAAAAATCAGGCATCAACATTAACTGGCTGCCACCCGCTAGCGCCAGTTGTGATTCTCCGCGCCGCAAACTTTCACAAGCCAAATGGACCGCTAACAGGGACGATGAACAGGCGCTATCAATAGTCAAGGATGGCCCTTGAAAATCAAACGCATGGGATATCCGGTTTGACAACATGGTTCCCATTGCACCGGTTGAGGTATAACCGGTAGTTTGACGCAAATCAGTAAATTGCAGGTGCATATAATCATGAGTGAAAGCACCGATATAGACACCAACCGCCTGACCCGCCAACGATTTTGGCGCTATTCTCGCCCGTTCCAGTGTTTCCCAAGTCACCTGCAACATTAAACGATGCTGTGGATCGATAAAAGGCGCTTCTGTATTACTGATATCAAACACAGCCGCATCGAAGCCGGTAACATCAGCGATAAATCCGCCTTCTCGCGCCACCATTTTCCCCGGCAAATTGCGATCTCGGGAACTATAAGCCTGAGTTGACCAGCGTTCAGGGGGGACTGGGGTAATTGCGTCACTTGAACCACACAACAGCTGCCAGAATTCCTCTGGAGAGCTAACACCCCCCGGGAAACGGCAACTCATACCGATAATGGCAATCGGCATATTATCGCTTCTCATCATATTAATATCCATAGTGGTATTCTTTACTCCGATTAGTTGTTTGCCAGATCATCGTGCTTACTTATCAACACCAAGTCGCCGGACTGGGAATACATTTTGGCGGATGAGGTGGTAATCCCGGCATCATCAATGACTGATAGCTGATACCCGTATTGAGTAACTGATAACGCAAACCACTTGGGCAGGTGGTGTCTTCATCCATTGCCTGAGTGATATCAATTGTCACCCCAAAAGCGACATTAACCGGTTGCAATGTATTGTCAGCCGCAGTACGGATGATACGTAATGGCGATCCACCACAAACTTGCAGATGGTTATTACCGACCTCACTCACCCGAATCACCATAAAGTTACAGTATCCTCGATAATTCAGATCGGTGTCTGGCGGCTGGTTGGAAATAATCCAATATTGATCACTTTGCTTTTCAATGAGTTTGGCATTAGATAACAGGCTGTAGCCGTTATCAGTGAATACCTGACGCAACTCTTTTGAGACTGTGCCACTATTTAATGAACTCATCAGCTCAAGCGCCGCACTGAATAAAGGCACACCTGTTAACTTATTGCCTGTTTCCTCAAACGGTAAAGCCACCGCGCCATTGGTCAGATTAGCGCCGGTCAATTTAGCTTCCGTAAAGATAGTGCCTTGAATTGAAGCAAAGGCCAGAGATGCCGGCTTAAGACCTTCGGTGGGTTCTAACATTGCCTTGCTGAAATCAGTATTCACAAGACTAGCATAGGACAAATTCGCACCAAACAATCGAGCCTGAGTGAAATTCATTGTCGCTAAGTTGGCATTCGACAAATTGACCTGTTCCAAATTGGCGTTATCGGCTCTGGCGTTACTGCCGTACCAATGAGCGCCAGACATATCAACCGCGTACAGATTAGCGCCAGTCAGGATAGCATTAGGCATAAATGTGTTGGCAAGAATTGCCGCATTACCGCCATTATCTTGCGCAACGTTTAATTGCCCATCCTGATAGTGAATAAATAACGGTTTACCATCATGTTCCACCAGCCAGTTCTGGCCCGGCTGACGAACCAACACCTCTGCTTGACCGTTGATTAACATCTTTCCCTGATACAGCATTTGATGTAACTGTTCAGGCAGCTGCTGATTATCCAGCGCTTGAACCTCAGCTTCATCCAGATATGCCACTGTGGATAAGGCCCCAAATTGAGCACCGGTCAGATTAATATTCTCCAAACTCGCATTGGACAAATTCGCACCCACTAAGGAGACATTACCCAAGACAGTAGCACCAGCCAGATTGGCGCCTACCAGAACGGCGCCATTGAGTGATGTATAATCCAAATTTACCTTCTTCATTGACGCCATCAGGAATACGACTTGATCCAACTTCTGCTTACTCAGATTGACCCCATCCATCTGTGCTTGAGTAAAATTGGTTTTAGCGGTAATCGTGGCATCGACCAGATCCATCCCTGTCAGCACCGTGGCTAATAAGGTACTGTCGCTAAGGTTAAGCTGACTATAACCGGTGGTTAACGATAACCGGGCGTTGGTCAGATTAGCGCCACTGAAATTAACATGATTGATATTCGCCTCAGTAAAATCCGTCCCTACTAACGTGGCTTGACTAAAATTCGAGGTCTGCAAGGTAGTATTTTGCAAATTCACCAACGTCATAATCGCCCCAGTAAAATTGCAGGAAGCCAGACTGGCGCCGCTGAGATCAACATTAACCAGATTCGCCTGCGATAAATCAGCATTCTCCATGATCACCGAAGGTAACAACGCACCAGAGAAATTCGCCCCGGGCGCTTTTAGACGATTTAATACTGGCTGACCCCCACTGCTCTTACAGCCACGGAAAATGGCGTTCGGTAGCTCAGCATCAGGCATATTGGTATCACTACCCACGATACACTTTTCAAAAAGTGCATTTTTACCATGAACATGCGTTAGATCAGTCTTACTTAAATCACAACTGCTAAAATTGCAATTATCAACTTTGACATTAGTTAAATCAGCGCCAAGCAATGTGGAGCCACGCAGGTCAGCATTGGACAAATCGACGGCCATCATCACCATTTCATTCAAATTCTCTTCGGCGAGATAGGCAAAACGTAGATCGGCGCCCATGGCTCCCCAATCTTTGAGATATTCCAGGCTTTTTGTCACGACGGTACGAGTAAATTGGGCTGACAGAGGCGGACTGCTAGTGACTGCTTGCCAAATCAGCCCAGATTGTTGCACCACCAAATAGCTGTCACCACTGCTACTAATACGACGCAGGCGAAATCCAGATCCTCCTACTTCTTCCAACCGGATCTCGGCAACCGTCCCATCACGCGGTTGATTAGCTTGAGGAGTATTACCGCTCGCAACCAAATATCGACCATTGCCCGCCTGTAACCAAAAGCTAGTCATGCCATAAGCATTAATCATTTGATTTATCGCCCCTGATTGCTTGGCTGACAGGCTAAGCGTACCATCCTCCTGAACAGTAATCAGTTGGCCAGAAGCCGCTGCAAATTGCCATTTGCCAGCAAAAGATCTAGATTCGCTCATGCCATTATCCTCGCAGCAAGTGATTTACAGAAACCTTCCCAGCTCTCCCAGCCTGACCACCGCTGGCACTAATCCCTCCAATACCATATTCTCCATCGGGTGCATGTGAGCCGTCACCATTTACCCCACCGCGCCCGGCGATCCCTCCTGCACCACCGGGCTGACCAAGTCCTCCGTTCCCGCCATTAGAAGTGGCAGATACCGGTTTTGGTAAGCTAGTTTGGTTATATCTGACCCAAACATGCCCCCCATCGCCGCCATCACCCCCATTGCCGCCATTGCCACCATTACCCCCGTTACCGCCGATACCCCCCGGCTTGCCCGACGATGACGAATTACCACGGCCACCATTGCCGCCATCACCCCCATTGCCACCATAACCCGCTATGCCACCATCACCGCCATTACCGCCATTATTGCTAATCCGTACGATATTCTGTAAGTCAAAACGGGTACAACGCAGGGCAAACCACCAGCTAGAACCGGATTGACCATCTAGGCCATTCTGGCCTGACTGACCATCGCCACCAGGGCTACCGGCAGTGGGTGGCTTACGACGAGAAGCATTCTGACCATCAGCACCCCGTTGACCATCAGCGCCATTAGCCCCATCGGCACCATTTACACCGTTAATACCCAAAATTTGAATATCTGCGACCATAACTTCCCCTTGCAGTTATTGTTTTTTGCCGTTGATATAAATTGCACCGATAGATCCGGCTTTTCCGGCTGCACCTGTGGTCCCCGATGCCCCCCCCTTACCTGGGCTACCCCCACTACTACCCTTACCACCAGAACCACCGGCACCACCAGCGCCCCCAGAACCACCATTGCCGCCTTTACCACCGTTACCACCAACTGCCTTGGCCTGGAACGTCGCACTTCCGCCTTCCTGGTAAGTAAAATAGATGTTGCCGCCGTCACCCGCATTACCGCCATTTCCACTGCTACCACCGTTGCCGCCATTCCCCCCATTACCACCATATCCAGCATTACAGTTGTCAGTAGAGCCGCCGCCATTCCCTCCTTTTCCACCACTACCGCCATTCCCACCGTTACCACCGTTACCGCCATTTCCACCTTGCGTCAGCATATTCACAAAGCCGCTAAGGGTATCTGTTTTAAAATTAATATCATTTGCATTCCCACCTTTCTCGCCATCACTTCCTCTGGCGCCATCAGTACCATTGCCACCAGCGGTACCGTTGGTAGCCGACGTTGCACAGGAGTTTTTATTATCTTTACCAGCACTACCATTACTGCCGTCTCTTCCATTGGCCCCATTGTTTCCACTCCCGCCATCGCCTCCGTTACTGCCAATATTTTCGAAGTTCGGGCCATCATTATCACCTGGGGATAGATATGGATTTGGAGAATTAACTACGACAACTTCGTTCGCTTCAACCGTGCCATTGGTCAAATAAATAATCTTACCGCCAGGTTCAATCGTTATCTTATTAAAACTCAAGTTAACAGGTTCTCCGTGACTCTCTTTACTTCCAACAATCAATGGATTACTGGCAGTGACAACGATATCTTCACCACTGTATAACGCGACTTTCATCGGGAAACGTTTAGCGTTCAGAATATCTTCATAATCTTTAACCAAAGGAGAATAACCATAGATATAAGCGCGGAAAGCTTTACATATATCAGCATGATTACCGGTGACATTCGCCAACCGTTCAGCAGAATAGGGTTCAGGTAATGGATGGTGTGGTTCCATTCCGCCTGGTCCATATTCACTGTCAGGCACTCCCCCAAGCTCCTTCAGCTCTTGTATGGTTTGTACGATAAAAAACGCAGGCGGCACAGTGGCTATTTTCGGATCGTTAGAAAATATGACTGGCCCGTCAAAGTCCGAAGTGTTCAATTGCTTTGGCTGCCGCTCGGTACCGGTCAAATGATAATGCTCACGCAATTCAGCCAAAGTTTCGTTAACCGTTTTCATTTTATTCATGGGAATTCTCCTGAGTTTTGGTATAAGTTTGTACGTTTAGAATCACAGCGGCGTCACATATCAGTTGCCCACCTTGCTTAAGGGCCAACGTGTCAACCACCACCACTATCGGTCTTGAAGTCGGATTGCTAATGTTCAGAACCCCGTCATCAGCAATCTCCAATTCAGCAATCGCAAAAACATCAACAGTTGCCGGAAAAGATATCGGCGCTTCAACCGGGGGGATACCAGAAAGGGTCAACAGCTCCGCTGCTGACGACACTTCTGCCGTATAAGAAGGAGCCAGCGACTGTGGATCGTCAGGCCGTAAAGAGCCTTGCGACGAAGATGCAACAACAACTTTCTCCGTTACATCGCTCTCTGGGATACCTAATAATTGCAAGACCTCTTTAAATCCTGAGCTATAGTTTTTTAATGGCATAGTTGTTTCCGAGAAACTGTAAACAGAAATAATCTGCTGATTATCGCCATCCACGGTGCAAATGACTGGGTAACGGGTATTAACATCAGTAATGATGAAATAACCATTTTCATTGATAGTTTCGATAGTTGCTTTGTTACTAAGAGGGTGTTTGTTGCCAGCAAAAACTGCGTGAATTTTATCCATATCGTGTTGCTGGAATATCGTTAATTGATCGATACCCAGATCGAATATTGGTGTAGTTGGCTTCCACTGGCTGATCTGTGGTTGGGTACGTTGATTCTCACCCAAGAACTTGCCGTAATTCATCGCCACCAGAGTACGGAACGAATCTATCGCTAGATGCGCAGCGACAATATGCTGGCGTTTAGCTGGATCAGGCACTAATGTCGAATCAGGGACAGTTACCAGGAAAGTACCGTCAGGATTATATATATCAAGGACATAATCCGTTGGATCCCGTCCTTCGTTACGATATGACAAGACATAAATATATCCCTTCGACTCAACCGCAACATCCAGATAAGTTATCCCGGCTGGCTTATTCAGCGGCATATAGGATAGATAATCCGCTACCGTAATCTGAGCAGGATTCGTTACATTAAGGGTTAACAGCCAGGATCGAGCGCCGCTGAGATCATCAATTTGCCATTTGACGCCTTGACCGATAGCGATAACCCGCACATTACTCAAATCGTTATATACAGATACCGTTTGTCCCTTGGCTGTCAGCGTGTAAGTAGCGGGTTTTTGCGGATCATATACTGACCAGCTCTGCCCTTGCTGTATTACGTTAACAACGGTACTACCGACTGGATCAATGTTACCGTCCGCCGTCTGGTTATAACTCAGGTAGATCCCATCTTCAGCAAAGGCGGCAATAATCTGCTCGTCCAGTACTCCAGCATTCAGCGAACGTATAAAGTTCGGATCACTGTTACTGAACAGGAATGTCAACCCCTGCTCACGAAATGCTTGCTGTAATGCCGGGGAAAACTCCTGCGCATCCAGTGTTGCCCGATAATCAGCGGTAGTAAGTTGAAACAGTGTTGCACCCGCAAAACTCGGGAATGGGTTTCCTTTAGTATCAAACGCCTGAATACGGGTATTGATTGTCTCCAATAATAGTATGCGGCCATCTGGCGTTACGGTCAGGGCAATTGGTCCATGGGTTAGCCCTTGCCGAACCCCTTCTCCAGAGACAATCTGTGCCGCTGGAGCCTGAGCATCCGGATAGCCCTGATCACCCAACGCGAGGATCTGCATCTTGCTATATTGCCAACTGACTGCAATGACATAACCGCTCGGATGAACCACCATCGCATCAAGATGTGGAATGGTGAAAGTTCCCCACGAAAGCGGATTATCCGTCAAACCAAAATTATGGCTGCCATCACGCAAGTCCACCCGACGTAAGTGATATTCACCAAACCGTGAATCAATAATAAAGTTATAAGGCGTGATGGTTTTTTCGTCCGGTCCTTCGCCAAAACTGTTATAACTGATCAGTGGTTGTACTTTGAAACCTACCGCAGATAATTTCAGACGCTCATTCAACGAGTCGTTGCTCAAAGTGGAAATGTTTTGCAACACGTACATCTGGCCGCTATTTGGTGGACTTAATGGATCTTCCAGTGGAATATCCTGACCAGAAGCCTGATAGCAATAACCAACCTGATAATCTGAATTCAGGATTGTCATATTGACCAGCTTGCAGATGTTATTGCCTACATTGCTACAATTGGTTGAAGACTGGGTTTCCAACGGCACGCTGCCTTCAATCCACTGGTACTCTTTTTTACCGCTATCGTAAGACAACTGTTCCCAATATTCGTATTGAGTCACCTGAGTCAGCGGCACCAACATCTCTTTTATATTACCGCTGACGCGCATGATGCCTTCATTAGGGTCGTCTGGCTGCGCATTCAGCAGATCACTGGTGTAGCTCCCCGCTAACCAGCCAGTGGCTGAATAGACATTAGCCTTGATTTTGAGTGTTCCACCCCAGCCAACCAAATTGAAATTAAAGGATAGTGGTGTATTGGAACCTGTCGCGGGTAATGGAATAGTCTGGGTATAGTAGGTGCCGTTGGTATATTCAACGGTCACCTGGCACTGCACTGCCACCGGTGGCCAGATTGCGGTTTCCGGACGGCCCGCTTCACCATGAGCAGGATCAGGATGCAGAGTAAAAGCAAGTGTCATCTGACGCTTGATATCCACTTCCAATGTGGCGGGCGAGGAAAGTAATTCACCCGTGGTTACAGCGATCTGTGCCACATCCAGCGTAATCGCAGCTAGCCGGAACGCCCAACCAACCACCGGAACCGCCTGCGCAGCCGCACTGGCTGCTACCTGGGCTGTAACATAAGTCGCTAACGCTTCCATCCCTTTTTTAGCCAGAATACCAATGGCAATACTGGCTAAACTGGTTAGCACCTTTTTAGTATTGAATAACGCTGAACCGACAGCGGCGCCACCGCCAATCAATGGGAAAGCAATACCGGCCAGTATGGCAACGTTATCCTTATTAGAAATAAAATCTTTATACCACTGGCTGTTAGTTACCATGGCTCCAGCTAACATCATCAGGGCCGGAATACCGTATTGGAACATACCGGTCAAAATCACACCTGGCCAAACAATCGGGTTCTCCCAACGGGAGGTTCCCAGGCCACCAAACAAGAATTTAGCTGCCTGAGCTTCAGCCGGCCAGGGCAAGCCAAAGTTAGTGGGATCCGTGGGCATCGGGATCCCCATGATCGTATTGACATTAGCCAATACACCCAGGGCCTTTTGTGATGGCGTTTCGAATAACGCAGCCAGCTCTTGAGGGAAATAAAACGGCCAATCACCGTCAACCTTTGGATTATCGATCGGCTGTTCCATCTTAGTGTCTTTAAAGAACTGAATATAGACACCTAGCTGACGTAAGTAATTGTTCTTAAAATCAATGGAAAAATGGCTTTGGCTGCTATCGTAACGGATGCTGTCGGCATACACATCCATACCGTGATTAGGAGTACGGTTGGTGGCAGTCCAAATTTGGTTGGTGTCCCGCTTAACAGCCAATGCTGCAGCCTGATCTTTGAATTCGGCAACGTCCAAAGACGCACTTTGGCTGACACTCCAATTGTGATTTTGCAGGCGACCATCATTATGCGAAGTTTTCAGCGCATTAGATGCTGGCGAACCAGAATAATTCTCCGTTTCATCCGATAGGTTATATTGCATCACCGGATCACCTTCAGCGAAAATCACCTGTCCGTCTTGACCTACCCAGTCAAATTCGTAAAACATTGCGTTGCCATCAGGGTCAACCAATTGGCCATAAGTGGCAAAACCGCCTGTATCTGTCGCAGGTCCCTGACTCGATATTGATATAGCCAGTTCATAAACTCGGTTATATTGCAGTGGGTCTATTGCCTCCGGTGGGGCAATATGTGCATTCATGACAATTGATGCTGCATAAGCCTGACTGTTAGACAATTCCGGATGGGAAAACACAATAGAGCAAGCAACATCCCACGGTGTTTTCATTTCATTAGTCGCAACCCACAAATCGCCGCAATGAATAGAATTTCGCGCTAAATGTTGGCTATTAACACCGAGAGCACTAAGTTTACCCGGCAAAGCCATCTCTACATTATTTACTGCCAGTTTTTCTCTATTACGTTTGACATAACGATGTAAATGAGCATTGGGAATATGATAAGAAAGATGATAAAGAACCGGTAATGAAGAACGATAAGGCCCGGATTTATCACCAACCACTTTAATTAGCGTAACGTGATGAGGTAAAAAATAGTGTTCAGGTACCTCGGCGAAATGGCTGATATTGTGTGAACCGTAACGCAGAACCATATCTATTGCAGGATTTTCTCCAGCTGCTCTGGCTAAACTTGACTCATCATGTTCTTGCAACGGTATATTATATTCACCAACCCAAAGGTTTAATTGACTGGCTTGGGTACGTAAATGGCTTTGAGCTAGGTCAAAATGTAGAATATGCGTTTTCATTTGGATTTTATCTCTCTAAATGACTATTTTCGTTATCACAATAAATACTCAATAACCGTATAAATAATTCGGCGGAAAATCCCGAAAAAACAATCCCCATGAGAATGAATACATCCTCCTATAAACTTATTTTTTTTAAATGATAACCATCTAAAACTAAGTAGAAAAAGATTTGTCTACTTTACAAAAATCAATTGAATGTGACATTTAAGCTACGCAATTAATAACATTAATGCGATTTAAAACTTTTTTCATAGTTAAAGAAGATATTTATGTGACGCATAGCTAACTTTCAATTTTAGCTAATTAATGGTTTCAATTTTTATTATCCGATGTTATTAGTATGAGTTAAATTAAGAGTAAAAATAACCCTCTAAAATTATAAAACCTATATTCAATAATAAAAAAATCTTTATGTAATACCCCCTAATTAAAACAGACACCCTATAATTAAATTAAGCGATAGGCTCAAACCTATTCTGAAGGAGTGTCCATAGAACGTATTGAAATTGTTACTGGTGCACAGCACCGTCGTCGTTATTCTGCCGAAGAGAAAGCCCGGTTTGTTGCCATGGCTCAGCAACCAGGCGTTTCAGTATCACGAGTGGCGAGACAACACGGCATTACGCCGAGTTTACTGTTTAAGTGGAAAAAACTGATGCAAGAGGGAGGTATGTCAGCGATTCAATCCCGTGATGAAGTCGTCAGTGTAGCTGAATACAAAGCGCTGCAGAAAAAGGCCAAGCAGCTTGAGCAATTGCTCGGCCGTAAAACGATGGAAACGGAAATCCTGAAAGAAGCGCTGGAGATTGCCAAGGCAAAAAAGTTGATATCGCGCATACCCTTACTGCCACCGGACGATATCGCAGGCCAGCTTTAACTTGTAGTGATGTGATGGACGTCCCCTTTTTCAGCAGCAAACAGTGCCATCTTTTTTTCCGATGCACTGAATTTCGGGAGAACATCTCATGAATACGATCAAAGTCGTTGGCATTGACCTCGCCAAAAACGTTTTTCAAGTCTGTGTCTGGATGGAAGACGGTTCAGTCGCCTCGAACCGAAAAATCTCACGGCAAAAATTGCTTGATACTGTACGCACTTTTTCGCCAGGAACCCTCATTGCTATGGAAGCCTGTGCAACTTCTCACTATTGGGGCAGAACCCTTCAGGCGATGGGATTTGTCATCAGGCTTGTGCCGACCCAGCATGTCAAAGCTTTCAGTCATCATCAAAAAAATGATGCCAAGGATGCACAGGCTATCTGCGAAACCGCCTACCGACCCGGTATCCATTTTGTTCCGGTCAAGACGGTGGAACAGCAAGATATTAAGGCACTGCGCAATGCCCAGCAACTCATCGTAGAACAACGTACCGCACTCGCCAATCAGATTCGGGCTTTCCTCGCTGAGCAGGGAGTGATTGTTCCCACCGGTATTCAGAAACTGAAACAGCACCTGCCTGAGATCCTGGAAGAGGAGAGCGATGACCTGTCCTCTGTACTACGACGTTTGCTTCATACTTTGGGGGAAGACCTACGGAAAGGTAATATACAAAGAATCTATTCAAGTGCTACATTTAATTTGTTTCCAAATATGAAAATTTATCGCTACTCATTCAGCTTCTAAAGAGGAAATATCGTATGAACGACTGGACACAACGAGTTCATCTTATAGATATCTATCCAGATGCCCACACGTACATTACATCAACTTTTCATGATGGGTATGTAATAAACGAATTTACAATTGCTTGCCACGGACTGGCAGTTTTTAATGGAAGGCCGGAAAGTCTTGCTATAGATGGTCAACTCTGGACTTACGATGTAGTAGCCAGATACATTCAGTCACAAACAATAGTAAGTCGATTGCATAAAATCCATATTCTTGCCTGCAATTCAGCGAATTATGATATCGCTTCTCTGGCTGCAAAAGTATCAAGAATAATACAAGATACTGAAGTTAACGCGATGCTCGACTTTAACATCCTATAACGTTGGCTTGTTGAAGCCAGTCGCGTTGACTTTTACCTTGTTTAAAATTGGCAAAAATACCCAACGTGTGAGAAAGCAGTTTTCTGGCAATTGGATTACCCAAATGCCACAAATCCTGCGCCCAGCACTTCTGGATCGCAAATTGCCCGGCGAGTTGACCAATCACGGTTTCAATTAAACGGCGTTTGTCATTAATACGCTTTCTGATTTCCCTGGGGAATTGGATCATGAGTCTGGGCACGCACCGGCGTAATCATCTCAATGCCCTGCTTTTTTTAGTTCCTGTTTAAACTCAACGCCTAAATACCCTTTATCGCCCAGCAAATAGCCTTTTATAGGGAGGAACAAAATCGGGGATAGGTTCACGCTACTGACGCTCGCAGGTGTTAATATAAACCGCGTGACTACGCCGGTTTAATCTTTTCATCAGATGCCCTTTAAAGCCGTAGTATGTTTCATTCTTGGCGGCACAAAATCCATAATCCGCTTGCCCTTTAAAGTTGGCGCTGCCTTTCGCTCTTTTGAATCCACAGACGGGCAGGGGAAATCCGTCGATAATATGCAGCGGTCGGTCGGACGCGCCCAATAACGTCGCCAGCTGCTCTTGCAGCTTTTTGTGTGACAACCCAAAGATTTGCAGCCTGTTTAGGCAAAATTGGCGCGTGAGCCCAGTCCCGGAAACCACTCGCGCCAGTGGTAAAAAAAGTATTTCCAAATCCCTTTTATCTGTTGAAAACCCTAAGGAATTCACCAATCACTTCCATCGTGATGACTTCGGCATCGCTCATTTTAGGTGGGTGCCCCCGGCTTGGGGAATCGTGTGCTTTGCTATAACGCCGTTAAATTATGGTCTACCCAACAAAACACCCAAATAGTAAATACTTGTTGTGACATAGCCTTTTGTTCCTTTATTTTCTATTTTTTTAGCAATTAAAGTTATAAAGGAGCGGCTATGTCATTTCAACTCACCTCGAAAGTCGAGCATCGCGTGAAGTTAAAGGATATGTAGGTTCAGTTTACATAAATTTTAGACATAACGATATTTATCAGCGTTATCTTAATAATGGAAGTAACAGAGCTTTTGTCGAACAATACCTTAAACAAACGGGAAGAAATCGGGTACATACCAATGGTGGTTCTAACTATTACTGCGTAGTTTTCAAAAATGGTTTTATTAAAAGACAAAATTATATAACCGTCAATCCGCTCCAACTATAGGGATTTTTCACGAAAATACCTACATGATCGTGGTAATTAGTACCTTTTTTGCGCTTTTATACATTGCAGGGCATTTTTTAACGATTTTGATAAAGAGTAATTTTTTGCACCAAAGCAGTACTTTCTACCTTTGGAGTATAAGCTCGTTCATTCCACGATGAGTCATAAAGAATAAATGCAGAAGAATAGATTTATAGAATTGAAAAGTTTTATGAGAAAAAACTCTTATCCTTTATCTACTTATTACAAGAGAATAAGAGTTTCTGTCTCCATTAGGAATTTTTATTAAGAATATTCAAAACCTGCTTTCAATCCCCCGTGCACTATCCATCCTTCTTGCCACCAAAATCGCCGCTTCCAGTTCACTGCACTGGTGCTCGCGCATTAACGCCCGCCGTTCGGCCTTTTCTTCTTTTTCCGTCATCCCCAGCGCCAGATAGAGACTCGGTGGCACCACCCGAAACAAGGCTTCGATTTTTTTCGCCAGCACCACCCCTTCGGTATAACAGCGGGGGAGTTTACTGGCGGAGAGCAAAACGGCTTTCTGCTCTTCATTCAGTTTTTTGAAACGGGCGATTTGTTCGACTTCATCGGGCGGCATGGTCAGACACAACCACCATTCGGCCATATTCAGCATTTTCTCAGCGGTATCCGGGTAATCGGCGAGGTTCT
This sequence comes from Xenorhabdus sp. SGI 60, assembly GCF_056632175.1. Taxonomy (NCBI): domain Bacteria; kingdom Pseudomonadati; phylum Pseudomonadota; class Gammaproteobacteria; order Enterobacterales; family Morganellaceae; genus Xenorhabdus; species Xenorhabdus sp. SGI 60. The sequence continues at coordinate 3,096,826 of NZ_CP196860.1, read as the reverse complement.
GCGTGGCCAGCCACAGCCAGGCGCCCAGTTTACGCCACATCTTCACAACCTTGGTCATATAGGGGGAGAGCAGCGGGTTAGTGGTGGTGATATGCCCTTCGTCGATCACCAGTTGCAGTTCCCGATCCTGATAATCAAAGGTATAACGGGGTGATTGGGTGTTGTCAGCAGATTGCTCAGCAATACGGGCGCGCTCTAGCACAATCTGTACCTGCTCAATCAGGCGTTTGGCACTCGCCAGTTCATCTTTCTCCGCCGCTTGTACCTGAGGAGTACATAAGACAGCCAGACTGAGTAGACAGACCGAACCGGCATTTGAAACATTATCCCACATAAACATTCACCTCGTTATGATTTCAGAATGCTGAGGATGCGATGTTTTTCGGGTCATGCACCCAATAATTAGATGTTGTGGTCAGATCCTCGTTTTTTATGGTAGGTAAGATATGGCGAAAGTTGATGTGGTTTGTCGTTATTGTCAGAAAACAGAAAATGTCAAAAGACATGGAAAAGGCAGCAGTAGTCATCATCGTTATCACTGCTATGCCTGCCATAAAACCTTTCAATTAAATTACACCTATCAAGCCTGCAACCCCGGAGTAAAAGCACAGATCGTTGATATGGTGATAAATAATGGGGGTAACCACCGCTGAGGGGAAATACACCTTACGGTTCCGCACCTGTCGTCCCCTACATATTGAGCCTTTCATTGTCCTGGATAAGTAGATCCAAAAAACACAGGACACGGGAATACAGCAAGATCATTGTGACATTGCGCCAAACGGGCGCGGTTACTGATCACTAGCAGGTCAGATTTCTGCAATCTCAATTCATTAAATGATAATTGCTGGTACAACTATCTCAATAGATTTTCAAAATGAGATGAGTATTTCTTTCCCCACTTGATACGCGGAATAAGGAAAATAACTACTGATAATTTCATTATTATAAATAGAGTATATAGTTTACACTTATATAATTTCGAAAATATAAATCAACTCCATTATTAGGAGTCGCAACATCAAATAATTAAGAGTTGGACTGTACTCTTGATATATACAGAACAGATGAAAAATATAACACTATTGGCATTGCAATAAAAAATGTAAGCGCAGTATTAATATAATCATCGATATCATGAGCGAATAATAACATGCAAATAAAAAAAGAAAGAGTAATAAAACAACAACAACAACAACAACACCATAATATTTTCTTTTTAAAATATATATTCCCTGCATGATTTAATAACCGGATCGTTCTGAAGCAGCTTTTATCAAGCTAATATCCTTTGAAGTAAAACCATGTTCAATCATTAATGACACTATATTTTTTTCCATTTTCACTCACCTTTAATAATTTTGTCATATATGCAAAACGCTGACATGGAAATTGAATATTATGTCAGGTTGACGATGAAAATTATAATCCCGCGCACTTATTTTTCTATGCCTACATGCTACACGTATTATAACCATACGTGAAGAAAGCATTATCTTCTGATTTGAAAAAAACCAGATGCAGACCGGCAACGGGCAAAGTAACTGCATCAAACTGATGCCGGGGCAAATTTTCAACATTGCCGCCCATCCTCATGCCCCGCTCAATACCTGCTGGCAGATTGTCGGGATCAACCATCAGAGTCGCTGCCCGCAGGCACTGGGTGACAATGGCGGCGAGGGCACCACACTCAGCAATGACTTCAGCTTTATCGATGGCTATGCCGACTGGCGACCGCCATTTCATGACAAGCCCCTGGCGGATGGGGATGAGAGTGCCACAGTGGTCGGGCCGGAAGTGATTGTTTCTTACCTTAACGGCGATATTGACCGACCGATAGTGACCGGCAGTGTCTATAACGCCGTCAACCGTCCGCCGCTATATTTACCCGCCGCGAAGACCCGAAGACCCGCACCACGTTTAAAACCAAAACCCACAAAGAAGACTGTAGCTTCGATGCTGCTTATACCCAGTCTGCTGAGCCACCGCCTGTTTTGCCTCGCCACGGCTTCCCAGCATCTGCATTGTGCCATTGACACTCACCACCACTTCCGTTGAATAGCGATCCCTCCGTTTCAGGGTAAAAATATCGGTTGACGGGTTGCTTAAGGTAAACCCCAGCAACACTTTTTTTCCTCGTCAACAGCCTTCTGGCAACGACTAACCAGACTGGTAGTCTCCTTGCCGACCACGGTAATATCAAAAATGCACATAGACCGGATTATCACTCGGACCATTTAACGCATTGATCGCGCAGCTCAGGAATGTGCCATTAGCAGTGCCGACATGGCGGATATTTATTTACACGAGCATAAAGCAAAGGAGTACACTATCTGAATTAATCAGAACTATGAGGAAAGAAAAATGTTACCTCCCACTGTTTATTTCAATCAAGAGTTTGCTCCCGGTGATTTAATTTATGGCTTACGTCGTGAAATAGCCAGATACGCCGATTTTTTACACCTTAAAATAAATCTGGATGCATTTGATGTTCAGGCAGTAACCATTGATCAATATGTCGTTCCACGGGAAGTGGAACTATCAACAACAGGGAGATGTCGATTTTATAATATGACGTTACCAAAAAATATACTGTATTTTCAGAATTTTATTTCTTATTTAGCAGACCATCCTAAATATCATACTGCGCTCACATACCCGAATGAAAACAACTCCCGAATCTCAGGCAGAAAGTGTAAAGGCGCATTATCATGGGTTACCTTGGGTAATAATGCGTTGACTGAAAATATGCATATTCATTTCCTCCTCGATGGTATCAATATGGAATATGTCGTGAATAAAAAACCCTATCCGGGGAATCCGGATCTTGAAACAAACGTGACAGCCAGAGAGTTAAGGTGGATCTACAGAAACAAAGACCACCCACAGGTACAACGAAAAATATTATTCTGGTTGAACAGAGAACTGACACCCCCACCCTGGACAGGAAACGGGGCTGTGTTATGGCGGAATTATGTACCACATCATATTCTCTGACATGTTTATTATATATGTGATTGATCTCCATCCGCTGATATCTGCCCGAAAACGCGGTCAGACGTCCCAGGCCGTCTGGCTGATGGTGCGGTTTTTACTGCGACAGGCTTCCGACAAGGTATCCAACCAGTGGGGATCGAGAATTTCGGCATCACGGCAGGTCAGCGGCTCATCGTGTTGAGCATAGATATTGCCCCGCACCCGCCCGTGTTCATCGCGGATGCGCTTGCATAAACTCAGCCAGCCAGTTATTCGCAGCATCAGTAATACCCGGCTGACGGTTTCACGGGACGCCTTACCTTTATAGGGTGAAGCCATCATATAGTTATTATGTGAATTATATATAACTTTTCATAATCATGAGAGTTTCATATTTCCTATTCCTTTCCATGTGGTTGCTGAAGCGGCATTCAAAAAAATCTTAACTTTTTTGATTAGCTGCCACATATATTGGCAATAATGATTTCGTGTCACCGTTTCATGCAATGATTGCCATAACCGTTCTATTTTATTCAACCATGGAGAGTAAATAGGAAGAAATAACAGTGTTACTGTCGGATTTAGCTCCAACCAGGCTTTGACTTGTTTGCTGGTATGAATGCTGTAATTATCTAAAATGACGGTTAGCGTTTTTGCATGACGGTAATGGTGCTTTAATTTCTCTAACATTTTGATAAATAATTGAGAGTTCTTTCTATTATAACCCGTATAGACAATTTCTCTGGTTTGAATATTAAAACAACCAGCAAAGTAGTATTTTTGATTTTTTCCCGGTGTAATGAGCCTTTTTTGCTGCCCTTTGAAATACCAGTCTGAACCTATTTTGGGATTGAAATTAATATCCACTTCATCCTCATAAAAGACGGGATTTTCTTCTGATGCCTGTGATAATGCCTGATTAATACGTGCCATTTTCTCCTCATAGTTAGGGTCTGGTTTATGTACGGTAGGGGCTACCCGTCGCCAAACGATTTTATTTTTATGGAGAAATCGATAAAGTGTACTGATTGAAAATTTCATGTTTATTATTTTGTTGATCTGAATAATAAAAAGCTCCAGACTCCAGCGAGAACGGACATAATCGAGTTGTTGTGGCGAAATTTCCAGTAAATGAAGAATAAAAGGTAAAAGTGGGGCCAGATCCCATTGGCGATGGCGGCCCGCTGGCTTACTTTTCAATCCTATCCAACCATATGTTCTAAAACGCTTAATCCAACGCCATACAGAAGATTGAGCGATACAAAATTCTTTAGCTACGACAGAAACTGATTCACCTCGGTAAAGTGCAAGCACGGCCATAACCCGGATAGCATAGGCTTTATCTTGCGTTTTTTGGGCAATTTTTTTCATCAAACGGCGTTCAATACGGAAAGTTGGTGGTAAGATAAGCATGACTCAGTCCTCTCTTTTGCTTTTTTGTTTGTGGAAAATCAAAATTCGCAAAAATTGGACTGAGTTTCTTCGACACTCCTACCATTTTGAAAAGTTATTTATAATTAAAGAAATTAATATTTTATATTTTTGTTTTTATAATCTTTAATTATAAAATGATAAATAAATCAAATAAAATTGAATTAATTAAATTTTAAATTTGTATATAAGCTGTTTAGTATCTTCAAAGTAGAATGATTATGATTTACATGATAAATAAAAATAAGTTGATTGAATGGAAATGCACAATGTATTACAGGACAGTACCCAATCTGGAATTAACCAACAAGCCATTTTTTCTCCGGTGACTCGCGCAAAATTTGAAGTTAAAGCGGGTCAATCAATTAGCCGATTTCTGAGAGAATCACTCCGAGCAATGAAAGGAATTGAAAGGGGTCCTGTGTATCTGGGCGTCAGTAAGGAAATTTTAAATGAATATGATGAAAATCGCCCCGACATTAGTTCAAGCATTTCTGATTCTTGGAAAAATCGTCCGGTCGATATCAATAAAATACGTTCACCCGAATTTAAAAATTTCATGAGTAAAACCCATAATTGCATCATTCTCGCGGGTCTTGATATCACTTGTGGGATCACAGCAAACAGTAGTGCATTCTTGAAAGCTCTTGATGAACATTACCCTAATATTATCATTCAAGGCTGCTCCAAACGGGAGAAATGGTTACAGTATCTCAGTATCATTCCCAAGTATTTCCCTATTGATTTTAGCGCAACAGGCGATGCAACAAAACACCCAGCATCCTATATCAATATCCTCCAGAAACATTTTCCGGAAAATGGAATAGTCAGTGTTGATTCCGGTGAGCGCCGATCATTTTTTGGTCATCATTGGATCGTCCGCAGACCTGAAGCTCAAATGTGACAACTAACACACAACGCCAAATAAAGAATATAACAAACGCATAAAAGCGTTCCCACTCGTATGAAAGGTGAAAAGGCATGAAGTCAAAACTCATTATCATCAATTCGTGCGTTATACTGGTATTGGGATTATTTTCTATAGATTTTAACGAGATGCTCGACTTTTATGATGAGTTGAAATGGCATCGCCGCTCCTTTTATAACTTTAAATCGCCAAAAATAGAGAAATAAAGGAACAAAAGGCTATGTCACAGCAAGATTTTATCATTTGGGTGTTTTGTTCAGGTAGACGATAATTTAACGGCGTTACAGCAAGGCACACGATTACGAAGCCGGGGGCACCCACCTAAGATGAGCGATGCGAGTCGATCACGATGGAAGTGATTGGTGAATTCTTAGGGTTTTCAACAGATAAAGGGATTTGGAAATACTTTTTTGACCACTGGCGCGAGTGGTTTCCGGGACTGGGCTCACGCGCCAATTTTGCTAAACAGGCGGCAAATCTTTGGGTTGTCAAACAAAAGCTGCAAGAGCAGCTGGCGACGTTATTGGGCGCGCTCGACGGACCGGTGCATATTATCGACAAATCCCCTGCCCGTCTGTCAGTACAAAGAGCGAAAGGCAGCGCCAACCCTTTAAAGGGCAAGCGGATTATGGATATTGTGCCAGCCAGACGAAACATACTACGGCTTTAAGGGGCATCTGATGATAGATGAAACCGGCGTAGTCACGGGGCTCACGTTAACACCTGCGAGCGTCAGTGAGCGTGAAGCGGCCTGGGATTTGTCCGTCCCGATGGAAAAAGGCTATTTGCTGGGCAATGATTATATAGGCGTTGAGTTTAACAGGAAATGAAAAAGCAGGGCATTGAGATGATTACGCCGGTGCGTGCCAATATGGATAATCCGATCCCCAGGGAAATCAGAAAGCGTATTAATGACAAACGCCGTTTAATTGAAACCGTGATTGGTCAACTCGCCGGGCAATTTGCTATCGAGAAGTGCTGGGCGCGGGATTTGTGGCATTTGGGTAATCGAATTGCCAGAAAACTGCTTTCTCACACGTTGGGTATTTTTGCCAATTTTAAACAAGGTAAAAGTCAACGCGACTGGCTTCAACAAGCCAACGTTATAGGATGTTAAAGTCGAGCATCGCGTTAATTTTCTGAAAGATAACGGCATTAGGCTCAGACAAATGGACAGCCTGAAAACCAAATACATTGAGCGCTATATTGCTGAGCGTAAGGCCAGCAATATCAGCCACCGAACCCTGCAAAATGAGATGTCAGCCCTGCGGACGATTTTAAGGCAGGCGGGCAAGCATAAACTGGCCGCACCGGATAATGCCCGCCTGAGTAACCGGGCACTGGGTATTGCCGAGACGAGTCGCACAGGCACTAAAACAGCATTAATGCCTGCGGAATTTCAGGCGGTCTTCCAGCAGGTTGAGCAAAAAGACCGGCGCGTGGCGGCGGTCATGCAACTGGCCTATGTGCTGGGGTTACGTACCAAAGAAGCGGTGGAAGCCTATAAATCCCTAGCCACCTGGAAAAAAGCGCTGGAAAACGGGCATACGTCTGTGCGGGTGGTGTTTGGCACCAAAGGCGGGCAGCCCAGACAGACGCTGATACGGGATCGGGCAGCCCTACAACACGCCATTGCCTACGCCGAATGCGAGCTGACAGGGCGCAGCGGCAAACTGATTGATAAACCGACGGTCATGCAGGCCATCGATCGTTACCGCTATATTGTCAGAAGTGCAGGGCTGACGGGCAAGAAAGCCCCGCACAGTATGCGCTACCATTTTGCCCGGCAATCCGGTGAACATTACAAAGCGCAGGGTTTCAGCGAGCAGGAAGCACAGGCACTGGTCTCGATGGATTTGGGGCATGGCGATGGGCGGGGGCGCTATATCAGGCAGGTGTATTACCAGAACGGGGAAACGGAATAGCGTTATTTTCCTCCGATAAAGGTAATTATCTAGATTAATCGCTACCCTGCCTGACCGTCAGCTATGAGCGAGGTATTGTCATTCACACCCTAAGAATTACACTGTTAGGTGATTCAGGGTAAGCAATGGATGTGAGATTAAATGAGAACATCAATACCAATAAATTGCGTTAATCAATGGGGAGTAGGTCCTAGTTATTTACACTGAAACCTGCAATATTGGAGAGTACACAGGTATAGATTATAAGGAGATTCAAAATGGCAATACTGGTTACGGTTCAGGCTCAACTCATTGTCGGTGAAGCGCAGGTGATAGAAAGTCTGGCTCCGGAAAGTTCATTTGCTGCAGTGTTTGAAGACGATGGAGAAACTGGGTATTTCTATGCTCTTGATGAAACTGTTGATGGTAACCCCATTCAGGATGCTCTGCATATTTACAATGCAGAAGAAGTTTCAGACGGGCAAATTCCATCTGACGTAAAGATTGGCTGGTCAGAAGACAGCAGGAAATGTGTGCTTTTGATTAATGGTTATCCGCACGGTGTGTTTAATTTCGATACTAAAAATGGATACTGTCGGAGCGGCTTTCCACCCCCAATTAATCGGGAGTGGTCTATTTCGGGGCACGAGTGGAATGATGCCGTTGATAATTTTTTCAGATGACTTATGAATAGGCTATTGCTAAACTCCCCATTGGCTAGCACGCTGTGGTGTTTCAAATATCCGCTTCTGGCAATGTCGGTAATGAGCGAGGTATAGTCATTCACACCGCTTTCAATGGCGTAAACAGGCTTGCGCACTCGGCAAGGTCCAGTCCTAAAACCAGAAAGATACGTAAAATTGCTATTCTGATTTTCGTACCGAGCTTGGTTTGTACAAATTTGAAGGTTACACTGTACAAAATGACAGCGAGTAAGATACTGAAAGTACTGGGTGATCCAGAGTTAACGGCATGCGATAGATAGGGAGAATCCCATAGTTCCTTGGTAATTAAAAACACATAAGATGGAATGAAATTTTGAACTCAAAAATCTATCAGTTTCCAGATACAAACATATTTATCTAATGCAAGCCACTCCATGGGTCATAATGAAATGGACACCCCCATGAACTCAACTGGTTAAAATGGAAAGAATATGATGAAGTTTGTTTGATAGTATCCCGCCCTGTCCAGGCTGAAATCGACAGACAAAAAGGTGGCGGTAATACAAGGTTATCTGCCAATGTCCGTTCCTGGCACAAAGCCGACTTTCTGATTGGATTTCGATCAGATCATTAATAGTGTCAGATCGAGTCTTAGTTGGTACAACTCACTCGCTTTTGTCCAGAAGTGAGTTGGAGCAAGTTGTCTGATTTGGTCACATTGGCATCAATGGATTTAGGGCACGGTGATGGACGGGGACGCTATATCAGGCAGGTGTATTATCAGAACGGCGAGGTTGAATAATGCGTTTTTTCCTGCCAAAGATATTATTACTGTACTGACAGGTTGTTAATTATTCAAATCGCCACTGTAGCTATTCGAAAATTATATAAATTCACTGTCTGTCTCCTATTCGGATTGTAGGGATTGTGTATACAGCCCCTACATGACACTGAAAAATCAAATAGAAAATGCATTTCTTTTTTGATATTTTTCGATTATTTGATTCTTTCTTATTTTATAACCATCAAATTGTTTTTCGGTTCTTTCCTTTATACGCTTAATTCGTAAATTTATGTGTGCATCAGATGAAACCTTAGCATTTGATATGGATAGGATGGATTTTGTTGTTAAAAATTCTTCTTCAGAATCATTACATACATAGATTAGTGCATCTAGATTTTTGGGTTCTAAAAAATTTTTTATTTCGTTTTTATATAAATTACATTCATTTTCATAGTTTTCTTTTTCAGATAATATTTCATGCATTTTTTTTAGCTTAGGTGTTTTTATTTCTTCAGGTTTAATACTGCACACTTCATGGTAAGTATCAATTAGGTACTTTATATTATTCATAAGGCTAATTATTTTTTGCATTGTTGGTATTGGTCTTAAATTACATAAGGTACCAACAACCCACTGGGATTTGTTTTTTTCAATATCGGAATGTGATTTTTTTAATATATCTATCTTTATTTCCCAGTTTTTGTTTTTTTGTGCGCTGTGAATAAATTGTAGTACTACATTAGGAAAAATTTTATAAAATAGATCTGCTTTTTCTCGCGTTTGAATAAGATTAGATCTTAGCTTTGAAAGCTCTTCATTCCAAATTAAAACTTGATCACGATATTCTTGTATTTTATCTAGCGTTTTTTTCCTTTCAATTTCTTTTTTGACACGCTTTCTTTCAAGGATAAAATTTTTATCCGCCTTAAAATAATTTCGTGCACAATGACCACCAATTAAAGCTTCTTTACCATCTGTAGTGATACCGAGCCATCCACTTTTATGATTTTGATGACAAATTCCTTTATGCCCCTTAACCTGACAAGCCACATCTTCATCAAATTTATACTGGCCAATTAACTCTTTGAAGTTTTCCGGACTAATTTCTTGTTCATTTGAAAATGCAGGGCGGTTTTCAATTTCAATAAAACTTGAAAAAAACTCCGATTTTTCTGACATTTAAGCTCCTGATATAGTGATTCTGGTTTAACATTAACCGTTTGTTAAATATACAGTTTAAAGTCCAGGTAGGCAAGAGGGGTTGTACGCTAAAATCCTAGAACATTCCGTTGAATGGGTATTGTTTGGCGTATGTACTATTACTATTGTGAGAAAGTCTGTTCCTGAATACAAAGGATTTTAAGAATGGCAACCATTTTACTAGTTATTTAGTGGGGCGCTAAAGAAACATAGCAGCGGAGAAAAGACCAAGCACGGAGATGGGTGAGGTCACTATATTAAATAGGTGTATTATCAAAATAGTGATAGTGACTGAGGCCATCACCCTTCTGGCATTATTTTTTGTCTCGGAAAATGAATTACCCATTGACCTTATGATTTCCGTTCATTAGCGTGGTAAGACTTATCGATGATCCAGTCGCTTGTAAGGATCACCTTCGGGCAGCGACACCCACACTCCCGTAGCCTGCAAGGGAGTACACACTGTGTGGTACATCTGCCCACCTTTGGAAGCAGATATCATCGTTGTTGATGATGAAGGTTATTTAATCCACCCTGGCCAATACGCCAGCCACCTAACGGGGAATACGTTTCCCGTCGGGCAATGTGTTCTCCGTTGTTTTCAGGGAGTCCACAATGCAACAAAACGAAACCAGGACAACGGTGCATTCTGTACCGGCGCCTGAATTGTCCCCTTTTGAGGACGTTTTTCCGCGAACCAACCCACTGGAATTGATGCTGCTGGAACACACGGTGATTAAAGCGGCGGTCACGCTGTGTGAGGATTACCGGTGTGATAAATGGCAGTGGCGGAAAGTGTCGGACAACATTGCGTATGCCGTGCCGACACGTGCTGACACGTATGTTGTTAAAATCGAGACCACTGACTTTCACGGCGAGGTGTCAGCGGATACGTTCGGGCTGATGGTCACGTTGACCGTATTGGGCTATCTGACGGCACTGATAAAGCACGATGAAATTGCTGAACGGTTGTGTGATTTGCGGGCATACGCGCTGTAACATCCCCAGGCCCCGTGTATTCGGGCGGCTTTAGGTTTAGCGGGGTCATGACAATAATTTAATCCACCCTGGCCACACGCCAGTCACCCGGACGGGGAACATGCTTCCCGTCGGGCAGGGTGTTCTCCGTCTTTTTTATTTACAGGAGAACATCATGCAAAAAAGTGAACTTATCATGCTGGACAGTCCCGCGCTGTCTGCGGCATTTCCCGGCAAAAAACCGCTGGAACGGTTGTTTCTGGGGTTTCTGATTGCCAATACCGCCGCACAGTTATGTGGTGAATCTCAGTATGAATACTGGGACAGGCGGGATGTTTCTGAACAGCTGACCTATCTGGTGCCGACATCCGCCGCCACCTATTCTGTCTGTCTGCCGGACAGTGCGTTAACGGTCACGCTGTCTGCCGATGCGTTCGGGCTGGCGGTGACGTCAATCGTGCTTGCCCGTATTGCCGCGCTGAATGAGCCGAATGTGGATGCCAGCCGGTTTCGCGAATTGCGGGAATATGTGGATCAGCATCCGGAAAACGGTCTGATAAGGTCAGTCATGACATTGGGACCCCACGAGGACTTTATCAGTCCGTCATTAATCGAAAATCAAAATAATCATTCTCACTGACGTTATCAGCCCATGATGCTGTTAACCCTTTTCTTAAGCGCCTGACCCGGGAGCCGAAAACACCTTCCCGGTCCTCGGGCGGGTGTTTTCTTTATTTGACCTCCAATCAAGGAAATACCGATGAACCCGATTTTTTTACCGGTACCGGATGACACCGGTCCGGCATAGCATGAAGACATTTTTACCGTGCAGGTCACCGGCCTGATGCAGCACCCGCAAATGCCACAGTCGCTGCGGGAAGAAACCCTGACCGTGTGTGAAGCGGCTTCGGTCACCGAAGCGGTGCAGCGGCTGAAGGTTATCCATCTGCTGGGCGACTGGCCGGTGCCGGAGACGTCATCTGACCAGTCGAAGTGCGTTTTTTTCCCGCTGACTGTCATGATTTATGACGCCCGGGATGAAAAAGTGCTCGGCGGCCGATGCTATGACGAGATTGTCTGGGCGCAGCCGGTGACACGGGCATCAGAACGCCTGTCACTGGAAAAGCAACAGCAGCAGTTGTGTCAGTCAGCCGTGCTTGAGCAGGGCTGGCAGAATACGCAGGCGGCCCGGGCATTGTGGCATGAGGCGCACTTACTGTCTCTGCATGTGGTTTCGCCCGGTTATCAACAGTGCCGTGACGTGCAGGAGATTCTCCGGCACGGCACGACCGTCAGCATTTAACGCGTGAGGTATGACTATGGCACCTTTACGTTTAACCGTCTGGCAGGTGATTGCCGGTGCGTTGCTGAAGCGGCATTTTGGCCTGAACCTGGATGATACGGCCCTGTGTGAAGCGGACACGGTGGCTGAACTGATGGCCCATGGCGTCCAGCCCTTTGAAGCCATTAACGCGTTAGTGGATAAATACGATTTAACCCGGCTGAATGCGCAGAGTATGAGCAGTACACCGTATCTGGGTATTCATGATGAGCTGAGGGTGATTTTCGACAGCGGTATTACCGAGACGCTGCTCAGTCAGGACAACGGGTCACCATCTGGGTAACCCCTTTTTTTAATCACCCCTCGGGGGAACGGTGCCCTGATGGCGCGGTTCCTCCGGTTTATGCTTATCAATCCAATGAGGAACCTGACCATGGCAGAATGGGTCACCAATCAACTGGACATCACCGGCAAATCGGTGTGTATTGACGTCATGCAACAATGGGTCTGCGGTGAAGAAATTCCCCGTTACCGCCAGGCCGTGCTGCAAAGCCTGCGGTTATTTCTGGCCGGCTGTGCGGGGATACTGAAACCGGCCAAACCGCAAACTTATGCGCCTTACCCCGATTTAGTGCGTGGCACGGCGGCGCCGACAGCGCAGAGCCTGGCGTTTGAGCAGTGGCTGAAACTGTTGCAGGATAATGTGCCGTTAAACAGCGACAACATTAAACGGACAGATAACCTGTACCGCCAGTCCGGTCTCAGCCTGGTGCGCTGGGAAAACATCCCGGCGCCGGCGCGTGACAGTATCGCCCGTCTCCTGACCCGCCAGTATACCGACTGGTTTGGGATGGTGGGCTGGTCTGAGACGCCCGATATCGGGGCATGCTGGGATAAGCTGAACACTTATCCGGAGTCGGCGCAGCCCTGCGATATGCTGATGATAATGCCGACCCGGCTGGCGACTGAGATTAACGGTAACAGTGGGTTGCTGAAAGGCATTGCGACGACGGCGCAGTTTTACGACGGGCAATACGGTATGGAATGGCCGTTGGGTCACCATGTCCGCTGGGAGCGCCGGAATGTCAGCAGCTTGACCGTGCGTTTTGACTCCCCCTGGGCACCGCCGTCGGCCGAGCTGATGGGCGAGCTGTCATCGGTGTTTGACTGTGAAATCCGCCACGGGTACAGCGCATCGTCAGGCCAGCTCAAAGGCTACGATTGCTATGACCAGGGCGAGCATGTGGACAGCGGCAACGGGCAGTCAGGACGGGAAAACCGGCCGGCGCTTTATCTGGTCAACGAGGAAAAGCGGGCGGTGAACCTGCCCGTGCCGGTCATCGCCGTCGGGCAATAGCGCGTTGGCTGACTCATCATTAATTGATTGTTTTATCTTCACTTCAACCGAAAGGGGAAAACAGGTTCCCTTTTCGGAACGTGTTTTCCCCTTATTTTTTGCAAGGAAAACACGTGATGTCATCACAACCGGATCACCAGAAAGCATTTATCGCACTGTTTAACCAGACGGCGCGTTATCACCGTCGTTATCAGGTCTTTCAGGATTTTTGTAATTGTGCGATGGCCGCCATTCACAATAAATACTGTTACAGCGAGGAGCTGGAGCAGTATTACCTGAAAACCATCAAGAAGTACGAACGGGAAGATGTTGACCGGATTGTGCAGCTGTTTTCCCATGTGGTGCTGGGGCTGGCGCAGGAACCCTGTGATTTTCTGGGCAGTGTGTTTATGCAGCTGGGATTGGGGGATAAAGCCCTCAATCAGTTTTTTACGCCCTGGAGCGTGGCCAGAATGATGGCAGAGATGCAGTTGCAGGATGTGTCTGACTTTATTGAAAACCCTTTGTCACCTTCCATGAGCCTTGCTGTGGTGCGGGCTGTATGACTTTAGCTGCTGCTGAGGTATTAAGAGAGCAGGGGCATGATCCGTTATCAAGCCTGTGGGTCTCTGCCATTGATATTGACCCGTTGGCCGCAGTGATGGCTTACATCCAGCTTGCCCTGACGGGCATTCCAGCTGCGGTGACTATTGGGGATGTACTGAATGATCCCGGTAGCAAACGGACACGCTACACACCCGCCCATTATCTGGGTAACTGGTCTCAACGTTTGCAGGAGTATTAACAAGCAGCCTGAATTTTTTCACTCTCATCTGCGCCTTTCGGGGCGCTTTTTTATTTTCAAATCACATTAATTTATTGAATTTACGATGAAAATTAAGGTGATTGAGTAAGGGTTCAATGGATGGATCGAGTCAGATTAATTTTCATTTCAGCAAAAAGAGTTTTTCCTTGTTTCAGACTGGGATTCACCGACACTGGGTCCAATTTGAACCGAAGGAGAAAAACTATGTTTCAGCGTTTTAAATCCCATTTTGCCCGCCAGTCTGCCACACCACAAACATCATCCGAACAACAACCGGAAGCCATTCGTGACAATCGGGGCTATTTCCGGCCGCAATCGGTGGATAAGTTACTGGCCACCCCGCTGCGCCGTCAGTACCTGCAACAATTATGGCAGAACAGTGCCTTGCCGGAAGGGCTGTATCAGCGTTTTTATCTCGCGCCGGTGAAGCAATTGCTGGGCAGTGTGCAGCAGGTGCCCGCCACACCGGAAGGCGACTGGTCAGAGGCAGGCGGATTTGCTGACCTGACGCTGCAATTTACCGCCTGTGCCGTGCGGCTGGCTAAAGGGCATCTGTTACCGCCGGGGGCCGCACCGGAAACGCAGGCCGCCCAGAGTGTGTTATGGCAGACCGTCGTGTTCTGGGCGGCGTTGTTTTACCACCTGCCGTTGTTGCGGCAACTGGACGGGGAGCTGGAAGACGGACATCACTGGCAGCCGGGTCTCGGATGCCCGCAGCTCGTTTTCGTTTCCGGTTTCGTACAGCCTGAAAATGCGCTGCCTGTGCCACAGGAAGCCATGATGGCTGCCCGCTTGCTGCCGGAAGAGGCGATATGTGAGCTGGTTATTCCTGTGCCGGAAGCCTGGCACTGCCTGGCGTTACAGCTCAATGGTCATCCCTCCGCCGTGCCCCTGATTGATGCACTGCTTCAGGAGGCCGCCACACAGGTGCAGTCCCCATTGGTGAAACAGGCGGTCTTTGCCACCGGCAGCCGAACGGCCCTGGCTCCCAAGCTGATACAAGGTCGGAAACCCCATCGGCTGCTCCCATAAGAGAAATGTATCATCCGTCTCAACCGACAGCTGATGATACACAGACATTATTGTCATTATTTCAATCAAATGATGAAGTTTTATTGTCAACTAATGCAAATGAGAACGATAACGATTTGAAATTACATAAACGCACAGGCCGGTGTCAGAAAATATTGCTCCTACCGGGAGTCAGTCGTCATGATATTAACAATGAAATAATTTCGATGTGTGATGGGTTTTTACGGAATGATTAACGGCTTACTAGAGCGATAAGCAGTCTTGTTATGTTGTTGATAACAGGAAAAAGATGATGTACGGAAGAAGAAAAAATGGGCTGGGAAGCATTACTGGAGGAGTACTTTTTTTCGCATATGTTGAGCCCGGATCAGAGTGGAGTTATAAGAAAGTGACTAAGGGATTTACCCAGTTTATGGGGGAAGAGGCCTACACCGGCGCAGGCGATTCACCGGGATGTGCTCCGGTGGCGGCGTCGTCTACTGAAGGAGAAAAAGCAGTCGAGCCATACCTGGAATAATAAGGTGACCCATCTGCGGGCAATTTTTAACTTCGGCATAGCGCAAAAGCTACTACCGCAGACAGAAAACCCGTTTCTGGATGCCGTGGTCAAAAAAGAGAAGAAAAAGAAGAAGATTCTGAGTAAACCGCAGCTGACCCGAATGTATCTGGTGATGCAGCAGTATGCGCAGGAAGAAAGAACCGGCGTGAAACCCCGGGGAGGGCGTTGTGCGCTATATCCGACCTGGTATTGGTCGGCCGTGCTGGCGACGTTCCGGTTAACCGGCATGCGCCAAAACCAGTTGTTGCACCTGCGGCTGCGGGATATCAATCTGGAAGGCAACCATATTGAATTGCGTCCGGAAGGCAGTAAAAATCACAGTGAGTGGGGGGTACCGATGATCCCGCAGCTCAAGCCCCGGCTGGCGCAACTAGTGGAGAGAGCGAAGGCCTGCGGGTGCCAAAGCTGACGATCCGCTGTTTGATCTAAGCCGTCTGGGTGTGCCTCATCACGGGCGGCTGACCAGTTACAAGTACGATATCGACACGGAAAAACAGCAGCTCCGTTCTTTCTTATCGCTGGCTGTCGAAAGAGTGTGGTTTTGCTGTCTCTCCCCACCGTTTTCGTCATACCCTGGCAACGACGCTGATGAAAGCGCCCGACCGTAACATGCCACTGGTCAGAAGCCTGCTGGGGCATCGTAGTCTGGCGACCACGATGGAGTACATTGATATCGATATGGACATGGCAGGTAAAACGCTGGAGAGCGAGCTGGCGATGTATACCGATCGTTCTGACGAAAGTGTCGGTGAAAAGAGTAAAATGAGTTAAAAAAAACAGGGCGGGTTTCAATCAGGGTTTAGGAGGATGGCATGGATTGAACTGCCCTGCATCAACAATTGATGGTATGAAAAGATCATTGATACCGAACTGGCATCACCCGTGAAGTTTACACCTGACTTGACATCAGAATCAATTACTGAAATCATTACCTTGCACGAGAAAAGGGCAACTGTGAAAACAGCTACCCTGTCATCTTGTCTTAAATGTTCTTATCAACGTAACAGTACAAATTAGGACTGATTGAGGTTTAACATTTTATTAACGATTGATTCTTTTTTACGCTTACTTGTCAAGAAATCTATGACAACCTAAGACAAATCAGCCTGGAAATTTGGTGCCGGAGGCGGAATCGAAAAACATTGTAACTGGTTGAATATAAAAAGTCTATAACCTTGCTTTTCTTTTATGCCCCTTTTAATGCCCCTAGGTTATTTTTCTTGCTTTTTCTTCTATATCTGACTGATTTTTATTATTTATATCACTAATTGTGTGCTTTTCAATCATCTTAAAGCAAAAAAGCCGTGAGGGTTAAAAATGGTCGAATCAGGCTGTCATTTAAAGCTCACGGCTTAAGATAAAAAATTTTCATTTTCACGACATGGCTAAAAAATTGAGCGGGTTATTTCTGTGGATTATTGCGAACGTTACGCTCAATTAATCGGGCGTGCTTATCAAAATAGCGGCTAGGCCAGATTTCTGAAGGATGGACACCGAGATAGTTCGCGATAATCCATTCGCCTTTAGGCCACTGTCTGCTGAGTGCATTTGCGAGGGTGGATGAACTGAGTCCCGTCTCACGCGAGAGAGCGGCTAAGGTTGTACCACGTTTACGTAATGCAGCGATAATATCGGCCTGATGCCAGTCATTTTTAATGTTGTCATTCATTCCTGCTACCCCTTCCATTAATTAATATTGATGGTGGCGATTCAGACAGGGTTCGCAGTACCGGGAACTACCGACCGGCGAGGCCGAAGCCTCCCCCGTCTGAACCGCCATTGAAAGGGCGTAAGCAGGCACACTGGTAGAAGCATCCTACCAGTGGGGTATCTCTTCAAGGCTGCAAATCCCTGACCATCAGTATTTGCCTAATGGCGGGAATACTTTAACTGATTGTCTTATCGGACACAATAACTGAACAGCTAAGTTTAACGGCTATAAACACGCTCAACATAACGCCCGCGACCATCACCATGCCCTAAATCCATCGAAACCAGCGCCCGTGCTTCCTGACGATTAAACCCATTTTGTTGATAAAATCTCAGTGCATCCTGCGCCCACGCATAGCGTAAACTGTGGGAAGAATAGCAACCGGTTAAACCGATTTTTGTGGTATGCGTTCTCCAGTAGTTCATGGCCTGTTTGAGATCGAGTTTATCAATCAATCTGCCGTTACGTTGTTCTGCGATAGTAATCGCTTGCTCGACAGCAACTTTGACCGCAGCAATATCCAATACACGGGTTTGCCTTGGTCGGCCGCCTTTTGTACCGAAAACAACATGCAGTTTCGGTTCTGGTTGTTCTAATTGTTTACGCCAGCTTTTCAGTGAAGCACTGCATTGCACCGCTTCTTGAGAACGTAATCCCAGTAATCGGGCAAGTTTCAGTGTGACAGCAAATCCGGCATCACGTTCAAGTGCCTTCTGATAAACAACCTGAAATGTAGTATCAGGAATTGCCTGTTTCGTTCCGGCTCGGCTGGTTCCGCTTAATCCCAGTGCCTGATTGCTTAAACGTGGCGAGGTTTCCAGTTTTTTCCTGCCAGCCATGCGAAAAATATTACGCAGCGCGGACATTTTATTTTGTACTGTTCGCTTGGCAATCCCTTGAGATAAACGGGTGTCAACGTATTGTTCCACATGCTTGGTTTTCACATGGGTGAGACTTTTAATCTGAATATTCAAGCTCAATAACAAAGCTCCCAAACGTTCCGCAATCCGAATGCGATCATGGCAGGCCTTATGGCTGCCGCCACCCTGCCGGGCAAAAAATTTTAATTCCTTAATAAATTTGCTCATTAGCTTCTCTCCACTGATACCTGACAACATGCGATCTCTGGCGCGCGACCGTTCTGGCAAAACAGAAGATACCTGCCTTGCCCTTGATCGATATCTGTGCACCAGAGTGAACGCAAGGTTGAGGTATTGCGGGGTATCGGTTGAGTACTCAGTACTGCCGCCTGTGTTAACAGGTCATCCCCACCGGCTAAAAGCCAGCCTCGATATCGTCAAGTTCTCCTTTTTCAATCTAAAAATGCAGTGTCAGATTCACTGCGTGGTGAAGCAGGCGTGAGCCTGTCAGGATTCGGTTGTTCTTTGGCTGCGGCGTCACTTTCAGCGGTAAACCGGCAAAAAGTGACGCCTTAAATCCGCAAACAGTCAGCAAAAGTCGTACAAGCGTTAAAATGCCAGTAGGCACTGCAAAACGCCGTAAGGTTAGGGTTCAAACGGAAGCAATGAGTTAATCGTTTAGGTGTAGAAAGTAGTCTGCTGAATATTTCAAACAGGAATAGTCAGAAACATGAAAGGGATGCGTGAAAGACATCCGGTTGTTTATTGAAGATAAATGAAATGTGATCTGGTACTGATATGAAAAGTAAGTGCATGAACCAACATCCAACACACTTCAGAGACAGGATAAAAACACCTTTTGGGTGTATTTTTCAGTTTAAGAAACCTTCATCACCAGACAAGGGGTTTATGTCTGACAATATCTGCTTCCAAAGGTGGGCAGATGTACCACAATCTTGCTCTCCCTTTCAGGCTACGGGAGTTTTCGTTCGCCACCCGAAGGCGATCTTTGCAGGCGATGGATCATTAGGTTACATGAAAGATGTTAACGGTTTAACCGGGTAAGGTCAAAGGGGTATTTAGCCTGTTTTTTTAAAAATTTTGTTATGTGAGACAAAAATCAAAATTTATTAATTTAATTAACGTTAATCCCCCTATAATAGCCTATTCAATCCTGATTTCTTTGTTATTCATAAAGGTTTTCAATTAAATGCCGATAGATTATTCATCACAATATTTGTGCAAGAAAAGTGAAATAAAAACAAAAATAGGAGATAACCATGCCAAAAAGTGGATTACGCTTTGTTTGCCGGATAGGGAATTTACCCGAAAATATTTTTGCCGTGGCGGAGTTTACCCTGCGGGAAGGGCTTTCTGACCTCTTTACCCTGAACCTGACGTTGGTTCAGTCTCACCCGCCAATCCCTTTAAGCCCAGGCCGGAAATCGATTTAACCTCGCTGTTGATGCAGGAAGCGGTGCTGCAAATCTTCCACGGTGAGACGGAACAACGCAAAATCACCGGGATTATTGCCCATGCTGACTGGTGCGGCACCGATGGCAACAAGACCCTGTACACCTTTACCGTGCGTCCGTTTCTTTGGCGGCTGACCCTCAATCAGGACAGCCATATTTACCATCAGCAGAGTGTCCCGGATATCATGAAATTGTTGCTGAAAAAGCACCATGTCCGGGCAGATTCGCAACTGGAAGACGCGCATCAGAGCCGGGAATACACGACCCAGAAACGGGAATCCGATTATGCGTTTTTCTGTCGGCTGGCCGCGGAAGAAGGTATTAGTTTCTGGTTTGAGGATGAAAAGTTGTTTTTCAGTGACAGCCATCTGGGGATGACAGCCAACCTGCCGCTACAATACAAACCGCAGCCGGAAACAGCCCACGGTATCGACACACTTTATCAGGTGCGTCTGGGGGTCGGCATGGCACCGCTGCGCAGTATCCATAAAGATTACACACCGGCCCACCCGTTTTACGCCCTGTCCCACATGGAAAGCAGCCCGGCGCTGCGGGAATTTGGTGCAACCAGCCCGTATACCATCTATGAAAGCTATGGCCGTTTTCAACGCGATGCGGCGGCGCTTCCGTTTGTTAAATATCGCCATGAGGCGTTTGATGCTCAGCGTCAAAACGGCAGCGGCAGCAGCAACTGCATCAAACTGATGCCGGGCAAAATCTTCGAAATCGACAATCACCCGCACACACCATTGAATGCGCGCTGGCAGATTATCACAATCAGCCACCACGGACGCTGCCCGCAGGTACTGGGAGACAATGGCGGCGGAGGCACGACGCTGAGCAAGCCAATTCGGCTTTATGGATGGCCTGGCTGACTGGCGCCCACCTTTTCACTACAAACCGCTGGCTGACGGTGATGAGAGCGCCACGGTGGTGGGGCCGGAAGGGGAAGAAATCTTCGTTAATAAAGAAGGCGCGATAAAAGTGCATTTTCACTGGAACCGCTACGACAAAGCCGGATGACAGCGCGTCCTGCTGGGTACGTGTGGCACAGGGCTGGAACGGCAACGGTTTTGGTTTTATGGCGATACCGCGCATCGGACAAGAAGTCATTGTCTCTTACCTCAATGGCGATATTGACCGACCCATGGTCACGGGGTGCGTCTACAACGCCGTCAACAGCCCGCCGCTGGATTTACCGGCCCAAAAAACCCGTACCACGTTCAAGACCAAAACGCACAAAGGTGAAGGCTTTAACGAGCTGCGTTTTGAAGATGCCAAAGGCAGTGAAGAAGTTTATATCCATGCCCAGAAGGATATGAAAAGCCAGGTACTCAATGACGAAACCAGCAATATTGGTCATAACCGCACACACCACATTAAAAATGATGCGCATTTACGCGTGGATAATGAATACCGTGTCCAGGCAAACAATGACATTTCGCTGTCAACCGGGCAAAAGCTCCATATCAAGGCGGACGATGCCTTGCTGACACAAAGTGGCAATGAAATTCATCTGAGTTCTGGCGCTAAAGTTGTGATTGATGCGGGTTCTGAACTGACCATTCAGGCCGCAGGGCATTTCTTGAAAATTGATGCAGGCGGGATCACCAGCAGCGCTGTGGTTAACTTTGGCAGTGGTGCGCCGGGCAATGGCTCCGGCTGGGGCGGCAAGTTGCCGGATATGCTGGATAAGCTAAAACAAATCAACGCAGCACAGGCTACGGAGGCAATCTTAACATCGCCACCGGAGAAAATTTGTCTCAGTTGCTTAATGAAAGCCGCGTTAAGCGGTTCTGCAATGGTCATCAGGGGGCAATCATGATCTCGATATCACAGGAAACATGGCAGGAATACCAAAAAACACATCCCGATATGAACAGGTATGCACTGATTGATGGGTTACAGTATGAACGCCTCTTTGACGCGGAGTTGACTTACATTGCGGGACTGAATAACCCGCTGTTTAGGCGATACCCGGATGCAGAAATCGCCTTTGCCGGGCCGTGGTTGTTTGACATAACCCATAACATCGTATTCGTGGAGAAATTTTTAAAACTGGAAAAAACTTTTCCTGCCGTTTCATGGTCATACACCACACTCTCATTGGATGCGCTGACCCGTCATTTCGAACCCTATTTGAATGTTCAACTGGAAAGCGGTGAAACGGCGCTGTTACGTTTTTATGATCCCCGCATTCTGCATCAAATTCGGGATATTTTCAGTCAGGAACAATTAACCGAATTCACACAACCTATTGATGAATGGAATTACTGGCTGGATGGTCAGTTTTATTCGGTAAAAGGAGCACAATGATGATAAAACTCAGCCAGGAACAGGTGGGTAAATTTATTGATGCCGAAGATGAGGTTTATATCACCAAAGTTCGGAAACAGGTTCAGTCGGAACATGCTGAATTAATCGGGGATGAAAGTGAGCACAGCCTGCATAAACGGCTCAAAGCTGCGTATTTGGATTTGATTTCAATGGAGTTTAAAGAGGAAAAATTGATCCGCTCTTACCTCCATTTCGCTGCATTTAACCGCAATTTTCATGATTCGCCTGAAATTAAAAATATGCTGAAAGCGGGTGATAACCCAGAACAACAATATCGTGACTATCTGCTAGCGCTGGATAATTTAATGAAAAGGAAACATTAATATGCCATTACCTTTAGTTCTTGCTGGCCCTGCTATTCTGGCAGCGGCTGAATATACCTTAACTGCACTTGCTGGGATAGCGATTGGTGTTGGTGTGGGAGTAGGTATCAATGAAGCTACAAAAGATAAAGAAAAAACAGACGAAAAAGACAAGGCGGAAGCTCAGACTGATGCTATTAGTACGACAAGAGAAAAGTGCGATAAGTGTCCAGCCATAGGCCAAGTTGCGATGGTTTGGGAAACTACGAAATCATATTCTGAAATTACTATTGCTTATCAGACAAAAATTGCCGGTACGATGTATACCAATCGTCATTGAAGATGCTTGATTTTTTATCCTAATCCGATCATGCTTGCGACCATGAAAATTCATCTGACACCAGAACAAAAACGCGCCCTTGAATTGATGCATGACACCACTCGAGACAGTCGAGTCTGTGATCGCATCAAGGCCGTGCTTTTGGCTTCAGAGGGCTGGACAGCTCAGATGATTGCACAGGCTCTACGTATTCATGAGAGTACGGTAAGCCGTCACCTAAAAGATTTTATCGCACAGGAAAAGCTCACGCCGGAAAATGGTGGCTCGGAAAGCCATCTCTCTGCCGAACAAACTGCCGCTCTGATTGATTATTTGACGACAAATTTGATGCATACGACCACCCAAATTGTGGCCTATGTCCAAGTGCGTTGGCAGGTTTCTTTCAGTGTGGCTGGCATGACGAAATGGCTTCACCGCCAGGGTTTCAGCTACAAAAAACCCAAGGGCGTGCCGCATAAATTCGATGCAGATAAACAGCAACAATTTATTGATGACTACCAATCGCTGAAAAGTAGAGCGGGTCAGAATGAGCCGATCTTATTTATTGATGCGGTGCATCCTTCCCAGTCCACAACGCTCAGTTATGGCTGGATGAAAGCCGGAGAAAATCAGGTAAAAGTCGTCGAAACCACTGGTAGTCGTACTCGTCTCAATATTCTGGGTGCCCTCAATTTACAACGCATTGAAGACACGGTGATCCGTGAATATCCGAGTATCAATGCTGAAAACATCGCGTATTTTTTCGGGGTGCTCAGGGAAACTTACCCGCTTTCGCAAAAAATCCATCTTATTCTGGATGGTGCGGGTTACCACCGCGCCGAGTTGGTGAAAGAGATGGCGTATGTCCTAAATATTGAGTTGCATTACCTCCCGCCTTATAGCCCAAACCTCAATCCGATAGAGCGATTGTGGAAGTATATGAATGAGCAAGTGCGTAACAATGTTTATTTTCCGGATACGAAAACATTTCGTGAAACCCTTCGTCACTTTTTTCATGTCACTTTGCCAGAAAAAGCAAAAGAATTGACGACTCGACTGACTGATAATTTCCAGATTTTAAAACCATCATCTTGAAGTGAGATTGGTATATAATCCTGAATTAAACTTAATTGAAACATGGCTATGCCAAAGTGTAAATTTTGATGGTTGGAAACCGGGTAAATGTTTATTTCTTGAGGCTAAGGCTAAATATGATCAATTCTTCGAAGATGGTGAACCTAAGTGGTTTTATGAACACTTTAGAAAAAAACCGACAGATATGACTGGACTTGAAAGTATGATTTCGCAAGCTAGTAGACAAAATGAAGTATGCACTTCATTAAATAGTATCCCAAAGTCCCATTGGCATTTTTTACAGCCAATTTCTTATATATATTTTACTGGGGCTTTTTCTTCTTTCGGATTCACTAATATTATAACATTTAACACACTAATGTCTTGATAATAAAATTTAAAAGGGTTTTAAACATGTCATTTATACATCCAAGAATGAAACTATTTTATGATCTTAGAGAGGGAATAACACCTGAATTAGTATTATCTGATACGTATCAGATAATGAAAGAAATCAATAAACTTAGTAATAGTTCAAGTGGTTGGCATTTGCCGGGGTATACTTTAAAAGAAATTCAAGAAAATAATGTGTTTAATGAAAATGGATTAACTGATTATGCCATTGAATGGTATAAAAAAGATTTTGATAAAAATATGAAGTCCATAATAAAAACGTTATTTGATGCCCCTGGGGATGTGAAGCAAAAAAATACTATCATGTATATGTGTCGAGATGATGTTTATTCAAATCCGAATAGATTAGGAAAAACCAATATATCTATTAACCTTACTCTTGAAAAAGAAAAATTCAATTTATCAAGATTTATTGACTTTATAAAAAATTTGATTTCGCAGAGATGCTCTCCATTCATCATGACGGATATCAAAGGTTATTCTTTAAAACAAAAGCAAGTTTTTCCAGATAGAATACATGCAGGCTGGATGCTTTATTTACCAATAGAAATAGATTATTCCTTAGTTCCAATGGCAGAAGAAATAATACCCATTACCGATAAAGATGGTGAAAAAGGCTCGTTACTTATTACGACAAAAGAGATTTTTGACATCGGAAACCAAAACCATATCAATAAAGCTAATGATATTGAAATCTGTCTACGGGACTTAGGATTATTACCATTATACTCTGAGGTATAAATATGGCTGGTAAAGCCGTTATTTTATTAAACGATACCACCGATCATGGTGGAAAAGTAATTACTGCTATGAGTGGTTACACATATAAAGGTGTTCCCGTTGCTGGAGAAACGAATTTAGTCGAGTGTCCCAAATGTGAGGGGATTTTTCCTATTGTTGAGGGCAGTGAGAATTTAAAGAATAATGGGAAAGCTATTGCAGTAGAGGGGATGCACACAGCGTGTGGTGCTAAACTGATTGCCAGTCAGAAAGAGTTTCTCGCTTAATGGGATGACAAATCATTTTGGTTTATTTGGTGCAACACTGACGCGCTGCGCTTGTCTTCTCCACGTTACCGGGCTAATACATTAACCCGGTAACGTGGAGAGCTGAAAACAACCTACCAGAAAAAAACTTACCTCCTCACCCATTCCTCATTTTTCTCCTCACTTTTTGTTTTCCTCACGATAAAAACAGGTGAGGAATGGAGATTTATTTATCCTTAAAAATCAATATCTTTTTTACTCCTCACTTTTTCTGTATATATGTGAAAAAAGTGAGGAAAAGGTGAGCCGTAAAATCCCTCGCCTCACCGCTCCTCACTTTTTTACTCACTTTTTAGTCTTCATTGTTTTGGTTAATGATGGTAAGTTCCTGCCCGTTGCGGGTAATCAGTCCGTCTTGCTCTAACTTGGTTAACCAACGGCTGAAATTCTTCACATTCACCCCCATCGCCTTTAAATCATCACGGACAAGGGCAATGCTGCAAGGCTCTTTCAGGGCGGTACGTGACCGAATACACTGCCATAATGCTGTATGGTTATCGGTTTTATTGGAGACATGCCCGATGTCCTCCTCTTCAACCGGATCACGTGGCCTGTCAACCAGAGCCAGTGACGTAATATCCTCACCGTCTTTATCAGTAAAAAGTTCAACCACACGCATGTCATAGGCTTTGGTTTCCGGTTCTTCGGCATCTTTCATTTTGGTACAGGTGATAACCAGCGCGCCGCCTTTTTTCCCTTCCCGGCTGATCCGATATTCAACATCCAGCGCGGCACGAAAGGCACTGGAACCCCTTGCACCCTTGCTTTCATCCTTGCCAGAATGGTGAACCACGAGAATGCTTGCGCCTGTTTTAGCTTTCAGCTCGTCACAACCCCGGACAAAAGCGCCCATATCTTTTGAATCATTCTCATCAGCACCACCAAAACAACGGGCGAGAGTGTCCAGAATAATCAGGTGTACCGGTTCGCCTGTTTCAGACTCAACCTGCTGGGCGGCAATCACCAGTTCATGTACTTCGGCTGGTGAGGCCGGAAATACCGGGGTATTGATCAGATACATATTTTCAACCGTCTGATCATTGACGATTTCCCATGCTTTGATGCGCCGTGGTACGCCGATCCCGCCTTCACCGACAACGTACAGCACGGAACCCTGAGCAACGGCTTTCCCTGCCCATGCTTTACCCGTGGCAATATGACAGCCCCATGCGCCTGCCAGAAAACTCTTATATGACCCGCTCGCCCCATAAATGCTGCACAGGGAATGTGCCGGAATAATGCCTTTAACAATATAATCCAATTGAGCATCAAAGCCTTCTGAGCCAACGGATAGGGGTAATTTTGTCTTACGCTTTGGATAAAGCGTTTCTACATTGTGATAATTGTGGTTTTCTGTTGCGTGACTGTTCATTGATTTCCCCACTTGATACAAACCCTTACTGAATGCCTGCTTTGCTGCCTCAATACCATAATGCTGGCGATAATCATCCCAATCGGCTTTGACAGCATCCGGTGGTAACGTGATCCAACCATTCACCGCAATAGCCGCTTTTTCTGCCGAGAGCTTGCCGATATTCACTTTGGGTTTACCGTGCTTATCCAGCTCGCCAGGGTGATGCCAGTCATTATCCGCAGCCAGAATAATTTTGGTGTCCGGCCACCGCTCCCGAACGGCTTTGGCAACAGAATACAAATTGCCCTCATCCAGCGCCGCCAGAACTGTGCCTTCATAGAGCTGGTTAACCGTGAGTGCTGTGGCGTAACCTTCGGTAATGACTACCGTATCGGGATACGCTTCCAGTTCTGACACGGCAATAAATGCGCCTTTCTTCTGGCTGCCAGAGAGTGTTTTTTCTCACCATTGGGTTTGATGATCTGCGCACCTGTGACTTTTTTATCCAGTGCTGTCAGTGCCAGCATTATCGAATTATCGAACAGTAGTCGCTGGTCAAGGTGTTGC
Organism: Xenorhabdus sp. SGI 60; assembly: GCF_056632175.1. Taxonomy (NCBI): domain Bacteria; kingdom Pseudomonadati; phylum Pseudomonadota; class Gammaproteobacteria; order Enterobacterales; family Morganellaceae; genus Xenorhabdus; species Xenorhabdus sp. SGI 60. The sequence continues at coordinate 3,069,466 of NZ_CP196860.1, read as the reverse complement.
AGACCTTTTGCCGCCAGATAGGGCGATTGCCCGGCGACAGTTTGCGCCATCAGTGCCGCCACCCTTTCAGCAATCGGCTGTGTGGGATAATGGGTTTCTTTGGCTGGCTTGGGTTCTGGCAAAGGTAGCGCCAGTACATTAGCGACAACTTTTGCCGCCTCAGTAACAGAGATCCCTTTGGTTCTTGCCACTAAATCCAGTCCATCACCATAGTTCGGGACGTCACACTGGCGGCAATGCCAGTTGCCATGATGATGATCGTCAATAAAGTGAAAACGGTCGGTGCCGCCGCAGACCGGGCAAGCGCCATGTTTTCCCTTTGCAGGGATATCAATACCACACGCAGGTAGCAGGTTTGACCAGGAATACATGGCGGAGGTTTTCACGGTCTGGATCAGATCAAGCGGTTTTTGGTTGCCCGTTGTTTTTTGGACTGTAAATTTAGGGCGAGTTTGGGTATGCTGTGTATCAGCCATAATTTTTTACCTTGCTTAATGGTTGTTGGTCAGACGCCTCACATGTGTCTGACGCACTTCGGGGCGTTGTGTTTTATAGTGCGTTTCTTTTATGTCATGTTCTCTTATGCGTTATGCCGCCCGTGATTCGGCGATACGCTGGGCGATCCAGTGATCAATTTCTGTTTCAATAAAAGCGACTGAGCGCGGGCCAATTTTAACTTGCTGTGGGAATGCGCCGTCGCTAATCAGTTTGTAGATCCACGCTTTGCTGTAACCCGTTCTGCGCTGCACTTCCGGCAGACGGATCAGACTGGTTTTCAATGCTGCCATTGTCATGTTATATTCTCCTGTTACCGAGTCCCTGAGCGCTCATCGTGGACGTTGTTGGATGACAGGCGGATTATTGAAAAAGACAAGACATAATGAACAGCGTTAATTGTTTTTCTCCCGATGAGAATTAATAGGTTGCAGATTGTACTAACGGTTTTTTCGGTCGCACAGTGGTTTGGCGAAGTCATAGGGCGTGATGGATTTTTCCCGGTTGGCGTCCAGATAATCCGCCCACCACTGCACCATCAGCCGCCGTTCGTCCAGATGTTTAGAGGTGTGCATATAGGCCGCCCGGACGTTGTTGCGTTCGATATGGCTGAGCTGGCGCTCGATGGCGTCATCGCTCCACAAGCCGGATTCGCCCATTGCTCCGCGCGCCATTGTGCGGAAGCCGTGTCCACAGACGTCGGTTTGAGTGTCGTAGCCCATGGCGCGTAACGCTCTGTTGACGGTGTTTTCACTCATGACTTTCGCAGTACCATGAGCACTGGGGAACATCACGTCACAGTTACCGCTCAGTTTGTGCAGGGCAGTAACAGCGACACCGCCTGATGGCTCAGGGGCACGAGGTGCTCAGTTTTCATTTTCATGTCGCGTTCAGAGAAGCGAACGCCTTCGATAGCTTTTCGTGTGGCAGGAATTTTCCAGACGGCATTTTCAAGGTCGATTTCCTGCCAGCGGGCGAATCGCAGCTCACTGGAGCGAACAAAGGTCAGCAACGTCAGCTCTACGGCGATTTTGGTCAGTAAGCGTCCACGATAGGCCGATAAGCGGCTCAGGAAGTCAGGTAAATCTTCATGGGGCAGCGCCGGGCGGTGGCGGCATTTTGTGGTGGTGAGTGCGCCGGCCATGTCGTTAGCGGGATTGGATTCCAGAATATCATTCTGGACAGCGTAGCGCATGATGGCAGTGATACGTTGGCGCAGACGTTGGGCAATATCATGCTTGCCCTGTTCATCAATGGCTTTGACTGGCGCTAACAGTTGGCTGGTGCGTAATGTGGTAATATCACGAGAGCCGATATGGGGGAAAATATACTGCTCAAGGCTGCGTAGTATTATCTGGCGGTGGCTGTCATTCCAGCGTTTGTTACTGGCATGCCAAACACGGGCGACCTGTTCAAAGGTGTTGACTTTGGCGGGCGTAGGCGTGCCTTTTTTCTCGGCTTTAGGGTCGATGCCTTGCGCCATCAGCTTTTTAGCTTCATCGCGTCTGGCACGGGCTTCGGCTAAGGACACGGCCGGATAGACACCAAACGCCAGCCGGTCTTCTTTTTTATCGGTGGGGCGATAGTACTTCATGCGCCAGTATTTAGAGCCGCGTGACGAGACTTCCAGATAGAGACCACCGCCATCGGCGAGTTTGTAGGTTTTTTCTTTGGGTTTTGCGGTTTCGACCTGTCGTGCGGTGAGTTTCATTATTAAGGGCATCCCTGTAATCGAACGGTAAGTGCCCCGAATTATGCCCCTCGCTGCATCTTGATTGCAACAGACTAAACGAGACGTAAAAATAAGAAAGGATGTTGATTTTGCTGGAGTTGACAAAATTTATTTGACTGAGCTAGACTTCACGGGAAGTTGAAGTGGTGCCCGGAGGCGGAATCGAACCACCGACACGGGGATTTTCAATCCCATCGTAAGTTAATTCAATGTAAAATTTCCTAATCTGACGATTTGTACGCTTAACTCTAATGAGTGTACAAAATGATAATTCTTCCGATAATTTCTCCCAAAGGCGGCGAAGGTAAATCCACCCATGCTGCAAATCTGGCCGGCTTTTTTGCCGATGCCGGTCTACAGACTCTCCTGATTGACGCCGATTACTCACAACCCACATCCAGCAGTATTTTTAATCTGGACTATGAAGCGCCCGCCGGGCTGTATGAATTGCTGATGCAGACGGTGGATCTGAGTCAGCCAGACAGTTTATTTCCCGTTCGACGATCAGACACCTTGATATCCTTGTTTCCAACGATCCCGATGAACTGCTGTCGACAGCGATGCTGCACGCCCCTGACGGGCGCCTTCGCCTGCGCAATATTCTGCAACATCCACTGTTTCATCAATACGATGTCATTATTATTGACTCCAAAGGCGCGACCGGGGTGATGACGGAACTGGTGGTACTGACTGCAACTCAGTTTGTGCTGGGGATAATTAAACCTATCCTGCCGGATGTCCGTGAGTTTTTGCGGGGCACGTTGCGGATGCTGACCCGACTGCAATCCTTTGAAAATTACGGTATTCAGCTGCCGCTGATCCAGATACTGGCCAATGGCATTGAAGGCACCAATCTGGACAGGGACACGCTCAATGAACTGACCGATATTATCGACCAGCAGCGCTACGATACGTCAGCATTGGGTGGCAGAAAGGTTTATCAGTTGCTGAACACCCGGATAGATCTACTGGATATCTACAAACTGGGTCACGTTCGCGCCCAGCCTGTTCATCGCCTGGAATATAAAACTCCCCGCAAAAGTCCCGCCGCCGCCCAGACCATGCACAGTCTGGCCTGTGAACTGTTTCCCGAATGGCAGGAGAAATTTGATGCCGTGTTGATTGAACAACCAGATGGAATTGGAGACGAATGATGGATAATTTAGAAATATTAGGAATACCTAAAAATATAGACCCATTGGCGTTTTATGCTGAAGAAGCGGAGCAATCTGTATTAGGCGGTTTAATGTTAGAAAATGATCGCTGGGACGAAGTGGCTCCACTATTGCAACCTCAAGATTTTTTCTCACGTGCGCACCGTATTATCTGGCAAAAAATGGCTGAGTTGTGCCATGCCAATCTTCCTATTGATTTAATAACACTACAAGATGCGCTGGAAAAATCTGGTCAGCTTGAGCACGTAGGGGGATTTGCATATTTAGCTACGATATCAAAATATACACCAAGTGCAGCTAATATAGTTCATTACGCTGAAATAGTTTCTAAACGAAGTCGTGCAAAAGGACTGATGGACCTTGGAAAAACACTGGTAATTCAGAGCGCAGATCTTAGGACAGATGCACTTCAGCTTTGCGAACAGGCTGAAAAGCAACTATTCCTTTTATCGGAAAAAGGGGCAGTTGCTGAACAACACTCACTAATGGATGTCGTATCGAATGTTATCGATTATCTTGAAAACGCTATTCAGAGCAATGGAATAACAGGAACTCCAACAGGGTTTGCTGATCTCGATAAAAAAACCTGTGGGTTTCAGCCTGGGGATTTAATCTTATTGGGTGCGCGCCCATCTATGGGAAAAACCGCGCTAGCAATGGCAATATCTCAAGGTGCCCTTAATGGTACAGAAGGGGTTGTGCAGTTTTATAGCATCGAAATGCCAGCGGAACAGTTAATTCAGAGATTGGTTAGTGAATTAGCTTCAGTGCCACTTGAGGAAATACGTAGTGGAAATTTAGATGATAGAGATTGGGATAAAATCACCGAAGCCTTAAAGGTTATATCAGATTGGAAAGACAGATTAGTCATTGATGATAGTAGTAATATGACACCTGCTCTACTACGTGCTCGCGCTCGTCGTAATGCGCGTAAATTTGGTAAACCTAAGCTTATTGTCATTGACTACTTGCAACTTATGCGTAGTCCAGATCAAGAAAATCGTACGCTAGAAATTGGTGAAATTTCCCGTAGTTTAAAGGCATTAGCAAAAGAATTACGTTGCCCTGTGCTTGCTTTATCTCAATTAAATCGTCAACTAGAACAACGTAAAGATAAACATCCTGTCAATGGTGATCTTCGTGATTCTGGTTCCCTTGAGCAAGACGCGGATCTTATATTGTTTTTGTATCGTGATGAGGTTTACGACCCCAATTCCTTAGATAAAGGAATAGCAGAAATTATTATTAGTAAGCAACGACAAGGGCCGCTAGGGGTAATTAAAGTTCAGTTTGATGGAAGATACACTCGTTTTTCTGATTTTCCACAAGGATATGATTTTGGGATGAGGGGGTAATATATGAAAAAGCAAAAAAATAAAAAATTAGGTGATGCTTTATTACTTGGAAGCTTTTCACCGAATGCGAATATTTCTAATGTTCCTGAAAATCCAGTTATACCAGTGAGTGAAATGCCTATGGTATTAACGCTAGATCAGCTTAACCCAAACCCAGATAACCCTAGAAAGGTGAGGAATCCCCGTTACGATGATATTAAGGCGTCTATTAAAGCACGTGGCTTAGATACAGTACCTAAAGTGACTCGTGATCCTGATGGTGACGATACATATATATTTAGTGATGGTGGTAATACCCGCTATCAAATTCTTTCAGAACTATGGCAAGAAACAGGTGATGAGCGTTTTTTTCGAATTCACTGTTTATTCAAACCGTGGCCTGGTCGTTTACATTGTGTAATAGGCCATTTGGCAGAAAATGATATGCGTGGCGATTTAACCTTCATAGAAAAAGCGCAAGGAGTTCATAAAGCCAGGGCATTGTTTGAAGATAAATTGAGTAAAAAAGTAACATTACGTGAACTTTCTAATTTATTAGATAAAGAAGGATTTCCTGTCCATTATTCCAGTATCAGTAAAATGGAAGATGCATTAAATTATTTGTACCCATATATGCCGACCTTATTAGAAAACGGTATGGGTAGAGGTCAAATTGAATCACTACTTTTACTGCGTTCTAATGCTAAACGTGTGGGAAAAGAATTTCTTTCAGATAGCGATGACAAAAACTTACCTGTTGACGTTTTTTCTAATGTTTGCGCTCAGCTTGATTCCCCAGAATTATTTTCATTAGATGTATTTCGAGATGAGCTAATCGGAGAATTAATTAAAAATTGCCCTCATTCATTGTTAAATTATGATAGATGGTTATTTGAATTAGATCCTAAAACGCAATCTAAAGGAATTTTTGATAATGTAGATATAAACCAAACGAAAAATAATGCTGAAGGTGAAGTAAAAGGTAAATCTATAACCAAAGAACATCATGACGATATATCTTTTCCAGACAATGAAGCACCAGAAACAAAAATTGCGGAAAACGTAAAACAGATAAAAGAAACAATTGAAGATGAGCAAGTTGATTTTGTTGACGTTAATAACTCAAATGAGGAGGAAAATACCGAAAAAGCTTTAGTAAAAGAAAACGATTTTTATAGCACGAAAAAAAATAATACTCCTAATAGTGAATCAGAAAACGAACCAATAGAGACATTCATATCACCATATTTTGAAAGTTTGCCAAGTCAAGGTAAAGAAAGTCAACCGGTAACGTTAAGTGCATTATACCCTATTTCGCCATTACAGGACGATATTGAACATCTACAAGTAGAAATATTCCGCTCTGTTTTTTCTCTTGTTGATGGATTAGATATGTCTGAGTTTATTAGCCAAGATAATTCTGAAATGAGATCCTCTGGGTTTAGAGTTAATGAAGGTGATGCACCTGTTCTAACTTTATTGAAATTGTTATCTGGTCATGATGGAGAGGTACTTAATCATGGTTATCTTTGTGAAGTGTTAGTTGGTTCATGTACTGCTGATAAAATAAAAAGCCCAGATTTTGATGATGAAGCGATCTTACAGTTCATAAAAATCGTGCGTTTGCTAAGAAGGTTACGTGAATTGCAATCAATATATCAATATGATGGAGTCACGAATCTTAATGATGTGTGAAGATAATTTACAATATCTCAAACGTCTAATTAATACTATGCCTCCCTTTTTCAATACAGGGCGGCATAAAAAAGATCATGATGAAAAAGAGTTGAAAAAACTTATCTTTTTGATACGTGAATTTCAGGCTGTTGCTATGAAAAATACACAAAAAGAAATGTTTTCAACTCAATTAGTGGAATTGGCTAAACATGAAATAGATTGGAATCTTTTGTTAATGCTCTGCTCAGAAGTTACAGGTTCGGGTGTTTTGCTTCAAAAAAGTGAATTATCTGAACGGTCATTTGATGTTATTTTTTATGGATTAGGTCACCGTTCTGAAATAGCTAAGATATTGTTTATTGAGTTGAAAGATAGGCTGAGGTTGGCAACATATCGTCATTTAAGAAAAAATTTAGAAGTTGAACGTTGTCAATCAACGCCTTTTTCTCTGCTTAGGAAACAAATGAAGCATAAGTTTTGTGTGCAGTGGGTTGGGCAATTGTGGATTGAAATGTCACCTTTAAAGCTACATTGCAATGAAATCCATCATATGAATGATTGGAAAGTTGAATTTTATGGTCATTCTGTTGTTGGTTTTTATATTGGGGATCAAAACAATGACAAAGCAATTATCAATGTCAGGTAATAATTTATTGACTGATCTTATTATGGAAATTAAGTCTGGCAACTTAAGGCGTTGTGATTCATTAGGACTAAGTCCAGACGAAATTCGGATGTTGAATAATCTGACACTTGAGGATTTATATTATCTTTCCAAAAGTCAAGTATCTGTTATTACATACCATATACATCATGAAAACCTATACTTAATTTTAGAACAATCGCGGTTAGAACAAAAAAGAAACGAGTGTATTGATAGGGCATTAGCATTAGGTGCATCTATAGAAATGATGCATCACTACTTTGGACTTTCTCCTGTAGACGTCAGCACTCGCAGACGATTAGCGAATTTAAGAGTATCTGTTGGACGTTCTTCTAATTTGAGTGAGCAAGATAGAGAAGCTCTTTGGAGTCGTTGGAAAAAATCCGACATTCAAAATATAAACAGTGCAGAAGGATTTGAAATGATGATGTTACTGGCAGAAGAATTAGCATTATCACTAACGGCTGTTTGGAATAATCTTCAAGATTTGCTAGAAGTTTCACCTGTAAATACTAAAAAAAGGAGTCTTAAACGTAAAATAAGGAACCTAGTGTGAAGATGAGTGAACACTACAGATTAATGTATCGAGCCAGGATTCCTGAAAAAATTATCAATAAAGCTACAAAACAACTAATTCGTTTTAAGCAGGGGGAGCGAATTTCTATAAAAATGAAATGTGCGGGAAAACAGGGAGGGGTATTGAAAATTAATGTAGGTACATTTTGGCGTTTGTTAAGTCGAGACAACGGAAGAAACTGGGAACTAATGACGCACGAACGTTATAACAAGGAAATATTCAAATAGTGAGTGAGTCGTTTTTCTCTGCGCCTGCTCACTGGGCGCAGTAAAAAAACGATTTAATTTATGAATCATAAAGTAGTATGGATGACATATGGCTATTTCAAAAGAGAGTCTAATTAATTTTACACTAGAAAAAATGCAGCAAAAATTAACGTGCATATCAGAACCCACGGGAACGATACGTAGTGGTTTAATTTATGCTGGAAATATCCATGACTCTATACCTCGCCAGCTAATACTGGATAACCGTCTCTCGCCTTTCGATAAACTAACATGGATGATGATACGTTTATATGCACAACAAAATGATGGTGCGACTTTTCCTACGTATGATGAATTGCAATTACAATTAGCGGCTCCTAACAATAAAAAAGCATCAAGAGAAACAATAAGCAGGGCGTTATTAGTGTTACGAATTACCGGATGGTTAAGTTTGTGTAGACGGGTTCGGGATAATTCTGGGTGTATACGTGGCAATATTTATATGCAACATGACGAGCCGATTAGCGCATTGGATGCTGAAATATTAGATCCTCGTTGGTTAGATATATTAGAAAAAAGCTGTTCCCATGAAAATAAGAGTGTCCGTTTTACAGCTAGGGCTATTTTACAGGAAGTAAAAGACGATCCTCTTATGAAACATCAACATTCTCGAATAAAAATAATAGAAAATCGTTTAGGAACAGCACAGACACCACAACAAGTGGCAGCGGAGCAAGAGGCTATACTGTCAGGTAGTAATATTTCACCAAAAAATAAAAATCGAACTCAGTCAAAACAGTCAAAATCACTTAGTTCGGAAATCGAACTAAGTCAATCACAGCCTACATTGGAACCAAATTCGAAAATCGAACTAAGCGTAAAATCAAATGGTTACAATGGAGTTCGAAATTCGAACCACTACGTACGTAATTTTACACATGGTGTAAAAGAAACGTACGTATCTGAAACATCAGTATTAATTTTTTCGGATAAACTGAAAGAACGGTTGGGTAAACAGGACAGTAATATGCTGTTAGAACAGTTGTGTGATTTACCTACTGAACAAGCTAAGTTAATCTTAAATCAGCTAGAGTCTGGTTTTGAATCTGGTTCTGTTAGGAATCCAGTAGGATATGCTCTGGCGCTGTTGAAATCAGCTAGAGAGGGGCGTTATTCACATAACGCTAATTATAAGAACAATAAAGTAACAGAAAGAGAAAACTTGGAAGGAAATAAAAAACAAACAATAGAAGAAAGAAAAAAAGTCGAAAGGAAAAAGCACCCAGCTGCCAACACCAAGCAAATTAAAGAACATATTTCTGACATTCGAAAAAAATTGTGTTTCCCCCCGAAACATAATTAGTTTTTAGAAATTACTTTTTCCTAAATAAGAGTTTTTCATTGATGAGAAATGCATTTAGTTACTATTTTTTAAATATGCTAAATAATGGAGTGATTTTTTATGACTGCTAAAGATGTAAGTGCTGAAAAGAAAACAGCGGGAGCATTGAGATCTGAATTTTCATTTGAACTTCATACACATTTTGCTATGAAAATATGGGAAGGTCGGCATAGAAATGATGTTAATAAGAAAGAAAGGTGGGACATCATTAGTATGCCCGTTTTCATCGGAAGAGTGACACGGATTCATTATGACGCACTGGAGAATAATCCATTTGCTGATATGTTTTTGTATCGTATAGAAAAATCATTGGATGAAAGTATTGAGCTGTTGCAATCTGAGTTAGATAAAGCTGGGAAGTGGTTAACGCAAATTCCTGCACAAATATATATATCCGAAGTTGCATCTTCTGAACCGCTAGATCTGGGAGTCTTTAGTCGAACCCCTTTGGGTTATAAATGTGTTTGGTTATTGGTGGGAGTTGACCAATTAGCTATGCGTACATATCAAGCATATCACTATGGGTTAATTTCCAGAAAAAAAAAGACCGATGTACTTGCTATTGCTGGTCATCAAGTTCGTAGGGCCTTTGGGATCGTGAATCTTTACCGTAGGCTGCCCATTTCACGAGCAAATTTGGTTAAAGAAAGTGAAGAGTATCAAGCTGCCGTAAAACTAATGGGTGATTTGGATCACGATATTTTAACTGGAAAGAAGCGTTCGTCTTTTTCTCCGCCACTGGCTTCCTTAAAGTAGTAGCACTTAACAGTTGTTAACTATATGAGGAGTACTTATGTCTTTTTATAAATTTACTGTTCCTTTCTTTTTTGTGCTGCTTCAGGGTTGTGTTGGAACAGAACTTTCTGAAATTAATAAAAAAATTAGTGATTTTGGGTTATCTATAACAAAAGGTCCGGTTTCTGACGCTGATGATGGAATGCCTAGATTAAATGCTGATGTAGGAAAAAAGCGCAATAGTCGCCAGCAGGAAGTAACTGTTTCGGTTGATGTAGATACAGCAGCAGCAAGAGTCAGACGTTTCTATGAGTTTGTATCTAAAGATGAAATAGATTCATTGAAGAATAGTGGTAATAAACAAGATGAATGGACAGTAAGTGCTATAAAAGCTGCCGGATACACATGGGGAGCCAGCCCAGGCAGTTATTATAGTATGGGAAAAAATTGGAACGATAACGATCATTTGAATATTAAATTGCAGAAAAAAGGTAAAGGTACGCTGATGTTTATTACTTATAGTTCAGCTAACCCGGCACATCTAACTGATAACTATCTGAAACGTTTATTTAAACAAATTAATGACGTATCAGTGGGTAAAGTCCAATAACTTTAATCAACAAGGAATGACTATGCGTCTTTTTTTATGTGAAAAGCCATCTCAAGGTAAAGATATTGCAAAGATTTTAGGAGCAAACACTAAAAAAGATGGTTTTTATGAGGGGAGTGATCTAGTTGTTACATGGGCTAGGGGGCATTTGTTAGAAAATGCGTCCCCTGATGCTTATGGTGAGCAGTTTGGTATCCCCTGGTGTAAGGACGCCTTACCTATCATTCCATCTCAATGGAAAATGGTTGTAAAAAAAGACGCATCATCAATGTTTAAGACTATTTCACGATTGCTGAAACATGCTTCTGAAGTAATCATTGCCACTGATGCCGATAGAGAAGGGGAAGTCATTGCGAGAGAAATATTGGATATGTGCCGCTATACAGGCCCCATTCAGCGGCTTTGGTTATCGGCACTGGATGATGCGAGCATTAGGCAAGCGCTTCGTTCAATGTTGCCAGGTAAAAAAACAGAACCGCTTTATCAGGCGGGACTAGGACGCTCCCGCGCAGATTGGTTGATTGGTATGAATATGACTCGTTTTTTTACAGTATCGGCACGAGAACACGGGTATGGGGGCTTGTTCTCAATTGGGCGGGTTCAGACACCTACATTAGCGTTGCTAGTAAAAAGAGATCGTGAGATAGCCCAATTTACACCTAAACCATATTGGCAAGTGAATGCGTTATTACAACACCAAGGGATACTCTTTACGGCTAGGTGGGTAGCGGCTGAGCAATACTGTGATGATGAAAAACGTTGTAATCAATTACCAATAGCGAAAGCTGCAACTCAGTTATGTAATCAAAATAAGCAGGCGCGAGTATGTGAGGCTCAACAACAGCGTGCAAAACATTCACCACCTCTTACTTTTGATTTAGGGACGTTACAGCAAGTTGCATCAAAACGTTGGGGGTTCAGTGCTAACCAGGTACTAGAAATAGCTCAGAGCTTATATGAAAAACACAAAGCTACCACTTATCCAAGAACTGATTGTGGCTATTTGCCTACCTCCATGCAATCGGAAATTCCTGAAGTCTTAAAGGCACTAGCAGTAAGTGATCCCTCGATATCTCCATTATTAAATAAACTGGATATCAAATTAGTTTCACGTGTTTGGAATGATAAGAAAATAACGGCGCACCACGGGATTATCCCAACTAAACATCCTCCAGTGTTGTCAGATATGAATGCAGTAGAAAGAAAGTTGTATGAATTGATTCGTACTCACTATTTGGCTCAATTTTTACCTGCACAAGAAATTGATGTAACGACTCTTTCTTTTGACATAGGGGGCCAGTTGTTTATTTCTAAAGGCAACGTTGAAGTTATTAAAGGGTGGAAACTGCTATTCTCAAACTCAGAAGAAGAGAATGAAGATGATACAGAACCCACAGAAAAGCTCCCCGCTTTATCTCAAGGTGAAGTGTGCGAAGTTAAAAGCGGGGAGCTTAAGCAATTGGAAACTAAACCTCCCCAACACTACACTGATGGTACATTAATTGCTGCCATGAAAAATGCGTCTGCATTTATCACTGATCCAGCTTTAAAGAAAGTCTTAAAAGATAATGCAGGGTTAGGAACGGAGGCTACACGAGCTGGAATTATTGCTAAATTGGAGGAAAGAAACTTTTTGTCTCGTCAGAAGAAGTTTCTGTTAGCTACGGATATTGGCTCTCAGCTTATTGATGCACTACCATTTGTGGTAACTGACCCAGGCATGACAGCATTATGGGAACAGGCTCTGGAAGAAGTTGCTGAGGGTAAAATGTCCTTGGCTTCGTTCATGCAAAAGCAAGAAGCTTGGGTTCGCCATTTGTTGGAGAAAGCGCAAAATATACCATTAAAGCTGAACCTACCTACTATGCCCTCTTGCCCAAAATGCCAGGGGAGAATGGTATTACGTGAAGGCAAAAAAGGGCGTTTTTGGAGCTGTCAGCGTTATCCTGAATGTAATGGTATTGTTGCTTTGGATACACTGAATAAGGCGAAAGGTGCTAAACTCCAACTTGGTAAGAAGAAAAAAAGTAATACATTGAAAACACTTTTTTCGTAACTTAGGTTTACAGTTACCTACGTTATTGGTAATGTTTTCCAGTTAGGAAATAGTACCCCGTAGCTGCGGAGGGGAAACGTTGAAAAGCGTCCTAACCCTAACAGTTCAGAAAATTACTGCTTCGACACAGTAGATTTTCAAGGCGTATCCAACTCCGTGAAAAGCACGCCGGGTTTGTTGAATGGCCTCGGAGTTTCATTCTTAACTTCGCAGAACTGGTACAACTGCTAAAGGCGTTACCTCTGGTAACGCCTTTAATTTATTCCGATAATCGGGCGAGTAAGGAAAGTATTATTTAACGAAAAATTTGAGACTCTTATCTACATTTTCATTTTCAGACGTTTTTTATAATAACATGGTTATTTTATGACGTTAGGCTGTAATTAAAATAAATTTCATATCAATAAAATGATTTAATAAATAATAATATAGAAAAGTTTTTTGATTTGTAATTAAATTTACATATTACTTATAAAATTTAAAATTGTTACATCATCTCATGATGATTTATATTTTATATGCCTTATAAAATTAAATTTTATATGTGATTTATTTAGCATGAAAATTATGAAATTATTTCAGGAGAATATTTATGTTCAAGAAATTATTAACAACTGGAGCACTAGTAGCAACATTAATCGGAGGAGTTGGGACTGCATCTGCACTGGGGACGGCATACTATTGTCCAGAAAGCATGGGAGGGCGTATTTATGATCAGGCTCCAGGTAAAGAACTTACGATGTGGGTTGTTCACTCGACTAGGGTTTTTTCGAATTCATTTGAAGATTTTGGTAGAAAGTGGAATTTCACAGGAACAATTTGGGAATGTTATTTAGATCGTGGTTATGAACATAAAGACAGAGGTCCAAAATATTATGCTGCAAAATATGGTGGTGAGTGGGTAAATAAGCCTCGCTGAAATAAATTAGCTTATAAATTTCTAATTTATATTTAACATGAACTATAAAACTCAATTTTATATGTAATACATTATAGAGGAATGCTCATGTTCAGAAAATTATTAACAATTGGGACATTAGTAGTAGCATTAATCGGAGGAATTGGGATTGCATCGGCAGCAGGAACAAAATACTACTGTCCTGGATATGGTACGATTTGGGATCAGGTTTCAGGTAAAGGGCTTACGATGTGGGTTGTTCATTCAGCGAGAGTTTTTGCGAAATCATTTGAAGATAAAGATGGCTATAGAAAATGGTATTTCACCGGAAAAGTTGCGGAATGCCAACTAGCGGATGATTTACCTGGTGGTGGTCCAACATATTATGCTGCCGAATATGATGGTGAGTGGATAAAAAAATCTCGTTTAAAATAACGAAGTTTCGACATTATTTTTATGTTTCGTTTTAAACCTGGTATCAGGGTGAGAGTACGAATGCTTATTTACTAATAACGCTCTTGCCCTGACCGCAATATAATCTGTTAAAAGTTAGTATTAAATTATTGACATTGTTGCACTTTGGTTTAATTATATACATTGTTTTATGTTGCTCTATGTAACCTATTAATGCTTCAGCAGCCTGAAAGGAGCGCTTTCGAGTGGCTGTATTAACAATGTTTCGGTAGTCTGAGAGGAACGCCTTCGGGTGACTACGCCATCTGCCATACCTGAAAAGGCAGACAGTAAATACTCTGGGTAAACCCGTTTATTCTTTGAAAACGGGGATCGCTAAAGCGATTAAGAAACTCTTCACATATATCATATCGCGATATCAAGTTAGCCATCAGACTGACTTCCCAATGGGAAACAATTATCCCATTGTGGGTGATGTTTCTCATTTTTTTACCTTATTTCCTAGGAGAAACATCATGATGAATAGCAAAAATGAAAACAAATACTTCAATCTTCATATCAATGGCATCGGGTATTTAAGCAATATTCGCCATATAAACGGATCTAATGGGCGTTTCTTGTCGGTTGTGATTAACGCTTTAAGTGGTCCTACTGATAGTCCGGCATACGTTCGTTTTGATACTACTGTTGCTGGAGAAAACGCCATTAAGCTTATAAACCGCTGTCAGAAAGCCGTGGATGAAGATAAAAAAGTGTTGATTGGATTCGTTTTAAGTAACCCGTCTACTGAGATTTTTACACTCAATAGTGGGGAACATGCCGGAGAACAGCGTGTTAGCCTGCGTGCTCGGTTAATTAATATTGACTGGATCAAAGTTGGAAAAGAGATGGTATATAAGGCCGAAAAATCTCAATCAGCACCACCTAGTGAAGAAAAGGTTCCTGCAAAACAGTACGCGGAAGACTCATTCTAAATCACATAATTTTACTTCCCTGGGAAAAATATATTTCTTTCAGGGAAGTATGTTTCTGCCTTATCAATAAAGGAACATGCTATGATGAAAACTGGTATGCTTGCTGCAAAACTTGCAGGGCAAAATTTACCGTTACAGGTTTTATATAGCCGTGTTGGTTATTATATTGGAACGGTGAATGAAGAAGGACCTGTGTCTCGGGAGTCCGTCGAATATTTCAAATCGGATAAAATTGCATCTAAGGCTCTAAAACAAGGAAATTGGACGCAACGCGAATACATCTGAGGAGAAATATTATGGCTTCAAGAGGCGTTAACAAAGTTATTTTGATAGGAAACCTGGGAGCAGATCCAGAAATCCGTTATATGCCAAATAATAACGGGGTAGTGGCAAACATTACTCTGGCGACATCTGAGAGTTGGCGAGATAAACAATCTGGTGAAATAAGAGAGAAAACGGAATGGCATCGTGTGGTGATCTTCGGAAAGCTGGCTGAAGTTGCAGGTGAGTATCTCAGAAAAGGTTCACAAGTTTATATAGAAGGATCTTTGCAAACTCGAAAATGGCAAGATCAGAGCAGTCAAGATCGTTACACTACCGAAATTGTGGTAAGTACTGGTGGTAAAATGCAGATGTTGGGCAATCGTAGTGGGGCACAGGAGAATTGGGGGCAGCCACAAGTCTCTCAGCAATTCAGTGGTAGTGCTCCATCTTGTTCGGCTCAATCACCTATGCCACAGAACAATGAGCCGCCAATGGATTTCGATGATGATATTCCATTTTGACGGTGACTTGCGGACTCACGATAGAATAGTAATTTCCCCTGTTAGTTCGGGGGAAATTTTTATGCATTTTTTATTATTATTTTATATAATCAATATTGATTTATTAATTCGTGTTGTTGTATACTTAAACTATCAAGAACGGAAGGCCGTTTTTGATCACCTGGCAAAAGCCATTCTCATAGGAGTAAATTATGTCCCGTAAATCTATTATAGTTAATTTGGCTGTACAAAATGAGATACCTTCAATCCATTTCTGTAATCATTCTGTGTTAAGTGGAGCTAATAGCGACTTATGGGTTCCTGTAGGTAGTTATAGCGCTAATCCTATGGATCTGTTTAGGGCGGTTGGTCACTGTGATCTTTTTAGGGCCATTGAGGATATTATGAGTGCAAACTATTGCTGCCATAATGTTGTTAGTGTTCAGCAGATTTTGCAATTAATGCCAAACTGTATAGATTTCAAAGTAGTATATAATTTTTGATAACGTCTTGTTGCAGTGGAAGGCCACTGCAACATATTTCGCGGCAGCACTTCTCACAGGAGAAACATATTATGTTGGAAAATAAAAAATATACTTGGAATATTCCTGCCATTCGTTCATTTCAGGCTAGTGAAATACAATATTCATTAGTTATTCCTATGAGGCAACTAAAACGTTTGCTTGCTTTTGATAATAGTCAGCACGTAATGTCACGTTCTCAAAGAGAATTAAATAAAAATCGAGCTAAAAAAATATCTCAGTATTTGATTAAATCTTTTGATAATAAAATCCCTTATATTCTTCCTCCTCTTGTTGGTAATATTGACAGTGATATTGAATTTGACGAAGTGGGAAATGATACACGTATTGGAATTTTAAAAATTCCAATGGATGCCGATATTACTCTATTTGATGGGCAACATAGGGCGTATGGAATTATTGAATTTTGCAAACAGAGAGATGTTAATGATTATATTTCAATAACACTTACTGAAAATTTAGATCTTGAAACACGACAACAATTTTTTTCAGATATTAATAGTAATGCGTCAAAACCTTCAGCTGCAATTAATCTTGCGTATAATAATCGTGAGGATTACAGCCATTTAACCCGATATTGGATAAAAGAAATTAAAGCTGTTTCTGAGTGGGTTGATTATGAACATAACGTTATTCCTAGCAAAAGCAATATGCTAATTAGCTTCAAAGCATTATATGATGCTACTAAACGTATATTTTGTGTACCTACTGAAGACATTTTATCAGAAACTATTAAAACTCAAGCTGTTGCAATATGGAGTTCTTGGGCCTACCTGACTGGTTTGACTGAGGGACATAGTAAAGTTCACAGCTTAGATTACCGAAAAGGACACATAACATTTCATGGTGTATTAGTTAATGCGTTTTCCTTTGCTGTATGTGAGCTGTTGAAGGAGGAGAAGTGTATTGAAGATGTTATTGTTAAAATCAATGGGGTCGCATGTATAATGAATGAGACTAAACGTGATGCATTTTTTCGTATTGAAAATTGGAAAGGTATTTGTGTTGACCCTGAGCGTGGAACAATCAGAGCTGATCTAAAGTCGCAACGTGCAGCGGGGAGTCATTTATTAAGTTTTATCAATTGCAATATTGGTTGCTGATTAACTAAGTTCATATGACTGGCAGGAACGTAAATGTGCCTACCAGTCAGAACCTGGTAAGAAGACTAGTCGACAGTTAAAAAACAAGGTTGAATTATGATAAATCAAACTCCACTAATTACAATGTCCAGATCGTTTCGGGCTAAGGTTGTTAAAATTTGGATTATGGGGACGGACTTATCTGCTGCCCAGGGAGCTATGCGATTAACTGAAGTTGCTGTTACAAATGGTTTTATCAGACGTGATAAATCAGTATTGGGTACAACTCTAACATCATGGAATATAGGAAAAGTCGAAACTCCATTATGGGCGGCTAAAGCAGCATTGTCAATGTTACTTGAGTCCGAATGGATGCCTTCAAACGATGAAGAGTGGGCAGGTTTCGCAACTCTATTTTTAACAATGAATAAATCAACACAGCTAGCAGACTTACTTATGCTGCTGCCTCAGCGTCTTGCTTCTCATGTTGCGGTTACAGGGTGGTTATGTGCTGCAATTGAGGAAATGGAACGTTTTAACGTTGTCAAATGGTATGAGAAGAAATTAGGTAAGTTTGCATGAGATTTAGCTTTTCAGAGATTGGTGAAATTTTTTCCCACACGGGCAGAAAGGGAACTGCTATAGCGGTACTTTTTTATATGCTTGATAAATGTGATGATGATGGTAGTGTGAACTTGGTTAGCATTGATGAATTAGCCAATGTAACTAAAGCTACAAAGGAAAATTTGTCAAGTTTATGTAGTCGTTTAAGTAAAGTTGGTATTTTAATGACTAAGCATATAACGCCGGATGGAACTATATATCATGAGAGAAAAAGCCGTTTAAATACCAAATCAAATTATCAATTATCGGAAGATGTTCTCCTTTTGTTTAGAAGATATTGAATAGGTGAATGAATATGAAAGAATCTGATTATACTAATTTTACAATAATCACTGAGCAATTGTTAATGGAACAATTTACAAAAGCTAAAGCTAAAGCTAAAGCTAATGCTAATGCTAAAGCTAATAAAAGATTTGCCGAAGAGCATTATCTCATAGCTACAGGAATATTTACTCTATGGAATAAAATTGCGTTTAAACTATGCTCACAAACACAAACACAAACACATTTTGATGACCATAGTAAGCTTTGTGATATTTTGCAAGAATTTCTTTATTTTGTTTATAGAGGTGACAAAACAGAATAGTAAAAAAATAGAAGACAGCCTGCTAAAAGACGGCTTGGCAGGGTGAAGGGGGATCGGCGGATTGACAATGATGTCTCCAGTAGCATTGAGGTGCGCCGAATCTTACACAAACGGGAGCATGTAGTGGTTGAAACGGGCGATCATTTTTTCAATCCGAGGCTGTCGCCATTCCTGAAATTCTTTTAATTTCTCTGCTGCTATCACCGCCTCAACCGAGAACACCTTGTATTTACCCTGTTTTTGGGGCTGACCCAGCCAACGCTTAATCGCGCCGTCAGTCCACAAACGATCTTGTTTAAGTCGGGTGATAGTGATCCATTTTTTTGACCATGCTTCAAACTGTTCGTTTCTGATAACGCAGTTCTTCCTGCTCACGCAACCAGTCTCTGTCTACGGCAAATCTTCGATATCCATAAAAATATCCTGGTACTTTGCTCATGAACTATGACCCTATTAAAAATAAATTAAGCAATGATTATTGTTTTTGGTTCAAATAGCTGCTGTCATGTTACAACAAAAAACAGCTTCCGTTGTACTGGTTAGAACGGACAAAAACGAGGATCTGGACACATGGCAAAACTTTAAAAGTGAGCAATCAGTACCAAATATTTCTATTATGTCCTGTTATGGTAGCAATATTCACAAAGAAATAGATTAACAATGATGCTAGCAAAAATGGAGTATGAGCTAAATATTTTATTGGAAGGTTATGGCGAACAATTTGAAATTAATTTTTTTGTGTGATTTTTTTTATTTTTTTCAGATAGAGTTGTTTGTTGAATTTAATCCCATTCCTAAGCAAAGTTAGGCATATTTTATATAGGAACAGGATAAAGGATCATGAAAAAACTATCCCTAATGTTATTAATTCCGTTTACTCTGACGGCTTGTGTAAAGCAACAAACTGCTACCGTGGCACCTCCGGCTACTTCCTTAGATAACGTATCCTCTGAATTTCCTGATATTTACCAATCCTCTCCCGAAGTAGTTCGCTATGATCGTTATTTGTTAGTTGATACCTCCCCAGAAATAGCACAACGTTATCCGCTAAAACAAGTGGTTCAATTGAGGATGCCAAACTCACTAAAACCGACTGTTACTGTTGGTGAGGCAATGCGTTATGCTTTACGACAATCAGGGTATCGCTTGTGTAGTGTAAGTGGGCAAGTTAACACGCTTTATCAACAATCTTTGCCAGCTCCCCATTATCAATTAGGACCAGTGCAATTGAATGTTGCATTGCAACTGTTGGCTGGAGCTGCTTGGAAATTAGACGTAGATGATGTTCAGCGTGTTGTATGTCACAGTTTAAGACCCAAATATCAATGGCAAGTAGCCGATACTGCACCATCTAATTCTACTCCTTTAGTTGATATTAAACAGACTTTTGAAAAAAGAGAAAATAAAGGGGGATGGTTAGAAAAATGAGTATTCCAATAAAGAAAACCATTTTATGCTTGGTATTAGTTTTATTTGTTGTTTTTATTGTGTTGATGTTTGTTAAAAAAGATTCAAATATGAATGGAAAAATGTCTGAGGTTGATGTCCGCCTTAAATCTTTAGAGTTAAATCAGCAGAAATTGATCAATGAAGGTGAATTTTCTCAGTTTAAGAAACAGTGGGAGAATCAACTTTTGGCTTTGGAAGAGCGTATTAATAAACAAAGCAAAACACTCTCATTTTTAAGCGAAAAAATAGAAGAGGTTAATTCTCGTTCCAAAAATTGGGAGGTCCGTTTTCAGGAAATGGAAAGTTTGTTGTCTTTATTGGAGAGTAGTCAGAAAAAATATGAAAAACAATTAGAAGTTTTGAAAGAGAAGTTATCTGGTATTTCAGAGGCCAAAAAAACAATAAGACCTGTTTATAAAAGTACCAGTGATAAACCTCGCCAATTATCTCAGTCACAGGTGCCCTTTACTTTTTCTGGCATCGAGTACAGAGGTGGAAACGCATTTGCTGTTGTTGTTCCTAATAATGTTACGTCCCTGTCACAGCTCCAGTTAATTGATATTGGTGAAGAAGTTCAAGGCTGGAAATTGATTCATATGTCTGGTGAAAGTGCTAAATTTACTTCGAAAGGACGTTCACTAATACTACCTGCTAAATAAGGTAACCACATGAAAATGAAAAATATTGCACTAACGGTTTTCCTATTAGGGATTGTTCCTTGTGCAGTGGCAGAGAAAAATGATTCTGTATCAACGTCTACGGAGAACGTCCTGAAAGAAGTGTTGAGCCAATTAAAATCACAGAACGTCGGAAAAGATTGGGGACTCAATACAGAAGATTACACTCGTTATCAGGGAATAATGAAAGGTCGTAGGGGAATTCAATCACCAGGGTTAGATCCGATAACTGTTTTAGGCATTGAAGCACAAAGCGATGCAGAACGTAAGCGTTTGGCTGAGCTATGGGTTCAGCAAGAATATCTGCGTGTTGAAAAAGAACTGCGCTTTCAACGTGAAGTGGATGCTGCTTGGAAACGTTTATACCCTAGCATTTTGCCTGTTAATTTAGGAAGCCCTGCGGGTATTGCGAATGATACACAAGGAAGATTAGCGCTATTTGTTCGTATAGATGATTGTACACAATGTGATGCTCGGTTAGCTGCTATTCTAGCAGAGAGGCGCCCTGTTGATATTTATGTTGTTGATAGCAGAGGTGACGATAGCCGTATTCGAGAATGGGCGAATGCAAAAAAAATTCCTATTGAACGAGTGAAAGCAAAAGAAATTACATTAAATCATGATGAAGGGCGTTGGATGAAATACGGCGAAATGCGAATGCCAATTGTTTTACAGCAAAATTCTAATGGTGGCTGGCAAGTCGCAGCATTTTAATGAGGGAATATTATGAAACACCTATGGTTCTATGGGGTGTTGTTTATATCCTCGTGCTGCACGGCAAATCAGCAGGAAGTACCCCTAGGCTATCGCCAAGTAGCTCAGACTGAAGGAGTACCACCCGAAATGTTGTATTCACTGGCTTTAGCTGAGTCTTCTTACAAATTACCTCAAGGAGTGAGGCCATGGCCATGGACGATTAATGTAGCAGGTAAGGGGTATCGCTATGAAACCCGTTTAGCAGCATGGCAAGCATTAAAAACTTTTTCTAAAACACACTCTATGAAAAGAATTGATATTGGAATTGCACAAGTTAATTGGGGTTGGAATGGACACCATTTTTCTTCTACATGGGAAGCATTTGATCCTTATACCAACCTCCATGTAGCAGCCCGTATATTACGTTTTTGTTATGAACTTAATCCAGGAAGCTGGGTAGAAGCGGCTGGTTGTTATCACCATCCTAAAGGTGGCGCCCCAGCTGATAGGTATAAGTCTGGGGTGAAGAAAAAATTATCTTCATTAGCTCCGGTAATGGCCGAAGTGGTATGGATCGAACCAAAGGTAACACAATGAAACTTAAATTAATTTCTGCTTTATTACTGTATGCAATAAGTTTCACAGCCTTATCAGAGTTGGAAGTAGTTGCTGATTTTGGAGGGGACAGTACTTCCTATTATTTTGATGCGATAAATAATGAACTAAATGAATGGAGCGAGTCACCCCTTAATAAGGCTGTTCCAGAATTACCGTCATTTGAGATGGTTTTGCCAATAAAAACACCTGAAATGGTTCCTGGGATAGTACAAAATCGGCTTTTAAATTTACCAGGAATAGGAGCATTATTTCTGGTTGGTGATGATGAACTATCTCTAACTTGGTTGAGCCAGAATGCTGATAAATTACAGGCATTAAATGCGGTGGGGATGGTAGTCAACGTTGATAACGCTGATTCTTTTTATAAGTTAAAACACCTTTATAAAGAAGGTGTAATTTCCCCTATATCCGGTAGTGATTTAGCCATTCGATTGCAACTAACACATTACCCTGTATTGATCACTGAAACGGGGCTAACTCAGCAGGTTCCATAATGATTCCGACTCCTTTACATGCGGCGGTGGTTGAAAACTCGTTGTTTTTCTTATTGCTGGGTATTTTATTTATTTGTGTTGTTTTGATTATTAACCATGTTACTGAACATTTTTTTTCTAAAAAATCAACCAGACATCGTAGCTATTATAAAACAGCAGAGAAGGTTTTGAAAAAGCTACCAAGTCTTAGAAATGACGGAAGTCGATTAAAGTATTTACGACAAATTAATCCTTATGTATTTGAAGAGTTGTTATTACTGGCATTTAAGAAGCAGGGTTTTAAAGTTAAGCGTAATAAAAGCTATAGCGGAGGTGGAGAAATAGATGGGAAAGTTTGGATAAAAGGCAAGTGCTTTCTTATTCAAGCTAAAAGATATAGTCAGGCGATTAATCCTAAACACATTGAAGAATTCGGCGAAATTTTGCAACAAATGAACTGTGGAGGCTTATTTATTCATGCAGGGAGAACTGGGGGAAAAAGTATTTATTACAGCATTAATTACCCAATCTATATTATCAGTGGAAAGCGGTTGTTAAATTTACTGTCTGGGGATTTCATTTTATGAGTGATCGTTATGTTATTGAGGCACTATTACGTCCGGCCGTCGAATTTAATTCAGCTATTGCAGCGATGGGGGCTGCTTATGTTTGTGTAGTTGCTCCCTGGGCTGTGGCGCTGGCTCCGTCAGTTAGTTATGTAACAGCAGGAGCATTTGCCTGTTTTGCTACTATCCGTGCCCATCAAGGATGGCGAGTTTTACGCTATAGGTGTAACTTACGCAGGTTACCGCTATATATTATGTCATCAAACCAAATCCCAATTAGTAATCAAAGACTGTTTTTAGGTAAGGGCTTTATATGGCTACAAAAACACACACAGAGGTTATTAGAGACACAGCGCCCTGAAGTTGAACATTACATTCAACCGCCGAAACATTACCAATTAGCACGAAAATTTGAACAACGTTTCGAATTTCGTTACCCGCGTATTTGTCGCTTATTACAGTCGGATAGCATACTTAACCCGGTTCGCCCATTACCGCCAGTCGGTGGTAATCCGGTTTTACACGGTATAGAACCAGATGAAACTAATGTTTCTATGGATTTACGCGAACGTGTAGGCCATGCTTTGATATTGGGGACGACTCGTGTTGGTAAAACAAGACTAGCAGAGTTGTTGATTACACAAGATATTAGACGTGGCAATGTTACTATTGTATTCGATCCAAAAGGAGACGCGGATCTTTTAAAACGTGTATGGGCTGAAGCTCACCGTGCTGGGCGCAGTGAAGAACTTTATATTTTTCATTTGGGTTGGCCTGATATTAGCGCCCGTTACAATGCCGTAGGGCGATTTGGACGTGTTTCAGAGGTAGCAAGTAGGGTTGCGGGGCAGTTATCAGGGGAAGGTAACAGTGCGGCGTTTCGTGCATTTGCATGGAGATTTGTGAATATTGTTGCTAGGGCACTGGTTGCACTAGGACAACGCCCTGATTACGGATTGATTTTGCGTTATGTCACTAACATTGGCGAACTTTATCAAACTTATTCATTAAAAATCATTGAAGAAAGATTGCCTGCTTTGTTTGCGCAAATAGAAAATGCGAAGAATGTATTGACAGAAAATGATATTCCTCGCCACATGCAGAGTGATCCAACTGGTGTAGCTATCTGGGCTATTGAATTGGCCTTAACTTCAGAAGAGGGAAAAAAATTATATGATCCCATTCTGGACGGTTTACGCAGTGCTATACGCTATGACCGTACTTATTTTGATAAGATCGTAGCTTCTCTTCTGCCTTTGCTAGAAAAGCTAACAACGGGAAAAACTGCTGCACTTTTATCACCAGATTATGATGATATGAGTGATCCTCGTCCAATGTTTGATTGGCAACAGGTTATCAGAAAACAAGGCATCGTTTATATCGGGCTTGATGCTTTGTCTGATGCTGAAGTGGCGGCGGCAGTAGGCAATTCAATGTTTGCGGATCTTGTCTCATATGCTGGGCACATATATAAATTTGGAGTACATGACGGTTTACCCGACGGCGATAAGATAAAAAAATTACCTATTAGCTTACATTGTGACGAATTCAACGAATTAATGGGCGATGAGTTTATTCCATTATTGAATAAAAGCGGTGGTGCTGGTATTGAGGTTACAGCATATACACAAACATGGTCTGATATAGAAGCCCGCCTTGGGAACGCGGCAAAATCAGCTCAGGTAACTGGGAACTTCAATACACTAATCATGTTGCGAGTCAGGGAAAAGGCCACGGCTGAATTGCTTACTGAGCAGTTGCCAGAAGTTGATGTATACACTAAGACATTGGTATCAGGTATTACTGATATTTCTAATCCAGGGCAAGGAAGCGATTTTACATCTAATACACAAGATAGGGTGAGTATGGTGGCTAAACCCGTATTAACTCCAGCCGATATCATCAGGTTACCGAAAGGGCAAGCGTTCGCATTATTGGAGGGGGGAAAATTATGGAAAATTAGAATGCCTCTTCCTGATGGTAAAGATGATGTATTAATGCCGGAGAACCTGAAAAAGATAGAAGAGTATATGCGTAAGAATTATCGCACAGGTGATTCTTGGTGGTCTGCAAGTGGAATATCTAATGATATGCAGGAAGAAGTAACCATTCAGTTATCAGAAGATGATGAAGGAGAGGGAAATGGCTCAGCATCAACAGGTAAAGCCTAGTGTTTCAGAATCTTCCCGCCCAGTAAAGGAACCAGGTGTATTTGCTAAAGTGCTATGGCACTTTCCTCTGAATCTGATTGGCATGCTGCTAGCATCATTACTCTTTAGCTGCATTATTGAGTGGATAGGAATCGCTTTTTTTTGGTCAGAACAAGGCGCTGAACATAGTCGGCAAGTTATGCTAACTGAAGGTGGGTATTTATCATCAGAGTTTACTCGTAGCTTATTCATGTCTTCCCCCTCACAAACTCTTAGCTACGGTATTGAGTCTGTTTATACATGGCTATTTGTAGATAGTGGAATTATGGCTTGGTTCCAAAGCGTTTACCAGGAACAAGCAACAAGCAATAATGGAATCGTTAGGGAGTTAACCGGTTGGAGCCAAAAGGCATTTGAAATACTTAAATCTTATCTTCTGGCATCAGTTTTTGTTACCGTCACTTTCCTGATTAGAGTCACCATCTTAGTTTTGTCCATTCCTTTGTTTATTCTGGTACTTTTAGTTGCTATGGTTGAAGGGCTGGGTCGGCGGGATCTACGGCGTTACGGGGCGGGGTATGAATCGAGTTTTGTTTATCATCACGCTAAGCGTTTTGTGAAACCTGCTTTTTATGTGCCATGTATGACTTATCTGTCCTGGCCTTCTGCGGTATATCCCAATTTATTGCTGTTACCAGCCGCAATTTTGTTAGGGACGGCGGTTACAGTGATGACGGCATCATTTAAAAAGTATTTGTAGTTAGATCGAGCTGGACTCAGGCAGGTAAAACTTGTTTTTGCCTGCCTGAGTCAGCAGACAAGCCGTTAGGCGCGTCAGTTCTTTTACTCTTTTATACCGTGTTTCCCCCCGAAACAAAATTGTCATTAGTGATAAAACGTTTGTTGCATTTTTGGTATACCATAGCTAAATTCATCATGTTGGCTATACCATCAATCATCATCGGTCTTTTAAAGATGATTTCCTCGTACTGTTCAACACTTAATAATGGTAAATCAGATAGTCGTGGGTTATCTAGATTAGTGGGTTGTTGGTGATATGCTTTTTTACTGATACAATAACTATGTGGCATTTTTAGTCTCCATAATAAAATATGGTTTTATCATTACGGCGGGGGTGCATCCCCGCCGTCTCTTTTATTATGTCACTCAATGATGTTTACTGTAATTTCTGATTCTGGAAATTTTACCTTTTGAAGGACTAGTACGATGCTATCTGTTATCCAATCCTTTAGTTGTTCAACGCTAAAAAAATTAGGTCTTATTTCAAGGTATTTTTCGGCTTCCTCTCTGGTTACATCAATTTGATTTTGATTTAGATACAGCTCAGTGATGTTCACTGTAATCCCGGATTCTGGAAACTTTATTTTTTGAAGATTTAATGCAACGATATCTGTCACCCAATCTCTTAACTGTTCAATATTAAAAAATTCTGGTTTTACTTTAAGGTATTTTTCAGCTTCTTTTTTATTTATATTAAATGTGGTATTCATCATTTTTCTGTCCTATTTATTTTCCTGGATAGCTGTACAGTGGGATAACTTTGCAGCAATATCCTGGTGATAAGTTATAAGTTTCAGCCGCTTTATTTGCCAATTGTTCACATGTTCTATATGCAAGAACTTCGCTATATTTTTCATCAAATACCATGTAGGCTACAGGTTTGGTTTTTTGGAACTCAGCTAATTTCTCGATACTTATTTTACCCCCCTATTAAGATCTAGCTATACCTATTTTGCAGTTACATTGATTACAATATGCTATTTTTTCTTGTGTTGTTTTAATGGTGTCCCAAATCTTAGTGTTATCTAAATATTCCCCATCAAAATTAAAATGGTCTGATGAGTGTCGAACTATTTTTACTAACACATAAAAACCCGCTGTACTTTCACACTTAGGACAATTTTTTAAATTTCCTTTTATTTTCATTTTATTCACGGTTTTTAAAATCATTTGCTCTTCGTCAGTCACCCACGGACATGACGTCCCTTTGCCCGCCAAAAGCTGGTGTATCTAAATCAGTCAGGCAGGCAACCTATCGAAACATTTAACCAACTCCATAAGCCCTCCTGTTATTCATCCACAGCATCGAATTGAATTTCTCCTAATTCGTCATTGTCCTCAATGCGGTCAGCGTGCGTATCAAAACCATATTTATATACTATTCCAGCTAACTCACTATCAATTTCACTGTTCCGCTTATTAGAATCCAATAGCTCCCAATATTTATCGTAGTCAGTTACATCCATTTCGACGATTTTTCTAAAATGAACGCGAGCTTCCGCTGAAATTACTACTTTTATTTTCTCACTCATTATTGTTTTTCCTATATTCAGGTAATAAAAAACCTCCGTATTATGCAGCCATCTAATGATGCGTAATAATTAAAATTGCTACATTTTTACTTAGGCGGTTAACGGAAATATTGCTTTGATTAGTTTTCAATACTCCTTTTAATGTTTGAGGGTTTACTGCTTTTATTGTTTCTTTATTCTCAATAAAGCAACGCACTTCAGCTTTTTCATCTTTGGTATGCACTACACAAGGAGGGGACACAATTTCACCTGAAAATTGAACAGTGCCAGAATTAGCTAATACTGAATTTACTAATAAAGATGAAATGAGTGCAGCCTTAAAAGCTGCTAATTTAAATAGCCTAGTTTTCATAAGTTATTCACCTTACTGTTGTTCGGTTTTTTATTTAATAACATGAAACTACACGATGAGCCGTATGGGGGTACAACTCATCATTTCACTACTTGTTTTTTTTCTATAAAAACTCCCTAAAGTAATTTATTTTTAATTGTTATTGTTTAGTGGCTTTATTAAATCCCTGCGCCAAGAATACAATTTATGATCTTTTGTTACTATAAAACCTTGTTTAATCCATTGGCTAACTTGTTGGGGTGATACCCCCTGTTTACGTGCGAACTCTGCTTTTACTCCTTGGTAATAAACTTTTATATAATCTTCTAGGCTATAAACTTCCATAATGTACTCTTTTGATGAACATTTTAGTTCAGCTAATTTATAATACAGTCTACATAATATCAAAATATTCAATGAATAGACTGCATTTTTGTACCTGTTGCTATCTCCTATAGTTAGTTTTCTTTATCATGCAAAACACATGATAAAGTAAAAAACATGATAAAGCAAAATGCTTTATTCTAAAATGTCAAAAAAACCATGATTTTTTTGACATGCTTCAAACTTTTTTAGTTTGGGACTTCTTCTTCAGGAAAAATGTCAAAAAACCTGTAAAATTATCTATGTCTAATAAAGGTGTATAACTAAGAGGAAAGTATGCGTATAGGGTACGCTCGGAAGTCAACAGTAGAACAGGATTTGGCGCATCAAATTGATGCGTTATATGAAGCAGGCTGTGAACAAGTATATCAAGAACAGGTTTCGCGAGGTGGTGAACGTAGGCGAAAATCGGGAACCCCTGAACTAGATAACTGCCTAAGAGCATTACGCACTGGTGATACACTGGTAGTTTGGGCATTAGATCGGTTAGGGGGAAGCTTACGCGATTTAGTCAACTTAATGGAAGATTTGCAATTACGTGAAATTAATTTTGAAAGCCTGAAAGAGAACATTGATACCAGTTCATTTGCTGGCGAGTTATATTTACAATTGATAGCTATTTTTTCTAATTTTGAGCACAATCGTAACAGAGAACGGACTCTATCAGGTTTAGCCGCTGCGCGAGCAAGAGGAAGAATTGGAGGAAGACCACCTTCCTTGTCAGCGGATCAAATCAAAGAAATCGATGTATTAGTTGCATCAGAAGTATTTACGATAGGTGACATAGCTAGGCGGTACGATGTGAGTAGGCAGACTATATACAATAGGCATAAAAAGTTAGCTACTAAATAAGTACAAATGAATTACATTTACGCTATAGCTCTTGCGGCGGGAGGATTATTGTGGCCGTATCATTAGTAGATAAAAAAACCAACCAATTAACAATAGGACTACCAAACGGTGTTTGGTATGAAATTCTGGATATCCAAGAAATGGAACAGTTCATTGATAATCGGCATTTTTGTGATTCCGCAGAAGGTAGCGCAGAAATAGCACGAAAAATTGCTGACTTAATTGAGGCATGTACGTTATTGGATAAATTGGGAAGTGGAAGGCTTATGCTTACACATCGGATTGATCTGAAAAACCTGATTATAGATTTCTTCCGTACCTGTGATGGATTTTATACTCGTTGATAACTTTATAAAAAATAAGAAAATCAATTACGTTACCTTGGTGAATTTGGCGATTTTCCCACTATAACTACCTCCGCTTATAACAATCACCGACCCATATTGAGTAAACGTAGCCTACTACCAGGCTACGTTTATTCTATGATAGAAAAATTCAATTTTTTATTTTTTCTAATAAGAGTTTATTGCTGAATTTATTTTTAAAAAATTTATCCTAAACGCAAAGGTAATTCGCTAAGAGGTTATGAATATGCGTTTGTTTTCTCCAGCACCAATTACGTTAATATTAACTCTAAGTTCTTTTTTTGCTAATTCTGCATGGGCGGCAGAAAAAGATGAGTTGGCATTAACGATGAAACAACTTAAACAAATCCAAGCGAGTCTTGAGCGTGCTAGAACTTTAGCAAATCAAGACGTCAGTCGTCGTTTTTATTTTGATTATTTAAAAGCCTCTAAAGACATTGAAATTATTCGCCAAGGAATTAGTAGGTATTTAGAACCGTCAAGAGCACAACCTATCATTCCTATTCAATCGCAATATCAAATTAGCGGTGACTACCGTAAGGAACAACGTTAATGGCGATGGATAGCGTCCAGGAACAAGCTTTTAAAGCGGGAAGCGGGGGAGGTATAGAGCCATTTTCACTTGAAATTTTTTGTATCGGTCTTTTAATTGCGCTTCTGTTTATATGGGCTGCATGGGGAATGGTGGATGTATATAAAGGTTGGGCTAATGAGAAAGTTCGTGAGGTTGTTCTAACTCAATTTTGTATCAGGGCAGTTTTTCTTATATTGATTTGTATTTGGATGTTTATTAATTAGTGAGAGAAAACTTTATGGAAATAAAAAAGGTACTTAACCGGGTTAAACAACGTTCTGTAACGTGGGCATTGATATTTTGGGGAGCAATGGGCGTTACTACGCCTGGTTTAGCAGCTTTGCCAAAAGTTGAGCCTCCAACATCAGGTAGTAAAGGTGGCTTTTTGGGAGATTTAACTGGATACTTTAATGATGGGATCGTTTTATTAGGGTTAGTTGTAACGGCAAGTGCATTTGTTGTTGTTGCTGGCGCAGCATTAAAGACATTTCAGGAAGTTCGTGATGAAAAAGCTGGATGGGGTAAATTTGCAGGTATTTTGGTAGTTGGTGTTATTTTGCTTGTGCTTGTTATCTGGCTTATTACAAAATCAGCAAGCGTTATTTTTTAATAGAGAAAAGATCGAAATGCAGACCATACAATTTATGCCGGATAGATTAAATTCTGAACCAGTTGTTTATCGGGGTCTTACTATGCCTGAATTGGGCTTGGCTGCATTGTTTGGCTCAGTTGTGGGTTTTGTAATTAGTTTATTTTTCGTTCCTTTAGTAGGTTGGGTAATTATCCCAACCTTCATTTTAATTATACCTTTATTAGTGGTTTTTTTTGGTGGAAGATATCTAACTCGCCTTAAAAGAGGAAAACCAGAAAACTATATTTATCGTCAATTAGCTTTGATTAAAAGGAAATGGGGAATGGGAGATGCTACTAACTTAATTGTCCATGATCAGGCATGGTCATTACGTCGAACAAAATAAAAGGAATGTAAATTATGAGTCAGTTTCGTCATGCCTTATTAAATCGTGATCAACATATTTTAACTTTACGTGTTATTTGTTGTGTGTTGATTTTACTCCTTTTCGTGGCATTTGGAGGGTGGTTCAGTGCCCCTCGTAACTTGACTATTCATAACCCTCCAGATTTACGGGCGGGGAGTACTCGCGCATGGTGGGAAATTCCTGATTCAACAGTATATGCTTTTACTTTTTATATTTTCCAACAAATTAATGCCTGGGCTAAGGATGGGGAGACGGATTTCCCTAAAAAAATTGAAATGCTATCACCTTATTTAACTCCATCATGTAAGGCTTTCTTTCAAAAAGAAGCACAATATCGTACTGATATTGGAGAGTTAAGAGATAGAGTTAGGGTTATATATGAAATTCCTGGTCGTGGATATAGTGAAAATAAAGTCTCTATTGTAAATAGAGATAATTGGATAGTTCAATTAGATGTTGTTGTTGATGAATATTATCATGCAGAGCCAGTTAAACGTGCAGTTGTACGTTACCCGATTAAAGTAACTCGTTGGGAAGGAGATCAAGAGTCGAACCCATTTGGATTGGCTTTAGATTGTTATGATGGAATACCGCAGCGTTTAGAAGCTATTTCTGAAGCCCAAGACGCTAAGAGGAATAAATAAATGAAATGTTACTCTTCATCGGCACTTCTGATTTTATCATTAATTTTACCTGCAATTTCATTAGTGGTGTCTACTACAGCGAATGCGGTAGAGCTTGTGAAGTGGGAGCGTATTCCGTTACCAGTTCACCTTAACGTTGGAGTGGAACGAATTATTTTTGTCGAAAAAAATGTTCGTGTCGGTTTTCCACCTGAGCTGAATGGTAAATTGCGTGTTCAAAGTACTGGCGGAACTGTGTATTTGAAAGCAGAGGGAGAATTTCAAACGACTCGTTTGCAATTACAAGATGTGCAAAACGGTGAAATTATTCTATTAGATGTAACTACTAAACCTAATAAAGGAACACTGGAACCAATTAGGCTTGTTTATTCAGGAGAAGTAACACAGCAGCGTTCTTCAAGAGATAACAATCAGAGTCCGAGTAATACCAATGCCCAAAATAAGAAAAAACAGAAGGCTTCCTATAGTGCTCCACTCCCAGCGCTACTAACACGCTATGCGGCACAGAATTTATATGCACCATTACGGACCGTTGAAGCTGTCCCTGGTGTCCAATCTATACCGTTATCGTTGTCTAAATGTATTACGACATTGTACCCAAGTGCTCGTATTCAAGTAATACCATTAGCTGGGTGGCGTGCTAATGGTGTAACTGTCGTTGCATTGAAACTCACTAACCTGACTACCGAAAAAGTCGTGCTTGATCCTCGTATGTTACAAGGTCAATTTCTGACAGCTACATTTCAGCATCAATGGTTAGGGCCAACTGGTACACCTGAAGATACAACAGCTTTGTATCTGGTGATGAAAGGAAAGCCAGAGAATTCCTTCATTGCTGAACCTGTTTTGTCGAAAAAAGTATCTAAAAATAAAACAAAAGGAGCCAGCGATGAAAGTTAAATCTAATACTTTAGTAAAAGTGCTAGTTCCATCTGTTTTGGTGGTTGCTATCCTCATCGGCATTAAGAGCTGTGGGGCAGATAAGCCAACATCATCTACAGAGAATATAGATCAGTCGCTGAAAAATTTAGATGCTGATGAACTGAAAGCATTGGGTATTGAAGGTGATACTCCAGAAGATACTTTACGTACGTTGGTTGGCACGTTGAAAAAAGTCCGTGATAAGCAAAATATTTTAGATGAACAGAATCAAAAATTAGTCGCAGAAAATGAACATTTACGGACAAAGAGCCAAGATATATCAGGCCAAATTAATGCTGCGGTTATTGAAGTTCGTGAAGAAGCTGATAGAAAGCAGCGAGCATTACAGACAGAACAGCAAACTTTAATGGCACGATTGGAAAATTTAGGGGACTCATTCAATTTAGGCAATAAATCTACAAATTCATCAAGTGATATTCCAATTGGTTTGGGATTAGACCAACAAAGAGAGTCTTCTGTGTCTTATAAAGGAGGTGTTCTTTGGGTAGACCCCCAGGACGCTCAACCAGTAGACCCAAGTAATAATACAAGTGGTTATCCAGCCAAACCCACTTATCCTATGTCATTTTTAGAAGACAATGAAATTACTCGTCAAAAAGCTGAATTAGATAGGACAGCTAAAAATCAAAGAACTATTGATGAGGGTGTTGAACCTGCTTATACATTACCAGAAAATTCTACACTAGTCGGAAGCCAAGCAATGACTGCATTACTCGGCAGGGTTCCAATAGATGGAAAAGTAACTGATCCATATCCATTCAAGGTGGTCGTTGGTAAAGATAATTTAACTGCTAATGGAATTGATTTACCAGATGTAGAAGGTGCTGTGATAAGTGGGACAGCTACCGGAGATTGGACACTTTCCTGTGTTCGTGGAGATATTACATCAATTACGTTTGTTTTTGCTGATGGAACTGTTCGCACTGTTCCACAGCCCAGCAACCGCACTGATGGCAGTAATAACAGTGGGCGCAATAATGGTGGTGCGATTGGTTGGCTTTCTGATGAGAGCGGTATTCCGTGTATCAGCGGTGAGCGCAAGACTAACGCGGGTACATATTTACCGACGCTGTTTGCTTTAACAGCAGCAGCCTCTGCCGGAGATGCTTTTTCGCAGAACCAATTTACAAATCAAACTAATAGTAGTGGCGGAATAACGTCAGCGCTTACAGGAGACGCAGGACAAGCAGCTTTAGGAAAAGCGATTGGCGGAGGTTTTAAGGATGTCGCTGACTGGGTGAAATCTCGTTATGGGCAAACGTTTGATGCCGTTTACGTTCCGCCAGGTAAAACAGTTGCTGTGCATATTACCCGTCAAATCCCGATTGATTATGAAGGCAAAGGGCGCAAGGTAAATTATGAATTCAGCTTAGCTGGTGATATGGAAAGTGAATTGGATTAAGGAGAAAACACATGAAATTAAAAACATTTACTGTTCTTTTCTTTGCCTCAACACTTCTAATGGGGTGCGTTACTTCTAAAGAGAAATTGATGCCTGCTGGCGAACATAACATGATAGAAATCTGGCAGGGTAAAGCTGGTATAAAGGCATCGAGTGGACAACTGATACAACAAGCTCGAAATACTCAGCTACGGCCTTTGGAGATGTATGGACAAGAAAATAAAATGATGCTGCCTGACACTTATTCTCGTACACAGGAAACTGAAATCAGTCAGCAATTCCCCCGCTTACCTAATCCAGATATGGTTATGTATGTTTTCCCTCACCTATCTCAAGGGAATTTACCCGTACCAGGGTATAGCACTGTATTTTCGTTTTACCAACAAGTGCAGTATGCAATGCCAGGTGAAAGGGTAGAAACGCTATGATGAAATTTTTCAGTAAAAAAGAAAAGCCATCAATAAAAATACAGCCAGTTCAAGATGATTCTAATATTGAAGAACGCCAGCCATTAAAACGACCAAAAAAAATGACGTTACCAGATGAGAAAAAACTTTATCACGCCAATCCATCAATTATTGATTACTTGCCATGGGCTGAATATCTAGATGATGAGCAATGTTTGTTATTGGATGACGGTATTTCAGTAGGAGCCGTATATGCAATAGAGCCAGCACCAACAGAAGGGCGACCAGAAAGTCGTCTGGAAGAAATAAGGGATACTGTTGAAGACGCGTTGCAGGATAGCCTTGAAGAGTATGATGAAAATCCTTGGATTGTTCAGTTTTTTTGCCAAGATGAAAGTAATGTAACAGCCTATTTGAATAGGCTACGCAATTATGTTCGCCCTGCGGCTCAAGGTACGAAATTTACTGAAGCGTGGTTGTGTGAAACTGAAAACCACTTACAGGGTATTGCACGTCCAGAGGGGCTTTTCGATGATACGTTAGTAACAGGGCAACCATGGCGCGGACAGCAACGCCGTACTCGTATGGTAATTTATCGTTGGTTAGGAAAAAATCCCCGCGACCCGATGCCACCAATAGGCATGTTGAACCAAACATGTGATCGTTTAAGCAGCGCCTTGGGAAATGCAGGTATTGTTTGTGTTCGTCAGAATGGTTATCAAATTCATGATTGGTTGCTGCGTCTTTTTAACCCAGAACCTGACTGGATAGATAAACAGGTACTGTATCGGGAGGGAGCATATTGGGGTAAGCAGGATGAAAAACCAAACAACCTAGAAGTACATAATGATTTCGCTGAAACATTGTGGTTTACCCCGCCCCGTTCAGATACTACGAACGGAGTCTGGTGGTTTGATAATAAAGCACATGGAGTAGTTAACGTCGAACGCCTGAGGAAAGCACCAAATCCTGGGCTTTTAACTGGAGAACAGCGGCGTGGAGATAGAAACATTAATACATTAATGGATCTATTTCCAGAAGGAACGGTTGTTTCTATTACTATAGTTGTGCAACCGCAAGATACATTGGAAGAAAAATTTACAAAACTAGCAAAAAATGCAGTTGGTGAGAATACTGAATCAGGGCGTGTCCGGGAAGATGTAAAGACAGTCAAAGAATATTTAGGAAGGCGCCATAAACTATACAGAGCTTCTTTGTCTTTTTTATTACGGGCAAATAATATTGAGGAGTTGAATCGTAAACGTATTGAAATTACATCCACCTTACTAACGGCTGGATTAGAACCGGTTAAACCAGAATATGATGTTGCACCGCTTAATGGGTATTTAAGAGCCTTGCCGATGTGTTTTAATCCACAACTCGATAAAAAGCATTGGTATACCCGTCTATCGTGGGTTCAACATTTATCTGGGTTGTTACCCATTACAGGGCGTTCAACTGGCACAGGAAACCCTGGGTTTTCCTTCTTTAACCGTGGTGGTGATGTTCTGACATTTGATCCGCAGAATAAAAATGATCGTTCGCAAAACGCTCATTTGTTGTTATTTGGCCCAACAGGTGCAGGAAAGTCTGCAACATTATGTTCTGTGTTATCACAGTTGGTAGCTGTGCATCGCCCCAGATTATTTATTGCTGAAGCTGGAAATAGCTTCGGTTTGCTGGCTGACTACTTTGAAAGTCTGGGACTTAGTGTTCATAAAATTAGTGTTAAGCCTGGCTCTAAAGTGAGCTTACCTCCATTTGCTGATGCGCATAAATTGCTACAAGCAGATATTGCTTCTTTGGAACTCGAAGATTTACCAGATATTAATGCTGATGAAGAAAATGAAGAACGCGATATTCTAGGGGAGATGGAGATTGCCGCCCGCATGATGATCACAGGAGGTGAACCCGACGAAGAAAAACGGTTAACCAGAGCGGACAGGGGAATGATCCGCGAAGCCATTTTATTGGCTGCGAAAAATACCTTTGAGCAAAAAAGGCAAATGCTTGCTGAAGATTTGCAAAGTGCTCTTAATGAAATTTCTAGTGATGTTAACCGTGATAACCGCCGTCGTGCCCGTGCTGCTGAGATGGCGGAAGCAATGAGCCTGTTTACCCAAGGATTTGAAGGCGAACTTTTTAATCAGCCTGGTGTTGCTTGGCCAGAAGCTGACATTACCTTGATTGACCTTGCTCATTTAGCTCGTGAAGGGTATGAAGCTGCGATGGCGTTAACAATGGTATCGTTAATTAATACTATTAATAATATTGCAGAACGAGATCAATATTTAGAACGCGATATTAATTTCGTCGTTGATGAAGCCCATATTCTTACTACCAATCCTTTGTTATCCCCATATATGACTAAGGTTGTAAAAATGTGGAGAAAATTAGGGGCTTGGTTATGGTTATCTACTCAAAACCTAGAAGACTACCCTAGTATTGCCGCTAAGATGCTCAATATGGCGGAATGGTGGGTCTGTCTCACCATGCCACAAAAAGAAATAGAGAATATCGCTCGATTTAAGACATTGAGTGAGGATCAAAAAGCTGTCTTACGTTCCGCCAGTAAACTCCCACGTTGTTATACTGAAGGAGTGGTATTGTCGAAAAAAGTCGAAGCACTATTTAGGGTTGTGCCGCCAAGCTTATTTTTGGCTCTGGGAATGACAGAAAAAGAAGAAAAGGCAGAACGTAGGGAATTAATGAAGAAACACAATTGCAGTGAACTGGAAGCCGCTTTTTTAGTTGCTGCAAAGTTGGATAAAGCTCGCGGTTTGCCATCTCGTGAATGTAGTGTTGGTGAGGTAATATCTGAATGTTAACTCTGAAATATCGTGTTCCCATGACTAGGTGTAAAGCTGATTCTGATATCAATTTATTTTCTGTCTTTGATTGTCAACCACAGTCATGCCCTTCTATATCTGAGGAAAACGTTCGCTCTTTGGGGCGTTTATTAACGGAAATACGGCGGAGATTGAAAAATGTATATTTGATGACTTGTCACCCGCATCGTATAGGAAAAAGTAATTGTATTTCAATTAACTTAGAAGATGGAAAAGGGCACGATGTTAACCTTTTGATAACTGTGTCCGGCGAACATTATTGGCCCAAGCCAGAAGAATACAAGCATCCTAGATGGTTTATTCATGTAGCAGATACAACAGATGCAATCTATTTGATCCTGTTGATCTATCAACGGATGAAAGAATAGCAAAGCGGTGAGTCGTACCCCCATACGACTCACCATGTAGCTTCATATCATTAAATTAAACAGTAAGGTGAACTAATTCTATGAAAACTACGCTATTTAAATTAGCAGTTTTTATGACTGTGATCGAGTGTTTTTGTTAATTATAGGAGTTTCAGAGGTCTACAAAAATGGCTATGGTGAATCGTACCCCCATACAGTTCATCATGGAATTATATATTTTAAATTAAACAGTAAGGTGAACTTGTTCTATGAAAAATAGAAGGACATTGCTTTCTATTTTGATCAGCTCTGCTATTTTTAGTGGTGAGATATTAGCTGTAGAGTGTGGTTCTGAAATAGAAAGAACGCACAATAATAATTGTGTGGTTGAAAAAGATTTGGATGGAACATTTATGGCGGGTTACTCCCGAAAAACTAAACTAAAAGGCATGAGTAATAATAATTTAATGATGCAGGAGGTCGTGTCAGATAAAAACTTCATATTGTATGGTGGAAATACTGTGGCAATGCATGGTGATAATGTCATTGGAAATAATAATGTGTTTATATCTAATGGCGAAATTGGAGAGCTAACTTCAGCGGGGGCTTATATCCATTCTGGAAACAGCCTGTACGCTAAAGAGAATAATGTGTTCTTAGATGGAGTGAAAATTAGAGGTAACGCTGATTTAACGGGAACATTTACTAAAGGAAGCGCTAATTCTACAATAGAAAATTCTGTTGTTTCGGTTAAAAACTCCCATCTAATGAACGAGGTTGAGATACGGGGGGCATATGGTGGAGAAAGTTCTAGAGACAATGCCTTTTTGAGGAATAATTTGATTGATATTGATCAATCACAATTTGATAAATATGCTCTATTTCTGGGTGGTTATGCTGCTAACATAAGTGGTGCAAGTTTAATTGATAATAAAATTAATATCAAAAATTCTATTTTTAATGGTTACGCCAGAATTTATGGGGCAATGAATTTAGCCAGTAAAGGTAATAATGAAAATAATTTAGTAAGCATTGAAAAATCAATTTTTAACAATTTAGTAGATATTACAGGTTTAATTTCAAGCATAACTCCTACTTATACCTCAGTTTTCGTGCATCTAAAAGATGTCATTTTTAACTCCAGCGTAAACATCTTAGGTATCAAAACATCTCACTCTCAGGACATAAATGGCGTGAACGTAACCGTGGATGGTCATATTGAGTTTAATGTTCCAGAGCGTTCAACAATTTTAGCTGGTCGAAACTTCGGTGATAGAGATAGGTTGACAGGAAATGTGTTTAATTTTAGAGCAGACCCACTGAAGTTGAAATCTGTATCAGGATTTGAAGTTTATAAATTTTTTCTAAATGAAAATGTAAAAGATGAAGATGTTTTACTCAACACAATTGATACTATCGATATGAATAAATCAACAGTAACAGTTGACGGTATTCATAAAGGCTCAAAGCTAGTAAATGGTGGCGGTATAGTTACGCTAATGAGTAATATAATAGGAGATGTAAAACTCGTTAATTCAGAGACAACATTAGGTACAGCGACTTTATTAACATTTGGGTTAGAAAAACAAAAAAAAGAAAATGGCAAAGAATCTATCATTGTTAACGTGATTCCACTTAAGCCGGAGCCAGAACCACAACCTGAGCCGAAGCCAGAACCACAACCTGAACCGGAGCCAGAACCACAACCTGAGCCGAAGCCAGAACCACAACCTGAACCGGAGCCAGAACCACAGCCTGAGCCAGAACCACAACCTGAGCCGGAGCCAGAACCACAACCTGAGCCGGAGCCAGAACCACAGCCTGAGCCGGAGCCAGAACCACAACCTGAGCCGGAGCTAGAACCACAGCCTGAGCCGGAGCAAAAACCTGAATCAAAATTAGGGTTAAATCCGCAAACAACAGCTTATTTGTTTGGGAGAAATGCTGGAATTTTAGTTGCTAATGATAGTTTGGTCACAAAAGTTAAATTAAAAGGTATGAACATAGAGCCTTTTGCGTTAATTGAATCAGGCAAGAATCGTTTTAATATAGGAAAAAAACTGAACCTAATAACAGCTAATCTTTTAGTTGGGAATGCTATTTATTCTGATAAAATAAATTCCTCACTAGGAGTATTTTTTGAGGCCGGAAATGCATCATACACTTCATACAATCAAAGCCGTTTACCAATAATTAAAGGAAAAGGAAATGTAAATTATCGAGGTACAGGATTATTAGTGCAAAGAAAAAATTTTGACGATCTGATAATCACAGGTTCATTGAGAGTTGGGAAATTAAATTATGATTTCAAATCACATGACTTCGGAGTAAATCAGAATATAATGAGTCAATATAATAGTGATTCATCATATTTTGGATCCCATGTCGGAATTAATAAAAAATTTAAGGCTAGTGGTAAAAAAAGTTTAACTGTTCATGGTGATTATCAGTATACGCATATTAATCATGATATGGTAAATATTAAAACTGCACTTGGTCATGAAAAAATCAAATTTGATGCAATTAATTCTCATCAAATGAAAGTAGGGGTGTTATTACATAATAAGATTACGGAAAATATTACTTTAAATACTGGAGTAGGCTACCAATATGAGTTTGATGGTAAATCAAAAGGAATTATTGAAGGAATGAAGGTTAGTGATTTATCTTCGAAAGGAGGTAGTGGGTTTGCATCAATTGGTGTCGATTTCGGCGAAAAATCTAATTTTAGCGGCGAATTTAAATTCACAGGTTATATAGGAGAAAAACAAGGTATTAACGGTTTGTTTAATGTTAGGTATCGATTCTGATAAGGATTTAATATCATGATAAATAAAGAATAATATGAAAAATATCTTAATAATTTGGTATGAAATGAATAGCTACCAAATTGAATAACTACAAATTAAGCAATGGGTATCTTTATTCATTGCTTATAACCAGTTGATTATTATTTATTTTTTTAATAAAAAATTATATTTATTGGATTATGAATTATTTACTGATTTTATTGGAAAGTTATTGCAATCTTGTTTCAACTTAATAGTTGAGGGCAATTCTAATGAAAATGCTGGTTGTTTTTATCGTAATAGCTTTGACATCAATAGCTCAAGCGTCAACTGTCATTTACACCGATCATGAAAACCCACCAAGTAGAAACGACTTTAGAAACGATATTCAAGTTGTTTGGCTTGATGCTCCTGATATGTTTTCAGAAAACTGGTTTAACACTATGAATATTTCTGTAAATACAAGTAACTCTTCTTTAATAACTGAATTATTACAATCGCCAGAATGGAGGGAAAAAGAAAAGGATATGGTCATAGCATACCAGGGAGTTATCCGTGCTTGGGAATTGGGTATAAAAAAATACCCAGCCATTGTAATAGATGATCGCTATGTTGTGTATGGCAGTACTGATGCTACTCGTGCTCAAATCTTGGTAGATACATATCGTAGGAGGAATAATTAATGAAAAAATTGAAGCTCCTAGTGGCTTCTATGCTACTAGGAGCAATTAATATTCCGCTGGCTGCTGCTAGTATTAATAGTGCTAGTATCATAGCCAGCTCTATATCTCCATCGTGTATTAGTTGGCGAATAAAAGGTATCTGCTATTGGCTGTTCTGTACTCCCTGGGGGTGCAAAGTCAGAACTTCAGTAAAGGTAGAACACTTTATTCCAGAAGTTGTTGTATCCATATACAACTCACCAAGCGGAAATCCATGGGTAGAAATGTCTATGGTAAGTGGAGCCTCTGGAGGTTTGGAAAACGCTATTACAGGAGCATTGTCTGGTGTATCTGCGGGAGGTGGGCATAACGAACAGAAAACACCAAAGAGAAAAATTAATCTACATTTTAAATATGCCGATGCGATTGGCCATCCTGGTTCATCTTTAATTGGAAAGAGCATTCCTGGGTATTCTTGTAGTGGTGCAGCAACGCCGTTATACCCTTATTTTCTTAGCACGCTAGATAGCTTTCCGTGGCGTTCGGGTATCCCTGAAACTTTCTACCCTGAATCCGTCATTCTTGGTAAAAGGGAAATTGGTTCGCAATATACGGGAAATATGTGGGGAAATGTTTACCCTCGCAGCGGCTTTGTTACACAACAAGACGACTATAAAGCGGCTGCGGTTGTAGCTCAGCGTGTTGCCGATATCATAACTCGTACAGGCCAGTCCCATATTTATTCGCCTCTAAAAGCAAATAAAAAGCCTGGCTATTGGCCTCCTGATCCTGTGCAAGAAAATACTAAAAATCATAAGTGGCAGAAATTATCACCTCAACTTAGTAATAGCTGTGCTGTTTTTCCTGATAAAACTGGAACAGTTGCAGAAAATGGTAATTATGCTTGGGCACTTTGGCAACCATATAGTTGTTGTAAACGTCGTGGGCAAAAATTCCTGAGTAGTACTAATTTTTAAGGAAAAAATAAAAATGAATAAGAGAATTATTTCGCAATCTGTACTTATAGGTGTTTTATTTCTTTCGGGTTCTGCTTCTGCTTGGGAGGATAATAAAATAGGTTACGGTAAAAATGTGAGTGGTGCTGTATCAGATAAATTGTTCTACACGATTGGTGGCGGTACTGTTCTATCTCAACCGCCTAGCCGAAGTACTATGCAGCGAGTTGGAATGGGAATTGGATGGTCCAATGATTTGATGTGTGGAAACTTCGATTTAAAAACTACGATTAGTAACCAATTAAATGGTATCACTGATGGATTTAAAAACTTGATGGGGGAGATTGTTCAAGGAGCAACAGGAGCTGTAGCCAGTCTTCCTGGGTTAATTATTCAACGAGCTAACCCAGGATTGTACGAAATGCTGACTAATGGAGTTTTGCAGGCCAATGTTGCTTTTGATAAAGCGCAATTTAACTGTCAGAACTTGTCCAAGCGATTGATGGATTTCTCTGATAACAGCAAATGGTCACAAGCAGCGGTTATGGAAGAAGCTAAAACATTAGTGAATAATGGTAGTAATGATGCCGTCAAGACAAACAATCAGCTTAATAGCGCTAAAGGGGAAGCAGGAGTTCCTTGGATTGGAGGGCAAAAAAAAAGGAGGAAAAGGGCAAAAAGCTATCCAACCAACGCGTGATCTGGCTAAAGCTGGCTTTAATATGATGAATCACTTACCAGTCAACAGTGATCAAACTATTTCTACAGGTCAGTGCTCAGGGGGAGCCTGTCAGAGATTTAAAAATAGTGAAGAAGCCGCACAAACTGTTGTGAAAATTTTGGGTGATCAATCAATTCGCACTTGTACAGATACTAGCCAATGTGCAGACGGTACAGCAGAAAATCAGCCTGGAAGTAGCGTCGCTGGAACTGGTTTTGCTCCAGTGATTGAAAAGACAGCTAAAGATAATCAAGAGCAATTAGTAAAACTAGTCAACGGCAATATTTCCCCTACAACTGAAAATCTATCTAAGTTAAAAACTGGTAGCTTGATAGTCACACGAGGTGTTATTCAGTCATTAAGGAGAGATCCTGATAACGGTGCACTAGTACAACGTTTAGCTGGCGAATTAGCTATGTCAGACACAATTGAATTGGCGCTAACTATGCGCAGGATGCTAATGACCGGACAATCAGAACCTAATGCAGCTAACTTATCACAAGCTGTTAAAGAGAGTGATCGCCGGATTGATATTCTTGATCGTGAAATCAATGCACTAAAAACCGAAATGGAACTGCGAAGAGAAATTTCTAATAATACTGTTTTGACTATTATTGAGCGCGACCATCAAAGAACTTTAGCTAACCCACAGACTCAATCTCACGATAACACAGATAAACGAGTAAATTCATTGGGTATTTCTGCTACGGAAGAAAATAGAAAATGAAAATTAAAATATTTTTAAAATGGATGGTTTTCATTGTTATTCTTATGATGGGATTGCTCTTTGTTGCTCACCTAAGTTTAATAAACCCTGATTTAGCCGGAGGTTTTAATCAATTAATGTATCGCTGGCGCTATTTTTCACTATTATGGCGCGTGGTTGTATATGCATTGATTGGCGTTTTCTTATGGAATTTATGGAAATCAGGAAAAGTACCCTTAGAATCACAACAACCTTTTAAACGTGTAGTGATAATGTTCGTGTTGTTCGCCCTGGTCAGTGAAGCGGTTATTTGGATAAACAATAACAATGGAGAATAATTATGACCACAAATAACTATCTTGAGTATTTTCTGACTTTATTGGGCTGGGTAATTAATAATGGTTTATGGAACATACTACTCAGTACAGGGCTTTTTGTTGTTCCACTACTATTTAAAGTGGCGGGTATATGGTTAAAAGTACGTGAAGAAGGGGAGGACGAAGGAAATAAAGGA
Organism: Xenorhabdus sp. SGI 60; assembly: GCF_056632175.1. NCBI lineage: Bacteria > Pseudomonadati > Pseudomonadota > Gammaproteobacteria > Enterobacterales > Morganellaceae > Xenorhabdus > Xenorhabdus sp. SGI 60. The sequence goes on along the minus strand of NZ_CP196860.1, from coordinate 3,025,514 downwards.
ACTTTATCTATTGTTCGGATTGAAAATGCAATTTATGGTGCTTTCGTCGTAATGGTGTTTTGTTGTGTTCCACTTTTTAACGTTAGTCTTAGTACTATGCAAATTGATTCAAGTAGGAGCAAATATTGTGGAACATGGACAGCAGCAAAACCAGAAGATTCTGGTTTTAAAGGCACTATTTCATCCCTAGACGATAAAACGGCAAAAGCGCCAATATGGTGGATGTTGGTCCATAAATTATCTAAGGGGATTACTCAAGCTTCTGTTGCAACTATTCCGTGTCGTCCGGATCTACGCCAAGTTCGTTTTGAAGTTCAGCATAGTTATATAAAGAATGGTTCATTAGTAGCCGCATTACAGGATTTTACTAATGACTGTTACTCACTTGCATTATATGACTGGAAGAGTCAAGACCAGGGTAAGGAGTCGAGTGAAAGTGTTTTGAGAGATGTGGAGTGGCTAGGTTCTCGAACGTTTTTAAACGGAGCCTATCAAACTTTACAGTCACGTACTCCAAGAGAGGGTTTTCCATGGGTTTCTAAGCGTGATGATGGTTATTCTAATACTGGAACTGGAGGATATCCTACATGCGCTCAGTGGTGGTCAGATGAAAAAGTTGGGCTTAGAAAACTAGTAATGGAACAGGCTGATCCGGGGATGTGGTTGCGCGCTAAATCAGCGATGAGACTAATAAATGAAGATTCAAAAGAATTTCAAGAAGCCGTTATTCGCCGTTTAGTCAGCCCTGCTAGCTTACAAGTGTCCCAGGGGGATTCTGTGTTTATGGGATATGGCGGTAATGCTGATTTCACTATAATAAATACGGCAACACGTGTCGGATCTGTGGTAGGACAAGCTTTGGGTTCATTGGCAATATTTCCAGCACTAGACGCGATGCGGCAATCACTGCCTATGGTTCAAAGCTTATTACTGATGGCTATATATGTAATGTTACCGTTGATTTTAATGTTTTCAGCTTACGACTTTAAAACAGCAATTACACTAACATTTGTGATCTTTGCCTTGAATTTCTTAACGTTCTGGTGGGAATTAGCTCGTTGGTTGGATAGCTGGATGATCGAAGCTTTATATAGTTCAGATACACATAGCCGTTGGAATATGATGGGAATACAAAATACGTCGGATGATATTATTATCAACTTTGTCATGGGAACAATGTTTTTAGTACTACCCGCAGTCTGGATGGGAGCGTTATCCTGGGCAGGTGTTAAAGTCGGTGGAACATTGGAAACTGGAGCAATGCAAAGAGGAACTACCGAATCTAAGCAAGCAGGGGGTAAAGGTGGGGAGGCGGCTATTAATAAATTGAAAAAGTAAAAGGAGGTGGTCAGCAATAGGCTTTAAGCAAAAATATCATATGTGAGTGCAATCTGTCTTATGATTATAATTTTAAATGTTGATAATGTTAATTAAATTATATTAATGTGTTTATAGTTAGATTCTATTATCATCTTCTCTACTTCAATATATTTAAGGATTTGAATATGAAAGAATTACAAAAAATTATTCATGAGAATTCTGCAAACCTGAAAAATAATAAGGATCAGAAAATGTTTGAACTACTAGATGCTGTTCGTGACGGAGCTGCTCCTGCTAATAGTTGGCTCAAGAGCTTAGATTAGCTTAAAAAATGTAAGAAGCATTTTATGTGGTGTGCGGCCAATGGCCGCACAGTTTTAACTGCTCATGAAGTTCTGAGTTTGGGTAGTGATTGGATAGCTGTGATAACCGCTAACAATAAATTGGAATCATTACCAAAAATTAAAATTAAAGAATACTTAAAATTTAAGTATATAAAAACAACACAATATTATTTCCTAAAAAAACAATCACCAATAAAATACTATATTTAATACATTTAATTTATAATTAAAAACTTAATAGTTCCAATTGAATTATATGAATTAGTTTATATTTCACATGTGTTATGTCTGTTATTTTTTTGTAAAAAAATTGTTGACTTTAATTTTGGGTAATATACATTGGATCATGCTGATTACGGATAAATTTTAACAAAACATTTCTGTAGATCAGCGAAATAAAATGGAATTAAAGTTATATTAAATTCCATTTTTATCTTCTCTTACTCAACCTTTTTTAGGATATTAATATGAAAGAATTACAAAAAATTATTCATGAAAATTCTGCAAACCTGAAAAATCAGAAAGGTCAAAAAGCGTCTGAATTACTTGATTTTGTTCGTGGTGGCGCATCTACTGCTGAAACATGGTTCAAACTTGATTGGAAAAAGAGCTTTTGATTCTTAACTGAAGACCACCTTATGTGGAGGTGGTCAGCAATAGGTTTTGACTCTGCCTTTTATTAGCCTTTAGATTTGAAATTATCAGAATTGGTAGAGATTTATTTTTAGGTATTTTATTAGTACGTCCTTTTGGGGCGAAATTAATTCCGCCTTCATAGAAGGCGGATCTTTACGTCAACGTGTGGTCGATGACAACATGTTTTTACCAACTTCCTTAATGGCTTGCTAAATATGAATAAAATAAATCACTTAGAAGTAATTCTCAAAATAAGCGAGCGCTGTAATCTAAACTGTTCATATTGTTATGTGTTTAATATGGGAAGTGATATTGCACTAAACAGTGCTCCAGTTATTTCCCACAACACTATAATAGGGTTGAAAGGTTTTTTAGAAAGGGTTGCTGAAGATGTTAACCCAGACGTAATACAAATTGATTTGCATGGCGGTGAACCATTGATGCTCAAGAAAGAGCGTTTAATTTACCTATGTGAAACGCTCAATTCTGGAGATTACAAGGGGGCAGAGTTGCGATTTGCATTACAGACTAACGCAACCTTGATCAACAATGAATGGATTGCCATTTTTGAAAAGTTTAATATTTCTGTAAACATTTCCATCGATGGTCCGAAACACATAAACGACAAATACCGTATCGATCACAAAGGGCGTAGCTCATATGAGGCAACCTTAAACGGATATAAGGCATTGTGTACAGCGGCGAAAGAAAGAAATATTCTTAACTATCCCTCCATACTTTCTGTTATTGATCCCGAAGCCAGTGGTAAAGAACTTTTTGACCACTTTTATCATGATATGCAGTGTAAAAGATTTGATTTTCTATTACCTGACAGCAATTACGAAAATACAACCAACACAGAAGGAGTTAAACGTTTTCTTATTGATGTCTGCGATGCTTGGTTTGAACAAAGTGATCCTAATTGTGATGTAAGAATTTTATCCAGTTACTTCACTAGACTGGCTGGATCATCGAAATATATAGTATTGGGAGTGACGCCTCCGACTGAAGGATTTGAAGCCTTAGCCATAACTGTTACGTCTACTGGTGACATCTACATTGATGATACTTTGCGCTCAACGGTTTCAGAGATATTTACACCAATAGGTAATATCGCAGATGCAACTTACGCTCAGATAGTAAACAGCCAACCCATGCGCGAATTTCACAAAATTGAATCCTCTTTACCTGTGGATTGCCAAGGATGTATTTGGCAAAAAATTTGTGCGGGTGGAAAACCTGTAAACAGGTATTCGCGAGATAATGCCTTTAACAATAAAACGATTTATTGCGATACAATGGCGGCATTACTCGGTCGGGGGGCTGCTTACCTTGTGGAACTTGGCCTGAGTGAAAATGAACTCGCAAAAAACATCGGAATTGCTGAATTATGAATAAAGTTCTGAGTGTATGTGTGGCTCAGGATCTTACGATAATTCCAGTTGAAGAAATAAACCTCGCCGATTGTTCACCTTGAGTCTGTAACCTCTTAGCAATCAATATCAGCGGTAAAGAGGTTAACAGACTTGTAATCGATATTGAAGTAACCGATTGTTAATTACTAATAACAGTTAAGGATTTCTGGTGAACGGATTATTTCGTAAAGAAGCTATTTTTCATCGTAAAAACACATGGATTGGTAGGCATACCCTTAATATCCCTCAATCAACAACTTTCCCCCTTATTCTAAGTGCTGCGACTGGCATAATGTTGCTTTCCTGCCTCATTTGGGGATCTTACGGGATTAATGTAGAAGCTCCTGGAAGAGTAATCTTTAATCCTAATGCATCTTCTCTCGTTTCTCCGATGGATGGTATAGCGGAGAGTTTGGGAGTCATTGACGGTCAACAGGTTAACGTAGGCCAGGAAATCATGGTAGTTTCGCATGAGATAAAGACTGAATCAGGGTTGATCTCTCAAAGGGAACGTGCTGCGCTGACAGAAAAAAAACAATTACTTACTGAAAAATTAGTATTATTTGAGAAGGAAAGAGAAAGCGCTCTCATCAAAATACCTACCGCTATAGCTAATAAAAAAAACGAGTTGGAGCAACTGCATGAACTACTTTTGATTAATCGAAACGCTTTTACCGAATCACAGAAGAAATACAACTCATTTGTAAAACACAGCAAAAAAGGGATCATTTCTGAAATGATGATTCATGAATCCCGGCAGGAAATCTTACGGGCTGATGAAAAGATGCAAAACACTTTAGTTAATATCACCAAAACGCAGGCTGATATCATCGCTCTTGAAACTGAAATGGATATAAAAACTCATAAATTAGAAGAAAAAACAAACGATGTATATCAAGAAATTACTCAAATTTCTCAATCCTTAGCACAGTTGGATGTCGTTGAACGAATAAAAATCACTAGTCCCATAAATGGAAGAGTGGCTGGGGTAGATAAGATGATTGGGGATAATGTAACGCGCGGAGATGTTTTGGCCGTAGTTATACCTAGTGACGCGATGCCTGTTGTCCGACTTCAGGTAGGTGCTGAATCAGCAGGTGAAATAAAAATTGGACAGAAGGTGAAATTACGCGTATCGGCTTATCCGTGGAGAAGATACGGAAAATTTACTGCTACAGTCGCCTCAATATCAGAGGCTGCAATTAGGCGGGAGGATGACATGTACTTTACTGTAATAGCCATTCCTGAAGAGCGTTCGAGTTTACCATTGAAACAGGGAATGCAGGTTGATGCCTCAATTTTAACAGGTGAAAAACGTCTTTATAGATGGCTGCTTAGAATGGTTGATTAAATTTATGGATAAATATGTGAAAGATTTTTTTTCAACGTTTTCTGTCGGGAAATCTCTTCCGGTAATCATTCAGTCTGAAGTTTCAGAATGCGGACTTGCTTGTATCGCTATGATCGCAAGTTATCATGGTTTCAATACTGATCTTCTTTCTATGCGGAAACTTTTTGATGTTTCAAAACATGGCATGAGCCTTAAGGAAATAGTGACCGTAGGTGAAAAAGTAGGGTTGTCATCTTGTCCCGTAAAAGTAGAACTGGAAGAACTGAATTCACTTTCGTTGCCTTGTATCCTGCATTGGTCTTTTAATCATTTTGTGGTGCTCAAAAAACTGTCCCGAAAAGGCGCAACTATTCATGATCCGGCTGTTGGCGAACGCAGTATAATGCTTTCTGAGTTATCAGATTGCTTCACTGGTATAGCACTCGAAATGAAACCCAGTGCTACGTTTGAGCGAAAAAAAGTATCTTCAGCACTTTCTATCAGAGACATGCTAGCTGGGATAGAAGGTAAAGGCGGTGTGATAGCACGACTCATTGCAATATCAGCGACTATAGAACTTGTTACGCTGCTTATCCCCGCTTCTTCACAGTTCATTATAGATAACATTCTTAGCACGAGTAATATGTTTGCCCTGAATGTTATCTCAGCCGCTGTTATTGCCTTGCTTTTTATGCGAATGCTGCTGACATGGCTTCGTGACTGGATTATTACCGCAGCTAAATATTCTATTGGATTAAGTTGGTCTGAAGGATTTTTGAGCAAATTAATCAGTCTGCCTGTTACCTACTTTGGAAAACGCCAGTTAGGCGATGTTGTATCTCGCCTACAATCCCTAAACCAAATTCAGGAGGCGTTTACTGCGCGTATGGTAAATGCGATTCTTGATGCGGTGGTTACAGTTGCATTATTGGTAGTCATGAGCAGTTACAGCGTAGTGCTTTGCGCTAGTGTAGTTTTTCTGGCACTGCTCTATGCTCTGATCAAATGGTATTGTTTTGGGATGTACAGAATCGCACTGGCTGAATCTATCAGTAAAACTGCCGCTCAAAGTTCACATTTTATAGAAACTGTTCGCGGTATTTCAGCGATCAAAATGCTGTGTCTGAGCACTAACAGAAAAATAAAATGGTTGAACCTCTCAACTGAAAACATTGCTGCAAATATCAAGCGTTTTCGAATTGATCTCGTTTTTCGGCTAATTAGTGCGTTTATCACAGGGCTGTCAGCATGTTTGGTTGTCTATATTGGTGCACAGTTGACTGAAAATGGTTTTTTTACTGTTGGTGTTCTGTTTGCTTTCATGGTGTACGCTGATATGTTCATCCAAAGGACGATTAATTTTTGTGATGCTGTTTATGAATTTAAAATGCTTTCAATGCATACAAATCGGCTTAGCGATGTAGTCCTTACCGAAAGCGAAAATATGCACTCTGATGCCTCTCAAAATTTGCCTGTGGAATTTAACGGGAAAGTAGAAATATCATCTTTGTCTTTTGCTTACTCAGCTAATGAACCTTATATTTTTGAGAGACTATCTTTTGCTGTTGAATCAGGAGAAAGTGTTGCGTTTGTAGGTCCATCAGGCTGTGGTAAATCCACATTGCTTCATGTTCTTGCTTCACTGCTTGAACCGACTGAAGGGATTATAAAAATTAACGGTGTTCCTATATCTAACATTGGCCTTGAGGCTTATCGTAAGCATGTTTCCTATGTTTTACAGGATGATTTTTTGTTTACCGGTTCATTACAGGAAAATATTACTGGCTTTGCCGAAAGGCCAGACATTGAACTTATGCATGAATGTGCAAGGATGGCCGCTATTCATGATGGAATAGAGATGATGCCAGATGGCTATAATTCTAGGGTTGGGGATATGGGGAGTGTGTTATCAGGAGGCCAGAAACAACGAGTCTCCATTGCACGGGCACTTTATAGAAGACCTAAAATTCTCATATTGGATGAATCCACATCTGCTTTGGATATCGAAAACGAGCGGAAAATAAACGAAGCCATTAAGGCCATGAAAATAACGCGTCTTTTTGCGGCTCATCGACCAGATGCTATCGCTGTGGCCGACAAAGTTTTTGATATGGTTAACGGTGTATTTACAACCCCTCAAGAGTATTTGCAATCACTCAAACACATTGATTGATGATACGGGTTCATATTAACCCGCGGGGTATTTAGGTTACCATTTTAGAGATATCCTTTGAATATGTAATCAGCCCTTATAGTTATAATTTTTAACGTTAATAATATTAATTATATTATGTTGATATGTTTATATTTTACGGATGTTACGCATTTGTTTTTTATGTAAAAATACTGTTGATCTTAATCTGGAATAATATATATTAAACAATGTGGCTTACAAATGAATTTTAATAAATTAATTCTTGTAGGCTAGCAAAATAAAACACAAATTAGGTTATTATCTTCTTTATTTCAATCTTTTTAAGGATCTTAATATGAAAGAACTACAGAAAGTGATTCAGGAAAATTCTGCAAACCTGAAAAATCAGAAGGGCCAAAAAGCGTCTGAACTACTTGATGCTGTTCGCGGTGGTTCATCTGATGATGATGGTATATTTTTTAAAACTACATGGGATAGAAGATAAGAGTACGTGATATAATTGTGTGGTCATTGACCACACAATTTTTATCAACTATTATTATGTGAATGAAATAAATTAATTCCAAAACAAAAATATTTGTAGTCTAAACTATTCATTGCTATGTTTTAAGATGGGGAAAAAGTTTGAATTAAATATCATCCACTGCTCTTAATGGGTTGTTTAATATGAATAGAATTCTGAGTCGGTGCCTGTTGTTGTGCCTTACTATCGTTCCAGTTGAAGCAGTAAAGGCAGATATAACTGCACCGATTGTTTACCTTGAGCATATAACTCCTTCTGTTTCGCTCAATATCAATGGTGAAGAGATTAAAAGACTTTCAGTTGATACTGGGGCGTCTGGTGCTTTTTATCTCCCTCGATCTATCTTTGATTCTCTTTTTCCAAAGCGGAATTATCACACAATAACCGTGCAAAATTCCGTAGATGTTTTTGGAGTTGATAAATCTACTGTAGTGGCAAGGACGGCCAATATGACTGTTAATGGTGAACACCTTTCAGATGTTGACGTTGAACTCTTTAAACCGTGGGGGAACGGCATGTTCGATAATAAGGGACAACTTATCATAGATGGCGTGTTGGGGCTGGGTATTGCCAAAAACAAAACGCTTATTATCAACTACGCTTCAAAGGTACTGACGATAACCGATCATCTCAAAGCTCTTCCCGATGGCTATCGTTGGCAATCTATTCCATTTACTCGCACAAGGAATGGGATAGAAATTAGTGTATTATCTGAAGGTAAGAAGATAAACCGCATGGTTATTGATACTGGTGCAAGTCATACGGTGCTTTTTACTCGTTCAAAGAACGGGTGTGCCAATTTATCACAGACCTGCCCAAAGCAAACTATTATAACACCTGATGGAATTAAGTTATCTGCGGCTATCTATCAAATTCCAGATGAACGGATAGATTTTGATGGCCTGTTAGGTGATGATTTTCTTTCAAACAGAATTCTTATCATATCAAATGACCGCGTGCTAATTAGTTTACCTAATAACAGCTAAAATACGTCTATTATCTTTCAAAAAACCAAAACAGCGTTCGATAACCTATATTAGGATGGAAACAATCTCCACCTTCCACCCTCGCAACGCTCGCCGCAGTCTTTAGCTGAGGCGTACCGCAGCAGAGCGAGGAACGAACAGCTAAAGCGAGGAAGCGGAATTTCGTTAATGCTAAATAATTATCACGGATCACTCTGATCAATACTCCCATCAGGGTAATGATATCCGTCTAAATCGTAATGCCCATGTTTTAAAGGCTCTACACTAGGTGTTTTAGATAAAACTAATATTATAATAAAGAAAATTGACACTGTAATTATAGTGATAATAGTGCTTAAGATAAGTGCTGTTATGGCTAAGGCACTTGCTACAAATACTGGAATATGACCAATCCATGCAGGAACATTATTTTTCTTCGCTTTACTAACGCACGTCTTATCCCAGCTTTTCAATTTATTAAAACAGCGTTTCCAGATACACGCTGCTTTTATCCCCCAAAATTCTCCTCGGGATCTCACCTTTAGATCTTTTTGCATATAACCACCCTTATTCTATAATAAGTAGATAGTATCATTCAGTATGCAAGAACGATTATTTAAATTCCCCAAAATAAGAGATTAAGTGCATCTTTGATATCTGACGACCATTGAGCCACATCAGAAATTTTCTCTCCAATTGCGTTCTCTGGGACACTTGAAAGCTCTGTTGTTAAAAGCCGATAATCTTTATGTTCTATTTGCACTATGGGAAATAAATGGTGACTTACCTTGTTTGACAAATGGTACGCTTCAATCAAAGGTATGACCATACGCCTTCCTGGTGTTTCAATAATGTCGCTTTGCACATCAATAAGCAGGCTGTATTTGCTTTCTTTTCGTTTATATTGATAAACAATAAATTGCATTTACCAGTTCCTATTTTCATCAGCAAATGAGCCATATTGCGTAATAAATTGTGCAACCTCTTCCATTCCTTTACGATTATTTACCTTCCAATTTTCAGCTTTGATGCGCTGAGCTTCCTTTGCCATGGTTTCATTAACAAAGCCTGAAATATTTATGCCAGCGGAGCTTAGAATTAGATAATTTTCTTTATCAACTGTTACATTAACTCTATGTTTCATTATGCACCTAAAGTGTATATTATTAATACATATTTAAAGTATGTACTTTGTGCAAAAAAAAGCAACCTGATTTTTGTGTGTGGTTTTCAATCATTGACGAGTATGAGCTACAAGTGTAAGATTTTCATCGCTGTAACGTTACCTTATGGTAACCAATCAATGTTCCAGCAATCTGAGAGGAGCGCCTTTGGGTGATTGCAAATACTAATGTTCTAGTAGTCTGAGAGGAACGCTTTCGAGTGACTGCACCATTTGCCGTACCTGAAAAGGCAGACAGTAAATACTCTGGGTAAACCTGTTTATTCTTTGAAAACGGGGATCGCTAAAGCGATTAAGAAATATTCAACTAAAGTTCGTCAAATGTAGATGAACCCCTTCAAACATGCTGTTTGATGCAGAAAAACATCAAACGTTTTTATCATCAATGCGTTTTTTATCAACAAGTCGAGAGCTTTGTGCGAACTTTGCCAGCTTCAATATGACGGTATGCCATTTGGAACATTTGGCATCTTCGGCATCTTCGAATAGCGGCATTGGGAGTAGAAAGATGAGCGGCGTCACTTGAGTAAAAGCGTAGCGATTACCAAGTGACGCCGCCAGGCGTAAAACTTCCAGACCGCATTACAGCTAACGTTAAGACATCCTTTCAAACGGTTTTACCAAATGAAGACAAAAGTTAGTATGCTTCAAAACGTTGTAAGAGAGTGTCTTAAATTTTTTACAAAGCGCCCGACGCGCCCGTTTTACGAACGGTCGCTTGGGAAAACTTCGACTTTTAGTTTCAATTAATAATGAATCTAACTTTTTGATAAATAGGAGATAAGTAGTCCAGATATTGAGGCGTTCATCCTGGTAGCAGGCTCTGAACGGGGAGCATTAAAGCGCAGTGCAGAGCACAGAGCGCGCTCCTGCAATAACTCAACATGATAGCGCCCTGCTACACAATATCTGACTGTCAGGATGACACACATAACCGATACGCAGGGAACGTCTGTAATGACGAAAAACTAACAATTTGTGATAAGGCAATAATGTTATAAATAACTTTTATTATTCATAACATTATTGCTATTGGAGGTTTTTATGGATAAAAAAACGTCACGATCAAAGGTAGAAATATTTAAGAAAGATTTTATTACTTGTGCCCGTAAAGCAGGAGGGAGTTTTACTACGGTGGCCGATCGCACTCGAATAGCCAAACAATTTCTGAACTATTTGAATTCTTCGGGCATTAAATTACGTCAGTTAGATAGCCTGAAAATTAAATATATCGAGGGGTATATTGAAAACAGAAAATCTGAAAACATTAGCAATCGAACTTTACAAAATGAGATGTCAGCATTGCGTGGTATTCTTTCACAAGCAGGAAAACATAAATTAGCTGATCCAAATAATGAACGATTGAATAATCGTTCTCTTGGAATAGCAGGCGCAAGCCGTATGGGAACAAAAGAAGCATTATCTCCCGATGAATTTAAGAAAGCATTTAAAGAAGTAGAAAAAATTGATAAAGGTGTTGCTGCAACTTTACAATTGGCATATGTTTTAGGGCTGAGAACAAAAGAAGCTGTTCAAGCTTGTAAATCTATAAATACGTGGAAGCAATCTTTAAGCAATGGACATCATTCTGTCAGAGTGGTCTTTGGCACAAAAGGCGGGCGTCCTAGAGATACTACAATTTTAAATAATGAACAACTTAAAAACGCTATTAATTATGCTGAAAATGTGATGAAAGAACGTGATGGTAAATTAATTGATAAACCTAATATTCATCAGGCGGTTGATCGTTATAGAAACATAGTTCGTTCAGCCGGATTAGTTGGTAAAAAAGCACCTCACAGTATGCGATATTATGTTGCTAAAGAACTCAGTGCCCATTATCAGAAAGCAGGATTTAATAAAAAAGAAATATTAGCACAGGTATCTATGGATTTAGGTCATGGTGATGGTAGAGGTAGGTATATTAATCAAGTATATTACCAGAGTGTAAATGGAGGTGACGAATGAGTTTTATTCATTCAATGAAATTTTCTTTCATTTTATTTTCCTTTTTTTCATTAAATGGATATTGTAAGGCTTTAATTTTAGGTGACTCTTTAAGTTATGTTTATAGTGAATCATATAAATCTTTAATTAATAAAAGTGCGGATGTTTTTTACCAAGTTGGCTCTGGGCTTTTAAATAGGCATAGGTATGATTGGTTTTCTGCTATTGAACGTATTGATTTTGATAAATATGACCTCATTATTATAAGCATTGGAACAAACGACTTCAATAAAGAAATAAACTCAATTGATTATTCTCGTTCTATTTTTGAACTGATTGGCAGGATTAGGAGTAAAAATTATGACATAAAAATTATCTGGATTTCTCCCCCATTTTTAAAAAATAAGGAGCATGATTTTTTGTTAAAAAACACACGATATATTATTAAAAAATCTTTATTACAATTAGGTGTTACGTATTTAGATATAACACAAAATGCTGTGATGGGTGAAAAGTATACAGGTTTTTTAGATGGAAAAAAAATTAGAACAGATGATGGAATCCATATTACTAAGCACGGAGCAAATCTAGTGATGGAATATTTGAAGTTATCTTTATAATTTTATTTTTGCTATTGACAGGTAGCAATCTTAGTTAGAAAATAATGTTGTTCTTACATTGCCTTGTGCAATCTATTAATGCTCTAATAGCCTGAGAAGAGCGCTTTCGGGTGGCTATATAACTAATGTTCCGGTAGTCTGAGAGGAACGCTTTCGGGTGACTGCGCCATCTGCTATACCTGAAAAAGCAGACAGTAAATACTCTGGGTAAACCCGTTTATTCTTTGAAAACGGGGATCGTTAAGGCGATTAAGAAACTTTTCATAACAATAGACAGTAACATTTTCAATTATTCTTTTCACCTAATGGGGAAATTTTCCCCTGGGAAGATTTCTCTATTTTATTTAATTATGGAGAAGTCTTATGAGTAAGAAGTTCTTACGTACACCTTATGAGCCAGGCGTTTCATTACGTTGGGATATTTACCATAGACAGTTTAGGGTCGAAGTCACAGGTATGTTTGAGTATCCTGAAGACGATTCGATTTATGGTACTTATAAAAACAAAGGAACTCTGATCATTTGTGAAACATCTACATTTACTGATGCTGTTAATAAGCTCAAAATTATGTATAAAGCAAACTCCTGGCCTTTTCGGGATAAAGATGAGGATTATTATTATGACCCTGATTTAGGGCGTGATATGGGGCCGATTAATTTTTATCCTATGACTGTAATCATTTATGATCGTCATAATAGAAAAGTGTTAGGTGGTGAGTTATTAAATGGTGGCATCACTTGGGCACACCCTATTACAAATGAAACTGAATTATACAAAATGCACAAAAAATTTTGGGACGAAGGATCTGGTGAGCACCGTTGGAATGACTATGAAACAGCCAGACAAATGTGGCATAAAGCTGGTTTATTGTTATTGCACGTTGTAGATTCTAAATATCAGTTACATGATGAAATAAATGCAAATGCTTTTTTTTCACAAGACACCATAATTTCATGGAAGAGCCGCTTTAGAGGGAACGCCTAATGGGAAATATACTTACGAAAGTATTCATCAATTGGTTGGAACCATGTGAAAATTGTGGATATCAAGGAGTGTATCTAACTGATGGCGATGATGATTTTCTCTGTGAAAATGATGATGCTATATGTACTCAATGTGGAAACCACGGAATAATCCAAGTTGAGGAAGGCTATTATCGCAATCATTATTTTGTTTCATGGGATGAACTACCAGTGAAGACTGAAGATAATTAATAATAACTTAATTGACCAACCCCGCAGGGTACTTTCCTGCGGGAAAGTCCCTGTCTTTGTTTTTATTATATGAGGAATAAAAAATGGGACTTGATATTCACTTTTTTTCAGGTGAAAAACAGAAAGAACGTGTTGATTATGATACACAAGTGGGATATTTTCGAAAAATTAACTCGCTTTTTCGTTGGGTTAATTACAATGTTCAAAGTGTCGATAATTGCAAAAGTATATTGATACCAAAACAAAAGTTAGAACAATTATTAGCAGATTTAAATAGACTGACAAAAGATAATTGCATGACAATATTCCCTACAGAAGATGGTTTTTTCTTTGGTTCAACTGAATATGATCAATATTATTGATCGGATGTTGAAGAAGTAAAAAACTGGGTTAGCAGTACGCTGAAATCTTTTGATTTTGATAACCACGATCTATTTTTTTGGGCGTGGTGGTAAAAATCAGATGGCTGATTTAATACTCTAATCTTACTTACTTTTCACCAGGCGGTGTACTCTCACCGCCTAGGGGGAGTACGCATTTTTATCTTAGGAGTATTCCTTACCCCGCGCGGAGCGCGGGGTAAGGAACTCCAACATCTGATACTCTCAGTATTATGAAAACCTATTTAGCGTTCTGCGACTAAACAGCTTGGGGGTATGTTACCTACCAATGCAATTATTCTTCTAAACAGATAATTAAGGTATGACAATATGTCATTAGACCACGGGCTTTTAAATATTCCACTGCATAAACGTGGGAATATCGATAACCAGATTGACAAATGGAAAGCTGAGCAAGCTAGGCAGAAAAAAGACAAGCAGGAGTGTATCAAATATGATTTTAATACAAATAAAGAAGCAGCTAAAAAATTATGGGCGCTCGTTGATAAGGATTTAATTAAAGCACACGCTAAGAAAAGAGGAATGAAATATTCCGAACTGCGCGATATTCTGGATGGATTTGTTAAATGGAAACCGCAGAAAGCAATTAAAGTGCTGCCTCTGTTTATTAAAAAATAATCAAATTGATTTATTATTAACCAGGATCGAAAATACAAAAGTAGAGTAGCATAGAGGGAATTTATGCGATATGACATTATTCGCTTCAAATTGCTGGCGCATATGTTGTTAATGCAACATGTTGGTATGACATTAAGTGGTACAGTTTTAAATGATGATAAAACAGTAAAAAGTTTTATTAAACAAGGTCTGTCTCCCGCAGAAACTTTTAATAAGATAGGAATACCGATAGATATATCGAAAATATCAGTTTCTTATTAAAAAAATGCTTCTTCGAGATACTTTTACTGAACGCCTCTTCGGAGGCGTTTTTTTATCAATACACAAAAAGAATTTTTACTGTACTTAAGTCCCCGCGTTTTTAATTATTACCGTAAATTAAATTGGCTACTTTAAAATAGAGGTGCTATTTATGCTTACGCTGACGGATGAACAAAAAGCAGTAGTAGAATGGAATGGTTCGAAATTAGTAGTAAATGCATTTGCGGGAACAGGGAAAACATGTACATTAGTAAATTATGCGTTAGCTAATCCTAAAGTTTCGATGCTCTATTTGGCTTTTAATCGTTCCGTAAGAGAAGAAGCAGAACGTAAATTTCCTTTTAATGTTGACTGTAAAACATCACACCAATTAGCCTGGTCAACCCAAGGTCGTCATTACAAGCATAGACTGGTTAATCAACTACGTATTACAGACATTGCGCGGGCTTTAAATACTCGACATTGGTCATTAATCCATAGGGTTCAAAGTACGTTAAATCGTTTTCTATCTAGTGCTGATGGAAAAATAAAGTTAATTCATTGCCCAGATGAAGAAGTAATAGAGGGCATTGACCCAATTAAAATAATTCAAAGATCAGAGCATATTTGGAATTTGATGAAAAATTTGAATGACTCCTTTCCGATTACACATGATACTTATTTGAAACTTTATCAATTATCTCAACCTGATTTATCTCGCAACTATCAAACAATTTTGTTTGATGAAGCCCAAGATGCTAACCCTGTCATTCATGCGATTGTTTTGAATCAGCATACAAATGTAATTTTAGTTGGCGATAAACATCAACAAATTTACCGTTTTCGGGGAGCAGATAATGCCTTGGATGTGCCACAACTAGCTGATGCTGATCGTTTATGGCTAACAAATAGCTTTCGTTTTGGTTCACATGTTGCTGAGATAGCGAATTCGTTACTTGCCTTTGATGGTGAAACTCACCAAGTTATTGGGTTAGGGGAAGAAGATGAAGTTTTGTTACCACAACAATTTGATGTACCTCATAAAGCAGTATTGAGCCGAACGGTGGCAGGTGTAATTGATACAGCACTAGGAGCAGCAAGAGAAAAAAAATCAGTATATTGGGTTGGAGGGATTGAAGCTTATCGAACTGAAGAGTTAGAAGATTTGTATTGGTTCTCGGTAGATATGCCACAAAAAGTACAACAGCCTCGTTTAATGCGGGACTACAAAAATTATGATGAATATTGCCGAATAGCCAGGGCCACACAAGATGTTGAAATGATGCAATCTATCAATCTGTTAGAACGATATTTTCCGTTACCCCAAAATTTAGAAATAATGCGCAAATTTGCGATAACTAATGAAAGTAACGCGAATATAACGGTTTCAACGGCGCATAGAGCTAAGGGATTAGAATGGGAATTTGTTGAGTTAAATAATGATTTCCCTGATTTATTTGATCCTAAATTAACAGAACTGTCTAGAAGAGATGAAATAAATTTGCTTTATGTTGCTGCAACTCGTGCTCGTAAAAAGCTTATGATTAACGACATTATTCAAAGCGTACTTGAGAACGGAAATAATTTAACAAAAGAAAATTTAGTTGATCAGAGTGTATCTAATGTTTTACTGAAATCATCAGAAGACTTATGCGAAGATGTTTAAAAATCGAATAGTAGTTTCGGTGTTTCGGGGGGAAACAAATCTAAAAGCGAGATATCCGTTACATCAGATGGTTATTTTTTTTACCTAAAAAATCATGGAAAGTGTGTTTAATGTTTTACTGAAATTACCGGAAGATTTATATGAAGATATTTAAAAAGTGGTTAAATAGTAGTTTCGATGTTTCGGGGGGAAACAAATCTAAAAGCGAGATACCCGTTGCACCAGATGGTTATTTTCTGCCTAAAAAATCATGTGACTTGTTTAATACTACATTACGTAAGAATTGCTTACAGCAACTTTGGGAAAATGCTTCTCTATCAAAAGCACAATATCAAGAATTTTTTTTATTCCCATTGTCTTCAGCCGCAGAACGAATTCAGAACTTGCCAGCGTTTAATCGGGGAATTTTTGCTCTGGAAGGAGGGCTGCTTGACCTTACATTACTTACCATGGTCTATTCAGTCAGACTATCAAAAAAAAAGTTATTGCCAACCGGAGCATTACCGGAAGAACAATCTAGTCAAAGCAGCGCTTGGAACGCGGTAGTCTTTTATGCATCAATGTTTCATTGGTTACCGTTGATGGGACAATTTGATGGAGAGTATATAGATCAAACGTGCTGGATGCCTGGAGTAGTGACACCAAATAAAGCCTACCGATTTAGATCCAAGCCTAATAGTTCAAATTTAGAGGAATTGCGTTCTGTCTCAGGTGCATTAATGAGCTATACACTGTTACCAGAAAAAGTTATTTACTGGTTGAGTGAAACTCCTGTGGCACTACAAGCTTTAATGCACTGTATGGTAGGAAAATGGGAAGGTGGAAGAGATGTTAGTAATTTGATAGATGAAGCTGTAAATAAGTTGCCAAATATAAATGATGTTATAGGAAAAAATATTAATAATTCTGTTTTAGAACCAACTGAAAATATTAGCATTATACCTCCAACCCAATCTGCAATATACACACAGAGTGATGCAAACAAAATTCAAGAAGAAACGCAGAGTTTAGATATAGTGTCACTAAAAAGTGCATTTAATGAAACTACGTCCCAAAAAGAGGAACTATCAGAAACTGCTTTTGTAGTGAACACAAAAGAAGCTATTAGTGATGATTTAAAAACAGCAATGTCGCTTTTAGACATAAAAGAAGAAGAAGTAGCACAAAAAGAGCAAGACAACTGTGTTGATAGTTCATCATTAAATAGTTTGAAAAATCAACATGTTGAGCATGAATTGCCCAATGGTGAAAGTAAAATTAGAAATAATTCACTTGCTGAAAATAAATCAGTTGAAATTATAGAAGAAAATGTGTTTCTTAAAGGGAGAGAGGAAAAGGACACAGAGGAAGCACACATAAGGATGGATGGACAAGAACAAGGAAAAAATGAACCATTGAAGGTCAAATTTTGGCAATGGCTTAAACAAGGGTTGCAGGCTGAAAAAATTGAGTACAACACTGCTAGCGCAAAAGTACATTGCGTTGCAGGGTTTGTATTTTTACAAACTCCAGCAATCTTTTTTCTTTTTTTGCGCCAACACCCAGAACTAGAAATCGATCATAAGCAATTATTATCTGCATTCGAGTCATTGAATGTGCATAGAGTCGAAAAGAAGGGAAACAGAAGAAAACGCCATTACACATGCAAAATATATCCAGTTCCTGTTACAGAGGAAGCATGTAAAAATAATAAATTTTTACGTGCTAGCGGATATTTAGTGAAAATGAGTTTGATTTTTTCTGAATTCACCCCAGACAGTCTCTTCGTCGATTTTTCCTCAGAATGATACTAAGAAAATTATTATGGAAGTATTCCTTATGAAAAAACAAATGTCTTTAAAGCAAGAAAAAGATGATCCTATTTGGTATGAACTATTGGATGAGTATTTTTACTCAAAGGTTCTGCGCCCAGATACAGAAAAAACGTATCGTAAGGTGGTTAGACTATTTCTTAAATATTTAAGGGGAATAGAAAATATACAAATAAACCCAGAAGAAGTAACTCATAAACATGTTTTGCGTTGGCGTAGGCATGAGTTAAATATTAGAGGTGTGGCAGAAAGAACTTGGAATACAAAAGCTAGACATATGCAAGTGCTATATAGCTTTTGGATAAAAAAAGGTTTGTTAGCTGAAACAAGTAAAGATAACCCGTTTTTTGATAGCCAGGTTGAACCAGGGATAAAAAGGAAGAAAGTTTTTACAGAAGCACAGCTTCGTACTATGTATCGTGTTTTTGAAAGGTTTACGCAACTAGAGAAGGAATTATCAGCACAGCAAGCTACTTATCGCTGTTGTGCATTATACCCGACACGATTTTGGATTGTTGTAATGGAAACATTTCGATTAACGGGTATACGTTTAAACCAATTAGTTCATATTCGGATCAAAGATATTGATTTTGAAGAAAATGCCATTTTCTTACGGAGCGAAAGTAGTAAAAACCATTGTGAGCACCAAGTAGCTTTATTAAGCCCACTGAAACCACTATTGCAAAATTTGTTAAATGAAATGGTATTAAGAGGAGCTACTCCTAATGACATATTTTTCAATGTACATCGGTTATCAGATAGAGAAGTAGATAGAGAAAAGATAATTGATAGCCAACCTGTGAAATCATTTTTTCGGCGTTTTTCTACGGAATGTGGTTTTCCAGTTAGCCCACACCGTTTTCGTCATACGTTAGCAACCACATTAATGCGTAGCCCTGACCGTAATATGCACTTGACAAAGAATGTGTTGGGGCATAGAAGCTTGTCTTCTACGATGGAATATATAGGCCAAGATATTCATAACACTCTTCACATGTTAGAGAATGAGCTATCTACCTACCTAGGCATGGGGTTAGGTGGGGAACATAAACGTTTGACTGTGATGAGATAGGCAGAAAAATTAAAAAAAATTTACATAGAGTTGACGAATAGTCCAACTCTATGTATAAAAATAGACGAGAAGAAGAATACATGATGCAACATGCATTCCTCTTTTAGGTTTACATTCAACCATGCGTTCAACTACCAACTAAGCATGATTGAAATCCAGTTTCCAGAAGTTTTACTGTTCGTTGAGTTTCTCACTTTCAACGCCCAGGTTAGGGAACTTGGTGCCCGGAGGCGGAATCGAACCACCGACACGGGGATTTTCAATCCCCTGCTCTACCGACTGAGCTATCCGGGCTAACGGGGCGCATTAAACCGTATTCAGCCCAATCCGTCAAACACTTTCTGCATAAATTTATTCATATGCGTTTAAATCACACAATAAGCTATAAATCTAAACAAAATGGAGAGGGAATTACCTCTCCATCTGCTATTTTTTACTATCAACGAATCTGTTATTAATTATCTGCGATAGCTTTTCTGAGCATTGTTTACTTTCGGCAAATAGCGACGTGATTCAGCAGAAGGATGTTTATTGGCCAGGGTTGCATAAACATCACCCGGTGCCATTGAATTGATAATTTGAACCGCTTTCTTTTTATCATTGGAGAATATGCGCAATACGCTGCCGGCACCGCCATTGTAAGCTGTGATAACAGCATACCGACGTGAGGTAGCGTTTTTGATTTCCCCCAAGTATGTATTTTGCAATATTGATAGATAGGCTGTGCCGGTATCAATATTGTTCTCAGGATCGAAGAGATAATTGCGGCCAGGCTGGCCTGATTTTCCTTGCATCTTGAAAACATCTCGTCCGGCGGTGTGTTGCATTACTTGCATAAGCCCCAAGGCATCAGAGCGGCTGACGGCATAAGGGTTAAAACTGGATTCAGTCTGCATGATGGCAAGGATTAGAGATTCATCAACGCTATATTTGATGGAGGCTTTGCGCACAATAGGAAGATATTTATGGGCACGTTTATCCAAATGGTTAGGAACTAATTGGATAGTAACCGACCAAATAACGTGCAATCCCGATTGACGTTTTTGCAACTTATTCTGGAGTAGATAATTGGCAAAATGACGTGCGCGCCATTCCCAGCGAATGGGTTCACCCGTGTTATCCAAAATTTGTCCATATAGAAAAGGTTCTTTGCTGATCTGAACATCGTTTGCGTCGGAATAAAGATCAATAGTGCCAGGATCACCTCCCATCAGCAATGTCGTAACAATCGCTTTGCGTAAATGTTCAGTAGGCTCAATGGGGGAGATGGTTTCAATCGTAATATTTCCCGTCTCAAAATTGATATGGCTGCGGGTCTTATATTGATCTGTGTATTTAACGTAATCTTTTGGGCCTGCGATTAAAACTTCCTGCAATCCCCAAATATTTTCAATATTATGAGCAAATTGCCCCATCAAAATATCGAAACCATTGGTGTCTTTTATATATTCTTCGTTGTACTCAACGTCTTTTTTGCTTGAACAGGAAATTAAAAGTGGGGCGAGGAGGAGCAAAGCCAGCAGTCTTTTCATTTTACAATGCCGTTGGATATTCATGCTGTTGGATATTAAAGTTTCAATCAATGTTTAGAGCCATACAAAATGGCTCTTATTATACTACGAGTAGTAATATTATTGTTCTGGAGGTGTATAACCGTCGATTTTAATGTCATGTCCTTCAAACAGGAATTTCACCATCTCTTGTTCAAGCAGTTTGCGATCTTCTGGGTTCATGGTATTGAGTTTTTTTTCATTAATCAGCATGGTTTGTTTACTCATCCATTGTTGCCATGCTTCTTTTGAAATTTCATTGAAAATACGCTTGCCCAACTCCCCCGGATAAAGCTGAAAATCTTGGCCTTCCGCTTCTCGTTGTAAAAAAGTGCAAAAAATAGTTCTGCTCATAATTAATCCTCAAAATAGTGGGCAACTTAACCCAATTGTTGCAAAAGATACTCAACGGGAGCTGCCAATCCAATGGTTGCTGGCTGACGTAAGTTATACCAAAGTCCCTTACTTTCATCCATGCAGGAATCAAAAGTTAAAATATCGATTTTAATCGGAACGATATCTAAATGAAAATGGCTGAATGTGTGGCGAAATGCTGTCAGTTGTTCAAGTTTGCTGTGTGAGATACCTGAGTTTTCCAGCCATTGTTCCAGTGATATTTGATCAGCAAATTGTGGGAAAGCAAACAAACCACCCCAAATACCAGAAAGTGGGCGCTGCTCCAGCCAGACCATATTGCCATGTTGCATTAATAAAAAGTAGGCTGTTTTTTCAGGGATGCTCTGTTTGGGTTTTTTCCCCGGATAGTTTGCCCAACTGTGATTGGCGTAAGCGATACAACCCGTGTTAAGTGGGCAAATCTCACATTTTGGTTTGCTACGGGTGCAGACCATCGCGCCCAAGTCCATCATCGCCTGATTAAAATATTCGACACCTTGCTTGGGCGTCACGCGCGTGCTGATATCCCATAACTGGTTTTCAACTTCTTTTTTCCCCGGCCAGCCATCAATAGCGTAGCAGCGTGCCAAAACACGTTTCACGTTACCATCAAGAATAGGGAAATGCTTGCCTTGAGATAGTGAGAGAATAGCTCCGGCAGTTGAACGCCCTACACCGGGCAGAGCTACAACATCATCAAAGGTCGTCGGAAATTTGCCGCTGTGTAACGTGACAATCTGTTGTGCAGCCTTATGTAAGTTACGAGCACGCGCGTAATATCCCAAACCGGTCCATAAATGGAGAACCTCATCCAGTGGGGCAGCAGCCAAAGAAGAGACGTCGGGAAAACGTGAAATAAATTTTTGGAAATAGGGAATAACCGTCGCAACTTGAGTTTGTTGCAGCATCACCTCTGAAAGCCAGACGTGATAGGATGTTTTTTCCAATTGCCACGGCAGGGTTTTGCGGCCGTAGCGGTGATACCACTCAAGTACCAATTGTGAAAATTGTTCAGCTTCCATCATTAGAATAATTGTCTTTATATCTGGTAATTGTTTTGTGAGCGGGATTGCAACATAGTGTAACTTCAGTGTAAACCCGAACTTTGTTTCGAAGCACTTACGCAAACATAGCATTAAAGTTGTGCTTATGGACACTGAACTTGATAAACTCAGCCATCTTTGCATAATTGCGCTCTCTTTGGGCAATCCCGTGGTATATAAAGTCCCGGACGCCTGAAAAAAATGTCTTTAAAACTGACAGAAAGTACCATGATAAATAACGTAATTTCACCGGAATATAATGAAAATGGCAGGGCTTTGCGCCGTGTCCGCAGTTTTGTGCGTCGGCAGGGGAGGTTAACAAGTCGCCAGCAGCAAGCGCTTGATAATGTGTGGCCAAAGATGGGAGTGGACTATCAGGCAGAATTGTCTGATATGGAAGAGATCTTTGGCCGTGAAGCCCCTGTTGTGCTGGAAATCGGTTTTGGTATGGGGGCATCATTGGTCACAATGGCAAGCGAAAATCCAGATAAAAACTTTTGGGGAATCGAAGTTCATGCGCCGGGAGTTGGGGCTTGTTTGGCATTCGCAGAAGATGAAAATCTCAGTAATCTGCGAGTGATGTGCCATGATGCTATCGAAGTATTGAATAACATGATCCCAGATCAGAGCTTGGCAATGGTTCAGCTTTTCTTCCCTGATCCGTGGCATAAAGCGCGTCATAACAAACGTAGAATTGTGCAGCCTGAATTCGCCCAATTAGTTAAAAGTAAGCTGAAAATCGGTGGTGTCTTCCATATGGCGACCGACTGGCAGCCATATGCAGAGCATATGCTGGAGGTGATGAGTATCGCAGAAGGGTATCGCAACTTATCGGAAAACGGTGATTATGTGCCACGTCCTGAGTCGCGCCCGGTCACAAAATTTGAGACACGTGGTCAGCGGTTAGGTCATGGCGTATGGGATTTAATGTTTGAGAGGGTAAAATAATGGCTAAAAACCGTAGTCGTCGTCTGCGTAAAAAATTGCGTATTGATGAATTTCAGGAATTGGGTTTTTCAGTAAAGTGGAGTTTTCCGGCTGATACCTCCGTTGAGGTTGTTGATAGCACGGTTGATGCCTTAATTGAAGAACTGATCGAGCCAAATGGCCTTGCTCTGGATGCCAGCGGTTATTTGCAATGGGAAGGCATTATCTGCCTGCAAAAAATCGGCAAATGTACGGCAGAACATTGCCAGTTGGTTGAGAATTGGCTGAAAGATCGCGGTATGGAAGACGTTATCACATCAGAACTGTTTGATGTGTGGTGGGATTGATTCGCTGTTGCATAAGAAAAAGCGTATTACGTAAAAATAGCGCTGTATGCAGGGGTTCTTTAGGGACCCCTGTTTGTCTGGAGAAAAAGTGGTGAAGGTAAGGTTCTCTAATTCGTTGTTGGCAGATATCTTAGAAGAAGTACGCCCTTTGATTGGTCAAGGAAAAGTTGCAGGTTATATTCCTGCTTTGGCGGAAGTGCCGGCAAACAATTTGGCGATGGCCATTTGTACGGTAGATGGGCAGATTTTTACCGCAGGAGATGCAGAAAAACGCTTCTCCATCCAATCCATTTCTAAAGTGTTGAGCTTAACATTAGCGATGACACGTTATAAGGAAGAGGATATCTGGCAACGGGTGGGTACGGAACCTTCAGGACAGCCGTTTAACTCATTGGTACAGTTGGAGTTGGAAAAGGGAATTCCCCGCAACCCTTTTATTAATGCGGGAGCCTTGATTATTTGCGATATGCTGCAATCTCGTTTGAGTGCGCCTAAACATCGAATGCTGGAATTTGTCCGTAGCCTCACTGGGCAAAAAAATATTTCCTATGATGATATCGTTGCCCGTTCAGAAATGGAGCATTCAAGTCGCAATGCTGCGATAGCTTACCTGATGAAATCATTCGGTAACTTTGAGAATGATGTCATTACTGTTCTGCAAACATACTTTCAATACTGCGCTTTAAAAATGAATTGTGTTGAATTGGCTCAATGTTTTATTTATTTAGCCAACCAGGGACGAATGATGGGTTCCGGCCAACAAATTTTGAGCCTTCGGCAAACTCGCCAGATTAATGCGCTTATGTTGACATGTGGTATGTACGATGGTTCTGGCGAGTTTGCTTTCAGGATCGGTATGCCAGGGAAATCGGGTGTTGGTGGTGGCATTATCTGTGTGGTTCCGGGAGAATTTACGGTTGCGGTATGGTCGCCTGAATTGGATAAAGCCGGCAACTCATTGGCAGGTTGTGCAGCACTGGAGAAATTAGCCGGGCGTATTGGACGCTCTATCTTTTAACCTGTCAGTGTTTTAACCTTAGAAATCAGGAGAATGTATGTTACGCAGGATCACGATTGCGGCATCATTGTTATTTGCGTCTCAAGCCATTGTTACTCAGGCACAGGCGAGTTCTGAATGTCATGCGACGCTTAATGATGACATTATTGTCACACCAAATTCTGTCCAGATTACAGGGGCGAGTGGAAACTTAAAGATATTGCCTGATGGTTCCATAACCAGAGACGGTAAGGTGTTATCGCTGAATATAGAACAACGTAGCAAAGCCCAGCAATATCAACAGACGATCCGTCAGGATTTACCTTGGGTTAAGAAAGAAGCGCTAAGTCATTTGACGAATGCACGGCAGTCACTGGACAAAGTGGTAGTCGAAACGATGGGCAAGGAAAGTAATATTCGTAACCGTTTGTCTCAATTGGAATCTGGCCTCAGTAAACAAATCGATAAAATGATTGAAACCCGTGCGAATGGTTTTGCTTTTAATGCTCAGGCAGTCAAGCAGGTAGAACCTGAAGGCCGAAAACTGATTGAACAGAGCCTTGGTGGTATTTTGCAAGATAGCATTAACGAAATGAGCCGTAAAAATAGCGAACAAAATGGTGACGGCAAACAGATGCTAATGTCTCTCCTTGGGGGGTTAGGCGGCATGCAAAATGGTTTTGATGCAGAATGGAAAAAGCAGGAACAAGAATTAAAACGTTTAAAAGTGGAAGTATGTAGCAAAGCCAGTCAATTAGAACAACAGCGCATTAGTCTTATGAATGCGATTAAGTGAAATAGGCTACTTACCTTTAAAGTAAATAAGAATCAATATGAAATTGATTCTTATTTTGTTGACATATTAACGCTGCCACCTAGAATGCAAGTCACCTCTTATTGATAGGCTTAATTTAGGTGTAACTAATGAAAAAAATCCTGCCAATTGTTATTGCATCACTGCTTTCTGCTACCAGTTACTCTGCATTCAGTCAGTCACCAGAATTATTTACGCCAAATTCAGTGACGGCTCAGTCTGGTGATTATGTCACGGTAAAACATCTTTCCGGTGAAACTCAGGTTAAAAAGAATCCAAAACGGGTGGTTTTGTTCGATTTTGGAACGTACGATTCGATGGTGAAACTGGGATTGTCTGATCGGGTGATTGCATTACCCATTAATAATTTACCTGAATATGTGCGTAATGGTGTGCTTGCAACTATGCACAATGCCGGGGGAATGAAAGAGCCAAATTTGGAAAAATTAGCGGAAATCAAACCAGATTTGATTGTCATTACTGGTCGTCAAGGTGCTTTCTATGATCGTCTGTCACAAATAGCACCAACCATTGATTTAAGCATGGACAATAAAAATTACCAGTCATCCGTTGATAGTAATCTCAAATTGTTGGGTGAACTATTTAATAAGCAGGATACCGCGAAAGCCCAATTTGCTGATTTGGAAAAAACGATTGTAGCCGCTCAGGAAAAAGCGAAAGTAGCGAACAATAAAGTATTAGTATTACTGCATAATGCGGGTGAATTATATCCTAATAATCAGGCTATTGTTTATAATGTGATTAAAGCGCCTCGTGCTGTATTGCCGGCTAAATCGGACAAAGACAAAAGCCGGGCTGTGACGGCGGATATGATTGCACAAGCTAACCCTGATGTGATTTTTATTATCGACCGGAGTGAAGCCATTGGTGCAGGTAAGTTAGAAAAAGCGCAGTTTGAAAATGATCAAGTCAAATCAACTCATGCCTATAAAAACGGCAAGATAGTGTACTTACAGCCTGATCTCTGGTACTTGTCTGGTGGTGGTTTGGATAGCATGACGCGACAAATCAATGCAGTTGCTGATGTATTGTAAATTCGACTCACTTATTATTCCTAACCTGATATTGTTCCTAAATTGAAACAATCAAGTTAAATAATAACTTAGCCTTGCGGCACAGAAAATCTACGTTAGGATATTTCAAAAGGCATCCAAATGGGGGGACATAAGCATGATTATTAGTTCAACTGAATTTAAGAATAATGATTTCTTGAAAAAAGAGCATGAATTTAATCAATTTGATGGCAATGGTGATAACCGTTCCCCCAAAATTTCCTGGGCGGACGCACCAGCCGGAACCCAAAGTTTTGCGATTACTGTCTATGATCCTGATGCACCAACGGGTAGTGGCTTCTGGCATTGGGTCGCTTTCGATATTCCCGTTGAAACACAATCTTTACCTGCAAATGCCGGGCAAAGTGATGGTAGCCAATTACCAATCGGTACAATTCAGAGCAGAAATGATTATGGTCTGTTTGGGTTCGGTGGTTGTTGTCCGCCTGTGGGGGATAAAGCCCATCGCTATATTTTCACTGTACACGCCTTATCGGTAGAAAAACTACCGGGAGTTGATGCTGAAACAACCAATGCCGTTGCGCGTTTTATGATCCAAGCCAATACCTTGGCAACAGTTTCGATTACCGGCTACTACCAGCGTTAATCGATTAATAATTCTTCCGTTTCCAGTAAGGGGTATCAATATGAGCAGCAAAAAAATTCAATGGAACTATGGGTTACAGCCGGAAGCGGTAGAGATCCTTGCTAATAACGGCGGTATGATCGTCTGCCCAACTAAAGTTGGCTACATTATCATGACATCTGACGCACAAGGTCTGGAGCGTAAATTCGAAGCTAAACAGCGTAATCGTAACAAACCCGGTGTGGTTTTATGTGGTTCTTTGGAACAGTTGAAAGAGCTGGCTCAACTTAACGCGGAAATTGAAGAACTGTATCAAAGACATTGGGATGAAGACGTACTGTTAGGTTGTATTTTGCCGTGGAAAGAAGAAGCGATAGCCCGTATCCCAGATGATGGTTCTAAAGAACTGATGATGGATCAGCGTGGTACGAGCTGTTTCGTGATTAAATTTGGCAAGCCCGGTGAAATCCTGGCGAAAGAACTGTGGGAAAAATATGGTAAGTTCTCTTTTGCCAGCTCAGCTAATCCATCAGGTAAGGGTAATCGTGGCTTGGTTGAATGTATCGGTGAGAGGATAGAAGAGCGGGCTGATCTGATTATCTGCGCTAATGATTACGTTAAATCTATCCAGCCAAATGAAACTGAGCAAACCCGTTATGAACAAGGTGTTATGGTTTCAATGGTCGAGAACAATGGTCAATTAGTTCCGCTGCAACAAGGGCAGCGCGATATTACCCCGTGTCCGGTATTAATCCGCAAGGGATTGGATGTACATAAAATCATGGCGATGATGTCCGATATTTTCACTACCTGGGATTACCGTCACGGTAACTACTATTAATACTATTTAATAGTAACTCTTATTGATACCTCTTACAGATAATATCTTTGGCGGGTGCAGTTGTACCCGCATTGATATCTGTAGCTACGCTTTTTTCCGTTCTCCAAATCTTGCCTTAATTTGCGCTGCAAAGAATTTGCAAACTGTTGTACACGCGAAGATAACGTATTTTCTGATTTAAACAGTATCCATACCTGATAAATATCCATGCTCCATTCTGGGAGGATCCGTACTAATTTCCCTTCTGCCACAGCTTCATGGGTAACATAGTCGGGTAGATAGGCAATGCCAGCTCCAGCCAGAGCGGAACTCATTAACGCCACACTGTTATTGATGCGAAATCGGCTGCGTACTTCAATATCCAGCTTATTTCTTTCCTTACGGAATGGCAGGGAAATAGTATGCGCAGGGCCACGAAATAGCAGGTAATCGTAACGAGGAAGATCTTCGGGTTTCCCTATTGCGGAAAATTGGCTTATGTAATCTGGGGTTGCGTAAAGTCCCCAAGTAATATCAATTAAAGGCATGACAAGTGGGTATTGTGGCGTTTCACGCCCTATGATGATGGCAATATCGCATTGATCTTCTTCCATATTAATGGTTCGGTCGGTTAGTTCCAGATCAACGCTGATATGAATATTTCCGGCGATAAAGTGATTCAGGGCGGGCACAATACATTGGCTGCCAAAGGATACTGGAGCAATCAAGCGCAAACTTCCCATCGGTTGTTCATGGAAATTACGGATAAAATGTTCAGCATTTTGGGCTTCGGTAAGGAGCCGGTGGCAGTATTGGTAATAACTCATCCCGACTTCTGTCACTTGAATTTTGCGCGTAGTGCGGTTGAGCAATTGGGTGCCTAACCTTACTTCCAATTGTGCAATTTCACGGCTGACGGAAGATTTAGATAACCTTAACGATCGTGCTGTTTCAGTAAAACTCAGTGTCTCTACAACACGGGCAAAGACCACCATTGAGGTAAGATTCTCAATATTATTCATGTAATAACCTGATGATTTACGCGTGGGAACCACTCTATAACATATCACATAACCTATAGTGACGTGCCAAATTCAATGGATAAGAATTTCCCATTTTGTGAACAACTGTCCCATACTGGAAACAGTGAGCGATACAATGGTATTTCCTTACATTAAGGCGTCGTAATCTTGTTAGGATGACAATCTATTGAGTCTGTTTTTATCTTTCGGAGGGCAATGTGAGATGAGCCAAACTATTACACAAAAAATTCTTGCGCGGGCAAGCGGGCGAGCACAAGTCACTCCGGGTGAAGTGGTTTGGGCGAAAGTGGATATTCTGATGTCTCACGATCCCTGTACACCAGGTGTAGCCAGCGTATTTAAAAAGGAGTTCGGGCAAGATGCAAAGATATGGGACCCTGAACGCTTTATTTTGATCCCGGACCATTTTGTCTACTCGGCTGACTCACAAGCTAACCAGAACATTCGGGTTATGCGTGAATTTGCTGCTGAACAGAACATAAAATATTTTTATGACGTTGGAACGCCCAATTATAAAGGTGTATGCCATATAGGACTTGCAGAAGGAGGGCATATTCGCCCCGGAGAAGTGTTACTGGGTACAGACTCTCATACTGTGACCGCAGGTGCTTTTGGTGCATTTGCCATTGGGTTAGGTATTACTGATGCCGCTTATGCGTTAGGGACGGGAGAAATTCCGCTTAAGGTGCCAACAACCATTCGGGTCAATTTTACCGGAACCAAGCCAGCCCATGTTTTAGCTAAGGACATGATCTTATCTGTATTGTCAGAGTTAACCGTTGATGGTGCGACCTATCAGGCCATAGAATTTGGTGGTAACGTCATTGATGAGTTATCAGTAGAAGAGCGTATGACAATTTGCAATATGGTCGTTGAGTGTGGGGCGAAAAACGGCATTATGGTGCCCAATCAGGCGACTCTGGATTATCTGGCTGAACGCAATCATCTCCCGTTTGACATTGTCTACCCTGACGAGGATGCACAATATAGCCGTGTGTTAAATATTGATGTTTCCACGATGCAACCAAAGATTGCCAAACCCCATTCGCCGGATAACGTCGTTTCTATTGATCAGGTAGCTAATGTCGCCATTTCTCAGGCATATATTGGCTCTTGTACGGGGGGCAAGTTGGCGGATTTTGTTGCGGCAGCGCGCGTTATCAAAGGGCATAAAGTCGCCATCCCGACTTACGCTGTACCTGCAACAAAAGAAGTTTTCCATAAAACGATTACGACCCAAATCGATGGCGTTTCTGTCTACCAAATTTTAAGCGATGCAGGTGTGAAACTCTCCGCTGAATCAGGATGTGCCGCTTGTTGTGGTGGCCCGCTAGACACTTTTGGTCGTGTCAATGATCCCATATCAGTGATATCCACCACCAATCGTAATTTTGTCGGCAGAATGGGGCATAAACGTGCCAACATTTATCTTGCTTCCCCTTATTCTGTTGCCGCGGCAGCTATTACTGGTCAAATAACAAATCCTGAGGAATTTTTATGAGTGAGTTAAAGGACAATATCATTCGGGGTGAGGTGTATGTCTTGACCGATAATATTGATACTGACCAAATCCTCTCAGCCGAATATCTCAAGGTCAATCCTTCCACTCCAGAAGGGTATGCCCAATTGGCTTCACTGGCGATGTGTGGATTACCGGAAGGCTCACTGCCTTTTATTGATGAAAGTAAAGGAAAAGCGAAATATCCGATCATTGTGGCAGGGCAGAATTTTGGCTGTGGATCTTCGCGTGAACATGCTGTCGCCGCATTAGGTGCTTCAGGTGTGAAAGCGGTTCTTGCTCAATCTTATGCCCGTATATTCTTCCGAAATTGTGTATCAACCGGACAGTTATTGCCTGTTGCAGCCCAAGAACGCTTGTGTGACAAATTAGTCACGGGAGACAGTATTGAGATTGATATTGAAAACCAGACAGTCACTCTGCTGAAAGATGGTGAAAAATATCAAACCGATCCTATTGGTGAACTGGCCAATATTGTCTCTGCCGGCGGGTTATTTTCTTACGCCCGTGCGTCAGGCAGAATTAAATAATGTGAGAAAACTGCACCCCTTGAATTTTAAGGTGCAGTTTTTTCTTAAAGAAACAGCTCCAGTAAGGAATTCAGGAATAGTTTTCCGTGTTTAGTGATTTGCCAGTGTGTATCGCTTTCAGTGATATAACCTTTCGACAATGCTTCGTCAATTTGTGGACGAATGGCACCTTCCGGTAACCCAGTGAAATCACTGAAATCCTGACGTGGCATCGATTCCAGCAAGCGGAAACGGTTCATGAAAAATTCAAATGGACGATCTTTATTATCCACCTGATTTTGTTGATCCAAATAACGCCCTTGCATATAACCGCGTGGATGTTTGGTTTTCACGGTACGGAGAATACGCCCATCGGCAAACGAAATCTTGCCATGTGCGCCACAACCAATCCCCAAATAATCACCGAAACGCCAGTAATTGAGATTATGCTGACATTGATAACCCGGTTTGGCATAGGCCGAAGTCTCATATTGTTGATAACCTGCTTCCGTCAGTAATTGATGGCCTTGGGAAAAAATATCCCATAGCGCATCATCATCCGGTAAAACCGGGGGGCGAGAGCCAAAACGGGTATTGGGTTCAATCGTCAGT
Source organism: Xenorhabdus sp. SGI 60 (assembly GCF_056632175.1). Taxonomy (NCBI): domain Bacteria; kingdom Pseudomonadati; phylum Pseudomonadota; class Gammaproteobacteria; order Enterobacterales; family Morganellaceae; genus Xenorhabdus; species Xenorhabdus sp. SGI 60. Next base: position 2,993,818 of record NZ_CP196860.1, on the reverse strand, counting down.
TGATACCAGGACAGATGGGGCGGAGATAGCTCGATAGCCTGACGCAAATCATTCAGTGCTTCATTGAGTGTCTGGTTAGGCAAGCCATGCATTAAATCCAGATTGAAACTGCGTAATCCGAGTCCGTCAGCCAATTGTGCAGCTCGTCTGGCCTCTTCCGGGCCATGAATACGCCCTAAACGGATAAGTTTATCTGAACCGAAACTTTGTACACCGATGGAAATGCGATTAATCCCCGCTTGCTGATAGGCACTGAAACGATCGGCTTCAACGGTTCCCGGATTGGCTTCCATGGTAATCTCTGCTTGTGGAGAGAGTGGCAATGCAGCCCTGACTCCATCAAGCAATCGTTGCATGCCTTCGGCGCTTAACAGGCTGGGGGTTCCTCCACCGATAAAAATCGTTGATATCTCACGCTCACCAATCATTGGCAGATCCGCCTGTAAATCTGCCAATAGATGATCGACATATTCTTGATGCGGCACATCCCCTTTTAAGGCATGTGAATTAAAGTCACAATAAGGGCATTTCTGCACGCACCACGGAATATGAATATAAAGACTCAGAGGTGGTAACTTAAGCATTACGCATGGCTTCCAACAACATTGCTAATGCTTTCCCACGGTGTGAAACGGCATTTTTTTGCTCACGAGTTAGTTCGGCTGCTGTACAGTCAAATTCAGGCGCATAAAAAACGGGATCATAACCAAAACCGCCTTTTCCGGCCGGTTCACGGGTAATCATGCCTGACCAGCGACCATGAAATACCAGAGGAGTAGGATCTTCTGCATGGCGTAAGAAGACCAGCACACAATTGAATTGAGCCTGACGCTGTTCATCAGGAATATCGTGCATAACTTGCAATAATTTTTCCAGATTCTCCTGATCAGAGGCATTGCTGCCCGCATAGCGAGCGGAATAAATACCTGGCGCACCACCTAATGCGTCAACAGATAACCCTGAATCGTCTGCAATTGCAGGTAACCCCGTCACGGCGGCGGCATGGCGCGCTTTGATGATTGCATTTTCGATAAAAGTGAGACCCGTTTCATCGGCTGAATCCACGCCTAATTCAGTTTGCGCCACGATATCTAAGCCAAAATCAGCCAATAAATCAGCCAATTCGCGTACCTTACCTGTATTTCCCGTGGCGAGAACAACTTTTTTCATTGCCATTTATTTAATTAACCTGTGTATCCAATTAATTTATTTAATTAACCTGCAAATATTGAAGCCAGCCATGCCATCACATCGTAACGCAGGGCATTGAGTGCATAGAGAATAAGAATGACAATCATGGCAGAGAAATCAAGACCGCCCATAGAAGGGATGATGCGTCGGATAGGTGCCATTAGTGGTTCAGTTAATTGAAGCAGGACATAATCCACGGGGTTGCGTCCCTGGCTGATCCAGCTTAATAACGCGCGGGCGATCACTAACCAGAATACGAGCTTTCCGGCAGCGGTCAGTAATTCAATCAATCCAAACAAGAATATGGCACCAGAAGGAATGAGAAATTGCCCTGTGGCTAACCATATAGGTAACAAGATCTTGATAAGAATCAGCAGATAGGAGAGAAGCATGGACGCGGTATCAATGGGACCAATGGCAGGAATGAATCTGCGTAATGGGCGTACCACAGGTTGGGTAATTTTAACGATAAATTGTGAGAATGGATTATAAAAATCACAACGTGCCCACTGCATCCAGACACGCAGCAGTAAAACGGCAATATATAAATCCAGAACGGTGAAAAAGACGAAATTTAAGAATTGCATGTAGCAGCCCTGATTGAATTAAACCAATTGAATTAAAATAATTTTTCCATTTCCTGTGCCCGGCGGATGGCTCCTTGCATGGCATTGGACACAATTTCAGGCAGCTTGCCTTCATAAAAAATGCGCAATGCTTCAGCCGTTGTACCGCCTTTAGATGTTACCTGCTCACGCAGGATAGCAAAAGGAAGATCTTTTTGCGTTTCAGCAAGTTTAGCTGAACCCGTGGCTGCTTGCAGGACAAGTTCTCTGGCTGTTTCACTGTCAAATCCCAGACGTTCCGCTTCTTGTTGCATCGATTCCATGAACAGGAAGAAATAAGCAGGGGCACTGCCTGCGATGGCGATGATATCGTTGATACCGTTTTCATCATTTACCCAGCAGACTTTTCCGACACTGCTCATTAGCGATGCTGCAAAGTCGCGATCAGCTTGCCCGATATGCTCAGGCGCAAACAATCCACTCATCCCTTGCCCTACAAGTGAAGGGGTATTTGGCATGATGCGGATAATATTGAGGTTATCTTGCAAGAGCGTATAAAAACGAGGAACGGGAATACCCGCAGCAATAGAAATAACCAGTTTTCCATTGAAATCGACGTGTGAATACAGTGATCCACAAACTTCTGCCATCATTTGCGGTTTAACTGCCAGAACGATGACATTGGCTTCTTGCGCGTAACGAATATTATCGCTCTGACTATTAATGCCATATTCTTTTGCCAGCACATCACGGCGGGCGGTAGTTGGAGAACAGACAGTGATGAACTCAGCGGGATAACCTTTTCTGACTAACCCGGCAATGATGGCATGAGCCATATTTCCTGCGCCAATAAAGGTGATTTTACGATTTTCCATTAGATAATCTCGTCTATTAATCAGTTAATTTCAGGTATTGAATCTGGTGTTTTTCATTTTCTATATTAAGACTTGTACTGACGGACACCGAATATTGCCGTTCCAATCCGAACCAGTGTGGAACCACAAGTAATGGCGGCTTCCATATCATCCGTCATACCCATTGATAGTGTATCAACTTGGGGATATTTCGCTTTTAGCCCAATAAATGCTTGTTCCATTTGGTGAAAAATGGCTATTTGGTGTTTAAAGTTATTTTCCGGTGCAGGTATTGCCATCAAGCCGCGCAATACCATATTAGGTAATCCATTAATAGTTGCAGCCAATTCGGTTAACTCATCCAACAAAATGCCAGATTTGCTCTTTTCTCCACTGATATTAATCTGGATCAGGATATTAAGAGGCGACTTTTTCAGGACGTTGTTCGCTTAAACGTTGGGCGATTTTTACCCTGTCAACGGTATGGCACCAATCAAAATTTTCTGCAACCAGACGACTCTTGTTAGATTGTAATGGGCCAATAAAGTGCCATACTAAATCGTCACGGTTATTAAAGTGTTGGATCTTTTCAACCCCTTCCTGAACGTAATTCTCACCAAATTCTCGCTGGCCATTGGCTATGGCTTCTGTGATGGCATCCACAGGTTTGGTTTTACTGACTGCAAGCAAGGTAATTTCTTCTGGAGAACGTCCGCATTTTTGCGCTGCAAGTGTAATGCGGTTCCTGACATCGTGAAGATTTTGTTCGATATTGTTCATAGTTGACTCAGGAGATAAAAAAATGAATATGGAAAAATGGGTGGCCCTTAGTGTAAAGCATAATGCTTCTGATCTGCATCTTTGTATCGGACAAGTTCCGGTTTTGCGTATCAATGGTGTGTTATACCCACAGAGACAATGCGAGGAAATTCAATCCAATACTCTTATAAAGTGGAGTGAAGAAATATTATCGGATGCGCAGAAACAGCAGTTACATAATCACGGTCATGTCGATTTTGTGGTAACGATGCCAGATAAACAGCGACTCAGGGGAAATTTATTCTATCAACAATCTCATTTATCATTGGTATTGCGATTGATTGAGAATAAATGCCCGACGTTGGAACAACTCTATGCGCCTGACATCATCCAGCATCTTACCTTACAGGAGATGAGTGGATTGATATTAGTGACAGGTGCGACGGGAAGCGGTAAGTCCACTACGTTGTCAGCTATGATTAATGCTTTGAATAGCCATGTTTGTAAGCACATCATCACGCTGGAAGATCCAATCGAATTTGTTCACCAAAGCCGAAACTGTTTGATACAGCAAAGACAGATTGGTAAAGATGTCACGGATTATCAAACCGCACTGAAAGGGGCATTACGCCAGGATCCTGATGTGATCTTGCTGGGAGAATTACGGGATAAAGAGACGATCCGGTTGGCCCTGACCGCGGCTGAAACGGGGCACTTGGTTTTGTCGACGCTGCATACCCGCGGTGCAATTCAGGCGATAGATCGCCTGGTGGATGTTTTTTCCGCAGAAGAAAAAGGTTGGATTTGCAGTCAGTTAGCCGGAAGTTTAAAGGCAGTCATTTCTCAGCAACTGCTGCCTGCTAAAGAGGGGGGCAGGGTGGCTATTTATGAAGTTTTAGTCATTAATCAGGCTGTTAGTCATTTGATAAGGGAAGGCAAGAATCATCAAATAGCATCATTAATGCAGACAGGAGCAAATTGTGGTATGCAAACTTACGAGCAAAGCCGACAACAACGTAATTCGTTGGGATTGCTGGGATAAGCCGTTTGCAGTAACAGCCATGCCTAATGATCAGTATGGCTATTACGGATATGGTTATTATAAGTATTGTTATCACTGATATTGCTGTTCAAACCAGCTTTCCAGAATAATAACCGCGGAAGTGGCATCAACCTTACTTTTATTCAGTGCCTTATAGCCACCGTGATCAAACAGGTGAGAGCGTGCTTCCACGGTGGTCAATCGTTCATCGTGCAGTTCAACTTGTACCCCGAAACGGCCGTGTATGCGATTGGCGAACTTACGGGCTTGTGCGGTGACCAGTTGCTCTGTGCCATCCATATTGAGTGGCAGACCAACAATAACCAGATCGGGCTGCCACTCTTTAAGTAGTTTCCCAATAAGTTCCCAATTGGGGGAACCTTCGTTGGCTTTGAAAGAGATTAATGCTCTGGCGGTGCCTGTGATTTCTTGCCCGATGGCAGCTCCAATACTGCGGGTTCCAAAATCAAAAGCGATGATTGTCCGGTTTTTCATCAGGCGTGCCCTGCTTGTGAGGAGAGATTGTAAATATTAACCCCCAGTAAAGAAGCCGCTTCATGCCAGCGGGTAGTGATAGGGGTATCAAAAATGATGGAAGGTTCAGCGCTGACAGTAAGCCAACTGTTTTCCATAATTTCCCTTTCCAACTGACCCGCTTCCCAGCTTGAATATCCAAGGGTCATCAAAACATTTTTCGGTTGGCGCGATGTGCCCAGAGCTTCCAGCATATCTTTGGATGTGGTGATCATGGTGTGTTCAGAAATCTGAATACTGGAACTGAAACCTGATTGTGGCGTATGCAAAATAAAACCGTGTTCCTCAGACAGAGGGCCACCCGCCATCACTGGCCGATTGAGATTGATCGCACTATCCCTATCCTTAGGGGGGATATCTAATTTTTGTAAGATACTTTGGATAGAAACGTTGGCTATTGGCTTATTGATAATTAAACCCATAGCCCCGTTTTGATCATGCTCGCAGATATAAACTACAGCACGATTGAAATAAGGATCAGAGAGCGAAGGCATGGCAATAAGAAAATGATGCTGTAGATTCATGTGTTTTCTGATAATTATTTTGGCTATGTAAGAATGACTGGCCCACAGTATGTGGGCTCTTATTATAAATGGCAAATATTGTCAGGAAACGAATGTTGTTTGACCTGTTATGCTATCTGTTTTTCCAATCGTTTTTCGATAGCATCCATCAGCATGCCAGTAATGGAGATGTCTGGGAATGCCGCTGCAATTTCACGAACACAAGTTGGGCTGGTTACGTTGATTTCAGTTAAACGGTCACCAATGATATCCAGCCCAACAAAAATTAATCCTTTCTCTTTTAATACCGGAGCAACTGCACGGGCAATGGCCCAATCGCTTTCTGACAATGGGCGTGCTTCTCCACGGCCACCTGCCGCTAGATTACCACGGGTTTCTCCTTGAGCAGGGATACGGGCAAGGCAATAAGGCACAGGTTCACCATCGACAACCAGTACGCGTTTATCTCCATCTTTAATGGCAGGCAGAAAATTTTGTGCCATACAATAACGATTGCCATGTTCAGTCAGTGTTTCAATGATAACGCCGACATTGGTGTCATCTTGTTTCAGACGGAAGATGGAAGCGCCCCCCATACCATCTAAAGGCTTAAAAATAACATCGCCATGTTTTTGGTGGAATTCGCGTAGTTTTTTGGCACTGCGGGTGACTAGCGTATCGGGTGTCCATTCCGGGAACCAGGCCGTAAACAGTTTTTCATTACAATCGCGCAGGCTTTGAGGCTTATTAACGATCAGGCTGCCTTTGATTTCTGCTCTTTCCAGAATATAGGTCGCATAGATGTACTCAGTATCAAAAGGGGGATCTTTGCGCATTAAAATAACTTGCAGAGTATCAAGGGCGATTTCTTGCTCACTGCCAAACTGATACCACTGCTGTGGATTTTCTTCTACTGTGAGCAAACGTGTGCGGGCGCGAGCCTCCCCTTGATGCAGGTAGAGATCATGCATTTCCATATAATGGATTTCCCATCCGCGTTTTTGTGCTTCCAGCAGCATGGCAAAACTAGTGTCTTTCTTGATGTTGATGGATGAAATAGGATCCATCACAATACCGAGCTTGATCATTTTTTCTCCTTAACCCAGATCACCAAAACGTACTTGCAATGCGGTAATTGCGGTAAGTGCCGACGTTTCTGTCCTCAGGACACGAGGCCCTAACAGGATATCAGTAAATTGATATTTTGCCGTCATTTCTATTTCTTCGGCAGACAATCCCCCTTCAGGCCCAATCAGCAGGCGTACTTTTTCCAAAGGAAGTGGGAGGGTATTGATGCTATGGCTGGCGCGGGGATGCAGATTCAATTTCAGGCTGCCATCGTTTTCTGCACACCAGGTTTCAAGTGGTATAACGGGGCGGATTTCAGGGATTCGGTTACGTCCGCACTGTTCACAGGCAGAAATGGCAATTTTTTTCCATTGTTGTAATTTCTTATCCAACCTTTCTGTATCCAGTTTTACACCACAGCGTTCAGACAGGAGCGGAGTAATCGTGTTGACACCTAATTCAACGGATTTTTGGATTGTAAATTCCATTTTTTCACCACGAGACATGACCTGCCCCAGATGCAGGTTCAGTGGTGATTCATGATCAGACAATTTGCCATCAAGGATAGACACTTTAACTGTTTTTTTACTGGCTTCCGCGATGATTGCATCAAAAACCTGATTACTGCCATCAAAGAGTTGCAATGCCTGCCCGTTACTCATTCTAAGCACGCGACCAACGTGATTGGCAGCATCGTCACTCAAATAAATTTCCGCTCCTGTTGAGAGCAGTTCAGGGTGATAGATGCGGGGTATTCGCATATTCTTCTTTCCTTCTTTATTTCCGGGTTCTTCCGGTATGGCGCAAACAGCCATATGACAAAATTGATTCATTGCCATGATAAATGAGCGCTGTTTGCGTGATCAAGTTATCTCTTGGCTTAAGGAATACAAGATATCTCCTTGCGAGCTGGTTCGCATATTTATTTTATAATTGCTTTTTTAGCTAAATTTTTATTGCCAATAACCGGAATGAAAAATTAATATTCATCTTGTCCTGATTGATGTCAGGAAATTAAGGAAAGAAGACGGTAACAAGGATGTTATTTATAAATGGATTTTAATTTATTACAGGTGAGAAAAAGGAAGGGTTCTATTTTAATTAACGTAGATCATATAATAGTTATGTTTTTCTGTAGTACCTTATTGTTATTGGCCGTTATCGATATTAAAACGTATTGCTTGCCAGATATTATCACTCTTCCTTTATTATGGTTTGGGCTTTTGGTTAATATTGATGGTAATTTGGTTTCAATAAAGAGTGCAATATATGGCGCCATATCAGGGTATCTTTTTTTGTGGTTTTTGTATTGGTTATGTCGATATATCTTAAATAAGGAGGGAATAGGTTATGGTGATCTTAAATTAACCGCGGCGATCGGTGCTTGGTTGGGTGTGGAAATGATACCAATATTGATGCTGATGGCTTCATTATTTGGAGTGCTTGGGTTTGTAATAATTGGAGTGAAAAGAAAATCGTTTCCTGAATTTATCGCATTTGGGCCTTATTTATGTTTATCCGCGATAGTATTACTGGGGTATGGTATTGGCAGAGTATAGTATTCATCTGCAAAGTGGGACAATAGATAAAAAGTGGCGGAGAGAACAGGAGCCTAACCTACGGTACGCATTCTGTAAATGCTAGATGTTAAAAGCATCTAGTTGTTTTAAGCTGCTTTTCTGCATATGCCAGACGTTGGAAGCATCTGGTTAGCTTGAGCAGCGCATCCTGCGTACATTAGACGTTAAAAGCATCTAGTTGGTTTAGGCTATTATCCTGTATGCGCTAGACGTTGGAAGCATCTAGTTGGCTTAAGCTGCTTGCCCTGCATATTCTAGACGTTGGAAGCATCTAGTTAGCTTTAGGTTGCTGGCTTATCTCTCCGCTGATTGCAAATTTAAAAAAAATGAGATTTTTATTCAAGCTGATTTATTGGATTATGGACTATTGATCACAACTTAAGTTTATTAGTTATTTCAAATTATAAAAAGGCGTTAAATATCACATCAATCAAAAAGGAATTATGTTTATTTAATAAGTTTTTTTCATTTTTAAAGTTAATGCATTATCGGTTTTTATATGGGGGTGAATATAAAGTATTAAAATGGATTTTGATACTGGTTTTATTAATAATGGGGCTGAGGTTTTGTTTTTTTAGTTGGCGTTTTTGATACGTTAAAATTAAAAGGGGCATTAAGGTAATATTTCAAATATTGTTATACGGGCGCTACTATCCGCAACGCCCGTGATGATGTTTAACTTACTGAGGCCACTTCATTTCGCCTTTTAATACTTTGGCACTTAGCTCAAGACTCGATTCATCAGCCAGATCTGGATAGTGTTTCTTCATAGCTGCAATCAGCGCATTGGAATCTTTTGCTTTCGGTAACTCTTTTTCCAATGTAGTCAGGTAATTTTGGGTAAAAGTCACTGAATCCAACGTCATTGATGAATCCCCCAGATAGTGGCCTGGTACAACAGTTTTAGGTTGCAGGCTCTTGATGTGATCCAATGTTTGTTGCCAATGCTGGCGTGACGCTTTGGTCTGGGTATCCGCAATCCATACATGGATATTGTCAGAAACAGTCACACCACCAACAACGGCTTTTAATTTAGGAACCCAGACAAAAGTACGATCTGCAGCCGGGCCATCTAAACCTTCAATAATCAGTTTTTCACCATCAACAGTGAAGGAATTTCCTTTTAGTGGCTCTGGTACGACGATCTTTTTGGGTGCCTGGTCTGCAAGAATTCCACCCCAATAAGCCAGCTTGCCATCTTTGGTTTCATTGATTGCTTTGATGGTTTCTGGTGATGCGATAACTTTGGTGTCAGGGAAAGCTTCGGTGATCACATCAAGGCCAAAATAAAAATCAGGATCGGATTGGCTGATATAGATCGTTGTCAACTTTTTACCTGTTTGCTGGATCATTTTTACCAGCTCTTGTGCATCATTTTTCTTAAATTGGGCATCGATCAGGACCACTTCATGATCACCACTGATAATTTCAGAAGAAACAGGGAAAACACCTCTTTCACCTGGATTGTAGATATCCAATTTCAGATCGGTTGCTTGAGCCAGTGAGGCTATCCCCAAGGAGAGTGTCGCTGCCAGAGCGATGTTTAATGTTGTTTTGCGAGCCATCGTCGAATTCCTATAGCAAAAAGCTTGTGAGCTTGAATGGTATGTATGATAAGTTGCATATTCCGATTTAAAAACCCCATAACCAGCAACTATTTGTTGCATAAATCGAGCAAATTAGGGCGAAAAATAGGTTGGCCGAAAATGGATAGGATCACCGCAGCACAAGTGTTTGTTACGATTGTTGAGCAGGGAAGCCTCATCGCGGCAGCAGAACGGTTGGATATGTCGAGGGCAATGGTATCGCGATATTTGGCTGAAATGGAAAAATGGGCAGGTATTCGCTTATTGCATCGTACAACACGTAAAATTAGCCTGACTTCGGCAGGTGAAAGTGCTTATCAGCGTAGCCTTAAGTTAATGGAATTAGCAGAAGGAATGCCTGCGCAGCAATCTTTGGAAGCACAAACCTTGAAGGGATTGTTGCGAGTGAGTTGTTCCCAATCATTGGGCATTAGTGCGCTGGCAGTTGCCATTCCTGAATTTATGCGGATATATCCGCACATTGCCGTCAATTTGCAAATGGATAATAAAGTTGTCAATTTGATAGAAGAACGCATTGATTTGGCAATCCGTATTACCAATAATCTGGAGCCAAATCTAATCGCGCGCCCATTATCAACTTGCCATTCCATCGTTTGTGCTGCGCCGTCTTATTTAGCGGAAAAATCTATTCCCAACAACCCTATGGATTTAACATCACATAATTGCCTGACCTATAACTTTTTCGGCAAAAGTTTGTGGGTATTTAAAAAACAGCATGAGCACTGTTCAGTTCCTGTCAGTGGTACGTTAAGTGCCAATGAATCGACCGTATTGATGGAAGCTGCTTTGCAGGGAGCAGGAATTGCAATGCAGCCTTACTATTCAGTTTCTTCTTATTTGATGTCAGGGCAGTTAGTTGAGCTGCTGCCTGATTACCAACCTCAAGCAATGGGGATCTATGGCATTTATGCCAGCCGCCAGAATATGCCAGCGACTTTGCGTGCACTGTTGGATTTTCTGGTGAATTGGTTTGCGATATCACCTCATTGGCAGCAATTAATGTTGAAACGCTAATGTCAATTTTTCGGCAAATAGAGCAACCTGTTGTTTTAAATATGTAATGAAAGCCTCTACGGACTCTGAGGAGGGGCGATGGATGGGTTTGATTAAACTGACTGTGAATGGAATGTCGATACTGAATGGCCGAATGCAAATTTTGGCGCTGTTATCTAAATAATCCAATGCAGTTAGCGGGTTTACGATAGACACTCCAATGCCTTCGTTAATCATGGCGCAAATTGAGGCTGCGCTATGGGTTTCCATCACCATCTTGCGATTGATTTGATGCTCAGTAAAAATGGTATCAATCAGTTGCCTGTAATTGTCTGTGATCGAAAGACTGATAAATTTTTGATTGTGAAAATCTGCTGGCGTCAGTTGTGATTTTTGACCGAGCGGATGATTAATGGGTAAAACACAAACTTCATTTAAGGTTATCAACGTTTCTCGCTCAGTACCTGCTGGCGTCTGTAAATGTTCGGTTAAGCCAATATCATGGCGCTGTGCTGAAAGCCATTCTTCCAAAAGGGGAGATTCTTGTGGAATGATGGTCAGCCTGGCTTCGGGATAGTGTTCAATAAAACTGCAACAGGCTTTTGGCAGCAGAGATTGGGAGAACATTGGCAGGCAGGCGATGGATAACTGCGCCTGTTCAAATTGTCGGATACTGTCAGCCGCATTGATTATTCTTTCCAGCCCATAATAAGAGCGTTGCACTTCTTCGAAGAACCGTAATCCTTGCGCGGTGGGAAACAAGCGCCCTTTGATTCGATCAAACAATTTAAGTTTCAGTAATTGTTCAAGGCGTGCAAGTTCACGGCTGACCGTGGGTTGGGATGTTTTCAGTAATAATGCTGCATCAGTCAGGTTTTTGGTGGTCATTACAGCATGAAAAATTTCAATGTGTCGCCATGAGCAGGAGTGCATATATCGCTCTCTTTGATTGAAAAGTGGCCAAAAGGATATCAAAAATGAATAGACTATAGCTAAATGGATATTTTTTTCCTGTCCTATTATTGTCAATAATGAGGAATCGGCTGATTTTGTGAGACACTTCAATGACTATATCGACCTTGCCTCATGACTTAAGGAAACATTTTACCCCTGAAAATCTGCTTCGTTTACCTGCTCAGTATGGAACACCATTGTGGGTTTATGATGGCGATAGCATCATCAAACAAATTAAAAAATTAAAACAGTTTGATGTCATTCGGTTTGCACAGAAAGCGTGTTCCAATACCCATATTTTACGCTTGATGAAAGAGCAGAGCGTGAAAGTTGATGCAGTGTCATTGGGTGAAATCGAGCGGGCGCTTTATGCAGGTTTTAAACCTGGGCGTGAGAAAGCAGAAATTGTATTCACAGCGGATGTGATTGATGAGGCAACATTGTCGCGTGTCATTGAGCTGGATATTCCGGTCAATGCCGGTTCTATTGATATGTTGGCACAAATTGGTGAACGTCAGTCTGGTCATCCGGTTTGGCTGCGCATCAACCCCGGATTTGGGCATGGGCATAGCCAAAAGACCAATACTGGCGGCGAAAACAGCAAACATGGGATCTGGTTTCAGGATCTCCCTCTGGCAATTGAAAAAATTCATCAATATGGTTTGCAGTTAGTCGGGTTGCATATGCACATTGGTTCAGGAGTAGATTATCAGCATCTTTCCAATGTCTGTAATGCTATGGTGGAGCAGGTCATGTTATGCGGGGAAGATATTCAAGCCATCTCCGCAGGCGGTGGCTTATCAATTCCTTATAAGGACGGTGAAGAGTCAGTCGATACCGAACATTATTACAGCTTGTGGCATGAAGCTCGCCAACGTATTGAGCAGCATCTGGGGCATCACGTTGGGTTAGAAATCGAACCTGGTCGTTTTCTGGTTGCTGAGGCAGGGATCTTGCTGGCGGAAGTACGGGCGGTTAAATCTATGGGCAATCGGCATTATGTGCTGGTGGATGCGGGTTTTAATGACTTAATGCGTCCGGCGATGTATGGCAGTTATCACCCTATTTCTGTATTGCCGATAAACGCGCTGCCGGAAACCACATTGGCAGAAACCATTGTCGCGGGGCCGTTATGTGAGTCTGGTGATGTGTTCACTCAGTTGGAAGGCGGAGAAGTTATATCACGTATGTTGCCTCGTGTTAGTGTCGGAGATTATCTGATTTTTCACCATACCGGCGCTTACGGTGCCTCTATGTCTTCAAATTATAATAGTCGCCCTTTGATCCCGGAAATTTTGTTTACCGAGGGGGAGGTGCGTTTGATCCGTCGTCGCCAGACCATCAACGAGTTGTTATTGCTGGAAACCATTTAAATAAAAACGGGGTTCGGCCCCGTTGTCCCATAGTTGATGCTGCCCGTTTCTTAGTCCCATATTTGCATTAATCAGATTTTCTGGTCAGCATCATGCGGCTTTATCTTGACGCTGACTTTCAGGCTTTTTTGCTGGATTGGGTACAGCGAATGCATTTGGCTCAAATTCATCGACATTGATTGAACGCAGCCGACTGCTTTCAGCACGTTTCAGGATCTCTGCTTCTTCCTGAGTGATTTTGTTCTCAGCCAGTGCCTGTTCAGCTAATTTATCCAAACGGGTGAAACTTAGATGTTTGCCTGCTTCGCGGCTCAAGCGAGCATGGATAGGCTCTGCGGCGATGATATCGTGCAATGCTTCTTCCAGTAACCCGTGGGGGTTATGTTCGCTGGGCGTCAGATATTGCCCACGTCCAATCCGGCTACGGGTTGCAGAAGGAGTCTGTAATATCTGGGCCAGTTTGTGATCCAATTTATCAGATGGAGCGGTATGTACACGTCCCAATGGGAAGACGATTACACGCATTAAACCTGCAACCAAACGGTTTGGGAAGTTGCGCAGTAACTCATTCATGGCCTGTTCAGCTTGATTCAGGCTATCTTCTACTGCCCATTGTACCAATGGTAAATCTTCTTTTTGGCGCCCTTCGTCTTCATAGCGTTTCAACGCGGCTGAAGCCAGGAAGATTTGGCTCAGAATGTCACCCAGACGAGCTGAAATGCGTTCACGGCGTTTCAGACTGCCTCCCAATACGCCCATTGAAACATCAGAGAGCAGGGCAAGGTTGGCACTTAAGCGGTTGATCTGCTGGTAGTAACGGCGAGTAGCATCATTGACTGGCGAATGACTGCTTCTGCCTTTGGTAATACCAAGCCACAGGCTGCGCAAAGTGTTGCTGGCAACATGGCCTAAGTGACCAAACAGAGCCTTGTCAAAGTGTTTCACATTGTTGTTTTCTGCTGCGGCGATTTCAGCCAGTATATAAGGATGGCAGCGGATTGCCCCTTGACCAAAGATGATCATGCTACGGGTCAGGATATTCGCACCTTCAACGGTAATAGCAATGGGTGAACCCTGATAACCGCGGGCAAGGAAGTTAGATGGCCCAAGACAGATGCCTTTGCCGCCAGCGATATCCATGGCATCAATGATGGAACGTTGGCCTCTGTGCGTACAATGGTATTTCACGATAGCAGACAGAACGGAAGGTTTTTCGCCCAACATGATACCGCCGGTGATCATGGTTGCAGCCGCATCCATCAGGTAAGCGTTACCTGCGATACGTGCCAGTGGCTCTTCAATACCTTCCATTTTACCGATAGGCAACTTGAATTGACGGCGAATATAGGAATAAGCCCCGATTGCCATCGTTGCACTTTTTAACCCTCCGGTTGCGTTGGATGGCAGAGTAATACCACGACCAACAGACAGACATTCGACCAGCATACGCCAGCCCTGACCTGCCATTTTTGGCCCGCCAATGATGTAATCGATAGGAACGAAAATATCTTTACCGCGGGTTGGACCATTCTGGAATGGGATATTGAGCGGGAAATGGCGGTGACCAATTTCCACTCCTGGCGTACTGGTTGGGATCAGAGCACAGGTAATGCCCAATGATTCAGTATCACCCAGCAGATGATCAGGATCATACAGTTTAAATGCTAATCCCAGCACGGTCGCGATAGGGGCAAGAGTAATGTAACGCTTATTCCAGTTCAGACGCATACCAAGCACTTGCTCGCCTTGCCATTCTCCCATACAGACAACACCAGTATCAGGAATAGCTCCGGCATCTGAACCGGCTTCTGGGCTGGTCAAAGCAAAGCAGGGAATTTCTTCACCGCGAGCCAGACCGGGCAAGTAACGTTTTTTCTGTTCGTCTGTGCCGTAGTGTTGCAGCAATTCACCTGGCCCCAGGGAGTTGGGTACACCAACAGTAATTGCCAGAATACCCGATACGCCGGCCAGTTTTTGCAATACCTGAGACTGAGCGTAAGCGGAAAATTCCAGACCCCCATATTCTTTCTTGATGATCATGGCAAAGAAACGGTGTTCTTTCAGGTAGGCCCAAAGCTCTGGGGGTAAGTCAGCCAGTTCATGGGTGATTTGGAAATCATTTGCCATGCGGCAGGCTTCTTCTACCGGACCATCAATAAATGCCTGTTCTTCAGCAGTTAATTGCGGTTTTGGATAGTTATGCAATTTTTGCCAGTCAGGGCTACCACGGAATAGATCGCCTTCCCACCATGTGGTTCCTGCATCAATGGCTTCTTTCTCCGTTTTGGACATGCTTGGCATAACTTTACGGAAAGCTTTTAGGCCGGGCGCAGAGAATAAAGAGATACGTACTGGTGTAAAGACCAGCGGGAACAGGACGATAGCGAGTGGTAACAGCAGCCAGTAACTCCAAAGACCGGTTATGCCCATAACGAATGTATAGGCAACAAGCAGTAAGCTACTGAGCGTTAAGCTGACTTTGTGGTAACAAAGCCCGCCAATCAAGACTAAAAATAAGATAATGCTGAAAGCGGTCATAGTAAAACTCCTGTAAATCTCAGGTTGAGTTGTCAGAGGTCTGACCTGTTTGGATGTTCTTCTTTTTTAGATGAGGAAAGTGTATTTATCAATACATTTACATCTTAATTACAATCCAGCTCACAAAGTCGAGTTAGTTTTGCAAACGATAATTCTTTCGAGATGTGATGATATCTTCTTTCAGATGGGGGAATCCGTTACACTTGTTGACTGACATTATTAATCCCGAAGACTTTTCAGGAGTATGAGTTCCATGTATCAAGAACTGATTCGCAGTGAATTATCCGAAGCCGCAGATACGTTGGCTAATTTCCTCAATGATGATGCAAATATCGACGCCATTCAAAAAGCTGCGGTTTTGCTGGCTGATTCATTCAAGGCCGGAGGAAAAGTGCTTTCCTGTGGTAATGGTGGTTCGCATTGTGATGCTATGCATTTTGCGGAAGAATTGACCGGCCGCTACCGTGAAAATCGTCCGGGATATCCGGCCATTGCGATTTCTGATCCCAGCCACTTATCTTGCGTGAGTAATGACTTTGGTTATGACTATGTATTTTCCCGCTATGTTGAAGCTGTCGGTCAAAAAGGTGATGTACTGCTGGGCATTTCAACTTCTGGAAACTCCGGTAATATCATTAAAGCCGTTGAGGCAGCCCGCGCTAAGGGCATGAAAATCATTACGCTGACTGGCAAAGATGGCGGAAAAATGGCAGGAACGGCAGATGTTGAAATTCGGGTGCCACATTTTGGTTATGCAGATCGTATTCAGGAAATTCACATCAAAGTCATTCACATCTTGATTCAATTGATTGAAAAAGAAATGGTAAAAGCCTGATTGCTTTTTATTAGGAATCGGCGTTAGGGGTAGGTGATGTGTGAATTACTTGGCATGAGTGCCAACGTGCCAACAGATATTGTTTTCAGTCTGAGTGGCTTAATTCAGCGTGGTGGGCATACCGGTCCGCATAAAGACGGTTGGGGCGTTACCTTTTATGAGGGATTGGGATACCGGACATTTAAAGATCACCAATCCAGTTGCCATTCACCTGTAGCTCGATTTGTACAAGGCTATCCAATCAAATCGGAA
Organism: Xenorhabdus sp. SGI 60; assembly: GCF_056632175.1. Classification (NCBI taxonomy): domain Bacteria; kingdom Pseudomonadati; phylum Pseudomonadota; class Gammaproteobacteria; order Enterobacterales; family Morganellaceae; genus Xenorhabdus; species Xenorhabdus sp. SGI 60. The sequence continues at coordinate 2,977,169 of NZ_CP196860.1, read as the reverse complement.
GTGATTGTTGCCCATATTCGTCAGGCAAACAGTGGTCATGTTTCCCTGGCCAATACTCATCCATTTACCCGTGAACTGTGGGGAAGATATTGGACTTATGCCCATAATGGTCAGCTTAAGGGATACAGTAAGCTGAAAACGGGTAGTTACCGTCCGGTGGGTGAGACAGACAGTGAATGGGCATTTTGCTGGATATTACATCAATTATCGTTGAAATATCCCAAGCGACCTTCCAATTGGCCTGCGGTATTTAAATTTATTGCTTCCCTGGCGGATCACCTGAGAAAGAAAGGTGTTTTCAATATGCTGTTGTCAGACGGACAGTTTGTCATGGCTTACTGTTCGACTCAATTGCATTGGATTACTCGTCGTGCCCCTTTCGGCAGGGCTAAATTACTTGATCAGGATGTTGAAATCGATTTCCAGCAGCACACCCAGCCAGGGGATGTCGTATCCGTGATTGCCACCCAACCTTTAACCGGAAATGAAGTTTGGCACCGTATTGAATCAGGTGATTATGTGCTTTTTCATCTTGGAGAGAGGATAATTTGATTTTCTGTTCCAAAAGGGTGATTGGTTTTCTGGTTTTACATTAATGACATATTGCCCGTCTATTACGTTAACTGTGGCAGGGATACTATTTTGGACGAAATACGCATAGGCGGGCTGTCATTGTTTCCAAAACACGTCATTGTCGTTATTTTGGTGCCGCTTCCATTAAATTCCTGCCGGAATATCCTTTTGATTTATCGAACTCATTGGGAAGACTCAAATTAACGGCGCGATAATTAATTTTTGATTGAAAATTGCCCTGACGTAGAGAAAAGTGATAAAAACATTCGTCTTTATCGAATGGTTGACGGTTTAGCAGAGAAATTATTTTTATTTGCTTGAACTGTGTCACTTGATTAATCAGACAGTCAGTGGGGGAGGTGTTAGAATTACCCCGGCGAAAATTAAGAGAAACTTTGTAACGATTATCGGAGTGAATAACTTGAGACATATATTGCTCAAGGTTTTTTGTATTACTAGAGTCGCTGCATTACCTCACGGGAATACCGCAAGGTAATCTGTAGTATATGATTTAACTGATAAACTTGTGCAAATCTTATGATTAAAATTAAAAAAGGACTCGACCTCCCGATAGCAGGAGCGCCTGCCCAAGTTATAGAAGATGGTCCAACAATTCGCCATGTTGCTTTACTGGGTGAAGAATATGTTGGAATGCGTCCTTCTATGCTGGTTAAGGAAGGTGAGCATGTCAAAAAAGGGCAAATTCTTTTTGAAGATAAGAAGAATCCAGGGGTTGTTTTCACGAGTCCCGCAAGCGGGAAAGTTGTCACCATTGGACGTGGTGAACGTCGTGTCTTGCAATCTGTTGTTATTGAAGTAAGTGGCGATGAGAAAGTCACATTCGATCGCTATGAGCGTGCTGAACTTGCTGGTCTGAGCCGTGAACAAGTAGAGAAAAATCTGCTGGCGTCAGGATTGTGGACAGCGTTGCGTACACGTCCTTTCAGCCGTACCCCTGTCTCCGGTTCCACACCAAAGGCAATCTTCGTCACGGCAATGGATACCCAGCCACTGGCTGCTGATCCACTCGTCGTTATCGCAACTCAGGAAGAGGCTTTTGTTGATGGCCTGAATATTCTGTCAAAATTGACGGAGGGGAAAGTCCACGTTTGTTACGGCGCTGGAAATATTCCAACCGTGGGAAATCATGCTCAAATCACCTATAACCAGTTTACTGGCCCACACCCAGCCGGTTTGGTGGGGACTCACATTCATTTTATTGAACCTGTTAGTGCCCAAAAAATGGTTTGGCATCTGGGTTATCAGGATGTTATTGCTATCGGTAAACTGTTTACCACGGGGGAGCTTTACACTGATCGTGTGGTGTCTCTGGCGGGACCACAGGTCAAATCGCCACGCTTGGTACGTACTCGGTTGGGCGCTGATTTGCGGGAATTGACGCAAAATCAGTTGCAAGAGGGTGAAAACCGTATTGTTTCTGGTTCCGTACTGTGTGGTACAAAATCAGATGACATTTGTCATTATCTTGGCCGCTTCCATACGTTGGTTTCTGTACTTGCTGAAGGTCGGGAAAAAGAGCTGTTTGGTTGGATCGCGCCAGGCGCTAATAAGTTCTCGATTACCCGCACCACAATCGGCCATTTCCTGAAAAAGAAACGTTTTGCTTTCTCAACCACAACAAACGGTGGGGAACGTTCTATGGTGCCAATTGGCAACTATGAGCGTGTTATGCCACTGGATATCATGGCAACTCACCTACTGCGTGACTTGCTTGCAGGTGATTCTGATAGCGCTCAGGCGCTGGGTTGTCTGGAGCTGGATGAAGAAGATTTGGCATTGTGTACCTATGTTTGCCCAGGCAAATATGAGTACGGTCCAGTACTGCGTGAAGTGCTGACGAAGATTGAGCTGGAAGGGTAATTCATGGGCCTGAAAAATTTATTTGAAAAAGTAGAGCACCACTTTGAGGCCGGTGGCAAACTGGAAAAGTATTATCCTCTCTATGAGGCAGTGAGCACCGTTTTCTATACGCCGGGCACAGTGACAAAAGGGAAAGCTCATGTCCGTGATGCCATCGATCTCAAGCGCATGATGATCCTGGTGTGGTTATCTGTTTTCCCTGCGATGTTTTGGGGCATGTATAACGTCGGCAATCAGGCAATACCTGCTCTGACTCATTTATATAACGGAGATGCCTTACAGCAGATTCTGACTTCTGACTGGCATTATGTCCTTGCTCAGTATCTTGGTGCATCATTAACACCAGATGCCGGATGGGGCAGTAAGATGCTGTTGGGAGCGACCTACTTCCTGCCAATTTATGCGGTTGTGTTTGTCGTGGGTGGCTTCTGGGAAGTTTTGTTTGCCATTATCCGCAAACATGAAATTAATGAAGGCTTCTTTGTTAGCTCCATTCTGTTCGCATTGATTGTTCCACCAACACTGCCATTGTGGCAGGCGGCTTTGGGGATTACTTTCGGCGTGGTGATTGCGAAAGAGATCTTTGGTGGTACGGGTCGTAACTTCCTGAACCCAGCCTTGGCGGGTCGTGCTTTCCTGTTCTTTGCTTATCCGGCCCAGATTTCTGGTGATTTGGTTTGGACTGCGGCTGACGGTTTTTCGGGGGCAACGCCGTTGTCCCAATGGGCAGCAGCGGGTAGCCACGGTCTGATAAATACCATCACCGGTCAGCCAATCACCTGGATGGACGCTTTTATTGGTAACATTCCAGGCTCAGTTGGTGAAGTATCCACTTTGATGATTTTTATCGGTGGTGCCATCATTCTGTTTGCCCGTATTGCTTCATGGCGTATCGTTGCTGGTGTGATGATCGGTATGATTGCAACGTCTTATCTGTTTAATGCGATTGGTTCTGGCACTAACCCAATGTTCGCTATGCCGTGGTACTGGCATATGGTTTTGGGAGGCTTCGCTTTCGGCATGATCTTTATGGCGACTGATCCTGTATCCGCAGCGTTTACGGATAAAGGGAAATGGGCATACGGTATCCTGATCGGTGCTATGTGCATTTTGATCAGGGTTGTAAACCCAGCGTATCCTGAAGGAATGATGTTGGCGATTTTGTTCGCTAACCTGTTCGCGCCACTGTTCGATTATCTGGTCGTACAGGCCAATATTAAGCGGAGAAAAGCCCGTGGCTAATGATAAACCAAGAAATAATGATAGCATCGGCAGAACGTTCCTCGTTGTTTTTGTGCTGTGTCTTGTCTGTTCGATTGTGGTTGCGGGTTCAGCCGTGGGATTGAAAGCGCAGCAGCAGGAACAGAAGTTGCTGGATAAGCAGCGTAATATTCTGGATGTGGCGGGTTTACTAAAACCTGCCATGACAACGGCGGAAATCAACGAAATCTATAAGAGCCGTATTCAGCCTGAATTGCTTGATTTGAAAACAGCAACGTTGAAAAAAAGCAATGGTAATTTTGACCTGAATAATGCCCTGCGCAGTGATGAAACCAGTATTGCTTTGTTACCAGAGCAAGATCTGGCGAAGATCCGCCGGCGAGCCAATATGACCGAAATCTATCTGGTTAAGGATGAAAGCGGTAAAACGACTGAGCTGGTTCTGCCAATATACGGTTCTGGCCTGTGGTCAATGATGTATGCTTTTATTTCCATTGATATAGATGGGGTCACATCTCACGGCATCACTTACTACTCTCATGGTGAAACCCCGGGTTTGGGTGGTGAAGTTGATAACCCACAGTGGCGTAAGCAGTGGGTAGGTAAAAAACTCTATAACCCACAAGGTGTTCCGGCACTTAAGATCGTCCGTGGCGGTGCAGGTGATAACCCTTACGGTGTAGATGGGCTGTCTGGAGCAACCCTGACTTCTAACGGTGTTCAGCATATGTTTGATTTCTGGCTGGGTGATAACGGTTTTGGCCCGTTCCTGAAAAAAGTACGTGAGGGAGCCTTGAAAGATGGCTGATAGTAAAGAGATAAAACGCGTCCTCCTTGGGCCGTTGTTTGATAATAACCCAATTGCATTGCAGGTTTTGGGGGTGTGTTCAGCGCTGGCAGTGACCACCAAATTGGAAACAGCGTTAGTAATGACCATTGCAGTTACCTTGGTCACCGCGTTTTCCAGCTTTTTCATTTCATTAATTCGTAACTATATTCCTGGCAGTGTGCGAATCATCGTACAGATGGCGATCATTGCATCTCTGGTTATCGTCGTAGACCAGATCCTGCGGGCTTATGCCTACGAAATTTCCAAACAGCTATCGGTGTTTGTTGGCCTTATCATCACGAACTGTATTGTCATGGGACGTGCTGAAGCTTATGCCATGAAAGCGCCACCCGTTGAAAGTTTTATGGATGGTATCGGCAATGGTTTGGGCTATGGCGTCATTCTGTTGCTGGTTGGTTTCTTGCGTGAACTGTTTGGTTCAGGAAAATTGTTCGGTGTTACGGTGCTGGAATCTGTCAAAAATGGCGGTTGGTATCAACCTAATGGCTTATTCTTGCTGGCACCGAGCGCATTTTTCATTATTGGTATGCTGATTTGGGGTTTGCGGACTCTGAAACCTGCGCAGGTTGAGAAGGAGTAACAAACAAAATGGAACATTATATTAGTTTGTTTGTCCGCGCAGTCTTTATCGAGAATATGGCATTATCTTTCTTTCTCGGTATGTGTACGTTTTTGGCGGTATCAAAGAATGTTAAGACGGCCTTTGGCCTGGGTGTGGCGGTCACCGTCGTATTGGGAATTTCCGTTCCTGCCAATAACCTTGTCTACAATCTGGTGCTCCGTGATGGAGCACTGATGGATGGGGTGGATTTGAGTTTCCTGAACTTCATTACCTTTATCGGGGTCATTGCGGCATTGGTACAGATCCTGGAAATGATCTTAGACCGTTATGTTCCGGCACTTTACAACGCATTGGGAATTTTCTTGCCGTTGATTACAGTGAACTGTGCAATTTTCGGTGGCGTTTCATTTATGGCACAGCGTGACTATAACTTTAGTGAATCCATCGTATACGGTTTCGGTTCAGGTATGGGCTGGATGCTGGCAATTGTTCTGATGGCTGCTATCCGTGAAAAAATGAAATATGCGGATGTTCCGGCAGGTCTGAAAGGATTGGGGATCACCTTTGTCACCACCGGTTTGATGGCATTGGGCTTTATGTCCTTCTCCGGTGTGCAGCTCTAAAGGCGAGAGGAATTCATGGATATAATCATTTTAGGCGTAGTCATGTTTACCCTGATTGTGTTGGTACTAACGGCAATGATTTTGTTCGCAAAATCTAAGTTAGTGAACACCGGGGATATTAAAGTTGAAATCAATGGCGATGAGGATAAGGGTTTCTCTGCTCCCGCTGGTGATAAGTTGTTGAATATGCTTTCCAATCAGGGGATTTTCGTTTCCTCTGCTTGTGGTGGTGGTGGCTCTTGTGGTCAGTGCCGCGTGAAAATTAAGGAAGGCGGTGGCGATATTCTGCCAACGGAGCTTTCCCATATCAACAAGCGTGAAGCAAAAGAGGGTTGTCGCTTGGCATGTCAGGTCAATGTTAAACAAGATCTGAAAATTGAGCTGCCAGAGGAAATCTTCGGTGTCAAGAAATGGGAATGTGAAGTTATTTCTAACGATAACAAAGCTACTTTCATTAAAGAATTAAAGCTGAAGATCCCTGACGGGGAAGTGGTGCCATTCCGTGCAGGTGGTTACATTCAGATTGAATGTCCTCCCCATGTTGCCCGTTATGCTGATTTTGATGTTCCACAGGAATATCGCGAAGATTGGGATAAATTCAATCTGTTCCGTTATGTCTCCGAAGTCAAAGAGCCGACGGTTCGTGCATATTCAATGGCGAACTATCCAGAAGAGCATGGCATTATCATGCTGAACGTGCGTATTGCAACGCCACCACCAAGAAACCCAGATGTTATTCCGGGTATCATGTCTTCTTATATTTGGTCACTGAAATCAGGCGATAAAGTCACGATCTCTGGCCCATTTGGTGAATTCTTTGCGAAAGACACTGATGCAGAAATGATCTTCATCGGTGGTGGTGCAGGTATGGCACCAATGCGTTCTCACATCTTCGATCAACTTAACCGTTTAAACTCCAAGCGTAAAATATCTTTCTGGTATGGAGCGCGCTCTAAGCGTGAAATGTTCTATACCGAAGATTTTGATCAGTTGGCCGCAGAAAATGAGAACTTCACATGGCATGTGGCACTGTCAGATGCTCTGCCGGAAGATAACTGGGATGGCTATACGGGTTTTATCCACAATGTCCTGTATGAAAATTATTTAAAAGATCATCCAGCACCAGAAGATTGTGAATTCTATATGTGTGGGCCTCCAGTCATGAATGCTGCGGTCATTAAGATGTTGAAAGACCTTGGCGTAGAAGATGAAAACATCATGCTGGATGATTTCGGTGGCTGATAATATACCCGCAATAGTTTCAGGTTACAGATAACACAACTGTGGTTTGAAAAATAAAGGGCGTATTTAATACAATGAGTTAACGACAAGCGCCCACATCTTTGTGGGCGCTGTGATTTAGAAAGAGCCACAATAACTAAGAGTAAGCTATGCTGAGTAAAAAAATTATCAACTGGGGGGCATTGCTGTTTGCAATTATAATGCTGGCAGCATGTGATGGCCCTAAACAGCAAAACTTGAATGGGCAGACGATGGGAACGTATTACTCCGTTAAATATGTTGCTGATTCATCGACACTTGCCCCAGAAAACCTGCAAAAAGAGATTGATCGTCTGCTGGAAGAAGTGAACGATCAGATGTCCACTTATCGGCCAAATTCTGAACTGAGTCGTTTTAATCAAAGCCGTGAAGTGAATAAACTGTTTCCGGTATCTGCCGCTACGGCGAAAGTGGTCAAAGAAGCTATTCGAATCAATAAGCTGACAGAAGGCGCACTGGATGTGACTGTTGGCCCACTGGTGAATCTGTGGGGATTTGGGCCGGAAGGTCGGATTACCAAAGCGCCGACGGATGAAGAATTGGAGATGCGTCGTGTCTGGACGGGGATCGATAATTTGTCTGTTGAAGGCAATAATTTGATTAAATCCATCCCTGAACTGTATGTTGATCTCTCTTCCATTGCCAAAGGCTATGGTGTTGATGTTGTCGCTGAGTATCTGGAATCTCAGAATATCAAAAATTACATGGTTGATATTGGTGGTGAAGTTCGTACATTGGGCAACAATGGTAAAGGTAATCCGTGGCGGATAGCGATTGAAAAACCATCGGATAGCGGCATGGCACAGAGTGCTCAGGAAATTATTGAGCCGGGCAATATGGCTGTGGCAACATCGGGTGATTACCGTAACTATTTTGAACAAAATGGCGTGCGTTATTCTCATACCATTAATCCAAAAACCGGCCGGCCGATAACGCATAATTTGGTTTCAATTACCGTAATAGCACCGACTTGTATGAGTGCAGACGGCTTTTCTACCGGTCTGGATGTTTTGGGACCAGAGAAAGGTATGGAATTGGCTGAGAAGTTGAATATTCCGGTCTTTATGATTGTTAAAACCAAAGACGGTTTTGAAGAGCGTTATAATACCGCCTTTAAGGCATACTTTCAGAAGAAATAAGAAAGGGGGGAAAGGCGATGGAAGTCTTTATTGCCACTTTTATCTTTTTCTTGCTGGCTTTTGCTGGCATGGCGCTGGGCTATATTTTTAAGCGCAAAAGCATTCAGGGAAGCTGTGGTGGCTTGGGAAGTATCGGCGTAGAAAAAGTGTGTGATTGTCCTGAACCTTGCGATGCCCGTAAAAAACGCATGGCGAGGGAAACTGCTCGTCAAGCGCAGTTGGAAAAGGATCGTATTCTTTGATGCTGTTTTGTCGTCAAGTAAATTTGCAGTTAGAACAAACACCCTGCTGCCAGATAAACAGCGGGGTTTTTTGTCGTTTGCTCAGGGATGGCTGTTCAATGTGTATTAAAAAGGTGGCATTCCCTGTGGGCTTGCTGTAAATAATTTTTCACTGAACTTATCGAGATACCCAAATTTTCCGCAACCTCTTTATAACGTAAGCCTTGGAGTTGAATGAGCAGAAATGTTTGTCGGACTTTTACCGGCAGTTCATCCAGGGTCTCATCTATTTTTTCTAACTGTTCTAACAGCATAAGTTGATTTTCAGAAGAATTTGCTGAGATTTTAGGCTGATCACTGACATATTCCAGATAATGGTCTTCCAGTTTTTTCCTGCGCCAGTAATTGGAGAGCGTTCTGCGCGTTATCGTCATTAAAAAGGCTTTTGGCTGGCGGATATTTTCAAGATCTGACACTTGCATCAATTTGATGAAAACTTCATGAACGAGATCTTCAGCCTGATTGGAATAAGCACTGTTTTGTCTGATCCAGTTGCATAACCAATGATGGTAATCGGCATAGAGTTTCTGGGTGATTTGATTGTATCCAAATGTGCTTTTTTGCACCGCCATAATGATATTGCCTGATGGGATAGGATATAAATAATAATGGTTATTATTTGTATTTAATGAGCGGAAGTCAATGCAGCTTTCAGGAAATCTAACCCTCTTTAGGTAAGAGGGTTAGGGATTGGGTGACTATGTGTCAGTTAAAATTGCTGTGAAATACTGAATTTGTAATTCCGACCAATACCTGAAACCTGATCGCCTAAGTACGGATAGTAATCACGGTTGAACAGGTTATCGATGGTGACCCGTGCTTCAAGCCCTTTTGCAAAGGAAGGGCGCCAGCTTGCAAACAGACCGTGCAGGGCGTAGCCCTTACTTTTATGGTATGACCAGGAGCCTGCCTCTGGATCTCCATCTACGGGTGATCGATCTTGTTTGCGGATAAATTCCCCTTTCCAGCCCATTTCCATCTGCCATTGCGGAATTTTAAACCCTAACATCGCATGGGCAGAAGTTGGCGGTATTTCCGTAATCCAGGTTTTATGTCCTATCCACGGATCGCGTGGAGAGGTATCACGCTGTCCACGCATAGTAGAGAACGATAATTTTCCAAATAGTGTGCGGCTGTCATAGAAAGTTTCTATTTCTAAGCCTTCAATAGTATATCCCGGTAAATTGCGATAATTTCCCAATGATGTTCTACATGAACGGGTTGATCCACTATCAAGTTGGGCTTCACAGTAAATACCACGCCTTCTAAAGATTTCATCTTTGCCACGGTTACGGAATAAGGTGGTACGGATTTGCAAGCCGTCATCTTCAAGTATCAAGTTATCGAAATCGAGAATGGCACCAAGGCGTATTCCTGCCATTCTTTCAACGGCAAGATCGCGGCTGGAACCTCTAAGGCGACTATTGCTCTTTTGTACCTCATATTGTTCATCAACGATTGGAGCACGCCATGTACGGCTGATATCTGCAAACAATGAAAGGTTTTTATTTGCTTGCCACATAATACCTAAATGGGGTGTCCAACCAGTATAAGTGGCACTGCTATAGTCATGATTGACTTCTGGTGATTTATCGTTATATACGGATGCGTTATTTTCTCTACCCCTATTTTTGACATGATCATAGCGAACACTAGGCGTTACGGTGACGCTGCCTATTTTCAGGGAATCTTGAATATATAAGCTGTAAGCTAATTGATCTCCAGCAGGCATATAAGGTAGTTGATAATAACCATAGTTAAAGTCTTTATCCTTTATTTTTCCTTTATCGAATGTCAGTACATTACGTTCGTTTTTATGCCAACGGGTTCCTACCAGGAATTCATGTTCAATCATACCTGTTGAGAATACGCTTTTGTTGTTGATATCAATAAGATTATCGGTGTAATCAACCCAGCTTTTATTACCCATTAATCCACTAAAATTGGGGGAAGCATTTTCTGGGCGAGTATCATCTTGTTTGGTTTTAGAATATGCATAGAGCATCGTCAGATTTAGCCATGGATTATCTTCCGGTGCGATATTCCATTTGGCAGTGTAGTTCTGATCGATTTGATCACGAAAAACCAATTTTCTTTTCCAGGCGCCGTCTCTGCCGTATTCTTCGACGTCAGTGGCTGATGGAACGGCCATCGTACCTCGTTTGGCTGCCCAAGGCTGCCAGCCATCCGATTCAGAACGCATAGCAGACAAGCTAATCGTATGGGCATCACTGGGATAAAAGTTGGTTTTCAATAAATAAGATGTTTGGTTGTTTTGTGAGAACTCAAAACGTGTGCCATCAGGGCGTTTAATATTGTGCCCATCGCGCTTGCTCACATAGAGCAACCCATCAGCAAAACCGTCAGGATCCCTGCCGTATATTGCACCACTACTGATCGATTGTCTGTCATTGGTGTGATAGCTTTGTTTGACAAAGCCACCCCAATCCTCATCAGGGCGTAGAAAATCGTTCGCCTCTTTTGTTACAAGTTTGACCGAACCACCAAATCCTCCATTACCATTGAGTAAATTGTGTGGTCCTTTATCAACCTCTACCCGTTTGATTAACTCAGGCTCAATAAAGACGGAACCCTGCATATATTTCTCGAACCCTTTGGGTGCATCGTCCAATGTGACTTTGATATCTTCCTGATCGCCCATTCCCCAGATATTCAGTGTTTGCCCACCAGGACGCGGAGAGCCTGACATTGAAACACCGGGAAGCTGGTCGAGTAATTGAGCGATATTATCGGCCTGAGTGCGGTCAATATCCGCCTTTTTAAGTACTGAACTTCCCGCGCTGGTGCTGTTATGTAAACTTTCGACAACGGAAAGGGTGGGTAATTTCATTACCTCATTTTGCTTTTCCGGCTTTTGCTCTTTGGGATCTTCGCTAGCATAAACAGTGCCGGAGAATGCCGCTCCCAATACTAATGTCCCAGTTAAAATTTTCTGAATCATGGTAGCGATTGGGCGTTTTTCTAATTTTTGACTATTATTTGCCATAAATTTCCTGAAATATGATCAAGTGAAATATTTTCAAAGTAATAAGTCACCTGAGAAATCAAAAAAGGTAAATAAAAATGAGAATTGTTTTTGTTTGCATGGAGTTTTGGGAAGCATATCATACGATGATGAGGTTTAACCCATAGAGAGTGAGATTTTTGGCATTGAAATTTAAGTTCAATTTCCTTACGTACAAGGGGGTCGTCAATGAAGAAAAAGATTCTTGGTTCTCTGATCTTGGCTGGTATCGCAGCACTGCTGGCTGGTTGTGATGACGCATCTAAAAAAGCAGAAGATCCAGTCCAGCAAACTGGAGAAAGCGCAGTACAAAAGCCAACTGATGCTGAAAAAACGGCTACGGATGTAATGGATCATGCAAAAGAGAGACTACAGGAGATAAAGGAAAAATCTTTACGTGAAGGCCATAGTTTGATTGATAAATCGAATGAAGCCACTGAGCAAATGAAGTCTAAGGTAACGGATATACAGGATCAAGCGACTAAAACCGCGAATGGTGTGTTGGAGGCGATGAAAGCGAAAACGGGTGATATCCAGCATCAGGCTAATGATAAACTCGATCAACTTTCAGATACCATGAAGTCAAAGACGGAAGAAATAAAGTCTGAGGCTAATAAAAAGACGGATGACTTAATCAATCGTCTTAAAGGTCATGATCTTAAAGATGACAGTGATAAAAAAGAGGAAAATTAATTTATATTCTTACTTCAATATATTGTTAGTATAAAGTGGATTGCATCACAAGGGTGATCTAACAATGGTCACCCTTATTATTTTCAACTTAAACCAAGTCTTGATTTCTTATTCTGGCTTGACTTACTTGTTTATTTAAAAGTAGGTTAGTGATGGACTTTGTAAATTATAATCAGGAAATAATAATGGAAATAAAGTACAGCATAGGAAGACAGAATTCCGAATTAATTCAGCAAGCATTTGCCATTCGTAAACAAGTATTTACGGATGAGCAGGGGTTTGATGAAGAGATTGATATTGATGAATATGATGATATCGCCTTGCATGTGGTGGTATTTGATGGTGAAAAGCCAATAGGCGTATTACGGGCAATTCCGAAAGATAATAACATACTCAAAGTTGGGCGGGTTGCAGTATTGAGGCATTATCGTGGACAGGGAATAGGTCGTAATGTTATGGAATTTATTGAAGATTACAGCAGAAAAAATAACGTTGAGGCTATCGTTCTATCTGCACAATGTCATGCTCAACCATTTTATGAAAGCCTGGGTTATCAAGCACAAGGCGGGATTTATTTGGAAGAAGGTGCAGAACATATCTTTATGACTTTGAATTTAATATCGTAATAAGATAATTATCACTATGCGTAATGTAAATACGGGAAAAATGAGTGTTCAAATGATATTATTTGAATATCTCAATTCCCCGTATTAGTGATTTAGTCAGTTTTTGTGAGAATGAATTGATTAATCAATGGTTTTTTACTCATTGCCGGGCAGGGGTATCATTGGCAATATAATATTTTGCCTGACTGCGTGGCAGAGGAGAAATTCCCCTGATTTTATCAGCAATCTTTTCAGCCATCATGATTGTCGTGGCATTTAAATTACCGGTAATAATTATTGGCATAATAGAAGCATCGATAACACGCAGATTTTTAATGCCATGCACGCGTCCTTGACCATCCACGACCGCCATTTCATCAGTCCCCATTTTGCAACTGCATGATGGGTGAAATGCGGTTTCGGCATGTTCACGAATAAAGGCATCTAACTGCTCATCTGACTGATTTTCAATACCCGGACTGATTTCACGCCCACAATATGGCGCCAGCGCAGGTTGAGCCATAATTTCCCGTGTAATACGAATAGCAGCGCGGAACTCTTGCCAATCCTGTTCTGTTGACATGTAGTTGAATAAAATACTGGGATGCTGACGCGGGTCTCGCGACTTAATTTTCACCCGACCACGGCTTTGGGAGCGCATAGATCCGACATGGGCCTGAAAACCATGTTGGTTGATGGCATTACTGCCATTGTAATTAATGGCAACGGGCAGGAAATGAAATTGAATATTTGGCCAGGCAAATTTTTCATCGGTACGAATAAAGCCACCCGCTTCAAATTGATTGCTGGCACCAATACCTGTTCCTTTGAATAGCCATTCAGCGCCAATTTGAGGTTGGTTATACCATTTCAATGCTGGATAAAGGGAAATGGGTTTGAGGCATTCATACTGCAAGTACATTTCAAGGTGATCTTGCAAGTTTTGCCCAACGCCTGGCAAGACATGCACCGCAGAAATACCAAGCTCATTTAATATTTCTTCGGGACCAATACCTGAACGTTGCAAAATCTGTGGAGAGGCGATCGCACCAGCACAGAGCAAAACTTCTTTACGTGCTTTTGCCCGGGTTAAGGTTGCGCTATTACCTTGATAAAAATTGACACCAACGGCGGTTTTTCCTGCGAATTCGAGGGTATCAGTCAACGCATGAGTCATGATAGTGAGATTGGGGCGTGAACGTGCTTGATCCAGATAGCCACGGGCTGTGCTGGCACGGCGTCCTTTAGGGGTCACGGTGCGATCCATTGGCCCAAAACCCTCTTGTTGATAGCCATTCAGATCGTCAGTACGTGGATAACCCGCCTGAACACCTGCTTCTACCATTGCGTGAAAAAGCTCATTATTTCCTGCTTTGGGCGTCGTGACACTGACAGGTCCGTCTGCACCATGATAGTCATTTGCGCCAATATCTCTTGATTCCGCTTTGCGAAAATAGGGAAGACAATCAAGATAATTCCAGTCTTCCAGTCCCGGCAGTGTTGCCCAGTGATCAAAATCCATTGCATTGCCACGGATATAGCACATGCCATTGATGAGTGAAGATCCACCCAGCCCTTTACCGCGTCCGCATTCCATGCGTCGGTTATTCATATGGGGTTCGGGATCGGTTTCATAAGCCCAGTTATAACGGGTTCCCTGCAAGGGATATGCCAGCGCCGCTGGCATTTGAGTACGGAAGTCGAATCGGTAATCGGGTCCACCCGCTTCCAGCAGCAGGACCGACACATTAGCATCTTCCGTTAAACGAGTTGCAAGCACGTTACCCGCTGAACCAGCACCGATAATAATGTAATCAAAAACCATTGTTATCTCCTCTGTTTCAGGCATGGATTAAAATAGGGATTCAAAATTGCCTAATTCCACCTGTATTGATTTGGTTTGTGTGTAGTTTTGTAGTGTGACCAGCCCATTTTCCCGGCCAACACCAGAATGTTTATAGCCACCGACAGGCATGGCTGCCGGAGATTCTCCCCAGGTATTGATCCAACAAATTCCGGCTTCTAGCTGGTGGATCACGCGATGTGCGCGGGAAAGATCTTGGGTGACTAATCCTGCACCCAGGCCATAATGAGTGTTATTGGCTCGGACAATGACTTCATCTTCCGTTTCATAAGTCAGGATAGACATCACTGGCCCAAAGATTTCTTCCTGTGTAATCAACATATCATCGGTGCAGTCACTGAATACTGTCGGTACAACAAATGCACCTTTCGCGAATTCGCCCTCCATCAGACGTTCGCCACCACAAAGCAGGCGGGCATTGCTGTTTTTACCGCTTTCGATATAGCGTAAAACCGACTCCATATGTGGAAAACTTACCAGCGGACCAAAGTTAGTGTTGGGATCAAGAGGTGAACCAATTCGGATGCGTTTAACACGTTCAAGAATTTTTGTTTCAAATTGTGAGAGCAATGCCTTGGGGACAAAGACGCGCGTACCGTTTGTACAAACCTGACCTGAACTGAAAAAGTTTGCCATCATGGCAATATCAGCAGCACGATCCAGATCGGCATCATCAAAAATGATCAGCGGAGATTTGCCACCTAATTCCATCGTGACTTCTTTTAAAGTTGAAGCGGAAGCATTTGCCATCACTTTTTTGCCGGTCACAATACCGCCGGTAAAAGACATTTTGGCAATTTTAGGGTGAACAGCCAGATAATGCCCGACTTCATGGCCAGCTCCGGTCAAAACATTGAAAACGCCATCAGGCAAACCGGCTTCGGTATAGATTTCAGCCAACTTCAAAGCGGTAAGGGAGGTGACTTCACTCGGTTTAAAAATCATGGCATTGCCGGCAGCCAGAGCAGGTGCTGATTTCCAGAGGGCAATTTGAATCGGGTAATTCCATGCGCCGATGCCTGCTACGATGCCCAATGGTTCACGGCGTGTATAGACAAAAGAAGATTCACGTAATGGGATCTGCTGACCTTCAAGGGCTGGAATTAGACCCGCATAGTATTCCAGCACATCGGCACCTGTGACGATATCAACCTGCCGGGTTTCAGACAGGGGTTTGCCGGTATCCAGTGTTTCCAATTCAGCCAGTTGATCATTGCGTTCACGCAAGATATTCACCGCCTTGTGTAAGATCCGTGAACGTTCCACCGCGGTCATGGCTGCCCAGATTTTCTGTCCTTTATGGGCGCTTTCAACTGCTAAATTAACATCTTGTTCTGTTGCAGACTGAAATTGAGCGATAACTTCACCATTAGCTGGGTTAATTGCATCAAAAATGGTGTTATTAGGATCGGTACTATCAACATAAGCACCGTGGATATAAAGTTTTTGTAATCCAAAATGGGTCATAGATTCTCCTTAAGAGTCCTATCCATCAGGTGATAAGTCAGAACTTATCAGATGCTCCGAGTTTATGTTCGATATAATCGATAGTAATTTTGAATGCCGCAGCTATATCAAAAGGCTTACTGCTTAATGCTCTTCGTAGCCAGATGCCATCAATTAATGCAGCAAGGCCTTGTGCGGCCAGTCGTGCCTCTGTTGCTGGCATGGCACGTTTAAATTCAACACAAAGATTGGAATACAAACGGCGTTCATTGACTTGTTGTAGCCGGTACAGATTGGGTTGATGCATACTACTGGCCCAAAATGCTAACCAGGTTTTCATTGCCGCGCTATTGATCTGGCTGGGATCAAAATTCCCTTCGACAATGGCTTTCAATCTTTGTGCAGGCGTTGCATTATCGAGCAATCGTAATCGACGTGCTACTGCCATTTCCAGTTGATGTAATAGATGGCGCATAGTCGCTTCCAATAGCCCGTTTTTATCCTTGAAATAGTGGCTGATAATGCCGTTAGAAACGCCTGCTTTTCGGGCTATTTGCGCAATAGTGGCTTCCTGCATTCCTACGTCATTAACAACGATTAATGTTGCATCAATGAGTTGTTGTTTTCTTATCGACTGTATTCCAATTTTTGGCATGATTTTATGCTCAGAAGATCAATCGTTCGGGGAGTATTAAACTTTTTTTTAATTGAATGTTCAATCAAAATTAAATATGTTTTATTACAATAATTTTACAACGAGGGAGTGAATTTGTTTAAGATAACTTAAATTTTATATTTAATTCAAAAGGTTATATGGATTATGCTTTTCATCTGTTTTAATGCTATTAATTTCAGGAACTGCCTATGAATACCCAAGACAGTCCAAAAAATACCCAGAAGGACACACTGAATTCTGTCGTTTTTTTCACCTCTGCCGGACTGATTATTGCATTTTCTCTATTCACTATTTTTTTCACAGATGCAACCAGTGCTTGGATAAAAAACACACTGAACTGGGTATCTAAAACTTTCGGTTGGTACTATTTATTGGCCGCGACACTTTACATTGTGTTCGTTGTTTTTGTTGCGGCTTCCCGTTTTGGTTCAATCAAATTGGGACCGGAGCAATCTAAGCCGGAATTCAGTTTGCTGAGTTGGGCAGCAATGCTGTTTGCCGCTGGGATCGGCATTGATTTGATGTTTTTCTCGGTGGCTGAACCTGTCACGCAATATATGCGACCGCCAACGGGTCAAGGGGAAACCATTGAAGCAGCTCGTCAGGCGATGGTGTGGACGTTGTTCCACTATGGCCTGACGGGCTGGTCTATGTACGCCTTAATGGGAATTGCACTGGGATATTTTAGTTATCGTTATAATTTGCCCCTGACTATCCGCTCGGCACTTTATCCTATTTTTGGTGACCGCATTAAAGGATTAATCGGTCATACGGTGGATATTGCGGCAGTAATAGGGACCATTTTTGGCATTGCAACGACGCTGGGAATTGGGGTTGTGCAGTTGAATTATGGCCTGAAAGTCCTTTTCGGATTACCGCAAGGATTGGGGGTTCAGGGAGGCCTAATACTGTTGTCTGTGGTGATAGCCATTATCTCCGTGACTTCCGGCGTAAACAAAGGCATTCGGTTTTTGTCTGAATTGAATGTCCTGCTGGCTCTTGGCTTGGTTTTGTTTATTTTATTTATGGGGAATACTGAATTCCTGCTTAACGGATTGGTGCAGAATATCGGGGACTATATCAGCCGTTTTATGGGCATGACACTGAACAGTTTTGCCTTCGAACACCCAACGGAATGGATGAATAACTGGACACTGTTTTTCTGGGCATGGTGGGTGGCCTGGTCGCCGTTTGTCGGATTGTTTCTGGCACGTATTTCCCGCGGCAGAACCATTCGTCAGTTTGTTATGGGAACGTTAGTCATTCCATTTGTTTTTACACTGATATGGTTATCGATTTTTGGTAACAGTGTATTGTATGAAATTATTCATGGTAATCGCCAACTGGCTGAGACCGTGCTACAACACCCAGAACAAGGTTTTTATCGTTTGTTGGCACTTTATCCGGCATTTACGTTTAGTGCTTCTGTCGCCACCATTACCGGACTGCTGTTTTATGTCACATCGGCTGATTCTGGCTCATTGGTGTTAGGGAATTTCACTTCTAATCTTAGTGATATCAATAATGATGCACCGAATTGGTTACGTGTCTTTTGGTCGGTGGCGATTGGTGTATTAACATTAGGTATACTTATGACGGATGGTATTTCTGCTTTGCAAAATACCACGGTCATCATGGGCCTGCCTTTTAGTTTTGTGATCTTTTTTGTGATGGCGGGACTATATAAATCTTTACGGGTAGAGGACTTCCGTAAAGCCAGCTCATTGCAAAATACCTCCCCCACGCTTGTGCATGATAATGGTTCATTGAACTGGAAGCAGCGTCTGAGCCGTATGATGCATTTCCCCGGTACAAAAAATACTCAGAGAATGCTGGATATGGTGTGCCGTCCGGCGATGCAGGAAGTTGCTAAAGAGCTGGTGGTGCGGGGGGCGAAAGTTCAGTTTAATGCATTACCGGCCGAAGAGAACAAGCGACTGAACCCATTGGAATTGGTTGTTGATTTAGGTGATGAGCAAAATTTTGTCTATCAAATCTGGCCACAACGCTATTCTGTACCCGGATTTACCTATCGAGCGAGAGCGGGTAAGTCTCACTATTATCGGTTGGAGACTTTTCTGATGGAAGGAACGCAGGGCAATGATTTGATGGATTATACGAAAGAGCAAATCATTAGCGATATTCTCGATCATTATGAAAAACATCTGAACTTTATTCACTTAAACCGGGAAGCCCCTGGGCAAACCTTGATTTTTCCTAATGGAGTAAGTAACCTCTGTCAGTAGAGCCTAATCTCAGTATTCCACTGGACTCAGGCCTGACTCTACAAGATAAACAACAAAACTATTGTCATGAAGAGCTTTTTCACGTTCCGAATCGTGGTGATAAATTTATATAAAAAAGCGGGCTTCATCATGTTCAATCCTCATCACGAATGGGTATTTGTGCATACAAAAAATCTGCGGCACGGTGGCAAAGTTCTGTAAATATGGCGATTTCGCCTTTGGGACATATTAGACGCCACGATATCAGCCATATTATGTCTGCTGGACTCGGCCCGTTGCAAAAATGTTAGCCCTTTTCGGCTCAATTTGGTGACCAGCTCGCGTTTATCGTTTTCCCCCGCTTCTTGTTTAATCAGCTCTTTATCTTTTAGCAATCGCAGAATTTGGACATTTTCAGCGGGTAAAGCCGAGGCTTCGCCGATTACAGTAGGATTCATCGGCTGATATTGTCGATAAATATAGAGTATCATACTGTGCCCATGAAATACCTACAGGTTTGTGA
The DNA here is from genome assembly GCF_056632175.1 of Xenorhabdus sp. SGI 60. Classification (NCBI taxonomy): domain Bacteria; kingdom Pseudomonadati; phylum Pseudomonadota; class Gammaproteobacteria; order Enterobacterales; family Morganellaceae; genus Xenorhabdus; species Xenorhabdus sp. SGI 60. The sequence goes on along the minus strand of NZ_CP196860.1, from coordinate 2,957,701 downwards.
TCATTCTATTTCGCGACAAGAACACATTGAAGCCGGCTCAATGCATTTTCAAAAGGTGTGACGGTAGTGTCATTATCTGTTTTCATGTTTTTTTTTATAATCTGAGTATAAAATAAGAAACCGAGCTAATCGCCTGTTCCATAAATGAAAATAATTTTTTATGGAACAGGTTTGTAAATATCCACTTATTTACAATTAAGAACAGCCAAAATCAAGAGAAAATGGCTTCTCGGTTAAGAACATCCTCATAGTCATGTAATTCTTTAATTTTACCGTTGTTCAATTTGAATACATTAACATATAAACAATGGAAATCTTTTTTATGTGGCAATGTTTGACCATTCAGCCGATATTCAACGATAAAAATATCAGGATTATCTGTTGCATACATGCTACATCCTGAACAGAAGTAAAAATCAGAGGCGCCTGACCAAAACTTGCTGAATAATGCTCAAATATCTGTGACTGGCTCTCAATTGTATCGCGACTCATTAAATGGTAACTTCAAAATACCATCGTCACAAAATAGAGCGGCAAGTTTTGTTGGTGACTTTTCTAAAACTGCTTCTATGTATTTATCGAACACAACTTTAAACATCATTTCTCCTTAGTATTTTACATGTTACTGATTTCAGGCTCATATGACATTATGATTTCTTTATCCATAAAATAAGAAATTAATTTTGAGAAAGTTTTCGCATTTAATATCTGGAAAATCGAAACCTAAGGTTTTAAGGGCCTGGCGTGTATTTTGGTTGTTGTAGATGTTATTACCAATATTCAGCGCATTTTCTTTAAAAAGGTGATCACTGAACCCAGTGCCACGTCATCGCCTTTACCATGCTTTTTGACGAATTCCGTTTGCTGACAAAATCGCCATTTTATTTCAACTGTTGCCATTTAATCTCGCCGAAAAAATGGCGATTATACACCAACCAACCATCAACGGGTTGAATACATCATGTTTATCTTGAACGATTAGGTAAGAGTGAAATTATTGCATTGAAATCTAATAATGTGGCATCAATACAGTTTCATAACGAATCTTTTTTAACTACAGATGCATTTTCTATTTTATAATTGGATGATTAATAATGCTATAGGTTATGCAGATAAAGTGTTACAAAATAACATACCGTAAGGCTTTGTTGGGACAATCTATGTAATATGCTAAAAAATACACTTGGTTGTGCCGCTTAATTAATTGAGTACTTTATTTTTTGCCGGTTTTATTTAGCGACAATGCTGACGTAAATAATCAGCGGTCAATGAGTTACCCTCTTCAAACATTGCCTGTGGTATGCCGCTGAACATCACCTGACCACCCATCAGTCCCTGCACCTTCGCCTAAATCAATAATCCAGTCTGCTTCTGCAATAACTTCTATATTGTGTTCAATGATCAGACAGAATTTCCCTGCTCGACGAGGCGGCGAAACAACGTAACAAGTACCGCGACATCAGAAGGATGAAGCCCGTTGTTGGTTCATCAAAGACATACACGTCACCTTTATTGTTAAGGTAAGATGCCAGTTTCAGTCTTTGACATTCGCCACCAGACAGGTGATCAAGCAATTCACCAAGGCGCATATAACCCAACCCAACATCCTGAATGCGCATTAATGTTGGATGAATTTGACTGTCTCCTTTAAAAAAATGTGTTGCCTGGGTAATACTTAGATTCATGAGATCGATGGTTGCTTCCTTATCTTATAATCTAAGGCTCTTTTATTGAATTTTTGTCCCTGACAGGCTTCGCAAGGTAAGGATATCGAATCCCATAAAAGCCAAATCGGTTTCAATCACGCCTAACCCTTTACACTCTGGACATCCGCCCTTCACGTTGGAGAAAACCATGATTATCCACATGATTAGCCAGCGCAAAGCGCTCTCGAATGCAATCAAAAACACCGCTCCACGATGCAATATGGGAGCGTTTAGAGGTATGAATGGGTTTTTGGTCGATAACAACAGCATTTGGACATTGAGGTACAACCTCTCCCATAATTAAGGAGCTTTTCCTGAACCTGCCACGCCGCTGACAACAAGCATTATTCCTAAGTGGGATACTGGATAGAAATATCTTTAAGATTGTGCAGCGTTGCGTTCCTGACAGAGATATAACCAAGCGGTTTCTTGGGATTTTGATTAAGGCGGGTTGTTAGGACAGGTATTTTCCTGTTAATGTGTCAGAGGCACGTAACCCATTGCAATCGCCCTGATAAGTGATAGTTCCACCGTTATCGCCTGCACAGGGGCCTAAATCAATGACATGATCTGCGATTTTAATGACATCAGGGTCATGTTCAACCATCAAGATAGTGTTGCCCTTGTCACGTAATTGCTGAATCAGCGTATTAAGTTTAGTGATATAGGCCGGATGTAGCTGGTGCTGGGTTAATAAATGTCGTAGTTGATCCCGATGAGACTGCTGCCTAAGTGTCGCACCATTTTTAATCGTTGTGACTCTCCACCTGATAATGTTGGGGTTGGACGGTTAAGATTCAGATATCCCAGACCGACAGAGCACATTGAGGCTAAACGTTCTTTTAAGGCATCGATCAGCATATCACTGAAAAGATGAGTCAATGTAGCGATAAACTGGCCCAGCTCGATAATCGGCATATCGACACAATCGCCGATACTTTTGCCCTGAATTGAACATGACGGATCTGTTTATTAAGCCTCTGTCCATGGCAGACAGGACACTGTTTCATTGCAACAATTTTCCGAAATTCTTCACTTTTGTATTCTTTGTTATCTTTCACAAGATAACTGCGCGTGAATCTGGGAATGAGTCCTTCAATGGGCAGATTTAGGCCAGTCAGGGGATGGGTTCGTCGGCGCGATGTTATCCGCGTAAAGCAAAAGCTAGCGCATTATTCTGCATAATCAGGCGATTTTCTTATTATTATCAAACAAACCAGAATGAGCATATCGGCGCCACCGCCAGGTTCCTGGCGCAAGAATGAGGAATATGCGATTGCCCCTTCATTCAGAGAATTGTCTTCATTCAGCAGTTTTTTTACATCTATTGTACTGGCAATGCCCAGCCCTTCACAATTGGGGCACATACCTGATGGGTGGTTGAAAGAGAAGCGTGGAATACCCGACAAAGGGCTTACCGATTCGGGAAAACAGAAGGCGCAACAAAGTGTAAATATCTGATGCTGTACCCACTGTCGAGCGTACCATTTCCCCCAATCCGCTTTTGGTTAATGATAATTGCGGTGGTCAGGTTATTTATCTCATCGACATCAGGCTGGCCATAGTACGGTAACCGGTGCCGGATATAAGGCGGAAGGCTGATTAAGTCTGTTGGGATTCCGCTGCGATTGTACCGAATACAAGGGAGCTTTTACCTGAACCAGAAACACCAGTGAACACAGTGATGACATTCTTAGGAATACGTAAGTCAATGCCTTTAAGGTTATTTTGCCTCGCACCACGAATTTCAATAGTGTTTTGTTCATGACTTCTCATTTCATTTATCTCCTTCGCGCACCAATATCAGGGAAAATGAATTGAGGTCATCCCACATCCGATTAATACTATAGATATAGGAAACAGAGACACCGATTTGCCAAGACCGGTTAAAAATGCCGTCAAAGAAGCCGTTCCAAACTGGAGAGCTCCGAGGACAGCAGAGCCAGCCCCTCTTACATCAGGAACGGCTGTTAATGCCAAACTCGCTGCATTGCCAAAAATTAACGCCATTGTAAACATAAGTATCATGAAAATTGCTGTCGTTAACGCAAACTGATAGATGCTGAGATAATTTACAACCAATAGCAGACACGCTAAGACGAAGGTGGTTACAACACCAATGATGACAAGCGATTTGGCGCCAATCCGCTCAACCCACCGTGCACTCAGTATGCTGCTGAACATCATAATTCCGGCATTAATCGCAAACACAATGGAAAAAAATCCGGGGGTGAATTTCAACATAGACTGGTATATAAAAGGTGATGCTGAAATATAGGCAAACAGTGCCCCAAACGTGGCGGAGAAGACTAATGTATATCCCATATAGGTTCTGTTTTGGAACAATTTTAAAAACTGTTTAGCCAAACTGCTCTTATCACCAGATTCTGGTTTACTCGGCAAACTTTCTGGTACATAAACGAACGTTAAGGTAGTAATTATCAAGTGAAATAAGCGCCATAAAGACAAACACAACCTGCCACGGGAAATAAGCAGCAACTCCTCCTATCGATGGAGCCGCTGTGGGTGTACACCTTGTATTGCCAGTATCAGATTGAAATAGTAGGCGGCTTTGTTACCAAAACTGAGGTCGGAAACAATGGCTGGTGTAAGAAAGCAATGCCGGATGCGCCACCAGCACCTTGAAAAAAGCGGCTAATGATTAACATTTCAATATTTGAAGAGAATGAACAGGCAATTGAGGCTACAGTCAGCAAGACCATGCCGGCTAACAAAAGTTTTCTCCTGCCAATGACATCGACCAGGGACCAATCATTAATTGTCCAATAGGCGACCAGCCATAATAAGGATAACTTAATTGAACACCAGCCTGAGTCGTGTTTAATGCGTGTGACATGGCGGGGAACAAAAGGAAGTACATGTCAGTTGAAAGAGCGCCAATGGCACTCAACATTCCTAAAATCAGAACAGGTTGAATGCCAGTTCACCTTTTTGGCTGGATGAAGTGTAATGATATAACTTACGGTTATTTAGTGTATTTTCTGATTTTTTCACTGTCATTCATCTCATATAATAAACATATTATGAAGACTATAACATCGCAGAAAAATGATTTCAAATAGAAATCATTTTCTTCGGTATTTGTAGCGAACCCCATGCAATATTGAATCCTATTTCACTTTTTATTTAGATGAAATAATTCATTATAATTATATGTTATTTGCTCTGTTTTTCATTTTCACTGTCATTATTATCATAATATTAAGATATCATAAGAACGATGGCGCCGAAGGAAAATGATTTCATAATGGAAATTATTTTCTTATCCTGTAAGGGTATTCGAGGAATCGGCACGTTGAAGTTTTGCTGAAAAATTAACTAGAGTTTCATGATCTCTTTCTGTATATTTATACAGTTGTTTGGCATGGGGAGATCAGATGCGTAAAATCATTCATATTGATATGGACTGCTTTTTTGCCGCCATTGAAATGCGGGATAATCCGTCACTTCGTCATGTTCCCATTGCAGTCGGGGGAAGCGCTGATCGCAGGGGCGTAATTAGTACGGCAAATTATCTTGCCCGCCGTTTTGGGGTGCATAGTGCGATGTCCACAGCGATGGCATTAAGACGTTGCCCTCAATTGAAAGTTATCCCCGGCAGGATGGCGCATTATAAAGAAGTATCCCAACATATCCGTCAAATTTTTTCCCGTTACACTGAATTGATCGAACCTCTTTCTTTAGATGAAGCCTATCTGGATGTGACAGATTGCCGTTATTGCCACGGCTCTGCCACGTTGATTGCCCAGGAAATCCGTCAGGTCATTTTTGATGAATTGCAGTTAACGGCCTCCGCTGGTGTGGCGCCAATCAGGTTTTTAGCCAAAATAGCCTCTGATATCAATAAACCCAATGGACAATATGTTATCTCTCCTGAACAGATTGAAACTTTTATTAAATCGCTGCCATTGCGCAAAATTCCCGGTGTCGGAAAAGTCACGGCTCAGCGTTTGTCAGACATGAGGTTAGAAACCTGCTCTGACGTGCAACGTTACGATAAGCTGGCACTAATAAAAAGCTTGGGTAAGTTCGGTTTGACGCTTTGGGAACGCTGTCATGGCATTGATGAACGACAAATTACGCCAGAACGTTTGCGTAAATCTGTTGGGGTCGAAAAAACTTTGGCGCAGGATATCCATTCATGGCATGAATGTGTTGAACTGATTGAAAAGCTTTATCCTGAGTTGAAAAAACGGCTGGAAAAGGTAAAACCCGATCTCCATATTGCCCGTCAAGGTATTAAATTAAAGTTTGACGATTTTCAATTGACGACACAGGAACATGTCCATTCTGTATTGGATAAACTCGATTTGATTCAGGTAGCCAAACAGGCCTGGGAAACTCGCCGGAAAGGGCGAGGGGTCAGGCTGATTGGGCTGCATGTGACATTACAAAACCCACAACTGGAGCGTCAGCTTTTATTGGAGTGGTGAGATGCAAAGAACGAAGTCTCCCCTACAAACAGCAAACAGCAAACAGCAAACAGATAGCAGGGGAGAATCAATATATTTTCTATTATTCTTTAACCGGAATAGCTTTCAGAATTGCAGTGAGTAACTGCCAATATTGACCAACACTCTTAATGTGAACTTTCTCGTCAGGGGAATGGGCACCCCGAATGGTTGGGCCGATAGAAACCATGTCCATATCAGGATACGGTTTTTTGAATAGGCCACACTCTAAACCCGCGTGGATCACCATGATATTCGGTGTTTTATCGAAAAGTTGATGATAAGTTTCACGTACTAAATGCATGATTGGAGAATTGGCGTCAGGTTGCCAGCCCGGATAGTTGCCACTTGCCACGGTTTCAGCTCCAGACAGTTTTGCCAGGGAATGCAACATTTCAGTAACATAAATCTTGCCACTTTCGATCAGTGAACGAATCAGGCAAATTACCTCAACTTTATCTTCGTCCATCGTGACAATGCCTACGTTCAGTGAGGTCTCTACAATACCTTTGGCGACATCACTCATACGAATAACGCCATTAGGCATGCTATTGAGCATGGATACCAAGCGAGTCTGGCAATCTGTTATTAGTGCCTGTGATGATGTTTCGGTTTCATCCAACAACAGGGTGAGGTTTTTTTCAACGATAGCGTGTTCTTTTTTCAATGTTTCCAGATAGCTATCTTTCAATTGATAGAGTTTTTCAACTTTATCGGCGGGAACAGCAATCACGGCAGAACCTTCACGAGGAATGGCATTGCGCAGGGTTCCGCCTTGCAGATGAATTAATTTCAGCTCCAGCTCATCGGAATACGCCGCCAGAAAACGCGCCAGTAATTTATTGGCGTTACCCAATCCCAGATGAATATCGCCACCAGAGTGACCACCTTTTAATCCTTTAATAGTCAGTTGCAGCGTTTTATAGTGAGTTGGCAGAGTTTCACGGGTCAGTGATAAAGTTGTGATAAAATCAATACCACCCGCGCAACCCATGTAAATTTCGCCTTCTTCTTCTGAATCGGTATTGATCAGAATATCGGCTTGCAACCAGCCGGATTTCAGGCCAAATGCACCATCCATACCAGCTTCTTCGGTCATGGTCAGTAAGACCTCCAATGGACCGTGTTTAACGGACTCGTCCGCCAATATCGCCAGAGCGGAAGCCATGCCGATACCGTTATCCGCCCCCAAAGTTGTACCATCAGCCGTCACCCAATCACCATTGATATAAGGACGAATAGGATCTTGTGTGAAATCGTGTTGGGTATCGTTATTTTTCTGTGGAACCATATCAAGGTGTGCTTGAAGTACGACAGCTTTACGATTTTCCATCCCTTTTGAGGCGGGTTTTCTGATTAAAATATTGCCTGCTTCATCCTGTTCTACATGGAATCCTTTGTGTTTGGACCACTCAATGATGTGGGCGGCGAGTGCTTTTTCATGATAGGAAGGGTGAGGAATGGAACAAATTTGGGCAAAAATATCCCATAATGGTTGCGGGGATAATGTTGATAATTCGGACACGGCGAATCTCCTATAATTGCATCTTGGTGAGAAGAAAATAGTAATGTTTTGACACATCAGGGCGTTTTGTCATCGGCATTGACCTAATATCCATGCGAAGTTTGAGAATATCATTTTATTGTCAGCAATGGGCAGTCAGAATGAGGGCTTGCCCTGTTTTTACTGGTTTTTGTCGGTTCAAATCACTATAATCCCGCGCAACCTTTTTTCCGCAAAAAGCACTTTTCTGAAATATTCTTTAGTTTCCAGGATCTAATTTTATGAGTGAAAAATATGTTGTAACGTGGGATATGTTGCAAATACATGCCCGTCAATTGGCGCAACGTTTACTTCCCGTAGAACAGTGGAAAGGCATTATTGCCGTTAGCCGTGGTGGTCTTGTTCCGGGAGCGTTACTGGCTCGTGAATTGGGAATCCGCCATGTCGATACTGTCTGCATTTCCAGCTATGATCACAATAATCAGCGCGAGATGAAAGTATTGAAAAGAGCGGAAGGTGATGGTGAAGGGTTCATTGTGGTTGATGATCTGGTTGATACCGGAGGAACTGCTCAGGCAATTCGTGAAATGTATCCGAAAGCGCATTTTGTAACGATTTTTGCCAAACCCGCCGGACGTCCTCTTGTGGATGATTATGTTGTTGATATTCCCCAAAATACATGGATTGAACAGCCATGGGATATGGGCGTCGTGTTCGTTCCGCCTATTTGTGAGAAACAGTAAGATTTTCTTTTGTCATGACGAAAAAAAACCTTTCAGAATCGTTGTTTAAGCCCCGGCTTAAACAACGTGAGACCTCTACACTGGTAAAATATATTCGCCCACAATCTGTAACTGCCAGTGCGGGTAAGCTGGGTGGGGAGCGACGCGAGTGCTGGTATCGCATGATTAATTGGCTCGCTTGGATCTGGAGGGGAGTCAATCCGCTGGAAATTCAAGATGTTCTCAGCCGGATTGCGGTGACAGATGCCGAGCGCAGTCGTGAACATTTGTTGGATACTGTGGTCGGCTATCGTAAAGGAAACTGGGCATTTGAGTGGTCCCAGCAGGCAATGTACTGGCAACAGGAAGCATTGCATACTGAGGATACAAAAAAAGCCGGAGCATGTTGGTTAAAGGCTGCAACGCTATACAGTATTGCGGCTTATCCTCATTTGCGGGGTGATGAACTGGCAGATCAGGCCATTGTGATGGCTAATAAAGCCTATGAAAATGCAGCCCGTTTTTCTGATTATGAATTGAAAAAACTGGAATTCCGGCTGGAAGGGGGCAAAAGTGTGACTGGATTATTGCACTTTCCTTCCCATGTACAGGGACCTTATCCAACAATATTAGTTTGCGCCAGTCTGGATAATGTACAGAGTGATTGCTGGCGGTTATTCCGTGAATACTTCGCACCTCTTGGATTTGCCATGTTAACGGTGGATATGCCTTCTGTGGGGTATTCCGCTAAATTCGCATTAACGCAGGATACATGTGCACTTCATCAACAAGTTTTACAACAGCTAAATAGCGTACCGTGGATTGATCATACCCGTGTCGGTGTATTTGGTTTTCGTTTTGGTGCAAATATCGCTGTCCGCCTTGCCTATCTGGAACCGAAACTGATTAAAGGCGTATCGGTGGTAGGTCCGATTGTCCATGAATTACTGCATGATGAAAAATTACAGCAGAAAATCCCGTCAATGTATATTGACGTGTTAGCCAGCCGCTTGGGAATTTATCATGTTGATGAAAAGAGATTGCGTTCAGAACTGGCTTGTTATTCTTTGAAAAAACAGGGTTTATTGGGCCGTCGTTGTTCTGTGCCCATGTTTTCGGTGTATTGGGAAGGTGATATTTTCAGCCCGAGGAAAGATTCGAAGTTAATTGCCATGTCATCAATGGATGGCTCATTGCGGGCTATTCCTGCCACATCAGTTTATAGTGGTTTTAATAAGGCATTACACGAAATAAGTGTATGGTTGAAAGATAAAATTTTATAAAACGAAATTTATTACTTGATATTTTTTAATCATTTGATACAAAGGTGTCCTGTATATAAGGAGACCTTTGTATGACTTTACCTGCAAGTTATTCTAAAAATAGGTTGTTGAAGCGTTTTTCTGCATTAGGGCCGTATGTACGTGAATTAAAATGCCAAAATGGTTATTTTTTCTTTGACTGTTTAGCCGTTTGTGTCAACGCAAAAGTGGCACCGGAAAAACGGGAATTTTGGGGATGGTGGTTAGAGCTGGAAGAGCAGGAGCAAGGTTTTATTTATCACTATCAAATAGGTTTATTTGATAAAAATGGTGAATGGCGTGCTATGAAGATCAAAAAAAAGGCCGATCTCGAACACCTTGAGTCAACTTTGCAAGTATTCCATAAACGTCTGGTTGATTCTTTTGACGTTCTTAAACTGACATTGATCCCATCTGCAAATACTGTCATTTTGCAAACGCAAGTGATGGCATGATTTTGTTTTTTACCCGCTTTTATTAAATTTTGCGTTATGTCAGTTGGCATAACGCCTCTCTCCTGTTAAAACTGAACACTGTTTTTTTCAAATTAACTGTAATGGCAGAAATATGATGAATGGCAGCCAAACATTGGTTGTGAAACTGGGGACGAGTGTATTGACCGGTGGCTCTCGTCGTTTGAATCGTGCCCATATTGTGGAACTGGTTCGTCAATGTGCGCAACAGCATGAAAAAGGTCACCGCATTATTATTGTGACTTCTGGTGCAATTGCTGCCGGGCGCGAGCATTTAGGATACCCTGATCTTCCGGCAACGATTGCTTCAAAACAGTTGCTGGCAGCCGTTGGGCAAAGTCGTCTGATCCAATTGTGGGAGCAGCTTTTTTCTATTTATGGTATTCACGTCGGGCAAATGTTACTGACCCGCGCAGATTTGGAAGATCGTGAACGTTTCCTGAATGCAAGGGATACCCTTCAGGCTTTGCTTGATAATCACATTGTGCCCATTATTAATGAAAATGACGCCGTTGCGACGGCAGAGATTAAAGTGGGTGACAATGATAATCTTTCTGCACTGGCTGCTATTTTGGCTAGTGCAGATAAATTGTTGCTTCTGACAGATATAGCAGGGCTTTACACCGCAGATCCGCGTAATAACCCAGAGGCAAAATTGATCTCTGAAGTTCATGATATCAGTGATGAACTGAAAATGATGGCCGGAGACAGTGTTTCGGGGTTGGGTACGGGAGGAATGGCAACAAAACTTCAGGCAGCAGGCGTGGCCGGACGGGCTGGAATTGATGTCATTATTGCTGCGGGTAACAGGCTGGATGTTATTGCTGATGTTATTGCCGGAAAACCGGTTGGAACACGCTTTCATGGCCTGGCTAGCCCAATGGAAAACCGTAAGCGTTGGATCTTTGGAGCACCTCCGGCAGGGGAAATTATTGTCGATCATGGGGCAGAAGAGGCGATTGTCGGGAAAGGTAGCTCGTTGTTACCAAAAGGAATTAAAAACGTTAAAGGGGATTTTTCCCGCGGTGAAGTTATTTGCGTCCGTAGCTTATCAGGCAAAGATTTGGCCCATGGCGTTTGTCGTTACAACAGTGATGCGTTACGTATGATTGCAGGCCATCATTCACAGCAAATTAGCCAGATACTGGGCTATGAATATGGTGCGGTAGCGGTGCATCGTGATGATTTGATCGTAATTTAATGAATTGATTGAGAGTTAAGGATTTCATCATGCTAGAGCAGATGGGAAAAGCAGCCAAAGCAGCATCGTGGCAGTTGGCGCAATTAAGTAGCAATCAGAAAAACCACGCGCTGAATCACATTGCTGATTTGTTAGAGACAGAAATAGAAGTGATTCTTGCCGCTAATCAGCAAGACATGTTGCAAGCCCGCGAACAGGGGATGAGCGAGGCGCTGCTCGATCGGTTATTGCTGACACCGGAACGGCTGAATGCCATTGCCAATGATGTGCGACAGGTCTGCCGCTTGGCTGATCCTGTAGGGCAAGTGATCGATGGGCAATTATTGGATAATGGATTGCAATTGAGCCGTCGCCGAATTCCGTTGGGTGTGATTGGTGTGATTTATGAAGCTCGTCCCAATGTTACTATCGATGTGGCCTCTTTATGCCTGAAAACCGGTAATGCGGTGATACTGCGTGGTGGCAAAGAGACTCATCATACAAATCAAGCTATGGTTAAAGTTATCCAGCTGGCATTGGAACAAAGCGGGTTACCGGCGGCTGCGGTTCAGGCTATCAATAAACCCGATCGTGAATTGGTCGCTGAATTACTGAAAATGGATCGTTATGTTGATATGTTGATCCCCCGAGGTGGGGCTGGGTTACATAAATTGTGCCGGGAACAATCGACTATTCCCGTGATTACTGGCGGTATTGGGGTTTGTCATACATTTGTGGATGAAACCATCAATATTGAAAAAGCACTGGAAATCATTACTAATGCAAAAGTTCAGCGTCCGAGTGCCTGTAATTCACTGGAAACGTTGTTGGTGCATGAAAAGATAGTAGCCGATTTCTTGCCAGTTTTGAGTATCAGAATGAAAGAACAAGGGGTGACATTGCATGCGAGCAAATCAGCGATGGTATTCCTGAAAGATGGCCCTGCAACGGTTGTTGAAGTGACAGAAGAAAATTACTGCGATGAATGGTTATCTTTAGATATGAATGTGGAGATTGTGAGTGATATCGATCGCGCTATTGAGCACATTCGTACTTATGGTACAGCTCACTCTGATGCGATCCTGACCGAATCTTTGCAGCAAGCTGATTACTTTGTGCGTCATGTGGATTCTGCCGCAGTATATGTGAATGCCAGCACACGTTTTACAGATGGGGGGCAATTTGGTTTGGGAGCTGAAGTGGCGGTCAGTACTCAGAAATTACACTCCAGAGGTCCAATGGGGCTTGATGCACTGACAACGTATAAGTGGATTGGCTATGGTGATTATTTACCCCGTAGTTGACCATATTCTGTTTTAGTTAGACTTTGTTGAACTATGCCAGGTCACACTTAATTTTAAGTGTGGCTTTTTGCTCCATTAAAATATTTTTTTACACTAGTGTAAATATTTAGTTACTATACTTTGCACTTAGGCTTAATTTTATAAACTCTTTGGGAAAACAACGAAATGAAACAAACTCTATTCATCGTAGGTGCACGAGGTGCAGGGAAGACGACAATAGGTAAGTTGTTGTCTGAAGCGTTGTCGTATAAATTTGTTGACACTGATGAAAGTATTCAGACTATTAGTAAAATGACAATAGCTGAGCTTGTTGAACAATATAGCTGGGAACATTTCAGAAAATTAGAAAGCCAAACGTTGCAAGCGGTTAGTCAAAGTGAACGTGTCATTTCAACCGGTGGAGGAATGATATTGTCGTTTGAGAATCGCCAGTATATGCAACAAAATGGCATTGTGATTTATTTACAGGCATCCGCAGAAGTTTTGAGTAAACGGTTATCTCTTAATCCAGAGAATTCACAGCGTCCCAGCCTGACAGGGAAATCCATCATAGAAGAAATGGAAGAAATATTGGTTGAAAGGGAGCCATTATACCGGGAGTGTGCCAATCTCATTATCGATGCTAATCTTGCAACAGAAGATATCGTATCTTGCGTTAAATCTTATGTTATAAACCAGAAAAATGAACTAATTTGATATATTAAGGATGTTTAAGTTTATTTTCTAACAGAAAGGAAAATCTTATATAACAAATTGCTTGTACAACTTATAGTATCATTCTATTTACTCACTTTAATTTTATTAATTATATTTGAGATATGGATATGCTCTTAAATTTTATTCGGATACTTGTTCGTGTACTCTTCAGGGTTACAATCGAAGGTGATATCAAGCAGTTACAACACACTAAATGCATTATTACTCCCAATCATGTTTCGTTTCTGGATGGCTTGTTAATTGGATTATTCCTGCCAATAAAGCCTGTATTTGCTGTTTATTCTAATATTGCAACCCGCGGTTTTCTCAAATTTATCAAACCCTATGCGGATGTTGTGCCTCTGGATCCTACCAATCCAATGGCAGTCAGGACATTGGTCAAAGAAGTGGATAAAGGGCGCCCGCTTGTGATTTTCCCCGAAGGGAGGATCACCATAACCGGCTCCCTTATGAAAATTTATGATGGCGCCGCTTTTATTGCCGCGAAATCAGGCGCAAAAGTAGTAGCAATCCGAATTGATGGTGCAGAACAAACGATTTTTGCTCGGTTAAAAGGAATTATGAAATTGCACTGGTTCCCGAAAATCACCCTCAAGATTTTACCGGCCGTCGATCTGCCAATGCCAGATGCACCTGATTCAACAACACGTCGTCGTTTAGCAGGAGAACATCTCCATGCCATTATGATGGAAGTAAGAATGCAGACACGCCCAAAAGAGACGTTGTTCAGCGCTTATCTTACTGCGCAAAAACGCTTTGGCCGCTTTAAGCCCTGCATTGAAGATGTGAATTTTAAAGAAGATAGCTATCACTCATTACTGAAAAAAATATTGGGTATCAGCCGAATATTAGAACGTTTTACGCAAGAAGGTGAACGAATTGGCCTGCTGTTGCCAAATGCGACCGCAATGGCGGCTACCCTATATGGCGCTTCGTTAAAGGGACGAGTGCCGGCGCTTTTAAACTATACGGCAGGAAGCAGTGGCATTAAGAATGCTATGCAGGCTGCAACTATCAAAACCATCGTAACATCCCGCCAATTTCTGGAAAAAGGACAATTGACTCATCTGCCAGAACAGGTGACTGAAGCCAATTGGGTATATCTCGAAGATTTGAAAGATACAATCACGCGGGAAGATAAGCTTTGGATATTGTGGCATTTAATTTTCCCTTCCAAAGCCATTTTGGTTGCGCAAAAGCCGGATGATGATGCATTGATCCTGTTTACATCAGGCTCAGAAGGTGTCCCCAAAGGTGTTGTCCACAGCCATACCAGCCTGTTGGCGAATGTTGAGCAGATAAAAACAATTGCTGATTTTACTCCACTGGATCGCTTTATGTCTTCTTTGCCACTGTTTCATGCTTTTGGGCTGACAGTTGGCCTATTTACTCCATTAATGACAGGCAGTCGCGTATTCCTTTACCCAAGTCCGCTACATTATCGTGTTGTGCCTGAGCTGGTTTATGACTGTAATTGTACCGTTTTGTTCGGAACATCGACTTTTTTAGGCAATTATGCTCGTTTTGCCCATCCTTATGATTTTGCCCGTCTGCGCTATGTGGTGGCTGGCGCAGAAAAACTATCAGAAAACACCAAACGCGTTTGGCAGGATAAATTTGGTATCCGTATTCTAGAAGGTTATGGCGTGACAGAATGTGCGCCGGTAGTGGCAATCAATGTACCGATGGCAGCAAAACCGGGAACAGTCGGGCGGATCTTGCCTGGCATGGAAGCTCGTTTGTTGCCGGTACAGGGCATTGAAGAAGGGGGGCGCTTACAGCTACGTGGGCCAAATGTCATGAAAGGATATCTGCGGGTTGAAGCGCCTGATCGTTTGGAGCAACCATCTGCTGAAGACGGAGAAGGGAATACTCAAGTCGGCTGGTATGATACCGGCGATATCATTTCGATTGACAAAGAGGGTTTCTGGACGATCAAAGGACGAGTGAAACGATTTGCCAAGCTTGCAGGGGAAATGGTTTCTCTCGAAGCGGTGGAACTAATAGCTTCTCACGTTTCTACTGGTGCGCTACATGCGGCTACAACCAGAAGTGATCGAAGCAAAGGCGAAGCATTAGTATTGTTCACAACAGATGTGAATCTAAATAGAAACAGAATGCTGGGAGTGGCACGTGAAATCGGGATGCCTGAGTTGTCGGTTCCACGAGATATTCGTCATGTGAAGCAACTTCCTTTGCTTGGCAGTGGCAAACCGGATTTTGTCACACTAAGAGAAATGGCTGAACAGGAGTAAAGAAATGGATGTCACTGTGAAAACTCAACCGCTGTTAACTCGCGGAATGAAAGCAGTATTGCTGTCACAATTTCTCTCTGCTTTTGCTGATAATGCACTGTTCTTTGCCATCCTGGCTCAATTAAAGGCGGAGTTTTATCCTGAATGGAGTTGGCCAGCACTGCAAATTGTTTTTGTCCTGGCTTATATCATACTTGCCCCTTTTGTGGGGCAAATTGCTGATCGGTTTTCAAAAGGGCGTGTCATGCTCTTCTCTAATGGCGTCAAATTGCTTGGTGCCATCAGCATCTGTATCGATATGAATCCTTTTCTGGGATATACCTTAGTAGGAATTGGGGCTGCGGCTTATTCTCCTGCTAAGTATGGGATCTTGGGGGAGTTGACTGATGGTGGGCGTTTGGTAAAAGCCAATGGCATGATGGAAGCTTCTACTATCGCAGCTATTTTGATTGGTTCAGTTGTTGGCGGTTTCCTTTCTGATATCAGTCTGGTATTGGCATTAGGGCTTTGTGCCTTATTGTATGGTGCGGCAGTCGTATCTAATTTCTATATACCTCGTCTGGCGGCGGCTCGTGAAGGCAAGGGGTGGAATCCTAAAAAAATGTTGGTGGATTTCATCGCGGTTTGTATTTCACTTTGGCGTAATCAGGAAACACGTTTTTCGCTGGTAGGTACGAGCCTGTTTTGGGGAGCGGGGATCACATTGCGCTTCCTGTTGGTAGCATGGGTTCCTGTGGTGCTGGGGATTGATGGCAATACGATTCCGACATTGATGAATGCAGTAGTTGCGATTGGCATCATTGTTGGAGCAGGTTTAGCTGCGCGGTTTATTACATTGAAAACTGTGCGTCGCTGTATGCCTGCGGGGATCTTAATCGGGTTCATGGTCATTCTTTTTGCTACTCAGCAATCAATAGTATTTTCCTACTTAATTTTGATCGTCCTTGGGGTATTTGGTGGGCTTTTTGTCGTTCCATTAAATGCGCTATTGCAAGAACATGGAAAGCATTCAATGGGAGCAGGTAAAGCTGTTGCCGTGCAAAATCTGGGCGAAAATAGTGCTATGCTGGTAATGTTAGGGCTTTATTCGGTTTCCATCATGTTGGGAGCTTCGGTCGTTGCTGTTGGCATTGGTTTTGGTATCTTGCTTTCTTTGGCAATTGGGGGGCTATGGATTTGGGATCTGCTTCGGAAAAATTAATTTCTTATAGAGTTGAAGGCTTGTTATGGATGAAATAATTCTCAATCAGCTTAGTATTGAACTCGGAAAGAGATTAAAACAGAGAAAATTATCCGTGACCTGTGCAGAATCTTGCACAGGGGGTTGGATAGCTAAAGTGATCACAGATATTACGGGAAGTTCGGCCTATTTTAATCGTGGTTTTGTGACTTACAGTAATGACGCTAAACATGAAATACTGGGGGTTTTACCAGAGTCATTAGCGCAATTTGGTGCAGTAAGTGAGCAGGTTGTAAAAGAGATGGCAGCAGGAGCATTAACCGTTGCTAAGGCAGATATTTCTGTTGCTGTCAGTGGTATTGCTGGTCCTGCGGGAGGGAGTGAAGAAAAACCGACCGGCACAGTTTGGTTTGGGTTTGCCTTTTATGTTGATGAAAACATCCAGACTGTAACTTATCGCCAGCATTTTTCAGGTGATCGCAATGCTGTGCGTCTACAGGCCGTCATTTTTTCTTTAAAAACCTTATTGGAAGAAATCGTAAAAAATTAGCTTGATACTGTATGAGTATACAGTATAATCATACGGCACTTTGGTATCAAAAACAGTTTATCAGCAGTGAAGCAGCCCCTTCATTGCTTGCGAAGGAGTAAATATGGCTAACGATGAAAACAAACAAAAAGCACTAGCAGCAGCGCTGGGCCAAATTGAGAAACAATTTGGTAAAGGTTCCATCATGCGTTTGGGTGAAAACCGCTCAATGGATGTTGAAACCATCTCTACCGGTTCCCTGTCACTGGATATTGCATTGGGTGCAGGTGGTTTGCCGATGGGGCGTATTGTTGAAATATACGGACCAGAATCTTCCGGTAAAACAACGCTGACACTGCAAGTTATTGCCGCTGCCCAACGCGAAGGCAGAACTTGTGCTTTTATTGATGCCGAACATGCTCTTGATCCAGTTTATGCGAAAAAGCTGGGTGTAGATATTGATAATCTGTTGTGTTCTCAGCCTGATACGGGTGAACAGGCATTGGAAATCTGTGATGCCTTATCACGTTCTGGTGCTGTTGATGTGATTATTGTTGACTCTGTTGCCGCATTAACACCGAAAGCAGAAATTGAAGGTGAAATTGGCGATTCTCATATGGGCCTGGCTGCCCGTATGATGAGTCAGGCTATGCGTAAATTGGCGGGGAATTTGAAAAATTCAAATACCCTGTTGATCTTTATCAACCAGATCCGCATGAAAATTGGTGTCATGTTTGGCAACCCTGAAACGACCACTGGTGGTAATGCATTGAAATTCTATGCATCTGTCCGTTTGGATATCCGCCGTACTGGTTCAGTGAAAAATGGCGACGAAGTGGTGGGTAGCGAAACGCGTGTGAAAGTGGTCAAGAACAAAGTTGCTGCACCATTTAAACAAGCCGAATTCCAAATTCTCTATGGTGAGGGTATTAATACTTTTGGTGAATTGATCGACCTGGGTGTTAAACACAAAATGGTGGAAAAAGCAGGTGCATGGTATAGCTACAATGGCGATAAAATTGGACAAGGTAAAGCTAATGCCACCATCTATCTGAAAGAACATCTGGAAATTGCATCCGAGTTGGATAAGAAACTGCGTGATTTACTGTTGAATAATACAGGCGGATTCAGTAGTGCTGCCACGGATTATGTGACAGATTATGAAGAAAATGGCGAAGAGGTGAATCCCGAAGAGTTTTAATGACTTTTCGTTATTAATTCAACTTCCTTATTTTGGTCATAATATAGAGCTGACTTAGTTTTTAAAAACCACATCCATATCGGGTGTGGTTTTTGCTTTTATGTCTGTTTTTATACATCCTTGAAATAGGCGTATTGAAACAGGTATAACGAACAGACTTTCAGAAAATTCCCAGACGAATTACAATGCGGGAAAGCGAATGGATTTATATGGGATTTTACTTCTTATGGAAGACACTCTATCTTAACCCTACTTTAATTTATTCGTGAGTTGAAATGGTGATGCGATATACCACCTCAACCATTCATAAATCTGTTTTTTCAGCTTGATTTCGGGACAATTATGAGCAAAAGCACCGCTGAGATCCGTCAAGCGTTTCTTGACTTTTTTCATACTAAAGGGCACCAGATAGTGCCAAGCAGCTCGTTGGTGCCAACCAATGATCCAACATTGTTGTTCACCAACGCAGGGATGAACCAGTTCAAAGATGTCTTTTTAGGATTGGATAATAGGCCTTATTCTAGAGCAACAACGGCTCAGCGCTGCGTTCGTGCTGGCGGTAAACATAACGATTTAGAAAATGTGGGTTATACAGCCCGTCACCACACTTTCTTCGAAATGTTGGGTAACTTCAGTTTTGGCGATTATTTTAAACAAGATGCAATTAAATACGCATGGGAGTTACTGACCAGCGAAGAATGGTTTAACCTGCCAAAAGAAAAACTGTGGGTTACTGTCTATGAGACAGACAATGAAGCTTATGACATTTGGCATAAAGAAGTCGGGGTTCCAGCAGAAAGAATCATTCGTATAGGGGATAACAAAGGTGCTCCATATGCGTCAGATAATTTCTGGCAAATGGGGGATACTGGTCCATGTGGTCCTTGTACGGAGATTTTCTACGATCACGGTGAGCATATTTGGGGAGGTCCGCCAGGCAGCCCAGAAGAAGACGGTGACAGATATATTGAAATTTGGAACATCGTTTTCATGCAATTCAACCGTCATGTCGATGGCACTATGGAGCCGTTGCCAAAACCTTCCGTTGATACCGGCATGGGGCTGGAACGTATTACTGCCGTCTTGCAACACGTTAACTCTAACTACGAGATTGACCTATTCCAAAGCTTAATTGCTTCGGTTGCAGAAGTGACAGGAGCGACAGATCTTACCAATAAATCTTTGCGTGTTGTTGCAGACCATATCCGTGCCTGTGCGTTCCTGATTTGCGATGGGGTTATTCCATCCAACGAAAACCGTGGCTATGTACTTCGCCGTATCATTCGCCGTGCTGTTCGTCATGGCAACATGTTAGGGGCAAAAGAGGCCTTTTTCTACAAGTTTGTTGCACCATTGGTTAAATTCATGGGTGCGGCTGGTGAAGAGCTGAAACAGCAGCAGACTTTGGTTGAGCAGGTATTAAAAACCGAAGAAGAACAGTTTGCTCGTACTTTGGAACGTGGTTTGCAGTTGCTGGATGAAGAGCTGGCTAAATTATCTGGTGATACTCTCGACGGTGAAACCGCTTTCCGCTTATATGATACCTATGGTTTCCCTGTTGATTTGACTGCGGATGTTTGCCGCGAACGTAATATCAAAGTAGATGAAGCGGGTTTTGATGCAGCGATGGAAAACCAGCGTCGTCGTGCTCGTGAATCCAGTGGCTTTGGTACTGATTACAATGAACTGATCAAAGTTGATGAACGCAGTGATTTTTGTGGCTATGAACATAATTCACAGCAAGCTACTGTTATCGCTATCTTCCGTAATGGCCAAGCCGTTGAGCAAATTCACGCTGGTGAAGAAGCGATCATTATACTTGATAAAACCGCATTCTACGCTGAATCTGGTGGACAGGTTGGTGATACGGGTAAATTGTCGAACGATAATGGGGTATTCGACGTCGTCGATACACAAAAATATGCTCAGGCCATTGGTCACATTGGTAAATTGATAAGTGGCAGTTTGAGTGTTAATTATACAGTTAAGGCTGAAATTGATGTGGCACGCAGAGACGCGATCCGTTTGAATCACTCGGCGACCCATTTGTTACATGCGGCATTACGTCAAATGTTGGGTGAACACGTTGCCCAGAAAGGTTCTTTGGTAAGTGATAAGTATCTGCGCTTTGACTTCTCTCACTTTGAGGCCATGAAGCCAGAACAGATCCGTCAAGTCGAAAACTTGGTGAATGAAGAGATTCGCAAAAATTCACCAATTGTTACAGAATTAATGGGGCTGGAAGAAGCCAAAGCCAAAGGTGCAATGGCACTGTTTGGCGAGAAGTACGATGAAAAAGTACGTGTACTTAGCATGGGAGGCTTTTCTACTGAACTATGCGGTGGTATTCATGCGAGTCGCACAGGTGATATAGGGTTGTTCCGTATATCCAGTGAATCAGGTACAGCAGCAGGAATTCGCCGTATTGAAGCTATTACGGGGCAAACTGCATTAAACTCTATCTATCAGCAAGCTGATTTACTGCAAGACATCGCTCATCTGGTGAAAGGTGATATCAGTAGCCTGAATGAGAAAGTGAAAACGACACTGGATAGAACGAAACAATTGGAAAAAGAGTTGCAACTGTTGAAATCTCAACACGCAGTTCAGGAAAGTTCCTCTTTGGCGAACCAAGCCAAGGAAATTCAAGGCGTTCGTCTACTGGTGACACAGCTGGGTGGTATAGAACCGAAAATGCTCAGAACGATGGTTGATGATCTAAAAAATCAGTTAGGATCAGCAATTATTGTGCTTTCTACAGTGACTGGTGATAAAGTCAGTCTAATTGTTGGTATAACGAAGGATTTGACTGCTAGAATAAAAGCAGGTGATTTAATCTCTTTTGTTGCCCAACAGGTTGGCGGTAAAGGAGGAGGACGCCCTGATCTGGCTCAGGCTGGTGGGACCGATGTAACAGCTCTTCCTTCCGCATTAGCTAGTGTAGAAGAGTGGGTAACATTGCGGTTATAGTTGGTATTGCCGTGACAGCAGTGGCACCATGAAAGCATTTTTTTATGGTGCCGAATGTTTTTCGTTGTGAAATTGTTGAAATGTTGGGCACATACTTATATTTTAGCTATCCTATAGATATAGGAAATGTGTTCAAAACTGCTTATGCTTTAAGTAGATATCATTGCTTTACGTTTTCACGGTGTTTGATGGATAATAGCGGGGAAACCTAGAGACCCGACTCTTTTAAATTTTCAAGGAGCAAAGAATGCTTATTCTGACTCGTCGAGTTGGTGAAACACTCATGATAGGCGATGAGGTAACAGTCACAGTACTGGGAGTTAAAGGCAACCAAGTTCGCATTGGTGTAAATGCACCCAAGGAAGTTTCTGTTCACCGTGAAGAAATTTATCAACGGATTCAGGCGGAGAAATCTCAGCCTACAACTTTTTAATTCAAGAATGGCGTCCACGCTTTTTTAAGACTTGGGCGCTACTCTACTCCCTTTTGTTTTCTTTTTTCTGCTTCTTTCTACTTCTTTTATGTTTATCTCTTTTCGACACCTTGATTCTATTCTCTCATGCCTTTTTATTTTCTATCTGTTGAAAAAGCATCGTTCATGAGGCTATAGAGATGAATAATTATTTTCATAAATTTTAACAGTTCTTAGACAATCTCATTGTTGATAAAACAGTCTCTTAGATGGCAAATCAAGCATTTTGCGTGCTAAGTGTTCAATTGGAAAAAAGTTTCGAAAAATTGTTTGACTTATCAGGCAGGGAAAGTAATATGTGCGCCATCGCAGCGACGAAGAGCTTGAAGAAAAGATTCGAAGAGCTACGAAGTGAAAACTTCTGAGTCGCAGGTTTTAAAAATGGTGAGGTGGCCGAGAGGCTGAAGGCGCTCCCCTGCTAAGGGAGTATGTGGTTAAGAGCTGCATCGAGGGTTCGAATCCCTCCCTCACCGCCATTAATATGCATCCATAGCTCAGCTGGATAGAGTACTCGGCTACGAACCGAGCGGTCGGAGGTTCGAATCCTCCTGGATGCACCATTTAAACACCGCGATTTTTTAGGTATCTCAATTCTAGTCAGGCAATCATTAGCGCCTGAGCAGAAATAGAAAACCGACAACGCATCCATAGCTCAGCTGGATAGAGTACTCGGCTACGAACCGAGCGGTCGGAGGTTCGAATCCTCCTGGATGCACCATTTTAAACATCCTAGTTTTGGGATATCTAATTCTAGTCAGGCAATTAACAGCGCCTGAGCAGAAATAGAAAACCGACAATGCATCCATAGCTCAGCTGGATAGAGTACTCGGCTACGAACCGAGCGGTCGGAGGTTCGAATCCTCCTGGATGCACCATTTTAAACATCCTGATTTTTGGATGACTTAATTCTATCAAGTCAGGCAATTAATAGCGCCTGAGCAGAAATAGAAAACCGACAATGCATCCATAGCTCAGCTGGATAGAGTACTCGGCTACGAACCGAGCGGTCGGAGGTTCGAATCCTCCTGGATGCACCAGCTTAAAACCCCTGCCTTGATAAGGCGGGGGTTTTTCTTTTTATTTCCGTTCAAATATAACATTTGTTTTATTAATTCTGTTTATAATTTGGGCGGAAGTGCATTGCTACCTCTATGTAATCAGCGACAACTTGACTTGTTTCATATAAAGTGAACTTTTAGTAATAATCTTTTAAACTCCACGGGAGGACAAATTGATCCCGGACGTATCAAAAGCATTGTCATGGTTAGAGGCAAACCCAACTGTATTAAACGGTATTTGTCGTGGCATTGAACGTGAAACATTGCGTGTTACTCCAGACGGTCATTTAGCTAAGACAGAGCATCCAGGATCACTTGGTGCTTCTTTAACGCATAAATGGATTACAACTGATTTTGCTGAATCTCTATTGGAGTTTATTACCCCTGTTGATAGCAATATAGATAGAACCATTGCTTTCCTTAAAGATTTGCATATCTATTCCGCACGGAATTTGAACAATGAAAAAATGTGGCCTTTAAGTATGCCATGTTTTATCGACGAAGAAGAAAATATCACTTTGGCTCAATATGGTATGTCTAACTTGGGCCGCTTTAAGACCTTGTACCGTGAAGGATTAAAGAGCCGTTATGGCGCACTAATGCAAACAATTTCTGGTGTGCATTATAACTTTTCTCTGCCAATGAGTTTTTGGCAGGCGTGGTTAGGTATTAAAGATGCTGAAACAGGAAAAGAGCAGATTTCAGATGGCTATCTTCGTTTGATCCGCAATTATTACCGCTTTGGCTGGGTGATCCCTTATTTATTTGGTGCATCACCGGCAATCTGTTCTTCATTCTTACGTGGACGAAATACAGCATTATCTTTTGAGAAAACAGAAAGAGGGACTTGTTACCTTCCTTATGCGACTTCGTTGAGGATGAGTGACCTGGGGTATACCAACAAATCGCAAAGCGATCTGAATATTACTTTTAATCATCTTCATACCTATGTAGAGGGGCTTAAGAAAGCAATTCATAAGCCATCTGAAGAATTTGCGGCAATCGGTATCAAAAAAGGAAATAAGTACTTACAGCTCAATACTAATGTTCTTCAAATTGAAAATGAGTTGTATGCACCAATTCGTCCAAAGCGAGTCACAAAAGAGGGAGAATCACCTTCAGATGCTTTGTTAAGAGATGGTATAGAATATATTGAAGTGCGTTCTTTAGATATTAATCCTTTTTCCTCCATTGGGGTTGATGAGACGCAAATTCGTTTTCTTGACTTATTTTTGATATGGTGTGCTCTGGCTGATGCCCCTGAAATGGGAAATGAGGAGCTTTCCTGTTGTCGTGGAAACTGGAATAAAGTTATCTTAGAAGGGCGTAAACCAGGGTTGTCTATTGGTCTTGGTTATGGGATTGAACAACAACCGCTTAAGATTGTGGGACAAAAATTATTCCGGGATTTAGAACGAGTTGCTGAAGTCCTGGATGCCTGTTCAGGGACTCAATATCAATCAGTCTGTAAAGAATTGGTTAATATGTTTGAAGATCCATCACTAACGTTTTCAGCACGTGTCCTGGACAAGATGAAATCTCAGGGGATAGTTGGTTTTGGATTGGAACTGGCAGGCCAGTATCATAACGAATTGATTGAAGAACATTATTCAATTCTGAATGATGAAAATTTTTCTGTTGAGCGTCAAGCTTCTGTGTCACGTCAGCATGACCTTGAACAGCAAGATAACATGAACTTTGAAGAGTATTTAAAACTTCATGCAGAGCGTTAAAAAAGAAAACGGCCACCACTGGTGGCCAAATAAAATATCTTAGAGAATAGGGGTGATAACAATTTGCGCGTCTTCATATCTTATGACCAGCCGCAAATGAAAAGGTTTCATCTATCTGAAAAAATCTTCGTAAAAAATCTGATACCTTAGGAGGTAGTATTATGCCTTTATTGGATAGTTTTACAGTTGACCATACTCGTATGGCTGCACCTGCTGTTAGAGTTGCCAAGACAATGAAAACGCCTCACGGCGATACTATCACAGTATTTGATTTACGTTTTTGTGTTCCTAATAAAGCAGTGATGCCAGAACGAGGTATTCACACACTTGAGCATTTGTTTGCGGGTTTTATGCGCAATCATTTGAACGGTGATGGTGTTGAAATTATTGATATTTCTCCAATGGGATGTCGTACTGGTTTTTATATGAGCTTAATCGGTGCTCCAGAAGAATTGAGAGTGGCTGAGTCTTGGAAAGCGGCAATGGAAGATGTGCTAAAAGTTCAAGATCAGAACCAGATCCCAGAATTAAACATTTATCAGTGCGGTACATATGAAATGCACTCATTGAAAGAAGCTCAAGATATTGCTCAGCGTATCCTTGATTCTGGTGTTCGTGTCAATTATAACGATGAATTGGCACTACCCGAAGAAAAACGGGTAGAGCTTCAAGTTTAGTTTGTTAGATATTGTATAAGATACGGTATCTCAACGATTATTACATTTGGTTAAGTAGTCAGATCTGCTTTATATTATTGAGGGGCTAGCTTATTCTGCTAGCCCTACATTGGTGTTCTTTTCTCTCTATCCTTTTGAAATTATAATATTTTTTAATTATTTTCTTTTAGTTACATAGACAGATTAGATTGCATTAATTCGAGTGTATATATTTTTTATAGCGGTAACTTATTCACTGAATTAATTTTATACTTTATTCTGTATTTGGGTTTATCGGTGTTACACGAACTTGCTTGATAACATTATCTTGCACCGCAAGAACCTCAAAATTGTATTTATTAATCTGCACATTAGCGCTTAATTCAGGAATTTCACCTAGTTCTTCCAGAATCATTCCATTCATTGTCCTTGGACCATCTTCGGGAAGCGCCCAACCGAAAGCCTTATTTAATTCACGTATATTGGCTGTGCCATCAACCAGAACGGAGCCGTCACTTTGCGGAAGGACTTCTTCTGCCAGAGTTGGCGACATGGAAGTGGTAAAATCGCCGACAATTTCTTCCAAAATATCTTCGACAGTCACTAATCCTTGAATATCGCCATATTCATCAACGATTAGGCCAGCTTTTTGTTTGTTACGTTGGAAATTAATAAGCTGGATATTTAATGGTGTGCTAACAGGGATAAAATAGATTTTATCTGCGGCTTTGAGTAAATTTCTTTTTGTAAATTCTTTTTTCTCCATCATCAGTCGATAGGCTTCACGTACTCGGAGCATACCGATAGCATCATCAAGGGAGTCACGATACAACACAATACGTCCATGTGGAGAGTGTGTCAGTTGCCTGATAACGCACTTCCAATCATTGTTAATATCAATGCCGACAATTTCATTACGTGGGATCATAATGTCACCAACGGTGACTTTCTCAAGATCTAATATTGAGAGCAGCATATCTTGATTGCGGCGTGATAGATTGACGTTTGATTCATTTACAATTGTGCGTAGCTCGTCTTTACTGACAGCATCATTGCGGATATTCGAGGTTTTGATACCCAAACAGCGCATAAACAGCAAACTGATCTTATTAAATGACCAAACAAGGGGCAGCATAATTTTTTCTAGCGGGCGTAACAGGAAGCTACTTGGGAATGCAACTCTTTCAGGGTAAAGCGCTGCGATGGTCTTTGGCATCACTTCAGAAAAAATAAGAATAATGAATGTGAGTACACCTGTTGCAATAGCAACACCGGCATCGCCATAGAGTCGCATACCAACGATAGTGGCAAGAGAGGACGCCAAAATATTGACAAGATTATTACCGATAAGTATCAGACTAATGAGTCTGTCTGGATAACGCAGCAGAGATTCCACCCTGCGTGCGGGATTGTTCCCCTGTTTAGCCAAATGGCGTAAACGATATCGGTTGATTGTCATCATGCTAGTTTCAGAGGCAGAGAAATAAGCTGAAACAATAACCATAACAACAAGAATTATAATCAGTGTACTTGTTGAGACATTCTCCAAAACAGAATTCCTTCCTAATAATTATATAAATTAGCGATGATAAATTAACTTATTAATAAACCATCATTTCCTGTAATAACCTGCTACCGAAAAAAGCCAGCGTTAGAATAAATGCGCCGATCAAATTGAACCAAATAACACGTTTGCCACGCCATCCTTCATGATAATGCCCCCAAAGCAAAATAACGTAAATAAACCATGCAATGATAGATAAAACAGATTTATGGATATTTTCTTTACTGAAAATATCATCCATGTACATGATGCCAGTACAAAGTGTCAATGTTAGTAAAATTACACCAACTTGGGTAATGTGAAACATTTTCCGCTCAATTGTCATCAATGGGGGAATACCAGAGGTAAATGTGAGTTTTTTCTTTTTAAGCTGATGATCCAACCAACCAAGTTGTAATGCATAAAGCGCGGCAATGAGTAAAGTCGCATAGCCAAGTAATGCCAGCCCAATATGAATAAATAATTCGATACTACCTTCAAGATGAGTAATAAATTCTCCCGGCATCATGCTAGCCAGTATCAAATTGATCATGGCGAAGCTGTAAACAATCGGCAGTAAAAACCATGCACGTCCACGGAAAGCAACGACTGTCATGATGATGCACATAAGCAAGCTAACAATTGAG
This sequence comes from Xenorhabdus sp. SGI 60, assembly GCF_056632175.1. Classification (NCBI taxonomy): domain Bacteria; kingdom Pseudomonadati; phylum Pseudomonadota; class Gammaproteobacteria; order Enterobacterales; family Morganellaceae; genus Xenorhabdus; species Xenorhabdus sp. SGI 60. The sequence goes on along the minus strand of NZ_CP196860.1, from coordinate 2,930,078 downwards.
CCTAAATTCAATAAAGTGAGATTTTGCCCGCTGCTAACATGAAAAACTTGGTATTTTAATGCAATCGCGTGAGCGATTAACGCTACAACGGTAAAAGAAAGTGCCAGTTTTTGATAACTGTTTTGTTGGCGCAATAAACTTGGCACGATGAGCGTCAGACTAATGAGATAGGTAAGTAAAGCAATAATTGAAAATATCAGCATAACGTTTATCGTTTTCGCAATGGAATCCATTGGGTATGGATTAAACCTGAAATTTAAGTATAGCGCTAGCAGGAGTAGCCTCCAACCGTTGTTAATCATACTTGGGAATCTCTTTGCAGAGATCACATAATCATCGTGCTATAATTTGCGAAATTTGCCATACAGGTAGACCCACCTGTAGATATCTGAGCTGAGACAATGTTTGATAATTTAACTGACAGACTATCGCGCACATTGCGCAATATCAGCGGTCGTGGACGGCTGACTGAAGATAATATTAAAGATACGCTGCGCGAAGTTCGTATGGCTTTGCTCGAAGCGGATGTTGCATTACCTGTCGTGCGTGATTTTATTGCACGAGTCAAAGAAAGTGCTGTGGGACATGAGGTTAACAAAAGTCTGACCCCAGGTCAGGAATTCGTCAAAATCGTTCAAAATGAATTGGTTATGGCGATGGGAGAGGTTAACAGTGAACTGAACCTTTCCACACAGCCTCCTGCGGTGGTCCTTATGGCTGGTTTGCAAGGTGCAGGTAAAACGACCAGCGTTGCTAAATTAGGTAAATTGCTGAAAGAGAAAAACAAGAAAAAAGTCTTGGTTGTTTCTGCTGACGTATACCGACCTGCGGCGATCAAACAGCTTGAAACCTTGTCTGAAACAGTTGGAGTTGACTTTTTCCCTTCCGATCCACAGGAAAAGCCTGTTGATATTGTCAATAAAGCGATCCAACATGCTAGGTTGAAATTCTATGATGTACTGTTAGTCGATACAGCAGGCCGTCTGCATGTTGATGAAGCTATGATGGATGAAATCAAAGCGGTTCATGCAACTATCAATCCTGTTGAAACCCTGTTTGTTGTTGATGCAATGACAGGTCAAGATGCGGCAAATACAGCAAAAGCATTTAATGAAGCATTACCATTAACCGGGGTTGTTCTGACGAAAGTAGATGGTGATGCACGTGGCGGTGCTGCGCTTTCCATCCGCCATATCACGGGTAAGCCCATCAAATTTCTCGGCGTTGGTGAAAAAACGGATGCGTTAGAACCTTTCCATCCTGATCGCATTGCATCCCGCATTCTGGGCATGGGAGATATGCTTTCACTGATCGAAGAACTTGAAAGTAAAGTTGACCATACCCAAGCGGAAAAATTGGCGTCCAAACTGAAAAAAGGTGACGGCTTTGATTTAAGCGATTTTCTTGAGCAGCTTAAACAAATGCGTAACATGGGCGGAATGGCTAGCATGTTGAGCAAAATGCCGGGAATGTCGCAGATCCCTGATGCTGTCAAATCTCAAATGGATGACAAAATTCTGGTTAAAATGGAAGCCATCATTAATTCCATGACGCGTAAAGAGCGTGAAAAACCAGAAATCATTAAAGGTTCCCGTAAGCGCCGTATTGCGACGGGATCGGGCACACAGGTGCAGGATGTCAACCGTTTGTTGAAACAGTTTGATGAAATGCAGCGTATGATGAAAAAGATGAAGAAAGGTGGTTTGGCAAAAATGATGCGAGGCATGAAAGGTATGCTGCCACCGGGATTTATGGGGCGATAATCAACAAAGTTGCGAAAGAAAATGTTCTTTGGATTGCTTTTTGCGCCAAAGTGAGTAAAATTTTCGGGCTTTTAAATGGACAGCCGGACTCCATTCCTCGATGGAGTCTGGTTGTTTTGCTAACTAATGAGGATGTTATGGTAACAATTCGTTTAGCTCGTGGCGGCGCAAAAAAGCGTCCGTTTTATCAAGTAGTCGTGACCGATAGCCGCAATGCGCGTGATGGTCGTTTTATTGAGCGTGTTGGTTTCTTCAACCCAATCGCTTCAGGAAAAGCAGAAACTCTGCGTTTAGATCTGGACCGTATCGAACATTGGGTTGGTCTGGGTGCATCTGTGTCTGATCGTGTTGCTACACTGATCAAAAACGCTAAGAAAGCAGCTTAATCTGTCGCGGTGGTAACAATGAGCAAACAATCTGGCCTGAAGCACCCTGTTGAGCCAATTGTATTGGGGAAGTTAGGGTCTGCATATGGTATTCGTGGTTGGCTCAGAGTTTTTTCTTCCACCGAACACGCCGAAGACATTTTTGAATATCAACCGTGGTTTATTCAACGCTTAGGCCAGTGGCAACACATTGAACTGGAAGCATGGAAATACCATAACCAAGATATTATCGTCAAAATCAAAGGTATTGACGATCGGGATGCGGCGAATTTATTCACTAATTGTGAAGTTGTGGTGGAATGTAGCCAATTACCAGAACTGGATGAGGGTGATTATTACTGGAAAGACCTTATTGGCTGCCAAGTAATAAATACAGCCGGTTATAACCTTGGGGCCATTCATGACATGATGGAAACGGGTTCTAACGATGTGATGGTAATAAAAGCAAACCTGAAAGATGCATTCGGTATCAAGGAGCGGCTGGTTCCGTTTCTTGATGGGCAGGTTATCAAGAAAGTCGATCTCGCTACTAAAACTATTGAGGTAGATTGGGATCCTGGTTTTTAATCTCCGGTAAAAACGGTTTAAATGAGTGGGACGCAGTATGTGGATTGGGGTTATTAGCCTGTTTCCTGAAATGTTCCGCGCAATAACCGATTACGGGGTAACTGGTCGGGCAGTAAAAAATGGCCTGTTGAGTATCGAATGCTGGAATCCAAGGGATTTTACCTACGACCGGCATCGTACTGTTGATGATCGCCCTTATGGCGGTGGTCCAGGTATGCTGATGATGGTGCAACCATTACGGGAAGCCATTCATGCAGCTAAAGCTTCGACAGGTGATGGTGCAAAGGTGATTTATCTTTCACCTCAGGGACGCAAACTCGATCAACAGGGAGTTTGTGAACTGGCAGCAAATGAGAAATTAATTCTGGTTTGCGGGCGTTATGAAGGTATTGATGAGCGTATCATCCAAACTGAAATTGACGAAGAGTGGTCTGTCGGTGATTACGTTCTTAGCGGGGGAGAGCTTCCTGCAATGACGATGATTGACTCGATATCGCGGTTTATTCCGGGAGTATTAGGGCGTCAAGCATCGGCAGAAGAAGACTCATTCGCTGATGGATTGTTGGATTGCCCCCATTATACTCGCCCTGAAGTGTTAGATAGTATGGAAGTTCCCCCAGTTTTGCTGTCGGGAAACCATGCGGAAATTAATCGTTGGCGAATGAAACAGTCGCTTGGCCGAACCTGGTTAAGAAGGCCCGAACTTCTAGAAAACCTAGCTCTGACTGACGAGCAAAGGATGTTGCTATCTGAGTTCCAACGGGAATATCAAGATCAGGCAACGAATTAATCCAGACATATCCCGCCGAAGGGATGTCTTTGATATATCAGTTTACCTAGGGTAAGAGAGTTATTATGAGCAACATTATTAAACAACTTGAACAAGAGCAGATGAAGCAAGACGTACCTTCATTCCGTCCGGGTGACACCGTGGAAGTTAAGGTATGGGTCGTTGAAGGTTCTAAAAAGCGTCTGCAGACATTCGAGGGCGTGGTTATTGCAATTCGTAACCGCGGTCTGCACTCTGCATTCACTGTTCGTAAGATTTCTAACGGCGAAGGTGTTGAGCGTGTATTCCAGACTCACTCCCCAGTCGTAGACAGCATCAGTGTTAAACGTCGTGGTGCTGTTCGCAGAGCTAAACTGTACTACCTGCGTGAGCGTTCTGGTAAAGCAGCTCGTATTAAAGAGCGTCTGAACGCAAAATAATACGCTTTTGCTACATCCGAAAGTTATTAAAGGCCAGTGTATATGCTGGCCTTTTTACATTCTAAATCAGGAAACTTATTTTTTCAGTCGTAAGCCTGGAAAGGGTACAGTAAGTTACATAAACGTACTGACTAATACATACCCTACTGTACAAGCACCACTGACGCCAATCAATCCTGGTAAAAGAAAGCTGTGGTTGATAATGAATTTTCCAATTTTTGTTGTACCTGAACGATCAAAACCAATACAAGCCAAATCGCTTGGATAAGTAGGCAAAACAAAATAGCCATAGGCAGCAGGGAAGAAAGCGATCAGAAGCTTAGGATCAACCCCAAGCTGTAATCCCATTGGCGCAATAGCTGTTAAGGCTGCGGCTTGGCTGTTAACCAGTTTTGATACTAAAAACAGCACAAGGGCATAAGTCCACGGCTGTGCCTGGACCACATCTTCCAGGCTTAGTTTTAATTCACCTAAATGTGAGTGGAAGAAGGTATCGCTCATCCATGCCACACCAAAGACAGAAAAAATCGCAACCATACCTGCTTTGAACACGGCACTATTGGCGATTTCACTGGTTTTGACTTTACAGGCCATCAATATAATGGAGCCTGCAATTAACATCATTATCTGGATCACCAGATTCATGGAAAGAGGTTTTAGTGTACCTTTTACTTCAAAAGAAGGACGTAATTCTGTGAATGCACCGAGCAAGACGACAACGGCAATTGCGGCAAAGAAAACCCAGGTTGCCCAATAAGCCTGCTTAGGAAAGACTTGATCCAATAGAGTATCAGACCCACCATAAATAAACTCACGTTGCTTTGGATCTTTGATTTTCGCCTGGAATTCTTCGTCCTGATCAAGATCTTTTCCTCGACGTAGGCTCCATAATGCAGCAAGTATTATTCCAGTGAGTGAGGCTGGTATTGAAACAGCCAAAATGTTCAAGATCCCGTACGCCTGCCCAATACCATGACTGGCAGCAATAATTGACACCAAAGAAACAACGGCGACAGATACAGGAGAAGCGGTAATTGCCATCTGGGAAGCAACAGAAGCAACAGCCATTGGCCGTTCAGGGCGAATACCTTTTTTCAAGGCAATATCGCCAATGATTGGAAACATGGTATAAACCACATGACCAGTACCGCAAAGAAAAGTGAGCATCCAAGTGGTCAGGGGTGCCAAAATGGTGATATGTTGCGGGTGACGACGCAGTAAGCGTTCTGCAAATTGCATCATAACATTTAGCCCACCTGCTGTTTGTAAAACGGATGCGCAACCGATTACAGCAAGAATAGTCAGCATTACATCAACGGGGGGTTTACCGGGTTCCAAGCCAAAGACAAATGTCAGTATAAAAAGCCCAATACCACTGATCAGTCCCAACCCCATTCCCGCATAACGCGTACCTATCAATAAGCATATGATTATTATAGTAAATTGCAGCGCTATCATATCTATCCTTAACAAATGTTTGAAAAATAAATAGAAGTTGGCCATACAGATTTTTGTATCTATATGACTTATAACTTCATTTGCAAGCTGTTAGTCATAGCTTTAGATCTATGGGATATAGCTATTGTTTATAAATATTGATTTATAGTTTCATAGAAACATTAAAAACACATATTAATATTATTAGAATATTTATATAAAAATGAGATTGAGATCTTATTTTTATTATTTGATTTATAAAGATATTTATTTATGTAACAAATTATATGCAGACAGTTAATAAATTATTTCTATTTTTGTGTTATTGTGAATCGCCATTTACAATACATTAACTTTAATGATTATTTATATATTTTGACATGAAAATAAAATTCAATGGCTTGTTAGTATCTCCACTATATCAATAGACCTTGCATTTTGATGTAAGGTAATATTTACAGTTTATAGAAAATATTTACGATTTTGGATTGTATTCTTTACGGCTCATGGTATGTTATCCAACAGACACTTAGACACATATTAAACAGACAAGGCAGGTAGAAATGATCATGCAAAAAGACGCTCTGAATAACGTTCATATCCTTGATGAGCAAGTCCTCATCACACCGGAGGAGCTGAAACGGAAATATCCGTTGAATAGCCGTGATCGACATGCCATCACAAACGCGCGTAATACTATCGCTGATATTATTCAGCATCGTGATCCGCGTTTATTAGTGGTATGTGGTCCATGTTCAATTCATGATGTGGATGCAGCCTTGGATTATGCCCGCCGTTTGAAAGCGCTTTCTGCTGAATTGAGTGATTGTCTGTATATTGTTATGCGTGTCTATTTTGAAAAGCCTCGTACAACCGTTGGTTGGAAAGGGCTAATTAGTGATCCCTATATGGATGGTTCATTTGATATGGATGCGGGGCTGCATATTGCCCGTCGCCTGTTGTTGAACCTGGTAGAAATGGGATTGCCTTTGGCGAATGAGGCACTTGATCCCAATAATCCACAATACTTAGGGGATCTATTTAGCTGGTCAGCAATTGGCGCTAGAACCACTGAATCTCAAACTCATCGTGAAATGGCATCAGGGTTGTCTGTGCCAGTCGGATTTAAAAATGGCACAGATGGTAGTTTGAATACCGCGATTAATGCCATGAAAGCAGCAGCAATGCCTCATCGCTTTATGGGGATAAATCAGTCAGGTCAAGTTTGTTTGCTGCAAACTCAGGGTAATCCGAATGGACATGTAATATTGCGTGGTGGCGCCGTGCCGAATTACAGTGCAGAACACGTTGCTGATTGTGAACGCCAAATGGTTAAAGCAGGGCTGATACCATCACTGATGATTGATTGCAGTCACGGTAATTCCAATAAAGATTTTCGTCGCCAGAGTATCGTTGTGGATTCTGTTATTGAACAGATGATGTCCAAAAATCAATCCATCATTGGGATTATGTTGGAAAGCCATATTAATGAGGGCAATCAATCCTCCGAACAGTCTCGTTCTGAGATGAAATATGGTGTTTCGGTGACAGACGCCTGTATTAACTGGCAGACCACGGAGCAAATATTGAGAAAACTGCACCAACAAATCGCTCCACATTTGGCTAATCGAAACATAATGATGGAAAAAGCAGGATAATCAATATGACAACAGAATTGTCACAATTAAGGACTCAAATTGATGAGGTAGATAAAACCTTATTATCGTTGCTGGCGAAAAGAATGAATTTAGTCGCGCAAGTTGGTGAAGTTAAAAGTCAACTCGGCTTGCCGATTTATGATCCTGATAGGGAGACTACTATGTTGGCTTCCCGCCGTCAGGAGGCGGAAAATATGGGAATTCCGCCTGATTTGATTGAAGATATCTTGCGCCGAATTATGCGAGAGTCGTATGTCAGTGAGAATAACAAAGGCTTTAAAAAACTCGCTACTCATTTAGGACCTGTGGTCATTGTAGGTGGTTCAGGCAAAATGGGCCAATTATTCAGTCGATTGTTGACGTTGTCTGGCTATGAAGTCAGGGTGCTCGAAGCTGACGATTGGGATAACGCCGAACATATATTGGCTGGAGCAGGGATGGTGATCGTCAGTGTTCCCATTCACTTGACAGAGAAGATTATCCGTCGATTGCCTCCTTTGCCAGAACAGTGCATTTTAGTTGATTTGGCTTCAATCAAACAAAGGCCGTTAAATGCGATGCTTGAAGTACATAGAGGGCCTGTTTTAGGGTTACATCCTATGTTTGGGCCAGATATAGGTAGCTTTGCTAAACAAGTGGTTGTGTATTGCGATGGGCGCTATCCAGAGTCGTATCAATGGCTTTTGGAACAGATATCAGTATGGGGAGCGAGGTTGCACCAAATCACCGCAGAGAAGCATGATAAAAATATGAGCTTTATTCAGGCGTTGCGTCATTTCACTACCTTCTCTTACGGACGGTATCTTGCAAAGGAAGATATCGACTTACAGCAATTGCTTTCACTGTCTTCACCGATATATCGATTAGAGCTAGCGATGGTAGGACGATTATTTGCACAAGATGCCCAACTGTATGCTGATATTATTATGTCTAGTCCTGAAAATATTGCACTTATACGTCGCTATTACCAAAGTTTCGGGCAGGCGCTGGAAATCTTGGAACAACAAGATAAGTCAGCTTTTATTGAGAGTTTTAACCAAGTGAGTGGTTGGTTTGGTAATGAAGCCGCTCGATTTATGAAGGAAAGTCGAATGCTTTTGCTGCAGGCTAGTGACAACCGAGTATAGGTCTTATTTTAAAACCGGATAGAAACATCCGGTTTTGTTTTACTTTAGATAGGATCGATAGGAATGACATTTTCTGATGGGTAAGATCCTAACACTTTCAGCAAACGAGTAATTTCCGTCAATTCTTTCAATGCATGTTGCATTTTCATAGAGCGCAGATTGGCTTGTACATCAATATAAAACATCTCTTCCCACGGTTTGCCATTTATTGGGCGGGACTCCAATTTACTCATGGGGATATCATGTTTCTTTAGGATAATGAGAGCATTAACCAGTGCTCCTGCTTGTTGTCCGGTTGACATAATAAACGTGGTTTTGGCAGGAACTTGATCGGATACGTCAATAGGTTTGCGGGAAACAACAATAAAGCGAGTGCTATTCTCTTGTTGATTCGCTAAATTATTTTCTAAAACATGTAATCCATAGAGAGTGCCGCCTGCTTCACTACCCAATGCGGCTATTTCTGGTGAGTTGAGTTCAGCTACTTTTTGCATAGCAGCAGCAGTGCTTTCACAATAGACAATATTCCAGTCAGGATATTTATTGAGATATTGGCTACATTGTTGAAAAGGTTGGGAATGGCTATAAACGGTTTTTATCCTTGAGATATCAGTTTGCCCGGCAATCAATAGACAGTGGTTGATTGGCAGAGTTATCTCTCCAACAAGGGATAAGGGGGTATGTTGCAATAAATCATAAACCTCATTGATTGCCCCTGAACTGGTATTTTCCAGTGGCAGGATGCCATAATCAGCCTGACCAATCTCAACCAGTGAGAAAATATCTGAGAATTTGTGACAACTGCACTCAACCAACTGATTAAAGTGACGAGCAGCAAATTGTCGAGCTGCAATATGAGAATATGAACCTCTTGGCCCTAAAAAAGTAATACGGGCAGAATCGTAAGGTGTCTGATTCAGATATTGTTGTAATAACGCCTGTTGGGTGAGAACAGAATCCTCAATGATCATCTGAAATAATCGTGTAATGTAAAATCCATCTAATCCACGTGATTTTCCTTTATCTATCAATGCGTTCAATAATTCTCGTTCACGGTTTTTATCACGGATAGGGCGATGATCGAGCAGTTTTGTCTGGGCGATGTCACTGGCTAATTGTCGGCGTTTAGCAAGTAGATCCAGCAATTCCGCATCAATATGACTAATTTCTTCTCGTAAACTCACTAAGTCTCTTTCCATAATATGTTCCTGACATTCTTATTATAAGTGTAGCCTGTGCATCGTAGATATGTTTGTGATCAGTAAAACAAAAAACCTCCCTGTTGATGGGAGGCTTTATTCGTCTTCTTAAATTTTCTTTGAAACGAATCAGCCTCCTTATGAGAAGGTGAAAAAAAAGAAAAATAACAAAGACGGTTTGATAATCATTTGACCTGTTAGCATGCTACTTTATGGTTTCAATAATGTATTTTAATTAACCTATTTAGCTTGAAGTGTCAACAGGCAGTAAAAACGCGCTCATTGAGCGCGTTAGGACAAAAATCAGGGGGGATTATACTTCTAAGTTGAGATTAGACTCTTTAACACTATTATCTGTGCGGCGAGCTTCTGCTTTATGCTGTACTTTATTGAGTTGGCGCTCTAATTTTGTCAGCAGATCATTGATTGCTGCGTACATATCTTCATGTTTAGCGCTGGCCACTAACGTGCCATTCGGTGTGCCGATTGTGGCATCAACCAAGAATCCTTGCGGTTCTTTTGATAGTACGATATGTGGATTTATTAGATTAACTTGCCATTTGCTTAACTTACTTAGACGGTCTTCTACATGGCTACGAATTGCGGGGGTAATTTCCATTTGTTTGCTGGTAATGTTCACTAACATATAGTTACCTCTTTAGATGTTACTCCGTCTCTGGTGCATTCAGCATAGCGCCATTTTGCATAAAAAGAATGATCTAAATCACTTTTATTGAGTGATTTTGGCAGTAAGTGATGGAATTGTGATAGCTAGGGAAGATATGGAGAATATTTGTTGCGAAGAAAAGAGTTATGCGTCATTATCGGTCAGTTGTGGGATTATTAAATCACGTTATAATTACAAAACTTGAATTATTTTCAAGACGAAAATAATGAAGATATAGCCAAACATGACCAAAATTGCGCTAATGTATTCAGTTTATTGACTAAATAACACACAGAACAAAAAAGCAAGTCTTACAAAAATCACACTTTCAGTAGTGATATTTCTGACAATAACAACCCTGTCAACTTCAACGAGTAGATAAAAAAAACAGCAGCCCATTTAGCTACTGTTTTTGATCACTTTTTCAAATCTGATGGGATGAGATTTTATACAGGGTTGGCAGCGATCAGCTGTGCCACTTTATTGGCTTCAGCCGTCAATCCTAATTCTTTATAAGCTAACTCCATATAAGGAAGAGCCTTCCGGGTTGCATTAGCATCAGGGTAGTCTCGTAGCATTTGTTCTACCCGATTGACAACAGCTACGTAAGCATTACGTTTAGTGTAATATTGCACAACTGCAAGTTCATATTTGGCTAAACGCTCTTTGAGGAATATTAACCGCTTGGTAGCATCAGTTGAATATTGACTGTTTGGGTAATAGCGCACCAGTTGGTTGAAATCACGGAATGCAGCACGGGCATGTTCAGGATCACGATTTGATCGATCAATACTGAAAAGCCCTTGTAATGGGCTGTCATCATCCAGAGTTTGAGAAACCAAACCACGCATATAGAGCACATAGTCGATATTAGGGTGAGTTGGATTCAGGCGCATGAAACGGTCAATGGATGCGAGAGCCAGTGGGTATTCCGCTGATTTGTAATAGGCGTAGATCAGATCAAGTTGGACTTGCTGGGAGTATGGGCCAAAAGGATATCGGTTATCAAGGGATTCCAATTGCTTGATAGCCGATTTATAGTTACCTTCTTGCAGTCTTTCCTGCCCAATTGAATAAATTTGAGATGGAGGGATATCAGGAACAGCATCCTTATTGCTAGAGCATCCAGATAGAACCAGGCTCAATGTGGTCGCTGCCACCAGATATTTCATGCGAATCATCACGTGTTGATTATCCTCTGAGTGTTTTCTGGGAGACTGTCCGTGAAGCTCCCGGCAAAATATGAGTTACAATAGCACACTATTTTAAATGAAACGGCCTCGCCGTCAAAACTCAACGTAAAATATAGAAGTTATATATGGCACAACAAATCCGACTTAATGCAATAGTCGCTGAATCTCAGCTTGGTCAACGTTTAGATCAAGCTTTGGCTGAATTGTTCCCTGATTACTCCAGGTCACGTATAAAAGAGTGGATCTTGGATAATAAAGTTCAAGTTAATGGCAAATTAATTAGCAAACCAAAAGAAAAAGTCCTGGGCGGTGAAGAAATTTCCGTTGACGCTATCATTGAAGAAGATGCGCGTTGGGAGCCACAGGATATCGAACTGAATATTGTCTATGAAGATGACGATATTTTGGTCATCAATAAACCACGTGATTTGGTTGTTCATCCGGGGGCAGGTAATCCTGACGGTACTGTGTTGAACGCCTTGTTATATCATTATCCTGAAATTGCAGATGTTCCCCGTGCAGGTATTGTTCATCGTCTTGACAAAGATACGACAGGGCTAATGGTTGTGGCAAAAAACGTTCCGGCACAAACTCGTTTGGTGGAATCTTTACAATTACGTGAAATAACCCGTGAATATGAAGCGGTTGCTTTGGGATGTATGACGGCTGGAGGAACGGTAGAAGAACCTATCTCCCGCCATCCAACAAAACGGACACACATGGCAGTACACCCTATGGGTAAACCTGCTGTTACCCATTATCGTGTCATGGAACATTTCCGAGCGCATACTCGATTGCGTTTGCGTTTGGAGACAGGCAGAACACACCAAATTCGTGTGCACATGGCACATATAAAACACCCGTTAGTGGGTGATCCTCTGTACGGTGGGCGACCTCGTCCCTTAAAAGGGGCTTCTGATAAATTTCGCGAAATGATGCGCAATTTTGATCGCCAGGCATTGCATGCAACCATGTTACGTCTTTACCATCCGATCACGGGAATTGAGATGGAATGGCATGCTCCATTACCGGACGACATGGTTAAGTTGATTGAAGTGATGAAAGCGGATGCCGAGACTTTCAAAGATGAGATGGATTGGTAGGTAAATGACACCACTGATTTTTCCTGATTGGCCACAGCCTGATAATGTTGGCGCTTGCAGTACTACCCGTTTAGGCGGAGTAAGCCAGTCCCCATATGACAGTTTAAATCTGGGTAATCATGTTGGGGACGTTCCAGAATACGTGGAACGGAATAGAACGCGGCTGGTTGAATATGCCCAATTGCCGCAGCAGCCTATATGGTTGGAGCAAGTACATGGAATACGTGTTATCACACTTGATGGTCAGCCATTGTTGAATAATCAGGCTGATGCCGTTTACACGAATATACCTGATCAGGTTTGTGCTGTGATGACAGCAGATTGCTTACCAGTTCTTTTTTGCAGTATTTCTGGTGATGAAGTCGCGGCGGCTCATGCAGGATGGCGCGGATTATGCGCTGGAGTGTTGGAGAATACCGTGTCTCGATTTAGCGCAAAACCTGACATGATCCGTGCGTGGTTGGGGCCTGCTATTGGCCCTGAAAAATTTGAGGTGGGACGTGAGGTTAGGGAAGCTTTCATCGCAACCAATCCTGATCTGGAACACGCTTTCACGCCTTATGGCGATAAGTTTCTGGCAAATATTTACTTACTGGCTAAATTAAAGTTGCAGTCAGTAGGAATAACAGACATTTTTGGCGGAGCCGCATGTACTGTCACGGAGGAAAAAAACTTTTTCTCCTATCGTCGTGATGGTAATACAGGGCGAATGGCAACTTTAATCTGGTTGCGATAACCTACTTTACAGGACGATCTTTGGCGTATAGCGGTAAGTTTCCAATTAACTTTACAGAAGACCTTGAATATTTAAGGAATGGCCTTATCTAGTCTCCAGTAGCAAATTCTGACCAGTATTGGAGGTGTTATGCGTCTGGATCGTCTTACCAATAAATTCCAGCTTGCTCTCGCTGACGCCCAATCCCTCGCATTAGGGCGTGATAATCAATTCATCGAACCTATCCACTTGATGAGTGCATTAATTAATCAAGAAGGCGGTTCAGTACGTCCTTTATTGGCCTCGGCAGGGGTGGATACGGGAAGCTTCAATGATCAACTAAATCAGGCTCTGAACCGATTGCCGAAAGTAGAAGGCAATGGTGGAGATGTACAGGTATCCAACGAACTGGGACGTTATTTAAACCTGTGTGACAAACTTGCCCAAAAATCAGGTGATAACTTCATTTCTTCTGAACTCTATGTTCTGGCAGCGATAGAAGAACGTGGAACATTAAGTGACATGTTGAAAGCGGCGGGAGCAACCAAAGATAAAATCACTAAGGCAATAGAACAAATGCGCGGTGGTGAAAAAGTAAATGAGCAAGGCGCAGAAGATCAGCGCCAAGCGTTAAAGAAATATACCATTGATCTGACTGAGCGTGCTGAACAAGGCAAATTAGATCCTGTGATTGGGCGTGATGAAGAAATTCGTCGAACTATTCAGGTATTGCAGCGTCGAACCAAAAATAACCCTGTTCTCATTGGTGAACCCGGGGTCGGGAAGACCGCGATAGTCGAAGGTTTGGCACAGCGTATTGTTAATGGTGAAGTTCCAGAAGGACTGAAAAACAAACGTGTTCTGTCTCTTGATATGGGCGCGTTATTAGCCGGTGCTAAATATCGTGGTGAATTCGAAGAGCGTTTGAAAGGTGTTTTGAACGATCTTGCCAAACAGGAAGGTTCAGTCATTCTGTTTATTGATGAATTGCATACCATGGTAGGAGCAGGCAAAGCCGAAGGCGCAATGGATGCCGGTAACATGTTAAAACCTGCTCTGGCCCGTGGAGAACTGCATTGTGTCGGGGCAACAACACTTGATGAGTATCGTCAATATATAGAAAAAGATGCGGCCTTAGAGCGTCGTTTCCAGAAAGTTTATGTGGCAGAACCCACGGTTGAGGACACGATTGCTATTTTACGTGGACTGAAAGAGCGATATGAGTTGCATCATCACGTCCAAATTACTGATCCGGCCATTGTAGCGGCTGCAACATTATCTCATCGCTATATTTCTGATCGCATGCTGCCTGACAAAGCAATTGACCTCATTGATGAAGCAGGGGCAAGTCTCCGTATGCAGATGGATTCTAAACCAGAAGCATTGGATCGCCTTGAGCGTCGTGTTATTCAATTAAAGCTTGAGCAGCAAGCACTGAAAAAAGAGTCTGATGATGCCAGTAAAAAACGTTTAGAGATGCTGAACGAAGAATTGGCAGAAAAAGAACGTGAATATTCTGAATTGGAAGAAGAGTGGAAAGCAGAAAAAGCTGAACTTAGTGGTACTCAGAATATTAAGGCTGAATTAGAAAATGCCCGTATTGAATTAGAAAAAGCTCGCCGTAGTGGTGACTTGGCTAAAATGTCTGAAATTCAGTACGGAAAAATTCCGGAATTGGAAAGACGTCTGGCGACAGCAACAACAGCAGAAAATCGTCATATGAAGCTGCTGCGTAACAAAGTCACAGATGCTGAAATCGCTGAAATACTCGCGCGCTGGACAGGGATTCCTGTATCCAGGATGTTGGAAAGCGAAAAGGATAAGTTACTGCGTATGGAGCAAGAATTGCATAAACGCGTGATAGGGCAGAATGAAGCTGTTAATGCCGTATCGAATGCAATTCGTCGTAGCAGGGCTGGATTATCTGATCCCAATCGTCCAATTGGTTCTTTCATGTTCCTGGGGCCGACAGGGGTGGGGAAAACAGAATTGTGTAAAGCGTTGGCTAATTTCTTGTTCGACAGTGATGATGCTATGGTGCGCATTGATATGTC